>NZ_JBFRHE010000001.1:0-1697861 GCF_052115715.1 Allobosea sp. 2KB_26
ATCTGGTCATACGCCGTGAACGACGCCCCGCCCGACTCAGCCAGCACCTTCGTGATCGCTGCCGTCAAAGACGTCTTGCCATGGTCAACGTGACCAATCGTTCCGATATTGCAGTGCGGCTTCGTCCGCGCAAACTTCTCTTTGGCCATGACACCTTTTCCTCGACGACGGCCATCCCCGGCCGGAAAACGGGGTCGCATTAGGGGGTTTTGCGCGTCGATGCAAGCTGTGGCGGGCGAGATGACGCCCGCCACGCATCGCGCCGCCCCAACCGCATGCGTCCTGCGCTCAGGGCATGGTCACGAGACCGCCGCCCTCAGTCGGCCAGCACCGGAATCTGTTCGCCAGGAAGCCTCCCGGCCACGGCCGAGCCCCTCAATGCTCCCAAAGCGCCACAACCCGGCCGCGGCTACTCGCGCAGGAGCCAACCGGAAAACGACGCAGAGGCACTGTCGATGGCCTCATACGCCGGATCACCACGAATCTGGTCGGCAATGGCGATCGCAGCAATTCCGATGAGGATTCCCACGGGCGTAGCCGGCACCATCGCTGTCGATGCAGCGCGGACCCCGACGAGGTTCGGGTATTGCGTCAGCGGCCGCCCGTTCACCCCGTCGAGCACAATCACGTCCGCGCTGAAACTCGCCTGCCCACCCGGGGCGACCAGCGACTTGACCACGACTTTCAGCTTGGCCGGGTGCTTGCCCGAGGGCTGCTCCGTAAAGCGCTTGCGGAAGCTGTCGCGAGTGATCTGCGCCAGCGTGCTGTACATCTGCGTCCGAGCAGCCGCGCTCCGGCTGAGAGCCATGAATTTCTCATCCCACGCAGCCTCCTCCGGCGTCGGCCCATTGCCCGCTCCGGCAGGATCACGCCCTAGGGAAACGGGACGGGTCGATGCCGGCATCTGCGTACCGGCATAGGCCATTCCAGCCTTCGGCCAGACTATGGCTGTCTGGGCGTCGACGGGCTTTGGCGTTTCGACGATAACGTCGACGATCCTGAGATCGCGTATCTCCGAGAAGGTCAGTCCCCGGTCCGGCGTAACGCAGCCGGCAAGCGCCGCGCCCAGAACGGCCACAACGAGAAGTCGAATCATGATGTCGCAATGCCCCCAGCGCGAAATGCACCTCAGGCGTTAACGATCATGAAACCATTGCACCAGCTAAACCAAGGTATTGCGCATGTGGAGAAATCCCCTCTGCGACCGGGCCCGCTTGCCTCATGACGAAACGGCTGCGTGCCCCCCGAACACCCGCCGATAGCGCGCAACCTCCCCTGACTCGCCCGACGCCTTCTCAGGATTGTCGGAGAGCTTCACTGCCGGCCGGCCATTGACCCGCGTCACCTTGCAGACCAGCGACATCGGATCGAGCGCGCGCGAGCCGTCCGGCGAGCAGCCGACGAGGTCGTTGGTGAGATCGGTGCCCCAGCCGAAAGCCATGCGCACCTTTCCATCGAAGTGCTGGTAGACTCGTTCGATCGCGGCGACGTCCAGCCCGTCCGAGAACACCAGCAGCTTTTCGCGCGGATCGCGCCCCTTCTCGCGCCACCAGGCGATGATCTGCTCGCCGGCTGCGATTGGCGGGGCACTGTCGGGACGGAACCCAGTCCAGTCCGCAACCCAATCGGGTGCACGCCGTAGGAAATCGGTGGTTCCGAAGGCATCAGGCAATGCGATCAGAAGATTGCCGCCATAGACCTTGCTCCACTCCCCGAGCACGCGGTAGGGCGCAGCCAGCATCGCCTCGTCGCTATCGGCCAGCGCAGCGAGCACCATCGGCAGCTCATGCGCGTTGGTGCCGATGGCCTCCAAATCATTGTCCATGGCGAGCAGCACGTTCGACGTGCCGGTGAAGCGCGGCCCGAGCCCCTCCTTCAGCGCCTCGACGCACCAGCGCTGCCAGAGATGCCCGTGCCGGCGTCGCGTTCCGAAATCCGAGAGACGCAGCTCCGGCAATTGCTGCAGGCGCTCGACCTTCGCCCACATCTTGGCCTTGGCGCGGGCATAAAGCACGTCCAGCGAGAAGCGCTTCTGGCCGACCATCACCCGACGCGCACGCAACTCATTGATGATCGCCAACGCCGGCACCTCCCACATCGTGCTGTGGGTCCAGGGACCGCTGAAATGCAGCTCATACTGCCCGTCCACCCGCCTGAGCTCGTATTCGGGCAACTGGAATTCGGCGAGCCAGGCCAGGAAATCCGGCGAGAACATCTGCGTCCTGCCGTAGAAGCTGTTGCCCGCGAGCCAGATCAATTCCTTCTTGCTGAAGCGCAACCCACGGGCATGATCGAGCTGCGCCCTGAGCTCGTTCTCATCGACGAGATCGGCAAGCCGGATATGGCGGGACCGGTTGATCAGGGAAAAGGTGACCTGCACGTCCGGATGAAAGCTCCGGATCATCTGCAGCATCAGCAGCTTGTAGAAATCCGTGTCGAGCAGGCTGCGAATGATCGGGTCGAGCCGCCAGCCGTGGTTGTAGGTTCTCGTCGCGATATCGGTCAGGGTCATGCGGCGCGCGTGTCCGTGCGGCGGAAGGGCCGAGAAGAACTAGGCGAGATCGCGAGCCTTGAACATCCACCCGAATTCGCGTCGGGGGCGAGCGGCGTGCAGGGCAAAGTCCGGCCGCAGGCAAACCCACTGCACGCGAATGGAGATCCCGCAGGAGCCGAAACACGCCGCGACCGCGCCATCCTCGCGCTGACGCAAGTCTCTTAGAAGGCGAACATGCCGGTGGCAGCAATGTGCGGGGTCAGGGCTGAGGGACACCACCAGACATGGCGGGCACCAGTCGACGAGGCAGGCTGGTCAGCGCAGGTCGGCGGGCGGTGTGCCTCCGCCCCTCGGCCAGTTCCTAATAGCGCTTCGCATAAGAGCCCGAGGACGAATAGACCGACTGGCATTCAAGCCAGTACATGGATTGGACTGTTCGATTGACCGGAATCGCGCAGACAGGAGCGAGCTGCGCAGCCCTCTCTTGCGTCACCTGGCAGCCCGACAACACAATCCCGCTGGCGATCAGCAGGCATGCCCGTTGAACCGTTCGCATCGTCCTGGCTCCTGTTCCGAGCTATATTCAACAGCTTCGCTGCCAACAGATCGAATCTATACCTGGTTACGCGGCAGCGCGATCTCGATAGCCATGTGAGCGCGATGTTATGACGTAGCGCAAGTCCAGACCGATCAGCGTACCCTTTCCATGCTTAGTGCGCTCTTAGAAAAAAGCGAAGCCTTCCGAACAAGCTGGCCACGTGTCAGCGCTCGATAAAGGCACGGTGCAGCTGATCGGAGATCGGCTTCAGCAGGTAGCTCATCATCGTGCGGCTCCCGGTCTGCATGAAGACCTCCGCTGGCATCCCCGAAACGAGCGTCGAGCCAGCCAACCGGCGACGTTCGTCGTTGGGAAGAGCGACCCTCACCGTAAAGAACGGCGCATTTGTCTGCTGGTCCCGGCTGATGTCGGCAGAAACATACGATACGACACCGGTGAGCTGCGGCGTCACACGTTGGTTGAAGGCGGAAAAGCGGATGAACGCTTTCTGACCCGACCGCACCTGGTCGATGTCGTTGGGCTGGAGCCGCGCCTCGACCTGCAGATCGTCGGAATCCGGCACGACTTCCATGACCGTATCACCAGCGCGAATGACCCCGCCGACCGTGTGCGCAGCAAGCTGGTGAACGATGCCCGAAGTCGGTGCACGAATATCGATCCGGTCGAGGAGGTCTCGCGCGGAAACAGCACGCTCGACGAGCTCGGCCTCCTTGCCTCGGGCTTCGCCGAGTTCCTTCACGACATCGGTCCGAAAGTCCTGATCGATCCGCACGATCTGAAGCTGGGCCTCGCCGATTTTTGCCTTTGTCTCGGCGATTGCCGAGATCAATTGACCCCGCTCACCTTCGATGCGCGCGGACTCTCGCTGCAGGGTCGTAAATCGCGTCAGCGGCACAAGCTTCTTGTCATACAGCGTCTTGATTCCGGAGAGTTCGCCCGCGATCAATTCCAGCTGGCTTGCCTTCGACTTGAGCTGGGCATCGAGTCCTGAAATCTCTTCGCCGAGTTGCGCGACACGGCTCTGCAGCAAGTCCTTCTGGCTTTGACGCGCATTCGCACGAGCCTTGAACAGTGACTCTTCCGATGCCAGGAGCGCGCTGACGCCGGTCTCCCCCGAACGTGCGGCCATCTCGAGCGGAGTTTCGATCTGCGCGTGAGCGTCGCGCTCGGCCATCAGCCGTGCAATCCGAACCCGGAATTCATCAAGCTGCTTGCTCACCACCTGGAGACTCGCCCGCGCTTGGGTTGCATCCAGTTGCAGCAGCAGATCGCCAGCGTTCACCCGCACACCATTATGGACCGGGATCTGCGCGACAATTCCGCCGGTCGGATGCTGGATCGCCTTGACGTTCGATTGAACGACCAAATTGCCGGGAACGGCGACCGCGCCGGCCAGCGGCATCAATGCACTCCACGCACCGATCAAGACTCCGCCGGCAATCAAAACCCGAAGGCCAATCCTGAGCTCGCGGTTGAACGCGCGTTCGACCCGCGAGGCCAGAGTGTCATTCCAGGCATCCGCCGTGCCCGCCGTCACCCCGGCGCGGCGCCTGTCGATCGATCGGTCACTCGCCGGCGTGGCCGCGGCGTCGCTTTCCCTGGGCGGAACAGTCGATCGAGGTGTATCGATATGGAACATTTTCCGTTAAGATCCATTGGCCGACGCGACATCTGCTGGCACAGGCGCCAACGGCGTCGGGTCGACAGGTGCGATGGGCGGACTGAGATGCGCCGGACGCTGCGCAGGGTCACTCCGGTTCACGAGGGAACGACCTCGGCAACTTGTGTCTGACCAATCTGGTTCGCGCTTGACGCTGTCGCAGATCGGCGCGTTGCCACGGTCTTCGTTGTGTGAACGCGCGCAAAGATCTCGTCGCGGGGGCCGAATGCAACCGTCTTGCCCTCGTGGAGGACCATCGCCATGTTCAGCTCGGAGAGAGCGCTGGGACGATGCGAGATGACGATGACAATGGATTTGTCGCGACGCAGGATCTGAATGGCGCGCGCCAATGCACCTTCCCCCTCCGCATCAAGATTGGCATTGGGCTCATCGAGCACGACGAGGAACGGATCACGGTAGACCGCGCGCGCCAACCCAATCCTCTGACGCTGCCCCGCTGAGAGCGACATGCCGCCTTCGCCAATGCGCGTTGAATATCCCTCCGGCAAGCGCAAGATGATGTCGTGCACACCTGCTATCTGCGCGGCCTTCAAAATGGCATCGGACGTCGCCTGGTCTTCAAACCGGCAGATATTTTCTGCGACGGTGCCGTCGAACAAGGCCACATCCTGCGGAAGATAGCCGACATGACGCCCCAGGTCCTCGTTGCGCCACTGATCGATCGCTGCGCCGTCAAGCCGCACCACGCCATTGCTGACCGGCCAAATTCCGACAAGAGCCTTCGACAGCGAAGTTTTTCCCGATGCGCTCGCGCCGAGAAGCGCCAATCCCATGCCCGCCGTAAGCGAAAATGAGATATTCGAGACGATCGCTTTATCCGTGCCTGGTGCAGTAACGGCGAGGTCCTGAACCAGAAGTTCGCGGCAAGGGCGCGGGAGCAGCACCGGCGGCGCCGGAGGTCCAGCGGTCACCTTGAGGATTTCGCGCAAGCGGACAATGCTCTGGCGCGCAGCTACAAGTTGTTTCCAGCTGCCAAGCGCCACCTCGACGGGGGCAAGCGCCCGCCCCATCATGATCGATGACGCGATCATGATGCCCCCCGACGCCTTGTCGGTGACGACGAGATAGGCGCCGATGCCCAACATCCCCGATTGCAGCACGTAGCGAAGAACCTTCGCCGCTGATCCGAGATTGGCATAGACGTCGCTGGCCCGGCCATTTTCGAGCAGACAGCGTTCATTGGCCTGCGACCAACGCGCCGTGAACCGGTCCTGCATTCCAAGCGCCCGGATCACTTCGGCATTTTGCCGGGTCGCATCCGCCAGGACCTGGCGCTGCGCGCTGCTGTCCATGGCGGCTCTGGCTGCGCCGCGCGACACGCGCTCGGTCAACACAGTCATCGCAATGATGGCAACGGTTCCAAGCACGGCCGTGATGCCAATCGCCGGATGGAACAGAAACAAGGCGACGATGAAGATCGGGATCCAAGGCATGTCCAGGAACGCCGTCGGCCCCATGCCCGACATGAACGCCCGGATCTGATCCAGATCGCGGAGTGGCTGTTGCATCAAGATGGGCTTCACGCCCCGCAGAGGAAGCGTGGCGAGCGCGGTGTGGATCGCTTCCTGCAGGCCGACATCGAACAGCGTTCCGACGCGGGAGAGCATGCGCGAGCGCAGCGCGTCGGCATAGCCTTGAACGAGATAGGCCAGCAGAACCACGAGCGAAAGACCAAGCAAGGTCGCGATGTTGCGGCTCGGGATCACCCGATCATAGACCTGCAGCATATAAAGTGAGCCAGACAGCATCAGCAGATTGATCACGCCGCTGAATACGGCGATTCCAGTCATGCGACGCGCACTGGCGCGCAACCCGCGTGCGACCGGATCGTCAGATGCCCGTATCGAGCCACCATCGGACATCGTGCCGGATCGAAATATCTCTGGTCCGTAGCTTTGAGCGAGACTCATGCCTCTTCTGCGCCTTTTCGTCCGGCCGATACGTGTCGGCGATCACATGTGCTTGACGGGCGATACCGCCCCTTTTTTCCGGCAAGAATGCGCCAGTTCCCCTCAAGCCGCGCGGCGCGATGAAGCGACCGGCGTGAGCGAGACACAGAGCCGGCTCGGGCAATCCAAGGCAGGTCGGCTTAGGCAGGAGAGACGGACACGCCGGAACCACAAGGCCGGCTTTCAAGGCGAAGGCGGCGTTGCCGGCGCTGAAAGGCGACGGGACGCTTTTGGAGTTGGCGCGGCCGTTCGACGTCCGCGCCAATCAGATCACGCAATGGCGGGGTCAGCCCTGCTTTCGGGAGCCAACAATGACATCCGCCTGTCTGCGGCCGATCGGCCGAGCCGGCTTCCAACGCCATGGATGAACCAGGAGTTGGAAGCCTGCTCGCGCGATGTCATCCCCACATGTGATGGAAATGCTGTGCTGTATCGACAATCGGTGAATGATGGATGTCGGCTGTCGCATGATCATGTGACGAAGCCGGGGCAGCGTCAGCGACCGTCCCCGGAGGTGTCGGCGTCGGTTTCGGTTCAGCGGCTGCGGTCGCTGGCGCAGTGACCGCCGTCGACAGCACTTCGGCCACAGTCAGACCATCCGGATTGAAATGGCCGCCGGTTATCGGAATGTTGTTGCCGGCCACGTCCGCAGCATTGTCGTGGATGACCTCGGCAGCTGCCGTGACCAGGGCAGCATCGCCGGTCTTGAGACCTTTGACCATCGCATCGACTTCGGCCCCGAGCGTGCTGCTCGGTGTCAATTCATTGTCGAAGCGTGCCCCGAAGATCCCACCCTGCGCCAGATCGAACTTGGTTGCGTTCTTCTCGAAGGTTTGAAACTCGCTGATCAGGGCATTGATCGCATGTGTATCGCCCGATCCGACGAGTTGTTCTGCCCGCTGGCCCAGCGTGTTGCCTTGAGCAATGAAGTTTGCCCAGAATGCCGTTTGAGCGGCATTGTCCTGATATCTCGGGGTTGGATTGAGAGCGTCAGGAAATTGGGAAAAGCCCGATACGCCTCCCTGGCTGGCCATACCAGCCAGATTTGCATCGCCCTGGATGATATCGATCATGTCCAGGATATTGTCGTTGCTGCCCCGGCCGGCGTCCGGGTCGATGCCCGCCCGGTTGATATAGGTGATTTCGAGCTGCGCCTGCCTCATGACGGTGTCGGCATGAATGCCGGTGAGACCCTCGAACTGCGCGGGCTGCGCGTCGATCAAATGCTTGAGGCCGCTGACGACGGCGTTCATGTCACTTGTGATGATCGCCTTGTTGTCCGAATTGACACCGCCGAGAATGCGATTGGCCGCATCGTTGAAGATGGCACCGATCTCGGCCAGGGTGGCATGAGGCGCTGTCGCGGCAGTCACACCGTCGGGGAGCGTCGCCGGTGCAGCGAGAAATCCGGTCGCGCCATTCTGCGTGGCCAAGGTCGAAAGCGTGTGATCGTTATTGACGATATCGAGGATGTCGAGGTGGCTTGCACGCAGCGCGGTCTCGGCATTTGCAACGCTGCCGAATGATCCGCCGCCATTCACGGATGCTGTCGCTGCCGAAAGCGCGGTCGTGATGTCGGACAAGACCGTCTGGATATGCGTGAGCGTGTCGCCGGAAAATTGACCTGCCTTTATCTCGGACTGGAGACCGCTCTCCACCGCTTTGAGGTCGTCCACATATCGCACCACGCTGCCATGGCCTTGGCCGCCTTCCTCGATTGCGTTTTGCCATAGGCCGCCAACGAGCGCGCGGGTCGCGTCGTTGAACGTGGCACCGAGATCCGAAAATTCCGGAGCAGATGAGGTGGGGGGAGTGGGCGTCTCGGGCGGTTGGGGCGGATTGTGATCACCGTGCTGGTGATGGTTGTCGTGTCGTTGATGCGTATCATGCGCGAAGCGAGCCAAGGCGGTCTTCCCTCTCTCTAGGTGCCGTGAGCGATAGCCACGGGGGGGAGCGTCATGTACCAAAACGGTACGAGGCGGCCGGAAGATTGTTTACCTTCATGGCGTCAATCAGCCGAGATCGAGGCTAATCTGCGCAGAAGCAAAGGCGATTGGCCGACGAATTTGTGGCGAGCTTGCAAGCTGGAGAGCTGGTTCGCCTCCGGCCGTTAGGTCAGATACCAGCCGATCGAGGCGCGAGCCTCGGACACGCCGCCATAGGCGCGCAGATAGACCTCTTCATATGTTACCGATCGAGAGGGGCGCTCGACGAAGACGTTGTCGCGCCAGGCACCTTTGCCGTCCATGCTGATCTTGACGCCGGCGCCGATCAGGCAGGAACGCCACTTATCCGACCTGTCCGGATTGCCCGAGCGGGCTCTTCGCCATTCTGAGGCGAGAATATTGGAGCGGGTGAAGGGAATCGAACCCTCGTATTCAGCTTGGAAGGCTGCTGCTCTACCATTGAGCTACACCCGCGCCGGGTGCGACACCGCCTGAACGGCGACATCAACATAGACAGGACACGGTGGTGGGGGAAGCAGGACTCGAACCTGCGAAGGCATAGCCAGCGGATTTACAGTCCGCCCCCTTTGCCGCTCGGGACATTCCCCCGCCGTGTCGTGGACGCGCGCCGTGAAGCAGCGTTGTCCAAGCGCCTGTTTCACTTTCGTGACGGGCAACAGGTGCGGGCGGACTTATGGTGACCGGGCTCCGGCGTGTCAACGGCAAAAAACCGTTCACCCACGTTTCCTTGTATCCATCCCCAACCTGCTTCCTTGCCGCCAGCATGGCCCAAGCCTCAGAACGCGCTGGCAATCCGGGCCTGAATGAAATCCGCACGCTCCTCGACACCACACCGCGGCAGCTCGCAGAGCCGGTAGCCATAGTCGTCATAGGCCGCGACCAGCGCCTGATAGGTTCGCTCGGCCTCGGCGAAATTCTGCTTGCGCTCCTCGTCCTGCCCAAAGATCTCGCGCCAGGGCGACGCGATGAAGACCTCGCTTCGGTAGCGGAACCGTCTTGCCGCGTTGTCCACATGCGCTGGAACGGCAAGCCCCGAGAGCCTGAGATAACCCGCGACATCGGGAACCCCTCGATCAAAGATGACCTGGCCGGCCCGCTCCCTCGCAGCCTGATGGGAACGCAATTCCCAGCCCAGCATCAGTTCCGCGAAGAGCTGGCGATCGGCCCAGGGCAATGCCTGCCCTCCGATCGCCACCTGATCGCGAATGATGGCGCGTCCGGCTTCCGGAGACGTCGCGAATCCTCGCTGCGAGAGCGCCTCGATCAACGTCGTTTTGCCGGAACCAGGGCCACCGGTAATCACGACGAAACGCTGGATATCCTCGGTCCTGACCATTCCGTTCCCTCTCAATCCCTCTTGCCCGCGACAGCGCCCGCTGCTGCACGACACCGAAAATCCGTCGTCCGGGCTGGCAAAGCGCCGCCCGCCATGGCAGGGCATGGGCCGTCACGCTTCGGAGGTCCCCCATGCCCGCGCCGTTCCGCCCCAAGCCGGCCAGGCCCGGCAGCAAGCCCTTCGCACGCCGCGACCGCGATGCCGGTCCCCCGCTACACCGGCCCGGCGATATCGATGAGGCCGTGCTCTACGGCGTCCATCCGGTCATCGAGGCACTTCGCAATCCCAACCGGCGCTTTCGACGCCTTCTCGCCACGGAGAACGCCCTGAAGCGGCTGAGCGAAGAGATCGGCGCGCTGCCGCTCGAACCCGAGCTGGTCCGCCCGTCCGAGATCGACCGCCTGCTCACTCCCGATGCCGTGCACCAGGGCCTCTATCTGGTCTGTGATCCCCTGCCCTCGCCTGATCTCGACAGCCTGCCCGACGACGCGATCGCGCTCGCGCTCGACCAGATCACCGACCCGCACAATGTCGGCGCCATCATGCGCTCGGCCGCCGCGTTCGGCGCTGCCGCAGTGATCGTCACGATTCGCCATTCTCCGGCAGCAACCGGCGTGCTGGCAAAATCGGCATCCGGCGCGCTCGAGCATGTTCCGCTGATCGCGGTGCGCAATCTCGGCGACGCGCTGGACCAGCTCGGCAAGCGCGGTTTCCAGCGAATCGGCTTTGACTCGGAGGGAGCGACTGCCTTCGACGAAATCGCGCTGCAGCGGCCGCTCGTCATGGTGATGGGCGCGGAAGGCAAAGGCCTGCGCCAACGCAGCCGGGATCTCTGCGATCATCTGGCAAGGCTGGAAGTGCCGGGCGCGATCACCAGCCTCAACGTCTCCAACGCCACCGCGATTGCGCTCTACGCTGCGAGCCGCCGACGCTGACGCTCAGCGCCGGGGCACATTACGGATGCGCGCGCTTTCCTCGTCGCGGGCATAGCCTCCCTGCTCGCCGACGCGGATGATGCGCACGACCGGCCGCTGGCGCGAACCTTCCAGCCGGTAGATCACCGGCTCGGGCGTCGGCGAGCGCGGAATACCCACCACCACCGGCGTGTAATCGAGCGAGCGATCGACGGTCCGCTCCGACTCACGCTTCTGCAGGATCACGGTGTCGCGGCCAGAATCGGAGGGGGAGTACCACGGGCCGCCGATGAACCCCGGATTGCCCAGAAAGCGTCTGGCATGATCACGCCGGAACATCGGACCGTTCTGGCGCGCCAGGTGCCGAAAGCCAGGCGCGATTCGCGGCGCAAACGAGGGCGGCGCAGCTGGCGCGAAAACCCTGCCTGACCCACCCGCGGCAGCCGGGTGGGCAGGACTCAGGAAAACGATGAATCCCAGAAGCGGCAATGTTGCATGGATGCGCGGCATCGGCGCGCTCCCTTTCCCCGCATCAACTCGGCCTCGTGCCGACTATAGGACGGTCAGCGCCGCACTGCCAATCAGGGAAAATCCATCGCACAGGCAAATGGGCAAGGCCCCTACGCCTTAAGTCTTACGTCGAACGATGCAAGACCAAGTGCTTGATTGCACAACGTTTCGTGCAAGCGCATTCCTGAGCAATTGCCGGATCAGTGCAAGCGAAACTTCACCCGGCAGGCAGTGGCATCGTGTCGCAAGAAATCGAGCCACAGGGAAACGGGCGGCCCGGGGGATAGTCCCGATGCCGGGCATTATTCAGGGGAGAACGCCATGAGCATGGCAGCACAGACATCGGGGGCTGCGGCGACGCGACGCCCCATGACGAAGGAAGAGAAGCGCGTCATTCTCGCTTCGTCGCTCGGCACCGTCTTTGAATGGTACGACTTCTATCTCTACGGTTCGCTCGCCGTGATGATCGGCGCGCATTTCTTCTCGGCCTTCGATCCGAATACGCGCGCCATCTTCGCGTTGCTCGCCTTCGCCGCCGGCTTCCTCGTCCGCCCCTTCGGCGCGCTGTTCTTCGGCCGCCTGGGTGATCTCATCGGCCGCAAATACACGTTCCTCGTCACGATCGTGATCATGGGCGCCTCGACCTTCCTGGTCGGCCTGCTGCCGAGCTACAACTCGATCGGCTGGATCGCACCGGTGATCCTGATCGCGTTGCGCATGCTGCAGGGCCTGGCGCTCGGCGGTGAATATGGCGGCGCAGCGGTCTATGTCGCCGAGCATGCGCCTCCGGGCCGTCGCGGCTTCTACACCTCCTGGATCCAGACCACGGCGACGCTCGGCCTGCTGCTTTCGCTGATCGTCATTCTCGGCATCCGCACCACCATGGGTGAGGCCGAATTCACCGCCTGGGGCTGGCGCATTCCGTTCCTGGCCTCGATCTTCCTGCTGGCGATCTCCGTCTGGATCCGCCTGCAGATGCAGGAATCCCCGGCCTTCAAGAAGATGAAGGAAGAGGGCAGCGGCTCGAAGGCACCGCTTTCCGAGGCCTTTGGCCAGTGGAAGAATGCGAAGATCGCCCTGCTGGCGCTGTTCGGCCTCACTGCCGGCCAGGCCGTCGTCTGGTACACCGGTCAGTTCTACGCCCTGTTCTTCATCCAAAGCATCCTGAAGGTCGATCTCTATTCGGCCAACGTGCTGATCGCCTGGTCGCTGATCCTCGGCACCGGCGGCTTCATCCTGTTCGGCTCGCTTTCGGACAGGATCGGCCGCAAGCCCGTCATCCTGGCCGGCTGCCTGATCGCGGCGCTGACCTATTTCCCGCTCTTCGGCGCGCTCACCAAGGCTGCCAATCCCGGCCTCGCGGCAGCCCATGAGAACGTCAAGGTTCAGGTCGTCGCCGATCCGGCCACCTGCGGCTCGGTCTTCGACCCGGTCGGCGTGCGCACCTTCACCCAGCCCTGCGATGTCGCCCGCCGCACGCTCGCCTCGCAGGCGATCCAGTACACCCAGGTCCCGGCCCCGGCCGGCACCGCAGCCAAGGTCACGGTCAACGGCAAGGATGTCGCAATCGATGCCGGCTTCGCCGCCAACATCGCCAAGGAAGCGGTCGCCGCCGGCTATCCCGCGGCGGGCGACGCCAGAATCGTCAAGACCGGCTTCATGAACGCGCTGTTCAACGCCCAGTCGCTGACCATCATCGGCATCCTGACGATCCTCGTCATCTATGTGACGATGGTCTACGGCCCGATCGCCGCCGCCCTGGTCGAGCTCTTCCCGACCCGTATCCGCTACACCGGCATGTCCCTGCCCTACCATATCGGCAACGGCTGGTTCGGTGGCCTGCTGCCGGCGACCTCCTTCGCCATGGTGGCCGGCACCGGCGACATCTTCTACGGCCTCTGGTACCCGATCGTGATCGCGATGATGACCTTCGTCATCGGCATGCTCTTCGTGCCCGAGACCAAGGATCGCGACATCCTCACCTACGACAACAACTGATCGGCCCATCGCCGACAGGTGCGAGCCCCGCCTCCTCGAGGCGGGGCTTTTCTTTGGGCAAGTGGTTCCCGATCTTGCCCTCGCCGCGTGTGACTGGTAACCGCATCTGGCCGACCGGGCCGGCTTAGCTCAGCGGTAGAGCAGCGGTTTTGTAAACCGAAGGTCGGGGGTTCAATCCCCTCAGCCGGCACCACACATCTCTGGCTCGCTTCGTGCGACCGGTTAGCGGCACGAAAGTGCAAGCGATGGTGTAAGAGCCTCCGGGCTAGGCGAACGGCCATGGACAGACGGGAACACTTGCTCGCGCTGGCCGAGCGTTGCGAGACGGCCGAAAGGCCCGATCGCGCGCTTGATGCCGATATCTATGAGGCTCTGGGCTTCACCGTACGGCGCAAGCCGAGCCATCTCGTCGGCCGCCGCACGCCCATGGGCGGCATCTATCAACAGGGATCGCTCTGGAAGGCGCTTGGCCTGGTCAGCGCCAATATCGACGTCGCTATCAATCTGCTGCGCCAGAAGGCTCCGGAGTGGAGCTGGAGCCTGCGATGTCTCGCCGATGAGGACAGCGCGGCCTTCCAAGCCCTGGTCGCCGAATGTTCGGGCAACGCCATGCTCGGCTCATTGGCTCTTTGCGCGGCCATGCTGCGGGCGCTCGCGCGTTATGACGGACTGCTGGCTGCCAGCGTCCCTTCGCACGACCATCGCGTGCCGGCAGACGGCCAGCGCATCACGAACGCACCACTCACGGAAACTTGACCCTGCAACACCCCCGCGCGGTTGAAGCCCCCGAATCGGACGCTAGGCTGCTGCCCAGGCCGAAGACGCGCCCAGGGAGACTGCAATGCCACCTTTTAGTCCGTCGCGCCGCACCGTGATTGCCGGTGCCGGCGCGCTCGCTGTTGCCACCACGTTGGATTTACCCGCCGGGCTCACACCGGCTCAAGCGCAAGGAGCCCCCGTGAATCAGGCGCCCGGATACTATCGCTACAAGATCGGTGACATGATCCTCACCGCGATCAATGACGGTTTCGCCCGTCGTCCGCTCGAGGGTTTCGTCCGCAATGCGGAACTCGCGGACGTCAAGACGGCGATGGCGCAGGCCTTCCTGCCAGCCGATGCATTGAACATCACCTTCACGACGCTCGCCATCCAGAGCGGCGGAAAACTCATCCTGATCGATACCGGCAATGGCGATTCGGGCGCACCGACCTCCGGAACCTGGCTCGCCAATTTCCGCGCCGCCGGTTTCGATCCGAAAGATGTATCTACGGTTGTCTTCAGCCATTTCCACGGCGACCATATCAACGGCTTTCGCCTGAAAGACGGCTCGGCCGTTTTCCCCAATGCCGAGGTCATGGTCCCAGCGGCAGAATGGAGCTTCTGGATGGACGACGCCAGGATGAGTGCCGCACCCGAGGCCATGAAGGGGGCATTTGGCGGCGTCCGCCGCGTCTTCGGCCCGATTGCCAAGGATGTGAAGCAGTTTGAGGCCGGCAAGGAAATCCTGCCCGGCATCACCGCCATTGCGGCCCCTGGCCATACGCCCGGCCACACCACCTTCGCGCTCAGCTCCGGCACGGCGAGGATGATGGTGATGTCGGACACGACCAACCACCCAGCCCTATTCGCCCGCAATCCCGACTGGTCCGCGGTGTTCGATATGGACGGCCCGCAAGCTGCCGCCACACGCCGCAAGCTGCTCGACATGGTCGCCGCGGACAAGATGCAGGTCGCATTCTACCACGCGCCATTCCCAGCCACCGGCCACATCGCGAAATCGGGCAACGGCTTCGAGCTCGTCCCCGTGCAATGGACCACGTCCATCTGAGGCATGCGGCATCGCTGCGCATCGAGCCGGGGGCGACCCCGGCTTTTTTATGCCCGCCCTGGCTCGCCCCTTCCGTCACCGCCGTGCTATGCCAGCCACTCCTTGCCCCTGAGCCTGGCTGATCCGGACCCCCTGATGACCGCGCGCTTCGCAGCCATCTCCTTCGTCGCCAGTGAGACGCCAGAGGCAGAAGCCGCGCTGGAGAAGCTCGTCGCGCGCTATGGCAATGCCGATTGCGACAGCGCCGATGTCATCGTGGCGCTTGGTGGCGACGGGCTGATGTTGCAGACGCTGCATCGCTTCATCGGCACAGGCAAGCCGATCTACGGCATGAATCGCGGCTCGGTCGGCTTCCTGATGAACGAGTTCCGCGAGCGCGGCCTGACCAAACGGCTAGAAGCCGCTCATCGCAGCATCGTCCACCCGCTTTCGATGCTCGCGATCGACGAGAATGGGCGGGAATTCCGTGCCAAGGCGATCAATGAAGTGTCCCTACTCCGCCGCTCCTACCAGGCGGCGAAGCTGCGCCTGTCCGTCGATGGCCAGGTACGGCTGGAGGAGCTGATTTCCGACGGTATCCTGCTGGCGACGCCGGCGGGCTCGACAGCCTATAATCTCTCGGCCAATGGCCCGATCCTGCCGCTCGATGCGCCGCTGCTGGCCCTGACCCCGATCGCCGCCTTTCGCCCGCGGCGCTGGCGGGGGGCCCTGCTTCCCGACCAGGCACAGGTCATGATCGAGGTGCTGGAAGCGCCAAAACGCCCGGTCAGCGCGATGGCAGACCATATCCAGATCGACAATGTCGTCTCGGTCGCGATCGCAATCGATCGGAGCATCGACCTCGTCATGCTGCATGATCCCGGCCACAGCCTGGACGAACGCATCCTGCGCGAGCAATTCGGCTATTGACCAGCCGGTGACGCCGCCTCAGGCGGCGCTTCGAAGATCCGCCTCGTCGAGTTCGACCAGCAGGGATGGGTCAGCCTCGACCAGCAGGGCGAGCGCCGCATCGTCTGCAAACGAATCCGCCATCGACCGCGCTTCCTCACGTGCCGCCTCGGCATCGAGCCGCCGCAGCAGCCCGTTCAGCGAATCGGCCTCGCTGCCTTCGAGCCGCTCGCAGTAGCTCATGACGCTTGCCATGACGGCGCGGTCGATGCCCTGCGTTCCGCTCACCCGTTCGAAGCCGGATAGGTTCAACGCAGCGATCGCCGCAACAAAGGCCGGCAGCAAGGAGCCCGGCATGCCCGCCTTGCGGTAGAGCCCGCGCAAGCTCGCGCCGCTCCGGTCCCGGAGGATCGCCGACACGCGAGCGAGCGGCAGACCCGAGAGCGACGAGAATGCCGCCTCCGCCAGGGCAGGCTCGACGCTGAGAAGCGAGCGCAGCATCAGCCCCGGCGTCAGCCGGCCATTCTCGCGCAGGCATTCGACGATCGCAGGCGCATCGCTGTCTTCGCCGCCTGCTGCGAGTGCGACGGCAACCCGCTCGGTCGACTCGCGCGCCAGCCTGGCGCTGCGCTCCGGCGTCAGCCAGCCGCAGCCGGAGACGAAGCTCGCCAACGCATCCGACATTCGCCCTGCAATGGCCTGGCGCAGCCCTGCGGGCAGATCGTTCCGGGCAAGGAGCGCCTCGCGCAAGGCCCCGGAGCCACCCGCGCGCTCGAACATGCGCTCAAGTGAGAATGTCGGAATCCACGCGCTGCGATTGCCTGCCAGGGCCAGCAGCGCTTCCTCGCACCCGACTTCGGCAAGCGCTGCCGCGACACTGGTCGGCAGGCAGGGCCGCTGTGCGATGGCGCGTTGCGCCAAAGCGTCCCCGATGGCAGCCGCGTCGACCAGGTCCGCCTCTGTCAGCACCGGTGAATGCGCCAGAACCAGTGCATTCACGTCGCTTTGCTCGGCGATGAGGTTGAGGATCAGCGCACGCGGCGCACGCGGCGAGGTCGCAACCTCCTCGGCTATGGCACGGCGAACCAGGGGCGAGGGATCCTCGATCAGCGCGATCAGCGCAGTTTCGGCCTCGCGGCGATCCTCGTCGGACATGCCGGAGTGCAAATAGGCGCCCGCAAGCGCGGCTGCGCCGGAGGCGCGGGCCTCGGCATTGGCCGTGCGGGCCCAGAGCAGGAAACGGCGAACGATCATGTGCCGCTCCGCTGGACCATGAAGGCGGAAAGATCGAGCGGGGCACGACGCGGCTTCGCCGCGGATTTAGGTGCAGTGTTCCCGGCCTGGGTCAGATCGACCGGGCGCGACGGCGGCAAGGGAGCGGTTGTGGCAGTCGTCGGATTCGTGGGCGCCGTTGGGGCGGACGCGTTCGTTGGAGCGGCGTCGCTCGCACCCTGCCGAGGGAAATAGCGGTCGGCCGGATCGAGCGCCGCCAGACGCGAAGCATCGCTGCGCGGTGTGGTCCAGAGATTGGCCACCGCCTTGGAGACCGGCTGACGCGAGCCCTCGGTCGAGAACAGCCCGATCAACCCCTTGGCCCGATCCGGCGCCAACGCGGCAGCAATCGGCACCGCCTGGTCAGTGCCGGCCGCGGACTTGACGCTCCCAGTCGTGGTCGCTGCGGCAAGCTGCGTGTTGGCGTGGCTCGCCGCCAGCACGCCGTAGACCTCCTGGGCCGTGCGAGCGCGGCCTGACTTGTCGAAGAAGATGTTGCGATTGGCTGAAGCGGCCTCGGGAAAGTCCCTGGCTGCGACCCGCATCGGATCGTTGCCGGCGGCGCGAATGAGGTCGCTCGCGCCACGCGAACCGAGCACATGCGCCATGTAGAGCTCGCCGGCATTCGGCTGGCGGCCGAGCGTCGAGGCAAGCTGGTCGCGGTTCTTCTGGGTCAGCGCTCCGGCCATGACGGCAGCCACTTGCGGATCATTGCGCAGCTGCAGGATCTTTTCTCGCGTCGCGGCGTCCGGCACGCTGAGTCGGCCGGTCTCGTCGGCGCTGATCGCATTGGCGTAATTGGAAAGCCCCTGCTTCGGCCCTTCCTGCTTCACCATCGAAAGCCAGGTCTGCTCGATGAACTGAAACAGCCCGGTGGCGCTCGAGGTCTTGGCTTTCGCGTCGGGATCAAGCGCCGATTCGCGCTGCGCCGTCTTCAGGAGGTAATCGAAGCCGGCACCGCTCCTTTCGGCGCCGTCGCGAATGGCATTGACGACCGGATTGGCCGGTGCAGTCTCGCGCGTCGTAGGCGTCGTGAACAGGAACATGCAGACTCTCAGGCAGCCCGAGCGCAAGGTGCCGGAGCTCCTGTGGAGACTGCCCCAATTATGGTAAGCGAACCGTTAAACACGCGGAATCACCGAGCCGGCTTACAGCGCCGGAATGCGGCTTTGGAGGAGCGTTCATGACCGAGGTGAAGCGCCACAAGCGCGGCGGGATCTATTTCGAGGATTTCCAGGTCGGCGCGGTCATCGAGCACGGGCTTACGCGCACCGTGACCCAGATGGACAACATGCTCTTCTCGAACATGACCTTGAATCCACAACCTCTTCATATCGATGCGCATTTCTGCGCGACCGAGACGGAATGGGGTAAGCCGCTGATGAACTCCCTGTTCACGCTCGGGCTGATGATCGGCATCTCCGTCAACGACACCACGGTCGGCACCACCATCGGCAATCTCGGCATGACCGACGTGACCTTCCCTGCTCCACTCTTCGAGGGCGACACCGTGAACTGCGTCACCGAAATCGTCAGCAAGCGTGAGTCCCGCTCGCGCCCCGATGCCGGGATCGTCGAGTTCCACCATCGCGCCTATAAGCAGGACGGCACCTTGGTCGCCCAATGCCGCCGCCAGGCCTTCATGCGCAAGCATCCCGAAGCCACGACAATTGCGGTCTGACCGGATGCGTTCGCTCCTTTTCGTACCGGGCGACAGCCCGAAGAAGCTCCAGAAGGGCCTGGAGAGCGGCGCCGATGCGCTGATCCTGGACCTGGAGGATTCCGTCGCACTCGACGGCAAGGCCCAGGCCCGCACGATCAGTCTGGGTTTCCTCAAGGCGGCTCGCCAACAGGCGAAGCGGCCCCTCCTGATCGTGCGCATCAATGCGCTTACGACCGGTCTCAGCGATGCGGACCTCGACATGATCATGCCGGGTGCCCCCGATGCGATCATGCTGCCCAAATCCGAGGGCGGCACCGATGTCTCGCATCTCGCCGCCCGGATCGCGGTTCGCGAGGCGGAATGCGAACTCCCCGACGGCGCGACGCGGATCATTCCGATCGCCACCGAAACCGGAAAGGGCATCTTCGGCCTCGGCAGCTATGCTGGCGCGACCCATCGGCTCGCGGCCCTGACCTGGGGCGCGGAAGACCTGTCTGCAGATCTCGGCGCCGAGACCAACCGGCTGAGCGACGGTTCCTATACCGATCCCTACCGCCTCGCCCGATCGCTCACGCTCTTTGCCGCCGCGTCGTCGCAGGTCGATGCGATCGATACCGTCTTCACGAACTTCCGTGATGCCGATGGCTTTCGCACCGAATGCATCGCGGCCCGCCGCGATGGCTTCACCGGCAAGATGGCGATCCATCCGGCGCAGGTTGCGGTCATCAACGAGGTCTTCGCTCCAGCGCCCGAGGACGTCGCCAAGGCCGATGCCATCATCGCCCTGTTCGCGGAAAATCCGGGTGTGGGTGTGATCGGGCTCAACGGCGAGATGCTCGATCGCCCCCACCTTGTCAGGGCACAGCGCCTGAAGGCGCGGGCTGACAAGCTGGGTCGATGAGCGGGCACAACCGATTCTGAAGACGCGATTTTCCAGCCTTTCCGATCAGGGAATGCGGATCTGCCGGCAGTTGCGCTGGGTCGAGGACAGGCAATCCTGAGCCTTCCGCGCGCGATCGAGTCCGAGGAGCAGCCAGATTCCAGCGCCAAGCAGAAGCAGAGTGGCGATGATCGCAAGCAGGTTGACGGTCATTCGCCAGTCGTCATCCTCGTCCGGCGGCCGCGGCACGGGCCCTGCTCAGCCGCCGGTCGGGCGGATGATCGAGAACAGGTGGTCCACCTCGGCATAGTCCGCGTAGCCACAGCGCGCGATCGGATGGGCCGCGGCCGTGTCGAAGCGTCCGTCACGGACATAGGCCTCATCCATGAAGATCCCGACGACCTGACCCAGCACCATCCAGCGCGGCACCGGCTTGTCGTCGAGGTCTTTGAGCTGCTGGATGGAGAGCAGCTTGCACTCGAGCGCGGCCGGACTGCCGGCGACACGCGGAGGCTTCACGAATTTGGACTCGGCCATTGCGAGCCCGGAATGCTCGTATTCGCTCGTCCCGCGCGGCAGCGGCGCCGATGTCAGGTTCATCTGTTGCGCCAATGCCTTGGTGACCAGCGAGCAGGTGAACTCGCCCGTCTCCTCGATGAAGGAAACCGCGTCCTTCTTGTCCTCGGAGGAGAACATCACAATATGCGGCCGCGACGAGACAGCGTTGAAAAAGCTGTAGGGCGAGAGATTGATCTCGCCCTTGGCACTCCGCGCCGTGATCCAGCCGATCGGACGCGGCGTCACGATCGCCTTGAAGGGATCATGCGGCAGGCCATGGTCCTGGAGCGCGGTCGAGTAGATCATCGGCTCAGGCCCCGTAATGGCTGACGATATCGGCGAGCACCGGCCGGTCCCGGTCGGCGGGGACGGTTTCGGGCGTGCCGATATGGATGAAGCCTGCCATGCGCTCGTCGTCAGCGAGCCCGAACGCAGAGAGCACGTCGCGATCGAACGAGAACCAGTTGGTCAGCCAGGAGGCGCCGAAACCCATCGCGTGAGCAGCCACGAGGATGTTCATGCAGACGGCGCCGGCGGAAAGCTCCTGCTCCCATTCCGGAATTTTGACATGAGGCCGAGCGCGCGAGACCACGCCGATGATCAGCGGTGCATGGGTCAGGCGCTTCCTCTCGAACGCAACCTTCTCGTCGTCGGCATCGGGATTCCTGGCGCGAAACACCTTTGCGACCACATCGGCGGCCGTCTCGCGGGCGGCGCCCTCGAACAGAACGAAGCGCCACGGCGCAAGCTTGCCGTGATCGGGCACACGCGTGCCAATGGTCAAAAGGTCGCGGAGTTGGTCGGCGCTTGGGCCAGGAGCCGTCAGGAATTGCGGCGGCACCGAACGGCGCAGCTTGAGCAGGGCGAGCGTATCGGTCATGAGACTTCCGGGCGAGAGAAACGGCCGGCGGAGCAGACGGGGCCGCCAGCGCTACTGGCATCTGAACTAGTGGTTTGCCATGAAGAGGACAAGCAAGCCTGCTCAGACGCGGGCGCAAGGGCGTCAAGGACTATGAGCATGTTTGAATTGGATCGTTTCCAGAGACGGGCCCTGGCCAGCGCTCCGCGCGTGCGAATGCTCACGCGCCTGTCTTCGGCTGCCGTGGCGCTGCTCTTCTCCCTGACGACTGCGATCGCGCAGATCGTTCCGCTGTCGCCCTCGCCACCGATTACCCCGGAGATCTCCCCCTCGCCGACGCCGGGAAGCACCGCGACGGTCGGCTCGGCCAATCTCAGCGCCAGCGCGCAATTCGCCAATGACCGCAAGCCGATCCGCTCCGGCCTCGTCTGGCGCGTTCTCGTCGAGTCCGTAGACGGTTCGCCGCCGCGCATCGTCGCCCGCTCGAATGATGCAGAACCGGTGTTCTCCCTCGAACCTGGCTCCTATGTGCTGCACGCCGCCTATGGCTTTGCCAGCGGCACCAAGCGGGTCGTGCTCGGCCCGCAAGGAACGCGCGAACAGATTCCGATCAGCGCCGGCGGCCTCACCCTCGCAGGCTCGATCGGCGAGACGCCGATCCAGGCAGCACAGCTTTCATTCTCGATCTTCGTGCCGTTGCAGGGGAACTCGGAAGGTCGCCTGGTCGGCAATGCCAAGGCAGGCGAGCTGATCCGCTTGCCTGAAGGCACCTATCACGTGGTCTCGACTTATGGCGATTCCAACGCGATCCAGCGCGCTGATGTGACCGTGGAATCGGGGAAGGTCACCGACGCCACACTGCACCACCGGGCCGCTCGGGTAACGCTGAAGCTCGTCGCGTCCCCCGGTGGCGAGGCCTTCGCCGGTACCGCCTTCAGCGTGCTGACCCCCGGCGGTGACGTCATTCGCGAAGCCATTGGTGCTTTCCCGCAAGTGATCCTGGCCGAAGGCGACTACGTGTTGATTGCACGTCAGGAAGGCCAGATCTTCTCGAAGGACTTCAAGGTCGAGAGTGGACTCGATCGGGATATTGAGGTCATCGCGACGAAGTGAACTCGTCCTCCGGCGGGAGGACCATAGCCGCAATGTTCAGTTGCTGGCGCCGGGAGCTTCAGCAAGGCCGAGCTTGGCCCCGGTCAGTTCGGCGGCAATCCCGTCCGCGATCCTGACCGCGAGGCAGCGATAGCCGGAATCGACCATATGGAGCCCGTCCATGCCAACGAGTTCCTCGGCTGTGAACTGCTTTGCTCTCGCCCAGTTCTTCATGATGCCGTAGCGCGGGAACACCGCAACACCTTGTTCCTCCGCGACCTTTGCCAGGACAGCACGGTAATCGTCATATTTCGGATAGCGCTCTTCGCGCGGTAGCCAGGGCAGATCGATCAGGACGGTGTCGACATCGGCATCCCGGAGCTTGCGAATGCCTTTGCGCAAGATTTTCGCCAGCTTCTCCTCGCCGATATCGCGGACAGCGTCGTTGACCGCCGTCTGCCAGATTACCAGCGTCGGCTTCTCCTCAAGGACCTCGGTGTCCATCCGCTGAAGCATGTCATAGGCCGACTGGCCACCAACGCCCTTGTTGACAACCTTGACCTCGGCCTCCGGCAGCCGGCGCTTGAGCTCGGCCTCGAGAACCGCGGGGTAGCTGTGGCTGATCTCGCTTGCCCCGGCTCCGGCCGTGGCCGACGAGCCGAGCGCAACGATGGTGAGCTTGCCCGTATCCCGCAGGACTCTCTTGGCGGCCGGCAGCATCGGTTGAAAGGGAAACTGGGCCGCCCCCGAACGGCAGCGCAGATCGGCCCGGCCGGCGAGCGTCAGAGGCCCAGCCTGAACAGAACTGGTGACGAGTGCGATGGTCAGGATTGCGGCGCAGAATTGTGCAGCCCGGAAGCCGGCTTCTCTGCGGAACCACGGAGCGCGTTGGACTGATACCACGATAGGAAATTTCCTAGCACTGTCAGTATCGTAATGCCACCGAGACAAACCAGCAACTGTATGCTCAAGGCGAAATAGGTTTCGGCCAGAATGATCTGTCCAATGATCGCGAGCACGATACCGGTGCAAAAGATCTCGAGGGAATGCCGGCCCAATACTGCAAGTCGGCGCCCAACCACTCCGCAAACCAGCGCCGACTGCGCCGGCACGAAACGAACGAAGAGCCAGGCCAGAGCCGCCAGATGCAGCAGGCGTGTCCAGGCCAGATTGGTCTTGTCGCTGCCGATCTGCAGGTTCTCGATCCACTCGTTCAAGGCCGCGATGCCAAACGGGTTTCCCGCCGAAACTTTGATGATCAGGGCAAGCACGACAACGGCAAATGCGAGGGCATCGATGATGGCCGACCTCGGCATGACGACGCCCATCTGCACGCCGCGGCCGACCACCACGCCGAGCGTGAAGACGAGCTGCCAGGCAAAGGGATTGAAGAACCAGCCCGGCGTCCCCGCATTCGGCAGGTTCACCTCGAAAGTGACCGCGACCTGCCAGACCAGCACCGAACCCAGGAGTGCCAGCGCAGGATTGAAGCGCACGGCCCGATAGATCAGCGGAAAAGCGGCCAGCAGCACGATATAGAGCGGCAGGATGTCGAGATAATTCGGCTGATAGGTCAGCGTCAGCGCATCGACCAGTGCCGAGAGCGTGTCGTTGAAGAAGGGCTGGATATTGATCGCTTCGATATAGAGCGGGTTCTGGGTGGTCGTCACAGCCCGCGCCACAACCCCGCAGACGATGATGAAAACCGCGATATGGGCGATGTAGAGCGTCCAGATGCGCCCCCCAATCCGGAGCGCTCCCATGCCGAGGCCACGGCGCTCGATCACCGAGCCATAGGCGAGCGTGGCCGAGACGCCAGCCAGGAAGACGAAGATGTCGGCCGCATCCGAGAAGCCGAAATTATGCGGCATCACGGCAGCGACGACGTTTCCCGGCATGTGGTTGATGAAGATGATCAACAGCGCCAGCCCGCGGACGGCATCGATCCGCATGTCGCGTCCCACCGGTCTCGCGGCCAGCGCTCCCGCGCCGCGAAGAAGGTAGTGCCCGAATGACGGGAAATGCGACACCAGCAGCTTCTCCGGAACGCGAGGAACACGGCCATCGGTGTTTCAGGCCAACCACCCGGACCCTGAAGGCCGGACCAAACATGAACGGAGCCTGCCGATTCCGTTCATCTAACGTTCATATAACGCTATCGCTGCGGCCGCTATGGGGAAGCGGGATCACATCTATGTGTCTCCGGAATATGCGCGGAAGATGGCAGCCACCGCGCGCCCGCTGGAAAGGCGGCGGATCGATCAATCACGACTCCGCGACCCGCAGGGCCTCACCAGCAATGCATTGATAATATTGATATTTAAGCGGAGGATCGCATTGCCATGGGCAACGCCGACGCGAGCCAGCCCTAGAAGGGCGGCTCGGCGTGGACCAGCTTGCCGTCGATCAGCAACCGCTTGATCGCAGAACTGCCCGAAGGCGCAACGGCCGCAACGACTTCCAATCTGCTGCGTTCAGTGCGCTCGATCGCGAGCCCGGTGCCTTGCGGCACGAAGTAGCTCTCGAGCCCATAGGCGACACGCACTCCGTTGCGGGTTCGCGAGCAATCGACGGTCCCGTTCTCCGCTCGCGGGCACACGCCAGCGGTGAGCACATGGCCTTCGATCACCACGTCCGTCCCGCTTGCCAGCGGCCTGATCTTGTAGGCTCCGACAGGCCGGGCGAAGCCATCGGTGCCAGCCGTGAGCTGCACATGGATAGGATCGCCGCGGCTGAAGTCGCGGTCCCCCTGGAGGCCTGCAAGGTCGAGCGTACTGATATCGTAGTTCAGGATGACGTAATCACCCCGAAACAGGTCACGCGGATCGACTGGTGCCGTCCTCAACCTCACCTCGCTGCCGGAGCGCAGGATGCGAGCCCGCCCTTCGACGAGCATCCCGATCGCGCCGCAGAGCACGACCATCGAGACAACGGCCCGCACTATGGCCGGCACGCGGGCGACGACCCTGTCGGTGGCAAACGCATCCATCACGGCGCCTCCCCAACCGGCCGGGCGAGGCGCGCGAAAAGCCGCCGCGCACCACCGGCAAGCAGCAGCAGCACCGCGCCTGCGATCAGGAAGAACAGCGACTGGTCGAGCAGGCTGCCGATGGTCTGCCAAAGCAGGATCAGGATGGCGACACCGAACAACGCCGCGCCGGCCACGACCAAACGCCGGACTCCGCCGATCGCTCCGGCGGCGATCAACCCCACGGCGCTCGCCAGGACGAGACTCGCTACCACCACCTTGCCAGGCAGGCGCATCGCACCACCCATCCAGAAGATCGTCGGCACCAGGAGCGCGCACAGGAGGGCGATAGCAAGAGGAACCGCAAAGCGCCGCTCGCGCGCCAACGCAACGAAGGCGAGCACGCCAGGCACGGCAACGGCATAGGCGAGATAGACAGGCCAGCTCGCCTGCCCGCCCCGCGACCAGCTGGAATCGAGGATGCGGATCAGCTCGACATCAAGCACCACCATCAGCCCGAGCAGCCCCCAGGGCAGGCAGGCGCTCAGCAGAGCCGGCCCACCGCGATCCAGTGCCACCGCACCGAGCACGACATAGGAGGTCGAGAGTGCGAGCCCATAGGCCAGGAGCCAGTAGTCGAAGGAACCACGCAGCCAGTCACCGGGTACGAGCGCCAGCCAGCACGCGAGCGAGAGGACGGCGACATGATGCACGAGCCGGGCGCGGCGCCCCAATGCCAACCACAGCGCCGGCACATAGCCGAGCAGGAAATAGAGCTGGAGCGAGCCGCCGCTATCCTCCCAGCGCCCCCAGCTCCAGCTTGCCAGAGCGATGAATGCAACGATCAGGGCACCGTCCGAGCGCTGCAGCAACGCGACCGCCAATGCGCCGAGCGCGATCAGGAGCGCGCCCCCCGGCCAATCCGTCGGCAAATGGTACATCTGGCCGACCAGAGCGACGCCGGCAGCAAAACAGAGGACACCGCAGGTCGAGGCGGCATCTGCACCAAGCTTGGACCCTCGGGTTTCGAGGCGGGCTGAAATCCCGAGCGCGACCACGATACTGGCCAGGATCATCGCCAGCTTCGTCAACCGCGGAATCTCCTCCCAGTTCGCCGCGACGAAGGCTGCCACGCTGGCGGCGATGAGCAATCCGCCCAACATCCCGAGCAGCCCCGGCAGCCGAAAGCCCCCGTCGCGCTGCAGCGAGCCACGAATTGCGGTCGCGCTGTCAGAGCTGACAAGTCCCTCAGCGACCCAGCGACTCAAATCGGCTTCGAGCCGCTTGCGATAAGATCCCGTCAGCATCCCCGGCACTCTGGCATGCGGGGCCCGGATTTGGCGAGCCCCGCATGATGCGCGTTTTCAGGACGCTGCCATCTCGGCCTTGCGGCGAGCCAGATCCGGAGGCGTCGCCTCCGTGGTGAACGCCACCAGTGCCTCGTCCAGGCTCATCACCGTCTGCTGCTGGCTGCCGAGGCGGCGGACGGTCACCGTGCGCTCCTCGGCCTCGCGCTTGCCGACGGCCAGGATCACCGGAACCTTGGCAAGCGAGTGCTCCCGCACCTTGTAGCTGATCTTCTCGTTGCGAAGATCGGCGCGTGCCCGGAGGCCCTGGTTCATGCACGCAATGGTGACCTGCTCGGCATAGGCATCGGCCTCCGAGGTGATCGGGCAGACCAGGATCTGTTCCGGCGCGAGCCAGAGCGGGAAATGTCCGGCATGATGTTCGATCAGGATGCCGGTGAAGCGCTCCAGCGAACCGCAAATCGCGCGATGCACCATGCTCGGCGTCTTCTTCTCGCCATCGGAGCCGATATAGAAGGCGCCAAAGCGTTCCGGCAGGTTGAAGTCGACCTGCGTCGTGCCGCACTGCCAGTCCCGCCCAATCGCATCGCGAAGGACATACTCGAACTTGGGGCCATAGAAGGCGCCCTCGCCCGGGTTGATCTCCGTCTTGATCCGGTTGCCGGATTGCCGGGCGATCAGATCCAGCACCTTGGTCATCACGTCTTCGGCGTGGTCCCACATCGCATCGGTACCGACGCGCTTCTCCGGGCGTGTCGAAAGCTTGATGACGAGATCGTCGGTAAAGCCGAAATCGGCATAGACCGAGAGGATCAGGTCATTGATCTTCAGGCACTCCGCCGCCAGGTCGTTCTCAGCGCAGAAGATATGCGCGTCGTCCTGGGTGAAGCCGCGCACACGCATCAGCCCGTGCAGCGCGCCAGAGGGCTCGTAGCGATGGACCGCCCCGAACTCGGCGAGCCGGATCGGCAGGTCGCGATAGCTCTTGAGCCCATGCTTGAAGATCTGGACATGGCCGGGGCAGTTCATCGGCTTCAGCGCGAACATGCGCTGGTCCTTCTCCGGATCATTCGGATGCTCGAGCGCGCCGGCCGATTTAACCGCGAACATGTTGTCCTGATACCAGCCCCAGTGGCCTGAGGTTTCCCAGAGCGACTTGTCGAGGATCTGCGGCGCATTGACCTCCTCGTAATCGGCGGCGAGCCGCCGGCGCATATAAGCGATGATCTCCTGGAACAGGCGCCAGCCCTTCGAGTGCCAGAAGACGACGCCCGGCCCCTCCTCCTGGAAATGGAACAGGTCCATTTCCCGGCCGAGCTTGCGATGGTCGCGCTTCTCCGCCTCCTCGATCTGCTTGAGATGCGCGTCGAGTTCCTCCTGCTTGGCGAAGGCGGTGCCGTAGATCCGCGTCAGCATCGGGTTGTTGCTGTCGCCGCGCCAATAGGCGCCCGCCACCTTCATCAGTTTGAAGGCGTTGCCGACCTTGCCGACCGAGGTCATGTGCGGCCCGCGGCAGAGGTCGATCCAGTCACCCTGAGCGTACATCTTCAGGGTCTGATCTTCCGGGATCGCATCGACGAGCTCGACCTTGAAGTCCTCGCCCTTGTCGCGGAAGAATTGCTTCGCCCTGTCGCGGCTCCACTCTTCCTTGGTGAAGGCTTTGTCGCGCGCAATGATCTCGCGCATCTTCTTTTCGATCGGCGCGAAATCCTCTGGAGAGAACGGCTCGTTCCGGAAAAAATCGTAGAAGAAGCCGTTCTCGATCACCGGACCGATCGTGACCTGCGTGCCGGGATAGAGTTCCTGCACGGCTTCGGCGAGCACGTGGGCGCAATCATGGCGGATCAGTTCGAGCGCGCGCGGATCTTCGCGGTTGAGGAACTCGATCTTCGAGTCCTTCGTGATCGCGTCGCCGAGGTCCACGACGGTGCCGTCAAGCGCCATCGCGACTGTGCGCTTCAAAAGGGAAGGTGAGATGCCGCCAGCGATCTCCTTGCCGGTGATCCCGGCCGGAAACTCGCGCTTTGCACCATCAGGAAAGGTCAGGGAGATCGTCATCGATCATAGTCCTGCTCACTCGGGGAAACGAACCCCGTAAGTCAAGGCCGGCTGCATCTGTGAAGTCGCGGGAGCCTGCAGCCGGTTTCGGCTCACGCGTGCGTCTCGCCTATACGAGGCGCGCCAACCGCGCAATCACTCGCCGGTGCAGCATCCCGCCGATTTCGCCCAGGGCCTCCAGCCTGCCATACGCCCGCCAGAATGGCTTGTAAGCTGTGCCGGTTCAGATTTGGGAGCGCCCAATGAGCAGGACGGCATTGATTGCCCTCGCCCTTCTCGCGGCACCGCCTGTCCTCGCGCAGGACACCGCCGCCATGCGCAAGGCCTGTCGGGAAGACTTCGTCGCCAATTGCCCGGGCGTGAAGCCTGGTGGTGGACGGCTTGTCGCCTGTTTCCGCGAAAGACAGGCCGCATTCTCCGAGGGCTGCAGGGCGGCGATGCAGAGCGCCCAGGCCGGAAGCAAGCCACGTTGATCTCGGCGCATGCCCCCCGATGGCAGAGGCCGCTGGACGCGACCTACTCCACGGGAGGCGCATTGACGCCGCGCCAGCGGCCATAGCGCCAGGGCAGGTACCAGCGCGCCTTTGGTGGCAGCTCCTCGCAGACGAGATCGATGCCGCTGGTGCCGAGCGGCGTACAGCGGCAGATCCGCGCGACCCCGATCCAGCCGCCGCGCCAGAGACCAAAGCGCTGGATCGCCTCGTCCGTGTAGGTCGAGCAGCTTGGCCAATGCCGACATTGCCGTCCGATCAGCATCGAGACGCTGAGCTGGTAACCGCGAATCAACCAATGCGCGCCAGAACGGGGTGCACGCGCAAAAAGACGTGACAACACGCGCACCGATGTCATTTCATCGTTCTTCGTCATTACCTGTTTCATTTTGAGATTCGCTCATGCTTTGCTCCGCTCCGCGATCGGCCTCCCGTTTCCGCATCGGCGCGACCTCCATTCTGGTTCCCGCCGCCTTGCTTTTGTCGCTGACATCAGCGCCTGCCCAGCAGCGGAACAGCCTCCTCTGGCTTGAGCCCGGCAAGATCGATGTCGCCAAGATCATCGGCCTGCCACCGGCAATGAACTCGCCCGAGCACAGGAAGGAGTTCGAAGAGGTCCTTCAGATCACGCTGAACCGGACGCCGGAGCGCGAGAAAGCCGCGATCGCGGATCAATATCAGACGCTCGCCCGCTTTCTCGAAGGCATGGGAATCGACGCGCACCTCTCCGAGCACCGCGAGGTTCGGCTGCTTTTCCGCGAAGCGAATATCGAACTCGGCATTGTGCTCCTCAGTGTGCGCCGCCTGACTGCGCGGACCAGGCCCTTTGCGATGTGGAACAAGGTCAGGGTCAAGCCCTGCCCCGGCGGCAGGCCGGAAGGGACATCCTTCCCCGCCGGCCATGCCGCGACTGCCGCGCTCTATGCCGCACTGCTCAGCGATGCCGCCCCGGAGCTGAAAGACAAGTTCGCGGAGCGCGTCACAAGCTATGGCGAGAGCCGGCTGGTTTGCGGCTTCCATTATGCCAGCGACCTCGTGGCGGGCGAGAAAATCGGCCGACAGGTTGCCGAAGCGCTTCTGGCGGACCGAGCCTTCAAGCAGCGCTTCGACGAGACACGCCCAGAAATCCGAAAGTCGCTGGGGCTCACCTGAGCGCCGCAACCTTGGCTGCCGGCGCCAAGGCCTCGCGCCGCGCCTCGATCTGGCCGATCGCGTCGATCACGGCGTCGAAGGTCAGCATGGTCGAGGCATGGCGCGCCTTATAGTCGCGCACCGGCACCAGAACGGCGAGATCGCTCCACTTGCCGGCAGGCGGCTCGGCATGCTCCTTCAGGATCGCACGCGCCTGCTCGCGAACCGCGCGAAGTTCGCCGGCCGTAGACCCGATAACGTGGCGGGCCATGATCGCGGAGGACGCCTGCCCAAGCGCACAGGCTTTGACGTCATGCCCGAAGCCGGTGACGACATCGCCATCCATCGTCAGGTCGACAGTGACGGTGGAGCCGCACAGCCGGGAATGTGCTGTCGCAGTCGCGTCCGGCACCGGCAATCGCTCGAGCAGCGGGATGTTTCCTGCCAGTTCCAGGATGCGTTTGTTGTAGACGTCGCTCAGCATGACTTGGTCCTCGCCGGCTCTGGAATGACCGGCGCGCGGTTCCAATATAGGGTGGAACGCCTGCGTGCGGGAGATGGTGGCGCCCGATGATGCCGCAGGAGCAGAACTTGTCGCAATTCTTACGAGGCGACGCGATGTCACGGCGACCCGCCGAAACTGCATCGCTAGGCCTTGGGACACGAACCGTAACGGGAGGCACCACATGATCCCTGTGGTTAAGTCCTTGTCCGTCGAGAGGGCTCTCAGCCCCTCCGCTGACAAGTTTCTGGACAGGCGTCCGACCCAGGAGGAGGCTGAGGAGGCTGTGCGCACCCTCCTTCTCTGGGCTGGCGACGACCCAACCCGCGAAGGGTTGCTTGAAACGCCGCAGCGCGTCACCAAGGCCTACAAGGAATTCTACAGGGGCTACTCCGAAAATCCCGACGAGATCCTCGACCGCGTCTTCGAGGAAGTGGACAATTATCAGGACATGGTCCTCGTCCGCGACATCCCGTTCCATTCGCATTGCGAGCACCACATGGTGCCTTTCGTCGGCAAGGCGCATATCGGCTACTACCCCGCAAAGGGGGTGGTCGGCCTGTCGAAGCTGGCTCGCATCGTCGATGTCTACGCCCGGCGCCTCCAGACCCAGGAGGCGATGACGGCGCAGATAGCCCGGATCATCGACAAGGCGCTCGAACCCCGCGGCGTCGCCGTTCTGGTCGAGGCCGAGCATATGTGCATGTCGATGCGGGGCGTGCTGAAGCAGGGTTCATCGACACTGACCACGCAATATACCGGCGTGTTCAAGGACCCTGCCGAACAGGTCCGCTTCTTCACCATGGTCAAGTCGCCTGGCCTGTAGGGTTGGAGCGACCCGGCATTGGCGATAACCACCGCTGCCATGATAAAGGGCGCCTCGCGGGATGCGCCCTGTCCTGCTGCGGAGCCGCCAATGTCCAGCTTCCCCGTTTTGTCCGATAAGCATGCGCTCGAGGAAGGCACAACGCTGGCGCCGCGCTTCGACAGCAGCGGCCTCGTCACCTGCGTGACGACCGACGCCGAGACGGGCGAACTCCTGATGGTCGCCCATATGAATGCCGAAGCCCTTCAACGCAGCATCGCAACGGGAGAGGCCTGGTACTGGTCGCGCTCGCGCAAGGAGCTCTGGCACAAGGGCGCCACCTCCGGGCAGGTCCAGACTATCCTCGAGATGCGCGTCGACTGCGACCAGGATGCCATTTGGCTGAAGGTGAAGGTCGCAGGCGATGGTGGTTGCTGCCACACCGGTCGGCACTCGTGCTTTTACCGGGTGAAGTCGCTGCGCGATGCCGCAGCCGAGCCTCTCACCTTGGTCGCCACGTGACGCAGGGCCGCGTTGGCAATACTTTCACCAATCTAACATTTTTCTGTCAAATCCGCTTGTTAGGGCAATCGTCGCGCGTGTGATTCAGGTTCTCCTCACTTTCTCGCGAGACAATGATCCACCCGCGGAGGGTCGGGATCATGTTATGGGATGGTATTGCTCGACGGGCCTTCGGAATGGGCGGCGGCGTGGCCTCTATGAACGACCTTAGGACCGAACCGCTGCGGCGGCGCAGCAGCAGACCCAGGATCGGCCTTGCTCTCGGTGGCGGTGCTGCGCGCGGCTGGGCCCATATCGGCGTGCTCGAGGTCCTGACTGAAGCGGGTTTCGGCCCCGATGTCATTGCCGGAACATCGATCGGCGCCGTGGTCGGCGGCTGCTTTTCCGCGGGAAAGCTGCCGGCGCTGACCGAATTCGCCATGGGCCTGACCAAGCGCCGTGTCGTCGGATTGATGGACTTCCACATCGGCGGCGCGGGCCTCATCTCGGGTGGCCGCCTGAAGCGGCTGCTTGAACGCGACCTCGTCGGCATCCGCATCGAGGCCCTGCCTCAGCGCTTCGTCGCCGTGGCCACAGAACTCGGCACGGGCCACGAAATCTGGCTGACCCACGGCCCGCTCGTCGAGGCCCTGCGCGCCTCCTATGCGCTGCCCGGCGTCTTCGATCCGGTGAAGCTCGGCGGACGCTGGCTGATGGATGGCGCACTGGTCAACCCTGTGCCAGTCACCGCCGCACGCGCGCTCGGCGCCGATGTCGTGATCTGCGTCAACCTCAACAGCGACCTCTCGGGACGCGGCACGACCATCCAGAACCACAGCTCGGATCCGGACCCCGCCCCCCTGCCTGAGCTCGACATTCGCCCGACCTCACGCTGGCTCGACGGTATCAACGGTGCGGCACGGCGCATGCGCGGCTTCCTCGGCCGCGCCAGCAACGATCAGCCGGGGCTCGCCGGTGTGATGGTCGATGCCTTCAACATCACCCAGGATCGCATCTCGCGCTCGCGGCTGGCCGGCGACCCGCCCGACGTCATGATCGGACCCAAGCTCGCCAAGGTCGGCTTGTTCGATTTCCATCGAGCCGATGAGGCCATGGAACTCGGCCGCGTCGCCGCACGGCGCGCGCTCGACGAGATCGCAGCCATGGTCGCGAGCAATCACATCGCGGCCGACTGATCCCGGCCGCTCGCTCTGCAGGGCAGACCGGCCTCAGGCCATCGCGATATAGTCCCGCATGGCGCGGCTCTCCGCCTCGATCTCGGCGACACGGTGCTTCACGACGTCACCGATCGAGACGATGCCCGTGATCCGCCCGTTCTCAAGCACCGGAACATGGCGGAAGCGGCCCACCGTCATCAGCTCCATCAACTCGTCAACGCTGGTCTCATGGCGGCAGGTAACGACCTTGGCGGTCATGATCCGCGAGACCGGGCTCTCCAATGCGGCCGTCCCCGTTTCGGCAAGAGCGCGGATGATGTCTCTTTCGGACAGGATTCCGAGCAAGCTGCCGTCGGCGCCAGCGACCACGACTGCGCCGATACGCTTCTCGCCAAGCGTGCGGATTGCCTCGGCGAGCGTACGATGCGGCTGCACCGAGATGACATCGTGCCCCTTGTTACCGAGAATCTGCGCGACGTTCATGAACGCGTTCCTCCTGTTTGGCACACCATCGCCCTGGCGCGCGAAATCAACGGGAGCGTTGCCCGGCCGATGACGGGTCAAGTCGCCAAAGAGGCCGTCGCAAGCCCTTCGCAGAACCGGGAGTGTGGGCGAAGACCGGGGCGACGGCAAGGCGAATGGCGCGAAGCCGCGTGCGATCGGCGGTCTCGGGACCGCTCAGCGCCGTACCGCGCCGCGATCGAGCAGCGGGAACAGCAGGAGTCCGACGAGAAAGCCGCCGATATGCGCTTCCCAGGCAATGCTGGTGTCCTCGCCCAGGATCGGAACCAGCCCCGCGCCGAACAGGAAATTTGTCGCGAACCAGATCACGATGAAGATCAGGGCACGCGGATTGCGCCAGAGCTGCCCGAAAGGCTCGGCAGGAATCGAGCGCACCACGGCGTCATCCGCCAACCCGCCGAAGTGCAAGCCGGGCGCGAAGACGAAGCGGATCGCAGCGGCAGTCGCTCCTGAAACGGCGGCGGAGGCGCCAACCAAAGGCAGCACATCGAGATCGCGTGACCACCAGTGCAGCAGAGCGCCGCCGATCGTCGAAAGCGCCATTAGATTGAGAAAGCGCCCGGTTCCGAGGCGGCGCGCCACCGGGCTGCCGAAGGCCGCAAGCCAGACGACATTTGAGAGCAGATGCACCCAGGAGCCGTGCAGCAGACCATAGGTGAGCAAGGTCCAAAGCCGCGGACCGCCATCGGCAATCAGCAACCGCACAAGCTGCAACCGGTCCGCCAGATCCTGCCCGGCCATCCTTTGCGTCAGCTCAGCAAGCATGTCCTGCGCACGGCCGGGGTCGAACCAAAGGCTCAGCCGCGCCGGCACGAAAGCGAGCCAGGACATCAATAGGAAGTCGTCATACTCCGAAAGCACGGAGCGCCCGGCCTGGATCAGCGCGAGCGCGGCGATCAGCCAGACGACGGCGGATGGCAGGTTCAGGATCGGTTCGCGCTCTGGCGGGGCCGACGGGCCGGCGGGAATCTGGGACATGCTGCGCAACCCTTGCCGAAGCCGCACCTGAGACGCAAGCCGGCTGGTGCTTCCCTTTGACCGAGCTGAATGAAAAAGGGAGGGCCACCGGCCCTCCCTTTTTCGGCTGTGGCCCTGCCGAAGCGCGAAGCGTCGGCAGCACGGTCACGCCCCCCATTCACCCCAATCTGCCCCGGGTCCGCCTCGCGGCAGGCCCTCGAACTGTCTTGCATTTGATAAGCATTTTAACGGGTTATCCACAATGCTAAGGTTTCGTTAACCCTAACGAGCCTGCGCCCGTCGTCCTGCCCGCCCCCCATGGCAAGACGGCATGCCCACTGCGTCTCGCGATTCGGCAGGGACCGAAACGTCCCGCGCTCTGACGGATATGTGCCTTTGCGACACGTATTCGGACTTGCGGCGTACGCAGACAGGACAGGATGTCAGAATGAAAAACATGAGCACCCGCCTTGTGTTCGATTACTGGGACGTGCTGCGCGGCGAGCGTTCCGCGCCGGAACGGGGCGAGATCGAACCAGGTGCGCTGCGTCATGCCCTCGCCGATACGTTCGTTCTCGAGAATGAGCCGATCGGGCCTGTCTTTCGGCTCGCCGGCACGCGGCTCTGTGCCCTCTTCGGCAGCGAACTGCGCGGACGCGCCTTTGCTGCACTCTGGCCGGACGTGGAAGCCCAGGGCGAAATGCGCCGCCTCGTACAAACCGTGATGGATGAATCCGCCGGCGCCGTTGCTGGCCTCTCGGCCGAAACCCTAAACGGCTCTCCGGTCTATCTCGAACTGCTGTTGCTGCCGCTGCGCTATCGCGGGCGGACCCATGCACGCGTTTTGGGGGCGCTCTCCCCCGCCCTGACGCCGGAATGGCTAGGACTAGACACCCTGGCCTCGATGCGCATGATCTCGCTCCGCATGCTGTGGCCGTCGGCCCATAGCCAGCGTGCGCCTGAACCCGTTGCACGCGTCATGCCCCCGAAATTCCTGGTCCTTCCGGGCGGCAGAAACTGAAGAGCTAACGTATCGTTAATCCTCCCGCCGCTAGGGTCGGCCCAAATCAGGCTGATCAGATGCTTAGTGCGCAGCACACCTCCCGTCCGGCCATCCGCCCTGTCGAGCGCAGGCGGCATCAGCGTATGAAGGTCGTGCTGCTCGGGCGCTACATGCTTCCGAACCGCATGGAGTACCCCTGCCAGACCGTCGACATCTCCCCGGGCGGCCTGCATCTCGTCGCTCCCGCCAAGGCCCATCCCGGAGAGCGGGTCATCGTCTATCTCGAACATCTCGGGCGTATTGAGGGTATTGCCGTCCGCACCACGCTGGAAGGCTTCGCGATGACCATCACCGCGACCAGCCGCAAGCGCGAGAAATTCACCGCCCAGCTGACATGGCTGGCCAATCGCGATGAACTGGGACTGCCCGAGGACCGGCGTCACGAGCGCATCATCCCGCGCAATCCCCGTTCGATGCTGACGCTCGATGACGGTTCGGAGCACGTCGTGCGTGTGATCGACATCTCGCTTTCGGGGGTCGCCTTTTCCACCGAACAGCCACTGCCGATCAACACGCCGGTCAGGATCGGGGGCACAGCAGCCAAGGTCGTCCGCCGGTTCGACGGCGGCTATGCGGCGGAGTTCCGCTTCCCGCTCTCTGCCGATGTGCTCGACGAGAATCTCGAGCTCTGATCCGGGCGGATCATCGCCCCCTTTCCCTTTCAAGACAGCTTCTCATGCATGACGCCCGGGCGTCAGCGCGGTCTGGCCGTTCCTGGTCCTAGGCCCGGGTCAGCCCGTCGATGTTGGCCACGAGCGGCATCATCCGGGGCGACGCGCTGAATCCAAGAGCCACGCCGGAGCGCCCCCACATGGGCTCGTCTACGGTCTCCGGTCATAGGCCTCGCCTGAGCGGAATGTGACATGCGGGACGGCTCGCAGCCCTCGGCCGGGCGCGCGCCTCGTCGCGTTTCCCCACAGCGTTAATGAAACCTGCCCACAACATTCAGACCTGCCACAGTTAACGAATCGAGAACGCAGCGCTCACATTTCTTACTTCGGCATTTGGCGTTGATTTATACTGTCAGATGATCCGAATACGGAGCGCCTGATTACATAAAATTGCTTGTTTCCATTTCAATTGGCATCCATCCGCCTCACGCATCGTCTGCCCCAGGGACAGGAAAGGGGACGACATGCTTTCTATTCATCGGGGTTCGGTTCTGGCTGCACTGATCGTGGTCGCTGGAATTTCATCAACTCAGGCCCAGCAGGTCGCAGCCCTGCCAGCCGCCGCCATGCCGATCGCAGCTTCGGGCGATGCCCGGGCGCCTTATGCCTGGACGGATTTCTGCAAGCGCAGTCCGGTCGAATGCGCAGTCAATACCCAGGAGCCCGAGCGTGTCGAGATGACGCCAAAGCTCTGGAAAACGATTATTGCTCTCAACAACAAGATCAACCGGGAGATCGAAGCGGTCACCGACCAGGATCACTGGGGCGTCGTCGATCGCTGGGACATCCCGACCGACGGCAAAGGCGACTGCGAGGATTATGCCCTGCTCAAGCGCAAGCGTCTTGCCGAAGCCGGCGTGCCCCGTCGCGCCATGCTGATGACGGTCGTGATCGACGAGGAAAATGCCGGCCACGCCGTGCTGATGATCCGCACGGATCGCGGCGACTATGTGCTCGACAACAAGCGCAACGCGATCCTGCCGTGGAGCCAGACCGGCTACGTCTACGTCAAGCGCGAGTCGCAGTACCAGACGGGTTGGACCTCGCTCGGCGGTCTCTCGACGCCGACTGTGGCTTCGGCTCGCTGAAGACGAACAAGATTGGCCGCAGCACCACGCTGCCGCGGCCACATGGACGGCGAGGCTCGGTCACGTCCCCACCCCACCCCGTCCCCAGGCCGGGTTTCGCCATAGGGCCGACGCTTCCCCCCGAGGCGTCGGCCCGTCTCGTTTCCGGCCCTGGCCGGTGCGGTTGGATCATCGGACCGGATAGCGTATTCGGTCCAAACTTCTGTGTTTGCGCCGGCCTTCCCGAAAACCGCAATCCGCTTTTCGGGCCGCTGCTTCAGTCGATCTGCTTGAGCCCGGCGGCAAACTGCTTCCAGCGCGCGACATAGGCACGGGCCGAGCCTGCAATGCCGGCAATCGCCGCCTCGTCGAGCGTGCGGATGGCGCGGGCAGGCGACCCGACGATCAGCGAGTTCTCCGGAAACTCCTTGCCCTCGGTCACGAGAGCATTGGCGCCGACCAGGCTGTTGCGGCCGATCTTCGCGCCGTTCAGCACCGTCGCGCCCATCCCGATCAGGCTGTTCTCTCCGATGATGCAGCCATGCAGGATCGCCCGGTGGCCGATGGTGCAGCCGGCGCCGACGCGCAGCGGCGAGCCCATATCGGTGTGCAGGACGCAGCCCTCCTGGATATTGCTGCCTTCGCCGATTTCGATCCATTCATTGTCGCCACGCAGCACTGCGCCGAACCAGATCCCGACGCCGGCCGCGAGCTTCACCCTGCCGATCACATGCGCATCGGGCGCAAGCCACCACTGGCCTTCGGCAGGGCATTCGGGGGCAGTCCCGTCGAGCGAATAGAGCGGCATGGGTGGATCATCCTTCTGCAAACCTGCCGCGAGGATTGCAGGTCGGCCGGCCGCCCCGTCAAGCGCCGCCGACGTAATGCAGCATGTCGAGCACGACGCGCCCCGAGGCGACGCTCCAGAGAGACGCCGCCATGCTCGCCAGCATGACGAAGGCAAAGGGCCGGCCATCGCTGCGGCGGCCCCTCACGGTATTGCGCAGGATGAGAAACGGCGCGCTGAAGACAACGACCGGCACGCTCGCGACCGCGGCCAGCCCTCCCGTCTGAAGCAACTGGAAATCAGCGCGCTTCTCGGTAAACAGCTCGAAGGCGCTCGCCATCAGCCCGGCAAAGGCGAAGCCGATGAACAGGGACTGGATTGCCTCGACGGCAGCGGGTTCGATACGCAACGTCACGGCTCCGGGCGAGAACGCACCTGCACTGTGCCGCATGGTTTACGAAGTGTGAAGAAATCTCGTTAGCGATGGTTAACCCTTGCGCCGCGCGGCAATCGTCGCGCAATCCCCATGGTTTACGGAGCATTAAGGCGCGTCTGATTCAGTCGCTGGCACCTGTTATCGAGGTGCTTGGATCTTGACCGCATACGCGCACCATTCGCCCCAACGCGCCGCCGGACTCACGACCGTGGTCCGCGCCCGCCTGAATCGCCCTCCGCCGCCCCTGCCTCGCGCTGACGGCGCGCTGTGGAAGGCGGCTGGTGCCATCCTGCTGGTTGCCGCTGCAGCAACCGGATACGCTCTCTACGGCCATCGCCTGGCGGCAGCTCCTGTAACCCAGCACCAGCCGGCGCGCGTCGGCCAGGTCTCGCTTCTGGTTCCACAGGATCTGGCCGGCGCCGAACATGAAGACAGCGAGCGAGTGGTCGGCATGACCCGGCTGCGTCTCGACTGGCCGAGTTTCGGTCCCGTGACCGCCCAAAGCCGACGCAAGCTGCTGGTCACGTTGAGCCCGCCCGACAAGGTCAACGAGCCGGCGACGCAGCTCTCGGTCTATGCCCGCTTCCTGACTCCGACAGTCTGGTCCAATCCGGGCGGGCTTGTCGTACGCGGGTTCCGCAAGGGCGCACCCTATGAGGGCGACGAGCTCTACGTCTCCGTCCCGGATGGGCGAGGCTTTGCAGCGCGCTGCCCGGTGAACACCGGCCCGGCCCCTCTCGACGAACTCTGCCGCGTCACTTTTCGGCATCGCGGACTCGACGTGAACATCCGCTTCCCCCGCGCCGTCATCGCCGATTGGGAGCTGATGGTCGGCGGCGTCAGGCGCACCATCGATGGGATGATGCGCTGAGCCGCTGATGGCCCTCAGTCTTCGAGATCGACGTCGAGGATTGCCATGGTGAAGTTGAACGAGCGGTCACCATCCTCGTCGTCGACATGGATGATGCCGATGAACTCTTCACCCAGATAAACCTCGGCGGAATCGGTCTTCTTCATGCGCGCCCGCACGCTGATGCCATGATTGGCGAAGGTGCGCCGAAGATAGGCTTCGAGCTTGGCGAGTTCTGTCTTGTCCACTGGTCGGTCCTTTCAGAGTGGCGGGACGGATGCCATGACCGGGCTGCGAGGGCAAGCGAAACGCTGTTCCGGCCGCGTTCAACCGGAGATCCGGGCCTCGCGCTGCGTCACACTCGCATGGCAGCGTTTGCTCCTGCAGGTCTGCCGCCCTCGCGGTGATCGTGCCATGCTTCAATCCCCACATCGCCAATGATGGATTGCCCGATGACGCCCTGGCTGCCCGCCGCCCTGAACTATGTCTCGAGCTGGCTCGAATTCCAGCGCCGCCATCATGATCAGCCGGGCTGCGCGGTGGCCATCGCAAGCGGCCAGAAGATCGTTCTCGAGGCCGCTTTCGGCAGCGCCGACATCGAGACCGGAGAGCCGCTGACGCCGCGTCACGGCTTTCGCATCGCCTCACATTCCAAGACCTATACGGCAGCGGGGATTCTGCGGCTGGTCGAGGCGGGCCGGATCAGGCTCGATGACAAGGTCGGCAGTTTTGTCACCGGCCTGCATCCTGACGTCGCAGCTGTGACCTTGGCGCAATTGCTCTCGAACAGCGCCGGCCTGACCCGAGATGGCGCCGACAACGGCCAGTTCTTCGACCGCAAGCCCTATCTCAGCAAGGACGAGCTGATCGCCGATCTCTCGGTTGCGCAGCCCTTTCCGCCCTCGCAGCGCTTCAAATACTCGAACCACGGCTTCGGCCTTCTCGGCCTCGTCATCGAAGCGGTGACGGGCCAGGCCTATGTTGACTGGATTGCCGCGGAGGTCGTCGCGCCTGCGCAACTCAGCGAAACCCGGCCTGATATCGGGCTCTGGGCAGACCGCCCCATGGCCAAGGGTCATAGTCCCAGACTGCCCCTCGGGCGCAGGGTGGTCATTCCCGGAGACAACCCCGGACACGCCATGACCTCGGCTGCCGGCTTCGTGGCCACCGCAGCCGACGTCGCGCGTTACTTCGCGCAGCTCTCACCGCAGGCAGAGCCCAGCATCCTGTCGCCGCTCAGCCGCCGCGAGATGAGCCGCCGTCTCTGGCCGGATGATGAGGCCAGCCTTGGCCGCCATTACGGCCTTGGCACGATTTCCGGCGGACATGGCGACTGGAAGTGGTTCGGCCATTCCGGCGGCTTCCAGGGTTTCATCACCCGCACCGCCGTCCTGCCGCAACAGGGCCTGACGATCTCGGTCCTGACCAACGCCATTGACGGGCTGGCCCATCAATGGCTCGACGGTATCATCCACATCTTCCGGACATTCTCCGATGAAGGTGGCCCCTCGCCCGAGACGGAAGGCTGGATCGGGCGCTGGTGGAGCATCTGGGCCTGCGGCGATCTCGTCCCTGTCGGCAATAAGGTGCTCTGCGCCAGCCCGGCCCTGTTCACGCCCTTCCTCGACGCTGGCGAGATCGCAGTCGAGGCTCCTGACCAGGGCCGCCTCAGCAAGGCATCGGGCTTCAACAGCCCGGGCGAGACAGCACGCCTGGTCCGCGACAGCACCGGCGCAATCGAGTCGATCTGGCTCGGCGGCGCGCATCTCGTCTCGGAGGCTGCGTTGCGCGCAGAGATGCTCGAGCGCTACGCGAAGGGCAGCGACGAGCTCATCTGCCCGGACCATCCGGTCCGATGAGCTGATCGTCTATATGTATCAGCCCGAAACGCGCAATCCGCTTTTCGGGTCGATGCATGAGGTTGCGACGCATGCACGCACCGACCCGGCAGCGGCGCTTCCACGATCGGGGCCGGCAGTTGCCACCCGTCAGCGCATGAAGTGCAGCTTCTTGAATCGGCTACGGAAGGCCGTGACATCCCGGGCAATGGCCTCAGCGGGGCGAGCACCGCTCAGACCTTCAGCGATGTAGCCGGCGAGCTCCGGCATGTCGGCGGGCGTCATGCCGAAGCGCACGATTTCGGGCGTTCCGAGTCGCAGGCCATTGACGTCGCCTGCGACGGGAGCGATCGGCAGGCCGATCCCGCAGCTCAGGATATTCGCCTCGCGCAGCCGTTTCGCGGCCGCCTGCCCGCCGCCGTGGGGGGCGGCCTCGATGGCGAACTGATGCGATGTCGTAGTGCCGCGATCGCGCGCGAAGACCGGGACCTGCCGCTCGACAAGGGCATCGGCCAGCGCCTTCGCCGTCTGCGCCATCATCTGTGCATAGGCGCGGCCATGCGCCTTCCAGTCGAGCAGCGTAATGGCGAGAGACGCCGATTTTGCCGCGTCGAAGTTGGCGGTCAGGCCGGGATAGGCGATGGCATCGAGCTTCCTGGCAAGGTCGGCGTCATTGGTGACGATCAGGCCCGAAGGCGGACCGCCCAGGCTCTTATAGGTGCTCATCGTCATCAGATGCGCTCCCTCCTGCAGCGGTTGCTGCCAGGCATGGCCGGCGATCATGCCGGACATATGGGCGGCATCGAACAGCACGATCGCTCCAACCTCGTCCGCAATGGCACGGATCTCACGGATCGGATGCGCGAACAGGTTGAGGCTGCCGCCGATGCTGATCAGCTTCGGGCGGAGTCGCAGCGCGTCCTCACGCAGCCTGCCGAGATCGACGGTGTAGTTCAGCGCGTCGACCGGTGCGGGATGGGTGATGATGCCGTAGAGCCCGGCCGCACCAGCGCCATGATGGGTGACATGGCCGCCGATATCGCCGGGCGGCGCGATGATGCAGTCCCCCGCCTTCGCCACAGCCATGAAAGCATAGAGATTGGCGATGGCACCCGACGGCACCCGGACTTCTGCGTAGCGCGCGCCGAAGACCTGTGCCGCGAGCTCTGCAGCGATAATCTCGATCTTCTCGATCGCCTCGAGCCCCATCTCGTATTTGTCGCCGGGATACCCGAGCGATGGCCGCGCGCCCAGGCCCGCCGAGAGCGCCGCCTCCGCCTTCGGGTTCATGATATTGGTTGCGGGATTGAGATTGACGCAGTCGCGCTCGTGGATAGCCCGGTTCTCCGTCGTCAGCGCCTGGATCGCCCGTTCGGTCGCATCGAGATCCTGCAAGGCGACGGTCTCGGCGACCGTGAGCACGTAATTCTCGCTTGCCGCCGGCACCCAGTCACGCCTGCCCAACGCCGCCATGTCCGTTTCTCCATCCGGCCGAACCGCAACGCGCGGAACACCCTGATTGGAGCCGTTTGCCGCGGCTGGCGCAAACGAGTTATCGTCGCCGCGAGACAGAGAAAATCTAAGGCTCCGACAGGTTGCCATGCCCGTGACGCCACCACGCCCCCGCTTGCCTCCACTCAATGCGCTCCGGGCCTTCGAAGCTGCGGCGCGCTGCGAGAGCTTTGCCAAGGCAGCAGAGGAACTCGGAGTGACGGCTGGGGCGGTGACGCAGCAAATCCGGCAGTTGGAGGCGGCGCTCGGGGCCCAGCTGTTCCGGCGCTTGCCACAAGGCGTCGCCTTGACTCCGGCTGCCCGCGCGGCGCTGCCGCGCCTCACCCGCGGCTTCGATCTGCTGGCATCGTCGATGCAGGAACTGGGCGGCGGGCATGAGAGCCGCACGCTCACCATCGCCGCCCTGCCCTGCATCGCCCAGCTATGGCTCTCACCGCGTCTTGCCGGGCTTCAGCAAGCGTTCCCCGGATTGCAGGTCTCGGTCTCGGCCATGGAGCAACCACCGAACGCAAGGCACGAGCTTTGCGACATCGCCATCTTCTATCTTGGGGATGGCCAAGCTGCGCCATCGGCGCTCGCGCTCGCCCCTGATGCGATCACACCGGTCTGCTCTCCCGCCCTCGCATCCCGGCTCCAGAGCGTTGCCGGGCTCGCCCATGAGACCTTGCTGCACGACGCGGTCTGGCGCAGCGACTGGGCGCGCTGGCTGGCCTCCATCGGGGCCGGCGAGATCGTCGATCCGGCGCGTGGCCCATCATTCTCGCTCTACAGCGTCGCGCTCGATGCTGCGCTGTCGGGTGCTGGCGTGCTAATGGGCCGGCTCAGTCTGCTCCAGCCCTATCTTGCCGATGGTCGGTTGGTCGCGCCGCTCGCACCTGCGTTGACGACCCCGGACCGGATGACCCTGTTGTTGCCGGCACAAGGTCACCCCCGGCGCCAGGATGTCGCGGATTGGCTGCAGGCGTCGGGACGGAATGGTGCTCAGATGTGAGCGCCGCAGTCCCCGGCGAGTATCTGATCCATGGACCGCGACGGCTCGGCGCAGCCGGCTTCGCCGACCACCTTAGCGGGCACACCGGCGACGGTGGTGTTGCGCGGCACCGCAGTGAGCACGACCGAACCGGCTGCGACACGGGCGCATTTGCCGACTTCGATATTGCCCAGGATCTTGGCGCCCGCGCCGATCAGGACACCCTTGCGGATCTTCGGATGGCGGTCGCCGCTCTCCTTGCCGGTGCCGCCGAGCGTCACGTCCTGCAGCATTGAGACATCATCCTCGATCACAGTCGTCTCGCCGACCACGAGGCCCGTCGCATGGTCGAGGAAAATGCCCTTGCCGATGCGCGCTGCGGGGTTGATGTCGGTCTGGAATACTTCGGAGGAACGGCTCTGCAGATAAAGCGCGAAATCGCGCCGCCCCTGGTTGAGCAGCCAGTGCGCCAGCCGGTGGCCCTGCAGGGCGTGGAAGCCCTTGAAGAACAGCACGGGCTCGATCAGCCGCTTGCAGGCCGGGTCACGGTCGAGCACCGCGAGAACATCGGCGCGCATGCCCTGGGCGATCTCGGGGTCGGCAGCGATGGCCTCGGCAAAGGCCTGCTCGATCAGATCCGCCCCAAGAGCGGGATGCGCGAGCCGCGCCGCCACGCGATGGCCGACCACCGCCTCGAAACTCGGCTGGTTGAGAATCGACGACAGAATCAGACTGCCCAGCGCTGGCTCGATGCTGAGCGCTTGTTCGGCCTCGCGCCGCAGCCGGGACCAAACCGGATCGACCCTGTCGAGCCCGGTGACCGGGTGGCGCGTTTCTACGACGGAGCGCCCTGACGGCATGATCATTCTCCGGAATACGGTGTGTTTCAGAACCGCAGTCTAGCACGGCGGCATGCTGCAATGCCAAACAAGAACGCTGCCTTGCCCTGCCCGGACCGCAGGGAAACCGGTATCAAACCTGGCATCCCCCCAAACCATTGCATCCGCCGGCGCTTCATCGCGCGACGAGAAAATCGTCGGCTCAGAGCCATCTCAGGAAATCGAGCACGGCCTGCTTGTGGGTCTTGTCTCCGACTGCGAGGTTGTGATCGCGCCCCTCGATCGCGAAAGCCTCCGCATTCGGAATGAGAGCTGCGAGTTCCTGCCCGGAGCCCGCGACATCGTCCTTGGTTCCGACGCTGACCAGGGTCGGCATCACGATACGGCCGACCTCGGCTGGCGTGAGCGTCTGCCGCGACCCGCGAATGCAGGCTGCAAGCGCCTTGAGATCGCTCTTGTTGGCGTCCGCAAAGGCACGAAACATCCGCTGCATCGGGTCGCTCAGGACATCGAGCGAGGGAGCCTCCATCGCATCTGCAATGCCGAGCGGCAGGCCGACGCCCTCGACAAGATGGATGCCGAGCCCGCCGAGCAGCAGCGAACGCAGGCGCTGCGGATGGGCAAGCGCGAGATGGGCAGAGATGCGCGCGCCCATCGAATAACCCATCACGTCCGCCCGCGCGATCTCGAGATGATCCATCAGGCGGCGCACATCCTCCGCCATGATATGCGAGGAATAGGCCTCCGCCTCATGCGGTTTGTCGCTTTGGCCGTGGCCACGATTGTCGAGCGCAACGACCCGGTAACCCGCATGGGTCAATGTCTTCGTCCACTGCGTATTGACCCAGTTGACCATGTGGCTGGAGGCAAAGCCATGGACCAGGATGATGCTCTCGCCGCGCGGCGCGTCATTGGTCGGGGCGAGGTCGATGAAGGCGAGATTGACGCCGTCCGAGGAGAATTTCTGCATGGCACGTCGCGGAAGCTGCGGGGGTCTGCTTCACCTGCCATGCAGGAGCGACTTTGTGTAGCCGTGTTTCCGCCGCTTGCCTATGAAGGCTGATATGAGCCACGCTGAGACGGCCCCGACATCGCCGCTTCCACGCCGCCGGATCGACCTTGTCGACCTTGCCCGCGGCCTCGCTCTGCTAGCGATGTTCGTCTACCACTTCGCCTATGATCTTTCCCATTTTGACCTGATTGCAACCGAGGTCCCCTCCCATCCCGGCTGGAGCGCCTTCGCGCGCCTGATCGCAGGGTCCTTCCTGACAATCGTTGGCTTCAGCCTGGTACTGGCGACGCGCAGAGGCGTGAACCTGCCCGCCTATTTCCGCCGGCTGGCCGTGGTCGCGGGCGCTGCGGCGCTGGTCACGATCGCGACCTGGTTCGCCATGCCGGAGAGCTTCATCTACTTCGGCATCCTCCACAATATCGCGCTCGCCAGCGTGCTCGCCCTGCCCTTCCTGCGACTGCCGGCCGCTGCATTGCTTTTGTTCAGCGCCCTGTTTTTCGCGCTGCCGCTGCTTCCTCCGCCGCAAATACTCGATCGGCCCTGGCTGCTCTGGCTCGGTTTCGCCCACGTCTCCGGGGCAACCGCCGATTTCGTACCGATCGTGCCCTGGTTCGGATGTGTGCTGGCGGGCATGGCTCTCGGAAAGTTGGCGCTCGCCAGACAGGGAAGCTGGAGCCACTGGCAGGCGCACTCGCTCCCGGCCCGCGTCATCGCCTGGGGCGGGCGGCACAGCCTGAGCGTCTACCTGCTGCACCAGCCGATCTTCATCGGGGTGCTGCTCATCGTCATGCGGCTGGCCGTCGGCCCCGAGCAGGAAGCACGCCCGTTTCTGATCTCCTGCCTGCGCAGCTGTGTCAGCGCCGAAACCTCGCTGCAAATGTGCGAGAAGGCCTGCAACTGCGCGATCGATGGCCTCAAGCGCGACGGACTCTGGCGGAAAGTCCTGTCGAATACGCTCACCCGCGAGGAAAGCGCGCGCACCGGATCTATTGCAGGTGCCTGCTTCCGGGCGCCCTGAGGCGCTTGCGCACACTGGCGCAGGCCGGCGTGACGGGTTAGAGGTGGGGCAAATCAACGCAAGAGCATGATCCATGGCCGATACGGGCATCCCGCATTTCCATAACCAGCCCGGCGTTGCCGTCATTCATGTCGGCGCGAAGGAGTTCATGTGCATCGGGGCCAAGCCGCCCTTCGATCACCCGCATGTCTTCCTCGACATGGGCTCGGACGGCGAGATCATCTGCCCCTATTGCTCGACCTTGTTCAAATACGAGCCCTCGCTCTCGGCAGGCGCCTGCACCCCGCCGGAATGCGCCCATCACGAGGCAGCCAAGGCAGCGTGACGGGCGCCGGCGTTCAAGACGCCCACAGCTTCCCATCGCGACCGGTCGTGCCGGTTGCTGGCGCATCCAATTGCCGAAGACAGTCGTGGCCGCTCCCCATATCCTGATCGCCGGCTCCGGCATCGGCGGGCTTACAGCCGCCATTGCACTGGCGCGGCGCGGCTTCTCCGTGACGGTCGCGGAAAAGCGCACCGGCTTCGGCGAGACCGGTGCGGGCATCCAGCTTTCGCCAAATGCCGGGCATGTTCTCGAAGCTCTCGATCTCGGCCTGGCCGTTAAGCGCGCCTCTGTGGTTGCCGAACGCCTTGTTGTCCGGCGCTGGCAGGATGGTTCTCGGCTGGCTGAAATGCCGATGACCACCGCCGGTGCCGCCCCCCCCTTCCGCACCATACGTCGAACTGACCTGCACACTCTGCTGCTCGATGCCGCCCGTTCCCTGCCCGGCATCCGGCTGATCGTCGGCCGCGGCCTGCGGGACATCGCCGAGAACGCAGACGGCATCACTGCGACGCTCGCGACCGAAGCCGGCCAGATGGAATCCATTTCGGCTCTGGCGCTGGTCGGCGCCGACGGGCTCTGGTCGCGCAGCCGCGAACTGATCGGCGACGCTGCTCCGCCGGTCTTCACCGGCTATGAAGCCTGGCGGACCCTGGTACCGAACGCCAGCGGCCGCGCCGCGCCGGGCATCGTGACCCTTCATCTCGGCTCCGGCCGCCATGCCGTGCATTACCCTGTCTCCGGTGGTCGCGAGACCAATCTCGTCGTCATTCGCGAAGCGAAGGAGGCCCGTGAGGGCTGGTCCCGCGTCGGTGAGCCCGGTCAACTTGCCGCGCATCTCACCAAGGCCGAGCCCGTGCTGCACAAGCTTGCAACAGCGGCGCCACACTGGCTGGTCTGGTCGCTCTTCGACCGGGCGCCCGCAGCGATGGCGCAGGGGCGCATCGCCTTGCTCGGCGATGCCGCCCATCCGGTCCTGCCCTTCATGGCGCAAGGTGCCGCACTGGCGATCGAGGACGCCGCCGTCCTCGCGCAGCAACTGACGGTTCATCTCCAGCAGGGCGGCGCGGCAGCGCTACCGGCAGCATTCGCAGCCTATGCCACGGCTCGGCAGGACCGTGCCAGGCGCGTTCAGGCCACGAGCCGCAGCAACGGCCGGGCCTATCATTTGGAATGGCCCTGGAATATCGCGCGCAACTTTGCGATGCGCCGCCTTGGGCCTGAGGGTATGCGCCATCGTCTCGATTGGCTCTACGATTGGCGATTGCAAGCCTAGGGCATCTCGCCTTCGCCGCATTCACTTCCTATCTCTCATGTGGACCCATCGAATGGAGACCACATGATCCGCGTCAATCTCTACGAGCAGCTCGCCGGCCAGAGGACCCGCATGCCGCGCTGGGCCTCCTGGCTGACCATGGCAGCAAGCCTCGTTCTTGGCGTGACGCTGTTCCTCCTCGCAGCAAGTCTCGCCCTGATCCTCATCCCCGTCGTGCTTGCTGCCGGCGCGATCGCGGCCTGGCGCCTGAAGAGCAAGCTGAAGGCGGCCGGATTCGATCAGCGCGATCCCTTTGCACCGGTCCGTCCCAGCAGCTCGCGCGTCGAGGTCATCGATGCCGAGTATCGCATCATTGAGCCCGGCGAGCCGCCGAGGCGCTGACAAGCCCCTCAGGCAGGCAGGCGCGAGAGCAGGAGACCGGCTGCGGCGCAGGCCGCGAGCGTCGGGATCATCCCGACCTTGAAGCGCAGCATCGCAATCATCGCGGCCACCGCGAGCACGGCTGCGCGCCAGTCGAGCGACGCCAAGACCGGCAGGTCGGGCGCGAGGCCAAGCAGCTCCACGCGCCGGATTTCGCGGAACAGGACATGTAGCCCGAACCAAAGCGCGAGGTTCGCGATCACGCCGACCACGGCGGCCGTGATCGCACTCAACGCCGCCGAGAGCCCCCTGTTTCCCCGCAATGCCTCGACATAGGGCGCGCCCAGGAAGATCCAGAGGAAACAGGGCGCAAACGTCACCCAAAGCGTCAGTAGCGCGCCCATGCCCCCGGCCAGGATCGGCGGAAGGCTGCCTGGGGCGCGGAAGCCGGCAAGGAAGCCGGTGAATTGCAGCACCAGGATCAGCGGGCCGGGTGTCGTCTCGGCAAGGCCGAGCCCATCGACCATCTCGCCGGCCGCAAGCCAGCCATAGGTCTCGACCGCGGCCTGCGCCACATAGGCCAGAACGGCATAGGCCCCGCCGAATGTAACCACCGCCATGGCGCTGAAGAAACTGCCGATCTGGGTCCAGACGCTGTCTACCCCGGTGAGCAACCAGAGAACCCCAACGGGCCCTAGCCAGAGCGGCAGCCAGATCGCGAGCGTACGGAACGCTCTTCCGCGCGACGGTCTGACATGGGCCATCTCGCCGCGCTCGAACATCAGATCGACAAGCCCCATCATGTCGGGGCCGCCTGTCTTGCCATGCCCGTTGCCGCCAAAGCTGTCCGGGCGCCAGCGATGACCGAGCCAGCCGATGAGCCCGGCCACCGCGATGATCAGCGGAAATGGCAGCCGGACCAGATAGATCGCGATGAATGCGGCGATCGCGATGCCCACCATTGCGCGGTTCTTCAGTGCGCGTCGGCTGATCCTCATGCCGGCCTCGATGACAACGGCAAGCACCGCTGCCTTCACACCGAAGAAGAGGCCGTCGATCAGCGGTACCTGGCGATAGAGAACATAGAGGGAACTCAGTCCCAGCATCACCAGAGCGCCAGGCAGGATGAAGAGCAGCCCGGCGATCAGGCCACCCAGCGTCCGGTGCATCAGCCAGCCGATATAGATGGCAAGCTGCTGCGCCTCGGGGCCGGGCAAGAGCATGCAGTAATTGAGCGCGTGCAGAAACCGCTGCTCACCGATCCAGCGCCGCTCCTCGACCAATTCCTTGTGCATCAGCGCGATCTGCCCGGCCGGGCCGCCGAAGCTCAGGAGCCCGATCCTGGCCCAAACCCTCGTTGCTTCACCGAGCGTCGGCATGCCCGCCACGGCTGGCGCTGCCTTGTCCGTCGTTGCGATAGTCATGGCCGCCCCTCAGGTCCTGCTCATCGGGGACGGCCAGTTATGGGTTTCGTCGGTCGCATCGCGGCACCAGCGATAGAAAGCGTCATAGAGCAGCATGCCGGCATCGAGTTGTTCCAAATCGTCTTTGAACATGCGCGATAGCCCGAGCGAGGCAGCCAGGAAACCGGCGGCTTCCGGCACCAGCTCGAGCCGCGCCGTATCCGCGGCGCGCACGATCGTGGCGAGACGCTCCAGCACTGCCGAGGTGAGGCCAAACTCCTCCAGCATGATGTCAAAGCTGCAACGCTCGCCGCGATGGCTCCAGAATACGCCGTCTATATCGAAGGGAACGGCCTGGAAGCGATCGGCCACCGCCACGACTTCTGAAGGGGCCACGAACAAGAACACGGCTTTCGGATCGACGAAGCGGCGAATCAGCCAGGGGCACGCGATGCGGTCGACCTTGGGACGCGCGCGCGTCACCCAGACGGTCGCGCCGGCCCCGTTCCGCGTCGGGATCTTTGCATGCGAGACAACGAGCCCCCTGGCTTGTTGCCAGGCCCCGTAGCCCCCCTCGAGCGTTTCGGCGGTAATGCCCTCATGCCTGAGCCAGGCAGCGACGCCCTCGCTCAGCTTCTGGCCGCTCTGGCACAGGACGACGACGTGCCGGCCCCGATAGGACGAGGCCCAGTCGCCGACAGTCCGATAGTCGTGCAGGACAGAGGCCGGCAGAAGATAGGGGCTCGCCCCGAAATCATCGGGGATGCGGACATCGACGATCGCGGGCGCATCGGGCAGGCCGATGAGCCGGGACAATTGGGATGTGGTGATCTGTGTGCTGGAAGACATGAGCGTCCATCCCTGAGTGAGGAAAACGGACGCGATCCTTGGGCTGACGCCTCACGGGGTCGTCGCGAGAAACCCCTTGACCAAGATTAGACCACGGCTGCTCCGGCAGGGTCAATTACGATTTCGAGCTTTCTCACCTCGCACCGGACATGCCGGCGCAAGGCCAGAGGAAGTGCTCAATCCAGCCGGCTCACCAGCACCTTGTCGATGCGGCGTCCATCGAGATCGACCACCTCGAAGCGCCAATGCCCCTTCTCGAAGAACTCTCCGACATTGGGCAGATGGTTGAGTTCGGCCAGGATGAAGCCGGCAACCGTCTGGAAATCGGCATCGCGCGGAATGTGGATGCCGAGCTCGTGCGAGAATTCGTCCACCTGCATCCAGCCTGCAACGAGATAGGAGCCGTCGGCGCGTGTGACGATCGGCGGCTCGTCCTCATCCTCCTCCTGGAAGACGCCAGTGATCGCTTCCAGCACATCGCCGGGAGTGATGATGCCTTCAAAATGGCCGTACTCGTCGAAGACCAGCGCCATATGCACGCGTGAGGCCTTGATTTCCCGCAGCACGAGCAGGGCATTGGCGGTGTCCATCACCACCGGCGCTTCCTGCACCAGGGCGCGCAGATCCTCGGTGCTGCCGGTGGACAGGAAATCGACCGTGTCCTTGACTACTATAACGCCGACGATCGCGTCGGATTCGCCATCCTGAACCGGGAGCCGCGAGCGCTTGGAGGCACGAACCTGCGCGCGGATCTCATCGGCCGTATCGGAGAGATCGATGACCTCGACCTCGCGGCGCGGCGTCATCAGCGCGCGGGCCGAGCGATCGGCAAGGCGCATGACGCCCGAGATCATCTCGCGCTCGTCGCGTTCCAGCACGCCGGCGGTTTCGGCCTCGGCAATGATGGTGCGGACCTCTTCCTCGGTCACCCGCTCTTCCGACTCGCCCTTCTGGCCGAGCAGCGCCAGTACGGCCTTGCCGGAGATATCGAGCAGGAAGACCAGCGGCGCACCGATGCGCGACAGGAAGGACATCATCGGCGCAATGCGCGCCGCCACCCGCTCGGGATCACGCAAGGCGATCTGCTTCGGCACCAGTTCGCCAATGATCAGCGAGAGATAGGTAATAGCAACGACGACCGTCCCGACGCCAAGGCCATCGGAGACAGCGTTGGAGAACCCTTGCTCCATCAACCATTGCGACAGGCGCGCACCCAGCGTCGCGCCGGAGAAAGCGCCGGACAGGACGCCGACCAGCGTGATACCGATCTGTACCGTCGAAAGGAAACGACCGGGATGCTCGGCGAGGCGTATCGCCGTCGCAGCACCCTTGCTGCCTTGATCGCTGAGAACCTTGAGCCGTGCCGGACGGGAGGAGACCACTGCGAGTTCGGACATGGCGAGAAGACCGTTAATGACGGTCAACGCGACGACAATCAGGATCTCGGTTAACAAAACCCGCCCGCAGCATGCAGGGCCGCACTCAAAATCGGCCTGCTTTCGGGCTCCTTATAGCGCATCGCGACGACTTGGCGATGGGTAAGCTTGAAGTTTGTGATGGCGAAATTTTGGCGGGCGTGAAGAAGCTCCGTGCCTTAACTGTAGCCGGGGATAGGTCAGATGAATTTTCTACCTGGCTTTCGATGACCACATCGATACTTCCGGAGCAAGCCGCGACCCATGACTGATCCACGCCTCTTCGCCCCCGCGGCACTGCGCAATCGTGAGCCGATCCTCGACATCCTGCGCAAAATCCTTCCCGCCAAAGGCCTGGTCCTGGAGATCGCCAGCGGCTCGGGCGAGCATGTCAGCCATTTCGCGGCCGCCCTGCCCGTACTGACCTTCCAGCCCTCCGACCCTGATCAGGATGCACTCATCAGTATTGCGGCCTGGATCAGGGAAAGCAGGCTCGCCAATATTCGTCCGCCCGTTCAGCTCGATGCCGCAGCGGCCGAATGGCCGGTCCGCTCCGCCGATGCCATCATCTGCATCAACATGATCCACATCTCGCCCTGGGCCGCGACGCGGGGGCTGCTGACGCAGGCCGGCAAGCTGCTGCCGGCAGGCGCTCCGCTCTATCTCTACGGCCCCTATCGCCGGCCTGGGCGCGCCCTCGAGCCGAGCAACCTCGCCTTCGATGAAAGCCTGCGCTTGCGCAACGCCGAATGGGGCCTGCGCGAACTCGACGATGTCATCGCACTGGCGGAACTGGCAGGATTTGGCGTGCCGGACGTAACCGAGATGCCGGCGAACAATCTGAGCGTGATCTTTCGCCGCGAGCCGCGCGGCTGACCCGAGCAATCGCAGCAAGATTGTCGTGGTGCGGACGGCGGGACTCGAACCCGCAAGCCTTTAGGGCGCAAGATTTTAAGTCTCGTGCGTCTACCAGTTTCGCCACGTCCGCGTGGACGCAGCCCTAGCGACAGCCGACGGCGGGCGCAAGCGCCTCAATGCCGGCGGGCGGGCTTGTACCACTCGACGCCATCGGGATCGACATAGAGCCCCGGCGCGACATCGGAGCCGATGCGCTTCTGCTCCATCGGCACGCGTACGGTGTCGTCGCGGTCGCCGCGCTTAACATAGGGGCCGCTCTCTTGCGGATCGTGGCCGCGCCCGCCTCTCCCAATCGAGCTGGCCTGGCCGATGACGCCACGCCTCCCACCAATCTTGTCCTCAAGTGTCGTGATCGAGCGGCCGGTGAAGGCGATCTTCGTCGCGCCCTCGACCACGGGTAGAGCACGGCTCGCAGTTCCCTCACCCGTGACGCGGACACCGGTGAAGCGCGGCACATAGGTCGCGCCGCCGCGGCCGAAGGAGTCCCAGCCGCCCGTGGAGGAAACCTGTGCACCGCAGCGCTTGTGGCTGCGCTCGCATAGCGCGCGCGACGCGTAGCGTGGCGCCTTCTCCTCGAATTCGGCCCGGGCATTGCGATAGGCGAAATCGCATTGCGCAGCGGTGAGCCGTCCCGCCTCGATGCATTCGTCGCGCCGCTCGTAGGTCTGGCTCGGCGCCTGCGCCGCGAGATTGGCGGGGCCCGCGAAGGACAGAGCCGGCAGAAGCGCTACGACGCGCATTGTTGCGGCAAGGGAAGAGGCGGCCGTCATGATCATGACTCGGGCATTAACCGTAGAATTATGGCGTCACAGCAGCGCCCGCATCGTCAACGCAAGCTCGCGCGTCGCACCATAGTCGATCTTGCCGTTGCCCAGCACCGGAATCGCGCGTGCGACCAAAATGGCGCGCGGCGTCCACAGTTCAGGAAAGCCCTGCTGTTTCACCGTTTCCTGCAGCGCAGCCTTGTCGGCATCAGGCTTTTCGGTGACCAGCACGAGTTGCTCGCCCTTGCGCACATCCGGCAGCGCGACGACGACATGGTTGAACCCCGGCCAGAGGACCGCCACCATTGATTCCACCGCGGCCAGCGAAACCATCTCGCCACCGAGCTTGGCGAATCGCTTGGCCCTGCCGCGGATGCTGACGAAGCCGTCCTGGATCACGACGATATCGCCGGTATCGTGCCAACCGCCTTCGGGCGGCACGACACGCCCGGGCTCGTCTGCACTGAGATAGCCCAGCATCACATTCGGCCCGCGGACATTCAGCCGTCCACCTTGATGAATGCCCTCGACCGGATCGAGCCGCGCCTCGATGCCGGGCAGGAGTTTTCCGACGCTGCCCTCGCGGGTCGCGACGGGAGTGTTGCAGGCGAGCACCGGCGAACATTCGGTGCAGCCGTAGCCTTCGAGGATGGTGGTGCCGTAGGGCTGCCACATCGCGCGTGTCTCCGGCTTCACCCGCTCGGCTCCGGCCACGACGTAGCGCACGCTCTTCAGATCGTCGGGATCGGCAGCGCGCGCATAGCCCTGCAGAAACGTGTCGGTCGAGAACAGGAAAGTGCAGCCCATCTCGCCGATCAGCTTCGGCACCTGCTTGTAATGAAGTGGGCTCGGATAGAGCACGACCTTCATGCCGTGCAGCAGCGGCATCAGCAGCCCCGCGGTCAGGCCAAAGGAATGGAAGGCGGGCAACGCATTCATGACGATGTCGCGCTCGGAGAGGAAGCCTGCCGCAAGCGCAAAGATCTGGCGGGTATTCGAAACCAGGTTGGCGTGGCTCAGCACCACGCCCTTTGGCTTGCCCTCGGTGCCGGAGGTGAACAGCACCACGGCTGGATCATCCGGCCGCCCCTCATAGGCCCGCAGGGCAAATGCCGGCGCCAGGCTCTGGATCGCGGCCAGCATCTTGTCGAAGCTGGTCAACTCCCGGCGGATATCCTCGAGATAGACGACCCGCCTGCCCTCGCCGAGCGCCGCGATCTCATCGTCGAGTTTGGCCTGGTGGACGAAGCGACGCGAGGTGACGATCGTCTTCAAGCCGGCCAGCTCGGCCGCCGCCCGCAGGTTCTTCACCCCTGCCGTGAAGTTCAGCAGCGCCGGCACGCGGCCATAGGCAGAAAGCCCGAACAGCGTCACCGCCATGCCCTGGACATTGGGCAGCATCAGTCCGACGCGTTCCCCCAACTCCGTGCCCGAAGCGAGCTTTCGCCCGAGAACCAGCGCTCCCAGAACGAGCCGGCCGAAGGTCACCGGCTGGCGCTCCGGATCTTCGAGCGCGACGCGGCCCTTGCCACGCCGCGCAACCGCCTGAAGCAGCCCCCGGAACAGCGTGATGCGCGCGTCCTTGGCGTCGAAATCCGACGCGTTCAATTCGGTGGCGGCCATATCCTGGCTCTGCTCCCGGCTGGCGTTTCCCATGGAGGTCCACCGTAGCGGGATACCGTCTGGTTTCAACGCGAATGCGACGGACGAGCCCCGAGTCTCCGCTCAAGCCGCAATTGCATCCAGCTCGATCCGGCGCAATGGCATCGTCGCCATAGGGGACGCAGCCCCCGTCGAACGCAGAAAGGCGGTTGCCCGGTCCTTCCCGACCAGGCAACCGCCGTTCGACTTTGACCTGCGCGCCGAAGAGGCGCGCAGGTCGTCATGCCAAAGCATCGGCCCGAAAAGTGGAATGCGGTTTTCGGGAAAGCCGACGCAAAACAGAAGGTTAGATCACCGGACCGGATATGATATCCGGTCCGGTGATCGAGCATCAGAATGCGGGCTGTAGCTGGGGCTCCAGGCGACCGCGGCGCCGGATGGTGTCAACCATGCCATGGGTCGCGGCGATGGCGATGAGCAGGATCAGCGCATAGGCCACGAGCAGGCGCGGAGCCGGCACGATGAAGTTGAAATGCGGCATGGCGCCCAGGATCAGCGGCACATACCAGGATGTCGCCGAGACCGTGCCAAAGACCATCATCATCGTAATCTGCTTGCGCGACAGACCGGCAAAGAGCGACCGTCCGATCTGATTTTCCATCAGCGGCAGGACCGTCTTGTGGATGAAGTAGCCGTTGATCGTAAGGACGCCGACGATCGCGATCTTGGCCCAGACCTTCTGGTTCCCGAGCTTGACCGGATCAAACATCGCATAATGCGCCAGGTACAGAAGTCCGGAAACCCAGAGCACCGCGAGGCCAGCCGATACGATACCGGTCATGAATTTGACCATCGCAATCTGTTCAGCCTTGATCTTTCCGGAGACGAGGAACTTGACGATCACGAGATCGAGGACCGTCGCGGCGCCCAATCCCAGAATGATGCCGAGCAGATGCATCACCTTGATAGCCGATTTCAGCAGCTCACCGGGTTTGGCGATCAGAAGGCTGAAGGTGATCGGCCGTAGCGCCGAGCTCATGAACTTGACGGCCGGCGCCGTCACACTGTCCGCGGAAATGCTTGAAGCAGCATTGGTCGCTTCCACGGGGGGATGATCGGCACTGGCCTCTGCCGCGAGAGGGTGATCAGCAATGGTCTCTGCCGCAGAAGGAAACTCGACGCTGGCCTCTGCCGCAAGAGGATGATCAGCAACGGTCTCTGCCGCAGACGGACGCTCGGCACTGGCCTCTGCCGGAGGAGCACGACCGACATTGGTCGCTTGCGCAGGAACGCGGCCACGATTGGCCGCTGCTGCAGGACGACGACCGGTATTGGCCGCTCCCGCAGCCGGACGATCTACCGTGAGACGAAGGCTGCTATCGCGTCGGGGCGGGGCCACTTCCGGTAGATCATAGGGCACCCAATCGCGCGCTGAATGAGATGAGGCTGCCGGAGACGACGAAGCAGCTCCGGAGCGGGGCCGGGTTTCGGCACGTGTCTGCGTAATGGTGAGGGTGACAATCAGGCAGGCGGCCAGGAGGAACAGCGCACCAGCGCCGATGCTGCGAGACTTAAGTTGAAGGAATGAAATCATTCCGCCCCTTTCTTTTTTCTTATGCTGATTGGCAATATAACTTTCCGCTAAAAACGCTTAGCGGCGCACGCCAACCGAACATAGAGAGAAGGATCTCGGACTTATGACCAAGAGGAAGGCATAGGTATCGATGATAGGCTTAAGCGCAGGCATAGAGTTGGCAATTTGAATTTGCCAAACTCTATCGGGCAACCGCTCACTAACCTTGGTTTACGGCAAAAATGTGCACCGCAACAAATGTTGTGTCACATTGAAGCAAAAACAATGCTGTGAGTGTGATAGTCACGCACCCAGGAAACAGCGAAACCACAAGGCCTTAGGTAGTTCTCCTCATCCGCGTCGCGGGCATTGCCGCACTCGGTGCGATCGACCGCCCGACATGGAGGGCCAACCTCCCGGCGGAGCGCGCGCCCGCCTCGAAATCGATCCGACTCAGATTGCTTCCGCGAGAGTGAATGCAAAGGCCACCGATATCGTCATGGCCATGGGCAGCCAGTTCCTCGGCCGCTCCTCGCCAATGGTGAAGAAATTGAGCGGGAAGAGGTGCCGGTGAGCCGCCGTCGCGGTGGCCTCGCGCGGCGCTTCCATGAAGCATTCCTCGTCGAACCATGCCCAGTCGTCGTCCCAGGTCCAGCAATTGTGCTTGCGATAGACCTCCGCGACCGCATTGGCGAAGACCTTGTCGGTCGGCAATCTGATGTAACCGCCAGGCGCACGCGAGAAATGACGCATCGCGAGGGGCAAGGCGCGTTCGGTGCAGTAATTTGACATCCAGAGCCGAAAGCCGATCTCCTCGCGCAGCAAATTCAGGGCGCGGAACACCTGGATATGCTCCTCATGTCCGTATTCGCCCCAGGGATTATGCGTGAAGACGTTCATCTCGGGCCGCAGGCGCCGCCTCAGCAACTCGCATATGATCTGGAAGTTCGCTTCATAGGCCCTGGATACGCTGGCGGCGGCGATGCGCTCGAGCTTCACCGTCGGCAGGGCCGCAACGGACTTGCGGGCAATACGCGTCATTGCCCGGCGCTCTGCCTCGATGCCGAAGCCGATGCCGGCCCCGGTCAGCACGGGATCGGCCCAGTTGGCGCAGCCATAGGCACCCGACTCGTCGATATCGAGGCAGGTGACATTGCCGCGGGGATATTCGGCGATCGCGGCCGCCCGCGCTTCGCCGATGCCGGGCTTCCCCCAGAAATGGCGGTAGACGATGATGACCTCATCAGCGTCGCGCAGGATTGAATTGAACCAGAGCAGTTCATCGTCGGGATGAGCGCCGATGATGACGGAATTCTCCAGAAACCCTGGCCTTTGCTGCATTGCAGCTGGGAACAGTATGCCCCCGGAAGACGCGCGCTGCCGCGCCTGCCTTCCCCAGTTGACCACCCGCGCTCCTGGCCAGCTCGCCAGCCCCATGACGTAACGGCAAACGATGCAAAAGCGGTTAAGGCGATGACGGACTAACGGTGAAGTTGCACCCTTCACGTCATGTTTCGTCGCCTCGCGTTTCCTCGCCCGACCCGAGTGATCGGGCATGCGGGCGAGGCCCGCAGAACAAGTGCGCGGGCAGAAGGCCAGCACTATCGTCGCCTCCGCTCCGTGCCAGGAAATCTGCCGCTGCTGCGCCATGCGCCGTCAACAGTCCTGTCGCCTGTCTGCCGCGCTTGTCGTGCGAGGGCTACAGCCCGCATATGGCGGCGCCTCGTCGCCCCTCCGAGAGTTTTCGCGTGAACCAAGCCATCCGGCCGCAATCGCTGTCTCTCGCCAGGCAGCAACGCCCCTGGCTCGGCTTTGCCTGCGGCATCCTGGCGGCCGGGATCTGGGGCATTCAGGCCGTGATCTCACGACAATCGGTCGCGGATGGCATGACCACCGCCGATGTCACGATCCTGCGTTTCGCAGCCGCCGCGCTCGTGCTCCTGCCCTTCGCGCTCAGGCGCATGAAGCCCTTTCCGGTCGGCAAGCTCGGTTGGCGGCGAGCCCTCATCCTGACCGCGATCGTCGGCCCGACCTACAGCCTGATCCTCGTCGGCGGCGCCCATTTCGCCCCCGCCCTGCATTCCTCGGTCATCTCTCCCGGGCTGATCCCGGTCTGCACCGCGCTGCTCGCTTGGTGGGTGCTCGGCGAGCGTGCGAGCACGGCTCGCCTCGCCGGCCTCAGCGTCATCGTGCTCGGCGTCGCTCTGTTCTCGATGGAGGCGCTCGCCGACACTCCGATGCGCGAAGGCGCCTGGATCGGCGACATGCTCTTCGTCCTGATCGCCTTGCTCTGGTCGGCTTTCGGCCTGCTGTGCCGGCGTTGGGGCGCCGATGCGATCGAGGTCACCATGGCGACATGCCTGCTCTCAGTGCCGCTCCTGCCGCTCGTCGCACTGGTGATGCCCGTGCATCTGGCGCAGGTTGCACTGTCGGCCATAGCGCTCCAGGCGATCTATCAAGGATTGCTGGTCGGCGCCTTCGCTCTGTTTCTCTACACGCAGGCCGTCGCCATCCTTGGCGCCGGGCGGGCGGCACTGTTCCTGCCGCTGGTGCCCGTCGTAACCGCGCTCTCCGGCGCGCTTCTGCTCGGCGAGCGACCGTCCCCGATCGAGATCGCCGGCATGGCGCTCGCGATCACCGGCATGCTGATCGCGCTGCGCGCCCGCAGCCCGGCGTAACAGGCCCCTGGCCCGGTCATTCCGGACACGCTGCTGCGCCCGGAATGACCGCTCAAGCAGCGACGCCTGACCTCAGCCCTTATGATCCTTGGCGATCGGCTCGACATAGGCCAGACCCATATCCCAGGGGAAATAGATCCAGGTGTCCTGACTGACCTCGGTAACGAATGTATCGACCGTCGGAACCCCGGCCGGCTTGGCATAGACCGTGGCGAAATGGGCATTGGGCAGCATTTCGCGCACGACACGTGCCGTCTTGCCGGTGTCGGTCAGGTCGTCGACCACCAGAACGCCCTTCCCCTTGCCGTCGCCGATCGCTTTGATCGAGGGAGCGACGTCCTTCAAAACCTTGAGTTCGGACTGGTTCTTGTAGTCGTGGTAGCTCGCGACGCAGACCGTCTCGATCAGGCGCAAGCCCAATTCGCGGCAGATGATCGCCGCCGGCACCAGGCCGCCGCGGGTGATGCAGACGATGGCCTCGAAAGGCCCCTTCTCGGCCAGCCGCCAGGCGAGCGCGCGCGCATCGCGATGGAACTGGTCCCAGGAGACAGGGAAGGCCTTGTTGGAGGTCGGTTCGGCCATAGGAAGGACTCCGGGGCGGCTGTCACGGTTTCTGTGACAATCCGGAAAGCCTATAAGCAGGGCGCTGGCAAGAGGCGCGCCCCGCTTCATCCCCAATCGGTGGCGTTTCAGTGGCCTTAGAACTCCGACCAGCCATCGGCATTGCCGCCCGACACGACACGCCTCAGCTTCGGCGCCCCTCTGCTGGGTGGCGAAAGGGCGCCGTGCGCCGCCCTCGTGAGCTGCGGCGCCCTCTGCTCGATCTGGCGCGCAATCACGGTCTCGAAGCCTGATCCGCCATCTTGCAGGCGAAATGCGGCAACCATCGCGCTCAGGCGCTCGGTGTCCTTCCGCAGCTCCTGCGCCACCTTCGCACTTTCATCGGCAAGCAGGGCGTTCTGCTGGGTGATCTCGTCCATGTGAGCGACGGTCCTGGCCATCTCATCGATGCCATTGGCCTGTTCTGTCGTTGCTTCGGAGATCTCGTTGACCGTCGAGGCGACGCGGCTCGCGGCCGAAACGATCTCCTGGAGCGTCGCACCGGCATTCTTTACCAGACTGACGCCGGTATGGATCTGCTCGCTCGAATTGGCGATCAGCGATTTGACCCCATTGGCGGATTCGCTGCAACGCGCGGCAAGCGCCCTCACCTCGGTTGCCACGACCGCGAAACCGCGCCCGGCATCCCCCGCGCGGGCCGCCTCGACCGCCGCATTCAGTGCCAGCAGATTGGTCTGGAACGCGATGCCGTCGATCATCGAGATGATTTCGGAAATGCCGGCCGATGCCTGCTCGATCCGCGTCATCGCAGTCACCGCCGCGGCAACGATTGTGCCGCCACGCTCCGCGACGTCGCGCGCCTCGTGGCCGAGGCTGACGGCTGTGCGGGAGTGACCGGCGCTGTGCTTCACGGACGCTGCAAGCTCCTCGGTTGTCGCTGCAGTCTCCTGCAGGCTGGAGGCATTGGCCTCGGTACGTTCGGCGAGTTGGGCACTGTCGGACGAGATCTTGCTCGAGGCGCTGGCGATCTGGTGCGAGATGTCCCGGACCGAGCCGACCATCTCGGACATGGTGTCGAGCAGATCGTTGACGCCGGCGCAGAGCTGCGCAACCTCGCCGCTCTTGCCCGCGAGCGCGATGCGCCCCGTCAGATCCTTGCCCTTGGCGCGAGTAATGACTTCGCCGGTCTCCTTCACCGCAGCCTCGAGTTGCTGTCCGTGGAAGGTCGCTGTGATGTCGGTCGCGAACTTCACGACCTTGAAGGGCGCGCCCTTGGCGTCGAAGATCGGATTGTAGGATGCCTGGATCCAGACCTCCTTGCCGCCCTTGCCGATGCGGCGATATTGCGCGGCATCGTATTCGCCGCGTCCGAGGCGCTCCCAGAATTGGCGATAGGCCATGCTCTCGCGCTCGACCGGATCGACGAACATGCGGTGATGTTGCCCCTGGATCTCGCCAAGCGAATAGCCAAGCACGGCAAGAAAATTCTCGTTGGCCGTCAGCACATGCCCCTTGAGATCGAATTCGATCACCGCCTGCGCCTTACTGATGGCAGCCTGCTGCCCTTCAAGGTCAGCGAGGCGGTTCTTCTGGGCCGTGACATCAAAGGCGTATTTGATCACGCCCCTCGGTTTGCCGTCGGCGCCAAGGAGCGGGTTGTAGCTGGCCTGGATCCAGACCTCCTTGCCGCCCTTGCCAACCCGCAGGTATTGGCCGGTCCAGAATTCGCCACGCGCAAGGTCCTCCCAGAACCTGCGATAGGCCGCGCTCTCCCGCTCGGCCGGATCGACGAACATGCGGTGGTGCTGTCCCTTGATCTCGTCGAAGGTGTAGCCCAGCACGTTCAGGAAATTCTCATTGGCGTTGAGGATCATGCCGTTCAGATCGAATTCGATGACGGCTTGTGAGCGGTTGATCGCCGCAACCTGGGCGGCAAGGCGTCGATTGGAGAACAGGCTGGAAAGGCGCGACATACAACCCCCCGATCGCTGTTCCGGCACGGGAACGCAAAGCAATCCGCGCGGGCCGGACACACGCAGCCCGCATCGACACCGTTCCCCCCGGAACCGCCGCGCCGACATGAGCACTGTCGGCAAGCCGACCGCAAGTTGATATTGAATTATGACGGTTTATAAATACTTTAATATCCACAAAAAACATTGAATTAATTCAACTGAATACACTAAAAACTATAGATATTCGCCATAAAAGACATAACATCATTTGAAATGGGTAATTATCAAAAGTAACCAATGCAACAAATAGAATAGAAATTAAATATACGAGCAGAAAAACTAAATAATGAAAGACGTCACCGACGTAATCGAGCACGCTCGTGCTCGATCATCTGCTTCACCGCCACCATCGCCTGATCTAACTTCTCAGGATCGCGAGAGCGCACCACGACATTGGTGTCCGGACCTGTCTCCGACCAGAAGGGATAGGAGCCGATCGCGACCTGCGGATGAGCCTGAGCGATCTCGCCGAGAGCCGTACCGATATCACCTTCACGCAGCCCTGCCCGCACCGTGTCGGACAAAATGCGCGTACCTGTCTTGAGAGTGGGCCCGACCACGTCGAGCATCGCCTGCATGATCGCCGGAACGCCCGCCATGACGATGACATTGCCAATAATGAAGCCCGGCGCCTTCGAGACGGAGTTCGCAATCAGCTCCCCGCCCTCCGGGATGCGCGCCATGCGCATGCGCGCTTCGTTGAGTTGGTCCGGAGGAAAGCGCTCGGACAGCATCGCGACGGCGCGCGGATCGACATTGATCGGCACGCCGAAAGCGGCAGCAACCGAGTCGGCCGTGATGTCGTCATGAGTCGGGCCGATGCCGCCCGTCGTGAAGACATACGTATAACGAGAGCGCAAGGCATTGACCGCAGAGACGATCTCGTCGAGGGAATCCGGCACGACACGAACCTGGCGCAACTCTATGCCGATATTGGTCAGATATTCGGCGATGTAGCCGATATTCTTGTCCTTCGTCCGCCCCGACAGAATCTCGTCGCCGATCACCAGGATTGCGGCCGTGACAGGTGGACGATTCAGCGGTGCGTCGGTCATGGCCGGCTCCTCCAGATGCCGGACGGCAAGACACGCCGCCAGCTCGTGACGATGTTGCTGATCCGCCGCCCACTCATGCCGCGCCGCGTTCGGAGCGCTGCGACATGAGCTTTCCTGATCACGCTTTAGAGCTAGGACCTCGGCGCAAACGGCTCAAGCGGCAGAAACGCCGTGTGTGGCCTGCCCGCCATGCATGAGACGCTGAACAGCCGCGAAAACGTCAGCCGCGCTTGCGTTCGAAGATGAGGTTGATGCGTGTCTGAGCTGTTAGCACATAACCGCTCGCGGTCAGGAGGGCGATGAGATCGCTCTGCCAACGGTTGCGCGAATCCTCGATGATGATCAGCTCGGGCCAGAGTGCTTCGGGCGCATCGCGCAGGAAGGGCTCGAGGATCAGGTCCTCGGCCCCCTCGACATCGAGCTTGACTGCGTCCAGGCGGTCATAGCCCTCGTTCTCCATCAGGGCGAGCAGTGTCGTCGCCGGCACCCGAACCGTGCTGCCGGCACTGGAGCGCAGGATGCGGACGCTCGACTCGCCACGGTTGTTCGGGTCGAGAAACAGCGTCAACTCGCCCGGCTTATCGGCCAGCGCGCACGCAATGGCCTTGACCGAGCCAAACGGATTTTGCGCAATATTGAATGTCAGGCGCGAAAAGATCTCGGGTTGCGGCTCGACTGCCAGGATACGCGCTCCCGGGCCAGCTGCCGCCGCAACGCAAAGCGAATAGGCGCCGATATTCGAGCCAATATCGATGAAGCGGAAGCCTTCACGCTGGCGCGCCCGCCCCGTCAGCAGTTCCCGCTCGAAAGGATCAAAATATTGCGGTGTGAACAGCACGCGCTTCTCGCAGACATTGCCATCCGGGTGGAGGCGCATCTGCACGCCAAGCGCCTCGATATCGACCGGCTGACCCGCAAGCGAACTCAGCCCGATGCGGCGTAGCGCATAGGCGAATTTGCGGCCGAGGTAGCTGTCCGGAGCCCCGCGTGTCCAGTTGATGATCCGGGCCACGAGGCCCTGAGGTGCGAAAGCGCCGAAGGGACGGGCTTCCGTCGATTGGATATCGTTCATTGCCATTTGGAGCGCCTGATACACGTCAAAGCCGTCACGCGCCAGCAACTTGATCGATCGACGGGCGCCCAGGTCCTCCGCCATGGTGCAGGCGCCCCCCGCGGATCAGGCAGCCCGCTTCAACGTCGAGCCAGAAAACAGCAAGCCGCAACGCAAGGTCTGGGCTATAGAGAGACCTGTTGTCCGGGGTGCTGGGGTGCTCGGGAGAATGATCATGGTGAGCTGGCGACCCGATCCTTCCTTTTACCCCTCGCCGCGGCTGGCGGCCAAGGCTCCCGCCGAGCGGCTGGCCTACGTGGCCTCCTTCGATCCGGAGCGCAGGAAACCCGACGCGATCGCCGTCGTCGACGTCGACCCCGCGTCGTCGAGCTATGCGCAGATCGTCGGTCAGGTCGAGATGCCGAATACCGGCGATGAGCTGCATCATTTCGGCTGGAATGCTTGCTCGTCCTGTCTGTGCCCGAATGCGCCGCATCCCCATATGGAGCGACGCTACCTCGTCGTTCCCGGCCTGCGCTCATCGCGGCTGCATATCATCGACACGAGGCCCGATCCGAGGAAACCGACGATCGCGCGGGTCATCGAGCCGGAGGAGATCGCCGAGAAGGCCAGGTATTCGCGGCTGCACACCATTCATTGCGGGCCGGAGGGCATTTACGTGAATGCGCTTGGCAATGCCGAAGGCAAGGAACCCGGCGGCATCTTCCTCCTCGACCCCGTCAGCTTCGACGTATTGGGGCAATGGGAGATGGATCGCGGCCCCCAGAAGCTCGCCTATGATTTCTGGTGGCATCTCGGCCACGACACCATGGTGACCAGCGAATGGGGCACGCCCGATACGTTCGAGAATGGGCTGGTTCCGGAAGTTCTGCTCAGCAGCAAATACGGGCGACGCCTGCATTTCTGGGACCTGCACACGCGCAAGCATCAACAGGAGATCGATTTCGGCGAGGAGCATCAGCTCGTCTTTGAACTGCGCCCAGCTCATGACCCGAGGAAGGCCTATGGCTTCGTCGGCTGCGTCATCAGCTTGAAGGATCTCTCCGCCTCGATCTGGACCTGGTATCGCGAGGGTACGAAATGGGCGGTCAGGAAAGTCATCGAGATCCCTGCCGAGCCGGCTGATCCTGATCTCCTGCCACCGGTCCTGAAGGGGTTCAAGGCGGTCGCGCCCCTTGTCACCGACATCGACCTCTCGATGGACGATCGCTACCTCTACGTGTCCTGCTGGGGCACCGGCGACATGATTCAGTACGATGTGTCGGATCCGTTCAAGCCTGTGGAAACCGGCCGGGTCCGCATCGGCGGCATCGTTTCCCGCGCCTCCCACCCCGCAGCGAAGAACGGGCATCTCAACGGCGGCCCGCAAATGGTCGAGATCAGCCGAGACGGCAAGCGGGTCTACTTCACCAACTCGCTCTACGGGGCCATCGATCCGCAATTCTACCCCGATGGAATCGACGGTTGGATGGTGAAGCTCGATGTCGGGGAAGAGGGCGGCATCCGCTTCGACGACAGGTTCTTCGTCGACTGGCCCAAGGGTCACCGGCCTCATCAGGTCAGGCTGGAAGGTGGCGACTGCTCGTCCGATTCCTATTGCTATCCCTGATGCCCCTGCCCCCGGCATGATCGCTCCAACGGGAGGCTGAGATGTCACCTTGGCTCATGCTCGCCGGGCTCGGTGCCTTCCATGGCCTGAACCCGGCCATGGGCTGGCTCTTTGCGGTTGCGCTCGGTCTGCATCGCGAGAGCCGTCGCGTTGTGTGGTTGTCCCTCCTTCCGATCGCGCTGGGGCATGCGGCCTCGGTCGCCGTGGTGGTCGCGGCGGTAGTTGCCCTCGGGACCATCATTGACCACGAAGCGCTGCAAAGGCTCGCGGGCCTTCTGCTTCTGGGGTGGGCGGCGTCCCATGCCGTCTTCGGCCACCGGCATCGCGTCCGCGTCGGCATGCAGACGGGGCTTGCCGGACTCGGCGCCTGGTCATTCCTGATGGCGACCAGCCACGGGGCCGGCCTGATGCTTGTGCCGGTCATCATCCCGCTCTGCCTTGCTGCGACGCCGGCGAGGGAATTGACTGCCGCGGGTTCGTTGCCGGTCTCGCTCGCCGCCATCGCTCTGCACATGGCTGCAATGCTGGCCGTGACAGCAACGATCGCGGCGATCGTCTATGAATGGCTGGGGCTGGCGTTCCTGCGGCGCGGTTGGATCAATCTCGACACACTCTGGATCATCGTTCTGGCGGCGACAGGCCTCAACCTGGTCCGCTAAGCACGCCAAAACAGCGCTTGCACCCGTCAGTTCGAGCTGGCACGGGCGCAATCATCTTGCGCAGCTGGCCAAACGCAATAGATATGATGGGCAAGGAGCTTCTTGCCCATCATGACATTCGACGAAAATCTGGGACGGGCGCGGATGCGCGAACCGGCCATCAAACTTCATGGTCCCGAAGCCTTCGCGGCCATGCGCAAGGCCGGCCGCCTGACGGCAGAAGGCCTCGACATGCTCGGCGAGCACGTCCGGCCGGGCGTCACCACGCAACGCCTCGACGAGCTTGCCTTCCAGTTCGCCATGGACAATGGCGCCTATCCGGCGACCCTGTTCTATCGCGGCTATACAAAATCGATCTGCACCTCGATCAACCATGTGGTCTGTCACGGCATCCCGGATGACAAACCCCTGCGCGAAGGCGACATCCTCAATATCGACTACACGCTGATCGTCGATGGCTGGTACGGCGATTCCAGCCGGATGTACGGGGTCGGCGATATTCCCCGCAAGGCCGAGCGGCTGGTCGAAATCACCTATGAAAGCCTGCTCCGCGGAATCAAGGCTGTGCGCGCCGGCGCGACGACCGGCGATATCGGCTTCGCCATCCAGCGCTACGCCGAGGCCGAGCGCTGCTCCGTGGTGCGCGATTTCTGCGGCCACGGCCTTGGCCAGGTCTTTCACGATGCACCCAACATCCTGCATTACGGCAGCCCAGGCGAAGGCGTGCTGCTCAAGCCCGGCATGCTTTTCACCATCGAGCCGATGATCAACCTCGGCAAGGCGGGCGTGAAGGTGCTCTCCGACGGCTGGACGGCGGTAACCCGCGACCGCTCGCTTTCGGCCCAGTTCGAGCACACGGTCGGTGTCACCGAGACTGGCTGCGAGATCTTCACCCTGTCGCCGGCAGGCCGCGACAATCCTCTCGCGGCACGATGAAGCAAGATGGCGGCCAGCGCGGATCAAAGGTCCCGCCGCCGCCGGAAGAGCCCGCGGCCGTTGCGGTGCCGCATTATCACGGCCATCGCGAGCGGCTTCGCGCCCGCTTCCAGGAGCTGGGATCGGACGCCCTGCCCGACTACGAGTTGCTCGAGCTCCTGCTGTTCCGCTCCATCCCGCAGCGCGACGTGAAACCGCTCGCCAAGGACCTTATTCAGCGCTTCGGCTCTTTCGCCGAAGTGCTTGGCGCGCCGGCTGCGCGATTGACCGAGGTCAAGGGCGTCGGCCCGAGCGTCGCCCAGGATCTCAAGATCGTCGCGGCCGCCCTGCAGCGCATGGCGAGGGGAGCGGTGGCGAAGCGCCCGGTGCTGTCGTCCTGGTCGGCGGTTCTCGACTATTGCCGAATGGCCATGGCCTTTGCCGAACGCGAGCAGTTCCGCATCTTCTTCCTCGACAAGAAGAACGCGCTGATCGCGGACGAGGTGCAGCAGACCGGAACGGTCGACCACACCCCCGTCTATCCGCGCGAGGTGATGCGCCGCGCCCTGGAACTCTCGGCAAGCGCGATCATCCTCGTCCACAACCATCCTTCAGGTGATCCGACTCCGTCGGGTGCCGACGTGAAGATGACGCGTGAAATCGTCGATATCGCCAAACCCTTCGGCATCGTGATCCACGATCACGTCATTGTCGGCCGCGATGGCCATGCGAGCTTCCGGGGACTCGGGCTGATCTAAAGCATTGCCCCGAAAAGGATTGCGGTTTTCGGGCCGATGCAATCACAGAAGTCTTGTTTCCTGCTCACTCTCTGTCTCAGGTCTGGCGGAACTGAGCACCGAACTCCTTCATGCGGCCGACATAATAATCGGGAGCCAGGATCGATTCCGGCAGATAGAGCCCCGGCTGCGGAGCAACGCCGCCGGCGAGTCCCAACATCCTTTCCACGGCAAGCGCGACGCCAAGCGCAGTCAAGGGCGCCTGGCCATCGGGATGGACGATCTCGTGGCGCATCGTGCTGCGCTCGCCATTCCTGAGCACGCCGTCGATCGCGATCGTGATCTCGGTCGAGAAGGGCTCGCCGCGCCGGCGGCTGGCGGATTCGGAGAAGGCAAGGTCAAGCCGCACCGATCTGGCATCGGTCACCGCGGCCAGGCTAACGATATCGAGTGGAGAATAGGCGGTTGCGTCGAGCTCGACACCGTCGACGCTGCGATAGCGCGCCTTGGCATCTTCGCCATTGACCCAGCTGAACTTGCCGCCCGTCAGCGTCAGCGCGGCCGGTGCCGCCCCCGTGATGCGGTTGTAGTCCGTCAAGGCTGCCGGGCCACCCATATCCTGTTCGTCGAGCAGTGCACCGATTGCAATGGAATCGATCGTGCGGAAGTCCTTGGCAAGGACCAGGGCCGGAAACACCGCGGCGCCGGCCAACCACTGGCTCGCGAGAAGCACCGGGGCCTTCGTTGCCGCGTGAATGAACTGCGCGACTTCCGGACCGATCTCGAAGGTGCCGCTCGACACGCTGATATAGGGGATACCGTGATCCTGCGCGTAGCGCATCGACTGCAGGCCATCGTCCTTCACGAAGACGACGATGGCGCTGTACTGCGCTCCCTCGGGCTGGCCGAGGTCCCGGCGGTCAAGATCGACCCGTGTCGCAATCGCATTTCCGACCTTCTGAGCAACCGCCTGCGCTTTACTGAGATCGCGCCCGCCGATGGCGATCGGCAAATCGAGTTGCAAGCGGCGTAGCGCTTCGGCCGCCTGGCCGCCGACGACGCCCGATCCGCCGATGATCAGGACGGGGCGTTGGAGGGTAGACATGGACAAATCTCCTGTTGAATGCCAAGCGAGTGGCCTTGCCGAAATCCTACCAAAAGTAACTTACCTTTAGTAGGATTGCGCAGATTCATTGTCAACTGCGCTGGCCGCGCTGCCGTTCGGTTGAACGGCAAGGCAAGCGGCGCATCTTCAGGCGAAGACGGATCGTGAACCGCACCGTCCCGCCGGCCAAAGCGCCCGCGAGCGCCTGCACCCTGCGCCACATCGCAATCTCGGATGCTGCCTAAGGATTGGGCACGGCTCGATTTATCCGTGATCAAGCGACCCCTTTCCGAACCGTCACAAATGCGCATAGGCTGGCCAAAATGGGGAAAGACGCCTGACATGGTCGCCTTCGACGAAATGACCGGTACCGGTGCCGAATTGCGGCCCGCCTACGAAGCGCTTGATCGTTGGTTGAAGGAAGCCCCCCCCGAAATGCTGGCTCTGCGGCGCAGCCAGGCTGAACTCTTCTTCCGGCGCATCGGCATTACCTTTGCCGTCTATGGCGACGAAGAATCCACCGAACGACTGATCCCGTTCGACATCATCCCGCGCGTGCTGACCAAGCCGGAATGGGCCAAGCTCGAGAAGGGCCTGCGCCAGCGCGTCACGGCTCTGAACATGTTCCTCGCCGACGTCTACGGGCCGAAGGAATGTCTGAAGGCCGGGATCATTCCGCCGGACCTGGTCTACCGCAACGCCTGCTACCAGTTGGAGATGGTCGACTTCCAGGTGCCGCACGGCATTTACTGCCACATCGCCGGCATCGACATCGTGCGCGTCGATGCCGACACGTTCTATGTGCTCGAAGACAATGCCCGCACCCCCTCCGGGGTCTCCTACATGATGGAGAATCGCGAGGTGATGCTCCGGCTCTTCCCGGAGCTCTTCGCGATGCACCGCGTCGCACCGGTCGACAACTATCCCGACCAGTTGCTCGCGACCTTGCGCTCGGTCGCGCCGCGCAGCGCCTCGTCAGATCCGACGATCTGCCTGCTCACGCCCGGACAGTATAATTCGGCCTTCTACGAGCACTCCTTCCTCGCCGACAAGCTCGGCGTCGAGCTGGTCGAGGGCTCGGACCTGCTGGTCAAGGACGATGTCGTCTACATGCGCACGACGCAGGGGCCGAAGCGTGTCGATGTGATCTACCGCCGCATCGACGACGACTTCATCGACCCGCTGGTCTTCCGCGGGGATTCGGTGCTTGGCGTGCCGGGCATCATCGGCGCCTACAAGGCGGGAAATGTTACGCTCGCCAATGCGGTCGGCACCGGCGTCGCCGACGACAAGGCGGTCTACAGCTACATGCCGGAGATCGTGAAATTCTTCACCGGCGAGGAGCCGATCCTGAAGAACGTCCCGACCTTCCGCTGCCGCGAGCCGGAGGCCAATGCCTATGTGCTCGACAATCTCGACAAGCTGGTCGTCAAGGAGGTCAACGGTTCCGGCGGCTACGGCATGCTGGTCGGCCCCCACGCCAACAAGGCCCAGATCGAAACCTTCCGCAAGAAGCTGAAGGCCCAGCCGGAAGGCTTCATCGCCCAGCCGACGCTGGCGCTCTCCACCTGCCCGACCTTCGTCGCCTCCGGCGTCGCGCCGCGACATGTCGACCTGCGGCCCTATGTGCTGTCCGGCGCCAACGGCATTTCCTGCGTGCCCGGCGGCCTCACCCGCGTTGCGCTGAAGGAAGGCTCGCTCGTGGTCAATTCCAGCCAGGGCGGCGGAACAAAGGACACTTGGGTGCTCGATGCATGATGGCAACCACGCATTTCCGCATTCCCGCTTCCAGGACGCAGCCCCGCGCATTGCGAAAAGGCCGGATCTGACCATGCTCTCCCGCACTGCCGACAGCCTCTACTGGGTCTCCCGCTACGTCGAGCGCGCCGAATATCTCGCCCGTATCCTCGATGCGACGATGCGGCTCACCAACCTGCCCTCGTCCTATGGCGGTGCCGGGACCGAATGGCACAGCGCGGTCGCGACCGCCGGTTGCGAGGAGACCTTCGCCAAGGCCTATGGCGAGGCGAATGAGCGCAATGTCTGCGATTTCCTCACCTTCAACCCGGATAACCTGTCCTCGATTCGCAACTGCTTCGCGCTTGCCCGCTCCAATGCCCGCGCCGTACGCACCGCGCTCACCTCGGAAATGTGGGACGCGCTGAACAGCGCCTGGCTGGAACTGCAACGCTTCGAGAAGAAGCGCATGGACCGCGAGGAGTTCGCCAGGTTCCTCGATTGGGTGAAGAATGTCTCGCTGGTCTTCGACGGCTCGGCCTACCGGACCATGCTGCGCGACGACAGCTACTGGTTCTCGCGGCTGGGCGTCTATATCGAGCGCGCCGACAACACCGCCCGCATCCTCGACGTGAAATACCATGTCCTGCTGCCCGAGAGCGAACAGGTCGGCGGCTCGCTCGACTATTTCCAATGGACGACGGTGCTGCGCGAAGTCTCCGCACTGACCGCCTATCACTGGGTCTATCGCGAGGCCGTGAAACCGCAGTTGATCGCCGATCTGCTGATCCTCAACCGCCGCATGCCTCGCTCGCTCGCCGCCTGCTACGAGAATATTTCACGCTTCCTCGACGCTCTCGGCGACGCCTATGGCCGACACGGGCCGGCCCAGCGCCAGGCCCGTAAGACGCTCGCAAACCTGTCGAACGCGCGGATCGACTCCGTCTTCCAGCACGGGCTGCACGAATTCATCGAGGATTTCATCAGCGAGAACGGCCGCCTCGGCCTCACGATCTCGGAGCAGTATTTGCAATAACGAAAGCGGCGGGCTCGCCGACCCGCCCGCAGAACACTAGATATGGACCGGAAACCAACGCGCCCGTCGAGACAGCGATCGCCCATGCGGATCAGGATTTCCCACTCGATTACCTATGCCTATGACGAGCCCGTACGCCAGCTGACGCAGATTCTGCGGCTGACCCCGCGCGATCATGACGGCCAGCATGTGATGTCCTGGCGTATCGAGCCGACCGTCGACGGCAATCTGCGCGCGGGCCAGGATGCGCATGGCAACATCGTTCATACCTTCTCGGCTGATGGCCCCATCTCGGATCTCGCGATTCATGTCGGCGGCGTCATCGAGACCCTGGATCTCGCCGGTGTCATTCGCGGAACGATCGAGCGCGTGCCGCCCGACGTGTTCCGGCGCGATACCTTGCTGACGACGCCCGACGACGCCTTGCGCGATTTCGCCGTGGCGGCAACGCGCGCCGACTCGACACCGCTCGCCAAGATGCACGCATTGACAGAGGCGCTGCACGACTTGCTTGCCTGCGACCGTTCCGGCCAGCGTACCGGCATAGGGGCTGCAGCCGCCTTCGCGGCCCGCGGCGGCATCCCGCAGGATCTCACCCATGTCTTCATGACCTGCGCGCGCCAGCTCGGAATCCCGGCCCGCTACGTCTCCGGCTATGTCGCGCAATCCGATGCCCTGCCCGAGGCGGAAGGGGCGCATGCCTGGGCTGAGGCTCATTTCGATGACTATGGCTGGATCGGCTTCGACTGCGCCAATGGCTTGTGCCCGATCGATACCCATGTCCGCATTGCAGCCGGCCTCGATTTCGCCGATGCGGCGCCTGTTCGCGGCGCGCGCAAAGGTGGCAGTGGCGAAAACCTCGCGGTGCTGGTCAGCGCTCGCGCGGCGAACGCACAGTTTGCCAATCAATAGGCGAAGCAATTTGCAACCGCCGCAGCCGCCTGATGGCTGCCCGATCACGATACCCCGGCACGCATGAACGCGTCTGGACCGGCAAGTTGAAGGAACCAGCCCGTGACCTATTGCGCCGGACTTCTTGTGCAGGACGGGCTCGTGATGATCGCCGACACCCGCACCAATGCCGGGCTCGACGACATCTCCACCTTCCGCAAGCTGCATGTCTTTTCCTGGCCAGGCGAACGCAGCTTCGCGTTGGCAACCGCAGGCAACCTCTCCGTCACCCAATCGGTGGTGAGCCTGCTCCATGAGGGACTGCTCAATCCCGAGACCGGAGAACTCGATATGCTCCAGAGCGTTGGCTCGATGTTCAGAGCGGCGCAGCTGGTGGGCCGCGCAGTTCGCACCGTCAGGGAGACGGACGGGCCGGCCCTGGCGGAAGCAGGATTGAAGTTCGACATCTCCTTGCTTTTCGGAGGGCAGATCAAGGGCCAGCCCATGCGGCTCTTCATGGTCTACGGCGCCGGAAACTTCATCGAATGCGGCATGGACGCTCCCTTCCTTCAGATCGGCGAGCACAAATACGGCAAGCCGATTCTGGACCGGGCAGTGACATTCAAGACCCATCTCTACGATGCACTGAAGGTTGGTCTGATCTCGATGGATTCGACGATGCGTTCGAATCTTGGAGTTGGCCTGCCGATTGACCTGATCGTGATGCGGCGGGATGGCGAAGAGCCCGAGCTCAATCGGCGTATCGAGGCGGGGGAACCCTATTTCCACGATCTGCGCGAGCGTTGGTCCGCGGCACTGCGCGCGGCTCATCAGGCGATCCCGCGCCCTCCTTACGGACCATCCGGAGGTTGAAATTTGACGACGGCCGGCCCGTTTAGCAACCGGATATCAAGAATCGGCTGCAAAGGTGCAGGTTCCGACGGTTCTGAGACCCTTGATGCATTCGCCCTCTGTCGCGAAGACGACCAACGCGGACTCCTCGGCGCGGATGCTCACCAGCACCGTGACGACGCTCGCGTGTGCCTTCTTGCTGGTCATGGCCGCAGCGATCACTGTCGTCCTGACGATTGCGCATAACGCGAATACCGTCGAAGCAACCCGCCAGCGCGACCGGATCGAGGCCGCAATGGAGAATCAGCTTCGGCTGCGGCGCCTGCGGCTGGAAAGCCTGGCGTCGACCGGCACGCTGCAAGCGGCCTTCCACCCGGCCATTCCGGGGGCAACACTCAGATGGGCCTTCACGAAACTGAGCCAGCGCTTCGAGGAGTTTGACGGCGTCTATCTCGTCACCAAGAGCGGTCGTGTCCTGGCTGGCGTCGAAAACAAGGCCGAAGCCTATCAGGCAGGTTACGAGGGTTTGCGCCTCTTCGATCCCAACCTCCCGAGCCCGTTGCAAAGGCCAGTGAACGACGACGCCACCGCTCGCGCAGGGTTCATGCCGGGCTTTCGTTCGAGCCTGATCTATGATGGCCACGAAGTTCTGGCCATTCTGACCGCCGATCTCGAGCAGCTTCTCAATCTCCATTTCCTGAAGGAGGACGCGCCGGTCAACCTGATCGGCTATCGGCGCGTGACGAGCACGATCCTGGACGAGATGGCCGTGCGCTATCGCATCAACGGCCTGCGCATCACCCGGACGATGCCCCCCAATCCCTTGGTCCGCCGCGACCTCGCGGCCCCCGACGGCATCACCAAGGCCTGGATGACCTGGACACCGGAGCGCCCCGGGGATGCCATGATCCGGCAGTTCATCTGGGCGTTGGCCGCAGCTGGGCTGATCTTCGCAGGCATCCTGCTCTATGCGATCCGGCGTCTGCGCGGAGCTGCCAATGAAATTCGGCTGCGCGAGGTGCAGATCCAGCGCCTTGCCGCGCAGGACGAGCTGTCGCTTCTGCCCAACCGTAGGACCTTCGATCTCAGGCTCGACCAGGAGCTTGCTCAGATCAGCCGGACCAAGACGGGATTGTCCGTGCTCCTGCTTGATCTCGATCGCTTCAAATCCGTCAACGATACCTATGGCCACAAGGCCGGCGACGAGTTGATCCGGCAAGTCGCCGAACGGCTCGCAGGCGTCATGCGGACCGGCGATACTGTCGCCCGCATCGGCGGCGACGAATTCGGCATCATCCAGACCAACCTGCACGATGCCAGCGGTAGCGCCGCACTGGGTGAGCGCATTCTCGAAGCGCTGACGCGACCTTTCAACCTGATGGGCATCGACACCGTGATCGGCTGCTCGATCGGCATCGCGCTCGCTCCCCAGGACGGGCACGACCGCGAGACGCTGCTCAGACTGGCCGATACAGCGCTCTACCAATCCAAGAACGAGGGCCGGAACCGCTACTCGTTCTTCGAGCCGCGCATGAACCGCGCTCTCCAGATGAAGCGCGTGGTCGAAGAAGACCTGCGCAAAGCCATAGCAAGGGATGAGCTGCAGCTGCATTTCCAGCCGCAGGTCTCGGTCGACGGGACCGTCATCACCGGTGTCGAGGCCCTCGTGCGGTGGCCACACCCGCTCCATGGTATGGTGCCGCCCTCGGAGTTCGTCGCTATCGCCGAGGAGCGCGGGCTGATCGTGCCGCTGAGCGAATGGGTGCTGCGCCGCGCCTGCCTCGAGGCAAAGCACTGGCCGGAGCTGAGGCTTGCCGTGAATGTCTCGCCGGTGCAGTTCCGGCACAAGGATTTCGTCCAGAACACGATCCGGATCATCGAAGAAACCGGGTTCGATCCGAGCCGTCTCGAGCTGGAGCTGACCGAAGGCGTCGTCGTCGAGGACGCCGACGCCGCCGAGGCCGCGCTGATGGATCTGCGCGCCTATGGTGTCGGCCTCGCGCTCGACGATTTCGGGATCGGCTATTCCAGCCTGATCTACTTGCGGCGCTTCGCGTTCGACAAGATCAAGATCGACCGGTCCTTCCTTGAGTATATGGAGACGACGGGCGAATCCGCGATCCTCGTCCATTCGATCGTGCATCTTGGGCGGGCTCTCGGCCTGCGGGTCTGCGCCGAGGGTGTCGAGACGCCCGAGCAACACCGCTTCCTGCAGGCGATCGGTTGCCACGAGCTGCAGGGCTTCCTGTTCTCCAAGGCGGTACCGCCTGAGGAGATCGAACGGCTGCGCACCCTCGATATGCCATTCGCCGCCAGCCTCGCTGCGGCCTGACGCGCCGACCATCAGATCAGTTCGGAGATCCCGCTGACTATCGCGTAGGCAAATCCCGCGCTCAGGACAAGGCCGCCAATACCGACCAGCGTCCCCGCGATGATGAACAGCCCGTCGCGCTCGACCAGCCCCAGCCCCACCAGGCAGACGGCAAGACCGAGCGGAATCTGCCCGATGAACGGTGCCGATACCACGAGGCCAAGCGCGAGGATCAAGATCAACAGGCCAAGGATCGGGATTGCGACCGTCCCTCCCAACATCGTCAGGCGTGGCCGCGAAATCCGTTCCAGCCGGACCAGCGGAGGCAGCGCACGCGACACGGCCTTCGCCAATTCCGGCTTGCCGATGGTCTTGTCGAGCAGCCCCTCGGGCAACCAGGGCATGGCGCGCCCGGCCAGCATCTGTGCCGCCACGAAGGCAAGCACGAGTCCGCAGACCAACGGAATCGGCGGTGGCATAGGCAAGCAGTTCGGCAGCCCGAGCAGGACCACGAGCAGTGCGTAGGTCCGATCCTTCAGAGCTGCGACGATGGTTCCGACGGGAATACGCTCACCGGGTAAGGTCGCGAGAGCCGTCAGCAGTCCGGATGTGCGCAAGGGCGATGACAAGCGTGATGGTCCGCCATTGGGGAGCTGCGACCTAGCACGCTCGCCCTTTGCCCAACAAGCGCCCTTGGCGCAGACGCTCAATGCAGCGTCAGCACGCCGTTCACGTTCACGATCTCGGCCGGCCTGAGCAGACGCGAATGGGCGACGACCACTGAATGCAGCGGTCCATCGAGTTCGCGACGCCAGAAGTCGAGGAAATCGCGGAGCACCGGAAAGCGCGGCGCCACATCATAATGCTGCCAGATGAAGGTCTGCAGCACGCTGGGATGATCCGGCATGCGATAGAGGATCGTCGCCGTGGTCAGTCCGTAGCCCTTGAGCTGCTTTATGAAGTCCTCTGATACCATCGCCCCCTCCCTCGTCGCGATGCGATGAAAGTGTAGCCGATTTCTTGAGGCTGCGCCTGTCTGGTTAACGAAAGCTTGCAAAACCGGTGCCACAACGAGCGAACATGGCTTGCTCCAGCGACAATCGTCGGATCGGGCTGTGCAAGCGGCACGCGCCGGATGGCCCCTCCGGCAAGGTCCGGAATCAGATTCACCCCAGGGGTGGCGGTCTCGGGAGGCCCGCATAGCATACCAACGAGGTCACGATGTCGAAGGGAGCCTATCCCGAGACATGCGCTTCACGGCTCCGCGCGCTGCATCCGCGCCACGACGCGGATAGCTCATGGCCGCTTCCAGCCAAGTCCGCCTAGTCTCTATCCCGTGAGTGCTTTGAGTGCCTCGGGCGTATCGACATCAATCGCAATCGCGGGGTCGTCAAGCGGTACCTCCACGACCGACTCTCCGGCGGCGTCCAGCAGGCGGCGAGCTCCCTGGTCGCCCGAGAGCCGCTCCACCGCCGGGAAAAGCGCACGCGACAACAACGCCGGGTTGCCGCGCTGCCCGAACAGCGTTGGCACCACGGCGAGAGCGTCGGGCCGGTCAGCGAAAGCCTCTGCCAGCCGATTGATCACCTGCGGGGTCACGTTCGGCATATCGCCAAGCGAGACCACCGCACCAGGGACATCCTCCGGCAAAGCCCTGAGCCCGGCGCGGACCGAGCTGGAGAGGCCGGCCGCGAAATCGGGATTGTCCACGAATGCGACATCGAGCCCTGCGAGCGCCGCCCTGACCTCGGCCGCCTGATGCCCAGTGACCACCAATACCGGCGCAGCGCAGGAAGCGAGCTGCGCCTTCACAGCATGACGAATGAGAGGCTCGCCACGTACCGTCTGCAGCAGCTTGTTGCGCTCTCCCATCCGGGTCGAGCGCCCGGCCGCGAGCACAAGTCCGGCAACGGGTGCCGCAGCCTGATGACCGGGTGCACGCGGCTGCGGCCGCGTGACGATCTCCATCAGCAGGCCGCCCACCCCCATCTTCTGCATGTCCGCACGGGTCACGGGAACACCGGCAAGAGCGCGCTGCAGCACCCAGTCGAAACCATTCTCCTTGGGCGAACGGGCGCAGCCCGGCGCGCCGATCACCAGCTTGCCGTCGAGTTCGCCGAGCAGCAGCAGATTGCCGGGGTCGACCGGCATGCCGAGATGTTCGATGCGGCCGCCTGCCTCCAGCAGCGCCAGCGGGATCACGTCCCGGCGGTCGGTGATGGCCGATGCGCCAAAGACGACGACGATATCGGCCGGTCCCGCCACCGCCCTGCGGATGGATTCCGCGAGCGGCCCCGATTGATGCGGCACACGCTCGTCCGATTCGACCCTTGCACCTGCCGGAGCAAGACGCTCCGCCATTACCCGCAGCGTCTTGTCGACCACCGAAGGCTTGAGACCGGGCAGCAATGTCGAAACCACGGCCACCGATTTGAGCTGGTATTCGGTGACCGCGATCGGGCGGATCGCTCCGATCCGCCCGATCGCGTCGTCGACGCACTGGCCTGGGACGCCATAGGGAATGATCTTCACGGTCGCGACCATTTCGCCTGCAACGACCGCCTTGAGGGCAGGCAGTGTCGCGACGGTGATAGCCTCGTCGATCGTGTTGAAGGCGTCGAGCGCCTGCACGTCGAGCTTCAGGACACCGGCAGCCGCAGCAAAGAGATTGACCCTGCCGGTAAAGGGAGCCTCGGTCACCACGCCGGGCCCGGCGAGTGCCCTGGCAAGACGCTCGGCTGCCACATTCTCATCGACATCGCCGGCTTCGAGCCGGACTGCGACCAGTTCGGAGACGCCGGCTCCCGCCAGGCGGCGCGCATCATCCTCCGTGATCGTCGCCCCCTTGCGGACGATGACCTCGCCTGCCCGCACCGAATGCGCCGCAACGGAGCCGACGGCATCGGCGATAGCGACCGGACCGAATTTCATGAGAGTGCCCTGCGCGGGCCCCGCAGTGTCATCACGATCTCCCCCAGAATGGCGAGCGCGATCTCGGACGGAGAGACCGCGCCGATGTCCAGGCCGATCGGCGCATGGATGCGTGCCAGCGTCGCCTCATCGAAGCCTGCCGCCGTCAGGCGCTCGATGCGCCTGCCATGCGTCTTCCGGCTGCCCAGCGCCCCGATATAGAAGCAGTCCGAGCGCAAGGCCGCCTCCAGCCCGGGATCGTCGATTTTCGGATCGTGGGTCAGGGCGACGAAGGCGGTATAGCTATCGAGGCCGAGCTGCTTGATCGCTTCATCCGGCCACTCCGGCAGCAGCGTCACGTCGGGAAAGCGTTCGGGCGTAGCAAAGGCGGTCCGCGGATCGATGATGGCGACATCGAGATCCAGCAGTTTCGCCATCGGCGCCATCGCCTGCGAGATATGCACCGCACCGGTGACCACGACGCGCGGCGGAGGCACCTGCACGGTCAGGAAGTAACGTGTCCCCTCCGTCTCGACCGTACCGCTCTTGCCGGTACGCAATTGCTTGTCGAGCAGGCCAGCCAGCGGATCGGTCGCGAGATCGGCCTCCCCTACCAGCCTTTGAGCGCCGCTGCCGATATCAGTGACCAGCACTGCGGCACGGCGGGCGGCGCGCTCGACATTGAGCGCGGAGAGCAGCGAAAGATCCATGCCTCAGCCCCTGTCGGTCGCAAGTTTGACGCCGAGACCTATCATCAGAGAACCACCGAGCCAGCGGCCGAAGGCAAATCCGGCCTTGGTCTTCTTCATCGTCTTGACGACCGCCGATGCTCCCAACACCGTCACGAAATCGGCCGAGGAGAAGGCGAAGTTCACGATCGTGCCGAGGATCAGGAACTGCGCCCAGACCGGCAGGGACGCCGCGGGGTCGACGAACTGCGGCAACAACGCGATGAAGAACAGCGCCACCTTGGGGTTCAGGACCTCGACGATGAAGGAATCGAGCAACGCGCGTTTCACGGTCTTGGGCTGGGAGACATCGACATCCGTTCCGCCGAGTCTGGAGCGGATCATGCCGATGCCAAGCCAGACCAGATAGAGCGCGCCGGCGAGCTTCACCGCGACATAGAGTTCAGGCACATGCTTGAACACGGCCGAGAGACCGAAGGCAGCCGCGATGACATGCAGATAGCAGCCGAGATGGATGCCCAGCATCGCCATGAAGCCGGCGCGGCGGCCGTGCGAGATCGTCTGCGCCGCCGTATAAAGCAGCGCCGGGCCAGGGAAATAAGCGACAGCGATCGTCAACACCGCAAAGGCGGCGAGTGTTTCCCAGGAAGCCATCATTGCACCTTCTCGACATAGACCCGAATGCGACCGCCGCAGGAGAGACCGACCTTCCAGGCCGTCTCGTCCGCGACGCCGAACTCAAGCGTGCGCGCCTGTCCATCGGCGATGACGTCGGCAGCCTCTTCCACCACGGCCCCCTCGACGCAGCCTCCCGAGACAGAGCCGAGGAAATTGCCCTCTTCGTCGATGACAAGGTGCGAGCCCACCGGGCGGGGGGCGGAGCCCCAGGTCTCGATCACAGTGGCAAGCGCCACGCCGCGCCCGGCCTTGGCCCAACTCTCGGCCGTGGCGAGAATATCGGTGTCGGTACTGATCATGGCTATCGATCCCTGTTCGGCCCGCGGCGCCGGAGCGCAGTTTAGACGCACCGCATCATACGCGCGAGCGGGCCGCGAGCCCCGCCTACTTAAGCATAGTCGCCGCAGGTTTCGAGCATGCGGCGGGCACCCGGATGGCGAAAACACGTGCCCCTCCTCGACCTACGGTAACGATCCCTCTATCCAGCGCGCAGTGAGGCACGGCGGCCCATGGACGGCATCGTTCTACTGCACGGCATTGCGCGGCGCTCCGGATCGCTCTCGGGGCTCGAACGCATTCTGAAGGCCGATGGCTACGGGACACTGAACCTCGACTATCCCGCGCGTAGCAGCGGCCTCGACGACATTGCCTCGCAACTGCATGAGCCGATCGCGCGCTTCAGCGGCGGGCTCGACGGCCGACTGCATTTCGTCACTCATTCGATGGGAGGGCTAGTGGCGCGCTCCTATATCACCCGCCACCGCCCAGAACGGCTCGGCCATGTCGTGATGCTGGCGCCCCCCAACGAGGGCAGCGAGATCGCCGATCTGCTGAAGGGAAACCCGCTCTATCGCGCGTTCTTCGGTCCGGCCGGCGCGGAGCTGGTTACGGCAAGGCCGGAGCAGTTGCTCCGCATCCTCGGCCCAGTCGACTATCCGCTCGGCGTGATCGCTGGCGACCGCTCGTTCTATCCACTCTCGTCCCTGCTATTGCCGCGGCCAAATGACGGCCGGGTCTCGGTTGTGCGCACCCGCGCCACCGGGATGAGCGATCACATCACGCTCCACGCGACACATCCACTGATCATGCACAACCGCGAGGCGATCGAGCAGACGCGGCACTTCCTACAGCATGGCCGCTTCAGCAGACCCGCCTAGCCCGCCTTCTTCAACCACAGGCGTGGATCACTTCTCCGGTCTGCGTCCGGCGAGAGTGCGGCGCAGAGATCGGCCATCGCTGCGAGGTTGTGAATCGGCCTGAACGAATCGACATGCGGCAGCATCGCCCGGATGCCGCTGGCCCGCGCCTGAAATGCATCGAAGCGCAGCAGCGGATTGAGCCAGACGAGCTGGCGGCAGGAGCGGTGCAGCCGGTCCATCTCGAAGGCGAGTTCGCCATCGAGATGTCGTTCCAGCCCGTCGGTGAAAAGCAGCACGATCGCCCCACCCGAAAGCACGCGCCGCGACCAGACGCGGTTGAAGCTGTGCAGGGCATCGGCAATGCGGGTGCCCCCCTCCCAGTCCGGTGCTGCCCTGCCGGCAAGCGCCAGCGCCTCGTCAGGGTCCCGCGCCCTCAGGCTCCGCGTGACGTTGGTCAAGCGCGTGCCGAAGACGAAGGAATGCACGCGTCGGCGCTTCTCCGTGATGGCGTGCAGGAAATGCAGGAAGATGCGCGAGTACTCTGCCATCGAGCCCGAGATATCGACGAGCGCGACCACAGGGGGATGTATCTCGGCGCGCTCGCGAAATGCGAGGTCGATCGAGCCGCCTCCGCCCCTGAGCGAGCGCCGGAAGGTGCGGCGCGGGTCGATGCGCGCGCCGACATGCGATGCCTGGAAGCGCCGCGTCGGCACGGTGTCCCGCGGCAGGCGCAGCTCGGACATCAGCTGCTTGGCCTTGGCGATCTCCGCCGCGCTCATCTGGGCGAAGTCGCGCGACTTCAGCATTTCGCGATCGGAGACGGTCAGGCGCGCCGAAAGCTCGGTCAGTTCGACCGGGGGTTCGTCATGCTCGTCTCGCGGCGGAGCAAATGCTTCAGCGACCCGCAGCGCACCCGCTTCGGCCTTCTCCGGCAGACTATCCGCGCCCGGAGAGACGGGGGACATTTGCGCCATGATCTTCTCGATCAGATTGCGCCGCCGCCAGAACAGGCGAAAGGCCTGATCGTAGATCACGCTGTCCTCGTGCCGCTTCACGAAGATCGCATGCAGCGCCCAGTAAACGTCGTCGCGTGCACCGAGCGCACCATCCGCCAACGCCTCGACGGCCTCGACCACCGCCCCCGCACCAACGGGCACACCCGCGATGCGAAGCGCCCGCGCGAAATAGACGATGTTCTCAGGCAGCTTGCCGGTCACGAGGTTCTCACCGTCATGGTAGACGCGGATCGCCGGCCAGGGCTTGCCGCGCAATCACGCTGCGGCCTCGGTCATGAAGACCTTTTGCGCAATGATCCATTTGCCATCGACTTTCACGAAGGAGAGCAGATCCGTGAAATAGCGCGGCGGCATCTGGCATTTTACCTTCACCAGAGCCAGGGCCGGGCCCACGAGATCGATGGTCAGGATATGGTCGCTGCGCTCCATCCCAGCAGCCTTCGGAGACTGGCGATTGCGCACGGCCTCGAACCACTCGGCGCGCGGCACGATCTTCAGTTCGCCGTGGAGCGACTGGGTCAGTGCGCTTGTCGGATGAAAGATCTGGCTCAGCTTGCCGACATCGCCCTCATAGAGCCCGTCGAGATAAGTCCAGGTCGCGGCTTCGATCGCCTTGATGTCGTCGTTCATCGCTTGCTCCATCATGCGCGGGCCGGTCCCGCGCATCCACCTGCTGCGACGCGAATGAGAGGAAAGACCTGGGTCGGTACACAAGGCCTGTCCTCACGGCAGGCGCGCCTATCCCCGCGCTTCCGCCTTCACCTGATCCAGCAGTTCCTTCACCTTCGAGCCCTGCATCGCCTGGATGTCGTCCTGGTATTTGAGCAGCGCCCCCAGCGTGTCTGAGACGATCGCGGGGTCAAGCGCGACCGCGTCGAGTTCGACCAGCGCACTTGCCCAATCGAGCGTCTCGGCGACGCCCGGCGCCTTGAACAGCTCCTCCTTGCGGATCGCCTGCACGAAGGCGACGACCTGCTTTGCCAGCTTGGCCGGGGCCTCCGGTGCGCGCGCTTTCAGGATGGCAAGCTCGCGAGCCGTGTCGGGGTAGCCGACCCAGTGGTAGAGGCAACGGCGCTTCAACGCGTCGTGGATCTCGCGTGTACGGTTCGAGGTCAGGATCACGATCGGCGGCTCCGCCGCCTTGATCGTGCCAAGCTCGGGAATCGTCACCTGCGCGTCGGCCAGCACCTCGAGCAGGAAGGCCTCGAAGGCCTCGTCGGTGCGGTCGAGTTCGTCGATCAGCAGGATTGGCGCTCCGCCTTCCTGCGGCTCCAGCGCCTGCAGGAGCGGGCGCTTGACCAGATAGCGCTCCGAGAAGATGTCGGCTTCGAGTCGGGCACGATCCCCCGCAGCGCCACCCGCCTCCGCGAGACGGATCGCCATCATCTGGCCCGCATAGTTCCACTCATAGACTGCGGAGGCGAGATCGAGCCCCTCATAGCATTGCAGCCGGATCAGGCGCCGCCCGAGCGCGGCCGCCAGCACCTTGGCAATCTCGGTCTTCCCCGTGCCGGCCTCGCCCTCCAGCAGCAGCGGTCGCTTCATGCGCAGAGCCAGATAGAGCACAGTCGCCAGCGCCCGATCGGCGACATAGCCCTGCGATTGCAGGAGGGAGAGCGTGGCGTCGATGGAACCGGGAGTTTTCAAGGGCTTCTCGCGACAAAAGAACAGAGCCGGTCAGGCGGCAGCTATGGCCTCGATCTCGAGAAGCCAAGCCTCGTCGAAGATCCCAGCGATGACGACGGAGAGCGCAACCTTCCGGTCGCCGAGGATCTCCTTGCGCGACTGCCGGCTCTCCGCGGCATAGCGGCGATCGGATAGAAAGGTCGTGACCTTGACGAGGTTGTCGAGCGTCATGCCGGCAGCGTGCAACTGGGCCTCGATATTGCGCCAGACCAACCGTGACTGCTCGGCGAAGCTCTCCGGCACCGTTCCATCGCGCGTGCTCGGAATCTGCCCGCTGATGTAGAGTTGTCGGCTCGCGCCGGAAACCAGCAGAGCCTGCGCATAGCCGCCGGCTGCTTCAGGCGCCTCGGGCGCCGTGATGACCATCTTGTCCATGTTCTGCTCGCAACCAGCCAAAATCCACCCAGTGCGGGGCAATTTCGTTTGTCGGCTCGTCCTACCATGAGTCGCCGCGCCGCACCTAACCATCTGATCTTTTAGCGGAATTTTTCAGTTCGCGTCCATGGTTGTCGATAGTCATCCACCGGCACCGCGGGAACTCGCAGAACAGGACGGAAACGAGAATGGCTCCACGGCTTGGCAGCAGCCTTCTCGAAACCCGGACCTAGCGAATGAAACTGGAGCAACATAGGAAGCCATACTTCCCACCGCCGCGCCGGGCATCTGCGTCGGCTACCGGCGCACCGCCAGCTGTCCCGGATCGTGGATTGCACGCTTCGCCGACGGCGCCGGCGCAAAGGTTTTGACGTTCTGGCAAAGCTGCGAGAAGGCGAAGCGACTGGCGTGCAGACACCAGAGCACAGTCGCCGAACTGCAGCTGACCGGGAGCGAAGCCGCAAGAATAGTGGTGGGTTTCCCTTGCGTTCTCCGCCATGCAGGCCAGCCTCGCCGACAAGCCGCACCGAAGAAAGGCGGTCACGTTTCAACACCGAGCGCTCAATTCCGACCCGGATCGACTAGCCCGCCCCCCTCCAACGAGATCGCGGACAACGTCAGCGGCGCGACGAAGCCGGTTCGGCCGCGCGTGTTGCATAACTACTCAGTGCCAACGACCGCACTCCAAGCATCTCCCGCCCTGACAAAGCCTCCTCCCGGTGTGTAGACTGAGTTGCAGGGGGGATAGTGTATGGTTGAAGAAGAGGCGATTTGGCATGTGTTCGTCGGTGGTGCACAGCACGGCCCACTGACCAAGGCCCAAGTTTTTGAATCCCTGAGTAGCGATGCACTCGTCGGAAGCGGCCTGGTCTGGCGTCCCGGTTTTACGGGCTGGAAGTCGGTCAGCGAGGTCAACGATTTCTCGCAGCCACCGCCGCAAATGACTGCTGAGCTAAAAGTCCCAGTACCGTCGCAAAACCTCGTAGATCAGCCCGCTAAGACAGATGCGCCATTGGTAGGCAAGAAGTGGAGCCTTTGGAAAAGCGCCAGCATCGGGCTTCTCGTTAGTGCCTTGACCCTTCTCATGCAGGTCGCCAACGGCCGAGGATTCGAACTCGCGAGTTATGCCCACACTGGCAGCGCCGCGACGATTGGCGCTTTGATTGGTCAAACTCTTGCAGCACCACTGATTTTTTCTTTAGTCGCTGCAGTGCGAAATCTTTTTCACAGGCGGCAGTCAAGATCGAGCGCGAGTGCTGTTAAGTGGGCACTCACTTTCGCGGCGCTTCTTACGGGAATTCTTGCAGCTCTGTTTGTCTACGGAGAGCTCTTCTTCTCCAGCACCGAAAAAATCAGTGGAGCGGCACGAAATAGCACTGTCGCTGATATACACGGGACCTGCGTCCAGAGGCAACGCTCGATCAGCCAAGCTGCGACCGAAGCACAGATCCAAAGCTACTGCACCTGCGTTAGCGAGAAGTTGGCCGACAGCACCACGTACAGACACCTTGGGACCAAGCTTGACGCCAGCGCCCTTGCCGATCTGCGGCAAAGGGCTGAGGCAGTGGGTGCCGCATGTCGTTGACCCATTCCCCGCCCGCATTCGGGACCTAAGTCCGTCTCGCGAGACGGACTTAGCGCTTCATCGCGGTTCCGATGACGCGCCCGCAGGAAACGCTGGAGGTCGTCGCGCCTTGTGTGTTGGTCGAGGCAGACCCGGTCGTCCTGCCTTGCGAGTTGCAGAACGTGGTTCAGCCTTTGCTGTCGGTTGCGGATCTCCCAACGATCCGCTCGGAGCTGGAATCCTCCCCTGTGTGGGGGAGGATTCCGTCGCAGGTCAATCGGCTTCGGCTATTTGCCCGTCGCCCTGGCAACTGCTTCCCGTGCCATCACGCCAATCAGATGGGCCCGATACTCGGCATCGGCATGCATGTCGGCATTGATGCCCTTGGCCGTGTGCTTGATGCCATCGAGAGATTTCGCAGCGAACCGGGCCTTCAGAGCGGCCTCGGCCTCCGGCCAGCGGAAAACGCCGCCTTCGCCGGCGCCCGTCACCGCGACACTGACCTCCGAGCCCCGCTTGGCCACGAAGACGCCGACCAGCGCATAGCGGGAAGCCGGGTTGCGGAACTTGGCGTAGCCTGCCTTCGACACCAGCGGGAAGGAGATCCTGACGACAATCTCGCCCTCCTCCAGCGCCGTCTCGTAGAGGCCGGTGAAGAACTCTTCGGCCGTGAGCTTGCGCTTGTTGGTGACAATGGTGGCGCCGAGCGCCATGAGCGCCGCCGGATAATCCGCCGCCGGGTCGTTATTGGCGACAGAGCCGCCAATCGTGCCGCGATGGCGCACATGCGGGTCGCCAATATGCGAGGCGAGATAGGCCAGCGATGGGATCGCCTCCCGGACGACAGCCGAGTCCGCCACTTCGGCATGGGTCGTCATCGCACCGATGACGACATTGCGCCCCTTGCGCTCGATGCCCCTGAGATCGGCGCAACCGCCGAGATCGACGAGGTGTGTCGGCGACGCGAGGCGCTGCTTCATGGTCGGCAGCAGGGTGTGCCCGCCGGCCAGCAGCTTGGCATCCTCCTTCTTGGCGAGGAGGCCAGCGGCCTGGCGGGCCGTGGCCGGGCGATGATAGGTGAAAGCGTACATCGTGTTGTCCTTTCAGATCACTCGGCGGCCATTCGCTTGATGCTCTTCTGCGCTGCGCGCCAGACCACCTGCGGCGTTGCCGGCATGGTGACCTCCTCATGGCCGAGCGCATCGGTGATGGCGTTGATCACGGCCGGCGGCGAGGCAATCGCGCCCGCCTCGCCGCAGCCCTTGATGCCCAGCGGGTTGGACGGGCACGGCGTCACAGTCATGCCGACATCGAAGGACGGCAGATCGTCCGCACGCGGCATGCAGTAATCCATGAAGCTCGCAGTCACGAGCTGGCCGTCCTGATTGTAGCGCGCCCCTTCGAGCAGCGCCTGGCCGACGCCCTGGGCAATGCCGCCATGGACCTGGCCCTCGACGATCATCGGGTTGATCACGATGCCGAAATCGTCGACGGCCGCCCAGCGCTCGATCCTGGTGATGCCGGTCTCGGGATCGATCTCGACCTCGCAGATATGGACACCGGCCGGGAAGGTGAAGTTCGTCGGATCGTAGAACGCGCCTTCCTTCAGCCCCGGCTCGAGATCCTGCCCATTGAACTTGTGGGCGATGTAAGCCTGCAGCGCACAGGAGCCGAAATCGAGCGTCTTGTCCGTGCCCTTCACGTGGAAGTTGCCATCCTTGAAATCGATATCGGCCTCGTCCGCCTCGAGCACATAGGCCGCGACCTTCTTGCCCTTGGCGATGACCTTGTCGACAGCCTTGGCGATCGCGGACATGCCGACCGCGCCCGAACGGGAGCCGTAGGTACCCATGCCCATCTGCACCTTGTCGGTGTCGCCATGGATGATCGAGACATTCTCGATCGGGATGCCGAGCCGGTCGCTGACGAGCTGGGCAAAGGTCGTCTCATGGCCCTGGCCGTGGCTGTGCGAGCCGGTCAGCACCTCGACGGTCCCAACGGGGTTGACCCGCACCTCCGCCGATTCCCACAGGCCGACGCCAGCCCCCAGCGAGCCGACCGCAGCCGACGGTGCGATACCGCAGGCCTCGATATAGGAGGAGAAGCCGATGCCACGCAGCTTGCCGTTGCGGGCCGAGTCGCGCTTGCGCTTGGCGAGCCCCTTGTAGTCGATGATCTCCAGCGCCTTCTTCATCGAGGCGGCATAGTTGCCGGTGTCATACATCATGATCACCGGCGTCTGATGCGGGAACTTCTTGATGTAGTTCTGCATCCGGAACTTGGCTGGATCCTTGCCGAGTTCGCGCGCCGCAATCTCGACCAGGCGCTCGACCACGAAGGTCGCCTCCGGCCGGCCGGCGCCTCGATAGGCATCGACCGGAGCCGTGTTGGTGTAGACCGCATCGACCTCGCAATAGATCGCCGGGATATCGTACTGGCCCGACAGCAACGGGGCGTAGAGATAGGTCGGAACCGAGGACGAGAAGGTCGAAAGGTAGGCGCCGAGATTGGCCGTCGTCTTCACCCGCATGCCGATCATCTTGCCATCAGCGTCGGTCGCGAGCTCGGCATGGGTGACATGGTCGCGCCCATGCGCGTCGGAGAGGAAGGCCTCGGTACGGTCCGAGGTCCATTTCACCGGCCGGCCCACCTTCTTCGCAGCCCAGACGCAAACCGTCTCCTCGGCATAGATGAAGATCTTGGAGCCGAAACCGCCGCCGACATCCGGCGCGACGACACGCAGCTTGTTCTCCGGCGCAATGCCGATGAAGGCGGAAAGGACGAGCCGCGCAACATGCGGGTTCTGGCTGGTGGTGTAGAGCGTGAAGGCGCCCTCGCCCTGGTCGTAATCGCCGACGGCCGCGCGCGGCTCCATCGGGTTCGGCACCAGGCGGTTATTGACGAGATCGAGCTTCGTGACGTGCTTGGCCGCCTTGAACGCCTTTTCGGTCGCAGCCTTATCGCCGAGATGCCAGTTAAAGACCGTGTTGTCGGCAGACTCGGCATGGACCTGGGTCTTCGAGCTCGCAGCACTCGCCGTGTCGACCACCGCCGGCAGCACGCCGTAATCGACGCTGATCGCCTCGGCCGCGTCCCTGGCCTGCGCCAGTGTCTCGGCCACCACGACCGCGACATGGTCGCCGACATAGCGGACCTTGCCCTGCGCCAGCGCCGGGTGCGAGCCGGCCCGCATCGGCGAACCGTCCTTGTTATGGATCATCCAGCCACAGATCAGCCCACCGATCTTATCGGCGGCAAGATCCTCGCCCGTGTAGATCCCAAGCACGCCGGGCATTGTCGCCGCGGCCTTCGCGTCGATCCTGTTGAGCGTGGCATGGGCATGCGGCGAACGCAGGAAATAGGCGTAGGTCTGGCCCGGCCTGTTGATGTCGTCGGTGTAGCGGCCCTGGCCGGTGATGAAACGGTGATCTTCCTTGCGGCGGACAGCGGCGCCGATTCCGGTTGCGGACATGGTGTTCCCTCCTCGCACAGCGCCTCTGGCGGACGCCTCATGGCTTGAGAACCGGCCTGCGCGGGAGCGCGCCGGCCGAAGGCGTTACTCGGCAGCCTTGCGCGTCGGCGTCGCCGCCTTGCCCATCGCCTCCGCCCCGGCAGCGATCGCCTTGACGATGTTGTGGTAGCCCGTGCACCGACAGATATTGCCATCGAGATCATCACGGATCGTCGCTTCATCGAGCGAATGGCCACGACGGCTCACCATATCGACCGCAGCCATGATCATGCCTGGAGTGCAGTAGCCGCATTGCAGGCCGTGATGCTCGCGAAATGCCTCCTGCATCGGATGCAGCACGCCGTTCACGGCGAGCCCTTCGATCGTCGTCACCGTGGCGCCATCGACCGAAAGAGCAAGCGTCGTACAGGACTTCACGGCTTTGCCGTCGAGATGGACGACACAGGCACCGCACTGGCTGGTGTCGCAGCCGACATGCGTACCGGTCAGCCGTAGGTTCTCGCGCAGGAGCTGCACCAGCAGGGTGCGAGGATCAACATTCGCGGTGACGGCCTTGCCGTTCACCGTCAACGAAACCGTGGCCATGAGCACATCTCCTGGGACCCTACGTCCGGCGCCCGGCCAGTGACCCTCCCAGCCACTGAAATCCGGAGCCGGAGCCGTTCGCGAAACCTCTAGCCTCATCAGGCAGTTTTTTCTTGGAACAGCTCGAAACGGAATGTGGACCCGGGATTTTGCGCGGTCAAGCGCGATGGCGACAAGATGAAGCGGCGATTTTGCGGGCTTTGAGTGCTGTTTTCGCCAAGCATCAACGCTGCACTGCAGCAAACGTACGTGTACGAAAACGCGCGCGAGAACGGCCTGCATTCGCAGAATGTTAACGCCGGAGATCCCAGCTTTGCTGATCGCTATCGAAGCTTTGCTCGGGATCATGAACGTGTCGGTGTCGACCATCTCTGATCAAATCCAGCGGCGCCTGCGCGCCATCGGCTTCGACGAGGCCCAGCGCGAGCGCCTGCGAAGCTATCGCCCCATTGTGGACCGTGTGATTGAGGGCCTCGTTGCCAAGGATTTTGCCCGTGCCTTCGTGATCCATGCGCCCCTGCGCAGCACGGTAGAGCCCGTCGCCGAAACGCTCTATCCGGCCGAAGCCGCACATTTCAAGCAACTGTTCGATGGAGAGTTCGGCGAAGCCTATTGCAATTCGATCGAGCGCTTATGTGTGCTGGAGCGCGTGGCCAAGGTCGGTCCACGCCCGCGGGTCTCGATCGCCTTCGCATTGTACCAGGCGATCTCGGTCGCCAGCCGTTGGCGCCTTGTCCTGTCGCCGAAGAAGGTGGGCCGCGATCTCTACATCATCGAGCGGATCCTGACCTACGACATCAATACCGCAATCACGATCGATCAGCAGATCGAGGCGGGCGAGGCCGAACGGCGCGGACAGGCCCTCGACAACGCCGCTGCGCTGATGAAGTCCCGCATCGGTCAGCTCGATACGACGATCAGCAGCGCGGTCGAACAGTTCGTCTCGACCTCGTTCGAGACGACCGAAGCCACCACCTTCATCAAGAATCAGATTGGTAGTCTCGCCCACGCCTCCGCCCTCGTGCGCGAAAAAGCGATCCAGACGGCGGCCGCCACAGAAGAGATGTCGGCCAATATCGCCGAGATCGGGCACCGCGCCCGGCAAAGCCTCGCGATTGCCAATCGGGCCGTCGACGACGCGGAGGCGATGAATTCGGCCATCGCAAGGCTGCGCGAGGTCACCGGCAGCATCGGCACCGTAGTCGGGCTCATCGCCGATATCGCGGCACAGACCAATCTGCTCGCGCTGAACGCCACCATCGAGGCCGCACGCGCCGGGGAGGCTGGCCGCGGCTTCGCGGTCGTCGCCTCCGAAGTGAAATCGCTGGCGACCCAGACCGCCAGCGCGACGCAGGATATTGCCCGGCAGATCGCCGAACTGGCCGCCAGTGCCGAGGTCTGCGGCGTCCGCTCTGCGTCGATCGGCAAGACGATTGGCGAGATCAGGGGCGATTCCGAAGCGATCTCGGATGCCGTCGCCCAGCAAAGCTTCGTCACGACCAGCATCGCCCGCGATGCGGCCGAGGTCGCAAACAGCTCCGACGAAGCTATCGCCAGCGCGACCGCCGTCAATGACGGCCTTGCCACAACGGCAAGAGCGCTCGAACGTGCCAACACAGCCGCGTCAGACATCGCGCTCCAGATCGGAGCGGCTGAAGCGACCGTCAGCGAGGCTCTCGCGTCGCTGCGCAAGGCCTCGTAGATCACCGAACCGGACAGTGTATCCGGTTCGGTGATCTAACCTCCTGCGTTTGCATCGGATTTCCCGGGAACCGCATCCACGTTTCGGGCCGATGCTTTGGGCGCGCTCAGCCCTCGCTGACCGCCTTGGCGAAATTCGCAAAGAACTCGTCGGCAAGCTTCTTCGAGACCGAATCGATCAGTCGGGAACCAAGCTGCATCAGCTTGCCGCCGACCTGCGCCTCGACCTCGTAACTCAGCAATGTCTGCCCTGCTTCCGCGTCACTGAGCACGACCTTGGCGCCGCCCTTGGCGAATCCGGCGATCCCGCCCTCGCCCTCGCCCGCGATCCGGTAGCCATTCGGCGGATCGAGATCGGCAAGCTCGACCTTGCCGCGGAAGGTCGCCTTCACCGGCCCGAGCTTGACCTTCACCACCGCCGAGAAATGCGTATCGTCGTCCTTGGTAAGCTGTTCGCAGCCGGGAATGCAGGCCTTCAGCACCTCGGCATCGTTGAGCTTTGCCCAGACCACATCCTTGCTGGCGGGTAAGGTGACCTCGCCATTCATCGTCATCGCCACGGCGTCACTCCTCCATCTTGGCTGCGCCGAACGGCCCATGTTGCGGGCGAGCGCGCCTCGGGTCTATCCAAGGACCCATTGGCCTATCCTTGATCGGAAAGCGCCAGCCTAGACAAGGGGAGCGAGCCTGCATTGCGCCACGCATTTCCGAACACGCGGAGCCGCCATGACTGACCTGCCCGGTCTCTATGGCGAGCTCTTCGCCGATCACGAGATGGCAAGCCTGTTCGAAGACCGGGCACTTCTGCAAGGCATGCTGGATTTCGAGGCCGCGCTCGCTCGCGCCGAAGCGGCCGCCGACGTCATCCCCGCGGCCGCGGCCGACGTGATTGCGGCGGCCTGCAAGGCCGAGCTTTATGACATCGGCGCCATCGGCAGGGCCGCGACTCTTGCAGGCAACCCCGCAATCCCGCTGGTCAAGGAATTGACCGCCCACGTCGCTGCGGTCGATCCGGAAGCGGCCAAATGGGTGCATTATGGCGCAACCAGCCAGGACGTGATCGATTCCGGCCAGGCCCAGCAATATCGCACGGCCTACCGGCTGATCCTCCGGCGCTCCGCCCGTCTCGCCCACGCCCTCGCCGAACTGACGAAGCGCCATCGAAACACTCCGATGATCGGGCGCACCTTCCTCCAGCATGCCGTGCCGATCAGCTTCGGCGTCAAGGTGGCGCAGTGGCTTGGGCCGATCGTTCGCTTCCACGACGATTTCATGATCTACGGCCAGGCTTCGCATCAGTTGGGCGGAGCAGCCGGGACCCTGGCCTCGCTCGGCGACAAGGCTGAAGCCGTGCTCCAGAACTTCTCCAGGACGATGCCGGCGATCGGCGCGGTGCTGACGCCCTGGCACACGGAGCGGCACCGGCCGGCGCGGATCGCGGCCGAGCTTGGCATCGTCATGGGGCATCTCGGCAAGATCGCGCAGGACACGGCGCTGATGGCGCAGACCGAAATCGGCGAACTGGCCGAGCCGGAAGCGCCCGGCAAGGGCGGCTCCTCCGCCATGCCGCACAAGCGCAACCCGGTGCTGTGCACCCTGATCCTCGCCGGAGCGAAGCGCGCTCCGGGGCTGGTCTCGACCATGCTCGCGGCGATGCCGCAGGAGCACGAGCGCGCCATGGGCGGCTGGCATGCCGAATGGCGCACGCTTGCCGAACTCTTCATCATCGCCGGTACGGCACTCCATCAAAGTGTGGCGCTGATCGAGGGCCTGCAGGTCTTTCCGGAACGGATGCGGCAGAATCTCGAGCTCACCCACGGCCTGGTCATGGCCGAACGGGTTTCGCTCGCGCTCGCAGCGTCGATCGGCCGGGCCGAGGCGCATCACCTGCTCGAGGAGGCAAGCCGCGACTGCGTGGCCAGCGGCAGGCATCTCAAGTCCATTCTCGCCGAGCATCCGGCGCTCGCCGGCCGCCTTCGTGAAAGCGAACTCGACATCTTGTTCGATCCCGCGACCTATCGCGGAGCGAGCGACTGCATCATCGACCGGATACTCGCGCTCTACGAAGAAGAGCGCGAGTATATGGACTGACATGCTGCAACTGACCGACGAAGAACGGGCGATTGCCTCCGGCGCGCGAGGCGGCGGCTCAGCGATGGCCTTGCGTATCGTCGCCGAAGCCGCTCGCCTGATGGGTGCGCGGAGGTTGATACCCGTTGCCTCGGCCCATATCGACGGCGCGCTCTACCACGGCGATTCCGGCACGCTCTTCGCGGAGAAGCTGGTCGAGGGCGGCGCCAGGGTCGCTGTGCGGGCGACGCTGAATGTCGGCTCCCTCGCCCCCGCCGGCTGTGCCGCGATCCGCCTCGCCGCGCATCAGCGCGATATGGCGGCCCGCATGATGCGCGCCTATGAGGCGATGGGCTGCGAACCGAGCTGGACCTGTGCGCCCTACCAGGCCGGACACCGCCCCGCACAGGGCAGCGACGTTGCCTGGGGCGAGTCGAACGCCGTCGTCTTCTGCAACTCGGTGCTGGGCGCGCGCACCAACCGCTATGGCGATTTCCTCGACATCGCCTGCGCGATTGCCGGGCGCGCCCCGGATTACGGCCTCCACCGCGCCGAGAACCGCGTCGCGGAGTTGCTGCTCGACGTCGGAGGGCTCTCGAAGGAGCTGCGCCGGTCGGATGTGTTCTATCCCGTGCTCGGCACCTTTCTTGGACGCGCAGCCGGGAGCACGGTCGTCGTCATCGAGGGGCTTCAGGATTGTACCACCGAGGACCGTCTCAAGGCGCTCGGTGCGGCTGCTGCCTCGGCCGGAGGCGTCGGCTTGTTTCATGTCGCCGGTGTCACGCCCGAAGCTCCTGATCTCGCCACGGCACTCGGGGACCGCCCCCCGAAACACCGCATCGTGCTGACGCATCAGGAGATGCAGGCGACCCTTGCGCGGCTCTCCACGGCAGGCGCCACCGACCGTATCGACGCAGTCGCGATCGGCTCGCCACACCTTTCCCTGAAGGAGATGGGTGAGCTGGAAAACCTGCTCGCGGACCGCACGCTCTCTCGCCCGCTTTACGCCAATACCGGTCGCCACGTGCTCCAACCTCTGGAAGCGCAGGGGCGCCGCAAGCGCCTCGAAGCCGCCGGCGTCATCTTCGTCGTCGATACCTGCGTGGTGGTGACGCCGATCCTGCCCGAGATCGAAGGCGCGGTGCTGATGACGAACTCCGGCAAGTTCGCGCAATATGCACCGGGCAATACCGGCTACGCCGTGACCTACGGCTCGCTCTCCGAATGCGTCGAGAGTGCCGTCGCCGGTCGCCTCGTCAGGGAGCCCAGGACATGGTCTTGAAGGGCGAAATCCTGATCCCCGGCGGCAACGTGAAGGGCGAGTGCCTGGCGCTCAGCGCAGCAATCAGCTTCTGGGGCGGCGTCGATCCGCGCACGGGCATGATCATTGATGCGCGCCATCCCGAGCGAGACCGCAACATCGCTGGCACTGTGCTCGCCCTGCCCGGCACGATCGGTTCGTCCTCTGCCTCGGCCGTGCTGCTCGAACTCGTCCATGCCGGCAGGGCTCCCGCGGCGATCCTGATGGATGCGCCCGATGCGATCCTGCTGCTCGGCCTCGTTGTCGCGCGCGAAATGGGTTGGCCGACGCCTCCGGCTCTGCGGCTACCGGCATCGCAGCAAGCGGCGCTTGCAGGTAAGACGCTTCTGATCAACAGCGATGGCGATATCGCGGTACAATAGGCCAGGGAGAGACAGGACGATGCCGATCGAGACCACCCGGGGCGAGCCCTTCAATATCCGCTTCGACGGGCCTGAGGACGCACCTGTCCTGATGCTCTCGAACTCACTCGGCACCGATCTGCACATGTGGGATCCGCAGATTCCCGAATGGACCAAGCAGTTCCGCGTCCTGCGCTACGACTCGCGCGGCCATGGCAAATCGACGGCGCCGGACCGGCCCTATTCGCTGGCCGAACTCGCCGGCGACGCGATCGGCATCATGGACCATTTCGGCCTGGACAAGGTGCACTGGTGCGGCGTTTCCATGGGCGGAATGGTCGGGCAATGGCTCGCGACCCATGCCCCCAGGCGGCTCCACCGCGCGGTGCTGGCCAACACCTCCGCTCGGATGGGACCGCCCGATCTCTGGAACGGCCGCATCCGCAATGTCCGCGCCAATGGCATGGGGCCGCTGGTGCAGCCGACGCTGGAACGCTGGTTCAGCCCGGGTTTCCGCGAGCGCGACGGAAAGACCGTGGAGGCCGTGAGTGCGATGCTCACCACCACGCCACCGCTAGGCTATGCCGGCTGCTGCGCCGCGATCCGCGACATGGATCAGCGCGAGGCGATCTCGGCAATCGTCCTGCCGGTGCTGGTGATCGTCGGCGCGCTCGACCCGGCAACGCCGCCCGCCGTCGGCCAGCAGATCGCCAATTCCATCCATGGCGCGGAGCTTGTCACGCTCGATGCCGCCCATCTCTCCAATCTGGAGCAGCCCGAGGCTTTCGGCCGAGCTGTTCTCGACTTCCTGAACGCCTGAGGAGGCCGCCATGGACGACGTCACCCGCTATGCCAATGGCATGAAGACCCGCCGCGCCGTGCTTGGTGAGGCCTATGTCGACAAGGCCAGCGCCGGTGTCACCGAGTTCAACCGCGACTGGCAGGAGTTCATCACCCGAACGGCCTGGAACGACATCTGGAACCGGCCGGGGCTGATCAAGCGTGAGCGCTCGCTCATCGTGCTTTCGATTGCAGCCGCGCTCGGCTCCTGGGGCGAGTTCCGGATCCATGTCCGTGGCGCATTGAACAACGGATTGACGCGCGACGAGATCAAGGAAGTGCTGATGCAGACGGCGATCTATGCCGGCGTGCCAGCCGCCAATCACGCCTTCAAGGAAGCGGCCATCGTCTTCGCCGAGGTCGACGAGGAAGCGGGAAAGGTCTGACGGCCCTTCAGATCTCGGAGAAACCACGCCGCCTGTAGACCAGCCCGCTGCCCTGGCCCCGGCCGCCGATCGCCACGACCTCTCCGATCAGGATGCGGTGGGTCGCGACACGGTGCACCTCGATCAGCCTGCAGTCGAAGGCGACCAGCGAGCCGGCGAGTGCCGGCGCTCCGGTCACGAGCGTCGTCCACTCGGCCGTCGCGAAACGGGCCTCGCCTTCGATGCCCCGACGCCGCGCAAAGATCTCGGCGAGGTCCCCGTCACTGCCCGCCAGCGTGTTGATGCAGAAAGTCCCGCTCGCCTCGATCGCGGCGAGCGTGCGGCTGATGCCGTCGACACAGACCAGCATGGTCGGCGGCGCGTCGGACACCGAGGCGACCGAGGTCGCAGTCAGGCCCGCGCGGCCCGTCGTGCCCCGCGTGGTGACAATATGCACGGCGCTCGTGACCTGCGCCATTGCCTGACGGAAGGCCGGCGCATCAGGAATGGCCGTTACATGGGGCACGGCCTGGAACGTCTTGGTCATCAGCCCGATCTGCAGGAATGGAGGTCTTCGCCGGCTGATGTAGGGATTTTCCGGCGCGATGGCCAGCGCACAGCCGCAATGTCATCCCGTCATGGGCGCCACGGCCCTCGAAATAGATATATCAATGACGCGCGCCCTCAATTCTCAGTCGCGGCCGAGCGTCGCCAACATGCCGGCGCGCAAGTGCTGCATCAGGGCATCGCTGGCTGCACTCGCCGCGGCAGGATCCTCCGTCGCCAGGGCCTGGGCGAAGGCGACATGGTGACCCGCCGCCGGCACCAGATCGTCCTCACGCTCGAAATAGTACCAGGCGCGCCGGATCAGGGCCTGCAGCGGCTCGACGGCGCGTGTCGCATAGGGGCTGCGTGCGGCGGCGGCGACCGCCGCATCGAGCTCCTTGTCGAGCCGCATATAGGCATTGGCATCGCCGGCCTCGGCTGCAGCGCGCATGGCGCGCGCCTTTTCGATGATGACGATGCGCTCGCGCGGACTCGCCCGCTTCGCCGCGTCCGATGCGATCAGCCTCTCCAGCACCTCCCGCGCATCCAGAGCCGCCATGATGTCGATGGCGTTGATGCCGGTGACGACGACGCCCTTGCGCGGCAGGATGTCGACCAGCCCCTGCTGTGCGAGGCGGATCAGGGCCTCGCGAACCGGCGTGCGCCCGACCCCGACGAGATCGATCAACTGGGCTTCGGTCAGCACCGCGCCGGGCCTCAGGGAGAGCGTCACGATGGCCTCCTCGAGACGCCGATAGGCGGTCTCCGAGAGGCTCGTCGCAGCGCCGGGCGGAACACGCACATCCGTATCGAGAGGCAGCTGGGTTTCTTCGTTGGAGCGCATGCTCATTTCGCTCCCGCGGGACGGAAGGCGAGGATTGACGCGACATCCAGCATTGATATATCACCATGACCGATACGGGCCGGCCGCAGCCGCAATGCAATCTGCAAGCGAAACGTCCTCATACGCAAGAAGCATTCTGCGATGACGAAATGCATCAGCGCCCTGCCTTCCGGACCACCAGGCTCACGCCCCACTGACGATCTCGACTTCGCCGAGATCGCCCCGCGCCGATCGCTTCGCGGCGCATATCGGCGTCGACGATCTCTCGCCAAATCTGGTTGCAGGGCCGAGACCGGAGCAATCCGTCGCTGGACCTATTCGCGGCTCGACGTCGCGGCGCGGCTCGGCCAGAACATCAAGCTGGTCGAGGCGGCGGTGATCAACTCGCGTGATCGCCACATGTATCGCACGGGAGGGTGCGGAGCGCGCCTGCCTTGCGGCCGTCGTCAAGGCAGCGGAAGCCAAGTGGCTAGCCTGCCGAAACTCTGATCCATTCTCCGGGAGGTACCGTGGCCTTTACCTGCACGACACCCGCCGTTCCCACCGTCCAGCAGGACGACGAGACGATCCGCATCACCCGTTGGGACTTCGAGCCCGGTGCCGTGACCGGCTGGCACAGCCATGGCTGGCCCTATTTCGTCATCATGCTGTTCGACGGCACGCTGCGCATCCATGACGGGACGAAAGTCAGCGACGTTCCTCTGGCTCAGGGCCAGGCCTATATGCGCCCGGCCGGAATCCAGCATGACGTGATGAACGGCTCGGACCACCCGATCGCCTTTATCGAGATCGAGGTGAAGAAGCCCGGCGCCCTGAAGGAGCTCAGCCTTTCATGAAGATCGCGATCGTCGGAGCAGGCATTGTGGGCATCGCCACTGCGCATGCCCTGCTTGACGACGGTCACGAGGTGCTCATCATCGATAAGGAAGGGCCGGCCTTCGGCCCTTCACGCGGCAATGCCGGCTGGATCGCACACACCGACATCCTGCCGATTGCGAGCCCGAAGAACCTGCGGCAGGTGCCGAGATTCCTCGCCGATCCGCTTGGACCGCTCGCCATCCGCCCTGTCTATCTGCCCAAGCTCCTGCCCTGGCTGGTCCGCTTCATCCTGGCCGCGCGCCCAGCCGCCTATGAACGCTCGATCCAGGGCCTCGGCGCCCTGCAGCAACAGGCGTTGCCGGCCTGGCTGAAACTGGCCCAGACCACGGATCTCAGCCGCCACATTCATTGCAATGGCGGTCTCTACGCCTTCACCGGCAACGCCGCCTTCGCGGAAGCTCGGCGTATTGCGCAGCGGCAGGCAGAATTTGGCATCAAGGTCGAGATGATCGGCCCTGACGTGCTTCGCCAATTCGAACCCGCCCTGAAGGACCGCTTCGTCGGAGCAGCGTTCCACCCCGAGACCGCTCATATCAGCGACCCGCTCGAACTGACGCTCGCCCTGTTCGAGGCGGCGCTGGCGCGTGGCGCCCAATTCGAGAAGGCCGAGGTCATCAACCTCTCAATGGCCGCGCGCCCTGCCCTGATCGGCCGCGACGGCTGGCAGCGCGTGGTCGACCGCGCCGTGATCGCCGCAGGAGCCTGGTCGAGGCCGCTCGCTGCCGCTCTCGGAAACGCTGTGCCGCTCGAGACCGAGCGCGGCTACAATGTCAGCTTCCCCGGCAGCACAGGGCTGACATCCCGGCCCATCGGTTTCGAAGGGCATGGCTTCGTCATGACCCCGCTCGACAGCGGCTTGCGCATTGGCGGCGCGGTCGAGTTCGGTGGCCTCGATGCACCACCCAATCACGCGCGGACGCGGGCGCTCTATGACAAGGCCGCCAACCTCGTCGACGGCTTGCCTGCCTTCGGCAGTGGCCGTCTCTGGATGGGTTTCCGGCCGTCATTGCCGGATTCCCTACCGGTGATCGGCAAGGCAGCGCGCAACCCAAGCGTCGTGCTCGCCTTCGGACACGGCCATTACGGCATGACGCAATCTGCTGTGACCGGCGGCCTCGTCGCCGATCTGATCGCCGGTCGCCCGTCGGCGATTGATCTCGGCCATTTCAGCCCGAACCGGTTCTGAGGGGCGGCATGGCTGATCCCGACCTGATCATCCATATCAATGGTTGGCCGGGCTGCGGGAAACTGACCATCGGCCGCGAGCTGGCGAAGCGGCTGGGCGCCCGCCTCCTCGACAATCACCTCATCATCAATCCGGCCGAAGCTCTGTTCGACAGGGGCGACCCGCTCAACCATTCCCTGCGCAAGGCCCTGCGATCGACGATCCTCGCAGATGCCGCACAGATGAAGCCGGGCACGCCGCTGATCCTGACCGATGCGCTCTCGGACGATGCCTTCGACGCCGCCGTCTTCGACGAGTACCGCTCTCTGGCAGCAGCGCGCAGGGCCACGCTCGTTGCCGTCGTCCTGGATTGTTCACCCGAACGCAATGCCGAGCGGCTCGTTGCAGGTGACCGGGCCGCCCGCCACAAGCTGACCGCCCCCATGGTGCTCGCCTCGCTGCGTGCCAATTACCGATTGCTTAGAGCCCCGGGGCTGCCTCTGGTCGAACTCGACGTCAGCGACCTCGCACCCGAGGCTGCTGCCGCGATTCTTGCCGAGCGCTGTCGCTCAGCGCTCGAATTGGGCCGCGGGAACGCGGAGCGAGCGCGATGATGGTGTCGGGCGCGCCCCTCACATCCCCCGACGCACGACCATGCCGCCAAGGGCGGCAGTGCCAGGACGTTATTATACCTTCGATCGAGGGCTGGCCCCGGATGATCGACGACAGCACGATCGCCACCGACGATCGCGCCCCGCAGACCCGCGGCTGCAAGGTGGCCGATCGCACCCAACAGCCCCTGCCAACACCCTTTTTACTTGCACGAAGGAGGATGCTGCACCGCACAATAGACAATCATCTTGCGCCAAATTGGCGCTGCACTGCACAGAATTCTGCCTGTTTCGAGAGCAAGCGGTCCGAGATTGCTTTTGACAGAAATATGGCATGGGTGGATTGTCGCAGGCGCAAGCCATTGGTAGCTCTGCATAGCAATCGCATCCCGCATGCGTCGGCGTCATGCCGGCGAAGAGAACGGGAGCTGGTTCGAGGGGTTAGACGTCGTCAATGGAAGTATTCCTCCAGCAGCTCATCAACGGGCTGACCCTGGGGTCGATCTACGGCCTCATCGCCATCGGCTACACGATGGTCTTCGGAATCATCGGCATGGTGAACTTCGCCCATGGCGACGTTTTCATGCTCTCCGCGTTCATCGCGCTGATCTTCTTCATGCTGATCGCCTCCTGGTTCGGCGCCGGCCTCATCGTCCTGGCATTGATCTTCGTGCTGGTGCTGGCGATGTTCTTCACGTCGCTGTGGAACTGGACGATCGAGCGTGTTGCCTACCGGCCGCTGCGCGGTTCCTTCCGACTGGCCCCACTGATTTCGGCCATCGGCATGTCGATCTTCCTGACGAATTTCGTCCAGGTCGTGCAGGGCCCGCGCAACAAGTCGATCCCGCCGATGCTGAACAAGTCGATCACGCTGATCGACAGCGCGACCTACACGGTCCAGATCTCCTACAAGCAGATCGTCATCATCCTCACCACCGCGATCCTGCTCGCCGCCTTCTGGTTCATCGTGCAGAAGACCTCTCTGGGTCGCGCCCAGCGCGCCTGCGAACAGGACCGCAAGATGGCCGGCCTGCTCGGCATCGACGTCGACCGCACCATCTCCATCACCTTCGTGATGGGCGCAGCGCTCGCCGCCGTCGCCGGCGTGATGTACCTCGTGCTCTATGGCGTCGTGAACTTCGCCGACGGCTTCACGCCAGGCGTGAAGGCCTTCACCGCGGCGGTTCTGGGTGGCATCGGCTCCCTTCCCGGCGCCGTGATCGGCGGATTGCTGATCGGCCTGATCGAAGTGTTCTGGTCCGCCTATTTCACCATCGACTACAAGGACGTCGCCGCCTTCTGCATCCTTGCGGTGGTGCTCGTCTTCATGCCGTCCGGCATCCTCGGTCGTCCCGAAGTCGAGAAGGTCTGACGCATGGCTCCCGTCACACAGTTACCGGCCGCACGCCAACTCGACATGATGAAGGCGCTGAAGGAAGCCGCCTTCGCCGCCGTCGTCACCTTCGGCCTGTGTATCCCCATCATCGCCTGGGGCACTCGCCAGAACCTCGACAACGTCCTCGTCCTCGATCCACGTTGGGACGCCGTCGCCTGGGCTGTTGCGATCATCTTCGTCGGCCGCTTCCTGATGGCGTTGCGCCAGCAGAAGCGCGGCGAAGGCAAATCGGTGGTGCGGCTGCTGCCGCATGGCACGATCGGCTTCTTCCAGCGCCATTCGCGCCTGTTCTCGCTGGCCGGGCTCGGCTTTCTCGTCACTTTCCCAATCATTGCCATCACGCTGGCGGGCTGGGGCGGCGCGCTGAAGTGGATCGACAATTTTGGCGTCCAGATCCTGATCTACGTCATGCTCGGCTGGGGGCTGAACATCGTCGTCGGCCTCGCCGGCCTGCTCGATCTGGGATATGTCGCCTTCTACGCCGTCGGCGCCTATTCCTACGCGCTGCTCGCCAAGAATTTCGGCCTGTCCTTCTGGATCCTGCTGCCGATGTCCGGAATCCTCGCGGCCTTCTGGGGCATGCTGCTCGGCTTCCCCGTCCTCAGGTTGCGCGGCGACTATCTCGCTATCGTCACCCTCGCCTTCGGCGAGATCATTCGCCTCATCCTGATCAACTGGGTCGAGTTCTCGAACGGCTATGCCGGCATCTCGGGCATTCCGCGCCCGACCTTCTTCGGCATTCCGTTCACGGCGGCCGATGACGGCTTTGCCGCGGTGTTCGGGCTCGAATTCTCGCCGCTCTATCGCACCATCTTCCTCTACTACGTCATCCTTGGACTGGCCCTGCTCACAGCGTTCGTCACGCTGAGGCTGCGTCGCCTACCGGTCGGACGCGCCTGGGAGGCGCTACGAGAGGACGAGATCGCCTGCCGCTCGCTCGGCATCAACACCACCAACACCAAGCTGACGGCCTTTTCGCTCGGTGCAATGTTCGGTGGCTTCGCCGGCTCATTCTTTGCTGCACGCCAGGGCTTCATCTCGCCTGAGTCTTTCGTCTTCATGGAATCGGCGATCATTCTCGCCATCGTCGTGCTCGGCGGCATGGGCTCGCTCTGGGGCGTCGCCATCGCGGCCAGCGTGATGATCGGCGGCACCGAACTCCTGCGCGAACTCGATTGGCTGAAGCAGATCTTCGGCCCCGATTTCGATCCGACCAAATACCGCATGCTGATCTTCGGCTTCGCCATGGTCGTAATCATGATCTGGAAGCCACGCGGACTGATATCGACACGCGAGCCGACAGCCTTTCTCAAGGAGAAGAAGGCGATCTCGGCCGATATGGTCCAGGAAGGCCACGGCTGATGACAACCCCTCCTCTGCTTCAGGTCGAACATCTGACGATGCGCTTCGGCGGCCTCACCGCCGTCAACGATCTTTCCTTCGAGGCACGCAAGGGCGACATCACCGCCCTGATCGGCCCCAACGGAGCCGGCAAGACCACTGTCTTCAACTGCATCACGGGCTTCTACAAACCGACCGAAGGCATGATCACGCTGACCCAGGACAGCGGCGCGAGCTTCCTGCTCGAGCGCATGCCCGACTTCCGGATTTCCTGGAAAGCCAAGGTCGCCCGCACCTTCCAGAACATTCGCCTGTTCGGCGGCATGACCGTGCTGGAGAATCTGCTGATCGCGCAGCACAACCCGCTGATGATCGCGTCGGGCTTCACCTTCCTCGGCGTGCTCGGCATCGGCGGCTACAAGGCGCGCGAGAAGGAAGCGATCGAGAAGGCCAAGTTCTGGCTGGAGAAGATCAACCTGATCGATCGCGCCGACGATCCGGCCGCCGACCTGCCCTATGGCGATCAGCGCCGCCTCGAGATCGCGCGCGCCATGTGCACCGACCCCGTGCTGCTCTGCCTGGACGAACCCGCGGCGGGCTTGAACCCGCGCGAGAGCCACGATCTCAACACGCTTCTGCTCTCGATCCGCAAGGATATCGGCACGGCCCTGCTGCTGATCGAGCATGACATGTCGGTGGTGATGCAGATTTCCGATCACGTCGTGGTGCTCGACTATGGCACCAAGATCTCCGACGGCACCCCGGCCGAGGTGCAGGCCGATCCGCGCGTGATCGCGGCCTATCTCGGCGTCGACGACGAGGAAGTCGCCAAAGTGGAAGCAGAGGTCGGACTGTGATGACGGACGCCGCGCCTCTGCTCTCCGTTCGCGGGGTCAAGACCTATTACGGCAAGATCATCGCTCTGAAGGGCGTCGATGTCGACGTGCATGAGGGTGAGATCGTGACGATGATCGGCGCGAACGGCGCTGGCAAATCGACGCTGATGATGACGATCTTCGGCAATCCGCAGGCCCGCGAAGGCACGGTGACCTATGAGGGCCGGGACATCACGAAGCTGCCGAGCCACGAGATCGCCCGGCTGGGCATCGCGCAATCGCCGGAAGGACGCCGCATCTTCCCGCGCATGACCGTATTCGAGAACCTGCAGATGGGCGCCGCGGTGCGCGACCTCACCCATTTCGAAGAGGATCTCGAAAAGATCTGCGAGCTCTTTCCGCGCATTCGCGAGCGCCTGCAGCAGCGAGGCGGAACGCTTTCGGGCGGCGAGCAGCAGATGGTGGCGATCGCGCGCGCGCTCATGGCGCGGCCGAAGCTGCTGCTGCTCGACGAGCCGTCGCTCGGACTGGCGCCACTGATCGTCAAGCAGATCTTCGAGGCGATCCGCGAACTCAACCGCACGCAGGGGCTGACCGTGTTCCTGGTCGAGCAGAACGCCTTCCACGCCCTGAAGCTCGCCCATCGCGGCTATGTCATGGTCAACGGCGTCATCACCATGAGCGGCACCGGCCAGGAATTGCTGGCGAACCCGCAAGTCCGGGCCGCCTATCTCGAAGGCGGGCGGCACTAGAGCCGCATGACACATCGAGGTTCAGGGCGACATGCGGTCGACATCAGGCTCAGAATCCTAGGAGCACAACGATGCAAGGCATAATCTACGAGGAGCCGACCATCTGGCTGTTCCTGCTGGTCACCGTCGTCATGGGTGGCTGGGCGGCCTGGATGACCGGGCGGGCGGTGGCGATGACCTGGCGGCCGGCGTTCCAGCTGGTGCTCTATATTCTCGTGCTGGGCCTCTTCGTCCGCTTCATCCATTTTGCCCTGTTCCAGGCCACTCTGCTGACCCTGCACTATTATATCATCGACACGATCGTGCTGATGGCCTTCGGCTTTGCCGGCTGGCGCTACAACCGCGCCCGGCAGATGACGACGCAATATCGCTGGCTCTATGAGCGCACCGGACCCTTCGGCTGGAAGCCCCGGGAAGGCGGCTAACCCCCTCTGAAAGAGCGAAAAACCACACCGAGCTTGCCGCGTGACAGACCGTCGAAAAAGCGCAAGACTGCATTTCACGGTGGCACCACGCGCCGAGACGGGCCGAAACTTTGGCCCGTTCATAGTGACAATACAGGGGAGTCTCATCTCATGAAGAAACTGCTGTTGGGCGGTATCGCGCTCGGCGCGGTCCTCGCCTTCTCCGGCGTGGCCAATGCTCAGATCAAGCTCGGCGTCGGCGGCCCGATCACCGGCCCGAACGCAGCCTTTGGCGCGCAGCTCAAGAACGGCGTCGAACAGGCTGTGGAGGATATCAATGCGGCCGGCGGCGTGCTCGGCCAGAAGATCACCGTCTCGGTCGGCGACGACGTCTCCGACCCGAAGCAAGGCGTCTCCGTCGCCAACAAGTTCGTCGGCGACGGCGTCAAGTGGGTGGTCGGTCACTTCAACTCCGGCGTCACGATGCCGGCATCCGAAGTCTATGCCGAGAACGGCATCCTGATGATCAGCCCCTCGGCCACCAACCCGAAGGTCACCGAGCGCGGTCTCTGGAACACCTTCCGGACCTGCGGTCGCGACGACCAGCAGGGCAGCGTCGCCGCCGCCTATCTTCTGAAGAACTTCAAGGACAAGAAGATCGCCGTCGTCCACGACAAGACGACCTATGGCCAGGGCCTCGCAGACGAGACCAAGAAGGGCCTCAATGCCGGCGGCGTCAAGGAAGTGCTCTATGAAGGCGTGAATGCGGGCGAGAAGGACTTCTCGGCCCTCGTCTCCAAGATCAAGGCAGCCGGTGCCGACTACCTCTACTGGGGTGGCCTGCACACCGAAGGCGGTCTGATCGTGCGCCAGATGCGCGACCAGGGCCTGAAGACCGTGCTGGTCTCCGGCGACGGCATCACCACCGACGAGTTCGCCACGATCGGCGGCCCCGGCGTTGAAGGCACGCTGATGACCTTCCCGCCCGACCCGCAGAAGCGTCCCGAGGCGGCTGCCGTCCTCAAGAAGTTCGAGGCGCGCAAGTTCAAGCCGGAAGCCTATACGCTGTACAGCTACGCCGCCGTGCAGATCATGGCCGAAGGCGCCAAGCGCGCGAACTCGACCGACCCGAAGAAGATCGCCGCCGCGCTCCATGGTGGGGAGGCCGTGAAGACCGTGATCGGCGACATCTCCTTCGACAAGAAGGGCGACATCACCCGTCCGGACTACACCGTCTACACCTGGAAGAAGGGCGCCGACGGCAAGATAACCTACGTCGAGAATTGATCTCGGCTGCTAATCGATCCTGATCCGACCAGCCCGTCCCGGAGCGATCCGGGGCGGGTTTCGTTTTGCAGCACCGTCCTACAGCCCCTTGAGGAAGGTCGCGAAACGCAGCAGGCCGTCCGGCCAGGGGCCATGCCCGGATTCTGAATTGAGATGGCCGCCATCGCCCGCATCGACGAACTCGGCGCCCCAGGCCTCGGCCAACGCCCTTGCCTCATCCTGCGTGCAGTAGGGATCGGTCGTGCTGGAGATGAGGATGGCGGGGAACGGCAGTTTCTCGCGCCGATGCGCGATGAAGTCGTGCGCCATGCCGGGGATCGCCTGCTTCGCGCGCTCCGAGGCCGGCGCCACCAGGAAAGCTCCGGCGACTTCGCCGGGCTTTAGATGCTCTGCCGCATGCGCCACCGCGCTGACGCCGGCGGAATGGGCAACCAGAACCACCGGCCGCTTGGCTGCGCGGACCGCAGCGACGATCCGGTTTGCCCAGGCGTCCCGGGCAGGCTTGTACCAATCGTCCTGCTCGATGCGCCGGGCGGTGGTGAGCTTGGCCTCCCAGCGGCTCTGCCAATGGTCCGCGCCGGAGCCGGACCAGCCAGGAATGATGAGGATGTCGGCGTCGGACGAGCGCATTGCAATCAATCGGGTTTCAGGGCGAGGCCACTCGACAGGGCATGAGTCCAGTCGCGTCGGCCCCGGGACAGGGCAAGGTCAGCCGCAGCGGACCAGTCGTAACGTAGGGCGTGAAACGAAAAGCGCCAGCCCGCGCGGCAGCGCTCGGCAATGCCGTAGCGCATGCGGGCTTTCCGCCTGCAAGCGCACCGAGGTTGCCATGGGAATCGGCGGGGACGGCAACCCGCGCGGGTTCAAGCTTCGCCGAAGACTCGCGCGAAAATCGTGTCGACATGCTTGAAGTGATAGCCCTCGTCGAACATCGCGTCGAGCTCGGCAGCCGAGAGCTTCGCCGTCACGTCCCTATCGGCCTTGAGATTGGTGAGGAAATCCTCGCCATGCTCCCAAGTGCGCATCGCATTGCGCTGAACCAGCGAATAGCTCTCCTCGCGGCTGGCACCCGCCTGCGTCAAGGCGAGCAGGACGCGCTGCGAATTATGCAGGCCGCCGAGCCGGTCGAGATTCTTGCGCATGTTCTGCGGGTAGACCAGCAGCTTGTCGACGACGCCTGTTAGCCGCGCGAGTGCGAAATCGAGCGTCACCGTGGCATCGGGTCCGATCATGCGCTCGACCGAGGAATGCGAGATGTCCCGCTCGTGCCAGAGCGCGACATTCTCGAGTGCCGGCGTCACCATGCCGCGAACGAGCCGCGAAAGGCCCGTCAGGTTCTCGGTCAGCACCGGATTGCGCTTGTGCGGCATCGCCGAAGAGCCCTTCTGGCCCGGCGAGAAGAACTCCTCCGCCTCATAGACCTCAGTGCGCTGGAGATGGCGGATCTCGGTCGCCAGGCGCTCGACACAGGAAGCGACGACGCCGAGCGTCGCGAAATACATGGCGTGACGGTCGCGCGGGATCACCTGTGTCGAGACCGGCTCGACGGCGAGGCCCATCTTCTCGGCGACATGGGCTTCGACCTGCGGGTCGATATTGGCGAAGGTGCCGACCGCGCCGGAAATCGCGCAGGTCGCGATCTCGGAGCGGGCCGCAACCAGACGGTCCCGGCAGCGGCTGAACTCGGCATAGGCCTGCGCCAGCTTGAGGCCGAAGGTCACCGGCTCGGCATGGATGCCGTGCGAGCGGCCGATCGTCGGCGTGAACTTGTGCTCGAACGCCCGGCGCTTGATCGCGGCCAGCAGCGCATCGACATCGGCGATCAGGATATCGGTGGCGCGCGCGAGCTGCACCGACAGCGTCGTGTCGAGAATGTCCGACGAGGTCATGCCCTGGTGCACGAAACGCGCCTCGGGGCCAACGATCTCGGCCAGGTGCGTCAGGAAGGCGATGACGTCATGCTTGGTGACGCGCTCGATCTCGTCGATGCGGGCGACATCGAAGACCGCGTCCCTGGCTTTGGCCCAGATCGTCGCCGCGGCCTCCTTCGGCACGACGCCGAGCTCGGCCAGCTTGTCGGTGGCATGCGCCTCGATCTCGAACCAGATCCGGAACCTCGTCTGCGGCTCCCAGATGGCGACCATCTCGGGACGGGAATAGCGCGGGATCATGGTTGGCCTTTCAGGACAGCGCGCGACGTGATTCCGGACAAGCCGCGAAGCCACGCCGATCCAGACACCATCGCAGAGCAAGGCGCACTGCAATGGGCTCCGGAGCCTCGCTTCGCTGCGCCCGGAATGACGGCGCAGTTACAAATTCAAACCCAGTCGCCGCGGGCGGCTTCCGCCGCCTGGCGGATCGCGGCGATATTGCCGGCATAGGCCGATGGCCCGCCCTTGAACACTGCCGAGCCGGCGACGAGCACGTTGGCGCCGGCCTTGGCGGCCAAGGGTGCCGTTTCCGGCGTGGCCCCGCCGTCGATTTCGAGCGCGATCGGGCGGTCACCGATCATGGCGCGAACCCGTGCGATCTTCTCGACCACGGAATGGATGAAGCTCTGGCCGCCAAAGCCGGGATTGACGGTCATCAGCAGGATGAGGTCGACATCGTTCAGGAGCGGCTCGATGACACTCTCCGGCGTACCGGGATTGAGCACGATGCCAGCCTGCTTGCCTTGTGCCTTGATGGCCTGCACGGTCCGATGGGCGTGCGGGCCAGCCTCGACATGGAATGAAATCAGGTCAGCGCCCGCCTTGGCGAAGGCTTCGACATAGGGGTCGACCGGCGCGATCATCAAATGCACGTCGAAGAACTTCTTGGTGTGCGGACGAATCGCCTTCAGCACATCGGGACCAAACGTGATGTTAGGCACGAAATGCCCATCCATCACATCGCAATGGATCCAGTCGGCGCCCGCTGCATCGATGGCGCGAACCTCCTCCCCGAGCTTCGAGAAATCGGCGGAGAGGATGGAAGGAGCAATGCGGATGGGGCTGGTCATGCGCGAAGCATTTAGCGCCCGCAGGCCAGCGCTGCAATCGAAACCCGGAGCTTTCAGCGGCGTTTGACGGGGTAGGACAGCCGCCGGTCGGCTTCTTCCACCTCCTCCACCGCCGTCGTAAAGGCAGGTCGGCTCCCCAACCGGCTGAACCAGGTTGAGAGATCGGGATAGCTTGCTAGCGCCGGGCCACCGAGGCGCACGGCCCAGAACACACTCATGAACATGCCGATATCGGCCACCGAGAGGGCCTCGCCGAAATAATCGCGGCCAGTCAGCCTTTCATTGAGCCCGCAATAGAGCCGCTCGAGTTCGGCCTCGGCGATCAGCGCGTCCGTCTCCTGCGCTGCGCGCTTGTTGCGATCCGACGTTGGCGGCTCGTTGCGGTGCATCAGCGGCCGCAGGGCGGCGAACAGGATCTCGTCGGCGAAAAGCTCGTCCAAGAGCGCGCGCGCTCTGGCCGCTGGATTGCGGGGAAGCAGCGGCGGCAAGGGATAGGCCTCGTCGAGATATTCGAGGATGACGGTGGAATCGTAGAGGACGAGTCCCTCGTCATTCATCACCGGCACTTGCCGCTTCGGATTCAGGGCCAGCACTTCGGGGTGGCGCGGATCGTAGCCAGTCACCTGGTTGAACGGCACCATGATACGCTCGAAGGCGAGCCCCTTCTCCCGCAGCGCGATCTCGACCTTGCGGGAGAACAGGCTCAGAGGCCCGGAATAGAGAGTGATCATGGCATCGCTCCTGGATTGCTGGGGCGATCGTCTCAGGCGGGATCGTCAACCCACGTCAGCAGGCGTTTCAGCGCGCTTGATCTTTCCGGCGATGCCGCGCAGCAGCCAGGGCAGCAGATAGATTGGGAACTGCGCCAGCGCAAAATACAGGAAAGTCGTCTGCGGCACGCCGGCCCCGAGCGCCGCAACCAACAGCCCCATGTTCCGTTGACCGGTGCCATAGCCGATCATGAAGCGTTCCGAGCGCCTGAACATCCGCAAGGCGAGCACCGTGAGCAGAAGGCCGGCGGCGGAAACCGAGAAGGCGATGGCCAGGAACAGCATGACCTGTCCGGGATTGGCCATGGCCGTCCGCGTCACGCCGTCCATCGCCGCGATGGCAAAGATGAAATACATCAGCACGCCAAAGCCATCGAGATTGGCCTTCATCGCTCGGATCCGGGCCGCGCCGAGCCAGTGCCGCAGGATCGCCGCCACCACCATGCCGCCGCCGACGAACAGCACGAGACGGAGCGTTAGCGCCCAGCGATCGAGCGGCACGGCAGCCCCCGCCAGCAACTCCACCACCACCGGGGCCACCAGCGGACTGAGCACCGTGGTCACCACCACGCCCGCGATGATCAGCGAAGGCTCGAAGCCGTAGAGGATCGCGACCGCCGGCGAGGACATGATCGGCGGAGCCGCGCCCATGATGGCAAGCCCGAGGATCAGGCCGGGATCGAGTGCCGCGCGACCGACGAGCAGGAACGCACCGCCGATCAGCACCGCCGGGCCGAGAATGAGCCAAAGGCAGGTGACGATCAGCTTGCCGGGACGGCGGATCAGCCCGGCTATGATGCTGAAATCGGCGCGCAGGAAGACGACCGTGGTGAAACAGAAGATCGTTATCGGCAGGAGCGGCCGCGCCGCTGCCGAGAACTGCGGCAGGGCCAGCCCCAGAAAGATCGAGAGCGCGAAACCCTGCGTGCCGTAGCGGCCGAGAAGGGCGAGGCCTGCGGCGAGGAAGGCGGCGAAACGCGAGAGCATGAAGGCCTGAATCGGTGCGACAACTGGGCCACACTGGCCGATCCCGACGCCTGCGTCACGCGCCGTTCGGGAAGGTCGGTTCTGCGTAGCGCAGAATCTTGCGCAGAAGAGAACGGTTTGTATGCGCGGCATGCGATCCGCGCCTGCTTGGCGCAAATCTTGCGAAACTTTCGCCGTTCGACCGCAAAAATGCACCATGCCGCTGACATCGCGGCGCAGCGCGGTATTTTGAGCGCGGCAACAGGGCTGACAGGAGCATAAAAATGCGGACCGATACGATTGTGCTCGGCGCGGGGATCGTCGGCATCTCGGTGGCTTTGCACCTGCAGAAGGCCGGCCGTTCCGTATTGCTGGTCGACAGGCGCGGACCGGGCGAGGAAACCAGCTATGGCAACGCCGGACTGATCCAGCGCGAAGGCGTCTATCCCTACGGCTTCCCGCATGATTTCGGCGCCTTGTTCCGCTACGCGATGAACAACACGATCGACGCGTCCTATCATTGGAACGCGATCCCCAAGCTCGCGCCCTTCCTGCTGTCCTACTGGCTGCATTCGCGCCCCTCCAAGCATGAGGCGATCGCTCACCAATACGCGACCCTGATCGAGCATTGCGTCACCGAGCATGACGCGCTCGCGGCCGAAGCCGGGGCGACGCATCTGCTGCGCCGCAAGGGCTGGATGAAGGTTTTCCGCTCTGCGGCCGAGCAGGAAGCAAGGCTGGCCGAGGCGGCCAAGTGGAACAAGGAATTCGGGCTGAACTACCGCCCGCTCGATGTCGCGACGCTGCGAGCCGAGGAGCCACATCTCGACCAGAGCCTGATCGGCGGCCTGCACTGGACCGACCCGGTCACGGTGATCGACCCGCTTGGCCTGTCGAAGGCCTATGTCGCTCTGTTTGAAAAGCTCGGCGGGCAGCTCGCGCAGGGCGATGCCGGCACGCTCGCACAGGATGGCCAGGGCTGGAGCATCGCGCTCGCCGACGGCACCCGCGCCAGCGCCCATGACGCCGTGATCGCGCTCGGCCCCTGGGCTGATGTCCTGACCAACCGGCTCGGCTACCACCTGCCACTCGCGGTCAAGCGCGGGTACCACATGCACTACAAGCCGCTCGGCAACGCGGTGCTGAACCACCCTGTCCTCGACACCGAGCGCGGCTATTTCCTGGCTCCGATGGTGAAGGGCATTCGGTTGACCACGGGTGCCGAGTTCGCGCTGCGCGACTCGCCGAAGACGCCGGTTCAGCTCGCTCGCGCAGAACCGATCGCCAAGACATTGTTCCCGCTCGGCGAGCGGGTCGATCCCGAGCCCTGGCTTGGGAACCGCCCCTGCACCCCGGATATGATGCCGATCATCGGCCCGGCGCCGAAGCACCGCAATCTCTGGTTCTCGTTCGGCCATGCCCATCACGGGCTGACGCTGGCCGCAGTGACAGGGCGCATGGTCGCCGAGATGGTGACCGGCGAGAAGGTCTTCGTCGATCCTGCCCCCTTCGCACCTTCCCGTTTCACCTGAGATGGAGATGCCATCATTCCCGGGGGCCTTATCGCCGCCGGGAATGATGCCTCGCAAGGAGACCGGGTCAGGCCCAGGCCTGACGCCGCACGCACCAGACAGCGAGCGGGCATGCGTCATCGCCCCTCGCCTCACCTGCAAAGCCCTGCCACGATCCCCGCCGTTTCGAATCCCCTCCAAGGTGCGCCATGGCCCTCGCCAAAACTCCAGTCCAGGACAATGCCTATGCCGCGGCGCTCGCTCTGCTCGAGCGCGCCCCGCTGATCGACGGCCATAACGACCTGCCCTATGTGATCCGGCTCGATGCCAAGGCGAAGGGCGATGTCGCGGCCTATGACCTGACCAAGGTCCATCCCGAGACCGACACCGACATTCCGCGCATGCAGGCGGGCAAGCTCGCGGGCCAGTTCTTCGCAGCCTATGTGCCGCCGAACCACCCGAAGCCCGCCGGCTTTGCGCTGGCCCAGATCGCGCTGATGCAGAATGTGCTGGCGAAGCATCCGAAGGTCTTCCGCCCGGGCCTCTCCGCCGCCGATGTCGAGGCTGCGAAGGCCGAGGGCAGGATCGCCCTGTTCATGACGATCGAGAACGGCTCGGCGATCGACAACGAGATCGATGCCCTCGACGCCTATTCCGCCCTTGGCGTGCGCCTGATGACGCTCTGCCATAACGGCACGCATGACTGGTGCGATTCGGCGACCGATGCCCCGCGTCACAACGGCCTTTCCGCCTTCGGCAAGGACGTGGTCCGGCGGATGAACAGGCTCGGCATGATCGTCGACCTCGCCCATGTCTCGCCGAAGGTGATGCATGATGCGCTCGACGTCAGCAGTGCGCCGCTCGTCTGGTCCCACTCGAACGCGTTCACGCTCTGCGACCATCCCCGCAACGTGCCTGACGATGTGCTCGATCGCGTCGCCGGGAACCACGGCATCGTCATGGCGACCTTCGTGCCTGACTTCATCAGCCAGGCCTCGCGCGACTGGCACCGTCCCGCCAAGGACCAGTATGGCAAGACACCGGACGGCATGGACTACAAGAAGGCCGAGGCAGAGATCGTCGCCAAATCCGGCCCGCGCCCGACAGCAACGCTAGCGCAATATTGCGACCATCTCGACTATCTCGCCAAGCGTATCGGCTACGACCATATCGGCATCGGCTCGGACTTCTTCGGCGGCCTCGCACCGGAAGGTCTGGAGGACAACTCGACCTTCCCGGCCCTGATCGCTGAATTGATTCGCCGTGGCTGGTCGGAAGAGCACCTGGAAAAGCTCGCGGGCGGCAACATGCTGCGCGTGATGCGCGCTGTGGAGGCGGCGGCGGAGCGCTGAGGCGCTCCCCTGCCATTTCAGGGCCGGCGAGGCCCGAAACGACCGAAACCGGGCTCCCGCCATGCAGTTCAGGCCGCAGGAATACTTGCGCGGCTCATGACCGGACCCGCTTCCAAAGGTCTCGCACAGAAAACAACTGCGTGCTGATCGATCAATTTCAGCTTTCTTAACGCCCGAAATGGCACGGAGTTGTGCAGCTCCAGCTGTTGCGAGCGCTTCGAGGGCCGATCAACATGACGTTAGGTAATATTCGTATCAGCATCAAGATCGCAGCGGCGATGCTGATCGTCGGATTGATTGGCCTGGCCGCAACGATTCTGAGCAGCATGCAATTGAGCGAGGTCGACAGCACCTATTCCGAGCTGATCAATTCGCGCAGCAAGGCGACGCTTGCCACTGCCCGATCGGCTCGCGCGGCAAACGACATTCTGGCTCAGGCCTACAAGGTCATTGCCTATCCTCGCGAGACCGACGGTGCGCGCAACGCCCAGAGCCAGTTGCAGCGCTCCTATAGCCAGGCGCTCGAACTGCTGAAGGAGGGACAGTCCCACCTTCCGGTGCGAGCGGCTGAATATGACGCGCTGACCAAACAGATCACCGACATCAAGGTGGGCGTCGACCGCGCGCTCCATTACGGCGCCAACGATGACAACGAACGGGCGTTGGCCGTGATGGACGAACTCGACGGCAAGCTCACCGCTGTCGTCAGCAACATCACCGACTTCAACAACGCGCTTGGAAAGGACACCGAGACGACCAGCGCGAGGTTGAGTTCCGAGACGAAGCGCACCATTGCCATTGTCATCGGCGGCAGCCTGCTTGGCCTGTTGATTGGCCTGGGCGGCGCGATGTGGATGTCGGCGAAGAGCATCACTGGCCCCTTGGCCCGATTGAAGGGCACGATGGAGAGGCTCGCCGCCAGCGATTTCGATGCCGAGATCGAGAGCCAGACGCGGCGTGACGAAGTCGGGGAAATGGCCCGGGCCGTGCTGATCTTCAAGGAGAATGGCCTCGAGATGCGCCGGCTCGAAGCCCAGACCACCGAGCAGGAGCGCCTGAGCGATGCAGAGCGTCGTCGCAATGAGACAGAGCGCCAGCGCGTCGAGGCCGAGCGGGCGATGCTCGCGAGGGAACAGCAGCATGTCGTCGGCCTGCTGGCCGCTGGCCTGGAGATGCTCGCGCAGGGCGATCTGACCTACCGGATCGACGACAATGTCGCTACCGACTATCTCAAGCTCCGCGATGATTTCAACCGTGCGGTGAACCGCCTTTCCGAGACCGTGGCGACGATCCAGACGACCTCCGTCGACGTCGCCAACGCCGCACGCGAGATCAACATGGGCGCCGACGACCTGTCGAAGCGCACCGAAGAGCAGGCCTCTTCGCTCGAGGAAACCGCCGCGACGACGGAAGAGCTCGCCGCATCCGTCAAGGCGTCGGCCTTGTCGTCCCGCCAGGCCGTGCTGCTTGCCAACGAGGCGACCGAGGTCGCCGAGAAGGGCGGCGCAATCGTCACCGATGCCGTCGCCGCCATGGCGCGGATCGAGCTGGCCTCGCGCAAGATCTCGGACATCACGTCGGTCATCGACGAGATCGCCTTCCAGACGAACCTGCTTGCGCTCAACGCAGCTGTCGAGGCAGCCCGCGCCGGCGATGCCGGCAAGGGCTTTGCCGTGGTCGCCTCGGAGGTCCGCACCTTGGCACAGCGCTCCTCGGAAGCGGCCAAGGACATCACATCACTGATCAGCGAATCGGGTGTCGAGGTCGCGCAAGGTGTCGGCCTGGTCCGTTCGGCCGGCGAGGCGCTCGGCAAGATCGTCGAAGCCTCCAAGAAAGTCTCGGCGACTGTCTCGGACATCTCCGCAGCCTCGGCCGAGCAGGCCAACGGCATCGATGAGATGAGCCAGACCGTCGCCCATATGGACGAGATGACCCAGCAGAACGCGGCCCTGGCCGAGGAGAGTGCCGCGTCGGCCAGCTCGCTCACCGGTCAGATCCAGCGCTTGAACGGGCTCGTCTCCAGCTTCCGGATCAAGGACGAGCGGGTGTCGCCGCAGCGCAGGACGGACACCAGAGCGGAGGCCGGGTTCGGCCTTGGCCTGCGCCGTAGCGCTTGACGCTGCTCTTCGCGGAAGCTGATAGGATCGGGCTTTCGAGCCCGGTCCCAGAACCGGCGAGACCGATACCGCAGAGTACCCGATGACCGGCTCAGGCACAGACCGCACCCGCCCCGCCACGCAGACCCCCGCTCCGGTCGTCATTCTCGTCGAGCCGCAAATGGCCGAGAACATCGGCATGTGTGCTCGCGCCATGGCGAATTTCGGCCTTTCCGAGATGCGGCTCGTGGCCCCTCGCGACGGTTGGCCAGCAGGCGGGGGCCTCAAGAAGGGCGCAACCGCCGCGGCCTCCGGCGCGACCCACATCCTTGAGAATGCGCGGCTCTACCCCGACGCCGCCGCCGCGACGGCCGATCTCAATCATGTGCTCGCCACCACAGCCCGCGAACGCGGCCAGATGAAGCGTGTCTTCACGCCAGCCGAAGTGATGCCGCCCCTTGCCGAACGTGTCGGCGGCGGCGAGCGCGTCGGCATCCTGTTCGGTCGCGAGCGCATCGGCCTGACCAATGAGGAGATCTCGCTCGCCGACGCGATCCTGACCTTTCCCGTTAACCCCGCCTTCGCCTCGCTCAATCTCGCCCAAGCCGTGCTGCTGGCCGGCTATGAGTGGTTCAAGACGACGGATGGCGAGCCGCCCTTCCGCGAGAGCAATCCCTCGCCGCCAGCGACTAGGGAGACGGTGTTTTCGATGTTCGGCTATCTCGAAGGCGAGCTTGAGCGTTGCGGCTTCTTCCCGCCCGGCAAGAAGCCGGTCATGACCGCCAATCTGCGCGACATCCTGCACCGCCTGGCGATGACTGAGCAGGAGGCGCGCACCTTGCGCGGCGTGTTCAAGTCTCTGGCAGAGGGGCCGCGGCACCCGCGCTCGGTGAAGCCCCCCGGGGAAGAATAGACGAGCCCGTTTGAGCCAAACGAGAAAGGCCGGAGCATCACTGCCCGGCCTTCTTGTATTCTGCTCGCGGGCTGAACCTCAGAACTGGTATTTCAGCGTCGCCTTCACCGTGCGCCCCGGCTCGCTATAGTAGTCGCGCGCCTGGGCAAGTGTGCCCGTCGGGACGTTAACCGCATCAAAGTACTTGCGGTCGAAGATGTTGTAGACGCCGAGCTGGAGCTCGATATCGGCGAGTTTCGTCGGCCGCCACCAGGCCGAAGCATTGAAGAGCGCGTAGCCCGGAGCTTTGAAACCCGCATTCGTGCCGGTCGTCGCAGCGACATCGTCACGCGCGGCAGCCAGCTTGGTCGAGACCTCGGCACCCCAGCTGTCGGTTCCATAGGCGATTGCGACAATACCCTGCATCGGCGGAATCGAATTCAGGAACGTGTCGGTGTCCTTGTTCTGGCCTCGAGTATAGGCGAAGGAGCCGCGCGCCAGCCAGTTCTCGGCGAAGGCATACTGGAAATTCGCCTCGACGCCCTGGATCTCGGCCCGCGCGACGTTCCGCGGCCCCTGGATGCCGCCCTGCGGATAGAGTGCATTCGGAGGCGCGATCTGCACAGTCTCAATGAAGTTGCGGTAATTGGTGTGGAAATACGTCACCGAACCGCCGAAGGCCCGGTCGCCGAAGCGGAAGCCGACATCGATGCCATTGCTGATTTCAGGGCGCAGCGTGGGATCGCCGATGCGCAGATAGGTCCCAACCGCACCGAAGCGGCCATAGAGCTCACTTGCAGTCGGCGCGCGAAAACCCTTCGACCACTGCGCGAAGGCTGTCACATCCTTGAACATGCCGGCATTCTTGAGGATGTCGTATTCGAGCCGCACCCGCGGCGACCAGGCGCTGTCGCTGGAGGAGGGCGGCAAGCCGACCGGGCTAGAGCCGCCATTGGTGTAGGCCGGCGTGTTCTGCGGCTTTTCCTCATACCAGTCGAACCGGACGCCCGGCGTGAGGCGCAGGCGGTTGTCGAGCATGCCGATCTCGTCATACGCGAAGATGCCGATCGCATTGCCGTCGACCTTCGGCTGGTCGGCCTGGTTGGTGTGCAGGTTGTTGCAGGCGCTGAAGGCACCGGTATAGGGCCGGCGGCAATTGTCGACGCCAGCCGAATACTGGTTCAGCGTCGTCGTGCGCAGTTCGGTGCCTAGCGTGATGCCGTGCGAGAAGATGCCAGTCTGGAAGCTCTTCACGACATGGCCGTTGAAGCCGAAGGCCTCCTGCTCGGTTTCGTTGTTGCGGCTATAGGGACCCATGACGCTGGTGAAGCGATAGGCTGAGACCAGCGCGTTGCGCTTGACGTTCTGCCAGTAAAGATTGGCATGGGCCTCGTCGAGGAAGCCCCCCGGCAGCTTGTAATCATAAGTCAGCGAGACACGCTGGCGCTCGACATCCTCGCCGGTGTCATAGTTGCCCGGGCGAAAATTGCCGGTCGGCGACACCGTCGAGGTGAGGACGTTGACCTTGTCCTCGCGCTTGAACAACTCGCCCGTAATGCCGAAACGATGCACATCATCGACATAGTGCTGGATCTTCGCGAGCAGTCCGTACTGCGTGAAATCAGTCGGGTTCGGCATCGTCCGGGTCGGACCGATGCTGTCGATCGTGCCCTTGTTGCCTGTCTCATGCCCGTCGCGGAAGCTGCCCTGGAGCAGGAAATAGGTCTGCTGCAGCCGTGCCGCGACCGCGGCGCTGCCGAACCAGGCTTCATCGGTACTGTCGTAGCCGGTCTTGGCGAGCGCACCGAACTGGCGGCCACTCTTGATCAGATCCTTGGGGTCGAGCGTGCGGACAGCCAGCACGCCCCCGAGAGCCCCGGAACCGAGCACGCTGGCTCCGCTGCCGCCACGCAGCAGGTCGAGCGTGGACAACGCGTCGAAGTCGAAGGCATTGGTCGAACTGCGGTCGATCCGGGTATCGGTCAGGAACGGCTGCCTGATGCCGTCGATCGTGGTCAGCACGCGCGGGCCATCGAGACCACGAATATTGATGCTGTTATTCTGGCGGTTGAAGCTGATGCCCGCTTCGACCCGGTTGGCCAGGTCGGAAATGCTCTGGACCTGCTGCCTGTCGAGTTCTTCGCGAGTCGTGCGGGTGGTCGTCGGCCCGGCGATCAGCGGCGCGCCGCTGATTCCCTCGCCCTGAACGGTAATGGTATCCAGAACGACGGGCCCTTCGGCCGATTGAGGAAAGGCCGGCGGCTGTACAGCTTGAACCCGCTGCTGTGCGCCGGCTTGTGACGCTGTCATCAACACAAGAACGCCGAGCGCCACGCCGTAACGCAGCCCGCCAGAATGCCCGCCCATAGTCAGAACCCCGCCCCTGCCGGCGCCGCCAATGGATCGGATGCGCAGCCTGCAGTTTAAAATTGCTGAAAACTAAGCTTTATCAATTCAGTAAAGCCGACACTCGATAAAAATAGAGTCGAATGCTGTCAATCGATTCTCAATCAATTGGCCAACAATAGAATTCATCCAATTGAGACTCGTCTTAATTTATAGAAATTCTATACTGCGAGCGCCAATTACGGAACCCGACCCCGCTCACGCTCTCCTCCCGATCTCGTGATTGCCGTGATCCGGCCGCAAAGCGGGTTGCGTATTGCCACGCACAAGCAGTCGCGCATCATGGCGCCCGACCGCTGCGGACAATGTTGATGATGCTCGACCGCCGGACTTTCCTGATGGGTTCAACTGCGTTTGCCGCAACCGCTGCCGGCGCGCCCGGCCCTGCCTTGGCCGGTGATCTCGATGTCGTCGTCATTGGCGCGGGGGCAGCCGGCATCGCGGCGGCGCGCGAACTGAAGGCGGCCGGACGTCAGGTCGTGATCATCGAAGCGCGCAACCGAGTCGGTGGCCGTGCCTTCACCGACACCTCGCTTGGCGCCGCCTACGATGCCGGCGCGATGTTCATCCACTGGGCCGAACGAAATCCCTGGGTGAAGATCGCGGCCGATCTCGGTATCCCAACACCGAACGAATCCTGGGGCAGCGGCTTCCAGGTTTTCGCCAACGGGCAACCGATGCCGGATGCCGAGCGGGTCAAACGGCGCGGTGCCTTCAGACAGATCGACCGCAAGCTCGAAACCGTCGATATCTCGAAGCGCGATCTCTCGGTTGCGGAACTGCTCGGAGATCTCGGCCCGGACATGACGCCCGTCGCCACCTCCGGGCTGCTGCTCTCGATCGGCGAGGAATCCGATCGCATCTCGGCGCGCGACTACCAGCGCCTGTGGAGCGGCGACGACTTCGTCGTTCCCTCGGGCTACGGCAATCTGGTCGCACGCCATGGCGAAGGGCTCGATATCCGCCTTGGCGAACCGGTCGAAGCCATTCGCTGGGACGGGCCCGGCGTCGAGATCACGACGCGCTCGGGGACGCTGAAGGCGCGCGCCTGCATCGTCACCGTGCCGGTCGGCGTTCTGAAGGCCGGCGACATCCGCTTCACGCCTGCGCTGCCTGCCCGAACCCGCGACGCCCTGAATGGCATCGGCATGGGCGCCCTCACCAAGATCGCGCTGAAGGTCGAGGGTGATCGCTTCGGCATCAAGCCCGGCATGAGCTATCTCGAAGCCGGCTCGCCCAAGGCCATGATGAATGTCGACCTCTTCCCGGACGACAAGGACATCGTCATCGCCTATTGCGGCGGGGACTATGCGCGCGACCTCTCCCGCGCGGGAACCGCCGCCGCACGGGATCATGTGACCGAGCTTTTGGCCAAGATGGTCGGCGAGAGCTTTCGCAAGGCCGTCACCGGCGTGTCATTCCCCGCCTGGTGGACCGATCCGTTCTCGCATGGCTCCTATTCGGTCTGCCGTCCCGGCTTCGAGACGGCCCGGGACAGGCTTGCCGAGCCGATCGGCGGCCGCGTCTGGCTCGCGGGCGAGGCGACGGCCGGCGGCGGTGCGATGACGGTAGGCGGCGCGACCTTGGCGGGGCGGGCGGCGGCAGCGGCCGTGGCGCGGCTGAAAGCTTAGCGTCCCAGTTCCAGCTCCCAGCTCTGCCCCACCAGATCCTGCCCGAAGGAATGGTGCCTCTCCTCGACAACGAGCCTGAACCCCGCGGCGATATAAATGCCGCGCGCCGCGTGCAGGATGTCGTTGGTCCACAGGACCACGCGCCGATAGCCAGCCGATCGCGCGAAGCCGATCGCCTCCTGCACCAGCGCCTTGCCGAGACCAAGCCCCTGCCCGCGCTTCTCGACCAGCACGAGCCGAAGCTTGGCGACTTCGTCCGACTCTCGAACCACGAAAGCCGAGCCGACCGGCAGCCCGTCGAGCTCCGCAATGAAGCAACGCTCCTTGCCGGGCTGGAACTCCCGCAGGAACTTTGCCGCGATCTCGGCGACCAACGCCTCGAAGCTGATGTCCCAGCCATAGTCTTCCGCATAGAGCCGGCCATGCGCCGATATCACCCAGCCAATATCGCCGGGCCTGAGCTCACGGATGAGCGGTGGCCGCTTCCACTCCCCGACATCGGACAATAGCCGCTCGGCGGTTTCCAGCGCCTCGACCAGATCCGCCCGCGCCGACTGTCCGAGCCGCGCCAGGATCGAGCCAGCCTGATCGCGTGACGCTTCATCCAGGGGCCGAAAGGCGTCGCGCCCCTCTCGCGTCAGCAGCAGGTGCGAAGCCCGCCCGTCGTTAAGGGAACGCTCGCGCCTCAGCCAGCCGGCAGCAGCAAAGCGCTTCAGGATGCGGGAGAGATAGGCGGGATCGAGGGCAAGCTCGCGTGCCAGCTCGCTTGCGAGCCAATCGTCACGTTGAGCCAACTCATAGAGCACGCGCGCCTCGGTCAACGCGAAACCGGAGCCGTGCAGGCTGCCACCAAGTGCTCCAATCCAGCGCGTGTGGAAGCGGTTGAAACGGCGGATCGCAGCGATCGCGGGGCTATCTGTGGCGGCCATGATGATCTCCGAGGATCAGAATCATGCCAATTAGTGGACAAAGTCAATTAAATTGAACCATGGCGGCCAGGAGTTCCTTGACCACTCCTTAACCGGGCTCTGGCCCAATGAGGCGCTCATCCATCTCCTGTGCAGGCGCCGACGCATGCGGGTCGATCTTCTGGCCGGAACAGCCTATGGCGCAGCCGTGATGCCACGCCGCCAACCCACCATTCTGGTATTCGATTCCGGGCTCGGCGGCCTGACAGTGCTGGCCGAGACCACGCGCGCCCGCCCGGACGCACGCATCGTCTACGCCGCCGATGACGCCGGCTTCCCCTATGGCCGGCTCAGCGAAGCGGAACTCATCGACCGCGTTCTGCAGGTCATGGAGCGGCTGATCGCGCGCTGTCATCCTGATCTTGTGGTGATCGCCTGCAACACCGCCTCGACACTGGTGCTGCCAGCGCTACGCGCCCGCTTCACCATCCCCTTCATCGGCACCGTCCCGGCGATCAAGCCGGCGGCCGAGACCACCCGCAGCGGCCTGATCTCGGTCCTGGCGACGCCTGGAACCGTCGCCCGCGACTATACGCGCGGCCTGATCGAGGCCTATGCGGCGCGCTGCGAGGTCACGCTGGTCGGCTCGGCCGGCCTCGCCGGCCTCGCCGAAGCCGCGCTCAAGGGTGAATCGGTCGACGACGCGGCAATCCTTGCGGAACTCGAACCCTGCTTCGTCGAACGCAACGGCGTGCGGACCGACGTGATCACCCTCTCCTGCACGCATTATCCACTGCTGCTCGAACGCATGCGCCGGCTGGCACCCTGGTCCGTCACCTGGATCGACCCTGCCCCGGCCATCGCCCGGCGGGTTTCCCAATTGCTGGGACCTGCAGTGCCCTCAACCTTCAGCGCGGCAGGCGATGCGCCGGCGATCTTCACGAGCGGGGCTGGCATCAGCGGACCGCTGCGCATTGCCCTCGTGGGCTACGGGCTGTCCCAGGTCCTGATCGAGCCATTTCCGCTGATGAATTGAGCAGAAATCCCCAGGCAACGCCCCAAGGGATTTGACTTGCGGGGGTTCCTGCGCCTATAGGGCTCTCGTCGCGCGGGTCCATCAGGGCCCGCGTGGCTTTTTCCGCACCCGTGATCCGCTCGTCGAGAGCCGGATCTGTCGCCCTGGTAACGGGGACAGGAGGGCGCGGTCCTCAACTCGCGAACCAAGAGGACACGCGATATGTCGAAGCGTCATGAGGCGAAATACAAGATTGACCGCCGCCTCGGTCAGAACATCTGGGGCCGCCCGAAGTCCCCGGTCAACCGTCGTGAGTACGGCCCCGGCCAGCACGGCCAGCGCCGCAAGGGCAAGCCGTCGGACTTCGGCACGCAGCTGCGCGCCAAGCAGAAGCTGAAGGGCTACTACGGCTCGATCTCCGAGAAGCAGTTCCGCCGTTACTACGCCGAGGCGATCCGACTGAAGGGCGACTCGGGCGAGAACCTCGTCGGCCTGCTCGAGCGCCGTCTCGACGCGGTGATCTACCGCGCCAAGTTCGTCCCGACGGTGTTTGCTGCTCGCCAGTTCGTCAACCATGGCCACGTCACGGTCAATGGCAAGCGCGTCAACATCGCGTCCTACCAGGTCAAGCCGGGTGACGTGATCGCGGTGAAGGAATCCTCCCGCCAGCTCGCCATCGTGATCGAATCGGCTGCGCTCGCCGAGCGCGACGTGCCGGACTACATCGATGCCGACCACACCAAGTTCTCGGCCACCTACACCCGCACCCCGACCCTGTCGGACGTGCCCTACGCGGTGCAGATGGAACCGAACCTGGTCATCGAGTTCTACTCGCGCTGATCCTGCATTGCAGGCTCGGGCTGCGAAGCTCCGATCGGAATCAGAAAAGGGCGGCTCTTCGGAGCCGCCCTTTTCAATTTGAGCCCTCGGTAGGTGCATCTTGCTACCCAGACGGGGGAGCACGACACATTGGACCGCCCATCAGACGGCTTCCCCAAGCAGCGCCTCAATCCGGCGCGATATCGATACCGCTCCACGCCGGATGGCCGGCGGGGCTCCGGGTCCAGAAGGCGATGTCATTGAACTGGATGGTCTGCGAGACATCGGGCAGTGCATCGCGATAAATGCCGAAGCGCGGCTGCGCGTCGATGACCGGCTTGCCTGCCTTCGTCATGCCGTAGCGCGGATATCCGAGTACGCCGCGATAGGCGGGGCAGCCGCGCCCGTCGAGCCAGAGCTGCAGATGGCTCTCACCGGCCTTCTGGCTCGGCCGTATCGAAACATTGACCCGGTGCCAGCCTCCCGGCGCGATGGGCCAGTCCCCGCAGAAATGGACCTGCCCGACGCTGTCGCCGCATGTCTCGGTGCCGGCAACCTTGGCGCGGAAGACCGGGGTCTTGCCGTCCGAATCCACCTCGATCTTGAAGAGCGGATTGCCGGGATCGCAGATCTCTTCTCCGCCCCTGCCCTTCTCGTAGCGCGGATCGATATTCTGCTTGATCTGTTGGATGACGGTGCGGTTCTTTCGCGTCAGCCACGGGGCCTCGACGCGAAACTGAAAACTGTACCAGGTCGTCGTCTCGAAGCGGATGAGCTCGCGCGTCATCTGGATCTCGGCGCGCTCCGTTGCCGAAGAGCCAGGATCGGGATCATAGGCATCGCCCGGCTTGACGGTCACGCTGAGGACGCGCCCACCGTCTTCAAGGCCCCGTTCCCCGACGCATCGAATGCGATCGGCGCGGACGGATTTATCAAGCAGTGACGAAATCTTCCAGTCCTCGGCGCCGATGCACGCCGTCTCGAAATCCGCCTGGAACGCCGGAAGCACCTCCTCGGCGCGGCCGAGCGCGGGACAGAACAAGGACAGGGAGATCAGCCCCACCGAGGCAAGAAGGCGAAGAACCACGGCGTCTCTCATGCGTTGCCCCAAACCCCGCCCAGATCCCGCATGGAAGCTATCTCAACCTTACGCGGGATCAACATGTTTGAGCCCCCGGTATTGAAACAGGGGAGCACCACAGGCTCCGGATCAGAGTTGCAGGATTGGCCACAGGGCCTGAGCAAAACAGCAAAAGGGGCGGCCCGCAGAAGCCGCCCCCTCTATCGCGCACGCCAACATGGCTGCGCTGCCGCCGGATTATCTCTCGTCAGAGATGCGAACCGACCTCGTCGCGAAAGAAATAGCAGCAGAGCCCGACGCAGCCGATCAGGATCGAAAGACCATACGGGCCGAACAGGCAGAGTATGAAAACGAAGGCGATGAAAATTCTCATCAGCCAGGTGGACGATTGAGCCATCATGAGACGCCCCTCTCACGAGAGTTACTGAGAAGACTCTAGGCGCTCAAAAATGAACTCAATTTGAAGGATTATGGTAAACTCTCGTTTTTCATGACCGCGGGCGCGTCAACCTTCGTGGCCCAGCTCTTCCGCATCGTCAGCCGGACCGCTCCCACCGACTGCAGCACGGAAAAAGGCGGCTCCAAGGAGCCGCCTCGTGAAGGTGATTGCGCCGCGATCAGTTGTTGTCGTCGTCGTCGCTGTGGTAGCGGCCGCGACGCGAGCCGCGATCGTCACCGTCGTGATCCCGGCCGCCGCGTCGATCCTGCCAGCGATCGCGCATGTTCTCCCGCATCCGCTCCATGCGGGCGCGCCCCTCGGAGAATGCTTCGCGCACAGCCCGGCGCGCCACGGTCTTCTGCTCGTCGCTCAGGGTAGACCAGAGCGGACGAACAGCATCCGCGAGTTCCTTGCTGCGCGTGGCACGTGCGGCCTGGCGGCTGGCCATTGCGTCCAGGCGCTCCATGATATCGGCATGGCGGAAATTCTCACGCTGCTCGCGCATCGCCGCGAAACCTTGGCGACGCTGCTCCATGCCCTTCTTCACCGTGTTCTCGACCGCATCGAACAACGGGACCTGCTCGGGTTTGAGCTTCATGTCGGTGCGCAATTTGGCAAAGCGCTCAGTCATGCGGGTCTGCGCGCGTTCGAGCCGCTCCTTCATGCGGGCTTCCATCTGCTCGGTGCGGCGCTGGTCGCGCTGGTCGGTACGCTCCTGCTGTGTCATGTCGCGCGAGGATCCGGAGCCGCTGGCGGGCGGAACCGGCTGAGGCTGCGCGACCGCGAACGTCGCAGCCAGAGCGGCTGCCGACGAAGCTGCGATAAGTGCGATGCGTTTCATCCTGGGTCTCCGTTTGTCGTATCGACAAGGTCAGGTCGCTGGCGGGTCTCGAAGCCGGTTCGCGATCATGGCAAGGCTGACCTCGCGCCCCTGACCCTGCGATGGCGCAAGGATGAAAAGATCGTAATGTAGCGATGACGCGCCAGCGAGCGCGAAGTTCCCGCCAGCTCTCCCCGGTGTCATTCCTCGTGATGCGCAACCTGATCACCGATGTCCGCGGCCTGCTCGTCGGGCAAGCCCAGGACCTTGCCGCAGCGACCGGCGTCACCGTCGCTCTGTTCGACCGCCCGACCGTAGCCTCGGTCGCCATTCTCGGCGGCGGTCCCGGCACCCGTGATACCGCATTGCTGGAACCGGAAATGACAGTCGAGCATGTCGACGCCATCGTGCTCTCCGGTGGCTCCGCCTGGGGGCTGGCAGCGGCAGACGGAGTCATGGCAACGCTTGCCGCCAACGGTCGCGGCTTCCCGGTCGGCGGCATGCGCGTGCCGATCGTGCCGCAGGCGATTCTGTTCGATCTCCTCAATGGCGGCGACAAGGGCTGGGCCAAGGGCAATGGCGCAGAGGCGCCCTATCGGACGCTGGCACAGACGGCAGCCGCGACTGTCGGCACTGACTTTGCTCTCGGAAGCGCCGGCGCCGGCTACGGTGCGACCACAGCCACGCTCAAGGGGGGACTCGGCTCGGCCAGCGCGCGCGCCGCTACCGGTCAGATCGTGGGCGCGCTCGTCGCCGTCAACGCCGTTGGCAGTGCCACGATCGGCGACGGACCTTGCTTTTGGGCCGCACCCTACGAGCGCGAAAGTGAGTTCGGCGGCCTGGGCTGGCCTTCCCTGATCTCGCCCGATGATCTCAGGCTGCGCTTCAAGGGCGGGGCCGGACAGAACACCACGATCGCGCTCGTCGCGACCGACGCCGCACTCACCAAATCGCAGGCGAAACGGCTGGCGCTTGCGGCGCATGATGGCCTGGCCCGGGCGCTCAGGCCGGTCCATGCACCGCTTGACGGCGACATCGTCTTTGCGGCGGCGACCGGTCATGGCGGCGCGCCGTCCGATGCCTTCGCCCTGGCAGAACTCTGCGCGACCGCGGCCGACGTCCTCGCTCGAGCCGTCGCGCGCGGCGTCCACGCTGCAACCGCCCTTCCCTTTGCCGGAACCAAGCCCGCCTGGCGCGACAGGTTCGGGACCTGACGCTCGCTCCGCTCCGGCGGCGTTTACCACCCGGAAAGGCAAGACTCCGCATCATTCGCGTGTAGTTGCACGGCCCTATCTTCGCTGACCGCTTCGCGCCGCTTGCGCGATCACCGATACAGGGTGCAGCATGCGTGAGATCGCCTTTGGCGCCACGTTTGGTCTCGCCACGGCGCTGGTTGCGCTCCTCGCGGCAGCATGGCCAATATCCGGCCGACCGGTCGCGTCCTATTTTCCTCCGGGCACCACAGCGGCCGAAGCAGCAGCAGCCATCGAGCAGGCGGGCGGGCGCCTGCTCGAGTTCGGAGAGACACCCTCCCTCGTCCTCAGCATCAGCGACCGCCCCGACTACACCGTGGAACTCTATCGCTCGGGCGCCTGGCTCGTGGCCAGCGCGGAGTTGGCCAGACTTTGCGTGAACCGCTCTGGGAGGCGCCGTACATGAAGAATGTCGAACAACTCAGAGCGCAGTTCGCCTATGTGCTGATTGGCGTGCTCTGGGCAAATGTCGTGCTTCTCGCGCTGACCAGCGGCTTGACCGACCACGATAATTTCGAACTTCTCCTCGCAGCCGACGTCGGGCTTGCCAGCCTGGGAACGCTGGCATGGTGGCTCGATGGGACGAACTGGCTCGCCCGCCAGGTCACCTCTGTCGCCACCATGGGACAGGTGATGCTTCTGGTCTACGCGTTCAGCGGCCACCCTTATCAGGCCGACATTCATATGTACTTTTTCGCCATGCTCGCCGTGCTCTCCGGCTGGCTCGACTGGCGCGTCTTCGTGCCGACAACGCTTGCGGTTGCAGCCCACCACGGACTTCTGAGCGCGATCAATCCGGCCGCCGTCTTCCCGAATGGCGGCAGTCTCGGTCGTGTGTTCCTCCATGCGGTGATCGTCGCGGTTCAGGCCGCAGCCCTCGGTTCGATCGTCCACTCGCTCCGCGCCGCCTTCATCGCCTCCGAACACGAACGACAGGCAGCAACCACCGCGCAGCTCGCCGCTGAGGAAGCCCGGCACGAAGTTGCAACGACGACGGAGCGGGCAGCCACCGAGCGGCGAACGATCCTGTTCGCGATCGCCAGCGACTTTGAGAGCAAGATCGCCGGCATCGCGCGGGATGTGATCTCGTCCGTACAAACAGTCAGTGCCGCCGCCCAGCAGATGATGAGCGGCACCACACAAGTCGCGGAACGCTCGAAGGCCGCCGCGGCCTCATCGCTTCACACCTCTTCGAATGTAATCGCCGTGACGCAGGCGACCAGCGAGCTTGCGGCCTCGATCAGGGAAATAGACAAGCAGGTTGCCGAAACCACGCGTATCGTCGGCTCAACCACGCAAAACGCGCAGACCGTGTTGACGACGGTCAATGAGCTTTCGAAGAAGGCAGATAATGTCGGCACCATCGTCGGCATGATCTCGACGATTGCGGCGCAGACAAATCTCCTGGCCCTCAATGCCGCAATCGAAGCTGCTCGCTTCGGTCATTCCAGCAGTGGCTTTGCGGTCGTTGCTCAGGAGGTCAAGGCGCTGGCCCACCAGACCTCGCTGGCGACAGAAGATACCCAGCGCCAGATCGAAGCGATCCGCAACTCGAGCGGTGAAACCATCCGCGCCATCGACACGATGAACACGACGATCGGCTCGCTCAATGAGGTTTCAGCGGCAGTCGCGACCGTCGTCGAACAGCAGAACGCAGCCACCTCGGGAATTGCCCGCAACATCGAGGCTGCAGCACACGAGACCATCGCGACCTCCGGCAATATCGAGTTCGTCAGCAAGGTGGCAGCAGAAGCCGGTCAGGCAGCGGCCTTCGTGGCCGAATCCGCCAACAGGCTGGCCGCCCAATCCGCGCATCTCGACACCGAGGTCGCGCAGTTCCTGGGTCGAATCCGGGCAACCTGATTCTGACGCAGGCGCAGCCGCAAGCCCGGGCTCTCTTTCCTCAGGGTTCGCCTGATTCGAACGCCGCGTCGTAGCGGACTTCGCCCGCCGGTAGCGGCCCGCCAAAACCAAGCACCTGGAAATACTCTTTAGGCACATCGGCAAGCCAGAGTTGCGACTCGACAGCGAAACCGAAGCGACCATAGTATCCCGGCGCCCCCAGCAGGACACAGCCCTTCGCGCCGACCGCTTTCAGCCTGTCGAGCCCGGCGCGCGCAAGAGCCTGCCCTATGCCTCTCCCCTGCATGTCCGGCCGAACAGCCAGGGGCCCGAGACCGAACCAGCCAAGCCCCTGCCCGCCGATCGTGACCGGAGAGAAGGCAATATGACCGAGGAGCGCGCCGCCATCGGCAGCGACAAGGGACAGCGCCAGCGCATCGGCCCCACGCAAGCCATCGACGATCGCGGCCTCCGTCTGGCTGCTGTGGGAAACGTCCTTGAAGGCGTTGGTAATAAGCACCCGGATTGCGGGAATATCAGCGGGTTGCTCATCGCGGATGATCATGTTGCGTCCTCGCTTCTCGCAAGAGCGGAAGGGCCCATGACGGGCCCTTCCCTTGGTCTTACCGGTTGTCGGCCTGCGACCGCACTGCAAGCCGGCCCCGTCGCGAGATGCGATAGGGCCGCCCCTGCCTCGATTCGATCATCCGCTTGCGCCTGAGGCTCCCGAAAAGCTCGAGCGTGCAGTTGGTCAGCACGTAGCCCTCGTGTGTGAAGCAGTCGACATGGTGGATGCGGCCATCATCGCCGCGATGGTGGCGGATATGCCCGCCCTGGGCCAGCACGTGCAGCACGCGCTGCTCGCCCCTGGAGATATTCATGTTTGTAGAGCCTGTGCATGAAACCATGACAAGCGCCTGAGCCTCATGCAGGCATCGAATGCTGCATTTCAGACCCGGCGCTGCATCACGTCCCGCCGAAGCGAAACGTCACCGGGTTCCCGCACTCTCAAACATGAAATTCCCCAACACGATCATTTCCGCGCGCATAGGCGCGGGAGGACGGGCGTTTAGAGCACGCTCCTCCTGACGTCAACCGCCGCCGGGACCGTTTCCCGCCTGCGCCGAATGCGCTATGGGGACCGCATGTCGACAGATGCATTTCTCCAGCGGTTCGGTGCGCCGGGCACGCCTCAGCCCGATCCCGTTGCCGCGGCGCAAAGCGCGATGCGCAACGCCCTGCCCAAGCGCTTCTACGAAACCGCGAGTGTGCTCGAACGCGACGGGCTCTTCCATGTCGCGCTCGATGGCAGGACGGCGCGGACCCCCGCCCGGAATCCATTGGCCATCACCTCGCGCCCGGTCGCCGAGGCGCTCGCCGCGGAATGGCAGGCACAGGGCGAGCGGATCGATCCCGCCATCATGCCGCTGACACGACTGGTCAATTCCGCGCTCGATGGCGTGTCCGACCAGCATGAGGCCGTGCGTGCCGAGATCGTACGCTATGCCGGCAGCGACGCGCTCTGCTATCGCGCCAGCGAACCGGACAATCTGGTCGAGCGCCAGCGTGATGTCTGGGACCCGGTCATCGCTGGCACCGAGACCGCCCTCGGCGCACGCTTCGCCGTCACTGAGGGCGTGATGTTTGCCGCGCAGCCGGCCGACTTGCTCGACGCCGTCGCCCGGCGTGTTGCCGAACTTTCTGCGCCTCTGGCGCTCGCCGGAGCGCATAATGTGATGACCCTTTCAGGCTCGGCCATTCTCATGCTGGCTCTCGCCGACGGGCGGCTGGACGAAGAACAGGCATGGACTGCCGCCCATCTCGACGAGGACTATCAGATCGAGATCTGGGGACAGGATGAGGATGCCGCGGACCGGCGGACGATCCGCCGCCAGGAATTCGCAGCGGCCGTGCTTCTGCTCCAACACGGATAACGCAAGCCCGAACGAACGGCTGATGGACAGCACGGCCTTCGCCGCTTAAGCCGGAACGCAGGCGTTCTGACCGGCGACGGGGCATTTCCATGAAGGACATTCTCGAGCAGCTCGAATCCCGCCGCGAGGGCGCGCGCAAGGGCGGCGGCGACAGGCGCATCGAGGCGCAGCACAAGCGTGGCAAGCTGACCGCTCGCGAGCGTATCGAACTCCTGCTCGATCACGGCTCTTTCGAAGAATTCGACATGTTCGTGCAGCACCGCTGCGTGGATTTCGGCATGGAGAAGGGTGAGAAGATCCCGGGCGACGGCGTCGTCACCGGCTGGGGCACGGTCAATGGCCGTACCGTCTTCGTCTTCTCCAAGGACTTCACCGTCTTCGGCGGCTCACTCTCCGAAACACATGCCCAGAAGATCACCAAGATCCAGGACATGGCGCTGAAGATGCGGGCCCCGATCGTCGGCCTGTTCGATGCCGGCGGCGCCCGCATCCAGGAAGGCGTCGCGGCACTCGGCGGCTATGGCGAGGTCTTCAAGCGCAATGTCACAGCCTCGGGCGTCATTCCCCAGATCTCGGTGATCATGGGCCCCTGCGCTGGCGGCGACGTCTATTCCCCGGCCATGACCGACTTCATCTTCATGGTCCGCGACACCAGCTACATGTTCGTCACCGGCCCGGAGGTGGTGAAGACCGTCACCAACGAGACCGTTACGTCCGAGGAGCTGGGCGGGGCCAAGGTCCACACCTCAAAATCCTCGGTGGCCGACGGCTCCTTCGAGAACGATGTCGAGGCGCTGCTGCAGGTGCGCCGGCTGATCGACTTCCTGCCGGCCAACAACACGGTCGGCGTCCCGGAATGGCCGAGCTTCGATGTGCCTGACCGCGTCGACATGAGCCTCGACACGCTCGTGCCGGACAATCCGAACAAGCCCTATGACATCAAGGAACTGATCCTGAAGACGCTCGACGAGGGCGACTTCTTCGAGATCCAGGCGGCCTATGCCGGCAATATCGTCACCGGATTCGGCCGCATCGAGGGCCGCACCGTCGGTGTCGTCGCCAACCAGCCCATGGTGCTGGCAGGCGTGCTCGATTCCGATGCCAGCCGCAAGGCGGCCCGCTTCGTGCGCTATTGCGACGCCTTCGAGATTCCCATCGTCACCTTCGTCGACGTGCCGGGTTTCCTGCCGGGCACAGCGCAGGAATATGGTGGGTTGATCAAGCACGGCGCAAAACTGCTCTTCGCCTATAGCGAATGCACCGTGCCGCTGGTCACGGTCATCACCCGCAAGGCCTTTGGCGGCGCCTATGACGTGATGGCCTCAAAACATATCGGCGCCGACGTCAACTATGCCTGGCCGACAGCGCAGATCGCGGTGATGGGCGCCAAGGGCGCGGTCGAGATCATCTTCCGCGGCGGCGATGCCGAGACCATCGCCCGCCAGACCAAGGAATATGAGGACCGCTTCATGTCGCCCTTCGTCGCCGCCGAGCGCGGCTATGTCGACGAGGTGATCATGCCGCACTCGACCCGTCGCCGGATCGCCCGGGCCCTGGCCATGCTCAGGACCAAGAGCATCGAGCGGCCCTGGCGCAAGCACGACAATATTCCGCTGTGAGCTGACGCTCGACCCGCCGGTTCAAGGGCAATCGATGCGCGAGCCGACCCGCAGAGCGTTCCTTTCCGGCGCTGCCGCTGGTGCCGCCTCAGCATTCGTGCCGACAACGTCGGCAGCGCGGTCTCGCGAGGTGCTCAACGATGCGAGCCGCCTGAACACTGTTCCCGTGTTCAGGCATTGGATCACGAAAGCCGAAGCGGAGACCGACTTCCTTGCGCAGCTCCGGCGCGAGTTAAAGGACGCTGCCGCAGCCAAGCGCCCCGTCTGCGTCGGGGCGGCTCGTCATTCGATGGGTGGCCAGAGCTTGCCCCGCAACGGCTCGGCGATGACGTTCAATCGTGACTTCTGTGAAGTCGATCGAGCGGCGAGAACCGCAAGCGTTCATGCTGGCACGCGTTGGTTCGAGGTCATCGCACATCTTGACAAAATTGGCTTTTCGCCAGCGGTCATGCAGTCGAACAGTGATTTCGGCGTCGCGGCCACCTTCTGCGTCAACGCCCATGGCTGGCCAGCGCCGTATGGGCCGTTCGGCTCGACGGTACGCTCCTTTCGTATGATGCTGGCGGACGGCTCGATCGTGACTTGCTCGCGTACGGAGAATGCCGAGCTCTTTACTCTCGCGATGGGCGGCTATGGACTTTTCGGGGTCATTCTCGATCTTGAATTGGACATGGTGGAAAACCTGCTTCTGGCTCCGCGCCAAGAGGTGATGCCAACGAGCGAATTCGCTGCCCGCTTCGTCGGCGCCATCGAGAAGGATCCAGCCGTACGAATGATGTACGGCCGACTGAGCGTGGCCAAACGCGGCTTCTTCGATGAGGCTCTGCTCGTCACCTTTCGTCCCGTACCGACACCACCGACAGGCCTGCCGGCAGCCCCGCGTACGCATCCGCTTTCGAAAGTCATGCGTGGCGTCTACCGCGCGCAAATCGGATCGGAATCCGCAAAGCAGACGCGCTGGTTCGCCGAGACTATGGTCGGTCAGAAAATCTCCTCTGGCACAGCCACGCGCAATGCCCTGATGAATCAGGCCGTGGCCAACTTGCAGGGGCACGACCGGCATAGAACTGACATTCTGCATGAATATTTCGTGCCGCCCGAACGTTTCGGCGAATTCGTCGCGGGCTGCCGGAATATCATCCCAAAGGCGCAGGCAGAGTTCTTGAATGTCACACTCCGCTATGTCCTGAAGGACGAAATCAGCCTGCTCAGCTATGCGGCCACGAACCGCATAGCCGCGGTGATGTCCTTCTCACAGGAGATGACGCCGGAGGGCGAGGCAGACATGCTTCGCCTGAGCGAAAACTTGATCGATCTTGCAGCTTCGGTCGGCGGTAGTTTCTACCTGCCCTACCGTCTGCATGCCCGGCCGGATCAGTTGGAGCGGCTATACCCGCAGCTGACCCAGGTCTTGCAACGCAAGCGCCATTACGATCCGGGTCTCCTCTTCCGAAACCTCATGTGGGACACCTACTTTGCAGGTTGAAGGCCCTCCGGTTGACCTCATTGCGGCTGCTCACTGCAGCGCCTGAACACCACGCTCGCATTCACTCCGCCAAAGCCGAAACCGTTCGAGATAGCATGCTCCATCTGGAGCGGTCGTGCTTGCCTAGCCACGAGATCGAGCCCGGCCGCATCCTCATCCGGATTGTCGAGGTTGAGCGTCGGCGGAGCGATCTGGTCACGCAGCGCCAGGATCGTGAAGATCGCTTCCAGGCCGCCGGCAGCGCCGAGCAAGTGGCCCGTCGCCGATTTGGTGGCGCTGATCGCGATGCTGCGCTCCGAACCGAAGAGGGCCCGGATCGCAGCCAATTCGCCTCGGTCGCCAACCGGTGTCGAGGTCGAATGCGCGTTGAGATGACGGATATCGGCCGGCTGCAGACCGGTCTGTTTGAGGGCGATCTCCATGGCCCGCCGCGCACCCGAACCGTCTTCCGGACCTGACGTGATGTGATAGGCATCGGCGCTGGTGCCATAGCCGGTGATCTCAGCCAGAGGCGTAGCGCCCCGCGCCTGCGCATGCTCCAATGCCTCGATCACCAGCATGCCGGCCCCCTCGCCCATGACGAAGCCGTCTCGGTCCCGGTCGAAGGGGCGTGAGGCGCGCTCGGGCTCGTCATTGAAGCCGGTCGAGAGAGCACGCGCCGCAGCGAAGCCACCAAGCGCGACAAGATCGATGCAGGCCTCGGCGCCGCCGCAGAGCGCAATATCGGCCTCTCCCGCCCGGATCAGCCGAGCCGCATCGCCGATCGCCTGCACGCCGGCGGCGCAGGCCGTGACCGGCGCACCGATCGGCCCCTTGAAGCCGTGGTCGATCGAGACATGACCAGCCGCAAGATTGACCAGGAAGGACGGGATCGTGAAGGGCGAAAGCCGTCGTACTCCGCGCGTATCGGTGATGCGCACCGCTTCGGCGATCGCTGGGAAGCCGCCAATGCCGGAGGCGATGACCGTCGCAGTACGCTCTCGCTGCACGTCATCGGCCGGCGCCCAGCCGGCCTGCTCCAGCGCCTCCTTCGCCGCGACCAGCGCGAACTGAATGAAGCGATCCATCTTGCGCTGATCCTTGGGAGCGATCGCGCTGTCTGGATCGAAGCCACCCTCGGCGTCCTCCGCCTTCGTCGGCACGACACCGGCAACCTTGGCCGGCAAGGTCTCGACAATGCTGTCAGGCAGGCGCCGCAGCCCGGAACGACCGGCGAGCAGCCGCGACCATGCCAGTTCGGTTCCACAGCCCAGGGGCGAGACAACGCCCATACCGGTTACAACGACGCGGCGCATCGGCAGATCCTATTCGATGTGAGAGGAAGAGAGCGGTCGCAAACCTCTCTGCGCGGCAATGTGCCGCCGCATCTGTTCGCTGGCTCGCGGACCGGGAATGAGAGCGACATTATCGGACGTGATCGGCGTCGCGCTGGCAGCATCGACCAGAATCGGTTCGAGCGGCTTGCCGGAATCGCGCCCTGCCAGCAGCAGGGACACGCCCTCGGGAGCGAGATGCCGGTTGCCCCAGGCGAGCATTGCCGCAATCACTGGGAAGAAGTCCTGCCCCTTGGCAGTAAGCAGGTACTCATATCGCCTTGGCCGCTCGCGATAGAGCCGCCGCTCGAACAGGCCGCTTTCCGTGAGGTGCTTGAGACGGCGGGCCAGCATATTGGGCGCAATGCCGAGACTCGCCTGAAACGCGTCGAAGCGCGTGAGCCCCTGGAACGCATCACGCAGGATCAGGAGGCTCCACCACTCGCCGACGGTTTCGACCGTCCGTGCGCAAGGGCATTCGGAGAGTGAAGCGGGCCTGGATTGCATGCTCACCCCGGCTAGACCAGTTACTATCTTTTTGCAAGTAACTGGTCTGACCGGAGTGCAGGGGCCTTTCGCACCGGGGCCGCTAACCCGGGGTTCGAAACGCCTCATCCGTCCAGTCGAGCAGCTTGCCCAGAAAGCGCGAGGCCGCCGGCATGAAGAAGCTGCCATGATGGTAGAACGGGTCGAGCGTCGTCACGATCATGCGCCCGGCCCCACCGCCAACATGACAATGGTCGTAGAGGATCGAGCCGCCCTTGCCCTGCGGGTCGCCGTCCGGCGTGATGTCCACCAGTGAGGTCGCCCCCGGCGGTGGCGTCAGCAGGCCGTGATAGTGCCAGACCAGCTCCTTCATCCCGACATGGCGGAAGAGTTCGTGATCGGGCGCGACAATGCGGTGGCCGGGATCGGCCCCCTGCTCCAGCCACCACCAGAAATTGGTCGGGCGGAACTCCCAGGAGACACCGGGCGCCCATTGCTGGGCGCTGTTCTCGCCTAGTACGATCAACGTGCCGCCACCCACCAGATAGTCGAGGAGGATCGGGCGCTTGCCACGCAGAACGCCCGGATGGATGCGATCCGCCACCATCAAGGCATCGCAGCCGGCAAGGTCGGCCGCGGTCAGTTCAGGTGCGTAGATCGTCCGGTCGAAGCGACCGCCGAGCCGCTCACCGTAGATTGCTTCCTGGTGGTAATAGGTTCCACCGTCCAGCACCGCGAGTGTCATGCTGCCTCCGATGGCTTGGCGATCCAGTCGAACAGCTGCGGCATGATCCGCTCCGAGCTGTTGCCCGAGCCGAAATAGCCCCACAGATCCGCGCCGGCATGGACGAGCAACCGTCCCCCCACCGCCGGCCGACAATCGAAATCGACCGGAGACCGGTTCGGTCCCAGGCTGTTGATGATGCGCGCACCGGGGGGTGGGGGGTTGGAGCCGCGCCCATAGAAGCCCGCCACGCCACGCCGTTTCGAGAGATCCGCGGGATCGACGCCGGCCCAGACCGGATGGTCCGCCTCTCGGTTCACCACAAGATCATCGACCCGATAGCCGGGGATAGGCTGGAACGGCGAGAGCTCGGCCAGGAATGGGTGCCCGATATGGCCGCAGACGACGATCGTGCCGCCACCGGCCAGGAAGGCTTCGAGTTGCCCCCGACGCGAGGCAAGATAGCGCTGGTCCGAATGCAGGCCGAGCAGCAGGGCGCGCGTGCGGGAAAGCACGGTCCGTTCGAGATCGTAGAACGGCACGAGGTCGATGCGCGGGCCGAGCGCGAGATCGGTGACGAGTGCCTGGGCACCGGTCTCGCTCTGCTCGCAATCAAGGAGGATGGCGTCGATCACGGTTTGAACGCCATCGGATCGATGAGGTCGCGGCCCATGTCGATGGTCTTCTGCAACATGCCGGCCTCGATCATGAAGGATTGATCGGCTTCAAGATTCTTCACATCGGCATCGGTCATGGCGAGCGTGAAATCATACCAGGGCAGCTGCCTGCGCGCGTCCTCGACCGAGATCCTCTGGTCCTCGGCTGCGATCTTCAGGGCTTCATCCGGGTTGGCCTTCATGAACGCGAGTGCCTTGCCGTGAGCCGCGAGATAGGCCTGGACCAAGTCTGGATGGTTCCGAAGAAAATCGGCTCGTACCGCGATCACCGAGGTCGGAGCGATCAGGCCTTCGCCGCTCGCCAGGATACGTCCACCGGCAGCTTCGACTTGCAGGGCATTGGGGCCGGCCAGCGTCGCCGCATCAACCTTGCCCGCTAGAAGTGCTGCCCGCGCCGCCGGAATATCCATGTTGAGATACTCGACATCGCGGAGCTTCATGCCATTGGCGGCCAGCGCCGCCGCCAGGAGCTGGTTCAGCGTCGTCCCCTTGGGACCGCCCACGCTCTTGCCCTTCAGATCCTTGACCGAAGCAGGGCCGCTCGCCGTCGTCATCACAAAGAAAGCCTTGGGCGAACGCGAATAGGCGGCAATCACCTTGAGGTCGACGCCGTTCGCCCGCCCGAGAATGGCCGAGGTTCCCCCCAGCACGCTGGCAATATCGACCGCACCGGCAGCAAGCGCCTGGATCTGCGCCGCGCCCGAGGTGATCTCGGGATTCTCCACCTTGTTGATGCCTGCAGCGGCGAAGGTTTCTTCGAGGAAGCCCTTCTTGCGCATGATGATGGAGGGAACGTTGAAGGGTGACGCTACATAAGTGACGCGCACGCTCGATGGCTTGTCGGCAGCACGAACCGAGATCGCAGGCGCAGCCGCGACGACGACCGCAAGGGCAATCAGCTTCAGAAGTTTCATGACACAATCTCCTTCTGTGGAGGATGCCCGCTCGTCTCGAGCAGGCGCTCGAGCACGGCACGGCGGTGGGCGAGCAGCGCGGGATCCGTGGCGTCTCGCGGGTAAGGAAGATCGACGCGACGCAGACCGACGAGTCGGCCCGCCGACAATTCGGCAATGGCCTCACCGAGCAGAACCGCCTCCTCAACGTCATGGGTGACGAAGACGACGGTCGGCCGGCGCTTGCGCCAGATTTCGACGAGCTCTTGCTGCATGGTGCGCCGCGTGAAGGCGTCGAGCGCACCAAAGGGCTCGTCCATGAGCAGAAGGTCCGGTTCGAGGACGAGCGCGCGGGCAATCGCGACCCGCTGCGCCATGCCTCCCGAGAGCTGATCGGGGGTCGCCTCTGCAAATCCAGAAAGCCCGACGAGGGCCAACGCTTCGCTGACGCGCTGATCGATGACCTCTTGCGGGATGCGGCCGCGGAGCCCGAACCCGGCATTGCGCGCGACGCTGAGCCACGGCATCAGCCGCGGCTCCTGGAAGACATAGCCGATGCGCGGACGCCCGCCGCCAGCAAAATTCAACGTGCCGGACGTCGGCTCGGCAAGCCCGGCCAGGATGCGCAGCAACGTGGTCTTGCCGCAGCCGCTGCGCCCGACGATCGCGGTGAAGCTGCCGCGCGGCAGATCGAGATCGACGCCTTCAAGAGCGGCGACGCTGCGCCCCGCCACCGAATAGCTCATGCCGAGATTGCGCGCCTCAAACACGGCCGAGCTCCAGATGGGAGCGCAGCCAGGGCGCGCTGCGGCGAATAGCAGCCCGAGCCAAGGCATCGGCGATCAAGCCGAGCACGCCAATGACAAGGACCCCGACGAGAACGATGTCGGTGCGCGCCAGATTCTGGGCGTCGATGATCATGTAACCGAGCCCCGAACTCGACGCGATCAGCTCGGCTCCGACCAAGGCCCGCCAACTGTAGCCGAGCCCGATCCGCAAACCGACGACGAGGGCCGGCAGCGAAGCCGGAAGTACGATTCGGCGCAGAATCTCGAAGCGATTCAGACCGCAGGCACGGCCGACCTCGACGAGCTTCGGATCCGCCTGGGCGATCCCGCCCAGAGCCCCCAGGAAGATCGGAAAGAAGCAGGAGAGCACGATCACGCCGATCTTCTGCACTTCGCCGATGCCGAGCCACAGGATCAGCAGGGGCAGCAGCGCAAGCGGCGGAATTTGGCGCAGGAATTCGAGGGCTGGCTCGACCAGCGCGCGCAACCGCGGAAGCAGGCCGAACAACAACGCAAGGGGCAAGGCACTGGCGACGGAAAGGCCGTAGCCGAGGATGACGCGCTGCAGGCTGATCGCCACATGCCTGGCGAGGGAGCCGTCGGCGATGAGCTGGCGTCCCGCTTCCACAACCGCGGCTGGCCCCGGCAACAGGAAGGGCGAGACGAGACCAGAAGCGCTGGCCGCAGACCAGAGCAGTCCCAATAGCAAGAATATAGGTAGTCCCTTGGACACGGCTACGACAATTGTTTCAGCGCAAGGCAGCGACGCTCGCGCGACTGACTAGCACTGTTTCGCGGAGCATCAACAACATTAAGATCGAAATCACACGAATATTAATTATAATTATTCCAATGAGAAATATACGCTTTCGAAAATCGACGAATAATCACCCGCATACTTTGCAGACCGAAGAAGGCTGCGCGCCTGGCGAGCATTCCCAATCGACAGCATTCCTCGCCCAGCCTCCTGGCTTGCGACCGCAGGCATGACTCCAGAGAAATAATCGTCTAAGGCGGCGCTCGCCCCCAAGAGAATTCCCGCTCTCGATGCTGTTCAATTCCTTCGTCTTCCTGCTCGGCTTCCTGCCGCTTGCACTGGCCCTGCACTGGCTGGTCGAGCGTTTTCAGCCAAGCCTGCGGCTGCCTGTTCTGGCGCTCCTGTCCTTTGTCTTCTACGGCTATTGGGACTGGCGCTTTGTCCCGCTGCTCGCCTTCTCGATCCTGCTCAACTGGTGGATCGCCGAAGCCTTCCTGAAGACCAAGCGAAGCGGCCTGATTTCGCTGGCGATCGCACTCAACCTCGCCGTGCTGGCGCTGTTCAAATACTTCAATTTTTTCGCTGAGCTCGCAGGCATGGTTCCGGGATTACCCGTCCCCAAGCTTGATCTGGCGCTTCCGCTCGGCATCTCCTTCTTTACCTTCCACCACGTGATGTACCTGACCGATCTCAGGCGCGGCGAGGCGCCGCGCTACGATCTGGTGCGCTATGCGCTCTACATCGCCTTCTTCCCGCAGGTCCTGGCCGGACCGCTGGTGCGCTGGCGCGAGATCATGCATCAGTTCGACGAACGACCCTATTTGCGGTCCGACTCGGCCGAACGCATCGCACGTGGGCTGATGCTCCTGACTGCCGGTCTCGCCAAGAAGGTGCTGCTCGGCGACCCACTGGCCGAATACGCCAACCCCGTCTTCGCCGCGGCTGCCGCCGGACAAGTCGTTTCGGTAGCCGAGGCGTGGCAAGGCACGCTCGCCTTCACCTTCCAGATCTATTTCGACTTCTCCGGCTATACCGACATGGCGCTCGGCCTGGCCCTACTCTTCGGCATCGTGCTGCCGCAGAATTTCGATGTGCCCTATCGCAGCATCAGCATCCAGGATTTCTGGCGGCGCTGGCACATGACGCTGTCGCGCTTCCTCCGCGACTACCTCTACATCTGGATGGGCGGCTCGCGGCAAGGCCTGCCGACCCAGATCTGGGCGCTATTCGCCACCATGGCGCTCGGCGGCCTCTGGCATGGCGCCGGCCTCACCTTCATCGCCTGGGGCGTCGCCCATGGCGTGGCCCTTATCGTCTGCCTGCTCTGGCGCCGCGCCAAGCTGCCGATGCCGGCGCTGATCGGCTGGGCCCTGACCCTGCTCTTTGTGACGCTGTGCTGGGTCTTGTTCCGCGCCTCCTCCTTCCCGGCGGCGCTGACGATCTACAAGGGCCTTTTCGGCTTCGCGCCGATCGGCTCCGGCTTCAAATGGCGCGCTTTGCTGCCTGCAGCCGCCTTTGCGATGCTCGGCCCGACCGCATGGGCCCTGGTGCACCGGCTGCCGCCGGCGCGGTGGATCGCCGTGCTGACGGCAGTGCTCTTCGTGCTTGTGTTGTTCAAGATCGGCGACGACGCCAATTATGAATTCATCTACTTCCAGTTCTGAACGGCTCAGCGCCGAGGCCAAACCCGCCGCAGGAATGCGCTGGCAGCGGTTTATCCGTGTCTCGCTGACTGCGGGAGGCCTTTTGCTGGCCGCCTTCTTCGTCTCAGCCATCCTGATCGACCCCTATGACAGCGGGCGCTCACCGCTGTCGTTGAAGCAGGGTGTTCGTCCGCAGGGACCGCGCACAGCCGCCGCCAGCCGCGGCCGCGACCCTGCATTTTCGGGAGCGATATTCGGCAATTCCCATATCCAACTGGTCAAACCCGACCTGCTGAAAACGCTGACCGGAATCCCCTTCGTCTCGCTGATCGCCCCCGCGACAGGCCCCAAGGAGACGCTGGTGCTGATCGACTGGTACCTGCGCCATAGGCAAGAACCGGCCAAGGCTCTGGTCATCAGCGTCGACCACACCTGGTGCACGCCCGACCCGGCCATGCCGGTCAGCAAACCCTTCCCGTTCTGGCTCTTCAGCCGCAATTTCGCGGAGTATCTCTTCGGATTGATGCGCTACGACATCGTCGAGGAACTGCCACGCCGCATCCGATACGAGATCACGAACGCACCGGACCGCGCTCGCCCGGATGGGTACTGGGACTATGAAGCTGGCTATGTCGGCCTGGGATATGTCGAAAAGCCCGAGCTTCGACGCAGGTTGCTCGAGCGCCAGGATATGAGTGGTGGTAACGAGACCGGACCTTTCCCGGCGGCCACCGCGCTCGCTGCTCTTCTTGAGGCAGAATCAAAGGGCGCTCCCGTGGTGCTGGTGCGTCCGCCGCTTCATATTACCGCGCTGCCGGCACCTGGCAGTCCCGAAGGGCGGGCCGAGGCGGCCTGCCGGGCCGCTTTCCAGGCTCTAGCTGACGAACGCCCTGCAACGAAGCTTGTCGATCTGCGTCGCGACACGCCCCTGATCCGTGAGCCTTCCAATTTCTTCGACCATAGCCATTACCGTCAGATTGTCGCCCGCGAGGTCGAAAACAGCATTGCCGTGGCGCTCACGTCTCTGCGATAGGCTCAGCAAAGATGCCCCGAGAACGACGGATTTCATTTTTATGACAACGACTTCGCGAGATTGGTTGAAACTGCATCGATCGCGATTGTTACTGTCTCTCTCCCTCGCTATAAGGGCGCCAAATCGGCGGCCCGACTAAGGCAGAGTCGGTAGGCACGCCGGAAACAGACACTCAGAGAGCGCGCCTATGTCGAAACAGATCATCCTGGACGCCGACTACCGACCCTCCGACGCCGAACCCTTCATGAACGAGCGTCAGCGCGAGTACTTTCGCAGCAAGCTGCTCGCCTGGAAGGAGGAGATCCTCAAGGAAGCCAAGGAGACGCTGGTCACCTTGCAGAGCGAGAGCGAAAATCACCCCGATATCGCCGATCGCGCCTCATCAGAGACCGATCGCGCGATCGAGCTGCGCGCTCGCGACCGTCAACGCAAGCTGATCGCCAAGATCGAAGCTGCGATCGCACGGATCGACGAGGGCAACTACGGCTATTGCGAGGAGACCGGCGAGCCGATCTCGCTCAAGCGTCTCGAGGCCCGGCCGATCGCAACACTGTCGCTGGAGGCGCAGGAGCGTCACGAGCGCAATGAACGTGTTTTCCGCGACGACTGAACCTTCCCCAACATCAAAAGCCTGGAGAAGGCCTTTCGCCCCCGGCGAAAGGCCTTTTTGTTGGAATGGAGGAAACCCCGCGCGGGAGGCGCGGGGTTTCAATGGATACCAACCGTAAAAGCTTGGGGAGCGTGGCTGGCATCCGGGACAGGGGCTTGCCTCGGGAGGAAGCAGCCCGCCGGCCAGGGAGGGAAAGGCGGGGAGCGTACCTCGCCTGGCCGGGTTTCTCGAAAGGCCGTCAGAAGGGCAGCAGGATATCCATGACCTGCTGGCCATAGCGAGGCTGCTGGACATCGGTGATCTGACCGCGGCCTCCGTAGGCGATGCGCGCCTGGGCAATCTTGCTTGAATCGATCGTGTTGTCGGATTCGATGTCCTCAGGCCGGATCACACCGGCAACGATCAATTCGCGCACCTCGAAATTGACCCGGATCTCCTGCTTGCCTTCGATCACGAGATTGCCGTTCGGCAGGGTTTGGGTCACCACGGCAGCGACATTGGTGGCAAGCTGCTCGGCGCGGCGGACCGAACCCGAGCCTTCGCTCGAGCCCTCGGAGTCGAGCTTCAGCAACTCACCCGCGCTGGAACCGTCCGGCAGGAACTTGTCGAGCTTGTTCTCGAATCCCATGATCCTCGCCGCGCCGAAATCCTCGCCGTTCTTGCGGCTGCGCTTGGTGGTGTTGTCGAGTTGGGCCCGGTCGGTGACCTTGACCTTGACCGTGACGAGATCCCCGACCATGCGGGCGCGCTGGTCCTTGAAAAAGGCGCGCGAGCCTGTCCGCCACAGCGAGTTCGGCGCGAAGGAGGCATGCTCGACCGCCGGCATCGGCATCTGCACGGGCTTGTAGCCCTTCATCGCAGTCGGATCCTCGATCGGCGAGAGCGCCGGCGCCTGGCCGACATTGGCGAGCCGATCGGCGGCGCCGCAGGCGCTGAGCGTGAGACCGAGCGCCAGGACGCTCGAGAACCGGAGGAGCTTGACCTGAGACATGATGATGTTCCGCATTTTCGTCACTACTGCGCGTTGGCGACGCGGCCGATGCCGGCCGATTTGACCGTGATCCGGCCGGGACCGCTGACCGTGCCCTGCAGCACACGCTTGGATTGGGGATTGGTGACGCTGACGACATCGCCCTTTGCGCCAGCCTCTCCGGCGCGCCCACGCATGGTGAGAAGCAGGCCCGGCGCCTCGTAGACGATGGTGACGAGATCGCCGCGGCCGACAATTTCCTCGCGCTGCACATCGCCATTGCGCAGCGGCATTCCGGCCATCAGCGCGCGTCGCGCAACCTTGTCGACCGCTCCCTTGATCTCGGCGATCAGCTCACCCCCCTGGCCTTCACGCGGGCGCCGCTCGACAATCACGTCGGCGGCGGTCAGCGTCTCGCCCCGGGCAATGGCGCGGAGCGGAACCACGACTTCCGTCGTTTCGACCAGATGGCCCGAGATCCGCACAGGCTTCAGGCGCAGCGCGGCGCTACCCGGCACCGTCAGCAGGGCCTGGAGACGACGCGAGCGGGCGTCGTAGCTCAGGTCGACCACCGTCATGGCGCCGGTCAGTTCGGGCTCGACCGCGATCGAAGGCGTGCCCCCGTCCACGGCCAGCGCAAAAATGCGGCTATCGACGCCGAAGCGCTCCAGCAGGCCGGTCTTGACCGCAGCCTCGACATCGGACGCCATGACGCGGCGAGCCGCGCGGGTAACGACAACCTGGGCGATGCCCTGGCCGTCGATATCGCTCGCCTCGCGAATGAGGCCGCCATTCCTGGCGGCTTCGATGATACGAGCGGCCTGGATCGTACCGGTCTCGCCGAGCGCCGGCGCGCGGAAGGCCGGCATGGCAGCGTCCTGCGCAGAAAGACCGGCGATCAGATCGCCGAAGGTGACGAGATCCCGCGAGAGCGTCAGTTCGTTGCGCAACTGCATCCGGCGTAGAACCGGGGCTGGATGCGCCTTTTCGACCGGCAAGGCAGCCGTTGCGATAGGCGCGGCCTGGTGCGGCTGGGCCGCAAGCGCGGTTCCAGCGAAGAGCAGGGAAACAAGGAGGCTGGAGGAGCGGATCATGAGCACGGTCCTCACCCGCGGAACATCTGCGTCGTCGCCGACAGCATCTGGTCGGCGGCGGTGATGACCTTGGAATTCATTTCGTAGGCACGCTGGGCCGAGATCAGGGAGGACAGCTCGATGACGGCCTGCACGTTGCCTTCTTCGAGCGAATACTGCTGGAGCGTGCCAAACCCCTCGGCGCCGCCGACGCCATCGATCGCCTGGCCCGAGGCCGCCGTTTCGATGAAGAGGTTGTCGCCGAGCGATTCAAGGCCGACCTTGTTGATGAAGCGGGCAAGTTGGATCTGCCCGACCTGCTGCGGCGCGGTCTGGCCGGGAAGCCTGACCTCGACCGTGCCTTGCGCGTTGATGCTGACGCTGGTCGCATTGTTCGGGATCGTGATGCCCGGCTCGACCTGATAGCCATCGCGGGTCACGAGCTGCCCCTGCGAATCGAGATCGAACGAGCCGTCGCGGGAATAGGCGGTCCGTCCGTCCGGCATGCGGATACGGAAGAAGCCCTCGCCCTTGACCGCGAGATCGTATTCCTTCTCGGTCGACGTCATGTTGCCTTGCGTCATCACGCGACCGGTCGAAACCGTCTTGACGCCCGAGCCGATGAAGGTGCCTGCCGGCACCTGCGTGTTCTGGTCGGAGGTGGCGGAGCCGGCCCGACGGAAGTTCTCGTAGAGGAGATCCTGGAAGTGGACGCGCTGGCGCTTGTAGCCAGTGGTGCGCACGTTGGCGATGTTGTTGGAGATGACCTGAACGTTGAGTTCCTGGGCCATCATGCCGGTCGCGGCGGTCTGAAGGGCGCGCATCGTGCTGGCTCCTTTTCCTGTCAGGCCTGCTGGTCAGCGAGGCGCGAGATCGCCCGGCTGCGCAATTCGTCGGATTTGGACATCAGGTTCGCCATGCTCTGGTAGGAGCGCTGGACCTCCATCAACCGCGTCATCTCGATCACCGCCTTGACATTGGATGTCTCGACCGCGCCGGGCTCGAGCCGGGCCAGCGGTCCGGCCGGCTGAGCGGGGGCGGTCGAAGCGAAGAGATTGGTGCCGTCGCTGCTCAACGCAGCCGGATTGGCGAAGCGCACCTGGCGGAGCTTGCCGCGGGTACCGAGATTGGTGGAGACCGTGCCGTCGGCCGCAATGCTGGCGCCGGTTTCGGTATCGCCGAACTGGATCGGGCCGCCCTCTCCCAGGACCGGCTGACCGCCTTGGGTGACGAGCTGACCACGGCCATTGATGGAGAGCGAACCGGCACGCGTATAGCGCTCGCCCTGCGGGGTCTGCACCACGAGGAAATTATCGCCGCGCAACGCCACATCGAGCGGATTGCCGGTGCGCTCGATCACGCCCTGGGACAGATCGACCGGGGTGCCTTTGTCGATGACATAGGACAGCTTGCGGTCAGGCGCCTTGAAGCCCTCGGCGCTCGCCTGGGGCATGAGAAACTCATTGAAGCGCGCCGAACGCGCCTTGAAGCCGTTCGTGCCGACATTCGCCACGTTATTGGCGATAACATCCAGCTCACGCGCCAGAGCCATCTGGCGCGACAGGCCGACGAGAAGCATGTTCTCCACGGCGGTAACTCCCGATCATGTCCCGCGAAAGCCTCGACGCTCCCCAGCGCAGCCTTCGCAGAGCAGTCACCGCAACCACCGTGCCAACGTGGTTAACCGATATCATCACGTTGAAATATAAGGTATATTTCCCCATCCGGACTGCGCCGACCACTCGGCAACAGCGCGTCGGCGGGCAGAAACGACCCGGCAAGAACTGCCGTCCTTAACGAGACATTAACCCTGTTTCGTCAGATTTGCGGGAGTGAGCCGCCCAGAATGGAGCCGCGCTCCGGACCCGGGCAGACAGGTATGGCCAAGAAGACCAAGAGCAGCGACGACGAGGCCGCAGCAGGCGCCGACGCGCCGAAGGCGGGCAAGAAGAAGCTCGTGATGATCGTCGGCGGCGTGGTGCTGCTGGTCGCTCTCGGTGGCGGTGGCTGGTTTTTCCTGAAGAAGCCTTCGCCAGAACAGCTTGCGGCGGCAGAAGCGGCCAAGAACGTCAAGAAGCCGGCAACCTTCGTCGAAATGAAGGACATGATGATCGGCATTTCGAGCGGCGGCCAGCAGGACCGCCAGCCCATCATGAAGATCAAGGTTGTGCTCGAGATCGCGGATGCCAAGGCCTCCGAGGAGATCAAGCCGCTGCTGCCCCGTGTCGAGGATGCCTTTCAGGTCTTCATGCGCGAGCTGCGCCCCGCCGATCTCGATGGATCCGCCGGAATCTACCGGCTGAAGGAAGAGCTTTTGCGTCGCGTGAACGTCACCGTCTATCCGGCCAAGGTCGAAGCGGTGCTGTTCAAGGAACTGCTGGTCCAGTGAACCGGCCTACCCGATCCCTGACCATCAGCCGAGCGTCCCATGGCCGATAGCGAACTCGAACAGACCGGCGGGCTTCCCAAGGACCAGCCGCTGACGCCGGAGAACATGGCGGCGGAATGGGCCACCATGCCCGACACCGTCGAGGAGGAAGGCGAGGCCGAAGGCGGTACCGACCGCCTGATGAGCCAAGACGAAATCGACACGATGCTCGGTTTCTCTGCCGGAGATGACAAGGACAGCCGCAATGGCATCCAGGCGATCGTCGAATCCGGCTCGGTCTCCTATGAACGCCTGCCGATGCTCGAGATTATTTTCGAGCGTCTGGTCCGGCTGCTCTCGACCAGCCTGCGCAACTTCTTCACCGACAACGTCGAGGTGTCCCTCGAGAGCATCCGCTCCGTCCGCTTTGGCGACTATATCAACTCGATCTCGCTGCCCGCCATGCTCTCCGTCTTCAAGGCAGAGGAATGGGACAATTTCGGCCTGATCACGATCGAATCCTCGCTGATCTACTCGGTGCTGGACACCATGCTCGGCGGCAAGCGCGGGCAGCCTGCCCCGCGGGTCGACGGACGCCCCTTCACGTCGATCGAATTCAATCTGCTGAAGCGCGTGATCGCACTCGTGCTGAGCGACGCCGAGGCGGCGTTCCAGCCACTCTCGCCCGTGAATTTCAAGGTCGACCGGATCGAGTCCAATCCGCGCTTCGTCTCGATCTCGCGCCCTGCCAATGCGGCAATCCGGGTCGAACTGCGCTTCGACATGGAAGGGCGCGGCGGCTCGCTGCACATCCTCCTGCCTTATGCGACGATCGAGCCGATCCGTGAGCTGCTCCTCGAGAGCTTCATGGGTGAGAAGCTCGGCCGCGACCCGATCTGGGAAAACCACCTTGCGACCGAGGTCTGGCAGACCGACGTCGCGGTGAAATGCGTGCTGCACGAGACCCAGATGCCGCTGAAGCGCGTGATGAAGCTCGAGATCGGCGACACGCTGATGTTCGACGCCCGGCCGGATTCGGTGGTCTCGCTGCGCTGCGGCGACTTCATGGTCAGCGAAGGTCGCATCGGGCGCGTCGACGACAAGATTGCCGTCCAGGTCGTCAGCCCGCTGCGACGCTCCAAAACGACGATCGCCGCCTTTGACAGCGCCACCAGCCATCTCGGCTCGCCGATCTGACGCCCGGGGACAACGCCATGACGATTACCCTTATCGCCGATGCGCTGGTCGCCAGCCTCCTCGTCGCCACCATCATCACCTGCTATGTCCTGTCCAAGCGAATCGAACGGCTCAAGGCGGATGAAGGCGCGATGCGACAGACCATCGGCGCCCTGATCTCCGCCACCGACACGGCCGAGCGCGCCATCGCCGGCCTGAAGCTGACGCTTGGCGACTGCGACCGGACGCTGGCCGAGCGACTGCGTACCGCCGAGCGCTATGCCGCCGATCTCGCAGCCCAGGTCGAAGCCGGTCAGGACGTCATGGAACGCATCGCCCAGATCGTCAGCGCCGCCACGCTGGTTGCGCCCAAGACAGCAGATCCTGCGCCCGAGGCCGCCGAAGAACCGACCGTCTCGCGCCTGACGAATGCCGCACACGCAGCCGCTGCGATCAGGGCCCGCGCCGCCAAGCGGCTGGAAGGTCAGGCGGCGTGATCGAGAGGCCCCGCCTCATCCCGGCAGTGATCCTCGGCGCCATGGGCCTCCTGGCGCTGAAGCTGATCGCCTGGACGTCGGAGCCGTATCCCGCCAAGGGACCCGCCAGTGCGCAGGCGTTTCCGAAGACCCAGCCTGCCACACAGCCTCTCAAGACGGAACCTGAAGTCTGGGGCCTCGCCAAGGTCATCGCCCGCGCACACGCCCCCGATACGTTCCTCGACCCCGAAACCACCGGCACGATCGAGAAGCCCAAGGCCAAGCCGGAGGAAGAGGCGAAGGCCGAGGCCGCACGCGCGGCCAACCCGAACAACAAGGCCGATGTCCTCAATGGCACCGCCAGGACCACCTCGCCTGCCGAGCGCGCGATACTGGAGCGCCTCGGCGAGCGGCGCGAGGAGATCGAGGCGCGCATGCGCGAATTGGAGATGCGTGAGCGCCTGCTCGACACGGCGGAGAAGAAGCTCGACGGCCGCGTCGGCGACCTGAAGCAGCTCGAGGACAAGGTCGACGGCCCCAAGGCCAAGCAGGCCGAGGAAGAGAGCAAGGCGATCAAGAACCTCGTCATCATGTACGAGACCATGAAGCCAAAGGACGCCGCAAAGGTCTTCGACCGTCTGAACCTCAGCGTGCTGGTTCCCGTGGTCCAGCAGATGAACCCGCGCAAGATGTCGGATGTGCTCGCTGCAATGTCCCCGGATGCTGCGGAGAAGCTGACCGTTGCCTTGGCGACCCCGGCGCGGGCGCCCAGCCTCCCGCGTCTCGCCGCCGAAGCAGCCCCCCTGCCGGGCAACGAGCTGCCCGCCGTCGCGCTGCCGCAGCGGCGCTGACCCTCCCGCGTCCTTAACGCGCCATTATCCTTGACGCCTTACCGTCGGTAGCGCTCGGGCTGCCGTCTTGCGGTCGTGCCGGGCACTGGTGTCGCGTTGCGTGAGTGTACCGGTTTGCGTTTCCCGCGTTCTCTTGCCTTTGGTGTCGGACTGGCCGCGCTTGGCGTTGCCGCCAGCCTGTCCATGCCCGCGCTTGGCGCAACGGCGACCTTGCAGGGCGCCGCCATGCCGCCCGGCTTCGGGCGCCTGTCGCTGACGTTCGACGAGCCGATGCCAGTGCGCGCCCGGGTTGCCAATGGTGTCCTGGTCGTTGCCTTCGGCGGCCCCGTGAAGATCGACGTCAACAAGATCGCCAAGGAACTCCCGGACTATGTCTCGATCGCGCGGATCGACCCCGACGGTCGCGGCATGCGCTTTGCTCTCGCCCGCCCGTATCGGGCGAACCTGATCGAGGCTGGGGACAAGGCTTTCATCGACCTGCTCCCGGAGACCTGGAAGGGTCTGATGCCCGGACCTCCGCCCGAGGTCATCGCCGCCCTGGCCGAGCGCGTCCGGCTGGCGGAGGCCCGCGCCCGCGAGATCGACCGCCGTCCGCCGCCTGCGCCCAAACCTCTCCTGCTGACCAGCGCCAAGCTCCCGACGCTGGAGCGGCTGATTTTTCAGGCGCCCGCGGAAACCAAACTGGCCCATGAGCTTGTTGACGGCACGCTCAGGCTGACCTTCGATCAGGTGCTCACGGTGGAGCCGTCCGCGATCAGGTCCGCCCTGCCGGAACGGGTCGGTCTCGCCTCGACCGAGACCGGTATGGGGAATACCCAGCTCGGCTTTTCCCTGCCCAAGGACTGGCAGGCCCGCAGCTTCCGCGACGACGACCGCCTCGTCGTCGATCTGCTGCCGCCGGCCAAGGCCGGCGTGCTCAGCCTGACCGGCCTCCAGGCAAATGCCTCTGAGCAGCCGGACAAACCGTCCGCCCCTGCGGTCAAGCCGGCAGTCGCAAGCGAGGCGGCGGCGCCGCAGCAGGCCGCGCCAGCCGCCAAGCCAGCCGCAGAGCCCGCCGCGCCCGCCATCGACCCGACACCTCAGCTCGTGAAGATCCAGTCATCGACCGGTCAGGATGGCAGCCGCATCGATTTCCGCTTCCCGCGCCCGACCGGGGCTGCGGCCTTCATCGATGCCGGCCTGGTGACCCTCGTCTTCGACACCCGCGATACGATCGACCCCGCGAGCTTCCGGCAGATGCTTCCGGAGCTGATCGAGGAGACCGTCGTCACGCGCGAAGGCAAAGCCACGTTGGTGCGGCTGCGCCTTTCCAACCAGCAACTGGTGCGCTTCACCGATGACGGCACCGGCTGGTCGCTCGGCTTCGGAGAACAGGCAGGCAAGCCGACGAACCCTGTTGCCCCCGCACGCACCGTCGATGAGCGCGGACAGACGATCCTCGCCGTTCCGTTACCCGGCATGACCGGCGTGCACTGGATCGAGGGTGGGACCGCGGGCATGCCGATGGCCGTCGCAACCGCGCTGGGGCCAACCCGGGCCGTGACCAAGCCTTACCGCTTCGTCGAATTCGGCTTGATGCAGACCGCCCATGGACTCGCCGTCATGCCGCGCTCCGATGATATCGTCGTTCGCGCCGGCACCGAGCAAGCCCTGATCGGGCGCGCCGGCGGACTGACCGTCACCCTCGATCTTCCGCAGAGCGAAGAGGACAAGACGAAGGCGCCGATCGCGGCCCCCCCGCCCCTGCTCAGCCCGGAGCTCTGGGCGAAGCTGCGCGTTGCAGCCGTGCGCGAACGTGCGCGCGATCTTCTGCGCGATGTCGCCGACGCCTCGCGCAGTCGCAAATCCGAAGCACGGTTGGCTCTTGCCCGCTTCTATGCCGCCAATGGGCTGATGCCGGAGGCCGCGGGGCCGCTCCAGGCGATGCTGGCCGACGACGCTGCGATGCGCGGCAATCGCGAGGCTCTTTTCCTGAAGGGCGTGATCGCGGCGAAGATGCACCGTAACCCCGAGGCTCTCGCAGCTTTCGAGGCCGGCCCGCTCAAGGAAGATGCCGAGGCGGGGCTCTGGCGCGCACTGATCGAACAGAGGCTCGGGCGCCAGGCACAGGCGCTTGCCGGTTTCCGGCGCGCGGAGGCGACGCTCGATGGCTACCCAGATGATTTGCAGGTGCAGTTCCGCCCGGCTATGGCACGCGCAGCCATGGCGATGCAGGATATGACGACGGGAGAGCGCCAGATCGAGCGGCTCTCGGAATTGCCGCGCGATCTTGTCGACAAGGATGAGCTCGCACTCCTTCGCGCCATGCTCGATGACGTCAGCGGTCGCCCGGAGGCCGCGCTGAACGGCTACAAGCCGCTCTTCGAGGCCGTGAGCAGGCCGGTCGCGGCGGAGGCGCAACTGCGTGCCATCCGACTGGTCCAGACCGAGAAACGCCAGGACATTTCACCGGACGAGGCGACCCGCAGGCTCGAGACCGTGTCGATCATCTGGCGCGGCGGCGAGATCGAGATCGAGGCTTTGTCCGAGCTCGGCCGTCTCTACACTGCGCAGCACCGTTGGCGTGACGCCTTCCAGATCGCGCGCCGCGCCAACAACAACTACCCCGACAATCCGCTGACGCGCCGCCTTCACGACGAAACGGCCCAGCGCTTCGCCGAGATCTTCAGCAACCGCGACGGAGCGCAGGAGCAACTGCCGCGCATCGAAGCGCTGGCCCTGTTCTACGACTTCAAGGAATTCCTGCCGATCGGCCGGCGCGGCGACGAAATCGCCCGCCTGCTCGCCGATCGGTTGGTGGAACTCGACCTCCTCGACCAGGCGAGCGAGATCCTGCGCTACCAGATGCAGGCCCGCCTGACCGGCGCCGCACGGTCAACGGTGGCTGCACGCCTTGCCATGATCGCGCTGATGAACGGCAAGCCAGCCGAGGCGCTGCAAGCGATCTCCTCGACGCGGCTGATCGAGCTGCCGGGCGACGTCAAGCGGGCACGGCTCCTGCTCGAGGCGAAGGCCCTCTCCGATCTCTCGCGCACCGATCAGGCGCTCGAGATGCTGGAGATCGAACGCGGCCCGGAAGTCGACCGCCTACGCTCGGACATTTACTGGACGGGACGCCGCTGGCGCGAGGCTGGCGAAGCGCATGAACGCATTCTGGGCGAAAGCTGGCGTGGCAACGCGCCGCTGAACGAGCGCGAGCGCGCCGACGTGATGCGCGCCGCGGTCTCCTATGTGATGTCGAATGAGGCCCTGTCGCTCGACCGGCTGCGCACGAAATTCGCTGCCAAGATGGCCGAGAGCACGGACGCCCGCACCTTCGCCTTCGTGACCGGGGCCAACCGCGCCAATGCCGCCGATATCCGCGAAATGGCACGCGCCGCTTCCGGAGCCGACAACCTGTCGGAGTTCATGAGGGCCTATCGCGAGCGCTATCCGGCCTATTCCACCGCTGTCCGCAGCCGGCCCAAACCCGAGCCCGAACAGGCGACACCGCCCAGTTCGACCGGTGCCGAGGCAAGTCCGGACGCAGCGCCAGGCCGCGGTTGACCGCTACGTTCCGTAACTCTTGATCAGCGATCCAGTGACGAGGCCCCAGCCGTCCACCAGGACGAAGAAGATCAGCTTGAACGGCAGGGCGACTGTCACCGGCGGCAACATCATCATGCCGACGGACATCAGGATCGAGGCCACCACAAGATCGATGATCAGGAACGGCACGAACAGCAGGAAACCGATCTCGAAGGCCCGGCGCAGCTCGGAGATCATGAACGCCGGCACGAGGATCTGGATCTGGATATCCTCCGGCTGCGTCGGGCGGGGCTCGCGCGACATCTCGATGAACAGCATCAGGTCCTTCTCGCGGACATGCTTGAGCATGAACGTCTTGAAGGGCACGACGCCGCGGTTATAGGCCTCCTGGGGCTGGATCTGCCCGGCAACCAGCGGCTCGACTGAGACGCGGTAGGCCTCGCGCAATGTCGGCGCCATCACGAAGCCGGTGAGGAACAGGGCCAGCCCGACGATCACGGCGTTGGGGGGCGCTGTCTGCGTGCCGATGGCCGAGCGCAGCAGGGACAGCACAACCGCGATCCGTGTGAACGACGTCACCATGATCAGGATCGACGGCGCCAGGGACAGCACCGTGATGACGGCGATGAGTTGCAGCGCCCGCTCGGCGACGCCCCCACCTTGCCCGAGATCAAGCGAAAGCGTTTGCGCCCGAGCCGGCTCGCAGAGCGCAAGCGCGACCATCGCGCCGGCACAAGCGACGCGGCAGCCGCGACGCCATCTTGCATCCGTCAAGGTCAGGATCACGCAAAGCCGCCATCAAAGCCCGACTCAACCGATCGGGCGAGACGACGCTAGGGCGCTGATGTCCGCCAGGGCAACCAAACTGGCGGCCTCAGGATCGTCGCAGCCCGACAATCCTGTTGATCATGCCCGTCCGATCAGGACTTCGACTTCGGATCACGCCCCAGCAGTCGCGCGAACTCGGCTTCGATCGCATCGACCGAGAACGGATCGATCTGAATAGGCTTCTCCTCCGGCTTCGATTCGGCCTTCGGCTCCTCGGTGGCGGGAACGGTGGGCGTCTCGACCTTTGGCTCGACCCCGGCCTGGGACTCGGCGATCTCCGCCTCAGCCTCCGTATCGGCCTCGTCCTCGCTGACCTCCAGCGCGTCTTCCTCGTCCTTTGGCGACAGCCTGTCGCCATGCTCCACGGGTGCCGGCGCGGAATGCACGACCGGTGCGGGCTCCGGCGGCTTGGGGGCTTCTTGAGCTGGACGGAAGGGAGCGGGCTGCGGCTCGACGACAGGCACCGGCGGCGTCACCACATCCGAGGGCTTGGGCTTCAGGCCGAGAGCCATTTCGAGTTCGGCCGCAACATCGGCCGGCACCCCAACGGGGCGCCCGAAGACGGGCGGAGGAGCCGTCGGAACCGGAGAGAGGACCGGCGCGGCCGCTGCGGGCTTCGGCTCTTCAGGCTTGACCGGCGCGGGCGGCGTCACCGGCGGGATCTCCGGAGCCGGGGTTGCGGGCACCTGGGACGATCGCACAGCCGAATGCGGACGCTTCAGCGCCTCCTCGAGCTGACGGGCCATATCGTCGAGCTCATCGGAACTCACGCTTGGCGCCGGGGCCTGGTTGCGACCGAAATTCGGCGCCTGCGAGGCTACGATTGCAGCTCCTGCAGCGAGACCGGCCATGCCGGCCGCTGCAGCGCCTGCCGGCGCCACAGCCGGTTCGACGCGCGCAGCAGGCGCAGGCGTACGATGCGGTAGCGGCGGCAGGCTGTCCGGCTGCGGGGCAGCGGCCGGCGGCGGAGAGGCGCGGCGCGTTTCCTCCTGCAGATCGGCACGAAGAGCCTCGAAACCGAGCGCCGGGTCAATCGCCAGAGGGCGTTCAAAGACCGGGGCCTCGGCCTGCGCCGGGACCGCAATCCGGCCGCTGCTGCTGCCGCGCACGATATTGGTCTCGACCACCACGTCGGAGGCGCCGCCGATCATAACCAGATGCTCGACATTGTCGCGTCGGATCAGCACGAGCTGTCGCTGCCGGTCGAGGTCATGGATATCGACCACCCCGAGGCGAGGCTGTCGGGCGCGGCCACCGCCCTGCCCTCCTATCCTGAGTCGCCCGCCGGTGATGCGCCGCAACAGGAAGGCGAAGAGCGCCACCAGAATCAGGACGATAGCGAATGCAATGATCCAGCGGAGGCCGGTCGAGAGTTCGAAGCCAAACAACGTCTGCAAGGTTTGCCTCATGTGCGACGGCGACAGCCCTTGGCGGACCGCAATTCCACCCAAGGTTCAACACGTTGGCTATAGCATAACGCCCGCAATTTCGGGAAACAGGGTTAGCACTTGGTTAATTTGGTGCACCGGTTTTGTGGATTTTAACGCGAAATTAACCAAGCACCCGGCAATATTTTCCCAGTGGATCGCCTGTCAGGACGGAATCGCAAGCCGGTTCTGTCCACGGCCATCCCCTCAGGAAACGGGACAAACTCCATGTCTGGCAATGCTTTAGGCACTGGCGGCAACCTGATGCAGGCGTTGAAGACGCGCATGCATTGGCACCAGTCCCGGCAAAAAGTGCTGTCCGAGAATGTCGCCAACGCCGACAGCCCCGGATTTCGCCCGATGGACCTCAAGGCGCCGGCCGTCGGCACGGCTTCGTCCGGCGTCTCGCTGGCTCAGACCTCTGCCGGCCATATGGGCCCCTCCGGCCAGCGCAACGGATTCGATACCGCCAAGGCGCCCCGCTTCGAGGTCACGCCCAATGGCAACGGCGTCAATCTCGAGGACGAGATGATGAAGGTGGCCCAGAACCAGTCCGACTATCAGCTCGCCGCCTCGCTCTACAGCAAGGGACTGGGACTGATGAAGATCGCGATCGGCAAGGGCCGCTAAGGCATCGGACGCAGGAGCAGAAGCCTCATGGATCTTCTCAAGAGCATCGCAGTGGCGACGTCGGGCCTGCGCAGCCAGTCCGGCCGCATGCGGATCATCGCCGAGAACCTGGCCAACGCCGATTCGGGGTCGGATCGCGCCGGCGTCGATCCCTATCGCCGCAAGATTCCGACATTCCAGCGCCGGGTCGACCGGGAACTCGAAGCCCAGGTCGTCGATCTCGGCCGCGTCCAGCGCGACCAGAGTGCCTTCCGGACGAAATTCGAGCCCGGCAACCCCGCCGCCGACGCCACCGGCAACGTCAGCATGCCGAACGTGAACTCACTGGTCGAGACCATGGACATGCGCGAGGCACAGCGCAGCTACGAGGCGAATCTCAACCTGATCTCCTCCACGCGCCGGATGATCCAGCGCACCATCGACATCCTGCGCGTCTGACCGGCGCCAGCGGAACGGAACCTCGCACCATGGCCACATCCAGCTTCGCCGCCGGCGCTTATGCCTCGACGCAGGGTCTCGGCGCCGGCAACCTGATGCGCAAGCCGCTCGGTGCGGCCGCCGGCGCCAGTGCGGGCATGACCGATTTCTCCTCGCTCATCGGCAAGGCGCTGGAAGCAACCGCCGATGCCGGCCGCAAGAGCGACGTCCAGACCGCGAGCGTGGCCGCTGGCCGCTCCGACATCGTCGATGTCGTCACCGCCGTCGCAGAGAGCGAAGCCGCGATCGAAACGCTGGTGGCGGTTCGCGACCGCATGATTGCAGCGTATGAGGAAATCATGCGGATGCCGGTCTGATTCCCGGCTCGATCAGGACGAAACCATGACCTCAGGCGCCATCCTCGACGTCGCGCGCGACGGCATCGTCGTCTTCCTCAAGGCCGGCGGTCCACTCATGATGGTCGCGCTCGGGGTCGGCCTCGCCGTCTCGCTCGTCCAGGCCCTGACGCAGATTCAGGAGCAGACCCTGATCTTCGTCCCCAAGATCATTGCGGTCTTTGCCGCCATGATGCTGTTTCTGCCGTTCATGGGCGATGCGCTTGCAGGTTATATGGGGCGGGTCGCCGTCCGAATCGCCACGGGCGAATGAACCTTTCGCTGCCGCGACCGGCTCTGGGGCTGCCGCAGTGGCGTCCCGAGTGGCGCAAGGGTCTTGCCGGCACGATGCAGATCGCGATCCTGCCCGAGATCGGCGCGCTCTTCGTGCTCGTCTTCGCACGTGTCGGCACCCTCGTGATGCTGATGCCCGGCATCGGCGAACGCTTCATCTTCTCGCGCGCGCGGCTGTCGCTGGCCTTCTTCATCGCACTGATGATCGTCCCCATGGCGCGCACGATCATCACCCCGCCCGGCGACATGCCGGCACTCGTCGGCCTTCTCATCAGCGAACTCCTGATCGGATTAACCATCGGGCTCAGCGTGCGCCTTGTGATGGCTTGCCTGCAGAGCGCGGGTGCGATCGTGGCCCAGACCATGGGCCTGGGTTTCGCGATGACGGTCGATCCGACTGGAGGCATGCAGAACCCGTCGATCGGCAACTTTCTGACGATGCTCGGCATCACGCTGATCCTGGTCACCGACCTCCATCACGTCGCCATCGCGGCGATTCATGAAAGCTATCGGCTCCTACCGCCTGGCGGCTTTCCGGATGTCGGAGATATGATGACCCTGGCGATCCGTGCGGCGACGCAGGGCTTCGCTCTCGCCGTTCAGATTTCCGCCCCCTTCATCGTCTTCGGCTTGCTCTTCAATCTCGGGCTCGGCGTGCTGGCGCGGATGATGCCGCAGCTTCAGGTCTTCTTCCTCGCCGTGCCGGCCTCGATCCTCGGTGGCATGCTCGTGTTGCTCGCCGTCGTCGGCGTGATGATGGGCGTCTTCCTCGAGGATCTCGGCAACTTCCTTCGCCAGTTCACCGGCAACTGAGGAGCGGCGATGTCAGAGGACGCCGACAACGAGGACAGAACAGAAGACCCGACTCAGCGAAAGCTGGACCAGGCAATAGAGAAGGGCGACATCGCCCGCTCGCAGGAGATCGGCACCTTCTTCGTCCTTTGCGGCTTCACACTGGCGCTCCTGGTCGGAGCCGGCTGGTCGGCGAGCAGTGCGGCGCTCTCCCTGCGCTCCTTCCTGATGAACGCGCATCAGGTGCCCTCCAGCGGCGAGGCCTTCTTCAACGTCACCAAGCAGGGCGTGATGACCGGCTTCATGGCGCTCGGCCTGCCCTTCGCCTTCATCCTCTGCGCCGGGCTTGCGGGCGCACTGATCCAGCACAAGCCGCTCTGGACCGTCGAGCCGCTGATGCCGAAATTCAACCGGATCTCGCTGATGGCCGGGGCCAAGCGGCTCTTTGGAAAGGAGGCCTGGGTCAATTTTGCCAAGGGCCTCGCCAAGATCCTGCTGATCGGCACCGTCGTCGGCCTGACGCTCTGGAAGGAACACGACCGGCTCGAGAGCTTCGCACAGATGAGCGTCGCCGCGATGCTGCCGGCGACGCTGTCGCTGACGATCAAACTCATGGCGAGCGTGCTCGCGCTCTTCGCAGTCATCGCAATTGGCGATTTCGTCTATCAGCGCTTCAGCTGGTACCAGCGTCAGCGTATGACCAAGCAGGAGCTGAAGGAGGAGTTCAAGAACTCCGAAGGTAATCCCGAGGTCAAGGCGAAGCTGCGTCAGATCCGCGCGCAGCGGGTGAGGAAACGCATGATGGCCGCGGTCCCGAAGGCGACCGTGATCATCACCAACCCGACCCACTTCGCCGTCGCACTTCAATACGAACAGGGCATGGGCGCCCCGCTCTGCCTCGCCAAAGGCGTCGATGCGCTCGCCCTGAAGATCCGCGAGGTCGCGGGGGAGCATCGCGTGCCGATCGTCGAGAACCCACCGCTGGCCCGCGCGCTCTATGCCACAGTCGATATCGACGAAGAAATTCCTGTCGAACACTATCAGGCCGTGGCCGAAGTCATCGGTTACGTCTTGCGCCTGAAGGGTCGGCGCGCCTAACTCGCAATCTGCGCGACCTGCGCGCTAAGCCCCTCGCAGGCGGCGATGAGGCATGAAACGGGACGGACCAGCCGCATGAGCGGAACCACGGCGACAACCGCGATCGATCGCTCCGACAAGTCAGGCCATATCGGCCTGATCGTGATCCTGCTTGTCGCCAGCGTGCTCGTCGGAGCCGCAATCGCGCTCGGCTTCATTGCCAATGAATGGGCGCAACCGCTGATCCTGGGCCTGCTGGCCCTGCTTTCGGTGATCGGTGTCTTCGGCCTCTTCGCCTTTTCGATCGGCCTCGTTCAGTTTTCGGGCCGTGCAGCGCGCAACGACCTGACCAAGGCCATCGTCGACAGCGCCGATGACGGCGTCGTCGTCACCGAAGGCGAGAACCGCATCGTCTACGCCAACGAAACCTATCTGGCGCTGGCCGGGGCGCGCGGAGCCAGCGACATCAAGCCGGTCGAGCGCCTGTTTACCGGTCGCCCGGAGGTGTCGGAAGCGATCTACCGCTTGGCGACCGCTGCACGCGATGGCCGCCGGCTGGCGGAGGAAGTCCGGCTCGAGCCCGCCCTCAATGGTCGCGATACCGTCGGCTGGTATCGAATTCGCGTTTCCCCCGTGCGCCGCGAGGGCAAGGCCGCCATGCTCTGGAGCGTCTCCGACGTGACGCCCGAGCGTGAGCGCCAGGAGAACGCCTTCCAGGAACTCCAGCACGCGATCGATTATCTCGATCACGCACCGGCTGGCTTCCTCTCGATCGACGCCGATGGCGAGGTGCCCTATATCAATGCCACGCTCTCGGGCTGGCTCGACTATGACCTCGCCCGCTTCGGCTCGGGCGGACTGCATCTCGACGACATCGCAACCTCGAACGCGGCTGCCCTGATCCAGGCTATTCGCGGTCAGCCCGGCGATGTCCGCGTCGAGGTCCTCGATGTCGATCTGCGCCGGCGCAATGGCACGACCCTGCCAGTCAGGCTGCATCATCAGGTCGCCTTCGGCAGCGATAGCCGCGCTGGCCCCTCTCGCACCCTCGTACTTAACCGGACGACCGGCGAAGCTGGATCCGACGGGCGCAGCGATGCCGAAGTGCGCTTTGCCCGCTTCTTCCACTCGACGCCGATGGCGATCGCCACCGTTGACCGCAACGGTGCGATCCTGCGCTCCAACGCCGCCTTCACCCGACTGACGCAGCAGGGCCGCCAGCCCGCTATGATCCAGGATCTCGTCGCGCCGGGCAGTCTTGACGAGGCGCTCGCGGCGACGATGGCCGGCAGCAGCGACATCGCCCCGCTCGATGCCAACCTCTCGGGCGAGGACGGACGCTCCGCCAAACTTTATCTCTCTCCGGTCGCAGCGACCGAGGACAGTGATGGTGAGCGCGCCATCGTCTATGCGCTGGAGACCACCTCCGAGCGCAAGCTCAAGGACAATATCGACCAGGCCCAAAAGATGCAGGCCGTCGGCCAGCTCGCCGGCGGCATCGCGCACGATTTCAACAACGTGCTCCAGGTCATCATCAACGCGTCCGAGTTCCTGCTCGCCAGCCACAAGCCGACCGATCCGTCCTTCCCCGACATCATGCAGATCAAGCAGAACGCCTACCGGGCGGCCTCGCTGGTCCGGCAGTTGCTCGCCTTCTCGCGCCGCCAGACGCTGCGCCCACAGGTGCTCGAACTCGGCGATGTACTCTCCGATCTCTCGCTGATGCTGAAGCGCGTCGTCGCTGACAAGGTCTCGCTCGACATTCGCCAGGGCCGCGACCTCTGGCCGGTCAAGGCCGATCTCGGTCAGCTCGAACAGGTCATCGTCAATCTCGCGGTCAATGCGCGCGATGCCATGCAGGACGGCGGCAAGCTGCAGGTCCGCACACGCAATGTCGCTGCGGAGGAATGCGCCGGCTTTAGCCACCAGGCCTTGCCTGCTGCCGACTATGTCATGCTCGAAGTCGAAGACAGCGGCACCGGCATCCCGGCCGAACATCTCGACAAGATCTTCGAGCCCTTCTTCACCACCAAGGAGGTCGGCAAGGGCACGGGCCTCGGCCTTTCCATGGTCTACGGCATCGTCAAGCAGACCGGTGGCTTCGTCTTCGTCGATTCGACCGTCGGCAAGGGCACGACCTTCCGCATCTTCCTGCCGCGTCACGTGCCGACGGAAGAGGAGATCGCCGCCGACAACGCCGTCAAGGAGGCGCCCAAGAAAGTCGCAGCCGATCATACCGGCGCCGGCGTCATCCTGCTGGTCGAGGACGAGGACGCGGTGCGGGCCCTCAATGCCCGCATGCTGATCTCGCGCGGCTATACCGTGCACGAAGCGGCCTCGGGCGTGGAGGCGCTCGATATCTTCCTCAAGCATGACGGCAAGATCGACCTCGTCGTTTCCGACGTGGTCATGCCTGAAATGGATGGGCCAACCCTGCTTGGCGAGCTGCGCCAGCGCAACCCGGCCACCAAGGTCGTCTTCGTTTCCGGCTATGCGGAAGAGGCCTTCCGCAAGAACCTGCCGGAAGGCGAGCAATTCCACTTCCTGCCCAAGCCCTTCACGATGAAGCAGCTGGTCGAGACGGTGAAGGCGGCGATGAGCTGAGGCGCGAGGCTGCGCAGATAGCGAGGCGCAGCGTCCTCGAACGATGCGGACAGCGCGATGTCGGATAGGAATTCACGCAGATACCTGGTCCTGCTTCTCGTCCAGACCCTCTGCGCGATCGTCGTGCTCTCCAATATGCGGGGCATTTTCCTCCTGCTGATCGACAATATCGGAACGGTTGTCACCGCCTCCCTCGGCGGTGCGTCGCAGATGATGCTTGCGGTCGTGATCGGCCAGGCCTGCTACTGGTGGCGCTTGCGCCATGTGACCATCCCGGCCAGCTATCGCGGCCTGGTGATCGGCCACTTGGTCTCGTTCGCCGCCAGGATCGGCTTCATCTTCGGCGGCGCTCTGTTCTCGCTCTATTATCTGCGGCACGTCCCGGTACTCGATCTTGGCTATCTCGATCTGAGCTGGCGCGGCGCGCTCCTGATCGCCGTCATCTTCGCGCTCTACTGCTACACGCTGGAGCTCGAGCGGCTCGGCAACGCGATGCAGGTCCGGGCCATGCAGGCGAAGGGCGACAGCCGGATTTGAACAGCCGTGCGTGGAGGCGATGAACGAGAACAAAAAAAGAACTTGAAGACAAGAACAAACCATGACCATATTTGCTCACGGCGCACATTGAGAAGTGATCGCGCCCCTGCCATAAGGAGCGCACGTTGTGAATCAGGCAAATCTCCGGCTCGTGGAAGGCTCTTCGATGGACAAGGCTAAGGCGCTTGATGCGGCGCTCTCGCAGATCGAACGGGCTTTCGGCAAGGGCTCGATCATGCGCCTGGGCAAGAACCAGCAGGCGATCGAGATCGAGACCATCTCGACCGGCTCGCTCGGGCTCGATATCGCGCTCGGCGTCGGCGGGCTCCCCAGGGGCCGCGTCATAGAGATTTACGGACCTGAATCCTCCGGCAAGACCACGCTTGCGCTGCACACCATTGCCGAGGCCCAGAAGAAGGGTGGCGTTTGCGCCTTCGTCGATGCCGAGCACGCACTCGACCCGGTCTATGCCCGCAAGCTTGGCGTCAATCTCGACGATCTCCTGATCTCGCAGCCAGATACCGGCGAGCAGGCGCTCGAGATCACCGACACCCTGGTTCGCTCCGGCGCCATCGACGTGCTGGTCGTCGACTCCGTTGCGGCCCTTACGCCCCGTGCCGAAATCGAAGGCGAGATGGGTGATGTCCAGCCCGGCCTCCAGGCGCGCCTGATGAGCCAGGCCTTGCGCAAGCTCACCGCGTCGATCTCGCGCTCGAACTGCATGGTCATCTTCATCAACCAGATCCGCATGAAGATCGGCGTGATGTATGGCTCGCCCGAGACCACGACCGGTGGCAACGCCCTGAAATTCTACGCCTCGGTGCGCCTCGACATTCGCCGCGTCTCGACGCTGAAGGAGCGCGATGAGGCCACCGGCAACCAGGTCCGCGTCAAGGTCGTGAAGAACAAGGTGGCGCCGCCCTTCAAGCAGGTCGAGTTCGACATCATGTTCGGCGAGGGCATCTCGAAGGTTGGCGAACTGATCGACCTCGGCGTCAAGGCCGGGATGGTCGAGAAGGCCGGAGCCTGGTTCTCCTTCGACAGCCAGCGCCTCGGCCAGGGGCGGGAGAACGCCAAATCCTTCCTCAAGGCCAATCCGGACGTCGCGGCGCGCATCGAGGCCACGATCCGGCAGAACTCCGGCCTCGTTGCCGATCGCATTCTCGATGAGGCGACACCGACCGACGATGATCTCGACGAGGGCGACGCCTGAGCCTCATCTCCGCGTCAGCGGCAGGGTATTTTCGTCGGGCGGCCTTTCGGGGCCGCCCGTTTCTTTTATGTGCCAAGGCCTTGTCACGGGATTTCTGGACAGGCGCAAAGCCGCTGACTAGAACCGATCCCCAACAGCAGGCCCGCCCGGCCACCCATCCTGAAGCAGAGTTCGAATTGCGATGAGCGGCGTCAACGAAATCAGGTCCACCTTCCTCGATTATTTCAAGGCGAACGGCCATGAGGTGGTGCCGTCGAGCCCGCTCGTGCCGCGCAATGACCCGACGCTGATGTTCGCCAATTCAGGCATGGTGCAGTTCAAGAACGTCTTCACCGGACAGGAAAAGCGCTCCTACCAGCGCGCCACGTCAGCGCAGAAATGCGTGCGTGCCGGCGGCAAGCACAACGACCTCGACAATGTCGGCTACACTGCGCGTCACCACACCTTCTTCGAGATGCTGGGGAACTTCTCCTTCGGCGACTATTTCAAGGAACAGGCGATCACCCACGCCTGGACGCTGGTCACGCGCGAATTCGGCCTGCCCAAGGAAAAGCTGACCGTCACGGTCTATTCCGAGGATGACGAGGCGCACGCGCTCTGGAAGAAGATCGCCGGGCTTTCGGATTCGAAGATCATCCGGATCCCGACCTCGGACAATTTCTGGCGCATGGGCGACACCGGCCCCTGCGGCCCCTGCTCCGAGATCTTCTACGACCATGGCGACCATATCCCCGGCGGCCCTCCCGGCTCGCCCGATGAGGACGGCGACCGCTTCATCGAGATCTGGAACCTCGTGTTCATGCAGTATGAGGAGGCCGCTGGCGGCATCCGCACCAATCTGCCGCGCCCGTCGATCGACACCGGCATGGGGCTGGAGCGTGTCGCCGCGGTGCTCCAGGGCACGCACGACAATTACGAGATCGACCTCTTCGCGACCCTGATCCGCGCCATCGCAGATATGACATCGGTCTCGTCGGACGGGCCGATGAAGGCGAGCCACCGTGTCATCGCCGACCACCTGCGCTGCTCTGCCTTCCTGATCGCCGACGGCGTTCTGCCCTCGAACGAAGGCCGCGGCTATGTCCTGCGCCGCATCATGCGTCGCGGCATGCGCCATGCCCAGTTGCTCGGCGCCAAGGAGCCGTTGCTTCACCGGCTCGTGCCGGTCCTGACCCGAGAAATGGGCCAGGCCTATCCCGAGCTGCTGCGAGCAGAGGCGCTGATCACCGAGACCCTGAAGCTCGAGGAGACGCGTTTCCGCACCACACTGGCGCGCGGCCTCTCGATCCTCGACGATGCTGCCAAGGATCTCGGCGCCGGCCAGAAGCTGAAGGGCGACGTCGCCTTTACGCTTTACGATACCTATGGCTTCCCGCTCGATCTGACTCAGGATGCGCTCCGGGCCCGCGATATCGGCGTCGATCTCGACGGGTTCGACGCGGCGATGCAGCAGCAGAAGGCGAAGGCGCGCGCCGCCTGGTCCGGCACCGGCGAGGCTGCGACGGAAAAGCTCTGGTTCCCGCTGCGTGACCGCGTCGGCGCCACCGAGTTCCTCGGCTACGACACCGAAACGGCCGAGGGCGTCGTCACCGGGTTGATCCGCGACAATGCGGAAGTCGAGAGCCTGAAGGCCGGCGAGACCGGCTTCGTCCTGCTCAACCAGACTCCGTTCTATGGCGAGTCCGGCGGCCAGGTTGGCGATACCGGCACGATCACCGGGGCGGGCTTCTCCGCACAGGTTTTGGATGTGCAGAAGAAGCTCGGCGACATCTTCGCCCACGCCGTCAGGGTCACTTCGGGCGAAATCAAGCTCGGCGCGCCTGCTGAGCTGACGGTCGATCATGCTCGCCGGAGCACGATTCGCGCCAACCACTCCGCGACCCACCTGCTGCACGAGGCGCTCCGGCTCGTCCTTGGCGATCATGTCGCCCAGAAGGGCTCGCTGGTCTCGCCCGAGCGGCTGCGCTTCGACTTCTCGCACCCCAAGCCGATCTCAGAGGCCGAACTGGCCCAGGTCGAGGATATCGCCAACGCCGCCGTGCTGCGGAACGAGCCGGTGGCGACCCATCTGATGAGCGTCGACGAAGCCATCGCTTCGGGCGCCCGCGCCTTGTTCGGTGAAAAATACGGCGATGAGGTCCGTGTCGTCTCGATGGGGACGACCGAGGCCGGCAAGGCTTTCTCGGTCGAGCTCTGCGGTGGCACCCATGTTTCGCGCACCGGAGATATCGGCATCGTCAGCATCGCAGGCGAAAGCGCGGTGGCCGCTGGCGTGCGACGTCTCGAGGCAGTGACCGGCGCGGAAGCCCGGCGCCAGCTCAACACCGATGCCAGGCGTCTGCGCGACCTCGCCGCCCTGCTCAAGGTTCCCGCGGCCGAAGCCGAGACGCGCCTCGCCGCCCTGGTCGAGGAGCGCCGCAAGCTCGACCGCGAACTCACCGAGGCGCGCAAGAAGCTCGCGATGGGCGGCGGCGGTGCAGCCGAGGATCCGATTCGGGAGATCTCCGGCGCCAAGCTCCTGGCCCGCGCCGTTACCGGCGTCGAGATGAAGGATCTGAAGAGCCTCGCCGACGAAGCCAAGTCCCGCGTCGGCTCGGGCGTCGTCGCCATTGTCGGCGTCGCGGAGGACGGCAAGGCCGGCGTCGTCGTCGGGGTTACCGAGGATCTGACCTCGCGCTTCGACGCCGTGGCGCTGGTGCGCGCCGCCTCCGAGCAGCTTGGCGGCAAGGGCGGTGGTGGGCGCCGCGACATGGCGCAGGCTGGAGGCCCGGACGGCGCCAAGGCCCAGGCTGCGCTCGACGCCGTCGCAGCCGCGATGAGCTGAGCGGGTTCGGGCGCCGGAGAAGACGAGGTGCAGTATCGTCTCGCCGCCACCATTGCTCTTGCCCTGGTGGCCGCGAGCCCTTCGGGCTTTGCCCAGCAAGTGCGCCCCCGCCCTGCCGCACCGGTCCAGCCGCCAACCCTGTCGGCCTCGCGTAGCGCGATGGCCGGCTCGATGTTGACGGTGTTCGCCAGCAAGGCGCCGGCGCAATCGCAGCTCGCGATCGCGCGCCCGGGCGATCCGGCTGAATCGGCCATCGTCTCGGTCATTCTCGGCGCCGTGTCCGCAACCGCGATCACGACCCCCGGCGAGCCCGGCAGCTATGAACTCCGCCTCATCCGCCAGGATTCCGGCAAGCCCGAAATCCTCGCCAGGCAGCCCCTGGCGGCGACGGTCCCTTCGGCGACCTTGTCGGCGCCGGACCGCGCCAAGGCCAAGACAAGCGTCCCGGTACGCGGGATCGGCCCCAATGGCGAGCGCGATCGCGTCGTCATCACGGCGCCTGATGCAGCCGTGGACGCGGCAGGCCCGTCCTTCTTTCCGGCAGAGAATGTCGAAGCGCTGCTGGAAGCACCGGACACGCCGGGCAGCTATGAACTTCGCTATGTCATGAACGCACCGCTGAGCGGCCAGCGTATCCTTGCTCGCCGTCCCCTCACGATCGAGTAGCGATCATCCTGGGCACGTGCCCGAGCATCGCGATCGGATGTCTCAAGGCGTGCGATAGCGCGGAGCTCTCCGAACGAGACGGCTCCACAGTGAGTTTGCTGGTCATCCCGCAGAGGCCGCCCAACCGAGCGACCAGGTTCCCTTCGTCGAGGACAGATGTCAGCAGCAGCACGTGCGGATCACCCCGCTGACGTCACGCCAGCGGTTGGCTTGGTCAGCACGGCACGACATGCTGTGTCGTCGCATGCACCTTGGTCCCGACAGCAAAAAGCGCCCGGATCGGGATCCGGGCGCTTCAAGTCATTCAATCAGGATCGCAGGGCTCAGGCAGACATCGCCTTGCGCATGTTCTCGCTGACCTTCTCGAGGAAGCCAGTGGTCGAGAGGAACTTCTGGTCGGGACCGACCAGCAGCGCCAGATCCTTGGTCATGTCGCCGGCCTCGACAGTGTCGACCGTGACCTTCTCGAGCAGCGTCGCGAACTTGGCGAGTTCAGCATTGTTGTCGAGCTTGGCGCGGTGGCTGAGGCCACGCGTCCAGGCAAAAATCGAGGCGATCGAGTTGGTCGAGGTCTCCCTGCCCTTCTGATGCTCGCGATAATGGCGTGTCACCGTGCCGTGCGCGGCTTCCGCCTCGACGGTCTTGCCATCCGGCGTCATCAGCACCGAGGTCATCAGGCCGAGCGAACCAAAACCCTGCGCCACGGTGTCGGACTGCACGTCGCCATCGTAGTTCTTGCAGGCCCAGACATAGCCACCCGACCACTTCATCGCCGAGGCGACCATGTCGTCGATCAAACGATGCTCATAGGTGATGCCGAGCTTGTCGAATTCAGCCTTGAACTCGGCCTGGTAGATTTCCTCGAAGATATCCTTGAAGCGGCCGTCATAGGTCTTGAGGATGGTGTTCTTAGTCGAGAGATAGACCGGGTATTTGCGGATCAGACCGTAGTTCAGCGACGCGCGAGCGAAATCCCTGATCGACTCGTCGAGATTGTACATCGCCATGGCGACGCCGGCGTCGGGAGCCTTGAAGACCTCCTTCTCGATCACGGCGCCATCGTCGCCGACGAACTTGATCGAGAGCGTACCCTTGCCGGGGAACTTGAAATCGGTGGCGCGATACTGGTCGCCATAAGCATGGCGGCCGATGACGATCGGCTGCGTCCAGCCCGGCACGAGGCGCGGCACGTTCTTGCAGATGATCGGCTCGCGGAAGATCACGCCGCCGAGAATGTTGCGGATCGTGCCGTTCGGCGACTTCCACATCTGCTTGAGGTTGAACTCCTTCACTCGGCCCTCGTCCGGGGTGATGGTGGCGCACTTCACCGCGACGCCGTGCTTCTTGGTGGCGTTGGCGGCATCGATCGTGACCTGGTCATTGGTCGCGTCGCGGTTCTCGACGGACAGGTCGTAATAATCCAGCTCGAGGTCGAGATAGGGGAAGATCAGCGTGTCCTTGATCTTTTGCCAGATGATGCGGGTCATCTCGTCGCCGTCCATGTCGACGACGGGATTGGCGACCTTGATCTTGCTCATGTGATTTCGACCCCTGCTGCTGGCCAGTCTGGAACGTTTCCGGGCTGCAGCCATAGCTCCGCAGCCCGCCCGCGCGCTTCCTAGCGGGTTACGTGCCACTGGGGAAGCACGGCTTTTGGCCGAGTTGCCCAAGCCTCATGCCGCACTGCCTTCATGCTGCACTGCCGCAAAAACTGCACCTTCCCGTTCTAACTTCGATTTGAGAGCGCCGCCGAGGAAGAATGCCGACTTTGTATCACCATCCCTGCAGTATTCGTGCTGGCCGGCCCATCGGGGCTCGGGCCGGCATCGTTGCCCTCCTCCTCGCCACGGGCTGGGCGGCGAAGGCCAATGACGACGGTGCCTACAGCCCGCGCTTCCCCATTCCCAAACCTATCCTCACCCACGAAGAGCCTGAGGACGCGGTCGAACCACAGGCTCAAGAGGCACAGGACGATCTGGACGCCGTGCCGTTCGATCCGGCTCTGAGCGCGCGCGCAAACTGGCCCGCCACGCCGAAGGCCAACCGGCAGTTGCCCAGGGAAATCCCGCTCAGCGTCATTCGCCAGGGCTTTTCGACACGTGGCCCGGCAGGGTCTGCGCCCGAGCGGAGCGTCGGCCTCCAGCTCGGCGCCGACACGTTCTCGGTCTCGACCAAGCTGATCGCACCGCCCGGGCGCGAGCAGGTCGGCGACGCACGCATCGACTGGAAATTGGCCCGGCCCGTCGCCAACAAGGGGCCCGGCTTCATCTGGACGATCTCGACGGGAGGCGGCAGCAGCACGGCCGGAAAGCCCGAGCAGAACGCCAATCTGCTGGTCGGCTTCCGCCATCAGCTTCTTCAGCATCTGACCATGAGCTCGCAGCTCTCCATGGCCGGCAGCTATGTCTTCGCCCCCGACGGCGGTCCGCACTCGACCCTCGTGCCTGAGGTCAAATTGACCGCCGACCTCGCAGCCCTGGCCGATCTCTCCTGGGAGGCCTCTCTGGATCTGGCGCTGGCACGCCAGATGCCGCTGGTCGCGAGCCAATATGAGACGCGCGGCACCGCCCTGCTGCGCCTGAAATACAGCCTCGAATGAAGGGACCCTGCTCTGCCTTTGCCGGCCTTCCGTGATCGCGCCGGTCGCTCTAGCCTTGGGGCATGACAGAGACTCCCGCTCCCAAATTCGCTCTCGTAACCGGCGGTACACGCGGCATCGGCTCAGGCGCTGCGCTCGCGCTCGCCCAGGCCGGCTACGAGGTCATCGCCACCGGCCTCACCGATGAGGAGGTCGCAGCCTCCCCGCCTCACCCCGCGATCCGTCACGCCAAGCTCGATGTGACCAGGGATGATCAGGTCGCGGCCATCGTCGCGCTCTGCCCCCGGATCGATGGGCTGGTGAACTGCGCCGGCATGATCCAGCGCGGCGGCAAGGAATTCGAGATCGAGGCTTTTCGCCTGACCATCGAGGTCAACCTCACCGGGTCGATGCGGATGTGCGTTGCAGCCAAGGACAAGCTCGCCGCCAATGGCGGAGCGATCGTCAACATCGCCTCGATGTTGACCTTCCACGGCTCGCCCTTCGCCCCGGGTTACGCCGCATCGAAGGGCGGCATCGGCCAGCTCACCAAGTCGCTCGCCGCCGCCTGGGCGCTTGAAGGCATCCGCGTCAACGCCGTTGCTCCCGGCTGGATCGCGACCGAGTTGACCAGGCCGCTGGTCGAGGACGCTGCCCGTTCGGCGCCGATTCTGGCGCGTACACCACAGGGTCGCTGGGGCGAACCCAGCGATGTCGGCGGCGCCATAGCCTTCCTGCTCTCGGATGCGGCCAGGTTCGTGACCGGTGCCATCCTGCCCGTGGATGGCGGGTACCTCGCCGTCTGACACCACCTGCATCGGCAGAAAACACCAAACGCAGCAACGACATAGAACCGCTTCCGGAATCACCCCGGCAACGACTTGAATCAAGATCTCAGGCAGGAAACGCCATGACCAAACCGAACCCCATGCCCGTCGAGGCGAGTGTCGAAGAGCGGTGGACGCCCTATCGCCACCCCCAGCCGAAGGATTCCCCTCCCGAACTGATCGTGCCCAATGTCATTCCAACCGACGAGCGGGTCTGGGTCCCGGTCGATGACAATGTCTGGTTCCGCCCGCTGCTCTTCTGCGTGACGCGCGGCTACTGGATGAACCTCCTGAAAGTGCGCCGCGCCGGCGTGCTCTCGCGCCACCGCCACCCCCTGCCCGTGCACGGCTATGTCCTCAAGGGAAAGTGGCGCTACCTGGAGCACGACTGGGTGGCGACGGAGGGGTCCTATGTCTACGAGGCGCCGGGCGAGACCCATACGCTCGTCGTCGACCCGGACGTCGAAGAGATGATCACCATGTTCCAGGTCAATGGCGCGATGATCTATGTCGACCCCGACGGCAAGTGCCTGGGCTATGACGACGTCTTCACCCGCATCGACAAGTGCCGCGCGCACTACGCGAGCAACGGACTGGGCGCGGAGTACGCGGACCAGTTCATTCGCTGACGACCCGTTTCCGTGCCGGATCGACACGCGTCGATTCGGCAGAGTGGGCGAATCCTAAACGGTCTCTCGGCTAGTTCCGGTCAAACCGACCGAAGCCTGTGCCACCTCTGGAGAACCGTTTATGCGCGCCATCCTCGCCCTGCTGATGTGGATGTCGGCGGCCAGCTTCCTCTCGCCAGCCAAGGCGCAATCGGACTTCTATACGGCGACATCTGCCGAAATCGCCGGAGGGCGTCCCGGAACGTTGATCCGGACCGAGATTCTGAACGGAACGCCCGAAGGCGCCAGCGCCTACCGGATGCTCTACCGCTCGATCGGTCTCGACGGACGGCCGATCGCCGTGTCCGGGGTCGCGATCGTCCCGCCCGGCCCCGGTCCGGCCGAGGGACGCCCGGTCGTCGCCTGGGCGCACCCGACGACCGGGGTCCAGCCGCAATGCGGACCGTCGCGCTCCGGCGGCATTTTCCAATCCATTCAGGGCCTGCGTCCGATGCTCGCGCGTGGCTACATCGTCACGGCAACGGACTATCCCGGCCTGGGCGCCCCGAGAATCCATCCTTATCTGGTCGGCGCCAGCGCGGCCCGCTCCGTCGTCGACTCGGTGCGCGCAGCCGCCCAGCTTCCCAATGCCTCCGCCGGACGGCGCTTTGCCGTCTGGGGCCACTCGCAGGGTGGGCACGCGGCGCTGTTCACCGGCATCCTGGCGAAGCGTCTCGCACCCGAACTCGACCTCGTCGGTGTTGCCGCCGCCGCGCCTGCGACTGAACTCGCAACATTGCTGTCCGACGACATCGACACGGATGGCGGCCGGAACCTGACGGCAATGACCTTGTGGTCCTGGACGCGCGTCTACAAGGCGCCCCTGAACAAGATCGTCAGTTCGGAGGCGATCCCGATGGTCGATCAATTGGCCGCGGATTGCCTGGAAAGCCTGACGGACATCTTCAGCAGGCTGCGCCCGACCAAGGCGCTGGAGCGCCGCTTTCTTGTCGACAACGCCTTCGCCGAGCAGCAGCCTTGGCGCGCGCTTCTCAGCCGCAATACCCCCGGCCTCCTGCCGCGCAGCATCCCGGTCTATCTGGCACAGGGCACGAGCGACACGCTCGTCCGGCCCCAGGTGACACGCGATTACGCAGACAAGCTCTGTCGCGCCGGCAGCGCGGTGCAATTCGAAGCTTTATCGGGCGTCGGCCATCTCCTCGCAGCGCGTGACAGCGCCGAGGCGGCCATCGCCTGGATGGATCAGCGCTTCAAGGGCGTGTCGCCGCCGAGCGTGTGCGCCCAGTCGCAGTAAGGGTCTCGCTGCGACCGCTCGGTTCTGATCGGGCCAGCGGCAGGTTCGAAGGCTACCGCATCGGCCCGAAAAGTGGTTTGCAGTTTTCGGGAAAGCCGATGCAAACACAAAGCGTTAGATCATCGGACCGGACACGATTTCCGGTCCGATGATCTAACGCCCGAGCTTGGCGAGCTCGACCGCCGCCCGCAGCTCGATATGAGCCAGCACATCGTCGAGGCGCGGATCATCGGTCGTCTCGCGCCGCAACGACAGCGTCGTCTTGAGGCGTTCCAGCTCGGCAATCTGGACGCGGCCGGAGAGGAGCGCAGCCTTCAGCCTGTCGAGCCCGTCGAGAAGGTCATGCCCGCGCCTGGCCTGACGCTTCTTGCGCTCCTGCGCATCGCCTTCGGCCTGGACCGCGAGCAGGAGGTCGAGCGAACCCGCATTGCTGACCGTGCTTCCCTGTGTCGCCGTCGCGGATTCGCGGCCGGGCAATGAGAACGACGCCGCGCCGGCCCGCCGCGTCTGGCTGGCCGAGCCAGCCCCGATAACGGGCGTGCGCGGGTCGATACGGATCATGACGGCCTCGGTTGACGATGCGCCAAGCCTTGGACCCGCATGGTTAACAAGCGGTGAATCGCCCGGCAAAAACTGCCGATCCGGCAAGAACGACATAGCGACAACGGCAAGCGCCAGACAGAGCCAACATTACAACAGGCTGGCAAATAAGGGTTTTCAGTAAACCAGCAGTTGGCACGCCCCTCGCAAGGCATGAACCACTACTGTCTCATTCACGCCGGTGCCCGATGGTTCGCCTGCCCTCCCTGAAACGCCTTGTGACGCCGCTGGCCGCGCTGCTGGCTATCGGCCTGTCCTGGGCGGCGGAACCGGCGCAGGCGCTCTCCCGCATCAAGGACCTCGCCGCCGTCGAAGGCGTGCGCAGCAACCAGATCCTCGGCTATGGCATCGTCGTCGGCCTTAACGGCACCGGCGACACGCTCAACAACACGCCGTTCACCAAGCAGTCGCTCCAGGCCATGCTGGAGCGACTCGGCGTCAATACCCGCGGCGCGAATATGCGCACCGCCAATGTCGCCGCCGTGATGGTGACCGCGAACCTGCCGCCCTTCGCCACCCAGGGCACGCGCCTCGATGTCACGGTCTCCGCGCTGGGTGACTCCAAATCGCTGCAGGGCGGCACGCTGCTCGCAACGCCGCTGCTCGGCGCCGATGGCGAGGTCTATGCCGTTTCGCAGGGGCCGGTCGCGATCTCGGGCTTCTCGGCCGAGGGCGACGCCGCCAAGATCACGCGCGGCGTGCCGACGGTGGGCCGCATCGCCAATGGGGGCATGGTCGAACGCGAGATCGACTTCGCGCTGAACAAGCTGAAGACGCTGCGGCTCTCGCTGCGCAACCCGGACTTCACGACAGCGCGTCGCGTCGCCGCTGCGATCAATGATTTCCTCGGTGGCGATGCCGCGGAGCCGACCGATCCCTCAACCGTCGTGCTGCAGATCCCGCCACGCTTCCAGGGCAACATGATCCGCATGCTGACCGAGATCGAGCAGCTGCGGGTCGAGCCTGACCAACTCGCCCGCATCGTCATCGACGAGCGCTCCGGCATCATCGTCATGGGCAAGGATGTCCGTGTCTCCACCGTCGCCGTCGCGCAGGGCAACCTGACGGTGACGATCAGCGAGCAGCCGGAAGTCAGCCAGCCCGAACCTTTTGCCCGCGGTCGCACCACGGTCGTGCCCCGCACCAACGTCAAGGTCGATACCGAAGGCGGCAACAAGCTCGCCCTCGTCAAGGAGAGCGTGACGCTCGCCGAGCTCGTCGACGGACTGAACGCCCTCGGAATCGGCCCGCGCGACATGATCTCCATCCTTCAGGCGATCAAGGCCGCCGGCGCCCTCCAGGCAGAAATCGAGGTGATGTAATGACCGCCGCACTCGCCCTTCCCGCTGCGAAACTGGCGCTCGGCGTTGCCGGAAGCCTCGTCAACGGCCTGGCAAACGCGCTCGATCCCGCCAAGGCGAAGGCCAAGAAGCAGGCCGACGAGTTCGAGACCGTCTTCCTCGAACAGGTCACGGACAAGCTGATGGCCTCCAGCGAGACCGAGGGGCCGCTCGGCGAGAACGGCACCGGCGGTGGCGTCTATCGCTCGATGCTGACCCAGGAATATGCCCGCAATCTGCAGCGCGCCGGTGGCATCGGCCTGTCCGATCCGATCATGCGCAGCCTGCTGCAGGTCCAGGAACAGGCCACCGCGGCGACAACGACCGGAGCTGCCCGTGTCGCTGGCTAGGCGTGTACTGGATGAACGGCCGCGCATCGCAAGCGCTCTCGAGGCGCAGGCTCTGATCGAAGCCGTGCTGGAGACGCTTGGGGCCCTGTCCCATGTCGTTGGCGAGGAAACTGAGCTGGTTCGCGCCGGCAAATTGTCGGACGCGATGGAGCGCGAGCCGCGCAAGACCGAGCTTGCCGGCATCTATATGCGCGGTGTCGAGCAGGTGAAGCTGAACGCGGTGGCACTGGCACGTTTCGTCCCCGATCAGGTCAAGCGCCTGAAGGCCGCTCATATCGCGTTCCAGGACCTGATCGAGATCAACCAGATCGTACTTGCGACCGCGCGGGCGGTCTCGGAATCGATCGTCCGCGATCTCGCCTCCGAGGCGAACCGCCCGATGCGAGCCGCCGGTTACGGTCCGACGGCAACTGTGGGAGCCGGCGCCTTTGTGCGACCGAACTCCGGGCCGCTCGTGATCTCCCGCAGTCTCTGAACCGCGGGGGGAGCCAGGAGGCGACCTTCCCCCGGGAAGCCCCGCACTAAGGCGGCGGCTGCCACGTCAATCGTCAAAATTTACCTAATCTCCTTACGGAAGATTCAATCTCCTCCGCCATTGTCGATATGATGCGAAGGGTGCGGCTTGTCCGCGCCTTCCGTACGACGGCCGCGAGGGGCGGCTGTTATCCGACTCCAGAAGGAGTGAGTGATGGATTTCGGGGCCTCGACGAGGGCGACGGCGGTCGGCGCCTATCACGTGACCGCCAGAAGCGATGCGGCGGCGACCAAGGGCAGCATCCCGGTCGAACTGCCGGCGGCGCAAACCGTCCAGTCGACAGCGGCAGGCGAAGCCGTCCATCTCGACCTGCAGGCCCGCTCTGAGCAGGCTCGGCGTGATGCCGCCGCCGCGAAGCAGAACGCGATGCTCGACGATCAGTCGACGCGCCAGCGCGAAAGAGATCTGCGCGACGTCATTGAGCGACGCCTTGTGATCGACCCCCGCACCCGAACCGTCGTCCTTCAGAAGAAGAACAAGGCGACCGGTGAGATGATTTCGCAGCTTCCGGATGAGATGCTGCTGAGATTACGCGTTTATTCGCGGGAACTCGCCGAACGCTCCCGGCAGGCAGACGAGACCGCCGCCCGGCATTATGTCGAGCGAAGCGCCTGACGCGCAGCCGCGTTTCCTCTCGTTTGCAAATCACCGCCCGCTCCTGCGGGCGGTCTGCGTTTGGATCCACCGAAACCTGATCAGGCTATTATCAAGCACTTAACCATGCCGCGGCTTTGCCCAATCTCGCGGCAATTCGATCAGTGAAATTTACCAGTCATTACGGGTTGGCGACCGAGTGTCCTCCGGTCGCGGCCAGAAGGCCACGACGCCAGAAGGCACCATCCCAGAAGGGTATTCTACAATGGCTACCGTTTCCGTTTCTGCCGGCGTCCGCGCCGCGCTCGGCTCGCTCGGCTCCACCAAGACCGAAGCTCAGCAGGCCCAGTACCGCCTCGCCACCGGCAAGAAGGTCAATTCGGCCGTCGATAGCCCGGTCAACTTCTTCACCGCCGCCAGCCTGAACGATCGCGCCGGCCAGTTCACCGGTCTGCTCGACGGCATCTCCAACGGCATCCAGACGATCCAGGCAGCCTCCAAGGGCATCGACTCGATCACCAAGCTGGTTTCGTCGCTGCAGTCGACGGTCAAGCAGGCTCAGAACGAAGCCGCCGCAAACCGCCCCACGGTCGCAGGCACAGTTGCTCTGGGCAAGGCCTCTGAGGCGACAGCGACGAACAGCTCGATCCGCGACGTGGCGCTAAACAAGGTGCTTCAGGGCACTGCGGCCGATGCAACGGCGTCCTCCGGCGGCAACCTAGGTTTGGCTGCTGGTTCGACAACGATCCGCCTGACATCAGCCAGCGCGACGCCCGTTACCTATGACATCACCATTGGCGCGACGACAACCGTGCGCGACCTGGTCGAGAATATCAACAAGTCGGGTATCGCGACTGCTTCAGTCGGCAATGACGGCAAGCTTTCCGTGATCGGAACTGGTTCCGACGCCCTGTCGGTCCAGGCTGGTGCTATCGCTGGCGCACCACCTGTCTTTACGGCAGGCGCAGCAACCGAGAACGAATTGCTGTTCGGTACGGGCACTGTCACCACCGCCGTCACCAAGGCCGGATCCTCCGCCACGCGCACCTCGCTCGTCGCGCAGTTCAACGACCTGCGCGACCAGATCGATGCGCTCGCCAAGGATTCCGGCTTCAACGGCATCAACCTGCTTGGCGGCGACAAGCTCTCGATCACGCTGAACGAGAAGACCGGCAGCAACAAGAACAAGATCGACGTGCAGGGCGATCTGCTGACGTCGGAATCCCTGGGTATCGGCAAGGCCAACGATCTCAAGGTTTCGATCGCCGGCGAATTCAGCCTGCAGAACGACAATGACCTCGCCAAGGCAGCCGATTCTCTGACCAACTCTCTCTCATCGCTGCGGGCCACGTCGTCTTCACTGGGCTCGAAGCTGCAGGTCGTTCAGACCCGCCAGGACTTCAGCAAGGACCTGATCAACACGCTGACCCAGGGTGCCGACAACCTCGTCCTCGCCGACACCAACGAGGAAGGCGCCAAGCTGCTCGCTCTGCAGACTCGCCAGCAGCTTTCGCAGACCGCCCTCACCCTGTCGAACCAGGCTGACCAGGCCGTCCTGCGGATGTTCTGATCCTTCGTCCGCAGAAGCGGGCATGCCCACAGAATGTGGGCCGAAGACAACAAGCGGCGGGGCGCGAGCCCCGCCGTTCTTATTTGCCGGCGCCCTATCGTCGCAGATCGGGCCGGCAAAGCGCCGTTTCTGGCGGAATTAACGGAATATTATCCTTAACGAGGAATTGTCGGGTCCACAGCAAAACCGGAGCAGCGCAGAATCGCGCTTTCAGGGGACCACGATGGCCAACACGATCCTTTCCAGCGGCGTCCGCAACAACCTCCTGACGCTTCAGCAGACGACCGCGCAGCAAAGTGTCATTCAGAATCGCCTCGCCACGGGCAAGAAGGTCAATTCGGCCATCGATAATCCGGTCAACTACTTCACTTCGTTTAATCTGAACGATCGTGGTGAGCAGTTGACGGGCTTGCTGGACGGCATTTCGAACGGCATCCAGACCATCACGGCCGCGTCCAAGGGCATCGACTCGATCACCAAGCTGGTTTCGTCGCTGCAGTCCACCGTCAAACAGGCTCAGAACGAGGCCGCTGCAAACCGTCCGACGGTCGCCGGCACATTGGCCCTCGGCAAAGCCTCTGAGGCAACCGCGACGAACAGCACGATCCGCGATGTGGCGCTAAGCAAGCTGGTTCAGGGCGCAGTATCCGATGCAACGGCGGCTCTGCCAGGTAACGCCGGATTGGCTGCTGGTTCGACGACGATCCGCCTTACATCGGCCAGCCCGACCCCCGTCACCTACGACATCACCATTGGCGCGACGACAACCGTGCGCGACCTGGTCGAGAATATCAACAAGTCGGGTATCGCGACTGCTTCGGTCGGTAATGACGGCAAGCTGTCCGTCATTGGAACCGGTTCGGACGCCCTGTCGGTCCAGGCTGGTGCGATCGCTGGCGCGCCACCTGTCTTCACGGCAGGCGCAGCAACCGAGAACGAATTGCTGTTCGGTACGGGCACTGTCACCACCGCCGTCACCAAGGCCGGCTCCTCTGCCACGCGCACCTCGCTGGTCCAGCAATTCAACGACCTGCGCGACCAGATCGATGCCCTCGCCAAGGACGCCAGCTTCAACGGCATCAACCTGCTCGGCGGCGACCGGCTCTCGATCACGCTGAACGAGAAGACCGGAAGCAACAAAAACAAGATCGACGTGCAGGGCGATATGTTGACAGCGGAATCGCTGGGCATCGGCAAGGCCAACAATCTCAAGGTTTCGATCGCCGGCGAGTTCAGCCTGCAGAATGACAATGATCTCAACAAGGCGGCAGATGCCTTGACGAACGCAATCTCATCACTTCGGGCCACCTCGTCCTCTTTGGGGTCGAAGCTCGCCGTGGTGCAGACGCGTCAGGACTTCACCAAGGAACTGGTCAACACGCTGACGATCGGCGCAGACAAGTTGGTCGCCGCCGATCCGAACGAGGAAGGCGCCAGCCTGCTCGCGCTGAACACGCGCCAACAGCTCTCGCAGACCGCGCTCTCGCTGGCCAACCAGGCCGACCAGGGTGTGCTCCGGCTCTTCGGCTGATCACGCCGAAGGACCGGACCTCCCCTCCCAAACGCCAGAAGGCAGGATCGTCATGGCTCTCAAAGTCGAGCTCAAGCCAAACGAGCGCATCATCATCGGCCAGGTGGTGATCCGCAACGACGAGCAGCGCACCCGTTTCTTCATCGAAGGCGACGCGCCGATCCTGCGCGAGAAGGATATTCTCACCGCCGCGAGCGCCGACAGCCCGGCGAAGAAGATCTATCTCGCCATCCAGCTGATGTATCTGGCGCAGGACCCGACGCATGAGCACGAGACCTATTTCGAGCTCGTGCGCGACTTCATGAAGGCAGCGCCAAGCTCACTGCCGCATATGACCGAGATCAATAACCGCATCTTAAGCGGCGATCTGTACAAAGCACTCAAGGCAGCCAAACAGCTGATCGCCTACGAAGCGGAACTCATCGAGAATGCAACACGGGTTTAACGCGTACGCCTCTGCCGCCAAGACTGCCCAGTCTGCCGTCTCCCCTCGCGAACTCGAAGCATCCCTGCTCCTGAAAGCCGCCGTCCGGCTTCAGTCGATCACCGATGATTGGCTCGGCCGTCAGCGAGAACTCGACGACGCCCTGAACTATAACCGCAAGCTCTGGACCCTGCTGGTCTCGGCCGTCATCGCCGAGGACAACCCGTTGCCGGTCGAGATCAAGCGCAATATCCTGGGCCTCGCCAATTTCATCTTCAACCAGACCTTTCGCATTGCCGCTAGTCCGACACCGGAATCCTTGACCGTGCTGATCGGGATCAACCGCGACATCGCTGCCGGCCTGCGCGGACGCTGATCCGCCGGCGCGCCAGGCATCAGCCGAAACCCCAAACGAAAACGGCGCCAGATTCGGGCGCCGTTTTCGTTTCTGCTTCGCCTCGATGATTCAGATATAATTCGTCAGCGTGAGCTTCGAGAGGATCGCGGTCGTCTGGTAGCTCGCCTGGAGACGTGTCTGCAGCGCCAGGATCTGCGTTGCCACCTCTTCAGTTGTGACCTCTTCGACCCCGGCGAGCGTGGTCGTCAGGTAATTCTGGGTAGCGGTATGGCGCTCCTTGGCGCTGGCCAGGGCTTTCTGCGCCGTGCCGAGCTCGACGATGATCTCGGCCGGTTTCTGGGTGCCGTTGGCGTAGCCAATCGTGTCGTTGACGCGCTCGGCCAGGGCTTCGTAGCGATCCTTTGAATTGGCATCGCCGGCCGGGAAGGTCTCGGCAGCGAACACGGCAAACTGGGCCAGCCCAATCTTGAAGGCCTCTTCATTGGCGCGGGCGCCGATGCCGACGGTCTCGGTCTGATCGACCTGCACCGTCGAGGTCGCGCGCGCCGAACCCGGCGCATCATCGCCCTGGTACCAGATCACCGTATTCGCCGCAGTGCCCGGCGCAGGCGCGGCCGTCGCGGTGGCGAAGGGCGGGCCCGGTACACGCACCGGCGGATTGCTGCGACTGCCGTCGAAGACGTTCTTGGCCGCGACCTGGGCCGACGAGGCCGAGAGCGTCGTCTGGGCCTCCTTGCCGAACGCGGCCGAGACCGAAGCGCGCAGATTGGCAGCCGTGGCGTTGACGTCGGCACCGATCTCGAACGTATCCGCCGCGTTGCCACTGGTCCCGGGTGCACGCGCCGTCAGGACGATCTCCTTCTGGGTGCCATCGGGCAGATCGACCTTGAAGCGCAGCGTGTCGCCGGGCTGCGGTTGAGCAGCGACATTCACGGAGATGTCGGCCGGCGGACCCGCGGTATAGGTCGGCACCAGTCCCGCCGAGGTCGTCGTGGCGGACTTCAGCTTAAACCCGTAATTGGGATTGGCGGCCTCTTCCGCGATCGTCGCGGTCGTGCCGGCGCCACCCGCCGTGAGGCGCCCGAGCCCGGTCACGCCGAGATCGGCCTCCTTGCGCTCGGCGATCAACTGCTTCAGCCCGGCGCGGCCGGCACCATCGCCATCCATGATCAAGGAATAGCTGACCACCGGTTCGATATCCGACGTCCGCCCCGAGAACAGGTAGCGCCCGCCGACATTGGTGTTGAGCAGGTCGAGCGTCTGCTTGAATTTCTCTTCGGCCAGCAACTGCGGCGCCGTGCGGCCGCTGGCACTCTCGACATAGCTGCCGGAGCGCGCATCATTCTTGGTCTCGGCCGTCATCTTCGCAAAATTCTCGACCACCTTGGTCGAGAGCTTGAGATTGACGTCGGCAAGCTGGATCCCAGAGAGCCAGGAATCCAGGGAGGCCTTCTTGGCGTTGAGGTCCAGGCTGGTGCGCCGCTCGATTCCGAGATCGCCATAGCTGGTGACCTTCTTGCCGGTATCGAGCTGGCGCTGCAGGTCATCGAACTTTGCCCGGGTCGAGACGAATTCGCTCGGCCTGGCGGCGCGATAGGCTCCGGTGCCATAGGAGGTAATCGTCATGATGGCGTCCCTCAGACTCTCATCAGCATGTCCATCATCTCCTTCACGGTGGAGATGATGCGGGCATTGGCGGCATAGGCGTTCTGCAACTCGATCAGCGTCGCCATTTCCTGGTCGACATTGACCTGCGAGGTCTCGGCGAAGCGGCTCTGCACGGAGGCAAGCGCCACCTGCTGGCCTTCATCGAGGCGCTTGGCATTTTCGACCGCCTGCCCCTGCGATGCGACGACGCGCTGCACAAAATTCGAGACGGTGATGTTGGAGGTGGCCGTCGAGCCGTCGAGGCCGACCGCGTTGGTGACGCTTCGCAGTCCCTTCGTCAGCCGGTCGAGCAGCATCTGCGGCCGGGTGGCGTCGCCCTGCGGCGTCGCTGGCGTGGTGTTGAAGACGACCAGCTTCGAGCGGTCTGCGATCAGGCCAGGATTGACCGTGATACGGCTGGCAAAACCCACGGCCTGGGACCGACCTTCGAACGAGCCGGTATAGGCGCCGTTGCCGTTCCCGGCGTCGACGAAGAAGGGCAGTTCGGGCGATCCGTTGGCACCGGACAAGCTGGTAGCGGTCGGTCGCGCGGTCAGGCCGAGCACGTCGCGGGTATTGCCCGCTCCGTCGTCGACGATGCGCAGCATCGAACCGGTATTCGAAACCGTGAACCCGCCGCCGATCGCGGCCTGGATCTGAGCTGCCACCGAAGCCGGCCCGCCCGAGAAATCAATGCCGACCACGGTGTTGTTGGCATCGCCGCTGGCCGATGCCGGCAGCGGCAGCGATGCGCCGGATTCCACACGAACGAAAGTAAAGCGCCGCGTCGCCCCACCAGGAGTGACCTGGTAGTCGAGCGTCACGCTGTTGCCGGACTGAAGCCCGGCGAGGTCGACATCGAAGCCTGACGCCGCGCCTGCAGTAACGGCAGTTCCCGCGATTTCCCGATCAGACAAGGCGCTCGAGAGCTGCGCGGCCATCTCGTCGAGCTGGGCCTGCATCTGCACCAGCGTCTTGTCACGAAGCTCGAGATTGGCCGCAATTTCGCCTGACCGGAATACCTTGTTGGCGATCGCGTCGATCTGGTTGCCGGAATTGTCGGTCATCGTGATGGTGCCGACACCACGCGTCGCCGCGTTAGGGCTCCATTGCGACTCCGGGCCAAGCGCCGAGCGCCCGTCGAAGCTGAACTTCACCGCCGGACGGCCGTCGAAGATCTGGGCACCTGATCCGGTGACGATGCTGAGCGAGCCGCGCGCATCCTCGCTGGTCTTGATGTCCATGTATTGCGAGAGCTCGGAGACGATCCGGTCGCGCTGGTCCTTCAGACCCGCTGTCGCCTGGTCGGTCTGCCCCTGCACGATCCGGGCATTGACGCTGGTCAGCGAGTCCAGCAGCTGGTTGATCTGGTTGACGGCACCGCCGATCTTCGTCTCGGCCTGGGTGCGTTCAGCCTGAACGCCGGCAGACAGCCCGTTCAGGCGGTTTGCGAGCTGGCTGGCTGCATCGAGCACAGCCGTGCGGTTTGTATAGGATGACGGGTCGTTCTTCAGCGCCTGGAGCGAGGTGGTGAAGGAGCTGTAGACCGAATCCAGCGCCGTCGCGCTTCCCGGTGCTCCGAACAGCTTGTCGAGGTTCGAGAGCGCATCCGCCCGGGTCGAGGTGTAGGCGGCGCCGGCGCTTTCCTGCCAGAGCTGATGCTGGACGATCTTGTCGAGCAGGCGCTGAACGGCCGTGCTCGACGTGCCGATCGTCGCGCCGCTCAGCGTATCTGAGGTGCTGACGACGCGCCGGACATAGCCGGCGACGCCGGCATTGGCGACATTCTGCGAAACGACGCCGATACCGGTCTGCGTGACATGCAGCCCGGAAATCGCAGTGCCCAGGGAAGTACTCAGACCCATCGTCAACTCCTGCCGTCACCGGCGATCCTCCTGGATCGCCCAGAACCGCCTCCGCCGGCGGACAAGGCCGCTCAGCGGATGATGCTGAACACGTCGCGCAGCATTTCCTGCGCAGTGCTGATCACCTTGGTGTTGGCCGAGTAGGCCTGCTGAGTGACGATCATCTTCGAGAATTCGTCGGCGATGTCGGTGTTGGATTGCTCGACATTTCCGCCGATGAGCTGGGAGGTGCCGAGACCGATGATCGGCGGTCCGGATTCGATTGTCTCCTCGAAGGCGCCACCGTCGAGGCGCTTCAGGGCGTTGCCGGCGTTGAAGCGGGCCACCGAGAGCTGAGCCATCGCGACGACCTGGCCGTTGCTGAAGGTGCCGATCACCTGGCCTTCGGCCGAAACCGAGACGCGATCGAGCGTGCCGGCGGTGTAGCCGTCCTGGCGGATGCTGCGCGCGTCGATCTGGCCGCTGACATCGCCGTTCTGGGTCAGGCCATTGCCGCCGGTCGTGAGGTTGATGCCGGAGATCGCCGTGCCCGCGATCGTCATGTTCGGCAGCGTGATGTTGCCGCCGGCGGGGCTCGTCATCTGGCCGGTGGTACCGAAAGTGATATCGACATTCGCATTGCGATAAGCCACGGCGCCGCCCGTCGCGCTGGTATTCTCGGCAACGAAGAGGTTCCAGGTGTCGACGGTCGCCGGAACGGCCGGCGGACCCACCTGGGCCGGCGCCGCATTCGTGGTCTTGGCCCAGCGCAACTCGACGCTCGTCGCCTTGCCGAGCGCGTCATAGACGGTAACGGACCCGCCCGCGATGGAATCGCTCAGGAATCGGGTGACGTCGGCGCCGGTCACGAGACCGGTTCCGCCGGCGGTCGTGGACAGCGGATTGGAGGTGTAGCCGGTGGCCTTCAGCAGCTCGGAACCCGGAACTGTGGTCTTCGCGTTCGTCGTGCCGGGATAGGCCGGGATATTGGCGCGATACTCGATCGAGGTCGTCGCCTTGGCCGGGAACTGTTCCTTGGTGATGCGCAGCACTTCTGGCTGGGTGCCGACCAACTGGCCCGTGACGGCGTCGATCTTCAGCCCCTTCAGATAGTAGCCCGCGCCATTCACCAGATAGCCATTGGCATCGAAGTCGAAATCGCCGCGGCGGGTATAGAGATTGCTGTTGGTGAACTGGGTATTGGCTCCAAGGCCGCTCTGGCGCTGGTCGACGACGAAGAAGCCATCGCCGTTGATCGCAACGTTGGTGTCGATGCGCGTGGCCTGGAGATCGCCCTGGATCGTGTTGGTCGCGCGGCTATAGGCCGCGACCGAACCCGCGATCTGGCGATTCAGAGCCGAATCCGGAACCAGATCCGAAAACGTCGTATCGACACGCTTGAAGCCGGCCGTCCGCGAATTCGCGATATTGCCCGAGATATTTTCGAGCGCATAGGACTGCGCCTGCATGCCGGAAACTGCCGTCGTCAGCGCGCTGAAGACACCCATGATACCCTCGCCTCAACCCTGGCGCCCGGATGGGCGCCCAATACGTCGAGGCAGCCACTGCACGGCCTGTGCCATGCAGCAGGATTCTATTTTTCAACGACTTGGATGGTTTCGAAACCGTATCACGGTGGATTCCGCCCGGCAGTTTCCGTGCCGGCCGGCAAATCTTGCCGAGCCATGACTCAACTGGAAGCAGTGCCGCGCCAGGACGGAAGGTCGCTTGCAACATCCGACAGGGTCGGTGGCTTGGCTTCGATGAATGGCAGGGGCCGACAGACGGCGAGCGCAGCGAGCCCGACGCGCGCCGTCAGCAGGCCATTGAGCACGCCCTCGCCGAGCTTGGCCGACAGCCGTGCGGCGAGCCCCTGCCCGACCACCTGCTGAACCAGTGCATCACCGGCCGCGATGCCGCCTGTGACCACCAGATGCCCCAGCACCTGCCGCGCCAGCCGCAGCAGGCCCAGCGTCCCGGGACGGCCGGCATAAATGCCGGCGATCGCTCGCAGCAATCTGGCGCAGGCCACGAGCACGAAGACGATATCGATCAGGGCCCGGGGGCTGACAGCCGTAACCAGCGAGACCCGGCGCGCAGCCAGCGCGATCTGCGCCTGCGCCGCAGCATCGAGCGGCGTCATCAGGCTCCGCTCCGCGACCGTCAGAACATCATGCGGCGCAAAGAGCTGAGGCAGGCTGTCCTCCAGCTCTGCCCTGTTCTTTGCGGTCTCGGGCCGCGCAGCATAGAGGCGCTGGAGTTCGCCCGTGATCGCCTTGGCTTCGTCGAGAGTGCCACCGGCAAGCACCGCGGTGGCACGCAGCCGCAAGGACTCGACGCGCCGCTCGCGGAGGATGTCGCGCAGAACCTTGCCCAGCATCACCAGAAGGGCGAGTACGGCGACCGCCGCCGAGGCCAATGCCGCATAACCCAGCACCGGGCTCTCATTCATCAGCGAGGAGATGGTCCGCTCGGCCCAGACGCCGATCGAGAGTGTCAGGAAGGCGGACAGGCCCGCAACGAACACGCTGCCCCAGCTGAGGCCCTTACGGTTCGCAGCCGGGACGGCGGCCGGCTCGACCGGGTCGAGCGGTTCGCTTTCGGACAGGACAGCGACCCCCGTCGTCATGCGTGGAGGGTCCTCGCCCGGCACGGTGGCATCGAGACGCACGGCGCGGGGAGCCTTGCTCATGGGTCCGCCTCCCTCCATCACGCCAGCCTGTCACCGATCAGGAATTCGAGCGCACGGTCGAGGCGAATCTGCGGCGGAGGCTGGCTCCGCCCTCCCGCATCCGGCAGCACCAGCGGCGGCCTGAAGCGGGGCGCCCGCACCTGCCAGGACTGCGCCTTCGGATCGAAGATCGCCTCGGGCCGCTCAGGCAGCTCGCCCGGGAAGATCGCCGCTTCGGCGATGCCGTCGAAGACCTCGTCGCCGACCCTCTCGCCCGCCTCCGGCACGCCCGCGATCGCCGGCAGGTCCTCGCGTCCCTGCTTGATCCTGACTTCCCTCGTCGCCCGGACCGCCGCCAGCGCCATCGCCTCGACCTTGGCGCCGGCGCCTTGCGCCCGCGCGGCCGCGCGGGCCACGAGATGTGACATCACCGCCGCCAGCCGGTCGTGACTGGTATGGTGGATATGGTCGGCCTTCGTCGCCGCGAAGAGGACGCGCTCGATGCGTGGCGCGAACAGGCTCGTCAGCCAGGAGTTGCGGCCGACGGAAAAGGCCGTGAGGGCCTGGCCAAGCGCCGTTTCAAGATCGGCGAGCGCCGGTGGGCCTGCATCGAGGGCCGCCAATGCATCGACCAGCACGATCTGCCGGTCCAGGCGGGCGAAATGATCACGGAAGAACGGCGTCACCACGACCCGCTTATAGGCCTCGTAGCGATCTGCCATCAGCCCTGCCAGCGTGCCTGGCGCGACCTCGGTATCGGGAGCAATCTCGAGCGGCGCGAAGGTCAGCGCCGGTGAACCTTCGAGATCACCCGGCATCAGGAACCGCCCCGGCGGGGTCACGGCGACGGCTTCCGGATCGGCGCGCAGCCTTGCGAGATAGGCCTTGAACAGATCGCTCGCGGCTTCCGCGGCGAGTTCGTCAGGCGGCCCCGACGGATCGCGGACAGCAAGGTCATCGAGCCAGGGCTTGGCTGAACCGATCCGGTGGGCCTTGCGCGCATCTGCGATCGCCTGCCGCGACCAGGCCTTGTAGTCGACGCCGATCAGCGCGAGGTCGAGCAGCCATTCGCCGGGATAGTCGACGATATCCAGTGTCAGCGTCGCCGGCCCCTTGAACCAGCCGGACGCTCGCTCGTAGTCGATCTCGACCCGCAACTCCGCAATGCGCCGGGTCGACTCGGGCCAGCGCCGGTCGGGGCCTGACAGGGCGGCGCGGTGAGCCTCATAGGGAAAGCGCGGCACATCGGGATCCGGTTGAGGCACCAGCCGCACACGTGTGATCCGGCCATCGGCCGCCGCCTTGAGCACCGGTAGCCTGGCGCCCTCGATGAGATTTTGGATCAGCGCCGTGGTGAAGACCGTCTTGCCCGAGCGCGACAGTCCGGTGACTCCCAAGCGCAGGCGCGGCCGGGCTAGTCCAAGCAGGCTGTCACCGAAGGCCAGCGCAGCATTGCGCGCCTCGTCGAGATAGGAGGGGGGGCTCATGCGGTAAGGAATGGAGCAGGACCGCTCATTCGTCCGGCCCCTCACCCAGCGACGCGGGTGTCACGAAACGCTCGAGCCGGCCGCCGCGCGGCGCGACATCACGCCAGTCTTCAACGGCGAAATCGAGCACGGCCAGTCCACAGGTCGGGTATTTCTGTGCCATTCGCGCCGCCGCATAACGGTCACCATGGCCGGTCAGCTTGGCAGCCAATTCCTCGAAGCCGGGATTATGCCCGATCATCAGCAGCGTGCGGACATTGGCTTCGGTGTCGTGGACGACCTGCAGCAACCGCTCGGGCTTGGCCTCGTAGATGCGCGGTTCGAGATGGCTTCCGGGTCGCTCCGGCAGCATTGGCCCGACCAGTTCCCAGGTCTCGGTCGTTCGGCGCGCAGGCGAGACCAGCACGAGATCGGGCAGCAGCATCTCTTCTGCCAGATAGCGCCCCATGACAGGGGCTGCTTCGCGGCCTCTGACCGCTAGCGGTCGCTCCCGATCGGTGAGACCGGTGGACCAGCTCGACTTGGCGTGGCGAAGAAGCAGAAGGCGCAGCATAATCAGAACCTAACCATCTGCTTCGGGTTTTGCGAGAGGCCTCACACTACTCTCAGGCCTCCGCGGTCCCGCCGCCCTCCTCTTCGCCCGGCTCGTAGCGCAGCAGGTCGCCGGGCTGGCATTGGAGCGTGTCGCAGATGCGCGAAAGCGTATCGAAACGCATGCCACGGACCTTCCCTGACTTGAGCTGAGAGACCTGCTGCTCGGTCAGGCCGATGCGCTGGGCCAATTCCTTCGAGCGCATCTTTCGACGCGCCAGCATGACATCGAGTTCGACGATGATCGGCATCGCCCTGTCCTACACGAAACTCTGATTCTCGTCAGAGAGGCGCATTGCCTCGCGCAGCACCAGCCCGAAGGCGACAAGGACTGCGCCCGCGGCGAGCGCGCCGAACATGCCGGGATCGAGCGTGATTGCAAGCTGCCTGCGGCCGGCCGGATTATCATAGGTCAGCGCCACGCTCTGCAGGGCCCGCGCAACCGGGGTCGCTGCACCAAAGAGAATGAGCAGCCAGCCGATCCGACTGAGTTCGACGGCATTGACGACTTCGAGGACCCGTCCCTTTCCGAAGCGCCCGAACAGGTTTGCCAGACGCAGCATCGCGTAGATGAACAATCCCGCCGGAACAGCGCCGACAGACAGTGCCAGCCAGTAGCTGCGCATCGCCGTCGTCGGCGGCGCGACAGTCACGCCAATAGTGCCGCGCGCATGATTGGCGAGGCTTTCAGGGTCGCTCCACAACCAGGCCATGCCGAATCCCATGAGCAATGCTGCGGCATAGCTGGCGAACCGTGCTGCCATGCTGACGCGCTTCAGCCTGGCCAGCGGCGCCTCGCTCGACCTCAAAGTGTTTTCCGCGCTCATTTCATTCTGCCCTCGATTGACAAAATTAAACTAATAGATGAATTTTTGAATGTCTAGGCCACAACCTCATTTGAAATTAACGAGCCTCATCATGCGTCCCTCCCTGTCCGCTTCCATGATCGTGGCCGCCTTTGCCGGCGCGTGCGGCCATGTCCCGCTGAGTTCCCTGCCGAAACTGTCGCGGATCGACATGCGCAGCACGACCCTGGCCGATCTGCGCGCCGCCATCAGCCTGCCGTCCGATATCCGCTCTTTGCCGGGCAGCGTCACCATGACGATCGTGATCAACCCCAGGGACGGCGGACGCCATGAGCGCAAGGTCGTGCTGGAGGAAGTGCGCGACGCCACCGAACTCGCCGCAACGCCGGTCATGGTCTCGCCGGGACGGCGTCTGACCGTGTTCCGACTCAGCCCCGCGGATGCAACCAAGCTCTCGGTCTTCCGCGAGGAGCTGCTTGTCGGGGCCAGCAACAGCGGCAATCGCGGCTCGCTCGCGCTCGGTGCCGACAAGGCCTGTCGCACCGGTGAACTCGGCAACAAGCCAATCCTGAGGACGAGCTATCTGAAGACCTCGGAAACGCAAGACTATGTCGTGGTCGCGCGCGATTTCGACCTGCGCGAAGCGGTGCGCGCAGTCGACCCCAAGATCGATCTCGCGGTGGCGATCCCGCCCTGCGATCCCTGAGCGGTCAGCCGCTCAGCGGCTCTCCCGCCTCACCATGAAGGCGAGCTTCTCGAACAGGCTGACATCCTGCTCGTTCTTGAGCAGCGCTCCGTGCAGCGGCGGGATCAGCTTGCGCGGGTCGCGCTCACGCAGGACCTCCGGGCCGATATCTTCGGCGACCAGCAGCTTCAGCCAGTCGAGCAGCTCCGAGGTCGAGGGCTTCTTCTTGATGCCCGGAACCTCGCGCACCTCGAAGAACAGGCGCAGCGCCTCCTCCATCAGCCGCTTCTTGATACCGGGGAAATGCACCTCGACGATCGCCTGCATCGTCTGCGCATCGGGAAAGCGGATGTAGTGGAAGAAGCAGCGGCGCAGGAACGCGTCCGGCAGTTCCTTTTCGTTATTGGAGGTGATGATCATCACCGGGCGCTGCGCGGCCCGAACCGTCTGGCCGGTCTCGTAGACATGGAACTCCATGCGGTCGAGCTCAAGCAGCAAGTCGTTCGGGAACTCGATATCGGCCTTGTCGATCTCGTCGATCAGCAGCACGGGTCGTTCGCTCGAGGCGAAGGCGTCCCAGAGCTTGCCGCGCTTGATGTAGTTCGAGATGTCGGACACCCGCGGATCGCCGAGCTGGCTGTCGCGCAGGCGGCTGACCGCATCATACTCGTAAAGACCTTGCTGGGCCTTGGTCGTCGATTTGATGTGCCAGGTGATCAGCGGCGCCTTCAGAGCCGATGCTATCTCCTCCGCCAGCACAGTCTTGCCGGTGCCCGGTTCTCCCTTGACCAGCAGAGGCCGCTCCAGCCGGATCGCCGCGTTGACTGCGACGGTGAGATCCTCGGTTGCGACATAGGAATCGGTGCCGGCGAAACGCATGGAAACCCCTTCGAACGATGCGGGCGGACGCTACGGGCCGTCTCCGGGAACGGCAAGTTTTTTGCTGGAGTCCGCACAAGCGCTTGTATCGCAAGCTCTTGGACCGCAAACATGAATCGCCCCTGAATCGGCAGTGCGAGGATAGCTTGGCAGCCACGATCGACCCCTCGGCCTATAAAGACGCCATCGTCGTCCTCGCCACGGCCGGCGTAATCGTGCCATTTGCCAAGCGCTTCCGTGTCAATTCGATCGTCGCCTTCATGGCCTGCGGCGCGCTGCTCGGCCCGTTCGGCTTGGGCGGCCTCGTCTCCTCCGTGCCGTTGCTGCGCACCATCACCGTGTCCGACGCCAACGCATTGGCCGGGCCGGCCGAGATCGGCGTCGCCTTCCTGCTTTTCGTCATCGGGCTCGAGCTCTCCTTCGAGCGGCTGATGACCATGCGCAGGCTCGTCTTCGGCCTCGGGCTCGGGCAGGTCGCGTTCTCTGCCGCGATCATCGGCGGCTTTGCCTTCCTGCTGAAGCAGCCGGCGGCCGCGGCGTTGATCATCGGCTTCGGCCTTGCCTTGTCCTCGACCGCCATGGTCGTCGAACTACTCTCGGCAAGGCGCCGCATGATGACATCGGCAGGCCGGACCAGCTTCGCGATCCTGCTCTGCCAGGATATCGCAGTCGTGCCGCTGCTCTTCCTCATCGCCGTCCTCGGTGCGCAGAATGGCGGCTCGCTGGTCGCCGGCCTTGCGCAGGCCCTCGTGCACGCCTTCGCAGCGATTGCAGGCATCGTCGTGGTCGGGCGCCTTGCGCTTCGTCCCCTCTTTCGTCTCGTTGCCTCGACCGACAGCTCCGAGAGTTTTCTTGCCGCAACTCTGCTGGTGGCACTCGGCACGGGACTTGTGGCGGCAACGGCCGGCCTCTCCATGGGCCTCGGCGCCTTCATCGCCGGCCTGCTCCTGGCTGAGACAGAGTATCGGCGTGCCATCGAAGTCACGATCGAGCCGTTCAAATCCCTGCTGATCGGCGTCTTCTTCCTGACCGTCGGCATGAGTGTTGACCCCGCGCAGCTCGCGGCTGAGCCCGCGATCATCCTCGGCATTGCCGCCGGCCTTCTCCTGACCAAGGCGCTGGTTGTGCTGGGCCTGGCCCGGCTCCTGTCTCTCTCCGCCTCGACAGCGATCGAAGCCGCGATCATGGTCGCTCCGGGCGGCGAGTTCGCCTTCGTGCTGCTCAACGCGGCTGTCGGCGCGAAGCTGGTCGATCACCACGCGGCAAGCCTCGTGCTTGCCGCGGTATCGCTCACCATGGTGACGTTGCCATTATTCGCCCGTGTGGCACGCCACATGGCGGCACGCTTCGCGGCACCAGTGGCCCTGCCCGAGGAAGCGACGATCCTGCCGCCGGACGATCATGCGGGGCGCGCGATCGTCATCGGTTGCGGCCGGGTCGGCAGGCTCGTCGGTTCGATGCTGGAAGAGCACAAGAAGCCCTATATCGCCCTCGACTCCGATCCGATCCTGATCGCGGGCCAACGGCGCGCGGGCCGGCCTGCCTTCTTCGGCGACGCGACCAAGCCAGACTTCCTGAAACTCTGCGGCGTGGTCGACGCAAGCGCCCTGATCGTCACGATCCACAACCACCGTGCGGTCGATGAGATCGTCAAGGCGGCAAGGGCTCTGCGCCCCGATCTCGTCATCGTGGCGCGCGCCCGCGACGCCGCCCATGCCCGGCATCTCTATGAGCTCGGGGTCAACGACGCAGTGCCGGAAACCATCGAGGCCAGTCTGCAATTGTCGGAGGCAGCGCTTGTCGGGCTTGGCGTGCCGATGGGCCTCGTCATCGCCTCCGTGCACGAAAGACGGGACGTGTTTCGGCGCGAGCTCAAGCCCGCTGCTGCTCCCGCGCCTGCGCTTCCCCGGCACGGGCGTTCGCGAAGGTTGTGATGCTCTGGGCCGGAGCGCGCTGGGAGATCCGCCGGATATGTCCGTAGAACTGCTCAGCACTGCTTTGCCAGCTATGGCCTGCGGCAAGTCCCAGGCAGGCTTCGCGCGGAATGCGCAGGGCCGCTAACGCTGCGCCGCGCAGATCCTCGTCCAGCACAGCAGCACCGCTGCCGGCAAAGACATCGCTCGGCCCCTGCACTGGAAAGGCCGCGACGGGCAGCCCGCTTGCTGCGGCTTCGAGCAGCACGATGCCAAAGGTGTCGGTCAGGCTCGGAAAGACGAAGACATCCGAAGACGCATAGATCGCAGCCAGTTCCTCGCCCTCGCGCGTGCCCAGGAACGTCACGTCCGGGAAGGCGCGCTGCAGGTCGGTTCGTGCGGGACCGTCACCGACGACGACCTTGCTGCCGGGCAGGCGCAGCGACAGGAAGGCATCCAGGTTCTTTTCGACCGCGACGCGCCCGACACTGAGGAAGATGGGACGCGGGAGATCGAGCACGCTTGGCTGGCGCGGATGGAACTGCTGGAGATCGACGCCTCGCCCCCAGCGCAGGATGCGCTCGAAGCCGTTCTCTTTCAGTTCGGCCTCGACCGTCGCGGTCGAGACCATGACCCCCGCAGCCGCCCCATGAAACCGGCGCAGGAACTGGTAGCTCCAGCGTTCCGGAATGGGCCAGCGGGCCGCGACATATTGCGGGAACCTTGTGTGGTAGCTCGTCGTGAACGTGCGCTTCTGGGCGAGGCAGACGGCGCGGGTCAGCCAGCCGATCGGCCCTTCCGTCGCGATATGGATGTGGTCCGGCCCGAAATCGGTGATGCGCCGGGCGATAGCGCCCTGGGTTGCCAGCGCGATGCGGATATCGGGATAGGATGGCAAGCCAATCTGCCGAAACCCCTCGGGCGTCAGCATATGCGGCGTCACGCCGAATGACGGCCCCGCCTCGGCCATCCGCTCCAGCGACCGGACGACCCCGTTGATCTGGGGGCGCCAGGCGTCCGTCGCGATGAGGACGCGCATCAGGCCGCCTCGCTGACCAGGGCCGGCAGCGGGATCGGCCGCGCGGGCTCGCTCTTCAGCCGGTATTGCGGCCAGCGAATAACCTCGAAGCGGCCGTCATGGTGTTCGACCACCGCCGTGCAGCTTTCGACCCAGTCGCCTGTATTGATGTAGGTGAGCCCGTCGATCTTGCGATGTGCGGCGTGGTGGATATGGCCGCAGATCACGCCGTCCGCACCATGGCGGCGCGCCTCGGCGGCAAGGCAGGTCTCGAACTCGCCGATATAGTTGACCGCGTTCTTGACCTTCTGCTTGGCCCAGGCCGAGAGCGACCAGTGCGGCAGGTGGAGCAAGCGACGGACCTTGTTGACGACCGTATTGGACGCAAGCGCGACGGTGTAGGCCCAGTCGCCCAGCAGCGCGAGCCATTTAGCGTTGCGCACGACCAGATCGAACAGATCGCCATGGATCACCAGCATGCGTTTGCCGTCGGCGGCCTCATGCAGAGCATGGTCCGCGATGTGGATGCCGCCGAACTCGCTCCCTGCGAAATCGCGCAGGAAATCGTCGTGGTTGCCGGTGATGTAGATCAGCCGCGCCCCTTTGCGCACCTTGCGCAACAGCTTCTGCACGACATCATTATGCGCCTGCGGGAAGTACCAGCCGCTCTTCAGCCGCCAGCCGTCGATGATGTCGCCGACCAGATAGATCTGCGGGGCATCATAGGCCCGCAGGAATTCGAGCACGAGATCGGCCTGTGCTCCACGCGTTCCCAGATGCAGGTCGGAGATGAAGATGCTGCGAACCTGCTTCGCCTCGTCCTCGTCGCTCATGCCGCCAGCCCATCTTGTTGCATTGCTTGCGGCGTGTGTCTGATTTGCATTGCGCTTTGATGACGCAGACCGCAATCCATGGTTCTGCTCGGCTGGGCATCAGCAAAAGCTCCGGAGAAACGCGATGGATTTGGGTATTGCCGGCCGTACGGCCATCATTTGCGCCTCGAGCAAGGGACTCGGCCGGGGCTGCGCCGAGGCTCTCGCCGAAGCCGGTTGCACCGTGGTCATCAATGGCCGCGACGCCACCACGCTGGAGGCCACGGCGAGCCAGATCCGGGCGAAATATGGAGCGACCGTGATCGCCGTCGTTGCCGATGTCTCGACCCGCGCTGGCCAGGACGCGTTGCTCGCCGCGGCACCGGAGCCGGATATCCTGGTCAACAACAATGGCGGCCCGCCGCCGAAGCCATTCCGCGAGATCTCGCGCGAAGCACTTCTCGAAGGCGTCATCCAGAACATGGCGACACCGGTTGAACTGATGCAGCGTGTCGTCGACGGCATGATTGCGCGCGGCTTCGGCCGCATCGTCAACATCACCTCGATGAGCGTGCTGACGCCCTTGACGGGGCTCGATGTCTCGTCGGGAGCACGCGCCGGTCTGACCGCCTTCTTCTCCGGCGTGGCCCGCGAGGTCGCCTATGCCAACGTCACCATCAACAACATCCTGCCCGGCATGTTCGATACTGATCGGTTGAAGGGCTCGACCACCAAGATGGCGGCGATCAAGGGGATCACGCCCGAGGAAATGACGAGGGGGCGCATGGCCGAGATTCCGGCGAGGCGCTTTGGCAATGCAGAGGAGTTCGGCAAGGCCTGCGCCTTCCTGGCAAGCGCCCATGCCGGCTACATCACCGGTCAGAACCTCTTGATGGACGGCGGCGTGTTCAAGGGCACGTTCTGAGACGCGGGCCAGGCCACCATCAGCCCCGGGGAGCGTTACTCTCCGGGGATTCATTGTTGGTCCCTGCCGCGCAAGAGCGGGATGCTGCGCCCTTTGACGGCACGCATGCGTCACCACGGGCATCAGGGTTGCATGCATTGCGCTTGGACCCGACGCGCGAACGTGATCTAGAGGGACCAAGTCTTTTATAAGACTCTCTCCCCCGACACGTACGCGCAGCACCGTTGTCTCCTCTCCTCGGCATCACGCTCAAGCTGATCTCGGCTTTGTCCTTCACCCTGATGTCAGCTGGCATCAAGGCGATTGCGGCGCGCTATCCGACAGGGGAACTCGTTTTCGTCCGGTCCTTCTTCGCGCTGATCCCGCTGCTGCTCTGGCTGGGCTGGCGCGGCGAAATTCCCGCTGCCCTGAAGACCAAGAACCTGCGCGGCCATTTCAAGCGCGGAGTGATCGGCTCGACCGGCATGTTCTGCGGCTTCGTAGCCTTGAGCTTTCTGCCCCTCCCGGACGCGGTCGCGCTCGGCTATGCCGCTCCGCTCGCAGTCGTCGTACTTGCCGCTCTGGTACTGAAAGAGCGTGTTCGGATCTATCGCTGGAGCGCGGTGACCATCGGCTTCATTGGCGTGCTGATCATGCTGTCCCCGCATCTCGGCAGTTTCCAGGTCGCCGGCGACAATGCACCGGCCATCGGCGCGGCTTTCGGCCTCGCCGGCGCCTGCTGCTCGGCCTTTGCCTCGATCGAGGTGCGGCAGCTGACCATGACCGAGCGCACTGGCGCGATCGTCTTCTATTTCACGCTGATGACGACGACACTCGGCCTCTTCACGATCCTGCTCGGCTGGCGCATGCCCGATCTTCAGGATGCCGCGCTCATGGTCGCGATCGGCATCCTCGGCGGCCTTGGCCAGATCTTCCTGGTCCAGGCCTATCGCTATGGCGACGCCTCGCTGATCGCGCCGTTCGAATATTCGACCATGCTCTGGGCGGTCGCGATCGGCTGGTTCGTCTTCGGCGACTGGCCGGCTTCGGCTGTGCTCGTCGGCGCAGCCATCGTCATCGCGTCCGGCATCTATGTGATCCTGCGCGAGAAGCAGCTCGGCCTCCTCAAGCGGGAGACGCGCGAGGTCGGCCCGACGCGGGCGACCTGAGAACTCGCGCAAAATCATGTGAAGAGGCCCTGGACGAAGTCCCTTCTCGGCTGTCGCCCGCCCCTCCTCGGCTTGCTCCTTCCAACTGGAACAGGCATTGTCCGGTTAGACAAACGTTTGTTCGCTTCCGCAAACGAACAGCATTCGTGTGACAGGTATCAGGATGGGTATCGAGACCAAGGAACGTGGCGGGCGCGAGCTCGAATCCGGGGCCCAGGTCATCTCGGGTCAGCTCGGTAAGACGATCCAGCGCCTGCGCAAGGCTTATAATCTCTCGCTTTCCGAACTCGCGGAGCAATCGGGCGTTGCCAAGTCGATCATCAGCCAGATCGAGCGCAACGAAACCAACCCGACACTGGCGACGATCTGGCGTCTCTCGCAGGCCCTCGACATTTCGATCGAGCGTGTACTGTCGAGCGGCGAAGAGGAAGCCTTCATCGACAAGACCACCCGTGCCGACACGCCGATCCTGGTCTCAGAGGACGGCAAGCTCAGGCTTGCCATCATCGGCTGGATCAAGACCGTCGAGTGGCTGCAATGGTACGATGTGCAGGCCGAACCCGGCGGCGAACTGGACTCCGAAGGTCATCAGCGCGGCTCGATCGAATCGCTCTCCGTGACCTCCGGCGAGTTCGAGGTCGAAGTCGGGGACGTGATCCAGCGCGCCAAGGCTGGCGAGACGCTGCGTTATCGCTGTGACCGCCGCCATATCGTCCGCTGCGTCGGCGACCAGCCAGGTTCCGCCCTGATGGTCTGCATCCTCAAGGCAGCGGTGATGGAATAGGCGCCAAAGCGTCAGCCCGAGAGGTGCATTGCGGTTTTTCGGAAAAGCCGCTGCGAATGCAGAAGGTTAGATCATCCCGGGCGCCCAAAGGCAGACCGGAATGACATTGCGGACCTAATCGGCAATTCGGCTGCGCGGCCTATTCGGCCTTCTTGGGCCGTGGTGGGCCGGCGACCGCCGGCAGCGACTTGATGAACTCCGCCATCGCCATCCGATCGGCATCTGACAGCTGCGCAATGTTGCGCACCACCGGCGCCATGCTGCCGCCGACGCTGTCGAAGCTCGGCGTGAAGCCGGTCTTGAGCATTTCGGCGATCTCCGACTTCGACCAGTTCGCCAGTCCGTCGGCATGCTGAGTGATGTTCGGCACGAAACCCTTGCCCTCCGGGTCGGGGCCTCCGGCAAAGCGCGTCGACGGAATGATCGCGCCCAGCGCATTGCGGTTGGAATGGCATTCGGCGCAATGGCCCGGTCCCTGCACCAGATAGGCGCCCCGGTTCCATTCCTCGCTCTTCGTCGGGTCCGGCCGGAACGGCGTGCCATCGAAGAACAGCAGCTTCCAGCCGCCGACAGCGCGGCGGATATTGAAGGGGAAAGGCAGATCGTGCCCTGGTGCACGTCCTTCGACCGAAGGCAGGGTGCGAATATAGGCGAAGAGATCGGCCAGGGCTTTGGGTGGCATCAGCCGGTAGGAAGTATAGGGAAACGCCGGATAATAATGTTGTCCGGATGGCGAGACGCCGGTCGCCATCGCATCGACGAAATCCTTCACTCCCCAGTTGCCGATCCCGTCCCGCGTATGCGGTGAGATGTTGGGTGCGTGAAACGTGCCGAAGGGCGAGGGCAACGCAAGCCCACCGCCAAGCCGGAGCTTGTCATCCTGGCCGGGCGTTGCATGGCATGAAGAGCAGCCCCCCGCCGCAAAGAGCAGCTTGCCATTCTCGACATCCGGCGGCGGCAAGGTACCGATCTCGGGCGCCGGCGAAACGACGCGGGGATCGGTGAAAACATAGAAGCCGGCTAGTCCCAACAGGATGAAAATGCCGAGCGTGAGGAATAGGCGGCGCATCAAGCGTTTCCCGGTTTTGCTGGTACCTCAACGCTCCGAAGACTTCAAAAGTTCGAAGCGCAGGCCTGACAGGAATGGGCGGGCTCATGGAGGAGCCCGCCCATCAACCCATGTTCGAGCGCGCCGCGCAACCGCGCGGCGCTGCTGAACTTACTTCTTGATGCGATAGACCTCGTGGCAGGAGCCACAATTCTTGGTCGCAGCGCCAAAGGCAGAGCGGAAACTGTCGAGGTCCTTGGCGGCGGCACCACCGGCCACGGCTTCGGTTTCGAACTTGGCGAGAGCGGTCTTGAAGCCCCCCTGATCCTCCCAGATCTTTGGCCCCGCCGTGGTCTCGCCGCCCGACTTGGCCGTTTCCGGGTACAGGGCCGGCAGCCTCTTGGCTGCATCAGCGTAAACCTTGAAGATCGTCTGAACCTTGGCGGAATCGAAAGCTGCCTCGCCCTTGGCGATGGCCGCGCCCTCGCGCGTTGCCGCGCCAACGGCCTTCATCGCATCGCGGCGCTGGGCGATAGGGTCAGACTGCGCGACGACGGCCGAAAGGCCGAGAATGAGGCCAGCAGCAACGACTACGGTACGGATCATGCGGGACTATCCTTTTCGGGGAGATGCGGTGCCGGACAGGCTCCGCTTAGAACTCCTCCAGATCAGCCTATCCGCATGACAGCGCCAAGTCGCATTTTCGTGAACGCACCGGAATTTGCTCCAATCAATCCCGCGCCAATGCGGACAGGTTGCCCACAACCTTGCGGCAGTTTGGAATGGCCGGCGTGCAGGGCAAATACTAAAGGGCGGACTCCAGTATGGAGACCGCCCTTAACCCAAGTCTGATCGCGCGCCGCGGCAGGCGCAGCGCCAAGAAATCTATTTCTTGATCCGATAGACCTCGTGACAGCTTCCACAGTTCTTGGTCACGTTTCCAAAAGCAGAACGGAAGCTGTCGAGGTCCTTGGTGGCACTCGCCGCGGCCACTGTGGCCTCCGTCTCCAGCTTGGCAAACCCAGCCTTGAAGCCGGCTGGATCCTCCCAGATTTTGGGCCCGGCCGTGCTCTCGCCGCCCGTCTTGGCAGTATCAGGGAAAAGGCCGGGCATCTTCTGAGCCGCGGCAGCGTAGACCTTGAAGATGGTCTCGCTCTTGCTCGCGTCAAAGGCGGCCTCGCCCTTGGCCATGGCCGCGCCATCGCGCGTGGCGGCGCCCACTCCCTTCATTGTATTGCGACGCTCGGCAATCGGATCCGATTGGGCAATCACGGTCGAGAGCGTCACAACTAGGCCGGCGGCGACGAGTACGGTACGTATCATGCGTAAGCCTCCTCCCGGAAAGCGCGGCGTCGAGCGCGCCGCTTAGAAGCCTTTCAGATCAGCCGATCCGCATCACGACGCCAAGTCGCATTTCCGTGAACACATCGGAGTTAGAGGCGCTTACGCCTGGATCACTGCTGATAGCCTGCAACTTTCAACGCCCCGAACACCTTCTTCGGCGTCGCGGGCATATCGATCGCCCGGATACCGGCTGCGCGGTCGAGCGCGTCCACCATCGCATTCATCACCGCCGGACAGGCCCCGATCGCACCGGCCTCTCCGGCCCCCTTCACGCCGAGCGCATTGGTGACACAGCGGACATTGCGGGTCTCGAAATGGAAATTTGGAACGTCGACCGCGCGCGGCAGGGCGTAATCCATGAACGTCGCCGTCAGCATCTGGCCGGAGCTATCGAAGCGAATTTCCTCCATCAGGGCCTGGCCAATCCCCTGGGCGGCACCACCATGGACCTGGCCCTCGAGCATTAGCGGGTTCAGCGTCACGCCAAAATCGTCGACCACGACATAGTTGGCGATCTCGGTCGCGCCTGTGCCGGGATCAACCTCCAGCTCGCAGATATGCGTGCCATTCGGATAGGTCGCTTCCGGCGGCGTCCAGCTCTGATGGACCCTGAGCTTGTCAGCCGTTGCTCCAGGCAGAGCGGCAATGGCCTTGAGGTCGAGCGCCTTGTCGGTGCCGACGATCCGCACCGCGCCATCGACGATTTCCAGATCGCCGATACCGGCCTCGAGTTTTTCGGACGCAAGCTGCTTCAGGTTCTCAGTCAGGATCGAAGACGCCTTATCGAGCGCAGCGCCTCCCACGGGAATCGAGCGCGAGCCGCCGGTGCCGGAGCCGGTCTCGACCCGGTCGGTATCGCCCTGGACAACGCGGATGCGGTCCATCGGGATATCCAGATGCTGCGCGACGAGCTGCGAATACGCCGTCTCGTGCCCCTGCCCGTTCGACTGGGTGCCGATCAGCACGGTCACCGTGCCGTCCTTCTCAAGGATGACGGTCGAACTCTCCGGACCGCCGCCGCCGCAGGCCTCGATATAGCAGGCCATGCCGATGCCGCGAATCTTGCCGGCCTTGGTCGAGGCCTTGAGGCGCGCCTTGAAGCCCTTCCAGTCGGCGACATCCATGGCGCGGCGCATATGCCCCTCGAACTCGCCGGAATCATAGACCGGCCCGGTCTGGGTCGAATGCGGCATCTCCGCTGGCTTGACGAAATTCTGCGCCCTGACGGCGTCCGGCGTCTTGCCGGTTTCGCGCGCGATGGCATCGACCAGCCGCTCGATCAGGTAGGCGGCCTCCGGACGCCCGGCTCCGCGATAGGCATCGACCGGGGTGGTGTTGGTGAAAACCCCACGAAAGCGCACATGCACGGCCGGAATATTGTAGCAGCCCGGCGTCATCGTCGTGCCGACCCAGGGGATGAAAGGTCCGTACTGCGAGAGATAGGCGCCCATTTCCGCGGCGAGATCGACCTTGAGGCCGATGAACCGGCCCTTCTTGTCGAGCGCCATCGTAGCCGTGGTCAGATTGGCGCGACCATGGGTGTCGGCAAGGAAATGCTCGGTTCGGTCCGCGACCCAGCGCACCGGGCGTTTCAGCTTCTCGGCCGCCACCATGGTCAGCGGGTATTCGCGATACATGAAGATCTTGGTGCCGAAGCCGCCGCCGACATCGGGCGTGATGACGCGGATGCGCGAGGGATCGACCTTCAGGATGTAGCCGGCGAGGATATCGCGCGTGCCGTGGCTGCCCTGGCTGCCGAGCGTCAGCGTCCAGCGTTTCGAATCCTTGTCGTATTCGGCGATGCAGGCGCGCGTCTCCATGTAGTTGGAGGCGAGACGGTTGTTGACGATCGTGACGGAAACGATGCGATCGGCCTTGGCGAAGGCCTTCTCGGTCTTCTCGGAATTGCCCTGCTCGGCCTCGAAAGCAACATTGCCCTCACGCCCCGGCCAGACCTGCGGTGCCTTGGGAGCGAGCGCTTCGGCGATACCGGTGATCGAAGGCAGGACCTCCCAGGCGATGTCGATCGCCTCGGCCGCGTCGCGGGCCTGGCTCAGGGTCTCGGCAACGATGAAGGCGACCGCCTCGCCGACATGACGCACCGTATCGGTCGGCAAGATCGGCACCGGATTCGGCTCCACCGATTGGCCCGTAACCGTCGTGATCAAGCCCTTGCACGGAATGTCGCCGAGATGCGCCACGTCCTCGCCGGTCAGGACCAGCTTCACGCCCTTCATCTTGCGGGCGGCATCCTTGTCGCGGATCGTGAACTTCGCATGAGCGTATTGCGAGCGTAGCACGAAGGCATGCAGCGCTCCCTCGACGGCGATATCGTCGGTATAGCGCCCCATCCCGGTGGTCAGGCGGTGATCCTCGACCCGGCGAATGGGCTGGCCGACTCCGAACTTCATGGGGCGCATGGGCTTACATCCTTGAAAGTACGAAAATCTCGAAACCGTCGCTTAGGAAACTGGAGCAGGATCAGCGTCGCGTCAGCCCCCCGGAGGCAGAAAGCTGCGATGCATCACACGCAAGGCCCGGTCCTATTGCTCGACGGGCTCGCCGCGCATCGCCCAGTCCTTGAAGCCACCACGATAATGGCTGTCGATATCGAGCCCGGCCGACTGCGCGAATTCCAGAGCCCGCAGCGAGCGCACGCCGGCCGCGCAGGAGAACACGACGCGCTTTCCAGGCGGATTGGGCAGGTCGGCAGGGTCGAACTGGGACAGCGGCCGCGAGACCGAGCCGGGAATATGCCCCGCGGCGAATTCGTGCGGCTCGCGCACATCCACGATCAGAATGGAATCAGCCGCGAGGCCGGCTTTGATGTCCTCGATATCGAGATCGTTCACGGTCACTGCTGCCATCCAGTCCAGGCTAATCCAGTAGCTTCACCAGATAGAGCGTGAGGGCTGGAAATGCCACCACGATGCCAAGCCGGATGATATCGGAGAGCACGAAGGGCAGCACCCCGCGATAGATCCGCGTGACCGGGACATCACGCGCCAGCGAAGCGACGACGAAGACATTGAGGCCGATCGGCGGGCAGGTCATCCCGATCCCGACTACGATCAGGACGAGGATGCCGAACCAGATCGCGATATCGTCGACAGGCATGCCGAAATCGAGTGCGGTCACGATCGGGAAGAACACCGGCAGCGTCAGCAGGATCATGGCAAGTTCGTCCATGACGCCGCCGAGCACGATGTAGAAGACGAGCAGACCAACCAGGACCGAATAGGGTTGCCAGCCCGATGCAGCGATCATCTCGGCCGCCGCGGTCGGCACCTGGGTCAGCGCCAGGAAGGCGTTGAAGATCTCGGCTCCGAGCAGGATCGCAAAGATCATCGCCGAGGTCTCGGCCGTCTGCAGGATCGCCTCGGCGATCGCCTTCAGGCCCAGCGTCCGCCGGAACACGCCGATCATCAACATGACAAAGGCCCCGACCGAGGCACCCTCGGTCGGTGTAAAGATCCCGCCGTAGATGCCACCGACCACGACCAGCGCGACCAGCATCGCCGGGATGACCCCGAGCAGTGGGCCGAGCCGGTTGCGCCAGACGATCCGCTCGTGCGCCGGACCGAGTGTCGCGTCGAGCCGGGTCATGATCGCGATGGTGATGCAATACATCGCAGCCGCCATCAGGCCCGGGATCAAGGCCGCCTTGAACAGCTTGGCGATGTTCTGCTCGGTCGAAATCGCATAGACGACCAGGATCACCGAGGGCGGGATCAGGATACCGAGCGTGCCGCCGACGGCGGTGACGCCGCAGGCGAAGCCGGGGTCGTAGCGGTAGTGCCGCAGTTGCGGCAGCGCTGCGCGCGCGAAGGTCGCCGTCGTCGCAACCGAGGACCCGCAGATTGCGCCGAAGCCCGTACAGGCCCCGATCATCGCCATCCCGAGCCCGCCACGGCGATGGCCGACGAAGGCCGACGCGGCCTTGAACAGGTCGGATGCCAGGCCCGAGCGCTCGGCGAAAGCCCCCATCAGCACGAAGAGGGGAATCACCGACAGCGTGTAGTTGGCGAAGATCTGATAGGGCGTCGTCTTGATGTAGTTGAGGAAGGGCTCCAGCCCGTTGAGCTGGATGTAACCGAGGCCACCGACCAGCATCATCGCCAGCCCGATCGGCAATCTGACGGCCATAAGAGCGAGAAGCGCGACGAAACCCGTGATGGCGAGGGTGAAGCCGCTCACGCGCGCGCCCTCGCCAGCCGGCTGGCGCTGACGAACGAGGTCAGAGAAACCAGTGCGGCCAGCACGGCGCAAATGGCGATTGGAAGATAGCTCGGCACCTGCAGCACCATCGTATTCTCACCGCTCGCGAAGGCCGCCAGTGCGCCGGCAGCGAGCCGCCAGGCGATCAGCGCCATGACCAGGCCATAGACGATATCCCAAAGCGCATCGATTGCCCTTTGCCAGCGCAAGGGCAGCTTCAGCGTGAAGGTGTCGACGAAGATGTTGCCGCGCCGAAGCTGGCAATAGGGCAGAAAGCAGAAGGCGGCGACCGCCGTCGCCATCTGCACCAACTCGAAATCACCCGGGACGCCAGCCGCGCCGATCAGGTCGCTGCGCAAGGTCACGCTGACGACCACCATGGTCGCCAGCGCAATTAGCAGAACGCCACCCGCGATGGCGATCCCACGCACCAGAGCATCGAAGCCCGGCATCGTTGCCTCCCGGCCTCTGACCGCCATGATGCGCCGTCAGGCCGCCTTCTCGTGCTTGGCGAGCGCCGCCCTGGCGCTCTCCAGCAGCTTCGCCCCGTCGAGCCCCTTGTCCTTGGCGGCCTTGACCCAGCCGTCGATCACCGGTTCGGTCGTCTTGCGCCAGCGCGCGGCCTCGGCTTCGTCGAGCGTGGTGATGGTATTGCCGCGCTTGCGAACCATCTCGGAGACCACGACCGCCTGCTCGTCCCAGACCCTGCCGGCCATGGCAGCCGCAACAGCGCCGGAGTTCTTGTCGAGAACCGCCTTCAGTTCAGGCGCAAGCGAATCGTATTTCGCGCGGTTCATCGCCAGGATGAAGGTCGCGACATAGAAGGTCGGCGAGCCCGGAATCTCGGTGTGATACTTCACCAGCTCCTGGACCTTGATCGACGGCACGACCTCCCAGGGCACGACGCAGCCATCGATGACGCGCTGCGCCAGCGATTCCGGCACCTGCGGAATCGGCATCCCGATCGCATTGGCGCCAAGCGTCCGCAGGGCTTCGCCGGCAAGGCGGGTCGGGAAGCGCAATTTCAGACCCTTCAGGTCCTCCATCGTCTTCACCTGCTTGTTGGCGTGGATCAGCCCGTGATCATGCGCCCAGAAACAGATGGGTTTGACGTCCTTGAACTCGTCCTTGAGGTTCTGCTCGGCGTAGTCCGTCAGAGCCAGCGAATTGACCAAGGCCCGCTTGTTCGAGACGAAGGGCAGCTCGAAGGCTTCGATGCCGGTGAAACGTCCCGGCGTATTGCCGGGCAGCGTCCAGACGATATCGGCAACGCCGTCACGGGCCTGGTCGAAGAGCTGCGGCGGCGTTCCGCCAAGCTGCATCGACGGGAAGATATCGATCTTGATGCGGCCATTCGATTCGGCCGCGACCTTGTCGGCCCATGGCTTCAGGAACTTGGAATGGCCATTGGCGACAGGCGGCAGGAAGTGATGCATCTTCAGCGTCACCTCCTGCGCATTGGCGCGAGTGACACGCATCACGGCCGGCGCGGCAACGGCCGTGCCGGCAAGCGTCAGGAATTTGCGGCGGTCAAAAGTCATTCATCCCCTCCCCAGAGGCCTGCTCAGGCACAGCATGACGGTCCATTCCCGTAAGGAATGCCTTGTCTGCCTTATTGGTATGACAGATGAGCGCCAAAGCGCGACTGACGCAAGTGCCGTCCGCCTGAAATTGAAGCGGTCACGGCGAGCCTCAAAACGGCATGCGGGTAACGCCGCATGCCGTTGATTGAAGGGGGTGGAAGCGGATCAGGCCTTGGGCGGAATACGCAGCACCCAACCGGGCAAGATCAGGTCGGGATTTTTCACCGGCGGCGTATTGGCCTTGACGATCTCGGTGTATTTCGCGCCCTGCCCCTTGCCATAGTGCTCCTCGGCGATCTTCCAGAGCGTATCCCCCTTCTTGACCGTGTAGAACACGGCAGCCGGGGCCTCCTTCGTCACCGCCAACTCGGACTCGACCTGCGCCACGCCTGTCGTGTTGCCCAGTGCAAGAATGATCTTCTCGGCCTCTTCGGTAGAGACCGCCTTGCCGGAGACCTTCACCTTGTCGCCGTCGATCTGGATATTGACGTCGGAGGGCAGCCCGTGCCCTGCCAATTCCTTCTGCAGAGCGTCGGGGGTCGCCGCCTGCGCCGAGCCACCGAAGATCTTCGCACCGGCTTCCTTGATGAAACTGAACAGACCCATAGCTTATCCTCCAGTGTCGGGGTTGGTATGAAGCCCGCTTGCCCCTGCAAGTTCAAGTTGAATTGCGTGATGCCGGCAAAGGGGGCGATATGCCGGCACGTTTCACCATGACATGGCAGATTGCGCGCTGCGGCAGCTTCCCTCCATGCCTGCGGGCTGGCAAGAAGCTCGCGTCCTCAATGGAAGGCTCTTCCCATGCTCACCTTGGCCCAGGCCCAGACCATCCTCGCCAGCACGCTTGCCCATGCCGAGAAATCCGGTTTCAAACCGCTCGCGATCGCCATCATCGATGCGCGAGGCGCGCAGAAGGCCTTCGCGGCACAGGACGGCACCAGTCTGAAACGCGGCGAGATCGCACTTGGCAAGGCGCATGGCTCCGTGGCGCTCGGCCTCGGCTCGCGCGCCCTGCACAAGATGGCGCTCGAGCGCCCCTATTTCATTGAAGCAGCAACCCATGCGGTCGGCGGATCGCTCGTGCCGGTCCCGGGCGGCGTGCTCATTCGCGATAGCGCCGGCGTGCTTCTCGGCGCGATCGGAATCTCAGGAGACACCTCGGACAATGACGAGGCCGCGGCCGTCGCCGGGATTTCCAGCATAGGCCTTGTTGCTGACACGGGCGCCTGAAACAGGAAATTCTTCTCTTTTCCGGCTGCCGCCCATGCTCGGGCGGGGGTTTTCATTGCATCGCAGCAGGATTTGCTGCATCGGCTCCCGCGCATGGCCGCAGGGAACATCCCGAGGGAATTCACGATGAGTGCCGATATTGCCAACGAGAACGTCGCCGAGAGCGAGGTCATCGAAACCGACGTCGTGATCGTCGGCGCGGGTCCGTGCGGCCTGTTCGCGGTGTTTGAACTCGGTCTGCTCGATATCCGCGCCCATCTCGTCGACATCCTGCCGAAGGTCGGCGGCCAATGTGCCGAGCTTTATCCGGAAAAGCCGATCTATGACATTCCCGGTTTTCCGATGGTCACGGGCCAGGGCCTGGTCGACAATCTGATCGAGCAGGTCAAACCCTTCGGCCCGACCTTCCATCTCAACCAGATGATCGAGTCGCTCGAGCCGACCGGCACGGCGGAGGCGCCCCGCTTTCGGGTGCGCACCGATGCCGGCACCGTCTTCAACACCAAGACGGTGCTCGTTGCCGCCGGGGGCGGATCGTTCCTGCCGAAGAAGCCGCCGATCCCGGGAATCGAGGCCTATGAAGGCAACAGCGTCTTCTACGCCGTCCGGAAGATGGAAGCCTTCCGCGACCGCGAGATTCTGATCGTCGGCGGCGGCGATTCCGCGCTCGACTGGACTCTGAACCTGCAGCCCCTCGCCAAGCGAGTGACACTGATGCACCGTCGCGACGATTTCCGCGCTGCGCCGCATTCGGTCGAGCAGATGCGGGCACTGGTCGCAGACGGCAAGATGGATCTGAGGATCGGTCAGGTCACCGGCCTGAAGGGCGACGGCACCACGCTGGAAGCCGCGATCTGCCGCGACAGTGCCAACGAGGCCTTCGAGGTCTCCTGCAATACCCTGCTGCCCTTCTTCGGGCTGACGATGAAGCTCGGCCCGATCGCGAGCTGGGGTCTGAACCTGCACGAGAACCTGATCCCGGTCGACACCGAGAAATTCGAGACCAATGTGCCTGGCATCTTCGCCATCGGCGACATCAACACCTACCCCGGCAAGCTCAAGCTGATCCTCTCAGGCTTCCATGAGGCAGCGCTCGCCGCCCAGAAGGTGCACCGGTATGTCTATCCGGAGAAGCGCTTGACCTTCCAGTACACCACCTCCTCGACCAGCCTGCAGAAGAAGCTCGGCGTCGCCTGAGGGCTAAACAAAGCGAAGCCCGCAAGGCTTCGCCTCGAACAATTTGGGGCCCGGCGATGCGTTCGTGTCGCCGGGCCTTTCTTCTTTGGGGGGCGATCTGACGCATCGGCCCAAAACTGGATTGCGGCTTTTCGGGAAAGCCGATGCAAACGCGGAAAGGGTAGTCCATCGGACCGGATACGAGATCCGGTCCGATGGACTAACGAACCAGGGTCGCAGTCTGCGGCGCTTGGCCGTGGTCGCGGCTTTCGAACCAGCCGCCATCTTCATAGAGACGCGGATTGGGCGTCGTGCCGGATCCCGCCGCGACGCGCGGCTCGGCAGCCGAAGGAGCCTCCTCCGGCACGATCGGTTCGACGCGATCGCGCAGCTCTGCAATGGCGCCCTCGACCGGCTTGAAACTGAAGCGCACGGTATGCGTCCCCGCCGGCACCTGCACGGCACGGAACAGCACATTCGCCCTCAGGATATCGACCTCCGCACCGTCGAGCTCCGCCCGCCACCATGGATGCCAGATGTCGTTGAGCAGAACGAAACCAGGCTTGTCCGTCGTGACCGTGATCTCGACTTCGGTGTTCTGATAGCGCGTCAACTTGGCCTCGGCTTGCGCCGAAATCGGTCCTTCCGGCACCGCATCCGGCGGTACGCTATCGAGCAGCACAACCTGCTGTGGATCGATGTCGGGCCACTGGCCCGCCGATTTCATGCCGTCGAAATCGGCGAGTTGCCAGCCGCCGACGAACATGGCGCGCGGCAGCGCCCGTGGGTTCTCGTAGATGTAGCCATCCCCCGTGAAGGCGATGAGCTTGAGATCATCCGACTTCAACGCGTGATCGACCTGACCGATCGGAATACGCGTCGCGATGTAGCGCAGGCCGAGGAGATCAGCGAGGCGGCAGCGATAGGAGGGGAAAAGCGGTGTGAACTTGCGCTGGTCCGGCGCGGCGATCGAGTCACGCGTGCCGACCGCGTCCGAGAAATCGGCCAGCCGCAACGGATTATAGCCGAGCGTATGGTCAAAGCCGTGAACCATCCCGACATTCGGCCATTCGAACCCCATGCCGAGCAGCTCGACGCGGTCGCGACGTGGCGACCCGGCCGGCTGGGCAACCAGTTGCTTGAGAATCTGGACGGTCTCGTTCTTCGTCTCCTGACGGAGCACGTCGTAGAGCTGCGGGGACAGCGCAGTCGAGTCGTTGGGGCCGTTATTAACGCCAAGGTCGGCCCCGACGGCGCCGGCGACCACGAGCACGCTGGCAAGCGGTGCCAGCGCTCCGCGCCAGCGCGTCAGCGCGACAAGCACCAGCGCAGCCCCCGCAAACCAGAAGGCCGCCGAAAGGCTCGGCCACCAGGCATCGGCAAGATGCCCCTCGCGCTTCGAGACGAACAAGGCCGCAGCGACGAGCCCAGCGACGACCACACCGGCAACACCGAGATCGCGATGCAGTGAACCGAGACGCTCCTCGCTCAGAAGGCGATGCAGCACGTAGCCTGCGAGCAGCGCACCAAGCGCACCGATCAGGAAGGTCGCATCGGCCGGGCGGCGGAAGACCTTCACGCCCGGCAAATACTCATAGGCCGCCTGAAACAGCGGTGTGTAGCGCCCGAGCGCGAACAGAACCATGAAGACGAAGAGCAGCGTCAGCGGGCGGATCGCCCTGTCCCAGAGCCAGCCGCGGCTCAAGCCCGGCGCGATCAGGAGCAACAGCGGCAGCGCGCCGACATAGACCTGCCCCATATTCTGCGACAGGAAGAGCTCCTTGGCATCCCAGGCCGGGCTGTAGGGGCCCCAGAAATCCACGGCCGGATCGCGCGCACCGAAGAGATCGGCCACGAAGGCCGTCAGCAGGGAGGCCGGGTGCAGCGAGCCACGGCCAGCTTCAATGAGGTCGACCTCGGGACGCGTCGTCGCCTCGGCGAAAAGCCAGGTCCAGATCAGCGGCAGCAGGATCGTCGCAAGGCCGGCGAGGCTCGCGACCGAAATCGGCGCCAGGCTCGCCCGGACAGCCGCCCAGCCGCCGGAAAACCAATGCGCGACGACCATGCCGATCAGCACATAGGCGCCAAGCAGCGCCACCTGATCGGGCTCCAGGACCATCAGGCCGGCAGCAAAGCCTGCCAGCGCGCCAGCGCGCAGCGACGCGCACTGAAGCATGCGGGCCGTCAGCCAGAAGGCGATCGCAAAGAACGCAAGGCTCGCGATCTGACCGACATGCTGCACCCGCCACGCGGCCGAGGCGCCAAAGGCGAAGACGAGCGCAGCAAGTAGACCGCCGGCAGGGTGCCAGCCGCGGTCGCGGAAGAACATCAGGAAGGCCAGCCCGCCAACGAGCAGGTGCGCCAGCACATAGGCATCGACCATCCGGAAGCTCGGCGAGGGCGTCAGCAGCGCAAGCAGGATGGCGGGCGAGAAGATCAGGGATTGCGGATCGGCAACCTGCGGCGAACCGCCGAAGACATTATGCGTCCAGAACGGCGACTGGCCGCTATGCAGAGCCTGGGCGAGAAACTGGATCTGGGCCTGGAAATGCGCCTTGGCATCGAAGGGAATCGTCACCGCCCCCGAAAGCCAGGGCCAGCACAGGATGCTCCACGCACAAACAAATCCCAGGGCCGCCAGCCAATAGCCGGCGACCTGCCCTTCAAACCGCTTCACCCGGACCCCCAAGGTCCCCCGGCACGGACGGTCCCGGTGTGGGAACCTTCTTCCAGCCCAGTCAGTATTGCTGACCTTGGCAAGGCGCACGTGAACCGAAACTGAATGGGTTCACATTTTCGTGCCCCGGTCGAAAACAGGCTGAACGCTTTGGAAAGTCCGGCGCTTCAGCGCTGCGCGGCGAGCCACGCTCCGAGCGTACGCCGCTCTGCCTCCGTCATGCCGGTCAGATTATTGGGCGGCATCGCATGGGTCATCACCGCCTGCGTCCGGATCGCGCGGGCCTGAACGGCGATCCGCTCCGGCTCATGCAGCCAGATCCCCTTGGGCGCGGTCTGAATACCGGGCCAGGATGGCTCCGGCGCGTGGCACATGGCACAGCGTCCCGTCACGATGTTCGCCACCTCGGCGGGCGGCAAGCTCATCCCCGCCAGAAGTACCGATCTGGCTGGCTCGATCGCCTTCAGGCCAAGCCGTTCGCGCCCGCCGGGTGACGATGCCATCGCCAGCCAGAAGGCGAGCCAGAGCGCAACCAGCGCAACGGCCCAGGTCCACCACGGCGATTTCGCGTGGTCGGCGTGGCGGACATTGTAGAAATGCCGGATCAGCGCGCCCGCGATGATGATCAGCGCCACCAGGGCCGGGATGATCGCCGAATTTGCATATGTGACGGGGTAGTGGTTCGACAGCATCAGGAACAGCACCGGCAGGGTGATGTAATTGTTGTGCGTCGAGCGTTGCTTGGCCTGCTTGCCGAGCCGCGGGTCGGGCTTCTCGCCTGCCGTCAGGGCGGCGATGACCTTCCGCTGGTTCGGCATGATGATGAAGAAGACATTGGCGGTCATGATCGTCGCCATCAACGCACCGGTATGGATCAGCGCGCCACGCCCTGAGAAGACCTGGCTGAAGGCGTAGGATGCGGCGATGACGTAGCCGAAGCCGAGCAGCCCGAGCACGACCTCGTTCCTGCCCAGCGGCGACTTGCAGAGCCAGTCATAGAACAGCCAGCCCAGGGCCAGCGCGGCGATGCCGATCGCGCCGGCAGCGAAGGGCGATAGCGCCATGACCGCCGGGTCGATCAGATAGAGCTCCGACTGAGCGTAATAGACCCAGACCAGCAGGAAGAAGCCCGAGATCCAGGTCCAGTAGCTCTGCCACTTATGCCAGGTCAGCTCTTCCGGCATGCGCGGCGGGGCGACCAGATATTTGCGCATCTCGTAGAAGCCGCCGCCATGCACCTGCCAGGCGCGCTCGCCCTCACCTACTGGGATGTCGGCCTCGGGCCGCAGGGACGCGTCGAGATGGATGAAGAAGAAGGATGCACCGATCCAGGCGATCGCCGTGATCACATGCAGCCAGCGCAGCAGCATGCCGCCCCATTCCAGCAGATAGGCGTCAAGCATGGGGAAGCCCCTCTAGCGCAGGGCGCGCAATTGATTGACAGGGCCGAATCCGGGATGGAACCTTCATGATGCGTCCAGACTAGGGTTGGCCTTTTTCTGAACGCAAGCTTCGCCACGAACAGCACACAGCATCAGCGGTTCGGCCGGCACGTTTTCAAGGGATTGAATTGGGATGGGACGTCTCTCGACGCATGTGCTCGACACGGTCAATGGCAGGCCGGCCGCAGGACTGACGCTCGCTCTCGATCGCCTGTCATCCGACGGCAAGCGCGAGCGCATCGTCGAGACCACGACCAATGCCGATGGACGCACCGACCAGCCCTTGCTCACCGGAGAGGCCGTCCAGCCCGGCACCTACGAACTCACCTTCGCGCTCGGCGCCTATTTTCGTTCGCTCGGCACCGCCATGCCCGAGCCGGCCTTCCTCGACATCGTGCCGATCCGCTTTGGCATCGCCGACGCGGACGGCCACTACCATGTCCCGCTCCTGGCCTCGCCCTGGAGCTATTCGACCTATCGCGGCAGTTGAGGCATCGGCCCGAAAAGCAGGTTGCGGTTTTCGGGAAAGCCGATGCAACGCAGAAGCCTAGACATCGCCGCCCGGACCCAATCCTGGCGCGCCCCGCCAAGTCAGAACCACCCTCGCGAGCATCAGCCATGAGCGACCAGACCTACCCCCGCGACCTCGTCGGCTATGGCCGCAATGCCCCGCATCCGCATTGGCCGGGCAATGCCCGCATCGCCGTGCAGTTCGTGATCAATTACGAGGAAGGCGGCGAGAACTGCATCCTGCATGGCGATGCGGCCTCGGAGGCCTTTCTCTCCGAGATCGTCGGAGCCGCCCCCTGGCCCGGTCAGCGCCACATGAACATGGAGTCGATCTACGAATACGGCTCGCGTGCTGGCTACTGGCGACTCTGGCGCATGTTCACCGAACGCCACCTGCCGGTGACGGTGTTCGCCGTTGCGAGTGCGCTGGCCCGTTATCCCGAGATCGTCACATCGATGAAGGAGGCAGGCTGGGAAATCGCCACCCATGGGCTGAAATGGATCGATTATCGCAGCCTCCCCGCCGAGCAGGAGCGCGCCGATATCCATGAGGCGATCCGCGTCCAGCGCGAGCTCACCGGCGAGAGACCTCTCGGCTTCTACCAGGGGCGTTCTTCCGAGAACACGACGCCGCTGATGATGGAGGAAGGCGGCTTTCTCTACACCGCCGACGCCTACGCTGACGAACTGCCCTACTGGATCACGGGACCGAAGGGCCCGCAGCTCACGGTGCCCTATACGCTCGACGCCAACGACATGCGCTTCGCCACGCCGCAGGGCTTCAACACCGGCGAGCAATTCTTCACCTATCTCAAGGATTCCTTCGACACCCTCTATGCGGAGGGAGACGAGGCGCCGAAGATGATGTCGATCGGGCTGCATTGCCGGCTCGTGGGCCGCCCGGGGCGCGCCGCGGCGCTGGCCCGTTTCCTCGATTATGTCCGCAGCCATGATCGCGTCTGGGTCGCAACCCGGCTCGATATCGCCCGTCGCTGGATCCGGCAGCATCCGCCGGCCGGCGGCTACCAGCCATCAGAGCTCCCGAAGGCCCTTTTCGCCGAGGTTTTTGGCCGGGTCTGGGAACACTCGCCCTGGATAGCCGAAGCAACGTATGACGCCGGTCTCTCGCCCCGTGAGGACAGTGCGGAAGGCCTGCACACGGCCATGGCGAAGGCGATGCGCTCCGGTTCGCGCGACCAGCAGCGCGCACTCCTCCTCGCCCATCCCGACCTCGCCGGGAAGCTCGCGGCCGCCAAGGAACTCACTCCGGAATCCACGATCGAACAGGCCTCGGCAGGCCTTGACCGGTTGTCCAGCGACGAGCGCGCGCGCTTCACCGCGTTGAACGAAGCCTACAAGGCTCGCTTCGGCATACCCTTCATCATCGCAGTCAAGGGGCTCACCAAGAACGAGATCGTGGCCGCCTTCGAAGAGCGCCTGAAGAGCACGCCGGAGCAGGAATTCCTGACCGCGCTGGTCCAGGTGGAGAAGATCGCGCTGCTGCGGTTGCGGGACCTGCTGCCGCCAGGCTGAGGGCGCTACAGCCCGCTGACCAGATGGCCGCCATCGACGGCAACGACCGAGCCGGTCATGAAGCGGGCTGCGTCCGAGCAGAGCAGCAGGAACGGGCCGTCGAGATCGGCGAGGTCGGCGGCGCGGCGCATCGGAATGCGCCTGATCAGGGCCTTGCCCTCATCGGTCTCGAAGAAGGCGCGATTGAGATCGGTGACGACATAGCCCGGCGCCAGCGCGTTCACCCTGATCCTGTGGCGCGCCCATTCTAGCGCCAGCGCCTTGGTCATCTGGACCAGTCCCGCCTTCGAAATCGCATAGGGCGCGACGCTGAGCGCCACGCGCTCGCCGAGAATCGAGGCGATATTGACGATGGCCCCGCCGCTGTCCTGCGCGGCCATGAAACGCGCCGCCGCTTGCGCGGCAAAAAAACAGCCCTTCAGATTGATGTCGAGATGCGCGTCCCACTGCGCCTCGGTCAGGCTCAGCGCGCGCTCGGGATCGGCAACGCCGGCATTATTGACCAGCAGATCGAGGCCACCCATTGCAGCGTGCGCTTCCGAAATGCCGGTCTCGACCGCGGCGACCGATCCGATATCGAGCGCGAGCGGCGTCACCTTGCCCGGCAATCCAGCGCAGGAACGAGCCAACTCGGACAGCCGGTCGAGGCGGCGCGCGGCGGCGACTACATGCGCACCTCGCGCCGCGAGAAGCCGGGCGAAATACTCGCCGAGCCCTGAAGACGCGCCGGTCACCAGCACGCGCTTGCCCTGCAGATCCTCGAACATGCCGCTTCCTTACCGCCCTCCGATGCAACGCGAAGGGACACCGCCGCAACGCAGAGGTCAACCGGCCTATAGACTGTCCTCAGTGGCGGCGGACCGTGCTGCGCTGCGGAACAGGCCGATCTCATCCGCGTTCTCACCAAGGGTGCGGCCAGGAGGGATCACATGTTCCGGATTCTATTGATCATCGCCGTCATCGCCATCGGCTTTGACGCGGTCGTTCATCAGGGCGCCTATACCCGCGAGATATGGCTGGGCCTTGTCGGCCTGACCAACTCCCTGCTGGGCAGCATCAAGCAGTGACGCCCGGGTGCGGAGCACTCAGGCTGCGGCACGCTCCTCGACGAGGGTCGCGATCGCATCCAGCATCTGCGTGTCGTCGCCAGCCATTCCGTCCATCGCCGCCATGCGGATGATGACCGTGGCGGCGACCGTTTCCTCGACCGTATCCTCGGCATAGGCGTAGAAGATCGTGGCGTGCTGACCGTCGCGATGGCAGCGGCCTTCGATCTGCTGCAGCTGGATCGCGCTGTGCCGCATATCGTGGACGACCAGCGACCGCTCGCGCTCGCCCCCGGCCATCTCGCCGCGATGCAGGGAGATCGACTCGGTCACCGTAAAGACGACGACGTCGAGCGCCCCGGTCTGGAAGGCAAGCCGCGTCTCTTCATTGGCCTGCCCGCTATGCTCGCCATTGATCTCGCCGACCTTCCAGCCGCGCCCACGCAGCGTCTCTGTCAGCATGCCGCTCGTCTCGAGAAAGGCGACGGAAATCGCGACCTGTTCGTCATTGCCGAGCAGATCCTCGACGAAATCGGCCGTGCCTGGAATACGCAGCAGGCTCGCCTTCTGGCGGAACCGCAGATCGGCGGCCCAGCCCGCCGGCTTGCGGGTCGAACCACCGGCAAGGCCCAGCTCGCGCCGGAACTCGCGCCATGTGGCGTCGTAGAGCCGACGTGCCGACGCATCGAGCGCAATCGGCGCCAGTTCGCGCTGCACCTCTGGCCAGCCGGCGATCTCTTCCGGCCGCCGGCGCAGCCCGATGGCGTTCTCGCCCCTGTACAGCAGGTCCGACATGAGCTTCCGGTCGGCCTCGTTCGACTCCCAGCTCCAGTTCTTCCAGCGCCCCTTGGCCCTCCCGATCTTCAGGCGCTTCATCAGCACGCGAAAACCGTCGAGATCGGCGCTCGGAGCACCGGCTGCCTGGGCCAGCAGAGATCCGAGATAGGAGAGCTCGTGCGGCGACTGGCCCGCGGTCGCACTCATGTAAATCGCGAAGCGGGCCGCCGCAGCCATCTGACGGCAGACCAAGCCTTGCTGGGAGTTCGGATTGCGGATGCGATGGGCCTCGTCGATCACGACGATCGGCCAGATCCGCTTCGGCGTTCCGAGTTTGGCGAGCTCGTTGTTCTTCGCCCGCGTCGAGCGCTTCTTGCTGTCGGTGGGGGCTGCAAGCAACGACTTCGTCCGCTCGAAATTCATCAGCGTGATCTTCTTCGGCGGCAGGCCGGAATGCGCGATGGTGCGCCGCCATTGCGGGATCGCGCCCTTGGGGCAGATCACCAGCACCTCGTCCTCCGGCATCGCGGCAACGGCGAGCCAGGCCGAAAGCGTCTTACCGAGTCCGGTCAGATCGCCGAGCAGGAAGCCCGGCTTGCCGGCCGCCCGGGCGGCAAGGATCGCATCGCGCGCGACAAGTTGGTGTGGGTGCGGGATCATGATCTCCGACAGCGCCACGCCTCTTCCGGTCGGCTTCGTCATGCTCCCTCGGCTTCCCTTGTTTGAGCAGGCATGGCCGCCTGCACGGTGCGCGGCGTCGCCGCTGCAGCCACGGCATCGGCGGCTTGCAGTTCCCCGATCAACAGGGTGATGAAGTTCGTCACCAGCCGCGGCAGCACGCGGCCCGACATGGTCTGCACTTGCAGGCTGCGCGGCGGCAACTCGCCATCCCTGAGCGGCAGCGCGACGACCGAGCCATCGCGGACCGAGGCGCCGAAGGAGATGCTGCTGGCGAACATCACTGCGCCACCAAGCTTGCAGAGATGTCTGAGGCTCGCGACATTGGTCGTGACCAGAACCGGGTCGACGGTCAGGCCCCGTGCCGAGAAATAGATATCGACGATCCTGCGCACCGTCGCCTCGCCATCGAGCACCCCGATCGGATGGGCGAAAATGTCCTCGATATGGATCGGCGCCTTGCTCGCCAGCGGATGATGCGGCGCGACAAAGGCATAGGTCTGGGCCGCACATTGCCAGTTGATCGTCACCCCGCGCTCCGGCTGCAGCACGAAGGTCAGGCCGATATCGATCGACCCGGTGCGAATATGCTCGGTCACGACCTGGGGCGATATCACCTTGAGATCGAAAGCAACATTGGGATGGTGCCTCCGGAAGTTGTAAATGACTTCGGGGATGAAGCTGACGGCAAAGCCCTCGGTGACGCCGAGGCGGATCAGGCCCTTGCTGGCGCTGCGCAACTCGCGGATTTCGTTGACGATCTGCTCGCTCTCGAGCTCCAGGCGCTGGGCATAGGCGGCAAGCGTCTGGCCGGCCTGGGTGAGGATCATGCCGTGCGAGCGCCGCTCGAACAGGCCGGCGCCGAGTTCCTTTTCCAGATTGGCGATCTGTCGGCTGACGGCTGAGCCGGCAACGCGCAGCCGCTGTGCCGCGGCGCTGACAGACCCTGTTCGCGCCACTGCCAGGAAATATCGCAAGGCCGGAGTTTGCATGATCGGGCTTTAGCGATGCTTTGCCGGTTCGGCAACGATCCCTTCTATTCATTCTTATGGCGGCAAGCGCTTTCCTTAGGCAGATTTCAAACTGCGTACAGAGCGACGGATCACCGTTGCCACACGTGGCTACACCAAGACGAGCGATAACGCTGCGAGGGGAAGAAGTATGAGATTTGTCACGAAGGCCATCGCGTTGGCCCTGGCTTCGACGACTCTGGCCGCAGCGGGAGCAGCCACGCCGGCATTCGCCCAGAAGGCCGCCAACACCGTCCGCTTCGCCTATGATCAGGCACCTGAGAACGTCGACCCCTTCTTCAACAACGTCCGTATCGGCGTGATCATCGGCGCCAATGTCTGGGACACGCTGGTCTATCGCGACCCGGTCACCAACGAATACAAGGGCCAGCTCGCCAAGAGCTGGAAGCAGATCGACGACAAGACGATCGAGTTCGAGCTGCGCGAAGGCGTGAAGTTCCACAACGGCGAGGAGTTCGACGCCGATGACGTGGTCTACACCCTGAATTTCGTCGCCAAGCCCGAGAGCAAGGTCGTCACCCAGGGCAACGTCAACTGGATCGAGAAGGCCGAGAAGCTCGACAAGTACAAGGTCCGCCTGACCACCAAGGAGATCTTCCCGGCTGCAATCGAGTATCTCGCCGGTCCGGTGGTGATCCATCCGAACGAGTATTACGAGAAGGTCGGCCCCAAGGGGCAGAACGAGAAGCCGGTCGGCTCGGGCCCCTACAAGGTCACGAACTACGTCCCCGGCAAGTCGATCACCCTTGAGACCAACAAGGACTACTTCAAGGATTCGCCCAAGGCGCAGGCCAAGGTCGGCAAGATCGAAATCCGCTTCATCCCCGACCGCCAGACCCAGATGGCCGAGATGCTGTCGGGCGGTGGCGACCTGATCATGCACGTGCCCAAGGATCAGGCCGACCAACTCAAGACCGTGCCGATGCTGCAGGTCGTCTCCGGCGAGACGATGCGCATCGTCTTCATGCAGATGAACATCCTCGAGAATACGCCCTCCCCGGCGCTCAAGGATGAGCGCGTCCGCAAGGCGATTATCCACGCCATCGATCGCGAGGCGATGGTCAAGAACATCGTCGGCGACGGCTCACGCGTCATCAATACGATCTGCTTCCCCTCGCAGTTCGGCTGCACGGACGAGGGCGCCGCGCGCTATCCCTACGACCCCGCCAAGGCCAAGGCGCTGCTCGCCGAGGCTGGCGTCAAGGACCTCACGCTCGATATCGTCGCCTATCGCGAGCGCAATCAGACCGAAGCGCTGATCGGCTATCTCCAGGCCGTCGGCATCAAGACCAACCTGCGCTTCCTGCAATACGCCGCGATGCGCGAGCTGATCGCCACAAACAAGGCGATGCTGACGCACCAGACCTGGGGCTCGTTCTCGGTCAATGACGTCTCGGCCAACACGCCGAACTATTTCGCCTTCCGCAGCGAGGACATCACCCGTGATCCGCAGGTCCGCGACCTGCTGAACAAGGGCAACAACTCGGTCGCGCCGGAGGTCCGGAAGGAGGCTTATAAGGAGGCGCTGAAGATCATCGCCGACAAGGCCTATGCCGCGCCGCTCTATTCGCTGCCGGTCTATTACGTCGCGAACAAGGACCTGCTCTTCAAGGCCTATCCGGACGAGCTCGTCCGCTTCTGGGAGATGAGCTGGAAGTAGCACGCTCTCCGCTCCGATCGAGCCAAGCGTCTCCCCGGATCGGTGCTGATCGCGCCGATCCGGAATCCATGCCAGAGCGTCACGGATGGGGGTTCAGATGTGGATCCCGGCTTGCCGGTGCGCTCGGGCCGGGATGACCAGGGATTCCATTCCCCATGAACATCATTGGAAGCACCCCGTGTTAGGCTTCATTCTCAAACGGCTGGGCCTGGCGTTGCTCGTTGCGCTTGCCGTCTCGGCCATTGCCTTCTTCCTGTTGCGCCTGTCAGGCGATGTCGCGGTCGCGATCGCCGGCGAGGGCGCGCAGCAGGCCGATATCGACCTGATCCGCGAGACCTACGGGCTGAATCGGCCGATTGTCGTCCAGTATCTCGACTGGCTCTGGCGGACGCTCTCCGGCGATCTCGGCACGTCGATCTATTTCAAGACGGACGTCGCCTCGCTGGTGATGGCCAAGCTCCCGGTAACGCTGATCCTCGGCCTGACATCGCTCGCCTTCGCGCTGCTGATCTCGATTCCGCTCGGCGTGCTCGCGGCGATCTACGCCAATAGCTGGATCGATCGCGTTGCCCTGGGCATCGCCGTCGTCGGCCAAGCGATGCCGAACTTCTTCTTCGCGCTGATCCTGGTGATGCTGTTCTCGATCACCTTGCGCTGGCTGCCGGTTTCCGGCTCCGATAGCTGGCTGCACTATGTCATGCCGACCGTGGCGCTCGGCTACTACGCAGCGCCGGCCTTCATGCGGTTGATCCGCGCCGGGATGATCGAAGTGCTCTCCGCCGATTACATCCGCACCGCCCGCGCCAAGGGGCTGCCCCCCGGAAAGGTCGTCTTCAAGCACGCGCTGCGTAACGCGGTCGTTCCCGTGGTGGCGCTCGCCGCCGTTCAGCTTGGCTTCCTGCTCGGCGGCTCGGTGGTGATCGAAACGATCTTCGCTCTCGATGGGCTCGGCTACCTCGCCTACCAGAGCATCACCTACAAGGATTTCCCGGTCATGCAGGTCGTCGTCCTGCTGCTCTCGGTCGTCTACGTCCTGCTTACGCTTGCGGCCGATATCGCCAATGCCTGGCTCGATCCGCGCATCAGGGTGGCTTGATCATGAGCGAAACCGCACTCTCCGCTCCCGACGCGCCCGAGCTTTCCGAAACCCGCAAGCTGCTGCGCCGCATGCTCGGCCAGAAGGCCTTCGTCTTCGGCGTCGGCCTGCTGCTGCTCTTCATCGCAATCGCACTGCTCGCGCCGGTTCTGGCGCCGCATGATCCCTATCTGCAGAACCTGACGGCCCGCAATGTGCCGCCGTTCTGGTACGAGAAGGGCAACTGGGCCCACCCGCTCGGAACCGACCCGCTCGGGCGCGACTATCTCTCGCGCCTGCTCTACGGCGCCCGGATCTCGCTGCTGATCGGCATCAGCGTGGTCATCATCTCGGGCCTGATCGGCACGACGATGGGCCTGCTCGCCGGTTATTTCGGCGGCCGGATCGACATGCTGATGACGTTCCTGGTGACGACGCGCCTGTCGATGCCAGTGATCCTGGTCGCGCTCGCAGTCGTCGCCATCGTCGGCTCCTCGCTCTGGATCGTCATCCTGGTGCTCGGCCTGCTGAAATGGGACCGGTTCGCGGTCGTCATGCGCAGCGCAACCCAGCAGGTCCGCTCGCTCGACTATGTCGCCGCCGCCCAGGCCGCCGGCGCCTCGACCACGCGCATCATCCTCGGCGAAGTGCTGCCCAACATTGCGCCGCATCTCATCGTCGTCGCCACGCTGGAAGCAGCAAGCGCCATCCTGCTCGAAGCGGCGCTCTCCTTCCTCGGGCTCGGCGTGCAGCCGCCCCTGCCCTCCTGGGGTCTGATGATCTCCGAAGCCAAGGCCTACATGTTCTTCTCGTTCTGGCTCATCGCCCTACCAGGCACGGCGCTCGCCGTGCTCATCTTCGCGATCAACCTCGCCGGTGACGGCCTGCGCGACGTGATCTCGCCGGAGGGTCGCACCTGATGCAGACCTCCGACAACACCGTGATTCTGGATGTCGACGGTCTCACCGTCGACATCGCCACCCCGCGCGGCCCGCTCCATGCGGTCCGCGATCTCTCCTTCAAGGTCGAGCGCGGCAAGACACTCTGCCTCGTCGGCGAGTCCGGCTGCGGCAAGTCGATGACCTCGCTTGCGATCATGGACCTGCTGCCGAAGGCCGCGAAGCGCAGCGCACGCAAGCTCGGCTTTGCCGGCGAAGACCTCGCCAGGGCTGGCGCCAAGCGCATTAACAGCCTGCGTGGCAACCGCATGGCAATGATCTTCCAGGAACCGATGACAGCCCTCAATCCGGCCTACACCATCGGCGACCAGATGACCGAGGCCTATCGCCTGCACAAGAAGGCGAGCGAGACGGAGGCACGCGAGCGCGCCACCCATCTGCTCGACAAGGTCGGCATCGCCAACGCCGCGCAGCGTCTCGGGCAATATCCGCACCAGCTCTCGGGCGGCCTGCGCCAGCGCGTGATGATCGCCATGGCGCTGATGTGCGGCCCGGAACTGCTGATCGCCGACGAACCGACCACCGCGCTCGACGTCACCATCCAGGCGCAGATCCTGAGGCTGCTTGCCGAGCTCCAGCAAGAGTTCGGGATCGCCATGGTGCTGATCACGCACGACCTCGGCATCGTTGCGCGCATCGCCGACTGGGTCGGCGTGATGTATGCCGGGCAGATCGTCGAGGAAGGCCCGACGGAAGCAATCTTCCGCCAGCCGCGCCACCCCTACACCCAGGGACTGATCGACTGCATCCCCGTCCCCGGACGGACCGAGCCGGGCGGCAAGCTCGGCGTCATCCCCGGTGTCGTTCCCTCGCTCGTCGGCGAGATCAGAGGCTGCAGCTTCCGCGATCGCTGCAAGCATGCACAGCCCTCCTGTGCGCAAACCCCACCCTTGCGCCACCGGCCTGACGGCCAGAGCTGGCGCTGCATCCTGGAGGACGCGGCATGAGCGGCGCTCTCTCGACTCCCAACCTCGCGCAATCCGAGATCCTGCTCGAGGCCCGCGAGCTGACCCGTTCCTTCTCGGTCAGCCAGGGCCTGTTCAAGGGCAAGCGCACGCTGCACGCGGTCAACGGCGTATCGCTGGCGATTGCCAAGGGAGAAGTGCTCGGCATCGTCGGCGAATCCGGCTGCGGTAAGTCCACGCTGGCGCGCATGCTGCTCGGCCTGCTGCCGCCGTCGAGCGGCGAGATCGCGCTCTCCGGTGAGAATGTCGGCAAGCTCGGGCGGCTCGGCATGGCCAGGCGGGTGCAGCCGGTTTTCCAGGACCCGTATTCCTCGCTCAACCCGCGCCGCACGATTGCCTCGATCGTCGCGCTGCCGCTCGCGGTGCAGGGCCTTGGCACAGCGGCCGAGCGGCGCAAGCGCGCCATCGAGATCCTCGAGAAGGTCGGCCTTCCCAGGCGCTTCGCGGACCGGTATCCGCGCGAACTCTCGGGCGGCCAGCGCCAGCGCGTCGCCATCGCACGTGCGCTGATCCTCAACCCCGAGATGGTGGTCTGTGACGAGCCGACCTCGGCGCTCGACGTCTCCGTGCAGTCACAGATCCTCAACCTGCTCAACGACCTGCGTAGCGAGCTTGGCCTGACCTATGTTTTCATCAGCCATAATCTCGTGGTGGTGGAGCATATCGCGACCCGCGTCGCCGTGATGTATCTCGGCCGAGTCGTCGAACTGACCGACACCGCGACCCTCTTCAAGGCACCGCGCCATCCCTACACCAAGGCGCTGCTCGCCTCGGTGCTGACGCCGGAGCCGGGCAAGGGCATCCCGGAAACCGGTCTCGGCCTCGCTTTTCCCGACCCGCTCAACCCGCCGCCCGGCTGCTCCTTCCATCCACGCTGCCCAGCGAAAATGGCGCAATGCGTGACGGTGACGCCCCAGCTGCGCCAGGACGAGAGCGGGCTGGTCGCCTGCCATCTCTACGAATCCGCCGCCTCAGGCGCGACTGCATCCTGACATCCAAGGAGACGACCATGACCCGCGCCAAGGCGATTGCGCATGCATATGACTATTTCGACAGCGGCAAGTTCAAGAGCGACCTTGCGCGCCTCGTGGCAATGCCGACCGAGAGCCAGAATCCCGAGCGTGCTCCGGTTCTGAGCAAGTATCTCGAGACGGAAATGCAGCCGCTGCTGGAATCGCTCGGCTTCACCTGCAAGACGCTGAACCATCCGCGCGCCAAGGGCCCGTTCCTGTTCGCCGAGCGCATCGAGGACTCGAGCCTGCCGACGATCTTCGGCTATGGCCATGGCGACGTGATCCGCGGCCTCGACAAGCAGTGGAGCGAAGGCCTCTCGCCCTGGACGCTGACCCAGCGCGGCGACCGTTGGTATGGCCGTGGCGTCGTCGACAACAAGGGCCAGCACGTCATCAACATCAACGCCCTGCGTGCCGTCCTCGAAACCCGCGGCAAGCTCGGTTTCAACGCCAAATATCTGATCGAGATGGGCGAGGAATGCGGTTCGCCCGGCCTGCGCGAACTCTGCACCGAACAGAAGGAGCTGTTCAAATCCGATATTCTGATCGGTTCGGACGGGCCGCGCCTCAATGCCGAGCGCCCGACAGTCTTCCTCGGCTCGCGCGGCGGGGTCACCTTCGATCTCACCATCAATGCCCGCGAAGGCGGTCACCATTCCGGCAACTGGGGTGGCATCCTCTCCGATCCCGCCATCCAGCTGGCCCATGTCATCGCTTCGATCGCCTCCCCGACCGGCCAGATCCGCATCCATGAATGGGTGCCAAAGGAGCTGCCCGAGCCGGTGCGCAAGGCGCTCGCCGATTGCGAGGTCGATGGCGGCCCGGACGGCCCGGTGATCGATCCGGAATGGGGCGAGCCCGGCCTCTCGCCCGCCGAACAGGTGTTCGGCTGGTGCTCCTTCGACGTGCTGGCGATGAAGTCCGGCGTGCCGGAAACTCCCGTGAACGCCGTGCCCCCGAGCGCCTGGGCCCGCTGCCAGCTCCGCTTCGTGGTCGGCATCGATCCTCAGGAGGTGCTGCCGGCGCTTCGCCGTCACCTCAAGCGCCACGGCTTCGGCATGGTCGAGGTCACGCTTGCGCGTGACGAGATCTTCAACGCCACCCGTCTCGATCCCGAAGACGCCTGGGTGCACTGGGCGCTCGCCTCAATCGCCACGACCACCGAGAAGAAGCCGGCGCTGCTGCCCAATCTCGGCGGCTCGCTGCCAAACGACATCTTCTCGGAAATCCTGGGCCTGCGCACCATCTGGGTACCGCATTCCTATCCCGGCTGCTCCCAGCATGCTCCCGACGAGCACCTGCCCGTCGCTATCGCGCGCGAGGGTCTCGGCATGATGGCGGGTCTCTACTGGGATCTCGGCGAGGGCAACACGCCGGCGCTCTGAGGCCTATTCGACAGGCTTAGGCGGCTCTCTGTCGGGCGGCAGATCGAACGGTGTCGCCGGAGGCCTCTCCGGCGGCACATTCGGCGGCAGCTCCGGCGGCGGATCACGCGGAACGCCGACCGGCTCCTCCTCTGGCGGCGATTCGACCGGCGGAGCCGGCGGCACTTCTGCCGGCGTCAGGGGCGGGGCCTCCGGCGGCGGAAATGGCGGCTGCGGCACGCCCGGTGAGGTGAGCCAATCGGTGGTCGTCGCGGACATCACGAACTCCTTGTTCGGTATCAACGCGTCGAAGCCGCGAAGGTTCGCCGTCCGCATTATGGCGGTGCCGGGAACAATGGCGACGATTGCGACTTGTTTCGGCAGAATCCTCAAGCCTGATGGGATTTGCCAGGACCTCGGCAGCCATGAACAGGGCAGATTGGCCACGCGAAAACTCCGCCCGCCTCGGCGACGAGCGATTTGCAGCAGCCACGGCCAGTGCAGACAGCTGTTATTCCATCGCCGAAAGACCGCGGCCGGCCCTCCACGGGCTCCGGCATTCCGAGAGTGGAGCTCAAGACCCGGTCGATAGCCTGAGCGCCGGTGGCGCCACGCGAAAAGGAGCGGTGGAGCTCCCCGCCGATCAAGGCCCCGAAGAATCTCCGGACTCGGTCCCTGCCTTGGAGCGAGAGCCATCTCCATTCGAGGATTGATCGTCCTTCGGTAGCCGTCCCTGCGCCCAACGCTCGATCGAATGGTCGATGACGAGCAGGGCGAGCGCGATGGCGGTGCCCGTGAGCGCCACCAGCCATTGACCAAGCCCGGCTGCGGAGCCAAGCGCCGCCGTCACCCAGACGGCCGCCGCTGTCGTCAGCCCATGCGGCGCGCGGTCATTCTCGCGCCGAATGATGACGCCCGCTCCCAGGAAACCGATGCCGGTCAGGACGCCTTGCACGACGCGGCTAGCGGCATCGGGGTGAGGCGCCCCGTAAAGTTCACCCCTGAAGATGGCCGCTGCGGCCGCCGCGCCAACTCCGACAAGGCCGAAGGTGCGGATGCCGGCGCCTCTTGTGCCTCAGCGTCCGCTGCCAACCGACAGCGACGCCGGCAAGCGCACCGCAGAGCAATTTCAGGACAATGTCGAGTTCGGTCAGCATGCGAAGCGAATCCCGACGCCACGGCGAAGCCTCATTTCTCTACCCGGCAGCGGAACTGATCAACAGTGCAGGAAGAACCGGGCAAGACTTCTGGCGCCTGGGTCTCGCCTCGCTGCTTCCAGCCCCGCCGTCAATTAACGTACAATGACGTGAAATATAATAATTGCCGTTGATCTGCGCGCAATGCTCATATTACAAGCAGCGCTCCCGACCGATCGGACCAGCGCGGGCAGCGTGAAACTCTTCAGTCCCATTCTCGCCGGCGCTACGATCTCGGAACGTCTGATCGCCTGTGCGGGCGCATTCGTCGCCATCGCGTTGACCGCCGCAGCCGGCCTGCTCTTCCCGGCGCCTTCTCCATTGGTTGTTGCACCGATTGGTGCCTCAGCGGTCTTGATTTTCGCCGTTCCGACGAGCCCTCTTGCCCAGCCCTGGCCCGTCATTGGTGGCAACGTCATCTCCGCCTGTGTCGGTCTCTGTGTGGCTTGGGCTGTTCCCGACATCACCCTCGCCGCTGCGCTCGCGGTGGCGCTTGCGATCGCCGTCATGTCGGTCACACGGTCGCTTCATCCTCCCGGCGGCGCGGTTGCGCTGACTGCCGCACTTGGCGGCTCGGCTGTCGCCAAATGGGGCTCTCTGTTCCCGTTGATCCCCGTCGGGTTGAATTCGCTGGCCTTGGTTGCGCTCGGGGTGGCATTCCATGCCCTCTCGCGCCGCTCCTATCCCCATCGTGCAGCACGAACCGAGCTGAACAAACTCCCTATTGGCTCAGCTCAGCCCTTCAGTGCCGCGGACATTGACGAAGCTCTGGCGCAAATGGGCGAGACCTTTGACATCGCGCGCGATGATCTGGACCGGTTGCTGCAATATGCGGAGGCAAATGCGGCACGCCGACAAGCCCGGACGTCCTGAACGTCAGCATCGAGCGCTGGATTGCACCGCCGCCGGGCTTGTCTATTGCTATAGGGCGCTTCGCTTGTCTCGCCATGCTCGGCGTCGCGGCGGCGCCCCCGCATTCTGGATCTGGACCACGTCATGCTGAGCGCGTTTCCGCGGATCGATCTCGTCGGCGGCCCAACGGCGCTTGAGCCGATGCGCCGCATTGGCCCTGTGACCGGGCATCCGCAGCTATGGATCAAGCGCGACGATTGCATGCCGCTGGCCTTCGGCGGCAACAAGGTGCGCAGCCTCGAATTCTGGATCGGAGAAGCGCTCGCACGGAAGAGCGACATGTTGGTGGTGGCCGGCGGCCTGCCCTCCAACCAATGCCGGCTGGCCGCGGCGGCGGCGGCGAAGATCGGCCTCGACATGCTCGTGCTCTATGCCGGAGACGCATCCGCTCCTCTGCGCGGCAACGCCCTGCTGACGGAGCGCCTGGGCGCGGAGATCCGGCTGCTCGGGCCCGTTGGCGAGGAGGAGCGTGGGCGGCTGGCACGGCAGACAATCGCCGAACTCGAGGCAGCGGGACGACGGCCCTATCTCATTGGCGATCCGGTTCTGGGAGCGTTGGGCTATGTCCGGGCGGCGCAGGAGTTATCCGAACAGGCCCAGGCGCTGAGTCTCGATCTCCGGCACATCGTACTTCCCGGCTCGATGGGCGTGACGGAAGCGGGAATGATCTTCGGAGCGGCCGTCCTCGGACTGCCGTGGACCTTCCATCTGGTCAGCGTCGAATACGACGCTTGTACCCTTCGGCGCCGTCTCGACGCTATCCTGCGCGACCTTGCTGGGCTGGTTGGCCGAGCCCTGCCATCAGAGTGTCTCGACCGCATCCGCATCGACCTCGGACAACTCGGCAAGGGATATGGCGTCCCCACGGCGGCATCGGTTCAGGCGGCAGCTCTCTTTGCCCGACATGAGGCGCTGATGCTTGAACAGACCTACGTGGCCAAGACCTTCGCCGGACTTCTGAAGCTGGCGGAAGACCACGTCATTCCTCCTGATGAAGCGGCCTGCGTCCTGCACACCGGCGGAACGCCCGCGATTTTCGAGCAGAGCGGGTCTGACTGATCCGGTCCTCGCACATGGGACCATATCAAGCGGTGCTCACCCAAGCCGCGACTTCAATGTAGCTCGCGAGGGATCGGAGCGCCCGTTCTGTTCCACTTTTGCGGCGATATATTGCCGGTCTGTGGCATGCGCATCATCAGACCAACGGATAGCGCATCGGGCCCCTATCCAGCGTGTTGGCCATGCATGGCGCAGCAAAATATCCGCATGGCTCGACGCTGACCAGCAGACACAGACTGCCAAGGCTACCCTCGTCCCAGTCGAAGAAGGGTTCACCTCGACGGCGTCGATCGCCATGGATAGCCGGCAACTCAGATTGCTCTTTAACTCACGAAGACGAAACGCGTACCCGTATAGGCTCTCAGCAATTTCGTCGGCATTTCTGCTTTGGCCAGCTCGTAGAACGGTTCGCCCGAGCAATGCAGCGGGATTATGTAGTTGGGATTGATCTCCTTGAGGGCGGTGATTGTCTGCCGCAGATATTCCTGCTGATACGGTGCAAGATGGAATCCGCCGATCACCGCATGGATTTTGTTGATACCGGATGCCGCTTGAGCTTGCTGGATCGCATTGACCACACCGCGATGGCTGCAGGAGGTCAACACGACCAGTCCCCGGCCCTTCACATTGAACGCGGTCGCGAGCTCATGCCGGAATTGATCGGGAATTGTAGCCTGCGTCCGTTCAGCTTCGGTCAAGCGCTCAGGGTTGCAACCTAAACCGCGCTCCAGCCCAATCTTCATGGCGCTGGGAGAAAGCAGCTTCTCAAAGCTCTTCTGACCTATCTGGCCCGTGGTAAAGCCATGGTCGCCCACGAGTGCCGACTTCTCCGCATACGTCACCGCCAACTGGGCCTCTTCCAACGCCTTGCGATCAAGCACGCCAAAGTCGCCACGGACGGGGGGCGCCGTCCATTCTCGCGCACAGAAGCAGTCTTCGCCTCCAACATAGAATGGAAGCTGGGGCCTCAGCTTCCCCTTGTTCCGCTGCAAGAAGCCGACAAGGCCACCGAAATGATCGTAGTGGCCATGGCTGAGTACGAGGGCATCGAGCAGGGCGGGGTCGATGCCCAGGAGTTCGATGTTGTTATTCAGCGCCTCCGGGGTGAAGCCGAAGTCGACGAGGATGTGGCGCGTCTCGCCGCCGCGCTGCGACTCAACGTGCATGGCAAGACCGAATTCGCTCACCAGTGTCTTTCCGGGTGGATGGGTACCGATGCCCCATCCGAAGTGCTGGATATCGACGCTATCTGCTTTCCTGCTGGGTGCGACAGCGAATTGATAGCTATCCGTCACCACACGGACCGAGACCCTATCAAGTTCTGGAACTGACCCAGCGATCCCCTCGGCCTTAACAGACTTCGAGCTGCCGAGCAGTCCGGCGAGCAATGCGCTGAAAGCGGCGGCTCCGCCCCCGCAGACAACTGCCCGCCGATCAATGTCTTCGCAAACGAACTGCGATCGGCCGGTTTGGGGCCCGGGAGCGAAGGAACATGAAGTTTTGTGCGACAAGATTGCCATGACCACCTCCCGCCTCTGGCTGCGACACCAGCCGTCGATGGAGGCGCGGGACGCAGCGGACCAAATCCTGTCGGCGGCGTCGGGCGTCTGGAAGCCAGGACACTGGCATGAGCGCCGCCGGTCGGCAACCCGTGGATATCCCTCTTAGCGGGTTTGGCTGCAGGCAAAGCGGATAAGGCCTGGCATCCGCCGTGATCGTCATTCGCGTCGATATCGCCGAATAGCGGGATTCTTCGCCAATTGCCGCTATCATTCAAGGCGGTCAATCAGGCGCTGGCGTCTCTGAAATTTGAGATCGTTCGACGTCTTAGCGGGAGTGGGTACGTAAGCGAGAGACTTGAGGTCCGACATGGCTGTGTTCATCGGATGCGCCGGACAACTCAATTGAACTCACCTTTATAGGCAATCAATCCTAGCGCCGTGTACGATGAAGGCTCGTCGGCCTGAAGCTCTCCCGCCATATAGCTTCGCCAACGCAGCGATTCTGCCAATCAGCGTCGCCACGCAAACGCAGGGAGCTTTCAAGCGAAGGGCGCCAAGCTTGCCCCCGGGCGCAGAAGGCAAAGCGGCCCTTGAACCGCCTTGAAGCTTTTACCGGTTTATAACTTCTCTGGGCGGTGCGACCTGCCCCGACAAACCTCTAAAAGCCGTTTGATTTCAAGAGGTTCGTGGTGGGTGATGTAGGGCTCGAACCTACGACCCGCTGATTAAGAGTCAGCTGCTCTACCAACTGAGCTAATCACCCATACGCCACGAAGACGTTGCCTTTCTGCCGGCCGGAACCGCGTCAGGCAGGGGGCGTGTAACAAACGCCCCCTGCCCTGTCCACCCCGTTTGAGCAGAAAAATGCACTCCGGCTAAATGCCTGTGTGCAACTGCGAGAAATCCTCACGCCGTGCGGCGATTGAGCAGGTGGTAAAGTGCGATCGCACCAAAGGTGGCGGTGCCGATTCCGCCGAGTTCGAAGCCGAAAATCGGCAGTTTGAGATCGCCGGCACCGAGGATCAGCGCGGTTGCAACCGTGATGAGATTCTTCGGCGCGGAAAAATCGACCTTGTTCTCGACCCAGATCCGGCCTGCAGTCGCGGCGATCAGGCCGAAGACGACGACGGCGAGACCGCCCAGCACCGCGACCGGGATCGTGCCGATCACCGCGCCGAATTTGGGCGAGAAGCCGAGCACCAGTGCGATCACGCCCGCAGCGACGAAGACCAGGGTCGAATAAACCCGCGTCACCGCCATCACGCCCATGTTCTCGGCATAGGTCGTGACGCCCGTGCCGCCGCCCGATCCGGCGATGATGGTTCCCAGCCCATCGGCCATGAAGCCGCGTCCGATCAGCGGATCGAGGTTGCGGCCGGTCATCACGGCGATGCCTTTGATATGCCCGAGATTCTCCGCGACCAGGATGATCGCGACCGGAGCGATCAGCGCCATCGCCTTGAAATCGAAGACCGGTGCGACGAAATTCGGCAAGCCGAACCAGGGCGCTGCGGCAATCTTTCCGAAATCGATTGTCGGAGCGCCGAAGGATGAGGCCGTCGCGGCGTAGACCACATAGGCCGTAAGGCCGCCGATCAGCACCGGCAGCCGCTGCGCCAGCCCGCGCCCGTAAACCGCCACCAGCGCGACCGCGACGACGGTGAACAACGCGATCCACTTCGTATAAGGACTCGCCGAGATCATGTTCATCGCGACCGCGGTCAGGTTGAGACCGATCGCGGCGACAACCGCGCCGGTGACCACCGGCGGCAGCAGTTTCTCGATCCAGTGGGTGCCGACGGCCTGCACGATCAGGCCGATGGCGAAGTAAAGTGCGCCGCAGGCGATGATGCCGCCCAGCGCCACCCCGATATTCGCGTTGGGGCCAGCCCCGGCATAGCCGGTCGCCGCGATCACCACGCCGATGAAAGCGAAGGATGAGCCGAGATAGCTCGGAAGCTGCCCCCTCGTGATCACGAAGAAGAGCAGCGTCGCGATGCCTGAGAAGAAGATCGCGACATTGGGGTCGAACCCCATCAGCAGCGGCGCCAGAACCGTCGAGCCGAACATGGCGACGACATGCTGCAACCCGGCGACAATGGTCTGCCCGGTCGGCAGCCGCTCATCCGGCATCACCGCGCCGGTCGTTTTCAATGTCCATTTCGGAAAATAGCCAGCCATGCCTCACGCTCCCCAGCCAAGCCGCGACCATGCTCGCGTCACGAAGCCTCATAGAAGGCAAGCGCGCTGCCGCCGCCAAGACGGCGGCGGTGAAATCGCTGTGATTTCAGGGGAAAACCAGCTTTCCTCGGCGCATCAGGAGGCGATCTGGGTTTGCCGATGGTGGCTCTGATCCCCGTGCTGGAAGAGACGATCCGCCGGCAGCGCCATGTCCGGATCAATATCAGCCCCGGTCCGAGCCTGGGACAGGGCCATGGCCATGGCCAGAGAGGTTTCATCGAGCGCCGGCATGCTGTCGAAGCCAGGCATCACGAAATAGCTCTGCTGGTAATCGTCGATGCGATAGAGCGTACGCATCACGCGGACAGCATCGAAGGCGATCCGGTTGGGTGATCTGCTCTCGAGCGCGAAGATCGTCTCCCCCGGCGAGGAGGCGATGCCGGCACCGAAGATGCGCAGGCCGGCCTTGGTCTCGATCAGGCCGAACTCGACGCTGTACCAGTACAGCCGCGCCAGCCGCGCAAGATCGGCGGCATCATACAATCTCAACCCCGCCTCGCCATAGGCCGCGACGAAATCGGCATAGGACCGGTTCATCAACAGCGGCACATGGCCGAAGATGTCATGGAAGATGTCCGGCTCCTCGATATAGTCGAACTCCTCGGGGCGCCTGATCCAGAAGCCCGCTGGAAAGCGGCGCGCCGCCAGATGCGTGAAGAAGACCCGGTCCGGCACCAGCCCCGGCACGGCCACGACCGTCCAGCCCGTCGCAGCTTCGAGCACGCGGTTCAGGTTGCGAAAATCTGGAATGCCATCGGCAGCGATGCCAAGCGCGGCCAGTCCCTCGAAATACTCGTCGCAGACGCGGCCACGGAGCAACTCGACCTGGCGCCGATGCAGCCGCGACCAGGTTTCATGATCGGCCCTCGAATAGGCGTCGAAACGCTGATCGACGATGAAGTCTTCCGGTATGTCATGCGGCTGCAGGCCGGAGCGGGAGAACGGATCGGTCGACATGGCGCACCTCCCTGACATGAAGGGAAGATGCGCGGAGCCGGCGGTCATGTCCTGACTATTTCTTGTTCTTCGGCGCATCCGCTGGCAGGATATGACGCAAGGAACGGAATTGAGGTCCGATCATGCCCCATCATGCGGCAAGGCCCTCTCGGCTCGATGAGACCGACCGGCGCATCCTGCGCGCCCTGCAGCGTAATGGCCGGATCACCAACGCAGCGCTGTCTGAAGAGATCGGCATGGCCGCCTCGCCCTGCCTGCGCAGGCTGAAGGCGCTGGAAGAGGACGGCATCATCACCGGCTACCGTGCGGAACTGGACCGGCGCGCACTCGGCCACGGCGTCGAGGCCTATGCCTTCGTCAAGCTCTCGCAATCCGACCCGGACTGGCGGACAAGGCTGGTCGAGAAGCTCAAATCCTTCGAGGAGGTGATCTCCTGCCAGGCCATGACCGGCGAATGCGACCTGCTCGTGCATATCGTCGCAGACGACATCGAGGCCTATGGCGAGTTTGCGATGCAGCGCCTGCTGACCCTGCCGGGCGTTGCGGACATGCGCTCCTCCTTCGTGCTGGCGACGATCAAGGCGAACGAGGGCTGGCCGGTGTGAGGCCGTGCGGACGTCTCGCTCGGGTCATGCTATTCTCAGCCCCTATGCCCGCCGCGCAATCGCGGCCAAGCGGAGCGTAATGGGGAGGCCGGGCTCATGGCCGCATCCAGTGCCTTTGGGGATTTCGAGCAGACGGGGTGGGGCTCGGCGACGGTCGCGCTCGCCTATCATCGCAATCTGGGCGAAGTGACATCGGGTTGCGTCCCCGAACTGATCCGCGCCGCCGAACTGAGATCTGGAGACAGGGTTCTCGATGTCGCCTGTGGCGTGGGCTACGTGGCAGCCGCCGCACGTGATCGCGGCGCAGACGCCATCGGCCTGGACTTTTCCGCTGTCCAGATTCGGCTGGCACAGCAGACCTATCCGGGAATCCGCTTTGTCGAGGGCAATGCCGAGTCACTCCCCTTTGCCGAGGGTGAGTTCGACGCCGTCCTGAACGCCTTTGGATTGCCCCACCTGCCCGATGCGGACAGGGCACTCACTGAGGCCCGCCGCATTCTCAAACCCGCCGGGCGTTTCGCCTATGCCTCGTGGTGCGACGCGACCAAGTGCATCGGTTTCTCGATGGTCTATGACGCCATTCATGCTCATGGCTCGCTCGACGTGGGGCTCCCTCCCGGTCCCAACTTCTTCAGCTATGGCGAACCGGGCTTCGCCGCACAGCTGCTCGCCCGAGCCGGTTTCGTGAATATTTCAACCGTGGAAGTCCCGCTGGTCTGGCGCGTCTCGTCTCCCGACGCGATCATCGACGCCATTTCATCCGGTACGGTCCGCGCCGCAGCTGTCCTGCGCCGGCAGCGTCCGGAGAACCTGACCAGGATCAAGGAGTATCTGCGCGAACGGGTGTCCACATATGAGCGCAACGGCATCTATGCCGTGCCGTCGCCCGCCCTGGTCGCCAGTGGTAGCAAGCCCGGCTGAGGTCTCTTCCCCGGTCTCGTCACATACGGCTGAAACATCACCACCGCCTTTACCGCAAGCCCCCGGGGACGAACACATCGTCTCGCCCCGGGGCCCGCAGCTGAAGCGTGGCAACTACTCCGCGGCCGCCTGCGCATGCACGCGTGCGCCACGCGCGATCAGCTTATTGAGCGCCGAGAGATAGGCCTTGGCCGAAGCAACCAGAGTGTCGGGATCGGCACCGCGGCCAGTGACCGACGCACCACCGTCGGAGAGCCTGACCGAAACCTCGGCCTGGGCATCGGTGCCCTCCGTCACGGCATGGACGTCATAGAGTTCCAGATGGGCCTCGTGCGGCACGATCGCCTTGATCGCCTTGAAGACCGCGTCGATCGGCCCATTGCCTTCGGCTTCTTCGGCAACGACGCGCCCTTCGACATCCAGCTTCATCATGGCCCGCTGCGGGCCACGCGTGCCGGCGATCACCGTCAGCGAAACCAGCTTCACGCGGTCATGGGCGGTTGCGATGTTCTCGTCGACCAGCGCTTCGATATCCTCGTCATAGACGTGCTTCTTGCGATCGGCCAAGGCCTTGAATCGGGTGAAGGCGTCCTCCAGCTGGTTGTCGCCGAGATCGTAGCCCATCTCCTTCAGCTTGGAGCGGAAGGCGGCGCGGCCCGAATGCTTGCCCATCACCAATGAGGTCTTGGTCACGCCGACCGAGGCGGGCGTCATGATCTCATAGGTCTGCTGGTGCTTCAGCATGCCGTCCTGGTGAATGCCGCTCTCATGGGCGAAGGCGTTCCGGCCGACGATCGCCTTGTTGTACTGCACCGGGAAGGAGCAGGCGGTGGAAACCGCCTTCGACGCGCGCATCAGCATGGCCGACTCGATGCCGGTATCGTAGGGCAGCACGTCGCCACGGACCCGCAGCGCCATCACCACCTCTTCCAGCGCCGCGTTGCCCGCGCGCTCGCCGATGCCGTTGATCGTGCATTCGACCTGCCGCGCACCGCCCTCGATGCCGGCCAGCGAGTTGGCGACAGCCAGGCCGAGATCGTTATGGCAGTGCACCGAGAAGATCGCCTTGTCGGCGTTCGGTACGCGCTCGCGGATCGCGCTGAACATGGTGCGATACTCGTCCGGCGTCGCGTAGCCGACGGTATCAGGCAGGTTGATCGTCGTCGCACCGGCCTTGATCGCGGTCTCGACCGCCCGGCAGAGATATTCGATCGGGGTGCGCGTCGCATCCATCGCCGACCACTCGACATCCTCGACCAGGTTGCGCGCCTGGGCGACGGTCCTGGTGATGATCTCCAGAACCTCATCCTCGGTCTTGCGCATCTGGTGCTGCAGATGGATCGGCGAGGTCGAGACGAAGGTGTGGATGCGCGGCTTCACCGCGAAGCGGACGGCTTCGCCTGCCCGAGCGATATCGGCGCTGATGGCCCGCGCCAGCCCGGCGACGGTCGCACGCTTGATCCGCTTGGCGATTTCCGAGACAGCCTCGAAATCGCCGTCGGACGCGATCGGGAATCCGGCCTCGATGATGTCGACACCCATGGCGTCCAGCACATCGGCGACCTCCAGCTTCTCCTCGAAGGTCATGGTGGCGCCGGGGCATTGTTCGCCGTCACGCAGCGTGGTGTCGAAGATCAGCACCCGGTCCTTGGAAGATGCAGTCTGGGAAGCGTTGGTCATGGTCGTGATCCTGAATGGGTCGCGCCGCGGTCGTTCGGATGGGCGCGTTAGGTCTGGAAGGCGGTTCTCGTCACTCCCCTGAGCGCCCAGGCATGCATGCCCGGCCGGCCCTCAGGGGCGGCTAAGGAGAAGAAGCTGACCAAGGCCAAGCGGAGCGCGCATGCCGACCGTCCGCGCAGCGGCGCGGCTCAGGATCCAGGCATGGGTGGCAGATGCGGCCACGGGCGTTCCTCGTTCGACTGGACACGATGTAACCGAAAGCACCCGCGGTGCGCAAGCATGTGACGCATGCGAAGTTTGCAACGTCGTCCCGGCCGGAGTCTCGCTATCCTGCCCGGGCCGCAACTGCTGGCGCGGCATGCATTGTCCGCTCCCTGCGAATCGCATTCGATCGCCGGGCAGTTGGGGAGAGATATCCGATGATGCGCTACGACCGCCGCACGATCGGTCTTGCGGTCGGACTGACCTGCCTTGCAGGCTATGTCGATGCGCTGGGCTTCATCAGCCTTGGCGGTTTCTTCGTGTCCTTCATGACCGGGAACACGACGCGGCTCGGCATCGAACTCGCCAACGGCCATCTCAGCGGTATCGCGCTCGCAGGCGGCATCATCATGCTCTTCGTCGGCGGCGTGGTGCTCGGCTCGCTCGTCGGGCATTTTGCCCGGACGAGGCGGCATACCGCCGTGCTGGCGGCTCTGACGTTCTGTCTCTTCATCGCTGCGCTGTCCGACAGGCTGGGGGAGGCCGGCATCAGTATCGCCATGCTCGCCGTCGCCATGGGCATGGAAAACTCCGTGTTCCAGCGCGACGGCGAGGTCACGATCGGCCTGACCTACATGACCGGCACGCTGGTGAAGATGGGGCAACGTATCGCCGGGGCCCTGCTTGGCGGCTCCCGCCTCGCCTGGCTGCGCCATTTCACGCTCTGGCTTGGGCTGCTGAGCGGAGCGGTCGCCGGCGCTCTTGCGCATCACATGATCGGACTCGACGCAATCTGGCTAGCGGCCGCTTTCTCGGCGTTCCTGGCACTGGCTGCCTCCCGCCTCCTGCTGACCGACTGAACGGTGAGCGCAGGTGATTGGAACGGCGCGGGGAATCGGTCATTGTCCCGGCCATTCGCCAGCCGGAGCCTGCATGCGATGCGCGCCACTTCGTTCTTGATTCCCGCCCTCGCCGGCTTCCTGCTCGCCGCCTGCCAGACAGCCGGACCACCGCCCGCCCCGGCACCGGAGCAGGCAGCACCAGGCGTGACGCCCAGCACCTTCCGCATGCCGAGCGGATCGGGCTGCTCGGGCGAGGTCGAACGTTTCCAGGCGGTGATGGATAACGACCTCGCGACCGGCCACACCACCAAGGGCGTGCACAGCCGCGTCAGTGCCGAGATCGCCAATGCCCGTTCGACCTGCGCGGCAGGCAATGACGCTGGCGCGATCTCTCAGGTGCGCGCCACCAAGTCACGGTTCGGTTATCCGTAAGGCTAATCAGCACCACGCGTCATGGTCGGGTTTATCCCGACCATGTCGACTTCCGTCCAAGCATCACCCTTCGCCCCGGCGGTTCAAGACGGGGATGGTCCGCGTGATGACAGCGTGCGCTTCGCCTACGCCGCCAGGCCGCGCTTCTCCAGCAGGGCATCCGGCGTGGGCAGCCTGCCCCTGAAGAGCGTGTAGGCTTCAGCCGGATCGCGCGTATCGCCCGCCGAATAGATGAATCGCTTCAGCTTGCCGGCGATATCGGCGGCGAAGACGTCTCCGGCCTCGATGAAGGCGTTGAAAGCGTCGGCATCCATCACCTCGGACCAGAGATAGCTGTAATAGCCGGCCGAATAGCCGTCGCCCGAGAAGACATGTGTGAAATGCGGCGTGCGGTGACGCATGATGATCTCGGCCGGCATGCCGATACGCTCCAGCTCTGCCGCCTCGAAGGCCAGCGGATCGACCATTGCCGGATCCTTCAGCGAATGGAAGGCGAGGTCGACCAGCGCCGACGAGGTGTATTCCACCGTCGCAAAGCCCTGGTTGAAAGTCTGCGCCTTCTTGATCTTGTCGATCAACGCCTCTGGGATCGGCTCGCCGGTCTCGGCATGCAGGCAATAGGCCTGCATCACCTCGCGCGTCAGGAACCAATGCTCGTAGAGCTGGGACGGCAACTCGACGAAATCACGCGAGACCGAGGTGCCGGCGAGCGAGCCATAGGTCACGTCGGACAAGAGCCCATGCAGGGCATGGCCGAACTCGTGGAACAGAGTGCGCGCATCATCGATCGAAAGCAGTGCCGGCTTGCCTGCCGCGGGCTTCGCGAAATTGCAGACGTTGACGATGATCGGCCGAAGATCGCCGCCGAGCTTGCGCTGGCCGCGATAGGCGCTCATCCACGCGCCCGAACGTTTCGATGCTCGGGCGAAATAATCACCGAGGAAGAGCCCGATATGCCGGCCGCCCGCCTCGCGGACCTCAAAGACGCGAACGTCGGGATGATAACCCGCGAGATCGCGCTTCTCCTCGAAGGTCAGGCCGAAGAGCTTGCCCGCCGTGTCGAAGGCTGCAGCGATGATACGGTCGAGCTGGAGATAGGGCTTCAGCACCGCCTCATCGAGCGCATAGGTCTTCTGGCGCACCTTCTCGGCATAGTGGCGCCAGTCCCAGGGCCGGATCGGGCCATTCTCGCCCTCCTCCTGCGCGAGCAGGGCAAGGTCAGCCGCTTCCTTCGCAGCCCGCGCCTTGGCCGGCTTCCAGACCAGTTCGAGTAGCCCCCGGACATTCTCCGGCGTCTTGGCCATGGAATCGTCGAGCTTGAAATGCGCGAAGGTCTCGAAGCCGAGCAGCTTTGCCTTCTCGGCACGCAGAGCCACCATCTCCGCGACGATGGCTCGGTTATCCGTCTCGCCGCCATTCTCGCCGCGCTTGCTCCAGGCCACGAAGGCCTCCTCGCGGAGCTCGCGGCGGGTGGAGAAAGTCAGGAAGGGCTCGATGATCGAACGTGAAAGTGTAACCGCATGCTTGCCGTCATGGCCCCGGTCGCCAGCGGCATGAGCCATCGCCGCCCGCAGGAAGGGCGGCACGCCCGCGAGCTTGGCTTCGTCATCGAGGACAAGCGCATAGGAGGCCTCATCCTTGAGCACGTTCTGGCTAAACTGCGTGCCGAGCCCCGCCAGACGCTCGTTGATCGCGGCAAGGCGCTTCTTTTCCTCGGAACCAAGCTGCGCACCCGAGCGAACGAAGCCGCGATAGGTCCGTTCCAGCAGGCGCTTCTGTTCGGCGTCGAGCCCCAAACTCTCGCGCTTCGCGAAGACGGCATCGACGCGGGCGAACAGGGCCGGGTCCATCATGATTCCCGACCAGTGCCGCGAGGTGACCGGTGACATCTCGCGTTCGATCGCCTGCAGCGCCTCGTTCGTGTCGGCGCCGGCAAGATTGTAGAAGACACCGCCGACACGGCTGAGCGCGCGGCCCGATCGTTCCAGAGCTTCGATCACGTTGGCGAAATCGGGCTCTGACTGATCGTCAGAGATCGCGGTTATCTCCGCCTTGTGCTTGGCCAGTGCCGCCTCGAAAGCCGGCGTGATGTGTTCAGGCTTGATCACCGCGAAGGGCGGCAGGCCGAAGGGCGTCTCCCAGACGGCGGCGAAGGGATTGTCTGCGGGTAGCGGCAAGGCTTCTGGCGCGGTCATCTCGTTCCGTTCCGGAAAATCAGGGGATGGTCAGTCTTGAGCGTAGATATGGGCGAGATAGCGCCGCATGAAAGGCGGCATGTCGAGATGCTCGCTCTCGGCGAGATTGCGCACGATCACGACATCGGAGAGTTCAGGCTCCGCCTGTTCCCTGATGCGTGACAGCATTATCTCGCACGCTTCCTCGGCCGACCAGGACAGCGCCACCGGCCGCATGAAAGCGACGCGGCCGGTCATGATCACCGCCGTCCAGCTTTCATCGACGTCGATTTCGCCCAAGGTCAGTCCGGTCTCCTCGCAGAGTTCGCGTGTGACGCTGCCGGCAAGGTCGAGCGTGCCGTCGTCCCTGAGATCTTCGCGATCCGGCGTGCCGGCAGCGAAATAGACCTTGCCGGCATTGGCGGTATGATCACCCATCTTCCCGCAGAGAAAGGCGCCATCCGCCGCCCGCAGGGCCGCCATCGCATAACCGTTGCGAACCACCGGGCCGGGATGACCGAGATCGCGCCAGGTCATGAAGGCGGCGTAGTCCGTCTCGAAATAGCGCGCGCTGAACACGCCATCCGCGATCGCGCCACGATGCTGCAGCATGATCCGGCCATTGAACATTGCCGGCTTGCCTGCGCTGATCTTGGCCCAATGCGTGGCGATTGCGTCGTGGTTTTCCTGCGCGAAGGCCCAGTCATGCGGCTCGACCACGGCCTCGACCCGCGCGAGCGGAACGATCGTCCCGTCGATAACGCCATTCATCATTCGGTTCCGTTCACAGCAGCACGCCCTCGCTCACCAGCACAGCTTCCCCGCCAATGCTGGCCGAAACGAGTCCACCGCGCTCGACCCGCAGGCTGAGTTCAATCTGCGACGGTCGCCCCATCTCGTAACCCTGCTCGATGACGAGGCGATGCTCGCCATCACCGGGACGATCGAAGGCCATCACGGCGGCGGCAAAGGCGGCGGCGGCTCCGCCGGTCGCGGGGTCTTCGCCGATGCCCATCCCCGGCGCGAACATGCGGGCATGGAAGTGATGGCCCGCATCGCGGGTCTGCCGACAATAGACGAAGGCGTTGGGATGCTCGGCGGGCTTCATCACCGTATTCCACCGCATCATGTCGAGCGTGATGCGGCCCATCGCCTCGAGACTCGCCACCGGAACCAGGGTGAAGCCGACGCCTCCGGAGAATACGCCGGGCTCATGGGCATCGAAGCCGATCTCGGCCGGATCGAGCCCAAGAGCACTGGCAATCTCCGCCGCTGCGCCCGCCTCTCCGATCCGCTCGGGCAAGCGCGGCAGGGTGAAGACGGCCCTGCCCCGATCATTCCCGACCGAGACGTCGCAGGAAACGGCACCGATCCGCTCCTCCAGCACGAGCTTGTCCTTTGCCCTACCTTCCTCAGCGTCACGCAACGCGAGCAGGACAGCGGTACCGACGGTGGGATGGCCGGCGAACGGCAACTCCCGGCCGGGCGTGAAGATCCGAATGGCGGCACGGTTGCCGAGCTCGGCGGGCGGCGCGACGAAGACCGTCTCGGACAGGTTGAATTCGCGCGTGATCGCCTGCATCGCCTCGGTGTCGAGGCCCTCCGAGTCCAGCACCACCGCCAAAGGGTTGCCGGCATGACGGGCCCGGGTGAAGACATCGAGCGTAACGAAGCGGCGTTTCACGGCAACCCTCCCTTGGTGACAGGCACGACCAGATCGATGGTCAGCGGGCAATGATCCGATGCCTTCGGCCTGTCCCAGCCGACGCGCGGATAGCGGTCGCTGCAGGTCGCAAGCCGCGCCATTGAACGATCGGGCTCGCGCGGATCGAGCGGCACGCGATAGGGCAAACCGCGCCGGATCATCTGCATGGCCGGATTGGGGTTCGCAGCCGCCAGCGCCGGCGACAGCAGGATATGGTCCAGCGGCATATGGCTGTCGATGAGCCGCTGCTCGGCCTCCGACCAGTAGCGCCGGAAATGCGTCCACCGCCCATGCTGGGGCAGATGCACGATCGGGTCGACGGCGAAATCCTCGAGCAACGGCTCGATGCCGCTATCCCCTTCGTCGACCAGCTCGCCCAATGGGCCAAGGCCATAGCGATAACCGTTGAGATCACCCAGCACGATCCAGTTGGCCTCGCGCCAAGACGCGCCGAACCAATTCTTGATGATGTGCCTGACGGCCAGGGCCTCCGCCCGCCTGATCGGCAGGGTCTCCTGCCGGCCATCGTCGCGGCCATTGTTCATTGACTTGAAATGGCAACCGAACAGGGTCAGCGAACGGTCACCAAAGCTCAGCTCGACGGCGAGGCAATCGCGGGCAAAGACCCTGTCGCCCGGCCTGATGCCGAAACGCGCGAGCGAAGGATCATAGGCACCGGCCTGGCCGAAACTGAGGTCCTTATGCGAGACGACACGGACCGCCTGCGGCGCCAGCAGATCGCGCCGGGCGCCAAAGCCGATATCGATGTCGCGCCTGTCATTGCCGTCGATCAAGGCGAAATGGCCATAGCGATAATCGGCGATGCGATGGACGTAATTGGCGAAGAACGCCTGCAGGCTGGCGAGTGAGTCCACTTCCTGCAGCATCCAGATATCGGCCTGCGCCTCGGCGATGGCGAGTGCCGTCATCTGGCGCTTGTCATCCTCAAGCGCCACCGCGAGCGAGCGCTCGACGGCATCGCGCTGATCGGCGCGCGGAAAATGAAAGAGCGACATCGCCGCGGCGGTGTCGATGCGTCCGCCATTCTCGAAGCGGTGACGCGTCAGCAGGTTTTCGACATTGAAGGTGCCGACGCGCAGTTTCATCGCGTTCAGCCTGCGGTTCAGATCGCTTGGGGCGTGAAGAGCTGCGAAGGCGTCACGAACTCGTCCTGCGCGGCAACCGTCAGGATTTCGCGCGAGCCGGCCTCCTTCGTCCGCTTCAACAGGCCGTAGATCGAGGACGAGGCCTTACTGAGAGCAGCGGCAGCCGATCCCTCGCGCATGTAATGGACAAAGAAGAGTGCGGCGATCGCATCGCCCGCACCATTGACACTGATGTCGATCTTCGGTGTGCGCACCCGGAAGGCGCCCTTGGCGTCAGCCGCCATCAGGTCGATCGCATCCGCTGGTGTTTCTTCCGTGACCAGCGATGTCACCAGCACGACCTTCGGCCCGGCATCGCGCAGCGTTTCGACGGCGCGGTGCGCGTCGGCAATGGTCTTCACCTCGATATCGGTCAGGAGTTCGAGCTCGAATTGGTTCGGCGTGACGATATCGGCGGCCGGCACCGCTTGTTCGCGCATGAACTCGGGAATGCCCGGCCGCACGAAAATGCCGCGCCCGACATCGCCGATCACCGGGTCGCAGCAATAGAGCGCATCGGGATTGGCCGCGCGGACACGTTCGACGGCAGACAGGATGGCGTGGCCGATATCGGCCGATCCCATATAGCCGGAGAGCACGCCGTCGCAGCCCGGCAGCACACCGCGCTCGGCAATGCCTTCCATCACCTCGTCGATCATGCCGCCCTCGAAGACCCGGCCTTTCCAGTCCCCGTAGCCCGTATGATTCGAGAACTGCACAGTATGGATCGGCCAGACCTCGACCCCGAGTCGCTGCATCGGGAAAACGGCGGAGGCATTGCCGACATGGCCAAAAGCGACATGGGACTGGATCGAGAGGATGTTCATGGCGCGCAGCACAAGCCTTCAACGAAACGACGCGGCGAACCTAGCGGTTGCCGCGCCGGGCGCAAATCGAAAGCATTGATGCAGGCGATGACAAACGCAGATCAGGCAGAGCCGAGACGCAGCACGCTGGCTGTGTCGGTGAACTGCGTCAGGCTTCTGACCTTGCCGTCCTCGACGGTGATCAGATCGACCGCCTCGAAGCTCTGGGTACGACCGGTCGGCACATGGGTGACATCGGCGCTCCAGTGAAACGAGGCGCGATCGCCTTCGACGAGCAGGCCCAGCGTCCTGAACTTCGAGAAGGCGTACGTGCCGATCAACCCCGCCATCTGCTCCCGAACCGCGACACAGCCCGTCTGTGGGCTGCACATGGCCCCGAGATCCTCCGCTCCCATGAAATGGAACCGGCAATCCGGGTGAAAGAAGGTCATCACTCCATCGAGATCCCCCTGCACGCGCGCCTCATAGGCACTCAGGAGCAAGGTCTCGATCGCAGCGCGCTCGGTCATCTCGTCTCTCCCAACGGAAGAGCCGAGATTGACCGGCGCGCAGCAAGGAGTCGAGAGCTTACGATCCGGCGGCGGCCTTCTTCGCAAAGCTGTCGATGAAGGTCTTGCTCAGGTCGACATTCGAGGTCGCAAGCTCAGGATCGAGCAACTTCAGCGAGTCATACATGCTCTTCATCGCATCTGGCGTGGAAATGCCGGTGCGCGAATAGCTTTCCTGCGAGTTCTTGACCGCGCGCAGATAGAGCGGCTTGTCGCCGAGATGGTATTCCGCGGGGACGAGATCAGCGACGTCCTCAGGCTTGGCCGTCTCCAGCCATTTCAGGGACTTGACCAGCGCGTTGACGAGCTTTTGGGTCGTGACCGGGTTCTTCTCGGCGAAATCATTCTTGAGATAGAGCACGGCGGCGGGGTTCGAGCCGCCGAACAATGCCTTGGTACCGGCCTCGGTGCGGGTGTCGATCAGCGCGACGACATCGCCATCCGCTTCGAGCTTCGAGGTCACGGGATCGAGATGCGAGATGATGTCGACCTGGCCCTGCTTGATCGCGGCAACGGCACTCGCGCCGGCACCGACTCCGATGATCGGCGCGTCGGTCGCCTTCAGGCCGGCCTTGACCATGGCATATTGCGCGGTCAGCGAGGTCGAGGAGCCGGGCGCGGTGACGCCGATCTTCAAGCCCTTGAAATCGGCCGCGGATTTGACCTTGTCGGCAAGCTCCTTGCGCACGGCGATGGTGATCGCCGGGAAACGACCGAGCTCAACCACGGCGCGGATGTCCTGGCCCTTGGCCTGCATCCGGATGGTATGCTCATAGGCGCCGGTCACGACATCGACCGAGCCGCCGACGAGGGCCTGCAACGACTTCGCGCCACCGCCGAAGTCGTTGATCGTGACGTCGAGCCCCTGCTCCTTGAAGAAGCCCTTCTTCTCCGCGACCGTCAGCGGAAGATAATAGAGCAGCTGCTTGCCGCCGACGCCGAGCGTGACATTCGGTTTCTCGGCCGTCTGGGCCTGTGCGCCAAACGGCACGAAACCGAGAGAGGTGGACAAGGCGAGCGCGGCAAGCGCGCCGCGACGGGTGAAGCTCATCGAATTTCCTCCTGATCGGATCGGTTTGCGCTTCTGAACTGGCGCAGTCGGCCCCGACGATAGGCGAGATTGCCCGGCACGGGCAACCTCGCCTCCCAGATCAGCCCGAGGTCCGGAGCGGAACTTTCGTCTGAGTTCCCCCTAAGCCGAATGCAGGTGAGCCCACGTCGCTACAGGGTCCCCTCGTCCAGGAAGGACGCAACCCCCTGCCGGGTCCGGTTGACGACCAGGCGTGTCACATCCGGCCGGGCATAGTGTCCGGCCTGATCGAAATTCTGGCGCTCGCGCCTGACCTCGCGATGATCGAGCGTCGCAACGAGAAGCTCCTCTCGCCCTGTCACGGGCTCTATCACCCATTTGCCGTCCGGCCCGGCGATGCCGGAACCGCCATCAGCTAGGATCTCGGGGCAGGTTTCCAGCATGGCAGCGGCAGGACTGCCGGCCGGTACGTCCTGCTTGCGCATCAGCCCCGAGACAGCCAGCACGTAGCTGCGCCCCTCGCGCGCCAGGAAGCAGGTTGTATCGACCGTGTTGCGGAGGTTCCCCGGCCAGAGCGCCACATGCAGGTTCTCCCCCTGCGCATACAGCGCCGCTCGCGACAGCGGCATCCAGTTCTCGAAGCAGTTCAGCCCGCCAACCGTGAAGGCCCCGACACGGTGCACCTGGAGGCCCTGCCCATCGCCCGGTGCCCAGCTCAGCCTCTCTTCGTAGGTCGGCATCAGCTTGCGATGCACCGACGCGATGATGCCGTCCGCGCCAATATGCACGCGCGAGCAATAGACGCTGTGTCCACCCCGATCTGCCGGGCGTTCGATGATGCCGAGCATGACGGCAACGCCGCAGCGCTCCGCCGCAGCGCAGACCGGAGCCAGGTGACCAGCCTCGATCTGCACGGCCTGGTCCAGATAATGCGCGTGTATCTCCTTCTGCAGCGAGGATTCAAAACGCGCGCCGTCAGTGTGTTCGATCCAGAAAGGATAACCCGGCACCAGCGCCTCCCCGAATGCGACGAAGCCGCACCCGGCCGCTGCAGCACGCGCGATCCAGTCGACCACCTTCGCCAGGGTGGCATCGCGATCGAGCCATACCGGAGCGATCTGGGCGAGGCCCACGGTCAATCTGTCTGATACGGCGGTCATCGAGCCCCATCCCTAGCCTTGAGTGCGTTGCGGTGGCCGGGTTAAGGACGCGGACAAGATCAGTCCAATTAATCCTGGGAATACCCCTCGATCATGCCACCTAATGTCACTCTGGTGCAGTTGCGTTGTTTCGCTGGCGTCGTCGAACATGGCGGCTTCACCGTCGCAGCCGACCGCCTTTGCCTGTCGCAGTCAGCCGTGAGCCAGGCGGTAGCAGGCTTGGAACGGGCGCTGGACGCGACCTTGCTGCTGCGTGGCCGCGATGGGTTGGCGCTGACGGCAGCCGGCGAAGCGGCACTTGTCGAGACACGTGCGGCACTCGCGGCCGTAGCGCGGCTCGGCACATGTGGCGGCCTTGCCGGCAAGTTAAGCGGCACCTTGCGGATCGGCGTCGTACAGAGCGCAGCCATCCGGCTGCTGCCCGCATGGCTGCGGCGCCTGCGCACCGAGCATCCCGGCATTACCGTGAGCTTGTACGAGGGGACGGATCCGGAGGTCACGGCCTGGGTCCAGGCCGGCGTGGTCGAGATCGGCATCACCAGCCGCACCCATCCTGAATTGTCAGCCCGTCCGGTCTATTCCGACGACTACCTCGTGGTTGTCCCCACCGACCACGAGCTTGCATCCCGCGCCTCGCTCCTGCTTGGCGCTCTGAACGGGCAACGCATGCTGCTCTCGGGCGGGGGCTGCGAAACGCTCATCCAGGAACTCCTGACCGCGGCGGCCAGCCATCCCGAGATCGCCTGCCTCGTGCGCGACAACGCGACGCTGCTGAGCATGGTGCGGGAAGGGCTCGGCCTGACGATCATGCCCGAGCTTGCCCTCGACGACAGCCGTGGTGTCGTCGCGATCCCCCTCCGCCCGAACCTCCGACGCACCTTGCACGCCGTATCGCTGCCGGCGGAGACGCTCCGCCCGGTCGCGGCAGCCTTCCTGACGCTGATAGAAAGCAGCGCCGCTGCCGGGCACATGGCTCGTCAGCAGCGCCCAGAAGCGGCAGGTGCGGGCTGAGCTGGCCCCGCCGACCTATGTCGTCGTGGTCGCGCTCTGTCCGGGCCGCCAGACCAGCAGCCGCTTCTCGACGAAGGTGACGAGCGAATCGATCACGATGACGAAGAGCGCCAGGATCAGCATGCCGGAGAACACGCCGGTGACATCGAAGACGCTCTCAGCCTCATGGATCTTGTAGCCGAGGCCGGCCGACGAGCCGAGATATTCGCCGACAACTGCACCGACCAGCGCAAAGCCGACAGAGGTGTGCAGCGAGGAGAACATCCAGGTCAGGGCCGACGGCCAGTAGACATGGCGGAAGAGCTGGCGTTCGTTCATGCCGAGCATGCGGGCATTGGCGAGCACCGTCGGCGAGACCTCGCGAACGCCCTGGTAGACGTTGAAGAAGACGATGAAGAAGACCAGCGTGAAGCCGAGCGCCACCTTCGACCAGATGCCGAGACCGAACCAGAGCGCGAAAATCGGCGCCAACACCACACGCGGCAACGCATTGGCCGCCTTGATATAGGGATCGAACACCGCCGCCATCAGTTGCCGGCGCGCGAAGGTGAAGCCGAAGAAGATGCCCGCCGCCGAGCCGATGACGAAGGCGAGCACGGTCTCGGTCAGCGTGATGCCGAGATGGAAATAGATGTCGCCGCCGGTCAGCTGGGTCCAGGTTCGGCCGAGGACCTGCAGCGGCGTCGAGAAGAAGAACTGGATCGTCTTGGTGTCGCCGAGCAGCGGATAGACAGTGAAGACATGCCAGATCAGCAGGAACACGACAGCGACGAGGATCTGCAGCGCAAGGAGCGTCAGGCGGTTCACGGGGCGTCTCCCTGCACCAGTTCCTTGCCCTCGCCCATGGCGTAGGCCTTCTGCACCTCGACACGCAGCGACGACCAGATGTCGCGATGAATCTCGTGGAAGGCCTTCTCCAGCCGGATCTCGGCGATGTCGCGCGGACGCGGCAGGGTGACCCTGTAATCGGCAACGATTCCGGCGGCCGGCCCCGCCGACATCACCACGACGCGGTCGGAGAGCGCGATCGCCTCCTCAAGATCATGCGTGACGAAGATCAGGGCTTTTCGATCCTTCGACCAGAGATCCAGCAGGAGATTGCCCATGATCTGCCGCGTCTGCGCATCGAGCGGGCCGAAGGGCTCATCCATCAGCAAAATCTCGGGATTGCGGATCAGCATCTGCGCGAGACTGACGCGCTTGCGCTGGCCGCCCGAGAGCATGTGCGGATAACGATCGACGAAGGCACGCAGGCCGACGCGGCCGAGCCAGTCTCGGGCGCGGGCGTCAGCCTCCTCGGCCGGCACACCCATCGGTTCCAGTGCCACTGCGACATTCTGCAGAGCCGTCTTCCACGGCATCAGCGCGTCCTGCTGGAAGAGATAGCCCGCGCGGACATTCAGCCCCGAGAGCGGCTTGCCGAAGATCCCGACCTTGCCGGCAGACGGGGTCAGCAGCCCGGCTGCAGCATTGAGCAAGGTCGACTTTCCGCAGCCGGTCGGCCCCACGACCGACACGAACTCCCCGGCCGAGACGGTGAGGTCAATGCCGGTCACCGCCTTGTAGCGATGCCCTCCTGTAAGCTGGAAGGTGATGTCGATGCCGCTGAGATTGACAGCTGGCGCGGTATCCGCCCCGGGCACGCCAGCAGGGCCCGCACCAGCGCGCAGGCGGTCTTGAAGCTCCATAAAGCGTTCCCCAACGGCCTGCTGCGCCACGCGCCCTGGCCGAATATCGCGTTCGTTTGGCGAAACTCTAGGTGATCGCCTCCGGAAGGCAACCCAACCTTGGTCTTGCCCGGCAGATTCGCCGCGGAGCGCAGCTGTTGCATCCGTAGCCCGGGACAGCGATAAGCCAGCGCCTTGGCCTGAAAGATTTCGACCCTCATGCAGCAACTCGAAAGCCTGATGCAGGGACTCGTCGAGTTCATGCGCACCAACCAGCAATGGGCGATCCCGATCGTCTTTCTGGTGGCCTTCGCCGAATGTGTCGCGGTGCTGTCCTGGCTCGTACCCGCCACGGTGTTCTTCACCGCCTTCGGCGCGGCGGCGGGAGCCTCCGGTCTTGACCTGGTTCCGCTGGCTTTCGCAGCCTCGCTCGGCGCAGGTTGCGGTTTCTGGATCTCCTATTGGGCCGGCCTCGTGCTCGGCCCGCGTATCGGGGAAACCTGGCCGCTCAAGAAGAACCCTGAACTGCTTGAGAAGGGTCATGCCTTCTTCGAGAAATGGGGTATCTTCAGCATTCTCATCGGTCATTTCTTCGGGCCGCTGCGGGCGGTCATCGCCATTGTCGCCGGCATCGTGAAAATGCCGTTCCTGCCCTTCCAGCTCGCCAACTGGGCCGCGTCCTTCGCCTGGGGCTTCGGCCTGCTCTATGGCGCCGGACGGCTGGCCGAGTTCGTGACGCGCTGACCAAAAGCCGTCCGAACGCTGAACAGCGCATTCAGCGCGGGTTCAGGCCAGAAGGCGCGAATTGGCGGCGTTGCGTCGCGATATCGCCACTCACCACTGCGAATCTGACGCGGCACGCCGAACGGCTCCAGGCTGCCGGCGTTGTCGAGGCGGGCGACCCGGCGCCTGTCCGATGCTACCCTCCCGGGCAGGACTATGGAGTCCAACCATGAGCCTTTCGCGCATCATCTCGCCGATCGTCGCCCTCGCGCTGACCGCCGGCTTCGCCTTCGCACAACAGCCCGCCACGCAGCCGAGCGCCCCCGCACGTGCCCCGGCCCCAGTGGCGGCGCCCGCAGCGCCCGCCGCTGGTACCGCCGCCAAGCCTGCACAGCCCGCAGCCGCCGCTCAGGTCAAGAAGATCAACATCAACACCGCAACCGCCGCCGAACTCGACAGCCTCAAGGGCATCGGCGAAGCGCGCTCCAAGAAAATCATCGAGGAGCGCACCAAGGCGAAGTTCAAGGACTTCAATGATCTCGTGAAACGCAGCGTCCTGCCCTCGAATGTCGAGTCCGAGATCAAGGACAAGATCACCTTCTGACCCCCGCATCCCTGCGAAGAGAAAGGCCTCCGGCGCAAAACGCCGGAGGCCTTTTCCGTTTTCGATGGTCCCGCGTTCTTCGCCAAATCCTGCCGCCTGACGCAAGCGCCCTTCAGTATCCGAAAAGTCCGAACACCGCGGCAAATACGATCACGAGCGACACTGCAAGCAAGGCCCGCGCACAGATAGGGCTGTCAATGACACTGTTCAGGTTCATCGTCCTCATGGCCGCCTCCACGTACGACTGCCCTTTCGAACGCATCGAACAGGAACCGGTTCCACGCCCGGAAAGGCGAGAGGGCGGACACACTACTGCATCCGCCCTCTCGAAATCAATGATTTGTTAACCCTCTCAGGCGCTTGGCGAGTGGTATTGCACCGGCTCGCCAGTCCGTGGGTCAGAGCCTGAGCCCGATCAGTTCTTGGTCTTGTCGACCAGCGCCTTGGCCTTGATCCAGGGCATCATGTCGCGCAGCTTGGCGCCGACTTCCTCGATCGGGTGCGCGGCCATGCGGGCGCGGGTGGCCTTGAACGAGGTCTGGTTGACCTTGTTCTCGAGCATCCAGTCGCGGGTGAACTTGCCCGATTGGATGTCGGTCAGCACGCGCTTCATCTCGGCCTTGGTCTCGGCGGTGATGATGCGCGGGCCGGTGACATATTCGCCGAATTCGGCGGTGTTCGAGATCGAGTAGTTCATGTTGGCGATGCCGCCCTCATAGATGAGGTCGACGATCAACTTCACTTCATGCAGGCACTCGAAATAGGCCATCTCGGGTGCATAGCCAGCCTCGGTCAGGGTCTCGTAGCCAGCCTTGATCAGCTCGACCAGGCCGCCGCAGAGCACGACCTGCTCGCCGAAGAGGTCGGTCTCGCACTCTTCCTTGAAGGTGGTCTCGATGATGCCGGCGCGACCGCCGCCATTGGCCGAGGCGTAGGACAGGCCGAGATCATGGGCGTTGCCGGTGGCGTCCTGGTGGATCGCGATCAGGGTCGGCACGCCGCCGCCGCGCTGATACTCCGAGCGCACGGTGTGGCCGGGGCCCTTCGGCGCGACCATCAGCACGTCGAGGTCCTTGCGTGGCTCGATCAGGTTGAAATGCACGTTGAGGCCATGCGCGAAGAGCAGCGCCGCGCCTTCCTTCATGTTGCCGTGCAATTCGTCGCGATAGATGTCGCCCTGCAGTTCGTCAGGGGTCAGCATCATCATGATGTCGGCGGTCTTGGCGGCTTCGGCCGGGGTCATGACCTTGAAACCGGCTTCCTCGGCCTTCTTGCGGGTGGCCGAACCGGCCTTCAGGGCGATGATCACGTCCTTCACGCCGGAATCGCGCAGGTTGAGCGCATGGGCATGGCCCTGCGAGCCGTAGCCGACGATGCAGACTTTCTTGCCCTTGATCAGATTGATGTCCGCATCGCGGTCGTAATAAACGCGCATAGGTTGCTCCTTGGTCTCGCGTTAGGGTTTTTCTTTGCCCGGAGCGGCTTCAACCGCGCCGTACAGAGTGAGGAATTGATCGGTCGCGCGCGCTGCATCGCGCTCGTTCTCCGCAGGGCTCAACACGAGCGCATCACCCAGCAGCAGCCTGATCTGCACATCGCGCCCGACAAGGCCGAGGAATGTGCGAAAGGCAGTCTCCGTATCATCGAAAGCCAGGAGCCCCGCCTCACGGCCCGCGTCAAGAACCGGCTTCAGGCGTTCGCCGATGGCGACACGCCCGTTCGCCAGCACGATCCCGCCGAGATTGCCGGCCTTCGATCCAGCCTGGCTGATGGCAATCCGGTTCAGTGCAATCGAGGTGTCGCTGGTGATCACATTGAGCCAGTTCGTCGCGAAACGCGTCAGGCTTTCGCGCAGCGTCAGGGCATCGAGTTTCTGGCGATCATAATTGCCGGCGCGCACCTTCGAGGCCTGCCACTGCACGGTCGCGGTCAGCAGGCCGTCACGATCGCCGAACCACTTGTAGAGGGTTTCCTTCGAGCAGCTCGCACGCCGGGCGACAGCCGTCATCGTCAGGTGCTCGCCCTTCTCGACCATCAGGCCAAGCACAGCATCCAGCACGGCCTGTTGCCGGGCTGTCAGTCCTTCGCTTGATGTGTCCGGAGTGGCGCTCAAGGATCAGTACCGTACGTTACGGTTCGGTCTCTACAGGAAGGTTTTTCTCAGCGCAAGGGCCAGCCTGCGAAGATCCTCGGCACGGGCCCGGCCGGGTTTCGCTTCCGCCCGGAATGCGTCAATCTGCGCCGCCATCCGCCCCGCCGGTTGGGGCAATTGCGCTTCACGGACAACGCGTTATTCGATCTGGAGATACAGTATGAGCTTGCCTACGGCCGCCGAGACCGTCGCCTTCTGGCGGCAAGCCGGACCGGATAAGTGGTTCGACAAGAACGACGCCTTCGACCAGGAAATCCGCGATCGCTTTCTCGAGGCCCAGCGCGCCGCCGCCGCGGCCAAGCTCGGCTCTTGGGAAGAGACCCCCGAAGGCGCCTATGCGCTGCTCATCTTGCTGGACCAGTTTCCGCGTAACCTGTACCGCGGCTCGCCCGGGGCCTTCGCCAGCGACGATCTCGCTGTAGCGGTCGCCGAGCGCGCCATCGCCCGCGGCTTCGACCAGCACTTCACCAATCCCGAGCGGCGCTTCTTCTACATGCCCTTCATGCATTCCGAAGAGCTGGACCATCAGGAACGCTGCATCGATCTGAGCCGCGCCTCGGGCGATGAGGACAGCACCAAATACGCGATCATCCATCGCGACATCATTCGCGACTTCGGTCGCTTCCCCCATCGCAATGCCGTCCTCGGCCGCGACACGACGCCTGAAGAGCGCGCGTTTCTCGACGCGGGCGGCTTCAGCGGCTGAGGCTGCCGCGGGAGGCTAGCCTCCTCCCGCGTGTTGGCTGGCGATGCGCTGCAGGAAGATCGCCGCAATCGTCAGCAGGAAGCCCGCCCACCACAGCGGCGAGCGCAGGCTCTTGCCGCTGCCGGGGGCTTCGGCCGGCGCCTTGCCATTGAGCCGCTGGATGATCGGCCAGGCGAAGCAGCCGAATCCGGCCGCCCCGAGCGCAAGCGCCACCATATTGAGCGAAGCCGCATCCATCGCCCTAGATCACATCGCCTCAGGGCCGCGGCTCATCGCCGCGATGCCCGTGCGCGAGACTTCGGTGAGCCCGACCACGGTCATCAGCTTGATGAACCGCTCGATCTCCTCGGTCGAGCCCGTCAGCTCGAAGACAAAGGAGGTCAGGGAGGCATCGAGCGTCCGCGCGCCAAAAGCCGCCGCAAGCCGCATCGCCTCGACCCGATGGTCGCCCTTGCCGACGACCTTGACCAAGGCGAGCTCGCGCTCCAGCGCCTCGCCCTGCAGCGTCAGGTCGACGACCCGGTGCACGGGCACCAACCGGTCGAGATGCGCCTTGATCTGCTCGATGACGTTGGCGGTGCCGGACGTGACCACGGTGATGCGCGAGATGTGCTTCTCGTGCTCGGTTTCCGAGACGGTGAGGCTCTCGATATTGTAGCCGCGGCCCGAGAACAGCCCGGCGATGCGGGCAAGAACGCCCGGTTCATTGTCGACGATCACTGCCAACGTGTGGCGAGCGACCGGCTGGATCTTGGGAGCGTTCGGATAATGCGTGGCTGACGTCGGCATCGGACACCTGCAGGAGCTGAAGCGGAATTCGGAACTAGACGTGACGGAGATTGGCGGTGGCGGGCTCGTCGACCTCGTCCTGGGCTACGATCCAGGGTTCGGCCAGGGCGGCCTTCAGCCAGTCCCGATAAGAGGGATGGTCGAGTACCGCGGCCATATAGGCGGCACTGACCGGATCGACCGGGATCGCGTAGGTATCGAGTCTGGTGACGATCGGCGCATACATGGCGTCGGCTGCGGAGAAGGCGCCGTAGAGGAAAGGGCCTCCTTCCGCCTCGCCGAAGCGGGAGCGAGCCTCGCACCAAAGCGCGGTGATGCGTGCGACATCCCTGGCGACGTCGACCCCACGATCGCGTGCAGCAAAGCGCTTGCCGAGATTCATCGGACAGGCCCGGCGCAACGCAAAGAAGCCGGCATGCATCTCGCTGGACATGGCACGGGCATGGGCTCGCGCCGCCCGGTTCCTCGGCCAGACCCCGAGGTCGGGATGGCTGTCATGCAGATATTCCATGATCGCGAGCGTCTCCCACGTCGCGATATCCCCGTCGACCAGCGTCGGCACGGTGCCGCCGCTGCCGGGAGCCTCGGCGAAGATCGCCTCCTTGAAGCCGGGCGCGTCGAGCAGGACGAGCGTCTCATCGAAGGCAATGCCCTTGGCACGGAGCAGGAACCAGGCCCGCAACGACCATGACGAGTAGCACTTGTTTCCAATCAGGAGCTTCATGCCGCCTGGCTCGCCATTTCCTGGCTGAAATCGAGTGCGGCTTCGACATGCAACGCCGTCGTGTCGAAGACCGGGATGTCGAAATCGGCCTGCGAGACCAGGAAGGTGATCTCGGTGCAACCAAGGATCACGCCATCGGCGCCCTGCCTTACGGCCGCTGCGACGATATCGAGATAGCGCGCCTTCGAGGCAGGCTCGATCCGGCCACGGCAGAGCTCCTCGTAGATGATGCGATGGACATCGTCGCGTTGTTCCGCATCAGGAACCATGGCCTCGACGCCGAATGCGGCGAGCCGCTCCCGATAGAAGGCCTGCTCCATCGTGAAGCGCGTGGCCAGCAGCAGCGGCCGCCGCGACGGGCTCTTGCGGATCGCCGTCGCGGTCACGTCCGCCAGATGCAGGAAGGGCACGCGTGTCGCGGCCGTGATCCGGTCCGCGAGCTTGTGCATCGTATTGGTGCAGAGCAGGATACAGTTCACACCCGCCCGCTCCAGCCGGATGGCGCTGTCGGCCAGGAGATGGCCGGCCGCAGCCCAGTCGCCGCTCGCCTGCATCTCGGCGATCGGTGCGAAATCGAGCGAATGCAGCAGCACATCCGCAGAGTGCAGCCCGCCCCGAAGGGCGCGCACCCGTTCATTGAGCAGCCGGTAGTAAACCGCAGTCGATTCCCAGCTCATGCCGCCGATCAGGCCGATCGTGCTCATGCCCTCATCCTCTCGCCTGCTCGCTGAACGTCAGACAAGCTGCTTGCCCTTGGCGTCGATGATATCGCCCGTATTTCCCTCGAAGTCGGGCAGGATCATCTCGTTATGAGCCTTGCCCGACGGGATCATCGGGAAGCAGTTCTCTTCCTTCGCCACGAGGCAGTCGAAGATCACCGGCTTTGGCGTATCGATCATCTCGCGGATCGCGTCATCGAGCTGCTCCGGATCCGAGCAGCGGATGCCATGGCCGCCATAGGCTTCGGCGAGCTTCACGAAATCGGGCAAGGAAGCTGAATAGCTCTCAGAATAGCGCCCGCCATGCAGCAGTTCCTGCCACTGCCGGACCATACCCATGTATTCGTTGTTCAGGATGAAGATCTTGACCGGCAGCCGGTGCTGCACTGCCGTCGACATCTCCTGCATATTCATCAGGATCGAGGCTTCGCCGGCGATGTCGACGACGAGGGACTTCGGATGGGCCATCTGCACGCCGATCGCCGCCGGCAGGCCGTAGCCCATGGTTCCAAGTCCGCCGGAGGTCATCCAGCGGTTCGGCTCCTGGAAGTGGAAATACTGTGCTGCCCACATCTGGTGCTGGCCGACCTCAGTGGTGATGTAGGTGTCGCGGTCCTTGGTCAGTTCATAGAGCCGCTCGATCGCGTATTGCGGCTTGATGACAGCGCCGGACTGCTTGTAGCCAAGGCTGTCGCGCGCGCGCCAACCGTCGATCTGCCCCCACCAGCCTTTCAAGGCCTCCTTATCGACCTGCGGGCTGGTCTCACGCCAGATGCGAACCATGTCCTCGAGCACATGTGCGCAATCGCCCACGATGCCGATATCGATCTTGACGTTCTTGTTGATCGAGGACGGGTCGATATCGACATGGATCTTCTTCGAGCGCGGCGAAAAGGCGTCGAGCCGGCCGGTGATGCGGTCGTCGAAGCGCGCGCCGATATTGATCATGACGTCGCAGTCATGCATCGCCAGATTGGCCTCATAGGTGCCGTGCATGCCCAGCATGCCAAGCCATTGCTTGTCGGCTGCGGGGAAAGCGCCCAGACCCATCAGCGTCGAGGTGACGGGATAGCCGGTCAGCCGCGCCAATTCGCGCAGCAGCGCGGAAGCGTGCGTGCCCGAATTGATGACACCGCCACCGGTGTAGAAGACCGGCCGTTTGGCCTTGGCCATCAGCTCGACCGCCGCCTTGATCTTGTTGAGGTCACCCTTGACGGTCGGACGATAGGTCTTGTGCTGGTTGTCGCGCGGACGGGTGTACTCGCCCTTTGCGAACTGAATATCTTTCGGGATGTCGACGACGACCGGCCCCGGACGACCATTGGCCGCGACATAGAACGCCTCGTGCAGGATGCGCGGCAGATCCGCGATGCTCTTCACGAGATAATTATGCTTGGTGCAGGATCGCGTGATGCCGACCGTATCGCATTCCTGGAAGGCGTCGGAGCCGATCAGATGCGTCGGAACCTGCCCGGTGATGACGACAACCGGGATCGAGTCGAGCAATGCGTCAGTCAGCCCGGTGACGGCGTTGGTCGCACCGGGACCGGAGGTCACCAGGACACAACCAACCTTGCCCGACGAGCGTGCATAGCCCTCCGCTGAATGGACGGCACCCTGCTCGTGCCGGACCAGAATGTGCTTCACCTTGTCCTGGAGGAAGAGCGCGTCATAGATCGGCAGCACGGCGCCGCCGGGGTAGCCGAACAGATGTTCGACGCCTTGATCCTGAAGCGCGCGGACGACCATTTCCGCGCCGGTCATCATCTCGCTCATGTCGTTCTCCTCGGGGGTCTTCGGTTCAGTTCAGGGAAAATGGGCAATAAAAAAGGCCCTCGGAGGGGCCTGGGCGTGCGCTGGCGTCAGGGGCCAAGCGGTTTGTTCAACCGCCCCCTACCAGCGCACCCGTACGAGAATAAGCTTGCGCATTGCGCCCGACACCCTTTGCAATAGTTGCGGCACGCTAGACGACCGATTTGGCATGGTCAAGCCGCAAAAGCTCATGGCCGTCAGTTCCGAAAATCCCATGACGAAAGGGAACACTTTTTCAAGAACGGCCTTGCTAAGGTCCTTGCGCGCGAAACGGGGCCGCCATGTATCAGGAAGTGCACACCGAGAATATTGTCGAACGCGCCCATGCGCCGGAAGTGGCCGAACTTCTGCAGCGCTTTGCCCTGCATGCCCCTGGCGCAGGCGGCGTGCCTTACGAGGCGCTGCTCCAGGACCTCATGCCCCGCTTCGGCGACGATCTCATGGTCTGTGTCCCGACCGGAGACGGCGACTATCGCTATGAGCATTACGGCCGCGAAATCACACGCTATGTCGGCGGCAGCAGGCAGGGCGAACGGATCTCGCAGATGACCCCTCAGGTCGCCCGGTTCACGATCCAGTGCTATGATCAGGCCCTGATGCACGGCAAGCCAACCTACACGGTGCATCGCTCGCTCAAGACCGTCCGGGTCTGCCTCTGGGAGAGACTGGTCCTGCCGACCACCGGCGCCAATGGTGACCGCTTCCTTGTCGTCTTCAGTCGGCCGCTGCAATTCCGAGAGGAACTGCTGACCACGGTTCTGGAAACCTCGCCCAGCGGCATTGTCGCATTGCGGGCCGTGCGCGACGATGACGGCAACATCGAGCGCACGATCATCATCACCGCCAATCGACGAGCCGCTCTGATGGCCGGTCATCCCGACGAGAACCTGCTCGATACGGACGCCCGCACGAGCCTGCCCTTCCTCTCTGACGCCATGATCTGGCGCCGCTGCCTCTATGCCATCGAGCTGCGCCGCAATGACATATTCGAATCCAGCTTTACCGTGAATGGCCGTGAGATCTGGCTCCAGCTCGCGCTGGCTCCGCTCGGCGATGGGCTGGTGATCACGCTCACCGACATCTCCGAGCTGATGATCGCCAACCTGACGCTGCAGAGCCGTGCCGCGACGCTGGCGCTCGAGATCGGCCGGGAGCGCGCAACCCGGCGTGCGCTGTCACATGAAATCGGCCAACGCGAGGAACGCGAGCAGGAACTGCGCCGCCTTGCCGAGACAGATCCGCTGACCGCACTCCTGAACCGGCGCTCCTTTATCGAGAAGGCCAATCTCGAAATCCTCGCCTGCGAAACCGATGGTGACGATGCGTCCCTGATCATCGTCGACATCGACCACTTCAAGAGCGTCAACGACACCCATGGCCATGTCGCGGGCGATGCGGTGATTAGAGCCTTCGCCGATGTCCTGCTTGGCCTGGTCAGGCCCGAGCGCGATCTGGTGGGGCGTTTCGGCGGCGAGGAGTTCGCCGTCTTCCTGCCGCGCACGGGCTCCGCCGCCGCCATGCGCATCGCCCATCGAATCCAGGATGCGCTGGCGATGCGCGAGCTGCCGACCTCCGAGACGATGTCCCTGCGTGTGACCGCGAGCCTCGGGGTCGCGACCCGCGAGGGTGCGGAGAGCTTCGCGGAGTTCTTTGCGCGCGCCGACAGCGCCCTATACCGCGCCAAGCATGAAGGCCGTGACTGCATCCGCTTCGCCGGGACAGACGTCGCCGAGGCCGCCTGATCTCAGGCCGGAGTCTCCAGCTCGCGCAGCGCAAAGCCGAGAGCCGCCTCAGGCGCTACCGCGGACCAGCCTGCCATCTGGTGACGGAACCATGTGACCTGCCGCTTCGCATAGGCGCGCGTGTCGGCCTGCCCCCTCGCAATGGCTTCATCGAGGCTGAGCGTCCCGTCGAGATAGGAGATCAGGCCGGGCACGCCATGCGCGCGCATGACCGGCAGGAGGGGATCGAGCCCGCGCGCCCGTAGCGCCGCAACCTCGTCAAGGGCGCCCTGCCCCATCATCTGCTCGAAGCGTCGATCGATGCGAGCGCGCACCAGGTCGCGTTCGGGAGCAACGAAGAGCCGGAGCAGCGCGCCCCCGTCCAGCGGACCCGGCTTTCGTGCGCCCTGAAAACTCGCCAGCGACCGTCCGGTCGCCGCAAAGACTTCCAGCGCTCTCATGATCCGCATGCGGTCGCTCGGCCGCAGCCGCCCGGCCATGACGGGATCGCAGCTTTGAAGTTCGCTATGAAGCGCAGCCGTCTCGCGCGCCTCGGCATGGGCACGAAAGGCCGAGCGAACCTCTTCGGGCACCGGCGGGATTTCCGAAAGGCCCTCGGTCAGCGCCTTGAAGTAGAGCCCCGTCCCGCCGACCAGCACGGGAAGCGACCCGTTGCCCGCGAGCTCGTCGAGGATCGCGTTGACATCGGCGACATAGCGCATCGCCGAATGGTTCACGGCGCCGTCGACATGGCCATAGAGACGGTGAGGAACCATCGCCTCATCGTCGATCGTCGGCCGCGCGGTGATGATCCGCAGATCGGCATAGACCTGCATCGAATCCGCATTGACGACGGTCCCGCCAAAGCGGCGCGCGATCTCGATCGCCAGCGCGGACTTGCCGCTCGCCGTCGGACCTGCGATGAGCACCGCCCTGTACGCCACGCTCAATCGGTCCTTCTCATGCTCGTCGCGACACTTGTTTCCGCTCACGGCCAGGCGCTGCTGAGCGACGCCCTGCTGACGCGTCTCGCCAATGCCGTATCCGGCGTAACCCGGCAAGCCCGCCTCGATGGCGAGGTCGCAGCAGACCTCTTCGCGGATGGGCCGGACGTACGCAAGCTCGAAGCCGAGATTCGTGCAGCGCTCGACGGAAGCGCGGTCGATGTCATCGTCCAGCCGGCTGCGACGCGCCGCAAGGCGCTGTTCCTCGCCGACATGGATTCGACCATGATCGGTCAGGAATGCATCGACGAACTTGCAGCCTATGTCGGGCTCAAGGACAAGGTCGCAAGCATCACCGAACGCGCCATGCGTGGCGAGATTGCTTTCGAGCCGGCACTGCGCGAGCGTGTGGCGCTGCTGAAGGGCGTCCCGGCATCGGTCGTGGACGAAATCATCCGCGAGCGTATCACGCTGACTCCCGGAGGCCGGCAGCTGGTACGCACCATGCGCGCCAACGGGGCCTATACTGCGCTGGTCTCGGGTGGCTTCACCGTGTTCACGGGCCCGCTCGGCGCCACCATCGGCTTCGACGAGGATCGTTCCAATACGCTCCTCGTCGCAAACGGCGTCCTGACCGGCGAAGTCGAAGCCCCCATCCTCGGCAAGCAGGCCAAGCTGGACTCGCTCGTCGAACTGCGCGAGCAGCGCAGCCTTTCACGGGCAGCAACCTTGGCCGTCGGCGACGGCGCCAACGATCTCGCGATGCTCGGCGAGGCCGGGCTTGGCATTGCCTTCAGGGCGAAACCGGCGGTTGCGGCCGCGGCGGATGCCCGGCTCGACCACGCGGACCTGACGGCTCTGCTCTACGCGCAGGGCTATCGCGGCGACGAGATCGTCAAGCACTAATCGACGATGAACAGCTTCGCGCCCCTGGGCGCCCGCGAGCGATGCGCTTCCGCCTGATCGGCGACCTGATAGCTCATGCCAGGCCGGAGCGTGAAGGCGCGCCCGTCCTCCAGCAATGTTTCCAGCTCACCTTCGAGGCAGAGCAGGACATGCCCCTTCGAGCACCAGTGGTCCGAGACGTAGCCCGCGGTGTACTCGACCATGCGCACCCTGATCGCATTCTCCGAGGGCCCGAAGAAGCGCGTGCGCCAGATCGCCTCGCCCTCCTCGCCGGGATGGCGTTCCGGTTCCACTGAATTCCAGTCAACCGTTCCGAAAGGAATCTCGCTCATCCGCATCGCATAGCCACTCCGCTGCTCGTCGTCCTGATCGCACACCGGACAGGGCGTAACCAATGCAAATTGCTCATCGGCCTGATCGCAATCCGCAGACATGAAAAGGGCGGCCACGAGGGCCGCCCTTTTCATGTCGAAGACCGGGTTGGTCAGTTCATTGTGACTGCGACGAACCGGACCTCGCCCTGCCCGTTCGCGACCAGAAGCAGAGCCGACTTCTTGCCCTCCTTCTTCAGCGCATCCAGGCGCTTGGTCACGTCCTCAGGCGAGTTCACCGCCTCCTGGCCAACCTCGACGATCAGTTCGCCGATCGAGATGCGCTTGTCGGCGGCATTGGAGTTGGGATCGACCTTGGTGATCACCACGCCCTTGGTGCCATCCTTGATCGAGTAGCGCTTCCTGAGCTCGTCCGTCTGCTGCGAGAGTTCCAGACCCAAGGCCGTGGTCACGGCGGGCTTGGCCGGTTCGGCATTCGGCTTGGCAGAGGCCTGCTGGACCTTCTCACCATCCTCGAGGCGGCCGAGCTTGACCGTCTTGACGACTTCCTTGCCCTTGCGGACCACAGTGATCGGCGCATCCTTGCCGACCGCCGTACCGGCGACAATCCGCGGCAGATCGCGCGAATCCTTCACTTCCTTGCCGTCGAATTTGACGATGACGTCGCCAACCTCAAGACCTGCCGGCTTGGCCGGGCCCTTGTCATCGATGCCGGCGACGAGCGCGCCGCGCGCGGTGCCGAGACCGAGTGCCTCGGCCGTGGCGTCGTCGACGCTCTGGATGCGGACGCCGAGCCAGCCGCGGCGGGTCTCGCCGAACTCACGGAGCTGATCGACGACATTGACCGCCAGCGACGAGGGAACCGCAAAGCCGATGCCGACGGAGCCGCCCGTCGGCGACAGGATCGCAGTGTTGATGCCAATGACCTCACCGGCCATGTTGAACAGCGGGCCACCGGAATTGCCCTTGTTGATGGCCGCATCGGTCTGGATATAGGTGTCGTAGGGGCCCTGCTGGATATCGCGGTTGCGGGCCGAAACGATGCCCGACGACACGGAACTGCCGAGGCCAAACGGATTGCCGATCGCCATGACGGGATCGCCGATCCGCATTTTGTCGGAATCGCCGAATTTGACGGCGTCGAGCGGCTTGTCGTGCTTCACGCGCAGCACCGCGAGATCGACCTTGGTGTCCTTGCCGATGATCTCCGCCTTCAGGCGCAGGCCACTGTTGAAGATCACCGTGATCTCGTTGGCGTCGCCGATGACGTGGTTGTTGGTGACGATGATGCCGGAAGGATCGATCACGAAGCCCGAACCGGCCGATTGTGACCGTCGCTGCTGCGGCGGCTGGCCCTGGCCCTGCTGGCCCTGACCGCGGCGGTTGAAGAACTCCTCGAACAGATCGCCAAAGGGCGTATCGGGGCCGAGCTGCGGCAGTTGCGGCAGGGTGCGGCTGCGCGTGTCGCTCGTCGTGACGGCCGAGATGTTGACCACCGCCGGCATCACCCGCTCGGCCAGGTCGGCGAGCGAAATCTGCCCCTGGACCAGTGGCGACGCTGCCATCGGCGGCTGGGCCACCGCGGGGGCGGCCAGCAGCGGCAGCGCTGCGACGCCGGCCACGAGCGCGGCCCGCGCGAGCCCGGAAGCGGAAACGGTTTTCAGTGCCATCAATCAGGGTCCTCGTGAAGAAGCAGGCCGATCATGCGGCCAGGATGTTGGCCTAGAGATTGAACCTCAAATTGCGGCGGAAGGGCGACACACAATCGCGTCACCCGGCATTCCGATCGCCGCTCCTACACCCCAACGCGCACCAGCCAGACGAGCAGCACCCCGAACACGGCTGAACCGATACCGATCAGCCGCATCCGCTCTGCTGGCGTCTCCGCCGCGCTGCGCAACGCATCCTTCGCCAGATTTGGAATCGCGGCGAACAGGATGCCTTCGATGGCGAAGACGAGGCCGAGCGCCGCGATGAAATCCAGCATACGCGACGCTCGCTATCGATCAGGGATTGGCCGCCGGGGCCGGCGTTGCAGCCGAGCTCTGGGGGCGTCCGGTAGGGTCGTTGAAGTAGCGGAAGAACGGTGAATCCGGCGAAAGCAGCATCCGCGTGTCCCCCGGCTTGATGCTCGCCTCATAGGCCTGCATCGAGCGATAGAAGGTGAAGAACTCGGGATCCTTGCCGAAAGCCTCGGCGAACACCTTGTTCCGCTCGCCTTCGCCCTCGCCTCGGATCTCATCCGAACGACGCTGGGCTTCGGCGACGATCACGGTCGCGTCACGCTCGGCGCGGGCCCTGATCTCCTGCGCCTGCTGGGCGCCAAGCGCACGCGCCTCGGCAGCTTCGCGCTGACGCTCGGTCTGCATGCGCTGGAACACTGCCTGCGAGTTCGCTTGCGGCAAATCGACCCGACGCAGGCGGACATCGACGACCGTCATGCCGAAGCGGGCCGCCTCGCGGTTCACGTCGTCGCGGATGCGGCTCATCAGCCGCGACCGGTCGGTCCGGACCACCGAGATGAAGCTGGCATCGGCGAGGACCGCGCGAACCTGACCATTGACGATCGAGGCAAGCTGCGAATTGGCCCGCGGGATGTTGTTCACCGCCTGGTAGAAGCGCAGCGGATCGGAGATCCGGTAGCGCGTAAAGGCGTCGACGACGAGCCGCTTCTGATCCGACGCGATGATTTCCTGGGCGGGAAGGTCGAGATCGAGGATGCGGTTGTCGAGCAGCGTCACCTGCTCGAAGGGCGCCGGCAGCTTCAGATAGATGCCCGGAGCGGTGACGACGCTGCGGACCGCGCCGAAGCGCAACACGATGGCCGACTGGGTCTGCTGGACCACGAAGGTCGCGGCATAGAAGACGATCGCGGCCACGGCGAGGACGACGAGCGCACCAATGCGCAGGATGGAACCGTTCATCGGGTCGCTCCCGCCTGCGGCGCACCCGGCGCAGCGCGCCGTTGCTGGAGTTCGTTCAGCGGCAGGTAAGGCACGACACTTTGCCCGTTACCCCTCTGGTCGAGGATGATCTTGTCGGTGCCACCGAGCACACGCTCCATCGTCTCGAGGAAGAGACGCTCGCGGGTCACGGCCGGTGCCGCCTTGTACTGCAGATAGACAGCATTGAAGCGGCTGGCCTGGCCTCGGGCTTCCGCGACGGTCTGCTCCTTGAAGGCTTCCGCCGACTGGACCAGTTGCGCTGCGCGACCACGCGATTCCGGCACAACGCGATTGGCATAGGTTTGCGCTTCGTTGCGCAGCCGTTCCTGGTCGGAGCGCGCTGCCTGGACGTCCCGGAACGCGTCAATGACCTGCTGCGGCGGATCGACCTTCTGCAGCTGGACGAGGCGAATCTGCACGCCAGCCTTGTAGCTGTCGAGCGTCTCCTGCATCAGCTGGCGCACCTCGGTCTCGATGGCCGCACGATCCGTCGTCAGCACGGGCTGGATGTTGCGCTGGCCGATCACCTCGCGCATCGCGCTCTCGGCCACGGCTTTCACCGTGCCCGGCGGATCCTGGATGTTGAAGACATAGTTTTCCGGCGCGGCAGGATCGATCTGCCACTGCACGATCACGTCGATATCGACGATGTTCTCGTCGCCGGTCAGCATCAGGCTCTCTTCGCCGACATCGGTCTGGCGCGAAGTGCGCACCGATTCGATGGTGCGGAAACCAACTTCGGTCGTGATCACATTGGTGACCTGCGGCTTGATCACGCTACCGATCGGATAGGGCCAGTTGTAGTTCAGGCCTTCGCCGGTCTTGCCGATGTATTTTCCGAATCGGAGGTTGAGACCAACCTCATTGGGCCTGACGATATACCAGCCCGTCATCAGCCAGATCACGATCAGGGCCAGGATACCGAGAGCCAGGCCACGTCCGCCGAGGTTGCCGCCCGGCAGCAGATCCTTCAACCGATCCTGACTGCGGCGCAAAATTTCTTCCAGATCCGGTGGCGAACCGCCGCCACTGCCTCCGGGGCCCTGCCCCCACGGGCCGCCGCCGCCACCACCACCTCCGCGCTGGCCCCAGGGTCCTCCCCCGCCGCCACCGCTACCGCCGCTCTGGTTGCTCCAAGGCATACTCGTGCCGTTCCTCACATCTGTACCACACGTGCCATAGGCGAACGGCGGCTGTTTGTCAGCGCCCTTAGGGAACGCGTGTCCGTGACTTGGTCATCGGACACGGATTCGTCAACGACGCAAGCCCTTCATCGTCAACGGAAACCGCGTTCAGGCCCGGCGGCGAAAGGTCGCGAAGGTGAAAGCATGCTCGTCATCGGCACTGCGAGGGTGGTTCTCCTGCTTCACGCGCTCGAACGCAGCCCTGTCCCAGACCGGAAAAAGGGCATCGCCTTCGGGCTCCGCATGGACCTGGGTCAGTTCAACCCGATCGGCCAGCGGCAAGGCCTGGGCGTAGATCTCTGCGCCCCCCGCAACAGTGACGGAATCCGCGCCCATCGCGAGGCCGAGCCGCTGGCCGGCCTCGATCGCCTCGTCGAGGCCATGCGCGACATGAACGCCATCGGCATGAAAAGCGGGATCGCGGGTCAGGACGATCGTCTCGCGCCCCGGCAACGGCCTTCCGATCGAGAGAAAGGTCTTGCGCCCCATCAGCACCGGCCGCCCGAGCGTCAGGCCACGAAAATGCCTGAGGTCCGTCTTCAGCCGCCAGATCAGCCGATTATCGTCGCCGATCACGCCATTGTCGGCCACAGCCGCGATGACGACGATCGGAAGGCCCCCCGGAGCGCTCATGCGCTCTCTCCCAGCCGCCGCAGCGCCTCGCCGTCCAGGCGTTTGACCGTCCACTCCGATTGCGCATTGGCGCCGAGCGAGCGGTAGAACACGCGCGAGGGCTCGTTCCAGTTCAGCACCCACCAGGCGAGGCGCGGCAGCCCCTCGTCGAGGCAGCGCTTCGCCAGCCCCGCGATCAAGGCCTTGCCGATGCCCTTGCTGCGGAATTCAGGCCGGACATAGAGATCCTCGAGCCAGATGCCATGGCGGCCCGAAAAGGTCGAATAGGTGTAGAACCAGACGGCGAACCCCGCAGGCGCTCCGTCCCATTCTGCGATATCGCAGGCGACTTTGGGATCGGACCCGAACAGCGCCTGCGCGAGTTGCTCTTCGCTGGCCGCGACCTCGTGCAGAAGCTCTTCGTATTCGGCGAGCTCCCTGATGAAGGTCAGGACGAGACCGGCCTCGGTGGGGCGGGCGGGACGGATGGAAAGGGTCATATTGCGATCGGCGCCTTGATACCGGGATGGGGATCGTAGGCTTCGATCGTCACATCCTCGAAACGGAAATCCTCGAGCCGCGCCACGTCCGGATTGAGCGTCAGCCGTGGCAGCGCGCGCGGCTCCCGGCTGAGCTGTAGCCGGGCCTGATCGAGGTGATTCACATAGAGATGCGTATCGCCGAAGGAGTGCACGAACTCACCGACGCCAAGCCCTGTCACCTGGGCGACCATGTGGGTCAGCAGCGCGTAGCTCGCGACATTGAACGGCACGCCGAGGAAGACGTCGGCCGAGCGCTGATAGAGCTGGCAGGAGAGCTTGCCGTCGGCCACGAAAAACTGGAACAGGCAATGGCACGGCGCCAGCGCCATCTTCGGGATATCCGCCGGATTCCAAGCTGAGACGATCAGCCGTCGCGAATCGGGGTTTCGCCGGATTTCGCTCACCAGCCAAGCGATCTGATCGATGGTGCTGCCGTCTGGCGCCGGCCAGGAGCGCCATTGCCGTCCATAGACGGGGCCGAGGTCGCCATTGGCATCTGCCCACTCATCCCAGATGGTGACGCCGTTCTCTTGCAGATAGCGCACATTGGTGTCGCCGCGCAGGAACCAGATCAGCTCGTGAATGATCGATTTCAGATGCAGCTTCTTGGTCGTGACCAGGGGAAACCCCTGCGCGAGGTCAAAACGCATCTGATGGCCGAACACGGCAAGCGTGCCGGTGCCGGTACGGTCGTCCTTGCGGACCCCCTCGCTCAGGACGCGTTGCAATAGCTCGTGATACTGGCGCATGACGACGCTTCTAGCCGGATTCGCGTGCCATTCCCAAGAGACGGAATCGCATCGTCCAGAGCCATCGCATTGCGAGCAGCGCATGCGCTCACGGCAATGCGATAAGCCGCAAGGAAGCGCCTCAGACCAGCCGAAACAAAGCCATGATTGAACCGCTCCCTGCTTCTGCTCAGGCTAAGGAGAACCAAAATGTCGATTCGCAGCGCAGTGTGGTTCCTGCCGGTCGCCATCCTGCTCTCCTTCCCTGTCGGGGCAGCCAACACCATGCCGCCCCCCGCGCCGAACACCCGCGAGATCTCGATTACCGAAGCCCGCGAGATCGCTATCGATCACGGCATGGTCTGGATCGAGGATATCGAGCGCCATGGCGGTCGTTGGGAGCTCGGCGGTGTCGACAGCAACGGTGCCGAGATCGCGATCGATGTCAGCGTCAGCGACGGCAGGATCCTCAGGATCATCCGGGATGAGCCCAATCTCGATATCCCGCCTCGATGAGAGCCGGCGAAATTGCTTCGGATGGAGTGACGATGCTCTCTTTCCCCGCGCGCTCCGAGTGCCTATATTCAGTTTGCCACTCGCAAGAGCGGCTATGGCGATAAACGAACGTCGAAATAAGCCTTTCGGACCCGGGGGCGGTACCCGGCGCCTCCACCAGAGCCCGTACGCGATTCGCGAGACGGGTTCCGGCGGGGGCGAAATAGGATCGACGAGGGTGTAAAGGTCGTTCTTTTGCTCGGCATGGTTCCGCCGTTATCGGGCCATTGCATAGTTGCCAACGACAACAATGCTCGGGTTGCTGTCGCCGCGTAAGCGGTGCTGGTTCCCAAACCAAAGTCCTTGCGTTTAGCCGCGTAAGGCGGGGCTCGGAGGCGCCTGGCAACAGAAGCCTCCACTTTTTTATGCGAGGGCCGGCGACTTTCTGCCTTGCTCGGAAGCGGACACGGATAGTCGACACGATGGTACAGGATATTCTTCGCTACGATCTCATGGTGCAGGACGCGCTGAAGGGTGTCGTACGGAAGATCCTGGCCGAGGCGAGCCGCGACGGCCTGCCGGGCGAGCATCATTTCTACATCACGTTCCGCACGACGGCCCCGGGCGTGCGCCTGTCGCAGCGCCTGCGCGAAAAGCACCCCGACGAGATGACGGTCGTGCTCCAGCATCAGTTCTGGGACCTCAACGTCAGCGACCACGCCTTCGAGGTCGGTCTCTCGTTCTCCGGCGTGCCCGAAAGGCTGCTGGTGCCTTTCGATTCGATCACCACCTTCTTCGATCCCTCGGTTCAGTTCGGCCTGAAGTTCGAAACCCAGGACGCTCCTGAAGAAGCCTCCACGAACGATCAGACCGTGGGAGCCGTAAAGGCGCCACGCGGAGCCGGGTCCGAGCCCAGCGTGGCCGCCCCGACACCGCTTGCCCTTCCGGTAAAGCCACAATCTGCAAGTGCCACTGCCAAGAACAAGGCAGCCACCGACGACGAAGCGGACCCGGCGAAGGCCGACGCCGGCGCCGATGGTGACGAGAGCGGCGGCGCGCAGGTCGTCAGTCTCGATTCCTTCCGCAAGAAGACCTGATCAGAGCCTATGCCGGACACCCGCACAGAGACTGACTCCTTCGGCCCCATCGCCGTTCCCGCAGATCGCTACTGGGGTGCCCAGACCCAGCGCTCGCTTGAGAATTTCCGCATTGGCGGACCGAGCGAACGTATGCCGCTGCCGCTGATCCATGCTCTCGTGCTGGTCAAGAAGGCCGCCGCCCACGTCAATGCCCGGCTGGGGTTGATCGACCAGCGTGTTGCCGGCGCCATTGGCCAGGCAGCGGATGAAGCATTGGGTGGCCGCTTCGACGACCATTTCCCGCTTGTCGTCTGGCAGACCGGCTCCGGCACCCAGACCAACATGAACGTCAACGAGGTCCTCTCCAACCGCGCCAACGAGATCCTCGGCGCCGGCCTCGGCGCGAAGAGCCCGGTTCACCCCAACGATCAGGTCAACCGCGGCCAGTCGTCGAATGACTCCTTCCCGACCGCGATGCATATTGCCGCGGCGCTCGAGATTTCGCGCCTGCTGCTTCCGTCCCTGCGCAAGCTCGAACAGGCGCTGCAGGACAAGGCGCAGCGCTTCGCGTCGCTGATCAAGATCGGCCGGACGCATCTCCAGGACGCGACACCCGTCACGCTCGGCCAGGAATTCTCGGGCTACGCCACGCAGATCCATCTCGGCATCGGGCGGATCGAAGCCTCACTCGGCGGGCTGCATGCGCTGGCCCAGGGCGGCACGGCGGTGGGCACCGGCCTCAACACGCATCGCGACTTCGCCGCCTTCTTCGCCAAGGAAATGGCGGGGCTCACCGGCCTGCCCTTCCGCCCCGCCGCCAATGCGTTCGAGGCGTTGGCGAGCCATGGCGCGCTGACCGCCGCCCACGGCGCGCTCGCCGCGCTCGCCATGGATCTGTTCAAGATCGCCAATGACATTCGCCTGATGGGCTCGGGCCCACGCTCGGGTCTCGGCGAGATCAGCCTGCCCGAGAACGAGCCCGGTTCCTCGATCATGCCCGGCAAGGTCAATCCGACCCAGGCCGAAGCCTTGACCATGGTGGCGACGCAGGTTCACGGCAACCAGGCGACAATCGGCTTCGCCGCGAGCCAGGGCCATTTCGAACTGAACGTCTTCAAGCCGGTGATCGCCGCCGCCTTCCTGCAATCGGTCAGGCTGCTTGCCGATGCCGCCGACAGCTTCCGCGTGCACTGCATCGAAGGGATCGTCGCCAACGAGGATCGCCTCGCCGAATTGCTGTCCCGCTCGCTGATGCTGGTCACGGCACTGGCCCCGGCCATCGGCTACGACAAGGCTGCCAACATCGCCAAGGCCGCCCATCACAACGGCACGACCCTGCGCGAGGAAGCTCTGAGGGCCGGTGTCGATGCCGAGTTGTTCGACAGCACGGTGCGGCCCGAGCGCATGCTCGGCCCGTCCTGAACAAGGCGGGCGGTATGGCAGAGATCATCAATCTCCGGCGCGCCCGCAAACAGCGCCAACGCGTAGCGGCCGAAGCCAAGGCCGATCAGAACCGAATCGACTTCGGACGGAGCAAGGCCGAGCGCAGCCTGGCTGAAGCGCGGCGCGAGAAGGCTGCCCGCGAACTCGATGGCCACAAGCTTGCACCCCCGCCCGACGACAAGGGCGAGATTCCGCGGTGAGCCGCGAGCGCAAACATTCTCTCGCCATTGCCGGGCACCGCACCAGTGTGTCTCTCGAGGAACCGTTCTGGGCGGCACTGAAGGAGATTGCAGGACAGGAGCGCCGCACGCTTGCTGCACTCGTCGCTGATGTGGATTCCCGCCGCGGCGAGGCCAACCTCTCCTCCGCGCTGCGCCTGCACGTGCTGGCGCATTACCAGCGCCTGGCGGGACGAGGCTGACCTGCATCGCCTCGCCGCCGGAGCCAGCTCCGTTCAGTTGCAAGGCTCTGCACAGGCACGCTGCTTCAAACCGGAAGGCACCTGAAACACGGTGTGAAGCTTTTGTATCGGCCTGGCTACGGGCTCCGCGAGAGCGGACGCGGCACGGGCTCTATCTGCAGCGGCGGGCCGAGCGAGGGAGCCGGTGTCACCGGTCGCAAAGTCTGCTCCGGAAAATTCTCGCGCGGTGCGCCGGGCAGGATCAGTGGACCACCTTGCAATTGAGGTTGGGCTGCTCGCGTCGCCGCGGCACGCGCCTCAGCCTCCGCTCGGCGCCGCGCATCCTCCGCCCGCCTGATCTCTTCGGCCCGGCGCTGCTCCTCGAGACGCTGCGCCTCGAGAGCGCGCCTTGCCTCGTCCTGGGCGCGCGCTTCCGCGGCGCGACGCTCTTCTTCCGCGCGCTTCTCCTCGGCAACGCGGCGCTCCTCTTCCGCCTTCAGGAAGTCCGCGAGCTTGCGATCGTTCTCACGCATCTCGCGCTCGGCGCGCAGGCGGCGCGCATGCATGGCGCGCTCACGTGCATCCGCCTCGAAGGCTTCGACCCGCTCCATCTCACGCGCCAGCGCTCGCGCCGCCACGGCATTCGCGAAAGCGCCGACATCGGTCTCGCGCCGCAGTCCCGATAGCGGCCCGCGCCACGCCACGCCAAGTGTGGGCGCCGCCATCGACCAGCCCTTGGGCATTGGGCCGAGTGGGCGCAGTCCCAACCGCAGATCAGCCGTCAGCGCCCTGAGGTCGATCACTCCGCTGGCCTCGGCCTGGAGATCCCCGCGCTCGATCGTCAATGGTGCGAGCCGCACGAGGCCACCGGCCAGCGTGAAGGGCAGCGTGACATCGCCCAGAGGCCATGAGCCTCGGTCGAGCGCATCCGCCAGCCGACTCTGCAAACGGCCGGTTTCGCTTTCGGATGCATCCTCTCCGGTCCCAGCGATGACGCGGGCATAGCCGCCGGGATCGAACCGGGTGAGGCTCGCGCCTGCTATGGTGAAGGTCCCCGCGCCCCCTAGCCCGGCAACCAATCGCGCCGGGCTCTCTCCGGAACCGCCGCCCTCCACTTGGCCCGACAGCTTCCCGGCAAGGGCATTGCCGGTGAGCATGGCGAGATCGAGCTGCGACAGGGCGATCCGGCCGGAGAGCTGCGCAAGCCCACCTTCACGCCGTGCCGTTAGCCGCCCGGTGACCTTGCCACCGGCATAGCTTCCCGAGAGCGCCTCGATCTGGATTTCGCCAGGGTTGGCATGCAGGGCGAAAGCCGCATCGTTCAGGGCGATATCGTCACTGACCCACAGGGTTTTGGCTTCGACCGACAGGCTGATCTCGCCTAGGCCCAACGCCGTGCCGAAACGGGCGGCCGACCAGTTGCTGCCCGGAGCCGCTGCCGCTGTTCCCAGGGACGAGCCGATCACACTCCGCAAATCGGCGCGGGGCAGCGAAAGCTTGCCGGAGACTGGCCCCTCCCTCGGCAAGGTCAGCGTCCCGCGCGCACTGTTTCCGCCAAGATTGGCGACGAGACCATCAAGCGCGATCTGGTCGGCGTCGAAACGAACCATGCCATGCGCGTCCAGCACGGCATCGGGCAAGGCGCGCGCGATCCCCTCCGGCAGGATCTGGCCGGGACGATCCGCCTGCACGGAGAGGCGTGGCGCATCCGCGCCTGCCTCGCCGTCGACCACGATAGACAGTCCTGGCCCTGCCAGCGATCCGCTGAGGCGAGCTTGCTGACGGTCGAGAACGAGGCGGCCCGATCCGCCCTGCATCGGTGCCGGCAGGCCAAGAGCGGCGAAGAACTGTCGACGATCCGCAAGATCAAAGCGCAGATTGGCTCCGGTCCATGTCCCGCTCCGGTCCAACCGAGCATTCAGGGTCAGCGTTCCGGCTTGCGCGCCGCCCTCCAGCAGCAGGGCCGTGTCGCCGGCGACCGTGCGCGTCAGGCGATAGCTGGCATCCAGCTGTGAGAGCCCGTCCCCGGCGCGCCCGAGCGATTGGCGGAGCGCCTCCGGCAGAAGTGGCCCGGCAAGGGCTGCAAGCGCTTCAAAGCGTGGTGCACGAATGCGACCGGTGATTTCGCCCCCTTCCGGCAGCAACGCACCGGCGCCGTTGACTGAAACTCCGCCAAACCCGTCGACGGCAAGCCGGCTGAGCCGCCAGTTGCTGCCTTCGCGCGCGAGAGCGAGCTGGGCGGTACCGGGTGGTGCATTGCGAAAACGGGCTCCGCTCAGAGACAGGTCGAGCGCCAGGTCGCGCGCCCCGATCAACCCGGCAAAACTCCCGCTTGCTGGCAGGGTATTGAGATCGAGCCCCTGCACCGCAAGCTTTGCGGCCAGCCGATCCGCCGCAATCTCTCCGGCCCCGTCCAGCCTGACGCCGGAAGCTCCAGCGACGGTCAGTCGCTCGAAGCGCAGTTGTTCGGAGCCCCAATCGCCGACCGCTTCCGCATCGATCCGCCTCAGATCTGCGATCAGGTCTGAGAGGGCTGGATCGAGCCCGGCCCGCGCCAGCGCCAGCCCGACGCGGCGCGCGTCATCCGCCTTGAGGTTGAGCTTGCCACGAAATCCTGCGGCGTCGATCGCGCCCGTTGCACCGACCAGGGCGCCTGCGACGCGCAGCGAGGCCGATGCATTGGCCAACCCGACTTCGTTCAGCCGCCCACGCACGGCGACAGCCGAGAAATCCTCGCCGCGCCACGCGAGTTGATCGAGATCGAGGCTGAGATCGAGCGCGCCGGGAAGCCCGCGCAAGGCGCGCGCAAAGCCAGCCCGTTCGCCAAGAGCCGTGGCCAGCGCGTCGCCATCCACGCGCCGCGACCGCAAGGCAATCGAGCCTGTGCTTCGCATCGGCAGGAACTGTCCCTCGCCCTCCAGCCGGGCGACGCCGCCGGCAAGATCGACCGTCAGCCCGCTCAGGTCGAGCAGGTGGCTGCCGCCGCTCACCCGCCCCGAGAGGCTGACTGCTCCACCCGGCGCAGCCGTGAACAAACCGTCCAGTCCTGGTGTGACGCCGCCCTTCTCCGTCGGCAGCAGGAAGGCGCCGTCAAAGCTGAGCTGCCCCTCTTCGCCCGTCACGGTGGCCTTGGCGCGCAGACGACCATCGGGCTCTATCGTTCCGGTCGCGAGGCGTAACGACGAGCCGCCGACCTCGCCCTCCATGCGCCATGGGCCGGCAAGGCTGACCGCGGTGAGTTCCGCAGCGATCGGCGACACTGTGACGGGTTCCTTGCCCGCCTCCCGCCAGATCAGGGCCGAGCGGCGGATGCTGAAATGGTCGAGGCTGGTCTGCACCGGCAGGCCTGCACCAATCGGATGCGGCAGCAGCACCGCGCCTGCATCATTGACGACAAGCGAGAGCGTCGCGCCTTCGACATCAGCGTCGGAGAAACGGAACTCGCCACGTGCAAGCGCGGTCAGCGCCAGCTCGACGGTGAGATGCTCGATCGTCGCGTGGCTCGCCTGTCCGCCCTGATCGCCTAGGCGGACATCGGTCAGGGTCAGCCGCGGCGACGGCAGCAACCTCAGGCCGATGCCGCCGGCAACGCGCGTTTCCGCGCCGAGCGTAGCGCTGAGGCGCTCCTCGATCTGCGGTCGATACAGTCGCCAATCGACAAAGCCCGGTCCGATCAACGCGGCCAGCAATGCCAGCACGAGGAGACCGGCCAGGACGGTCAGGGTCTCACGCACCTCTTTGGATCATCCCTCTTGTCGGCGGTTATGCGATCTTGCCGCCAACTCGCGGCGAGATCACGACATTCCAGTTCCCGATACCGCCGCGCAAGCTGCCTGGATGTCACAAGACCAGGATTTTGCCAGGATTGAGGATATTTTGCGGGTCGAGCGAGCGCTTGAGCAGGCGCATCACATCCAGTGTCGCCGGGCCGTGCTCGATCTCGAGATACTTGATCTTCTTCTGGCCGACGCCATGCTCGCCTGTGCACGTGCCTCCCATGGCGAGTGCGCGCTTCACCAGCCGGTCGATGAAACCGCGGCAGCGCTCCATCTCGTCCTCATCGGCGAGATCGACGAGTGGCTGGGTATGGAAATTGCCGTCTCCGACATGTCCGGCGATCGGGGCGATCAAACCGCTGGCCTCGATGTCGCGCTTGGTTTCCTCGACGCATTCAGCAAGCTGAGAGATCGGTACGCAGACATCGGTCGCAACCGATTCAACGCCCGGCCGCAACGCGCGGGCAGCCCAGTAGGCGTCGTGGCGAGCCTGCCAGAGCTTGGTCCGGTCCTCGGCCTTGGTCGCCCAGTCGAACGGTCCACCGCCGAAGTCGGCAGCAATCTCGCCGAAGCGCTCCGCCTGCTCTTTCACGCCCGCTTCCGTGCCGTGGAACTCGACGAAGAGCATCGTCGTCTCCGGCAAGCCGAGCTTGGAATGCAGATTCACGCCGCGGATCATCACATCATCGAGCAGTTCGATGCGCGCGACCGGCAGACCGGACTGGATCGTCACGATGGTCGCGTCGCAGGCTGCCTTCACTGAAGGGAACGGGCAGACGCCCGCCGAAATCGCCTCCGGGATACCGTGCAGCTTGAGCGTGACCTCCGTGATGATGCCGAGCGTGCCCTCCGAGCCGACGAGCAAACGGGTGAGATCATAGCCGGCGGAAGTCTTCCGCGCGCGGCTGGATGTCTTCACGACCGAGCCGTCGGCCATCACCGCGGTCAGGGAAAGGACATTGTCCTTCATCGTGCCGTAGCGCACCGCATTCGTGCCCGAGGCGCGTGTCGCCGCCATGCCGCCGATGGACGCATCCGCGCCAGGATCGATCGGGAAAAACAACCCCTGGTCGCGCAGATGCTCGTTGAGTTCCTTGCGGGTCACGCCGGCTTCGACGACGCAATCAAGATCCTCGGCATGAACGGCAATGATGCGCTTCATCTGGCTGAGATCGACGCAGACGCCACCGAAAGGCGCGTTGACATGGCCTTCGAGCGAGGTGCCCGTGCCGAATGCGATCACGGGGACACCGTGGCTCGCACAGAGCTTCACGATCTCCGACACCTCTTCGGTGCTTTGCGGATAGACGACCGCATCCGGCGGCTGGTTCGGAATCCAGGTCAGTGTGTGGCCATGCTGCTCCCGTACCGCCTGGCTCGTCACCAGCCGGTTGCCGAATCGGGCGGCGAGCGCCCGCGTCACTGCCTCGATCGCAGCCGGCGACGGCGGCAGGGTTGCGGCAGAGGCGGCATGAGAAGCAGTTGCAAAAAGGCTCATTGTCTTTTTCCGGGCTTGGCGCTTAACTTGGAACTGGTCGGCTTCAGCGGTTGAATCGGACGAGGCAGACCGTAGCGATAGCAGGCGTGTTTGTCCTGCGTGTCGCCGCCGGCGACAAGATCGCCGGGCGCATGGGAGGCGGTGCATCAGGCAGGGCAAAGCTCGTCCGGCGGCGTCTTCAAGACGATGGCAGCGTGTCAGTGGAGTTCCGTTCCGCCGCACGCAACAACTTTGCGGGAGGCGGCCATGAAAGACGAGATCCGCGCTCCGGCGCTGTTCTTCTCCCCCTTCGTATCGTCCGCAATGCGGGTCGAAACGCCATGGATCGACTATAATGGCCATCTCAACATGGCCTATTATCACGTGCTGTTCGATCGGGCTGTCGACGAGGTCTTCTCGCTCGTCGGCCTGAACCAGGACTATGTCGACACGCGCAACGCGTCCTATTTCGCGGCCGAATGCCATATCCTCTACAAGCGCGAATTGACCGAGGACGATCTCGTGCGGGTCACCGCACAACTGATCGCCTTCGACGAAAAGCGCCTGCACTACTATCTCGAAATGCGGCATGCGAGCGAAGGCTGGCTCGCGGCGACGAGTGAAAACCTCTCGCTGCATGTCGACATGGCGACCCGCAAGGTCTCGCCGTTTCCGCCCGATATCCTAGCCAATCTCGCCCTGATGAAAGCGGCGCATTGTCGCATGCCGCTACCGGCTACGATCGGACGCATCATCGGCATGCCGAAGAAGACGACGATCACAGTCGAGGATCTGCACGACGAGCGCGAGCTCGAAACGCGCCACTGAGAGCGGCAGAGCCGGCGCAGACCTGCCCCTGTCACTGGGCCCGACGCAGCCCCGTCTTCGGCGGTCAGCGGCGGTCGAAAGGAGCGAGATGGTCAAGGCAACCTGGAACGGCGCCGTTCTGGCGGAATCCGACAACACGGTCGTGGTCGAAGGCAACCACTATTTTCCACGCAGCGCGATCCGCTCTGAATTCTTCAAACCAAGCGAGACGACGTCGATCTGTCCGTGGAAGGGCACGGCCAACTATCATTCGATTGTCGTTGCCGGCGCTGAGAACAGGGACGCCGCTTGGTACTACGCCGAGCCGAAGGCCGCTGCCGCTGAGATCAAGGACCGCATCGCCTTCTGGAAGGGCGTCGAGATTTCCTGATCAGTCGTTGTGATCCGGGATCTTCAGGACATGCCCGCAGGCCTTGCAATGCACGGCGTCCGGCTCGTGCCGCTGCAGCGCGCATTGCGGGCAGGGAAAGGTGACCTTGTTGGGCCGGAAGATCGCTTGCGCCAGGCGCACGAACAGCGAGATTCCGACGATCATCACCACGATCGAGGTCAGCTTGCCGGCGGTGCCGGGCAAGGTGATGTCGCCGAAGCCGGTCGTCGTCACGGTCGCGACCGTGAAATAGAAAGCGTCGACATAGCCCGCGAAGCCCGCCGTCTCGCGAAAGAAGAAGGTGTAGATGAAGCCTGTCACCACGAACAGGAAGGTCACGATATTGACCATCGCCCGCGCTGCGCTTTCCCACTCGGGATAGCCCGCAGCGCGCAGCCGCTCCCAGATCAGCCCACGCTGTGACAACGACCACAGCCGCAGGATGCGCAGGAAGCCGAAATTCTCCAGCCATTGCGGCGCGAGCAGCGTTGCCAGGATGAAGAGATCGAGCAGCATGCTCGGCTGGCGCAGCAGGCGCGGAATGTTCGAGGAGGCCAGCATCCGTGCGCCGATCTCGATGACCATGATCACTGCGACCGAGTAATCGAGCCAGTAGAAGAGCGGGCGTTCGCGGATCAGCGGTGTCGCGATGAAGAACGCGATGATCAGCAGATCGACGACCGCCGTCGCAAGCTGAAAGCGCACAGCCCCGGGCGAGCGGCCGTGATAGAGCTGACGCAGGCCGTCCCGCAGTCTCTCGACCTGCCCTTCCCTGCGAACAGACGTCGTATTCTCGGCCATCCCATGGCGTTACAGGCCAAAGGATAGCGCGTCCAGCGCCCGCTGCTCAGGCGGCCCGCCGCGTTGCCACGGCATGGATGGCATAGCCGCGAAGGAGCCGCGTTGTACGGCTCTCGGCGCCCTCGATCCGCGACAATTCGGCGATTGCCTCAGGCAGATCATGTCTTGGCGTGACATGGAACAATGTCAGCCAGCAATTCAGGACGGCCCTGAACGACGCAGGCAAGCCGGTCTGGTCGCCGAAATCGACGATATGCAGTGAACCGGTCGCCGTCAGCATCCGCAGCGCCTGAGCGATCACGCCCCGCCAGGGCGGGATCATCGAGAGCGCATAGGAGATGACGATGCGATCAAATCCGTCGCGCCCGAACAGGGCCGGCGCGTCGAAGCAGGTCGCGTCCGCCTGTGCCAGATGGATGTGCTCCGAGAGCCCCGATCTTGCCACGCTTCTCTCCGCCGTCGCGAGCATCTCGGCCGAGACGTCGAGACCGTAACACTGCGTGCCGGGATAGGTCCGGGCGAGCTTGATCAGGTTACGCCCGGTGCCGCAGCCGATTTCCAGGATCGCGCTGCCCGGCGCAGGATCGAGTTCGGCGATGAGCCGGTCCCGGCCAAGCAGATAGAATTTGCGGCTGGCGTCGTAGATATGGCGCTGGTGGCGATACATCCGGTCCATCAGGCCGGCGGCCTCGGTCGTGGCGCGGCCGGCGCTCATGCCGCCGCCCCCTGCAGCACATGGAGATGGAAGGCGCCATAGATCGACGAGCGATCGCGCTCTCCAAGCTCGCGGCTGCGTGCCTCCTCATAGCGCCATTGCGCGAGAATCGAGGCCGGCACCCGGCCGGGCAGCAGTCGCTCATCGGCGGCCGTCCGGAAGATCACGCGTGCGCCGGGTCGCGCCGTGCGCGTGATCTGCGACCAAAGCGCGGTGAGATCCGCGTCATTCATCCAGTCCTGAGCATCGAGCAGCACATAGGCATCGCAGCTCTTCGCAGGCTGGCTCTCGAGAAAGGCCGTGATCGCGCTCTGGTGATAGCCGACGCGGCCGGCCCGCTCTCGAACAGCCGCGAAATTCCGCCTTTCAAGATAGGGCGGCAAGGATGCGTTCTCGTCTGTCGCATAGCCCCGTCCAAAGGCCTGCCGGGCAAAATAGTTCGACTTCAGGTCGAAGCCGCAGGCCAGCCTTTCAAGCCGGCGCCGAAGCACGCCACGTATCCCGGCGTCGCCGTCAGCCGCGAGCGCCTTGTACTGCGCCGGCGGGATGCCGAGCCCATAGAGCGAGGCCGGCTGGCGCACCAGCCAACGTACCAGGGGCTTGTCGAAGACGGGAGCGATATGCCTGTCGAACAGGGCGCGCTGCTCTTCGATGTTGCGCGCCTGAAGCATCACGCGCGGATCGCAGCCGAGCGTGCGGCCAAGCAGATGCCCGGCTCCGATGAAACGGCCGAGCAGGCCGTACCGATAGAAATTGCGGGCAAAGACCTGGATGCGCCGGCGGCCGCTCAGGCTGCGACCTTCCCAGTAGCTTCGTGAAACGGCATCGAGGCGTGGCGCGATCTCGCCGTCATAGAGCGCAATATTCGCCTGCGATTGCGCCTCGCCGAAGAAGCGCAGGAACTCCTCGTGGCCTGCCAGGCTGTCTAGCGCGGCGAGCTTGAGCTTGCCGAGCGCGATATGGGCGCCATTGAGATCGACAGCGCTGATCTTCGCCGGGTTGGCGGTGAGATAGGACAGGATGTTGCAGGAGCCGGACGCGATTGCGACGACATGGTCATCAGGGCGCAGGTCCAGCGCCTCCATATCGACGACCGGGTCTTCCCATATCTGCGGATAGACGAGCCCGGAAAAGGCCAGGGTGAACAGTCGTTCCAGGATGCCCGCCCGTGACAACGGCTTGCTGCGATGCACCGCCGTGGTCAGGCCCATTGTGGTTTCCCGCCGAACCGTACGCGCCGTCTGCATTCTTCGTTCCTCGCGCGGTCCGTTGCGATGGCGAGCCGACTAGAGGAGTCGCGTGACGGTTGGGTGACGCGCTTTGCGGATCAGCTATCCGTGAAGGCGGGCTGACGTGGAGCGCGATCATCCCCATATTCCGCCCGAAACCTTTGAACGGGAGAATGACGATGGGACTGTCCGGACTGTTCGGCGGCAAAGCCAGGGAAGCCGGTGAGTTCGAATTCCAGCTGACCGACGAGGAGTGGCGCCGCCGCCTGACGCCGGAGCAGTACCACGTGCTGCGCGAGCATGGCACCGAGCGCGCTGGCTCCTGCGCCTTGAATTTCGAGAAGCGCGCCGGGCGCTTCACCTGCGCCGGTTGCGGCAACCCCTTGTTCCAGTCCGGCAAGAAATTCGAGAGCGGCACGGGCTGGCCGAGCTTCGACCAGCCACTGGAGGGCGCGGTCGGGATCAGCGAGGACAATAGCTACATGATGCGGCGCACGGAGGTGCATTGCGCCCGCTGCGGCGGCCATCTCGGCCATGTCTTCCCTGACGGCCCACCACCGACCGGACTGCGCTACTGCATCAACGGCGTCGCTATGGATTTCGCTCCGGCTGAAGCCGAGGCCTGAGCCGGATCAGCCGGCCGCGCTCCCTCTTTCGGGAGGGCGGCCGCGCAAGCTCGTGAGTGCTATTCCACAGCCGGGACTGCCCGATGCGCCAGCGCGGAAGCATCGACGGACACCGGCAGATCGCCGAAATGGCCCGACCAGCGCCCCTCGAGCCGCGTCGCGATGAAGGCGTCCGCGACGATGTGAGGCGCATGTCGCAGCAGCAGCGAGGCCTGCAGCGCCAGGGCCAGCCGCTCGACCAGCCGCCGCGCCTGCCCTTCGCTTCGCACCAGAGTGGGTATCTCCGACTCCAGCGCGCTCAAATGCGCATCGAAGCGATTGTCAGCGCCGGCCGCGGTTCGCATCTCCCCGATCAGCGCCACGAGAGAGCCTGGCTCTCGCTCCAGCGAGCGCAGCACATCGAGACAAATGACGTTGCCCGAGCCCTCCCAGACGCTGTTGAGCGGCGCCTCCCGATAGAGCCGGGCCATGGGGTTTTCCTCGATGAAGCCGTTGCCGCCATGGCATTCCAGTGCCTCGACCACGACCGCCGGCGCGCGCTTCGAGACCCAGTATTTCGCAATCGGCGCGCCGATCCGCGCCAGCAACCGTTCGCTCTCGCTCGCGTCCTGACGGTCGAGCGCCGCAAAGAGCCGAAAGGCGAGCCACGCTGCGGCCTCGGCCTCGATCGCAAGATCGGCCAGCACGTTCTGCATGATCGGCTGGTCGATCAACCCGCGCTGGAAGGCGCGCCGATGGGCAGCGTGATGCGCCGCCAGCGAAACGGCGAGCCGCATCTGCCCGGCCGACGCCGCCGCAATGTCCAGCCGGGAGCCCTGGTTCATGGCCAGGCCGGTGCGCAGGCCCCGGCCTGGCTCTCCGATCATCTGGCCGATCGCACCGCGGAACTCGACCTCGGACGAGGCATTCGAGCGATTGCCGCATTTGTCCTTGAGTCGCTGGATCGCCACGCCGTTGCGCGAGCCGTCCGGCAGCCAGCCCGGCGCGACGAAGCAGGAAATGCCCTCGGCGGTTCGGGCCAAGGTCAGGAACAGGTCGGAATGCGGCACCGAGAAGAACCACTTGTGCCCGGTCAGGGACCATGTCCCGTCGCCATTGTCCTCGGCGATGGTCTGGGTCTGGCGCAGGTCCGAGCCTCCCTGCTTCTCGGTCATTGCCGTGCCGACAGTCGCCCCCGTCTTGGCGGAGGCGGTCGTCTGGCGCCGGTCATAGCGGTTGGAGCTGACCAGGGCGCCCCACTTGCTCCAGAGGTCGGGATCCTGCCTCAGGACCGGGATCGCGGCATAGGTCATGCTGATCGGGCAGCAGATGCCGCTTTCGCCCTGGCTCCAGAGATAAGAGAGCGCAGCACGCGCCACCTGTGCGCCCGGGCCCGGCCTGTTCCATGCGAGCGAATGGGTCTCCTGCCCGATCGCGAGCCCCATCAGCTCGTGCCAGGCCGGATGGAACTCGATCTGGTCGATGCGGTTGCCGAACCGGTCATGCGTCCTGAGTTCGGGCGTGAACCTGTTCGCCAGTCGCGCCAGATCCTGCACCTGCGCCGAACCGACAATGCGCCCCGCCGCGTGCAGGCGCTCCGAGGCCCAGCCTGCATCGAAGGCGGTGGCCGCCGCCTGCAACACGGGATCAGCCGCGAAGGCGTCGTAATCGCACAGTATGGGAACCTGGTTCGTCACGTCATGGGTGGAATGGCGGGAGGCGATATCCACATTCATCGCGGCGCGTCCTGTCGATCGGGCGAGCATTCAACCCCCAACAGCCTTATCCAGCAATCTGCGGCGCAACAGCCTATATTGCCTCTGGAACGAATCACGATCAAAGCGACCTGAAGCCTTGTCCGATCACACCACGTCCGCCCCTCTGCCCCGCCCCGGCGGCCTCGCCGCCCGCGCCGCTGCACAGCCGGCGGCCGGCTATCTGGCAGGCCTCAATCCGGAGCAGCGGCAAGCGGTCGAGGCCACGGATGGCCCAGTTCTGGTCCTGGCCGGCGCCGGCACCGGCAAGACCCGCGTGCTGACCACGCGCATTGCCCATCTGATCGCCACGAACCGCGCCTACCCGTCCCAGATCCTCTCGGTGACCTTCACCAACAAGGCGGCGCGCGAAATGAAGGAGCGCATCGCAAGCCTGGTCGGCCCCGTGGCCGAAGGCATGCCCTGGCTCGGCACCTTCCACTCGATCTCGGCCAAGATCCTGCGCCGCCATGCCGAGCTCCTCGATCTCCGCTCGGACTTCACCATTCTCGATACCGACGACCAAATCCGCCTGATGAAGCAGGTCATCACGGCCGCGGGGATCGACGAGAAGCGCTGGCCCGGCCGCATGCTGGCGGGCTTCATCGACAGCTGGAAGAACCGCGGGCTTGCCCCCAAGGACGTGCCGCCGGGTGAAGCCGGCGTCTTCGCCGGAGGCAAGGGCGGCGCCCTTTACGCCGCCTATCAGGAGCGGCTGAAAACGCTGAACGCAGTCGATTTCGGCGATCTGCTGCTGCACTGCCTGACGCTGTTCCGGGACCATGCCGATGTGCTCGCGACCTATCATGAGCGCTTCCGCTACATTCTGGTCGACGAGTATCAGGACACCAACACCGCCCAGTATCTCTGGCTGCGCCTGCTGGCGCAGGGCCGGCGCAACATCGCCTGCGTCGGCGACGACGACCAGTCGATCTATGGCTGGCGCGGCGCCGAGGTCGACAACATCCTGCGCTTCGAGCACGATTTTCCCGGCGCGGTCGTGGTCAGGCTGGAACGAAACTACCGCTCGACCGGGCATATCCTCGCCACCGCCTCGAAGCTGATTGCCCGCAACGAAGGCCGCCTCGGCAAGACGTTGCGCACCGAGGATGAGGCCGGGGAGAAGGTCACCATTACCGGCGCCTGGGACAGCCAGGAGGAAGCCCGCCTGATCAGCGACGAGATCGAGGCGATGCAGAGCAAGGGCGAAAACCTTGCCGAGGTCGCCATTCTCGTCCGCATCTCCGCTCAGATGCGCGAGATCGAGGAGCGTTTCGTCCATGTCGGCGTGCCCTATCGCGTCATCGGCGGCCCGCGCTTCTATGAGCGGGCCGAAATCCGCGACGCCATGGCCTATCTGCGCTGCGTGGTGAGCCAGACCGACGATCTCGCCTTCGAACGTATCGTCAATGTGCCGAAACGCGGGCTCGGCGACGCGACAGTGCAGTTACTGCACAACCATGCCCGCGCAACCGGCCTGTCATTGCTGCAATCGGCCCGTGCCGTGGTCGAGACCGAGGAATTGAAGCCAAAGGCCCGCACCGCGCTGCGCGAACTGGTCGAGGCTTTTGCGCGCTGGTCGACCAAGGCCGAACACATGAAGCAGGGCGAGCTTGCCGAGCAGGTGCTGGAGGAATCCGGCTATACCGAGATGTGGCAGAAGGATCGCTCGGCCGATGCGGCCGGCCGCCTCGAGAACCTCAAGGAACTGGTGCGCTCCCTGGACGAGTTCCCAGACCTGCCGGCCTTCCTTGAGCACGTCTCGCTGGTGATGGATGCCGATGGTGGCGAGGCCGAGGCGCGCGTCAGCATCATGACACTGCATGCGGCCAAGGGGCTCGAATTCGATACCGTCTTCCTGCCCGGCTGGGAGGAAGGCCTGTTCCCGAACCAGCGCGCGCTCGACGAAAGCGGCCGCGCCGGGCTGGAAGAGGAGCGCCGCCTCGCCCATGTCGGCCTGACCCGGGCCCGCAAGCGCCTGAAGCTCCTCTTCGCCTCGAACCGCCGGATTCATGGCCTCTGGCAGTCTAGCCTGCCGAGCCGTTTCATCGACGAGTTGCCGGAGGAGCATGTCGAGGTCGTTCAGGCGCCGTCGACCTATAGCCAGGGCGGCTATGGCGCCTCGCGCTTCGACCGCATGGAAAGCTTTGGCTCCTCCTACCAGACGCCGGGCTGGCAGCGCGCTCAGGAGAACCGCGCGCGGAACGGCGGCGGCTCAGGCTTCTCGGACAACAGCGGCCGTGGTTTCGGCCAGGGTGGCTCGGGCTCAGGCCGCCAGCGCGGCCCGGTGCTGATCGAGGGCGAGTTGACGGCGAAATCGACCGGCAGCTCCGCTTTCGATGCCGGCGCCCGTGTCTTCCATATCAAGTTCGGCCCGGGCTCCGTCGCCAGCGTCGACGGTAACAAGCTGACCGTCGATTTCGACAAGGCCGGCCGGAAGATGGTGCTGGACTCCTTCGTGCAGAAGGCGGGCTGAGCAAGCGCAGCCGTCATGTCCGGCGCGCCGATGCAGAGCATCGCCGAAGCGGTTATGCAGGCCCGGATTGCCCCAGGCCGGTTCCGCAGGAATGCCGGCTCCAAGCCAGCAGGATCAGCACGATGCCCGACGTCGCGGTCAATCTGACCGACACCGCCAACCCCGATCTCCACTCGGTGATTTCGCAGGGGCTGCGGGACTACAATGTCGAGATGGGCGGCGTCAGCGACCACACGCCGCTGACGATCACCATCAAAGACAGCAGGAGTGATGAACTGATTGGCGGACTGCTCGGTCGCACCTCGCTCGGCCTGCTGTTCGTCGACCTGCTCTATGTGCCCAAGACCCAGCGCGGGTCGGGCCTCGGCACCCGCATTCTGCAGATGGCAGAGGCCGAGGGTATTCGCCGAGGCTGCCGCAAGGCGGTGCTCTACACGCTCAGCTTCCAGGCGCCGGAGTTCTACAAGCGCTTTGGCTGGAGCGTCTTCGGTGAGATCGCGCTCGAACCGCCCGGAGCGACCCGCTATTTCATGACCAAGGACCTCGTCGCCCCTGCCGACGGCGCATGACATCCGCCCTCGCCCCTGCTATCCCGCCCGCATGCGTGAAGGTCTTCTCCCAGCCACGGTCGCGACCGTGCTCGAACTCTCAACCAGCGGCGACAAGGCGCGCGCGCTGACGGAACTGCTCGGCGAGATCTTCGATCCGACCGAGACCGCCATTTCCTCCTTCGAGATCGAGGACGGCGTCACCACGCTTTCGCTGAGCGCGCCGTGGAAGGTCGAAATCTACTTCGCGACCCATCCTGATGAAGATGCGGTGCGTGACATGCTGCGCCCAATCGTCGGCGACAGCATCGACTCAACCCCCTTCACCACCGTCAACCAGAAGGATTGGGTCGCCACCAGCCTCGACGGGCTCAAGCCCGTACGGGCCGGACGCGTGCTCGTCCATGGCGCGCATGACCGCGACACGGTGCGGGTGAATGATGTCGCGATCGAGATCGAGGCGGCGCTCGCCTTCGGCACCGGCCATCACGGCACCACGGCCGGCTGCCTGCTGGCGCTTGATGCCGAACTCAAGAAGCGCCGCCCACTGCGTGGCCTGGATGTCGGCACCGGCACCGGGATTCTTGGGCTCGCGCTGGCGATGCAGACGAAGCGCCGCGTCGTCGCCGGCGATATCGATGCCGTCGCGGTCGAGGTCGCAGCGCGCAATGCCCGGGTCAACCATGCGCCAGGGGCGCTCGATCTCTATGTCGCGCCCGGCCTGCTCCACGCCAAGGCAAACCGGCCCGGCCATTTCGATCTGGTGTTCGCCAATATTCTGGCCGGCCCGCTGAAGCGTCTCGCCCCGTCCCTCGCGCGCGTGCTGGCGCCGGACGGAACCCTGATCCTCTCCGGGCTTCTGGCGATGGATGTCGCCGGGATCGTCTCGACCTACCGGCACCAGGGCCTGTTCCTGGCGCGCCAGTCCCTGCGCGAGGGTTGGGCCACCCTGGTCATGAAAAAGGGCGGCGCGGCCCCAAGACCGCGCCGCCCCTACTAGGCCAGCCACCCAAAGTGGGCGTTTGTCGCTTCGAGCTCAGGCTCAGAAAGCGATGTGGCCGTACTTCTGTTCCGCCTCTGCCTGCAGGGCGCGAGCGTCGTGCCAGACGGCGGCGGTGAACTTGGCCGTATCGACGACCCATTCGAAAACATGCTTGACGATGGCGATCATGGTCTTGGTCCTTTTCTGCGCGCGGGCGGCCCCTTCGGGCGCGGCGCTAGAAATCAGCGGTTGAACGGAAGCGCGGCGTCGTTCTTCAGCGCCGTTTGCGGAAAGCCGCCGAGCACGATCTCCGCCTCGTTGACGAGGTAGGAGCGCGCACGCAGCTCACGAAAGGCGGAGCGGCGACGGCTTTCGATCATTGCGACATAGAGGCGCTGCCAGAAGCTCAGCCCCGCCGTGTTCACGGCTTTGGCGGCAGGCAGGGCGTCGGTCGCATTCAGTACATAGGTCACAGGTCCATCTCCTCATTCCAAACGAAGGACAGTCCCGGTCGCTTCCTCGTTCTCTTATGCAACCAAAGTGGTACTTCTTCGCACTTGCGAGAAGATGATTTCGCAGATGCGAGATATGCATAGAATGCATGCGTATCCCCAAATTCCATTAACACTTGACGCCCATTGCATAGCGAAGAGGCACAGCGCCCAAAGCAGCGGCCTTGCGGGCCTACGGACAAAGCAGGGCAGGATGCTGCTTTTGGGCTGGCCTTCCGCCGGTTCTGACGCAACGATGGTGGATATCGCCATGCTTGGACCCGTCATGACCGAATCGCCCGCGCACAGCTTGCCGACCTGCCGCTTCCAGTCCTTTTCCGAACCGAGCAATCCGGCCGAGGTCGCACCCCGCGTCGCGGCCCTGCGCAAGGCGCTCGCTGCACAAGGCCTGGACGGCTTCATCGTGCCCCGCGCCGACGAGCATCAGGGCGAATATGTCCCCGCCCACATGGCGCGACTCGCTTGGCTTACCGGCTTCACCGGCTCGGCCGGCAATGCCGTCGTGCTGGCCGACAAGGCAGTCCTGATCGTCGACGGCCGTTACACCATCCAGTCAGCCGAGCAGACCGACACGAAGGTCGTCGCGCCGGTGAAGATGGAAGAGACTCCGCTCGAACGCTGGATCGAAGCGAACCTGCCCGCGGCAGCGAGACTGGGTTACGATCCCTGGCTGCACACTGTCGATGGCGTCGCCAGGCTGGAGAAGGCGGTCGAGGCTGCCGGCGGCACGCTGACCGCCGTTTCGCAGAACCCCATCGACGCCCTCTGGAGCGATCGCCCGGCCCCCCCAGCCGCTGCGGTCAAGGCCCACCGCAGCGACTATGCCGGTGAGACCACCGCCAGCAAGCTTGCACGCATCCAGGAGGCGCTGACCAAGGCCAAGGTCGACGCATTGGTCATTTCCGACCCGCATGCCTTGGCCTGGACCTTCAATATCCGCGGCGGTGATGTCGAACACACACCCCTGCCTCTGGGCTACGGCATCATACCGCGCGAAGGCCGGCCGACCGTCTTCCTTGCACCCGAGAAAATCACGAACGAGGCTGGCGACGCCATCGGCGCTGTCGGCGAGATCGCCGCGCCTGCAGCGCTGGAGCAGCAGCTCAAGGCGCTGGGCAAGGCCAGGGCCAAGGTCCGTCTCGACCAGGCGACGGCTGCCGCCGCGCTCGCCACTCTGATCCGCGAAGCCGGCGGCACGCCCGATGCTGGCGCCGATCCGATCGCGCTGATGAAGGCAAGGAAGAACGGGGCCGAGCTCGACGGCACGCGCGCCGCACATCTGCGCGATGGCGCGGCCGTGGTGCGCTATCTGACATGGCTCACGCGCGAGGCACCGAAGGGGACCCTCACCGAGATCGATGCGGTTGCAGCGCTGGAGGCCGAGCGGCTGAAGACCGGCCTGCTCAAGGACGTCTCCTTCACCACCATCGCCGGCGCCGGTCCCAATGCCGCCCTGCCCCATTATCGCGTCACGGAATCGAGCAATCGTCGGCTCGAACCTGGCATCTTCCTGGTCGATTCAGGAGCACAATACGAGGACGGCACCACCGATATCACCCGCACCATTGCGGTCGGCACGCCGACCGCCGAAATGCGCGATCGCTATACCCGCGTGCTCAAGGGCCATTTGGCGATCTCGCGCGTGGCCTTCGTCAAGGGAACATCGGGCGCGCAGCTCGACGCGCTGGCCCGCCTGCCGCTCTGGCAGGCCGGCCTCGACTTCGATCATGGCACCGGCCACGGCGTCGGCAGCTATCTCTCGGTGCATGAAGGACCGCAGCGGCTCTCCAAGCTCGGTACGACGCCACTGGAGCCGGGCATGATCCTCTCCAACGAGCCCGGCTATTACAAGCAGGGCGAGTACGGCATCCGCATCGAGAACCTGATCGTGGTCGAGGAGCGGAACATCCCCGGCGGCGACCGCACGATCTACGGTTTCGAGACCATCACCTGGTGCCCCTACGAGCGGGCGCTGATCGAGCCCTCGCTGCTCGATGCGGGCGAGATCGCCTGGATCGATGCCTATCATGCACAGGTCTGGGCCAAGCTCAGCCCGCAATTGGAGGGCGACGCGAAGACCTGGCTGGAAGCGGCCTGCAGGCCGCTATAGGCAAAGGCCACGTCCGTGACACGGCCACCCGCGATCGTCGGGCTTGCCCTTATCGTGGCGGATGGTTGAGGCGTTTTCCTAGACCATCCTCAGCCCGACCACGGCCAGCACTCCAACGGCAACGACGGCCAGCAGCGGCAGCCGCGTTGCGGCGAGTGCGGCGAGGAGTGCGGCGCCGGTCTCCGGCCAGCCGGTGGCCAGCGCACTCGGCGCGATAACCGCGACCAGCACCGCCGGTGGAATGGCGTCGAAGGCTGCCTGCGCACGCGGGGAGAGATCGAGCCGCCCGGCCAGCGCCAGTCCGGCGATCCGCGTCAGATAGGTGACGGCCGCCATACCCAGGATGGCGACGAGATTCAGCGTGTCGAGCGTCACGACTTCACGCCCTCCGCAAGCACAGCTGGCTCTGTCCCCGCAGCCAGCCAGGCGACCAGCAGACCGCTCAGCGCCCCTGCCGCGACATGCCAGGGCGGCCCGACGAGCTTGTAGGTCAGCGCCGATGCGATACCGGCGGCTGCCACCGTCCAGAACGTCACCCTGCCCTTCCAGAACGAGGCGACCAGGGCGATGAACAGCGCCGTGAAGGCAAAATCGGCCCCCAGATTGCGCGGGTCGCCCATTGCCGCTCCCACTGTCGCGCCCACCGTCGTAGTCATCAGCCAGCATGAAACGAAGGGAACAATCATGCCGAACCAGTAGGCGGGCGTGAGTTGCCGCACGCGGGCGCGCTTCTCGGCCAACGCCCAGTTCTCGTCGGCCATGTGGTACAGACCCATCAGCTTCTGGGCCGTGCTGAAACGCCCGAGCTTTGGCGCGATCGACGCACTCATCAGCACATGGCGGGCATTGATCAGCAGGGTCGAGAAGATGATGGCAAAGACCGGCGCCGGGCTTGCCCAGAGTTCAACCGCAGCGAACTGCGCCCCGCCGGCGAAGACCAGTGCCCCCATGACGAAGACCTCGAGCGGGGAGAGGCCCTTGGCCGCCGCGAGCGCGCCAAAGAGCAGGCCGATCGGAAGCGCAGCCACGGCGGCCGGCCAGATATCGCTGAAGCCCAGACGGGCATCGTCGAGGACGGACATGCAAACAGCCCTTCAGGCCAGATGGGCAGCGCGGAAAGCGCCCGGGGTGACGCCGAGCCGCGCCTTGAAGGCGCGGGTCAGATGCGCCTGGTCGCAAAAGCCGGTCGCCGCCGCAACGTCGCCGGGCATCTCGCCACGGCGCAGGCGTTCCCGCGCCCGGCGGACGCGGATGTCGACGAGATAGGCGTGCGGCGTCAGGCCGGTCTCGCGACGGAAGGCCCGGATCAGATGATGTCGTGGCAACCCGCTCCGCCGCGCCATCTCGGCCAGCGACAGGTCCTCGTCATAGCGTTGCTCAAGCAGCGCACGCGTCTCGGCGATCGGCCCGCGCTCGCGCCCTACCGGACGCACCGAAAGATCGGCATGCCGCGCCAGGCAGAAGGCGTAGGCGCGCAATAGCCCCTCTTCACCCGCCAGGGCATCGCCGCTTTCCTCCAGCAGACGGTGCGCGGCAGAGAACAGTGCGGCAGCCTCCCGGTCGTGAACGCAGGGTTCGGCGAAGAACGGGGTGCCAAGCACCTCGTGGCCGGTCAGCGAGGCCGCAACCTCCTGCATCAGTTCGACGGTAGGATAGGTCATGCGGTAGCGGTAGCCATCGGCATGCGGCAGCCCGTCATGGACATCGAGCGGATGGTTGAACACCATGTCGCCGGCATGGGCGTAAAGCCGCTGGCCCCGTGCGTGCCAGATTTCGCAGCCCGCTTCGATCGTGCCGATCGCATAGGTCTCGTGCGCATGCGGGGCGTAGGAATGCGTCTGGAACTTCGCCGACAGGCATTCCAGCCCCGCGAAACGTGAGGCCGTGAAGATGCGCGCGTGCTCCCCCGCCAGCAGCGGAGTCTCCAGCAGCGCTTCGCCTTGGCTGATCAATTCCATGGCCGGCAGGATACAGCGAATACCGGCCCCGTTGTCTTGAAGAAAAGTGATGGCGACGATCACACGGACCATCGCCATCCGATCTCAGCCGGCCAGGGCTGGCGCCGCGCCGCTGGCGGCCGGTGGCTCGCGGCCCAGGCCGAGGACGAGGGCAGCACCGAGCAGCGTCGCGGTGGCGAGATAGCCGACGGCCCCCAATGCGCCGAGATGGTCGACCAGCAATCCACCGAAGATCGCTCCGCCCGCAATCGCGACCTGGAAGGCGGCGACGAGAAGGCCGCCCGCAGCTTCAGCCTGATCGGCCGCGACGCGCACCGTCCAGGTCTGGATGCCGACCGGCAGGAAGCCGAAGGCGAAGCCCCACAGCGCAATCGCGAGGCCGGAAACGACGATAGAGGCGCCGAAGAGGAGCAGCGTGAGCGCTGCCAGGCCAATGGCGAGCGAGCCAAGCACGACGGCGGCCTTGACGCTGCGTGCTACAACGGCGCCGCCGGCGAAATTGCCGAAGAAGCCACCGACACCATAGGCCAGCAGGACCAGCGAGATCGCTTCGACCTTCAGCAGCGGCACCTGCTCCAGGAACGGGCGAACATAGGTGAATCCGGCGAAGTGCCCGGAGATGATGACCAGAACTGCGAACAGGACCAGCCGGATGCTCGGCCGCCCCAGCAGCTCGAAGAGGGTACCGATGCTTGGCGCAGCCAGCGGCGGCAACTTCGGCAGCGTCAGCACCTGGGCGAGCAGCGTCACCGCGCCGATCCCGGCGGAAATGGCAAAGACGGCGCGCCAGCCGATTGCCTCGCCGAGATAGGCGCCGATCGGTGCGGCGCTGACTGTGGCGACCGAGACGCCGGTGAAGATGATCGACATCGCCCGCGGCAGCAGCCTTGCCGGGACCAATCGCATCGCGGTCGCGGCCGCCATCGACCAGAAGCCGCCGAGGCCGATGCCGAGCAGCAGGCGCGCGAAGAGAAGCGTTGTCAGCCCGGTAGCGACCGCGGCCAGCAGGCTCGATACCACCAGCAGCGACGTCAGCGCCCACATCACGATGCGCCTGTCGATGCCTCTCGTCATGATCGCGGTCGCGATACCGGCGACCGCGCCGATGACGGCGGTCGCCGTCACGGCCTGTCCGGCCGCTCCGTCGCTGATGCCCAGATCGGCAGCGATCGGCGTGAGCAGGCTTGCCGGCAGGAACTCGGCCGTGACCAGTCCGAACACGCCCATGGTGAGCGAGAAGATCGCCGGCCAGGCCGCCTCGGTGCGTTCCTCGATCTCGGCGGGGATGAATTGCGGGTCGGCGGTGGCGGAAAGAGTGTCGGACATAGCGGTCTCCAGGACGTCGGACCCGACAAGTAGAGATGACGCCCTGGAGCTTCCATGTTAGGAAATCCGCAATGCTTGATCATTCGTCCAGAATTCCATGACCGATCCGCTGACAGAAATGCTCCGTGGCCTGCGGCTGGAGGGCGTCGACTATGCTCGCTTCCAGATGACCGCCCCGTGGGGCCTGCTCTTTCCGGCCCAGCAGGCGGCGCGCTTCCATTTCGTCGCCGAACGCGGCTGCTGGCTCCGGACGCCGGAGAATGACTGGGTCCGTCTCGAGCAGGGCGATGCGGTTCTGCTGCCGCGCGGCGCCGAGCATGCTTTGGCGAGCGCGCCCGGCGCCTGCACCAAGCCGCTCGGACAATGCCAGCTCCAGACCGTCTGCGGCGACATCGCCGAAGCGCGCGGCGGCGGCGACGGCGAACAGACGATGTTCTTTAGCGGCAGCATGAACTTCAACGTCGATGGCCAGCACCCGCTGTTGCGGATGATGCCCGAACTGATGCGGATGCACGAACTTGCCGCCAACGAGCCCGGCATCCCGCCCCTGCTCACGACCATGGCCTGCGAGCTTGCGCTGGACCGCGTCGGCGCCGGCAGCATCCTCACCCGCTTGGCCGACGTCGTCGCCGCTGCGCTGATCCGCTCCTGGGTCGAACGGGGTTGCGGTGATTCGACCGGCTGGGTCGCCGCGGCGCGCGATCCCGATATCGGGCGGGTCCTGGCCGCGATCCATCTCCGTCCGAGCGAGGACTGGACCGTCGAGGCGCTTGCCCGGGTCATGCACGCCTCGCGCTCCGCCTTCGCCGAGCGCTTCGCCAGCGTCGTTGGCGAGACGCCGGCCCGTTACGTCGTGCAGGTCAGGATGCATCAGGCCCGGCAATGGCTCGTCCGCGACCGGATGAAGATCGCCATTGTCGCGCGCCGGCTCGGCTATGAATCGGAGGCCGCCTTCAGCCGCGCCTTCAAGCGCGTCATCGGTGCCCCGCCAAGCCACTTCCGAGCGGCGGAAACGGACGGGTTGCCGGCCTTCGACGGCGATTCGCGGCCGGGCTCGGCGCCGCCGCAGCAGTTCGGCGGCACGTAACGCAAGCCTCTGTGAGTTTGGGTTAGGGCCTGGCGCACGCCGGGCCTCGCCGTCACTCTCGATCGCCGCGATGAAATGGGTGCGGAATCGGCAAGACGGCCGGAACTATGTGCCGAGGAAGCGGTTTTCCCTTCGACCGCCGAGTGCCCGCTGGGCGGCGCTGTGATCCGAATGGACACCATGATCATGACAACCAGATCTCTCGCTTTCGCCGGCGCAATGGCTCTCACGATTTTCGCTTTACCTCTGACAGCGAGCGCTCAGGGCGTCCCGCGTGGTGCTGCCCAAGGCGCCGATATCGGCAACAGAGCGGCCGGAGCGGTCGGCGGCGTTGCAGGAGCGGTCGTTGGCGGAGTCGCCGGAGGCGTGGTTGGCGGTGTAAAGGGCGTCGTCGGCATTCCGCAGAACACCGGTACCCAAAACAGTCATCGCCACCAACATCGCCGCTGATCGCCTTAGCTCGTATCCCGTTTAGACAGTCTCGTCACGGCGGGAGCGCCGCGACGAAACAAGCCGATGGCAAGCGGCTTCAAGCAGCTTCAGGTGCGCACGAGGGTAAACCAGCCGGCCTCGTCGATCACCTTGACCCCGTGCTTCGCGGCGTCCTTGAGCTTCGAACCAGCTCCGGGTCCGGCGACCAGCAGGTCGGTCTTCGACGAGACCGAACCCGCGACCTTGGCGCCGAGCCGCTCGGCCATGGCCTTGGCCTCGTCACGGGTCATCTGCTCCAGCGCGCCGGTAAAGACGACGATCTTGCCGGCAACCGGACTTGTCGAAGCGACCGCCTCCAGCGGCTGCGGCGTTACCTGGGCCAGAAGCCGGTCGAGCGTTTCCTGATTATGGGCCTCGGCGAAGAACTCGACCAGCGCCTCGACGACGGTCGGCCCAATGCCGTCGATGGCATCGAGCGCCTGCCGCTCGTGGGATTGCGGGTCAGCAGTGGTAGCAGCCTCGCGCAGGGCCTCGAACGATCCGTAATGTCGTGCCAGCAGCCGTGCCGTGGTTTCGCCGATATGGCGGATGCCGAGGCCGAAGACGAAGCGGTTGAGCGGCGGCCTGCGCCGATCCTCGATCGCATCGAACAGCTTCCTCACGCTTTGCGCGCCGAAGCCTTCCTTGTCCTTCAGCTTCTTCAGGTTGGCAGCGTCGCGGGCCGCCAGTGTATAAATGTCGGCGGGTTCCCGTACCGGCAGGTCTGGATCGGTGTGGAAAAACTCGATCTGCTTGTCGCCGAGCCCGTCGATATCGAGCGCGTCGCGCGAGACGAAATGCTTCAGGCGCTCGACCGCCTGAGCCGAGCAGATGAGCCCCCCGGTGCAGCGGCGGACAGCATCTTCCTTGCCCGTGCGCGGGTTGATTTCGCGCGTCGCATGGCTGCCGCAGACCGGGCACAGCGTCGGGAAGACATAGGGCTGCGAATCCCGCGGCCGCTTGGCCAGATCAACGGATTCGACGCGCGGGATCACGTCGCCGGCCCGCTTCACAGTCACCGTGTCGCCGACACGGATATCGGCGCCGTCGCGGATCGGCTGGCCCTTGGAATCGAAGCCCCGGATGTAATCCTCGTTGTGCAGGGTGGCATTGGTAACGACGACACCACCCACTGTGACCGGGCGCAGCCGCGCAACCGGGCTGAGCGCGCCGGTGCGCCCGACCTGGATGTCGATCGCCTCGAGAAGGGTGGTCGCCAGTTCCGCCGGGAATTTATGCGCGATCGCCCAACGCGGCGCACGCGCGACGAAGCCGAGCCGGGTCTGGAGCGCGAGATCGTCGACCTTGTAGACCACGCCATCGATATCGTAGCCCAGCGTCGCACGCTCGGCCTCGATCGCGCGGTAATGCGCCAGGAGTTCGCTGACACGCTCGCAGCGGCGCATCAGCGGGTTGGTCTTGAAGCCCCAGCGCCGGAAGGCTTCGACCACGCCGAACTGTGTCGCAGCTGGCAGGCCCGACATCTCGCCCCAGGCATAGGCAAAGAAACGCAGCGGTCGCGCGGCGGTTATCGAGACGTCGAGCTGGCGCAGCGATCCGGCTGCAGCATTGCGCGGATTGGCGAATTCGCGCTCGCCCTTCTCGCGCTGGCGATTATTGATGGCCGCAAAATCAGCATGGCCGAGATAGACCTCGCCGCGGACTTCCGCGACCTCCGGCACATCGTCCCCGACGAGCGCGTGCGGGATCTCCGAGATGGTGCGGGCATTGAGCGTGACATCCTCACCCTCTTCTCCGTCGCCACGCGTGGCCGCGGAGACGAGTTCGCCCTTCTCATATCGCAGCGACAGCGAGAGCCCGTCGATCTTGGGTTCGGCCGTGATTGCGAGCTCGGCATCGTCCTTGCGCCCGAGGAAGCTGCGGATACGCACGGCGAAGTCCGCGACGTCCTCATCCGAGAACGCATTGGCGAGCGAGAGCATCGGCACGCGGTGGCGGATCTTGGCGAATTTCGAGGACGGCCTGGCGCCAACCTTGTCGCTGAGCGCCTCGGCGCCCTTCAGCTCTGGAAAAGCGCCCTCAAGGGCGACCAGCCGCCGACGCTTCGCGTCATAGACGGAATCGTCGAGGATCGGCGCATCCTCCTGGAAATAGGCACGATCGGCTGCGGCGATCTCGGCGGCCAGCAGTTTGTGCTCGGCGCGCGCCTGGCGAGGCGTGAGGTCTTCGACGGGTAAGGGTTCGGCTTCGCTCATGACCATTGTCTTAGGCGAGTTGCTGGAGTCGAGAAAGACCATCGCCAGTTCGCGTCTCACCATCGTGTTCGCATGGGCTTGCGACAAATTCCGTCATCAGGCGTATAATGACGGCGCTGGAATTGGATGCTCGACGCCTTCGGCGACTTGACCCAAGGATCGCGTCAGGACCGCCATTGCGCACCGGGCCAGAACCGGGAGGACTGCCGATGGCCAATCTCGACAGCATGATCTCCAATGCTGACCGCAAGACGAATGCGCCTGCCAAGCCTGTCATTGAGCCACGCGTGCGCACCATTACCACGGCCGATCTGCGCGACGCGCTCTGGCGCGGCTATGAGGACTTCATGGCCCAGCCGAGCCACCTCGTCTTCATCGCGCTGATCTATCCGATCGCGGGCGTCGTCATCGCTCAGCTCACCGTGAGCTATAACATCTTCCCCTTGCTGTTCCCGCTGCTGTCGGGCTTTGCCCTGCTCGGCCCATTCGCCGCTATCGGCCTCTACGAGATCAGTCGACGCCGGGAACGCGGCATGAACTCCTCATGGGCGCATGCCTTCGCGATCCTGAAATCCCGCTCGATCGGGACGATCCTTGCGCTCGGAGCCTTGCTGACCGGACTCTTCATCGCCTGGCTGCTCTCCGCCTGGCTGCTCTATCGCTGGCTTCTTGGCGGCATGCCCGTGACATCGATCAGCGGCTTCATCAGTGAGGTGCTGACGACACCAAACGGCTGGACCATGATCATCGTCGGCAACGCGCTCGGCGCGCTCTTCGCGATTACCGCCTTTTCGATGACCGTGATCTCCTTCCCGCTGGTGCTCGACAAGCATGTCGATGTCGCGACGGCGATCCGCACCTCGGTTTCCGCGGTCGAAGCCAATCCGCGCGTCATGATGATCTGGGGCCTGATGGTCACCGGCCTGCTCATCCTCGGCTGCCTGCCGGTGCTGGTCGGTCTCGTCCTGGTCATGCCGATCCTCGGCCATGCTACCTGGCATCTCTATCGTAAGGTCGTCGAGAAATAGTCCATCTCGTGCAACCGGGCCGGTTCGGCCCGGTTGCACCGAGCCCATTAAAAAATCTCCCGCAGCTTTGAACCTGACTCGCGGCTTCCGCGACCAAAGGTCATGAGGCTGCATCCCGCGGCCTCGCACAAAGCCAAGGGAGAGATTTCATGACCGCCCGCACGATCCTCACCGGCCTTGCCACCGCCTTCGTTCTTGGCACCGGTTCCCTCATTGGCGGCTCGCTGGCCACCGCCACCTCCGCGCAAGCCGCGCCTGGCTGGCACGGCCCTGGCCATCACGGCCATTTTGGCCACGGTTTTCATCATCCCCGCCCCTGGGGCTGGGGCCGCCCAGGTTGGGGATACAGGCCGGTCTACGCCAGCGCCTATTACGGCGGCTGCTACAAGGTGTTCCGCCGTGGTTTCGTTCCCGGCGTCGGCCCGGTCGTTCGCCCGGTCACCATCTGCCGCTAGACGCACATGAATTCGTCTGAAGAGGGTGTCGGAGCGATCCGGCTCCCTCTCGACGTACCGGGTGGCGATATCGTTCAGCAGCCCAGCCCACACGACCTTCGGGGTTCCCTCGCGCCTGCCCGCAGCCAACTCCGTGTGGGAACCTTTGCTCGCCGCACTGGTTCAGTTCTCGTCACAGCAGAATGGTGACGCTGAATCACGCGGGCGCCAGCAGCCCGATCCAAGCCGGGGGCTTCTCATGAACAACATCATTTACATCGTCGGCCTCGTCGTCGTGGTCCTCGCCATCCTGTCCTTCCTGGGCCTGCGCTGATCCCGGGCTGTGCCTGAGGGAATCCGATGGGGACGCCTTATCGGGGGCCCCGGCATTTGACCGGCGCCGGCCCGCCACCATCCCGAGCCGCACCCTTCGCTCGCGAGGTCGGCTTATGCGCCGTCCCGGCCGCAGAAATGGCCCAGAACGCGCTGCCAGCACCTGCTCATGAGGGACTGCATCACCGAAACAGGAAACGCCCCCTCCCAGTCTGGGAGGGGGCGTTTCTGAATAATCTCAAGCCCTGTCGCCAGCGCCGATGAAAGACCGGGTCGATCAGCGATCGTCCCGACGCGGCTTCTTGCTCTTGAACGGCTTGCCGGCAGGCTTGCCGCGCTCACCACCCGCAAATCCGGCGTCGGGCTTGCCATGGCCGAAGCTCTTCCCGCCATGGCTGGGCTTGCCGGAAAAGGGCTTGGCGCCAGCAAAGGGCTTGCCCTTGGCGAAGGGCTTGTCCGCGGGACCGGTCTTCTTGTCGAAGGGCCGCTCGCTAGGCCGCAGCACGGCGTTCTCGTCATAAACCGGGTCGCGATCGCGCCGGACGGGATCATAAGGCTTGCCGCCATGCGCCTTGGCGCCGAAGGGCTTGCCCTTGCCTTCGTAAGGCTTCTTCTTGCCGGGGAATGGCGCGCTCGCCCGTTCATCCTCGGCGCGCAGCGCACGCGTATGGCTTGCCTTTTCGGCAAAGGGCTTGGCCGGGCGGCGCTCGGCTTCCCCAGTCACGGGCTCGATCAGGATCTTGTCCCGGTCGGTCGCGCTCGCCAGTGACGCGAAGCGCTCCGCGACATCCGCATCGATCTCGACCTTGGTTTCCGTGTCGAAGATGCGGATGGCGCCGACCTCGTCACGGGTGATCTTGCCGCGGCGGCAGAGCATCGGCAGCAGCTGCCTGGGATCGGCGCCGTCACGGCGGCCGATGTTCAGGCGGAACCAAACCGTATCGCCACGCGGCCCGGCCTTGTGAGGCCTCTCGCCTTGCTCGCGGTCACGCTCGCGCGGGCGGGCGTAATCCTCGGTGCTGCGCACCGGCCTGCGCTCTTCGCGCCCGAAACCGGGATCACCAACTTCCTCTGCGGCCGGCAGGCGCGAACGATAGACCCTGACCAGGGCGGCCGCGATTTCCTGCGCCGAGCGACCGGCGAGGAGGGCCTCGACCATGCCGACATCATCTTCGCTCACCTCGCCGGTCAGCAGCGGATCCTGCAGCAGCCGCTCCTGATCGAGCGCGCGGATTTCCTCCTGCGTCGGCGCACCGGCCCAGACGGCCTCGACCTTGGCCTCGGAGAGCAGCATATCGGCCTTGCGGCGCCGAGACGGCGGCACCAGCAGCACGCTGGTGCCCTTCTTACCCGCTCGGCCCGTCCGGCCGCTGCGGTGCTGCATGACCTCCGGGTCGTTCGGGAGCTCGGCATGAATGACCAATGTCAGGCCCGGCAGGTCGATGCCGCGCGCAGCCACGTCGGTCGCGACGCAGACGCGAGCACGCCCGTCGCGCAGCGCCTGCAGCGCCGAATTGCGTTCGCTCTGGCTGAGTTCGCCTGAGAGCGCCACAGCCGAAAAGCCGCGCTCCAGCAGGATCGCCTCGAGATGGCGGACCGCGTTGCGGGTATTGCAGAAGACCAGCGCGCAGGGCGAATCGTGGAAGCGCAGCAGATTGACGACAGCGAGCTCGGCTTCCTTCGGGAAGACACGGATCGCACGATACTCGATGTCGGCATGCCCGGTAGCGGAACCGGCCACCTCGATGCGCAGAGCATCACGCTGATAGCTCCTCGCAAGCGCGATGATCGCCTTGGGCAACGTCGCGGAGAAGAGCAGGCTGCGGCGCTCCGCCGGAGTCGTCTTTAGGATGAATTCGAGATCGTCGCGGAAACCGAGATCGAGCATCTCGTCGGCCTCGTCGAGGACGACGGCCCGGAGCGCCGAGACATCGAGCCTGTGCCGCTCGATATGGTCGCGCAACCGGCCGGGCGTGCCGACGACGATATGCGCTCCCTCGTCCAGCAAGGCGGCCTCGCGGCGCGGATCCATGCCGCCGACACAGGAGATCACCCGGGCGCCGGCATGCTTGTAGAGCCAGGCGAGTTCGCGCTGGACCTGCAATGCCAGTTCGCGCGTCGGCGCGATGATCAGCGCCAGGGGCTGCCCGGCACGGCCCAGGACCTCGGCGCCATCCAGCAGGGTCTCGCCGATGGCAAGCCCATAGGCGACGGTCTTGCCGGAGCCCGTCTGCGACGAGACCAGAAGGTCGCGTCCGGCGGCCGCTTCTTCCAGAACGGCGTTCTGGACGGGCGTCGGATCATTGTAGTTGCGTTCGGCGAGCGCACGCGCGAGCGGCGGGCTCGTGGGAAGGAATGCCATCGTTAATCGGCCTTGAGTTCATGCGCGCGGCGTGATGCGGCGCGGGAGATCGTGAGGCAGGCATCGCGGCGCGTGAAACGCAGCCATAACACCATAAGCCAGTCTGTGCCGCTCTTAGAGCAGAATTCGCAGAAAGGGAATGCGGATCACGCTGGGGTCAGGCTCGCGCCGCCGCGCCATGCAGGCCAGCAGCATCGAGCAGACGGGCGGCGGCGGCCCTCGCCTCCTCGGTGATGCTCGCACCGGCAAGCATGCGAGCAATCTCCTCGCGCCGTGTTCGATCCTCGAGCGGCGTCACGCGCGTCACCGTGCGAGAGGCCACGTCGTTGTCCAGCGCCGATTTGGCGATCAGGAAATGCCGGCCGGCCTTGGCCGCGACCTGCGGCGCATGCGTCACCGAGATGACCTGCACCTGTCGTGCCAGACGCGCCAGTCGCTCTCCGATCGCATCCGCGACCGCACCTCCGACTCCACTATCGATTTCGTCGAAAACCAGTGTCGGCGCCGAACCGCGCTCGGCAAGCACGACCTTCAGGGCGAGCATGAAGCGCGAAAGCTCGCCCCCGGACGCGACCTTCATCATCGGGCCAGGCCGGGTGCCGGGATTGGTCTCGACCCAGAATTCGACGCGATCAAACCCTTCCGGGCCCCGCGCATCCTCGTCACGACCGATATGAGTGATAAAGCGCGCGCGCTCCAGCTTCAGCGGCGGCAGTTCTGCCTTGACGGCATTGTCGAGACGCAGCGCGGCCTCGCCGCGGGCAACCGAGAGTGCCCGCGCCTTGGCAAGATAATCGGTTTCCGCCCGAGCGAGCTCCGCTTCGAGCCGGGACAAAGAGCCCTCGCTCTCGTCGAGTTCGGCAAGGTCGGCACTCATCCTGGCCGCAAGATCGGCGAGCGCTTCGACCGGAACGTCGAACTTTCGGCCCGCTGCTCGTAGGGCGAACAGCCGCTCCTCGACCCGTTCCTGCTCGCGGGGATCGTACTCCGCCGCACGCATCGCCACCGTGAGCGCTTCGCCCGCCTCTTCCAGCGCCACGATCGCCGTATTGAGCGCTGCCATCGAGGGATCGACGAGCTCTGGTGCCTGCGCGGCCCGCCGCTCCAGCCGGCGAAGCACCGCCGCAAGAGCGGGAATAGCAGAAGCCTGGCCACCGACCGCCTCATAGGCATCGGTAAGATCCCGCGCCACCTTCTCCGCCTGCATCATGCCCTGGCGTCGGTTGGCGAGTGCATCTTCCTCGCCCGGCTCCGGCGCAAGCTTGCCAAGTTCGGCCACCGCGTGGCGCAGGAAATCGGCCTCCTTGCGTGCGGCCTCGACACGAATGCGCTGCGCCTGCAGGGCCTGCCGCGCGCGCTTCAGCACATCGCTGGCCGTTGCCGTGATCTCGGCCTGTCCTTCGAGGCCGGCAAACCCGTCGAGGATGGCGCGGTGCTGAGCCGCATCGGTCAGGGCCCGGTCATCATGCTGGCCGTGGATCTCGACGATCGTGCTACCGATCAGCCGCAGGATCTGGACGCTGACCGGCTGGTCATTGACGAAGGCGCGCGTCCGTCCATCGGCATATTGCACCCGCCGCAGGATCAGATCGCCATCGGTGTCGATCTCCTGGGCCTGCGCCAGCTTACGAGCCGGATGGGCGAGCGGCAGATCGAAGACGGCACTGACCTGGCCCTGCGCCTCGCCATGGCGCACGAGGCCGCCGTCACCGCGACCACCGAGCGCCAGCGCAAAGCCGTCAAGCAGGATCGACTTGCCGGCACCGGTCTCACCGGTCAGCACGCTCAGCCCGGCGCCGAACGCCAGATCGAGCCGGTCGATCAGGACGATGTCACGGATCGAAAGCTGCGCCAGCATGACGCTCAGCGAGTGTTTGAAGGGAGTGGCATGCGGTCCGTCACCCGACCATGCACCTGCCCGGCCTCAGCGTACGAGGCCGACGACCGAGCGGGTGAAGCCGTTGAACAACCGACTGATATAGGAGCCGCGATCCTCGCGGGGCTCGAGGCCGCCACTCTGAAGCAGGGTATAGGCGTCCTTGTACCAGGGGCTGTCGGGGAAGTTATGCCCGAGCACGGCAGCGGCAGTCTGCGCCTCATTGGTGATGCCCATCGCCATATAGGCCTCGGTCAGGCGCATCAGCGCCTCCTCGACATGGCGGGTGGTCTGATACTTGGTGATGACGTCGCGGAAGCGGTTCACGGCACCGGTATAGTTGCGCTTCTCGAGATAGTAGCGGCCGACATTCATCTCCTTGCCGGCGAGCTGATCGCGCGCAACCAGCATCTTCTCGCGGGTGTCGATCACATATTCGGACTTCGGATAGCGATCGAGCAGTTCCTGCATCGCGGCAAGCGCGCGCTCGGTGCGCTCCTGGTCGCGCGTCGCGTCCGGGATCTGATTGTAATAGGACATCGCCATGATGTACTGCGCGTAGGCGGCATCCGGGCTGGCGGGGTTCTGCGCCAGGAAGCGCTTGGACGCCGTGATCGCGTCCTCCCATTTGGCCGCCTGAAAATTCGTATAGGCAACCATGATCAGGCCCTTCTTCGCGTAGGGCGAGAATGGTGCCTGCTTGTCGATCTCTTCGAACTTCTTGACCGCGCCTTCGCTGTCACCGTTCTGAGCGCGAGACAGCCCCTCATTATAGAGCTTGTCGGCCGGCACATCCGCGACGATTTCCGGCTTGTAGACTTCGGGCTTGTCGAACGGATTGAGCGACGACATCGTATCGCAGCCGCCGAGCAGCAAGGCGGCGCCGAGCGTCAGGGCAACGCCCATCCGCACCGGTCGGGCGCTTTGGGAAGTCGGGTTATTCAGCCGCATGACGCTCACGTCGTCCGTCCTTTTTCGCTCGTCACCGCAAGATGGCGAAGGATGCCTTTACCTCAGACGCAGCGCTCACGCTACCGGGGAAGGCAGGTTACGAACATGCGGGGCCCATGCTGCATTCGACAAAAAACGGGCGAATGCAAGGCGCGCCCTAAACTGTTCGAAAGCTCAGTGCAGATCGGGCGCGAAAGCCGCGGGGGCCGCAACGGCCATCTGCACGGCACGATGCGCATAAACCGGCTCGGCCTCGACGATCGCGTAATTCGCACGATCCGCGAACAAGGCTTCCAGAACGGTCACATTCATGCGGTGACCACCGCAATAGGAACGAAACTCGCCGAGAATCGGATAGCCGGCCAGCGCAAGATCGCCGACGGCGTCCAGCACCTTGTGGCGAACGAACTCGTCGGCGTAGCGCAGGCCTTCGGGGTTGACCACTTTGTCGTCGCCGATCGCGACGGTGTTGTCGAGCGAGGCGCCGAGCGCGAAGCCCGCCTTCCAGAGCTGCTCGACTTCGCGCATGAAACCGAAGGTGCGGGCGCGCGAAATCTCGCGGGCATAGGCGACCGGCTCGAGGTCGAAGATCTTGCGCTGACGGCCGATCGCAGGGGTGTCGAAATCGATCTCGACATCGAGGCGGAAACCGCTGTCGAGCGGCGCGAGCTCGGCGAAGCCGCGCCCCTTCTCGACGCGCACCGGCTGCAGGACCTTGAGATAACGGCGGTTCGCACCAAGCGTAACGATGCCGGCGTCTTCGATCGCCGTGACGAACTCCGCAGCGCTGCCGTCCATGATCGGCATCTCGGGGCCGTCGATCTCGATCAGGACGTTGTCGAGCCCAAGGCCGGCGCAAGCCGACATCAGGTGCTCGATGGTCGCGACGGAGGCGGCACCGCGATCGCCGATCACGGTGCAGAGCTCGGCGGCGCTCACCTTGTTGTAGCGAGCATGGATGAGGTGCGAAGGGCCGCCCTCGGACTCCTTGCGGAGGAAGACGATGCCGGAGTTCGCGTTGGACGGCTTGAGGCAGATTCCGGCGGGAGCTCCGGAATGAACACCGATTCCCTTCAAGGACACGGGAGCGCGGAGTGTGGTCTGCCGATCAAAATTCATTCCGGTATCCAATCTCGAACGCTAACGATCTCGGCGCACAACGCTACGGGCTGCCTGACGGTCGTTTGCGGTCCTTCAGTTGGGCGGCGCCTGGCGGTTGCCGGTGCCGTCATCCCCCTTTGGGGCAAGCGCAACATACGCCTTAGGTGGATGCCGACAAAATCACGCTTTCTTTCGCTCTGTAACAAGCGAACTCAATCAGAAAAAAATAACCATCCCATTGAAGTATATGGTTTTTCAAACGTAAACAGAGCCCGAAGCGAGGGTTCGCTCCGGGCTCTGTTACAACTGTCGCAGTGGCTGCGGCGCTCAGTTCGCCTGGCGGCGCAGGAACGCAGGAATCTCCAGCTGATCCTCTTCGCTGCTGCGATTCGGCGCAGCACGGCCAAGCTGATCGAGCTGGCCCTGGGCCGGGCGCGAGGCCGGGGCAGCCGGACGACGCATATACTCGGCATGGGCAGCGCTCGGCGCCGGAGCGGCAGGCTGCATCGGCGGAGGTGCGTGGCGCACTGGGGCCTGCGGCTGGGCTTCGTCCTCATCCTTGCGGCCGAAACCAACCGAGGCGAGGCGCTGCATCAGCGACATGCGCTTCTGGTCGGCTTGGGCCGGAGGCTGCGGCACCGACTGCGCGCCGCGGCTCGCGGCGATCTGGTTCTGCGCCGGCATCGGCAAGTCCTCGATCCGGGGCATCCGCGTCGGGCGGACAACCGCACGCTCAGGAGCCGGCGCGATGAAGCTGTCCTCGTGCCGCATCACCGGCTCTTCATGCATCATCGGCAGGCTCACGGGAGCAGCCGCGATCACCGGACGCGGCTGCACCGGCTCGATGCGGATGTCTTCGGCAACGCTCGGCTGCACCGGGGCCGCCTGGCGCACGGTCTCGACATTCACAGGCGCACGCATCTCCAGCATCGGCTCGGCATGAACCGGAGCCGCGGCGCGCGGTGCGGCGGCCGTGTTGCGCAGGCGCGCTTCCGCCTTCAGACGCTCGGCAACCTGGGCGATACGGGCTTCGGTATCATCCATTTCGGCCTGGGTGCTGATCGGCTTGTCGATGCCGGTCGCCACGACGGAGACGCGCACGACGCCCTCGAGCGATTCGTCGAACGTCGCGCCGACGATGATGTTGGCCTCGGAATCAACCTCCTCGCGGATGCGGGTGGCCGCTTCGTCGACCTCGTAGAGCTTCATGTCGCGCCCGCCCGTGATCGAGATCAGCAGGCCACGCGCGCCCTTCATCGAGACATCATCGAGCAGCGGATTGTTGATCGCAGCCTGGGCCGCGGTCAGCGCACGCTTCTCGCCCTGCGCCTCGCCGGTGCCCATCATCGCCTTGCCCATGCCGCGCATCACGGCGCGAACGTCGGCGAAGTCGAGATTGATCAGGCCGGGGCGGACCATCAGGTCGGTGATGCAGGCCACGCCGGAATAGAGCACCTGGTCAGCCATGCCGAAGGCATCGGCGAAGCCGGTGGTCTCGTTGGCGACGCGGAACAGGTTCTGGTTCGGGATGACGATCAGCGTATCGACCGCCTCGTTGAGCTCCGAGATGCCAGCCTCCGCCATGCGCATGCGGCGATGGCCCTCGAACTGGAACGGCTTCGTGACGACGCCGACGGTCAGTATACCCATGTCGCGGGCGACGCGGGCGATCGCGGGGGCTGCACCGGTGCCGGTGCCGCCGCCCATGCCGGCGGTGATGAAGACCATATGCGCACCGGCAAGGTGATCACGGATCTCGTCGATCACCTCTTCTGCCGCCGCACGCCCGACTTCCGGCTGCGAGCCGGCGCCGAGGCCTTCGGTGACCTGCAGGCCCATCTGCACGATGCGCGAAGCACGCGAGAGCGCCAGAGCCTGCGCATCGGTATTGGCAACGACGAAATCGACCCCATCGAGGCCGGCTTCGATCATGTTGTTGACCGCGTTGCCGCCGGCTCCGCCGACACCGAACACGGTGATCCGGGGCTTTAGCTCCCGGATGTCAGGGGCTTGCAGATTCATCGCCATGGTTGCCTCTTTCGATTTCTTGTCCGGCGCCTGGCGGGAGCCGTCCCGATTGCTACGATTTTACTCTTGGGTCGGAACGGCGCCGCGCCGCCCGGCCCGATACCCTTAGAAACTGTCTTTCAGCCAACGCCCGACACGCGAGAAATACCCGTCCGTCCCCGTCGCGAAGTAAGCGCCGCTCGCGCGAGGCTCGAAATGTTCGACATGAGCGACCTGCGGGTAGACCAGCAGGCCGACCGCGGTCGCAAAGGCTGGTCCCTTGCCAGCCTCCGGCAAGCCCTTGATCCCGAGCGGCCGGCCGGTGCGGACCTGGCCGCCGAGCAGCCGGCGCGCCGTCTCCGGCAGACCGGTCAACTGGCAGGCGCCGCCCGTCAGCACGACGCGGCGGCCGGCCTGGGCAGAAAAGCCGGCAGCGTTGAGCCGGTCACGCACGAGCTCGAGGATTTCCTCGACCCGCGGCTTGATGATGCGGATCAGATGCGATTTCGCCAGATGGTTCGGGGTGTCGCGCTCGTCGTCATCAACCTGCGGCACCGAGATCATGTCGCGTTCGTCAGAAGCGCTGGAGATCGCCGAGCCGTGCAGCGTCTTCAGCCGCTCGGCGGCCGAGACACGGGTCGACAACCCTCGCGCCACGTCCATGGTGATGTGATTGCCACCCACCGCAATGGCGTCGGCATGGACCAGATGGCCGCCCGAGAAGACACCGAGGCTCGTGGTGCCGCCGCCCAGGTCGACGACGACGACGCCCATTTCGGCCTCGTCATCGACGAGAACGGAGAGACCGGAAGCATAGGGAGACGCGACGACCGCCTCGACCTCGAGATGGCAACGCTCGACCGCCAGCATGACGTTGCGGGCAGCAGCCGCCTCGCTGGCGACGACATGCATGTCGACCGAGAGCTTGCCGCCGACGAGGCCGCGCGGATCGAGCACGCCCGGCACGCCGTCAAGTGCGTATCCGGTGGGCAATGCGTGCATCACCGCCTTGCCGGGCTTGATCGCATGCGTCGCGGCGACCGCGAGAACCCGCTTCACATCGGAATCGCTGACCGAGCCGCTGCGCAGGTCGACGCTGGCGGCATAATGCTGCGAGCCGATGCGGCCCCCCGTCAGGTTGACGATGACGGACTGGACCTCGACCTTGGCCATGCGCTCGGCCGCATCGACCGCCGCCCGGATCGCGCGCTCGGCGTTTTCGAGATCGATGATGGCGCCGCCCTTCACACCGAGCGAACGCTGATGGCCGATGCCGATGATGCGCGCGACATGGGTACGCCCGCGCAACCGTTCGTTCGCCTCGGCCGGATTCAGCTCGGCGATCAGGCAGACCACCTTGCTGGTGCCCACGTCCAGAATCGACAAGGTCGCGCTCTTGCGCGACGAAAGCGGACGCATCCGTGGTGTCAGGCCCTGAGAGGTGAAGTTCACGCCTCGCCTCCCTTCTTCTTGGTCTTGCTCTTGAGCTGCTCGGCGCGGGTCGCCGCCCCCTCTTCCGTCAACCGCATCACCACCCGGTCGGGCTGGCGCAGGTCGATGGCGAGCAGGTCCTTGTCCAGCAGTCTGAAATCCGATTCGAGGCCAGCAAGACGTTTCACGGCCTCCCCCGGCGCAATCTCCGGCAGGCGGATATCCATGCCGTTGTCGAGCTTGAGGTTCCAGCGCCGGCCGGCAATCAGGCTGGCCGCACGGATGCGCGGCGCCAACGGCCCGGCGTCCGCGAGCAGCGCGACATATTCACGGGCGCGGGTATTGGCGTCGGGCCCGACCACAAGCGGCAGATGCGCAAAGCGACCGTCATCCATCTTGTCGATGACGGTACCATCGGCGGCGATGAGGAAAAGGTCGCCCTTCACCTGCCAGAGGGCGAAGGGTTCGCGCTCCGTCAGCGTGATCGCGATCTCGCTGGGGTAGAGCTTGCGAACCGTTGCCTGGCGAATCAGCGGCGTCGCCTCGAGGCGACGGCGCGCCTCGTCGGCATCGAAGAAGGCGACCGAGGTCTTCGAATCGATTCCTGCAGCGATCAGGACCTCGATCTCGGACAGCTCCGAGATTCCAGAGATCGTCACCCTGTCGACGCCGAGCCCGACCAGGCGCGCCAGCATATGGCGCGGCTCGCCGTAGTTCTCCTGCATCGTTTCGACATGTCCGCCCTGCACGAAGCCTGTCCCGATACTCAATCCAAGAAACCCAAGAGCCAGCCAGGTCCCGATCCGCTGCGGCAGGCGCTGCCACAGCGGGAGAGCCACCGCGCTGCGCCGCGACGACCGGAACCAGCGGCGCGAACGCTCGCCGACCAGAAGTTGCGGCCCTGCGGCCGGCATCAATGAACGTCGGGCGGGCACCGCCGCCGCATTCATCGATCGAGGGAGGCGTCCTCCACCATCCATTTGACGAGCTCACCGAAGTTCAGGCCCGCGTGGGCAGCCAACTCGGGCACCAGGCTGGTTTCGGTCATCCCGGGCTGCGTATTGACCTCCAGCCAGACGAGAGTGTCGCTCTCGTCGTCGTAGCGGAAGTCAGAACGGCTGACGCCCCGGCACCCGATTGCTTGATGCGCCGTTAACGCACACTCTTCGATCTGCTGGTAAATTTTTGGTAAAATTTGAGCCGGGCAGATGTGGATCGAACCACCTTTCGTGTATTTCGCATCGTAGTCGTAGAACTCGCCGGTCGCCGCCCGGATCTCGGTCACGCCGAGGGATTTGTCGCCCATGATCGCGCAGGTCAGCTCCCGTCCGGCGACGAAGCTCTCGGCCAGCAACATGTCTCCGCAGGGCCAGTCCTCCCGCGCCACTTCCTGCGGAGGGTGTTCGCGCCCCTTCTTCACGATGATGACCCCGACCGAGGACCCCTCATTGACGGGTTTGAGCACATAAGGCGGCGGCAAGGGGTGTGTCTTGGCGGCTTCGAAGCGCGACAGCGTAACTCCGCGCGCGACCGGAACCCCGGCAGCCGCAACGACCGTCTTCGCCCTGTCCTTGCGCAGTGCAAGCGCCGAGGCGAGCACCCCGGAATGGGTGTAGGGAATTCGCAGAATCTCGAGCAGGCCCTGGATCGTGCCGTCTTCGCCAAAGCGGCCATGAAGCGCGTTGAAGGCGACGTCCGGGCGCAGCCGGTCCAGCACATCGGCGATATCGTGCTGCACATCGATTCGGGTCACACGGTACCCGACGCTCTCCAAGGCCCTCGCACAGCCGTCGCCGGTATTGAGGCTGACCTCCCGCTCGACGGACCATCCGCCCATCAGGACTGCGACGTGTTTGGTCATTGAATCGCTAACTCCGCTTCACCGAGACCCTCGTGGGAGCATGGTTAACGACGCGTTAACGCAGCGGTGGAGAGGCGCTCGAAACATCGCCTCCCACGACACATCCTGCAGGCCATCCAAGGAAGGCGGCTTGCGTTACGCACTCCGCCCGATCGCAACCCGGACAGCTGCTGTGACGGGCGACGGGCGCAGTCCTGGTCGAGCGCCGGCACGTCGACCTGCCATCGGCCATGCCAGCATGCGGGTGGTCGCGCTGAAGGCTGATGTCGGGCCGCCGCATCCTGGCTGCGGGGACTGTGGCTGAGCCAGGTCCGCTTCCCTGGCCACGGCATGATCGCGACCGCGCCAGGCGTTGGGGCAATTCGGCTGCGGAACGGCCTACGCCGCGACGCCGAGCCGCTTGATCTCCCAGTGCAGGTCGAAGCCCGAATTCTCCTTGACCCGGCGGCGAACCTCCTCGCCCAGTCCTTCGATGTCGGCGGCCGTCGCGCCGCCGGCATTGATCAGGAAGTTGCAATGCATCTCTGAGACCTGGGCGCCACCGACCCGCATGCCACGGCAACCGGCAGCGTCGATCAATTGCCAGGCCTTGCCGCCGGGCGGGTTCTTGAAGGTCGAGCCACCCGTGCGCTCCTTGATCGGCTGTGCGGCCTCGCGAGCTGCCGTCACGCGGTCCATCTCCGCAAAGATCGCAGCCTGATCGCCGGGCCGCCCCTGGAACAGGGCCGACGTGAAGACGATGTCCCTCGTCGCTGCCGCGCTGTTGCGGTAGGTAAGGCCCATCTCCGCATGGGAGAGCGTGACGATCTCGCCCTTGCGGGTCACGCCACGTGCAGAGACCAGCACATCGGTGGTCTCGCCGCCGTGAGCACCGGCATTCATTCGCAGCGCGCCGCCGATGCAACCGGGGATGCCACGATAAAAGGCGAGCCCATCGAGCGAGGCATCGGCTGCTGCCCGCGCCACCTTGACGTCCGGCACGGCCGTGCCACTGCGCAACCGGTTGCCGTCTTCGAGCGAGATCTCGCCGAACGCCTTGCCGCCGAGCCGAATGACGACGCCGGGAATGCCGCCGTCGCGCACGATCAGGTTCGAGCCCAACCCCACGACCGTGACAGGCAGTTCGGCCGGGAGCCTGGACAACAGATAGGCCAGGTCCTGCTCGTCGGCCGGTGTGAACAGCACCTGCGCCGGGCCACCGACACGGAACCAGGTTAGTCCTACCATTTCCTGGTTGGCCAGGAGCCGGCCGCGCAATTCGGGCGCGGCTGCGCGAAGATCGGGGGTGATATCGGGGAAGCTCACTGCTTGCCACCCAGCCCGGCGAGTTCGCCCGGCAGCGCGTAGGCCCATTGCGTGATGTTGCCGGCGCCCAGCAGCACGACATAATCGCCCGGCCCCGCGAACTCCGCCACCATGCCCGCGAGCTTGTCGGGGGCCTCCAGGGCCAGCGCATGGCGATGGCCGCGCGCCTTGATGCCCGAGACGAGGCTGTCCCGGTCGGCACCAGGAATCGGCGCCTCTCCCGCAGCATAGGTGTCGGCGACGATCACCGTGTCGGCATCGTTGAAGCAGGCCGCAAAATCGTCGAACAGGCTGGAAAGCCGCGTATAGCGATGCGGCTGCACCACGGCGATGACCTTGCTCCTGGTCGAGGCGCGCGCCGCCTTGAGCACCGCCGCGATCTCCACGGGGTGATGGCCGTAATCGTCGAAGATCAGCGCGCCGTTCCACTCGCCGGTCTTGGTGAAGCGGCGCTTGACGCCGCCGAAGCCGGCCAGCGCTTCGCGGATTTTCTCGACGGGAATGCCAAGGTCATAAGCGACTGCGATCGCAGCCGTGGCGTTGAGCGCATTGTGATGGCCGGGCATCGGCATCACGAGATCGCGCACGACCTCGTCGCGTCCACGCTTGCGGTCGCGGATCAGAAGCGTGAACCGGGCCTGTCCGCCGGCGAGGTCGATATCGATCAACCGGAAATCCGCCTGCGGGTTCTCGCCATAGGTGACAACGCGCCGATCCTCGATCTGCCCGACAAGGCCCTGCACGGTGGGATGATCGATGCACATCACCGCGAAACCATAGAAGGGCAGGTTCTCGACGAAGGAGCGGAAGGCCTCCTTGATCGCGTCGAAGGTCTTGAAGTGGTCGAGATGCTCGGGATCGATATTGGTGACAATCGCCACGTCGGCGGGGAGCTTCAGGAAGGTGCCGTCCGACTCGTCGGCCTCGACCACCATCCAGTCGCTCTCGCCCATGCGCGCATTGGTGCCATAGGCGTTGATGATGCCGCCATTGATCACCGTCGGGTCGAGTCCGCCCTTCTCAAGCAGCGTCGCGACCAGCGAGGTCGTGGTCGTCTTGCCATGCGTGCCGGCGATCGCGACGCAGGATTTCAGCCGCATCAGTTCGGCCAGCATTTCGGCGCGGCGCACCACCGGCAGGCGCTGCTCGCGCGCGGCTGTGAGTTCGGGGTTGTCGCGCTTGATCGCCGTGGAGACGACGACGACCTCAGCCCCCTCGATGTTCTCGGCGGCATGGCCGACGAAGGTCTTGATGCCCTTGTCGGCGAGCCGACGGACATTGGCATTGTCGGACGCGTCCGAACCCTGGACCTTGTAGCCGAGATTATGCAGCACCTCGGCGATACCGGACATGCCGATGCCGCCGATGCCGACGAAATGAATGGAGCCGAGCTTGGGCGGCAGCTTCATGGGTCAGGTGTCTCCTGCGGATTACGGCATGTCGCGAAAAGGTGGGAGCCAGCTTTCCGGTCGAGACATGCCTCAGAACGTGATCCCTGCGACCTGCAGAACCAGGCGGGCAAGCCGGTCGGCCGCATCGGGAATTCCCGCGCTCTTGGCGCTGTCGGCCATGGCAGTCAAGCGCGACGGCTCTGCGATCAGGGCCGAGAGCTCGCCCGCCAGGCGGCGCGGCGTGAATTCCGGCTGCAGGATGCGGATGGTGCCGCCCGCCCGCTCGAGCACTGCCGCGTTGGCGGCCTGGTCCTGATCCAGCGACCCCGGCAAGGGCACCAGCAGCGATGGCCGCCCGATCACGGTGAGCTCAGCGACGGTCGAGGCGCCCGCCCGGCCGATCACGAGATGCGCTGCCCCCATGCGCGTCGGCAGGTCCTTGAAGAAGGGCGCAATCTCGGCCGCGACGCCGAGTTCGGAATAGATCCGCCTGACGCGCTCGCCATCCTCCACGCGGGCCTGCTGCACGATATGGAGACGGCCACGTTCCGCCGGCGTCAGCAGCTGAATCGCCGGCGGCACGATATCGGCCATGATCCGGGCGCCCTGGCTGCCCCCGAAAACGAGCAGCCGCAACGGCCCCGTCGACGGGTCGGCATAGGGAGAGACGGCGGCAATGACCGCGGGGCGAACGGGATTGCCGACCTGCCTGCATTTTGCGGCGCGAGCGGCATCGAGGCCACCGACCTCGGCAAAGCCCGTCGCGATGATGTCGACCCGGCCGGACAGGAAGCGATTGGCGCGGCCGATGACGGCGTTCTGCTCATGCACCATCGTTTTCACGCCGGCGAATGAGGCCGCGAGCACGGGCGGAACGGTCGGATAACCGCCGAAGCCGACAACGACCGCAGGCTGCAATGTCTTGATGACGCGGCGTGCGACAAGGACGCCCTTTATCAGCTCGAGCGCCGCGCCCGCCATCTTGAGCGGCGAGCGACCGGACGGCGTCGCCGCCGGGACCGGGTGAACCGACTCGGCCGGGAAGCCACCGGCATACTCGACCGCGCGCGCGTCGGTGACGAGCGCGACACGCACGTCATGGCGCTGCAGCGCGTGGCTCAGCGCCTCGGCGGGAAAGAGGTGGCCGCCAGTGCCACCGGCGGCAAGAATGACGAGCGGACGCTGTGTCATCTCCGTCAACGCCCAAATTCACCAAAGCCCTCGGCGCGCGGGCGTTTGCGGGTCAGGGCCAGCAGGAAGCCTGTGCCGAGCGCCAGCGAGAGCAGCGAGGAGCCGCCATAGGAAATGAACGGCAAGGTCATGCCCTTGGCCGGCATCATGTGCAGGTTGACCATCATGTTGATCGCCGCCTGGATGCCGAACAGCAGCGCCAGCCCCGTCACCGCAAGACGAATGAAGGGATCCTCGGCCTTCTGGGCCACGAAGAGCGCGCGCAGCACGATCAGGGCGAACAACGCCACCAGCAGGATGCAGACGACGATACCGAACTCCTCCGCCGTGACCGCGAAAATGAAATCGGTATGCGCGTCGGGCAGGATGCGCTTCACGGTGCCCTCGCCCGGGCCTTTGCCGAGCCATCCGCCCTGAGCAAAGCTCTCGAGCGCAGTATCGACCTGGAAGGTGTCGCCCGAGCCCTTATCCATGAAGCGCTCGATGCGGGCGCGCACATGTGGAACGAGCTGATAGGCGATGAGCAGGCCGAACATGCCGGCGCCACCGAGACCCGCGACCCAGAACCAGTGCAGGCCCGCAACGAAGAACAGTCCGCCCCAGACGAGGCTGACCAGCACGGTCTGGCCGAAATCCGGCTGCAGGACAAGAGGTGTGATCGTCAGCGGCAACAGCGCGAAGGCCATCAGCGTACCTGGCAGATCCGGCCGGCGCATGCCCTCCGAAAAGGCCCAGGCTGCCAGCACGACGAATGCCGGCTTCAGGAATTCAGACGGCTGGACCGAGCCGAGCGGGCCGAGTGTCAGCCAGCGACGCGCGCCCTTCACCTCGACGCCGAAATACAGCGTCCCCACCACCATCGCGAGCGCGACCACATAGATCAGCAGCGCCGAGCGCCGGACCTGCCGGGGCGTCAGGAAGGAGGCCGCAAGGAAGATGGCAAAGGCGGCCAGCAGGTAGAACACCTGCCGGTTGACGAAGTGGAAGGTCGAAAGGCCGAGACGCTCGGCCACCGGCGGGCCGCCCGCCATCAACAGCACGACACCGGAGACCATCAGCGTCACCAGGGTCGACAGGATGATGCGGTCGATCGACCACCACCAGCGACCGCTGAGACTGGGTTCCGCGCGTGAGACCATGCTCTGGCTCCATCAACCAGACGGGCGAAATTCAGCCGCCCGTTTCAGCGAATCACATTGGCAACGATTGGTTAACCGATTGATTCCGACCTGATGCGAACGCCCCTTTTCAACTTGCCTTGAAGCCAGGAAGTGCCTTCACGAGCCCGCGGAACGCATCGCCCCGCACCTCGAAATTCGGGTACTGATCGTAGGACGCGCAGGCCGGCGAGAGCAGCACGGCAATCTCGGCATCCCCCGGATGCGCCGCCGCGTCGCTGGCGGCTGCGGCGACAGCAGCGTCGAGCGTTCCGCTGCGGAGATAATCCACTCGGCCATCGTCATCGAAGGTCATGGCGAAGGCTTCCGTCGCCGCGCCGATCAGATAGGCCCTCGCGATGTTCGGGAAGTAGCGCCTCAGGCTCTCGATGCCGCCCTCCTTGGCCTTGCCGCCGAGTATCCAGAAGATGTCGCGAAACGAGGTCAGCGCCTTCTCGGTGGAATCCGCATTGGTCGCCTTGGAATCGTTGATGAAGACGACGCGGCCGACCCGGCCGAGCTCCTCCATGCGGTGCGCAAGGCCGGGATAGGTCCTGAAACCGGCAGCGATCTCCTCGGCGGTGAGGCCGATCGCCGCGCAGGCGGCAAAGGCAGCCGCCGCGTTCTGCGCATTGTGCGAGCCCCGCAGCGAGCCAATGCCGGCGAGATTGGCGACAACGCGCGGCTTGCCGTCCCGGACCTCGACGATGCGCGTGTCGAGCTTGCCGGCATTGGCCGTGACGCCGGCAAAGACGCCCTCGTCAAGCGGCTGCTCTCCGCTGATCCTCACCAGCGGGCGCCCGGAAGCGGCGCGCCGGCGCGCCATCTGCTTGGAGGCCTCGTCGTCGACGCCAACGATGGCAATGTCGGCGGCTTCGACCATGCGTTCCTTGATCGCGGCATAGGCCTCCAGCGTGCCATGCCGATCGAGATGGTCCGGCGTCAGGTTCATCTGGATTCCGACCCTTGGCGCCAGCGACGGAGTCAGGTCGATCTGGAAGGTCGAGCACTCGATGACATGGACACGCCCCGCGGCCGGCGGCTCGAGGGCGAGAACCGCAGTGCCGATATTGCCGCCCATCTGCACGTCCCGGCCGGCCTGGCGCAGCACATGGCTGATCAGTGCAGTCGTGGTCGACTTGCCATTGGTGCCGGTAATGCAGATCACAGGCGCATCGGGGGCGATCGTCGCCCGCTCACGGAAGAAGAGTTCGATATCGCCGATGATCTCGACGCCAGCGCCTTGCGCCTTTCCGACCGTCCAATGCGGCTGCGGATGGGTCAGAGGCACGCCCGGCGAAAGGATGAAGCTCGCGAAATCCGCCCAGTCGGCGGTTGCCAGATCGACGATGCCGATGCCCTCGGCCGCCGCCTTGTCGCGGCTATCTGTCTTGTCGTCCCAGGCCGCGACATCGGCACCGCCCGCGATCAAGGCGCGCGCCGTAGCCAGCCCCGAGCCGCCAAGGCCGAACAACGCGACCTTGCGGCCAGAAAATACGGTCACCGGCGTCATGATCAGCGCAGCTTCAGCGTGGCGAGGCCGACCAGAGCCAGTACGACGGAAATGATCCAGAAGCGGATCACGACCTGCGGTTCGGTCCAGCCCAGTTTCTCGAAATGGTGATGGATCGGCGCCATCAGGAAGACGCGCTTGCCGGTACGCTTGAAGACGAAGACCTGGATGATGACCGAGAGCGCCTCGACCACGAAGAGGCCGCCGACGATCGCCAGCACGATCTCATGTTTGGTCGCAACCGCGATCACGCCAAGCAGGCCGCCGAGGCCGAGCGAGCCGGTATCGCCCATGAAGATCTGGGCCGGCGGCGCATTGAACCAGAGGAAGCCCAGGCCGGCGCCGATCACGGCGCCGCAGATCACGGCGAGCTCGCCGGCGCCCGGCACATGGTGGATCTGTAGATAATTGGCGAAGATCGCGTTGCCGGCGAGATAGGAGATGAAGCCGAATGTCGCAGCCGCGATCATCACCGGCACGATCGCGAGCCCGTCCAGTCCGTCGGTGAGGTTCACCGCATTGCCGGCTCCGACCACCACGAAGGCGGTCACGAAGGGAAAGAGCAGGCCGAGCGGAATGACCAGTTCCTTCAGGAACGGCATCGCAAAGCCGGACGAAATCGCCGGCGGACCGAGCCGCATGATGAAGTAGCAGGCGATGAGCGCGATCACGACCTCGATCGAAAGCCGTGCCTTGCCGGAAAAGCCCTTATGCGACTGCTTCGTGACCTTGAGATAGTCGTCATAGAAGCCGATTGCGCCATAGGCGGCGGTCACGGCAAGCACGATCCAGACATAGGAGTTGCGCAGATTGCCCCAGAGCAGCACCGCAGCGAACAGTCCCGACAGGATCATCAGGCCGCCCATGGTCGGCGTGCCGCGCTTGGCAAGATGCGTCTCCGGACCGTCGGTCCGGATCGGCTGGCCCTTGCCCTGCTTGATCCGCAGCCAGGAAATCGCGGCAGGCCCGAAGAAGAAGACAAAAAGCAGCGCCGTCGCGGTCGCGCCGCCGGCGCGGAACGTGATGTAGCGGAACACGTTCAGAATCGGGAAGGCCCCGGCGAAATCGGCAAGCCAGACGAGCATCGGCTGTGTTCCTCTTGTCTCAGTCGTCGGCAGGCACGGCAGGGAACCGGGCGGCGATGGCCTTGACGACCAAGCCCATATGGGAGCCGAGCGACCCCTTGACGGTGACGACGTCCCCGGCCCGGATCGCGTCCAGGACAAGCGGCGCAAGCTCGCTCGACTGCGCGGCATAAGCACCGCGCATGCCCGATGGCAAGATGTCGTAAAGTCCGCGCATCAGCGGCCCACAGGCAAAGACCCGGTCGATCGCGTTTCCGGTGATGGGCTCCGCGAGCCCCGCGTGCAGCTCGGGAGCGCTCGGGCCCAGTTCCCGCATGTCGCCCAACACCGCGACGCGGCGGCCTCGTCCCGTCACCGGAATGCGACCCAGGTTCTCGATGGCAGCCCGGACCGAAGCCGGGTTGCCGTTATAGCTCTCGTCGATCAGCGTGAATGGGCCCGATGGCGTGTTCAGCATCTGGCGAGCGCCACGACCAGCAGGCGGCGTAAGGTCGCCGAGTGCGAGCACCGCCAGTGCCAAATCAGCGCCGACAGCCTCGACCGCAGCGAGAACCGCGAGCGAATTCAGCACGATATGCTTGCCCGGGCTGCCGATCCGGTAAGTCACGGGCTTGCCCAGCACCACCGCGTCGACCGTCGAGACATCCGGCTTGAGCGAGCAGGACAGGAGCCTGACATCGGCATCGGTACTCTCGCCGAAGCTGATGATCCGCCCTGCGGGGCTCTCCTCGGCCAGGCGCCTCAGCAGCGCGGCCTGAGCGATGTCGGCATTGACGATAGCGGTGCCGCCCGGCTTCAGCCCTGTGAAGATCGCAGCCTTTTCCTCCGCAATCCCCTCGACCGACTCGAAGGCGGCGAGATGGACGGGCTGGACCGTCGTGACGATCGCGACGTCCGGCGAAACCATCCTGGCGAGAGGCAGGATCTCGCCCGGATTGCTCATGCCGATCTCATAGACGCCATAGCGCACCGAAGCCGGCGTGCGGGTCAGCGTCAGCGGCACACCCCAGTGATTATTGTAGGAGGCGACCGGAGCATGGGTCTCGCCCTGACGGGACAGGACAAGTCTCAACGCCTCCTTGGTGCCGGTCTTGCCAACCGAGCCGGTCACCGCGATGACCGCGGCCGTGAGCTCGGCCCGGCGAGCCATGCCGGCCAATTCCATCGCATGCAGCACGTCGGACACAACGGCGTAGGGCCCCGATCCGGCAAAGCCCGCAGCATGGGCTTCATCGATGACGGCAAGCGCCGCACCCTTTGCCAGCGCCGCCTCGACGAATTCGTGACCGTCGCGTTCACCACCCTTGATCGCGAAGAAGACATCGCCGGGCTGAAGCGTCCGGGTATCGATCGAAGCACCGGTCACGGCTGCCGGCATCTCGCCGCGCAGCCTGGCCCCCATGGCGCCGATCAGACGCTCTCCCGACCACAAAGGCACGCCGCTCATGCTTCGATCTCCGCGATGGCCGTCCGCACCACGTCGTGATCGGAGAAAGGCAGGGTCCGATCGCCTATGATCTGGCCGGTTTCATGGCCTTTTCCCGCCACCACGAGGAGATCCCCAGGCACGATCAGGCCAACGGCGGTACGAATGGCCTCGGCCCTGTCGCCGATCTCGCGCAGCCCCGGGGCAGCCGCGAGGATCTCGGCGCGGATTGCGGCGGGATTCTCGCTGCGTGGGTTGTCGTCGGTGACGATCGCGATATCGGAGCACTCGGCCGCGATGCGTCCCATGATCGGACGCTTGCCGCGATCACGATCGCCGCCGCAGCCGAAGACGCAGATCAGCCGACCGGGCGCATAGGGCCGCAAGGTCGCGAGCACTGCCGCCAGCGCATCCGGCTTATGGGCATAGTCGACGACGACGAGACCGCCGTTGATTTCGCCGACACGCTCGAGCCGGCCGGCCACGCCACGCAGCCCCGCGATCGCCTGCAGTGAAGCAGCTTCGTCTTCGCCGGTTGCGATAGCAAGGCCAGCGGCAACCAGTGCATTGCCGGCCATGAAGTCGCCGACCAGGGGCAGAACGACCTCGAGCTCCCGCTGCTTCACCCGAATCCTAAGCCGTTGCACAAAGCCTTCGCGCACCGCGCCGAGCAGGGTCAGCGTTTCACCAGCCTTGCCGATGCCGATGATCGGATGCCCCTTGGCGACGGCAGCCTGGGCGGCCTCGCTGGCGTAAGGCTCGTCGCGATTGATCACCACAGGCGCTCCGTCCGGCAGCAGCTCCCAGAGCCTGAGCTTGGCTGCGAGATAGTCCGCCACGCTCGGATGATAATCGAGATGGTCGTGCCCGAGATTGAGGAAGGCGCCAGCCTTCAATCTCACTCCGTCCAGGCGGCGCTGATCGAGGCCATGGGAAGACGCTTCCATTGCGAGATGGCTGATGCCCTCCTCCGCGAGCCTGTCGAGCGAGGCGTGCAGCGAAATCGGGTCCGGCGTGGTCAGCGAGCCGTAATCAGCTCCGCGCGACGTCACGACGCCAATTGTGCCGAGGCTGGCCGCCTCATGGCCCAATGCCGAGAAGATCTGTCGGGTGAAATCAGCAACCGAGGATTTGCCGCTGGTCCCGGTCACGGCCACGATCGTATCGGGCTGGCGCGGATGCACCCGCGCAGCCGCAAGCGCCAGGGCCCGGCGCGGGTCGTCGACACGCGCGAAGGGCACCGACGGGTCGAGCTCTGCGGGACGCGCATGATCCGTGACGATGGCGGCAGCGCCGCGCGCAACGGCATCTGCAATGAAGCGCGCGCCGTCTGTCCTGGCGCCGGCATAGGCGACGAAGACGTCCTCCTGCTTAACCTTGCGGCTGTCCATCGCGACCCCACCGACACGGCGGGACGCATCTTCGGCGAATGCCCCGGGGAAGAGTTCACCGAGACTGAATTCGCTGCTGCCCATGATCTCGCCTGTCAGTTTCGTTGCTTCAGCGCGTTCCCCAGGCGCCGAGCTTCGCCATCAGCGGGAACGGGGCGACCGGCGGTTCGAAACGCGGCGGCAAGCCGAGGATCGGCGCGGCGCGTTCGATGACCTTGCCGGTCGTGATACCGGCATTCCAGGCGGCGGTCGAATAGCCACCGCTCTCGGCATAGCCCTTGGGCTCGTCATAGATCGAGAGGAAGAGATAGCGCGGCTTGTCTGCCGGCACGATCGCCATGAAGGTCGTGAAGTTGCGGTTCTTGGCGTAGCGCCCACCGATGACCTTTTCAGCCGTGCCGGTCTTGCCGCCGACGAAATAGCCCGGGACGTCCGCCTTGCGGGCGGAGCCACGCTCGCCATTGATGCGCATGATGTAGCGCATCGCCTCCGAGGTTTCCGGCTTGATGACGCGAACCCCGAGGCGCTTGGCGTCTTCCTCCGAGCGCTTGATGAACGTCGGAGTGATCAGGTTGCCGCCATTTACCAGCGCCCCGACAGCAGCCAGGGCCTGGATCGGCGCAACCGCGAGGCCGTGACCGAAGGCGATGGTCGCGGTGTTGAGCTCGCCCCAGCGCGGCGGGATGAGCGGCTCGGCGCTCTCGGGCAATTCGGTCCGCATGCGATCGAGCTGGGCCATCTTGCGCAGGAAGGCCTTGTGGCCCTCGACACCGACGGACAGCGCCATCTTGACCGAGCCCATGTTCGACGAATGTACGAACACTTCCGGCACAGTCAGCGTCCGGCCCGTGCCATGGTACTCGCGAATGACATGGCGGCCGAAACGCATCATGCCGCCTGCGGTCGAATAGGTGGAGTTGATGTTTGCCTTGCCGGAGTCCAGCGCCATCGCAACCGTCAGCGCCTTGAAGGTCGAGCCCATCTCGTAGACGCCGACATTGATCCGGTTGATGCGGTCCTTCTCCTGTGCATCGACCGGGTTGCTCGGATCATAATCGGGCAGGGATACCGAGGCGATCATCTCGCCTGTCGTCACATCCATGATCGCACCGGCTGCCGCTATGGCCCGGTACTTCTCCATGCCCTTGACCAGCTCGTCACGCAGCAGGTGCTGCACCCGCAGGTCGATCGACAGGGCCACGGGCTTGAGATCCGACGCCTGGGTCGCGAGACCGGCGCCGTTCAGATCCTGCAGCCCCTGCGAGTCGATATATTTCTCCATGCCGGCAATGCCGACATTGTCGACATTGGCAAAGCCGAGCACATGCGCCGCCGCCGGCCCATTTGGGTAGACGCGTTTGTTCTCGGGCACGAAGCCGACGCCGGGAATGCCGAGGCGATGAACCTCGGCCTGCTGGCGCGGCGTGATCTCGCGCTTGACCCAGATGAAGCCGCGCTTGGTGCCAAGCCGGTCGCGCAGATCCTTCGCATCGAGATCAGGCAGGACGGCGGTCAGCAGCTCGGTCGCCTCGTCCTTGTCGAGGATCTTGCGCGGCTCGGCGAAGACCGAGACGGTCCTGATGTCAGTCGCGAGAACGGTTCCGTTGCGGTCGACGATATCGGGCCGTGCGGCCGAGATCGCATTGGAGGTCGCGCGACGCAGACCGACCTGCTCGTTTGGCAAGGTGGCGAGCATCACCAGACGGCCGGTAATGGCCAGGAACAGGGCGGAGAAGCCCAGGATCACGAGACCGACGCGCGGCTGGCTCTTCTCGCCGCTCATCCGGAAGACATCGCGCAGGAAATGCAGCCGCCCGCGCGGCACCGGCTGCCCTTCCTCGATATCGTCCGGACGCTGGTGGTCGGTCGCAGAGAGCTTCGGCTCGGTCATGGGCGGGCTCCCGGCGTGGTGACGCCACTCGTCTTGCGATCCCTCGGTGTTTCGGTCGGCAGACCGAGGCCGAGATCCTCAAGCTTCCGGCCAATGGAATCCACCTTCGGACCGCGGTTCGGGATATCCGAGGCGCGCACGACCTGCGTCACCGAGAATGGCTGGAGGTCGAGATGGCGCTCGCTCAGTGTCTGCAACCGATCGGGCCGGTTCAGGAACTGCCATTCCGCCTTGAGCACGGCGATCGCATCGCGCTCGCGCTGCGCCTTGGCCTTGAGCTTTTGCAACTGCTCGGATTCGAGCGTCGTCTCGTATTTGATCGTGTAGGCATAGAGCGCCGAGGAGACCAGAGCGCAGATCGCAACCACATGCAGGAGCTTGATCATCCCTGGGATCTCCGGCGAGGCTGCGGTGACGGCACGCCTGCAAGCGCAGTGAGCTCGGGTTCCGGCGCGCGCGCCGGCGCAGCAGTGCGCTGCGCTGCACGCAACTTGGCGGAACGAGCCCGCGGGTTGCTCCGCATCTCCTCCTCGGAAGGCGCGACGGCTCCCCTGGTCACCAGCGAGAAGGTCGCGACAGGCGCTGTCGTGGCCGGCGCATGGCGCGAAGCCGCCGGTGCGCGCCCGGAGCGGGTCGCCAGGAACTGCTTGACGATGCGGTCCTCGAGCGAATGAAAGGTCACGACGGCCAGGCGCCCGCCCTCGCCCAGTGCCTCTTCGGCAGCGTGCAGGGCCCGCACCAATTCGCCGAGCTCGTCATTGACCGCGATGCGCAAGGCCTGGAACACGCGCGTCGCCGGATGCGCACCGCCGGGCTCAGCCCAGACGATGCTGGCCACGAGTTCGGCCAGCTGCTTCGTCGTCGTCAGCGGCGCCTTGCGCCGAGCCTCGACGATCGCGCGTGCGACGCCTCGCGAGCGACGCTCCTCGCCATAGTGATAGAAAATATTGGCGAGCAGTCCCTCTTCCGCCTCGTTGACGAGGTCGGCGGCGCTCTGCCCATCCGGGCCCATGCGCATGTCGAGCGGGCCGTCGAAGCGAAAGGAGAAGCCGCGCTCCGCCTCGTCGATCTGCATCGAGGAGACGCCGATATCGAGCACGACACCGTCCAGCGGCATCATCTTGAACAGCCGCGCTTCCTTGGCGAGATCTCCAAAACAGGCCTGCGACAAGGTCAGCCGACCGTTCATTTCGGCCACCAGCCCTGCCCCGCCGGTGATTGCCGTCGGGTCGCGGTCGAGCGCGAGCAAGGTCGCCTCCGGCTCCCGCGCCAGCAACTCGCGAGAATAGCCGCCGGCCCCGAAGGTGCCGTCGAGATAACGTCCACCCGGTTTGATCGCGAGTGCGTCGAGGGCTTCAGCCATGAGGACCGGAACATGTCGGGTCGATCCGCCAGCGGCCCCGTGATCCCGGCTGCCGTGCCCCGTCATGCGCCTGTCACTCCCGGTGTCATCGTCATATGCGAACCCAGCGTGCGCTTGACGTCGCGCAAGCGGCTGCGCGCCGCCTCCAGATGCGCCTGGAAGCGAGCCGGCTCCCAGATCTGAAACTTGTGGCCATGGCCCACGAAGGTCACCGCATCGGCGATGCCCGCATGCGCCCTCAGGGTCTCGCTGAGCATGATACGCCCTTCCGGATCGACCTTCAGCACCTCCGAGGTGCCGTTCAACGCTGTCGAGAGAGATTCCCACTCGTCCGAGAAGGGGGAAAAGCGGGAGAGAATGTCGTCGATGGTCGCCCGCAACGCGTGCCCGCCGGCATCGAGCGCTTCCAGATCGAGCGATGGATGGACGTAAAGCCCTTCGTAGCCGTCCTTCGCCAGCACGGCGCGAAAGCTCGCGGGGATCGAAACGCGCCCCTTGGCATCCAGCCGATTGGTGAAATTCGAGACGAAGCGGTCCGTCAATGCCGCCTCCCGGCTCGTTCCCCACCGGCGCGTAACAGCGCCTCGGCGGCGGGTTCGAGGCCTCCCATCGAAGCAGGCATAGCAGGGCCGAGACGCAAGATCCGCGCGGCACACGGACCTTGTTCTGCGTTCTGCCTGCCGGCTTCGACGGGATGATTTGGGATAGCATGGGCAAATATGGGCGTCAATGGAATCGCGTTTGCCGACGCAGTGACGCCGGCCCTGGTTCGCATCACAGCCTGTTAAGGTTAAGCATCCGTAAGCGTGGGCGTTTTGTCGGGAATCCGGGACGCAGAAGCGCCGCCTGCGGCATCTCGACCGGGCGACCTCGACGAAAAATGTCGGACCGGCTTTACGCGGGTCCGCCGGCAGCCTTGAGCAGCGCCTGGCGCAGCGCGTGCAGGTCTTCGGTCAGCGCAGCGACCCGCTCCGCCGAACCACCGATCGCGCAGCCCATGCTTTCAGGCACGCGACGAGCCTTCTCGCTGAGCGCCCGCCCTGCTTCGGTCAGGCTCAGCCGGACCTGCCGCTCATCCTCGCGGCCGCGCTCGCGGCGGACCAGACCAGCGATCTCCAGTCGCTTGAGCAGCGGCGTCAGCGTGCCGGAATCGAGCATCAATCGCTCGCCGATCTCCTTCACCGTCACGCCGTCATGATCCCATAGGACAAGCATGACGAGATATTGCGGGTAGGTCAGGCCAAGTTCGGCGAGCACCACACGATACAGGCGGGTGAAGGCATGCCCCGCTGAATAGATCGCGAAACAGAGCTGCTCCTCCGCCTTCGGAAGCGGGGTGGCGGGAACCTTCGGCGTCATCATCTCATCGTTTGGCATGGAGCAACGGGCCCTTCAAACTTCAGGCTTCGCGCAGCCCGATCACCGATCCGTGATGCGGCTATCATCTTGTTGACAATTCAATTGCGCACAATCTAAATCGACACGCAAGTTCCCCGAAGCCCCAAATTCCCCGAAGCCAAGGAGTTCGACCATGAAGATCCTCTACACCGCTCATGGCTCCGCCACCGGCGGACGCGAAGGCCAGGCAGCCACCGACACGGGCAACGTCAAGCTGGTGCTGAACACGCCGAAGGAGTTGGGCGGCGGCGGCGGCGACGGCACCAATCCCGAGCAGCTCTTCTCGATGGGCTATTCCGCTTGCTTCCTGGGTGCGCTGAAGTTCGTCGCCGGCAAGGAGCAGGTGAAGATTCCGCCGGAGGCGCGCGTCAGCGCCGATGTCGGCATCGGCCCGCGCGATGACGGCACCGGCTTCGGCATCGCCGTGAAACTGACCATCTCGGTCCCGGGAGTCGACAAGGCCGTGGTCGAGGACCTCGTCAAGAAGGCGCATATCGTCTGCCCGTATTCTCACGCGACACGTGGAAATATTGACGTCGATCTCCAGGTTGCGGCCTGAGGCGGAGCTGCTCATCTGAACACTCGTGGCCGGGCGCCGGCCCGACCACGAGACGATCAAGCCCGACGCAGGACAGGCGCCGGCATCGTTTCCGGAAGCCTTCGATCCCTCTCGCCTCTGGAACAGACCATGTTCAACCGTCGCAATTTCCTGGCCGGCGCAGCTGCAACCAGCATGCTGCCCGCCCTGCCTGCTCTTGCCCGCGCCCCGCAAGCGGCGGCGCAGGTTGCAGGCATCTATCGCCGCAAGGTCGGCGATATCGAAGTCACTGCCATTCTCGATGGCTATATTCCATTGAATGCCCAGGCCTTCCTCGGCGCGGACCCCACCCAGGTCAAACAGATCCTGGCCCATGCGGGTCTGGGCGAGAGCCTGCCGACCTCGGTCAACGCCTTCGTCGTCAATACCCGCGAGCGGACCTATCTCGTCGACACCGGAACCGGCCTCAACATGGCTTTCGGCCCGACGATGGGACGCGCCGAAGGCAATCTGCGCGCAGCTGGCATCGACCCGGCACAGGTCGATGCGGTGATCCTGACGCATGCCCATCCGGATCATGCCGAGGGCCTGCTGACGGCGGAGAAGACCGCACGCTTCCCCAATGCCGAAGTGATCATCAATGAGACCGAACATGCCTTCTGGCATGACGAGGGCGTGCTCGCCCAGGCGCCGGCCGAAGCCAAGCCCTTCTTCGCCTCGGCCCGCAATGCGCTCGCACCCTATGCGAGCCGCACCCGCAAGGTGCAGCCCGGCGAGGTCGCGCCCGGCCTCAGCCTCGAGCTTGTACCGGGCCATACGCCCGGTCACAGCCTGCTCCGGATCAGCTCAAGCTCCGAGCAGCTCATGCTGGTCGGCGATACCATCCACAATGCCGTGATTCAGACGGCACGCCCCGACATCGCCTTCGTGTTCGATCTCGATGGCAAGCAGGCAGCGGCCTCGCGTAAACGCGTGCTCGACATGGTGGCGAGCGACGGCGTCCTGATCACCGGCTCGCATATCGCTTTCCCGGGCTTCGGCAAGGTGATGAAAGACGGCGCGGCCTTCAAGTTCGTGCCGGCCGAGTGGACCTACGCATTGTAGAGACGCAAAGAGCGGCATAAGCCGCTCTTTGCCCGGCGGGGCTGAAGGTGCCAGCCGGCCTGTAAGCCGGGTTCTGGATGGCCGGCGCATTGCTGCACCGACGTGACGGCCATTCCTCTGGGACGCACATTACTGCGCGCCTCGAGCAACCAACCCGGACGACCAGGCCTGGAAACCGGCCCCCTCCCCCTTGCGGGAGAAGCATCGTCCCTATTCGGTTTTGCTCCCGGTGGGGCTTGCCATGCCGTCCCCGTTGCCGGGTCCGCGGTGCGCTCTTACCGCACCTTTTCACCCTTACCCCACGCCGAGGCGCAAGGCGGTTCGATCTCTGTGGCGCTTTCCCTGGGGTCGCCCCCGCCGGACGTTATCCGGCACCGTGTTTCCGTGGAGCCCGGACTTTCCTCCCCCGCGAACGGGAGCGGCCGTCCGGCCGACTGGCAGCGGCGCTAGTGCGCCCTCCCCCTGCCCGCGTCAAGCGAAGCGGGAGAGGTTGCCCGTCAATTCTGTGCGCTGATCGTGCGGACCTTGGCGCAATAGGTGCGGTTGGCGCCGCTCATACGCTGGGCCATGTGCCCGCTCTGGTATTTCATCACCGTACGGCAGGTGTCGCCACCGGCCAGGCGGTAGGCTTCCGCCAGATACTTCACCGCATAGCGGGCATTGGTCTCGGCATCGAGCAGACCGCTGGCGCTGCCGGTATAGCCCATCCCGCGCGCGGTCTGGTGGCGGATCTGCATCAGCCCCAGATTGCCGGCATTCGAGGCGCGGGGGTTATAGCGGCTTTCGATGCGCACGACCGCGTCGGCCAGCGCAAACGGAACGCCATTGGCGGCAGCATGGCGCGCCACGATCGCTTTGAGCCCATCGGCTCCAGCCGGAGCGGCCAGCGCCGCACGACGGTGGGCGCCCGCCTTGGAGCGGTTTCCACGTTCCGCCGGAGCGGAGGCCGCGGCCTTCGACGTCGCCGAACCGGCCTCCTGTGCAGATGCCTCACGCTTGATTTCCGCGTCCCGGACAATGAAGGCGAGAGCATCGCTCTCGCTGTTCGTAGCAGCCTTGGCAGACTGCAAAGAGGCGAGGCAAATCACGAGCGCGGCAGCTGCACCGCTGGAGGTATATTTCATCTTTTGTGGACCCCATCCATCAGAAAGGCGTTTGATGGGGAGACCGAACTGATCGGAGAATGTGTTGATAATCTGACGTCAGGCAGCGCGAATCTAAGCTATACTCCCTAACAATTTTTATTAATGCCTTTACTACGATAGAGGTATACCCCGTGTATTATCAGACACCGCGAACACGCTGCCAAAGCGTTCGCAACCGGGGCGAGCCGAATCAAACCATTGCCCCATTGCTGACGTATTCCGGGTCGGAAGCCGCATTTATCCTCATTTTCCACGACCCGGAGGATCGCGCGGCCACTGGGAGAGCCCCCGAGCGAGTGCTGGCACACCTGTCCGCTCGATATCTGCCATACCCAGGTTCGCTTCGCCTGGCGCATCCCGGTGGTTTTCGTAGGACTGGGCTTGGATGCCTCGGCTGGACCGGGCAAACTGCGCGCGGGGCTGAATCGGGAGTTGCCTGAACGATGGTTTCGTCTTTTTGGGGCGCGCTCGGTGGCGGCGGCCTTGGACTGGCGCTGGGCGGCCCGCTCGGCGCGCTGGTTGGCGCGCTTGCCGGCCATGTCCTGGTCGATCGCGAGGGAGCGCCCTTCGGCCCCGCGCCGCGCGAGCTGATTTTCACGACCGGACTGGTTGCCCTTTCCGCGAAGATGGCCCGCTCCGACGGTGTCGTCACCCGCGACGAGATCGCGGCCTTCCGGCGCATCGTGATCGTGCCTCCTGAGCAGGAGGCACGGATCGAGAGCCTGTTCGATCTCGCCAAGCAGACAAGCGCCGGCTTCGAGGCCTACGCGACGCAGATCGCCGAGAGCTTCAAGGACGAGCCGGCGCTGCTGGAAGACGTGCTCGACGGGCTCTTTCTGATTGCCGCGGCCGACGGCGCGATCCACGAGGCCGAGCATGCCTATCTGCGCCATGTGGCCGAGATATTCTCGATCAATGCCGCCGGCTTTGCCCGCATCGAAGCGCGCCATATGCGACGGCCGGACGATCCTTATCTCGTGCTCGGCGCCAGCCGGGAGATGAGCGATGCCCAGCTGAAACAGCACTACCGCCGCCTCGTCGCTGAAAATCACCCCGACCGCGAGATCGCACGCGGGCTGCCCGAGGAAGCGATCGCAATCGCTACGCGTCGCCTTGCTGCCATCAATGCCGCCTGGGATCTGATCGAGAAAGAGCGAGGCCTCGGCACCGCCAGACTTCCGGAGCCCGCATGAGCCTCGTTGCCACGCCCGACAGCCGCTTCGCCGCAAAGGTCTTTCCCTCGCCGAACCACGGCGAGCGCAAAGACGCAAACGGCGCCCTCAGACGCCCCGACATGCTGATCCTGCACTACACCGGCATGAGCGACGCAGGCGCAGCGCTGCAATGGCTCTGCAACCCGGTCTCGCAGGTTTCCTCGCATTATTTTGTCTTCGAGAACGGCCATGTGCTGCAGCTTGTCCCTGAAGGCCGCCGCGCCTGGCACGCCGGCGCCTCGCATTGGGGCGGCGAAACCGATATCAATTCCTGTTCGATCGGCATCGAAATCGCCAATCCCGGCCATCCCGGTGGCCTGCCCGATTTCACGTCGGAACAGATGATCGCCACACTCAACCTGAGCCGCGACATCTGCGAGCGCTGGAGGATTCCGCCAGAGCGGGTCCTCGCCCATTCCGATATCGCACCCGGCCGCAAGATCGACCCCGGCGAGAAGTTCCCATGGCGGCAATTCGCGGAGGGCGGCGTCGGCATCTGGTCCGAGCCGGCCCCGATCCGTGGCGGTCGCTTCTTTGCGCGCGGCGAGAGTGGCCAGCCGGTGGAGGCGCTGCAGGCGATGTTTGCCATGCTGGGCTATGGCGTGACGGTCGACGGCATCTATGACGAGAAGTTCGAAGCTGTCGTCGCAGCCTTCCAGCGCCATTGGCGGCAGGAGAAGGTTGACGGCGTCGCCGACGCCTCGACGATCACGACGCTGCGCGACCTGGTGGCGATGACGCGGGGCGCGCGGATGGCATGAGCCGAGAGCTGGGCGCAGGCACGCTCCAACATTGCAGTAAGTTAACTCGCCTGCATGTTCGCTTTCTGGCATCGTCCGGACCCTGCGAACTATGTCCGGCTGCGCCGGGTGACGGGGACAATGACTTGCGCAAACTGGTGATCGCTGCCGGCCTTGGTCTGACCGCCGCAGCAGCAGGCTATTGGGCAATCCGTCCCACAGGGGGAGCAGCGAGCGACGTCGCCTATCGTACGGCGTCGATTGATCGGGGCCAGATCACCGCAGCCGTTCGCGCCACCGGAACATTGACCCCGATGACCACCGTCCTGGTCGGCTCGATGCTGTCGGGCCAGATCGTCGAGATCCTTGCGGACTACAATTCGCAGGTGAAGGCCGGTCAGGTCGTAGCCCGGCTCAACAGCGACCAGATCCGGACGCGGCGCGATGCCGCCGCCGCCGATCTCGCCCAGGGCAAGGCCGACCTTATCGTCAAGCGCGCCCAGCTCGACCGCGCCAAATCGAGCCGTCTCAAGGCCAATTCAACCGTCAAGGATCTTGAAGCACAGCGCGATCGCGTCGCCGCCCAGTTGGCCGATGCAAAACGCACATTCGAACGGCAGAACGAGCTCTTCAATCGCAACACCGGCTCGCAGCAGAACCTGGACAGTGCCCGAACCCAGGTCGAGATCCAGACCGCCACGCTCGCCTCGACCGAGGCCCAAATCTCCTCGGCCAAGGCCGAACTCAACGGGCTCGACGCCGACATCCTGCTGGCCGAGGGGCAGCTTCAGTCCGGCGAGGCCCTGATCGCCAGTCGCGAAGCCAAACTCAAGGACATCCTGATCGATCTCGACCGAACCGATATCCGTTCGCCGGTCGATGGCGTCGTGGTGCAGCGCCAGGTCGATCTCGGTCAGACCGTCGCCGCCTCGCTCTCCGCACCCGTCCTGTTCCAGATCGCGCAGGACCTGCGCGAGATCGACATCTACGCCAATATCGACGAGGCCGATGTGGGCCGCCTCCAGCCTGGCCAGCCCGTCTCCTTCACAGTCAACGCCTATCCGAACCGCACCTTCGAAGGTCGCGTCAACATGGTGCGGCTGGGTGCGCAGACCATCCAGAACGTCGTCACCTATACCGGTGTCGTGCGCGTCGAGAACCGCGACATGGCACTGCTACCGGGCATGACGGCCAATATTCAGGTGGTCACGGAAGATCGCAGCAACGCATTGCGTGTCCCCAATGCAGCCTTGCGCTTCCGCCCGCCCGGTCAGACGGCAGGACCTGCAGGCGCCGCTGTGTCCCCATCGGGAAGTCCGCAAGCCGGACGCGGGGGCGCCCGCGCCGTCACCGCGCTGCGCGAGCGTCTCGAAACAGAGCTGCAGCCGACGGCCGAACAGAAGCAGGCGATCACCGCGATCCTCGAGGAGCGCCGCGGGCCCGGTCGCGCCGCGATGGCGGGCCTCTCCGAGGATGAGCGTCGTGCTGCCTTCCGCGCCGCTCGCAGCGAAATGCGCACGAAGATCTCGGCCGCCCTCGATCCGGAACGCCGCGCCAAGTTCGAGGCCATGATGGAGGAAGGCCGCGTGTCCTCGCAAAGGGGAGTTCCCGGACGCGTCTATGTGCTCGATGGCGAGGGCCAGCCCAAAGTGATCCAGCTCATGCTCGGCCCGACCGACGGCGCCTATACCGAGATCGTCTCCAGCGACCTCAAGGAGGGCATGCAGGTCCTCGTCGGCGGCGGCCCGCGCAGCGCTGCCGCAGCTGAACCCGCCGGCCGCCCACCGGTACGCGGACCGCGTCTGTTCTGAAGGCAGCCTCATGGCCCTGATCGAAGTGCATGAACTCAGCCGGATCTACAGCCTCGATTCCGGCAGCGTGGTCGCGCTCGACCGGGTGTCGCTTGAGATCGAGGCCGGCGATCTTGTCGCGGTGATGGGGCCTTCCGGCTCGGGAAAATCCACGTTCATGAACCTGATCGGCTGCCTGGACCGGCCGACCGGCGGCCATTACCGGCTCGATGGGGTCGCCGTCGAAACCTTGTCGAGCGATGGCCTGGCCGAGCTGCGCAATCGCAAGCTCGGCTTCGTCTTCCAGCAGTTCAACCTGCTGCCCCGCGTCGACGCCTGTGCCAATGTCGAACTGCCGATGGTCTATGCCGGTCGCGACCGCAAGATACGCCGCGAGAAGGCACTGGCCGCGCTTGGACGCGTCGGGCTGGCGGAGCGCGCTCATCATAGGCCGATGCAGCTCTCCGGCGGCCAGCAGCAGCGTGTCGCCATCGCCCGCGCGCTGGTGAACGAACCGCGCCTTCTGCTCGCGGACGAACCGACCGGCGCACTTGACAGCCGGACCGCGCTCGAAATCCTGGCCCTGTTCCAGGACCTGAACCACGAAGGCGTGACCGTCGTCATCGTCACCCACGATGCCGAGGTCGCGCGCCATGCGCGGCGCGTCATTCGCTTCCGTGACGGGCACATCCTCTCCGATCAGCGGCAGGAGCCCGCCGACGCCCGTGCCGCGCTGACAGCGCTCGACCACGCGCCGCCGGCAGCGGAGGTCGCGGCATGAGCCTTTGGGAAGCCATCCGCTCGGCTCTCTCCGCCATCGGCGCCAACGCTCTGCGCTCGGCCCTGACGATGCTCGGCATCATCATCGGCGTCGCCGCCGTCATCGCCATGGTTGCGATCGGCTCCGGCGCGCGTGAACGCGTCACCGGACAGATCAAGTCGCTGGGTGCCAATCTCGCCATCATCCAGTCCGGCAACGTCACGCAAGGGGGTGTCAGGCTGGGCGCCGGGGCCTCTTCGACCTTGACCGACGAGGATGCCCGCGCAGTCCTTGCCGAGGTCGAGAACGTAACGGCTGCAGCGCCCGTCATCGTCACCCGCGCCCAGGCCGTCTATGCCGGTACCAACTGGTCGACACAGATCACGGCGACCGATCTCGATTTCTTCACCGCGCGCGAATGGGGCGTGGCCGAGGGCCGGCTGTTCGAGCCGGAGGAGTTGCGGCGCGGTGAGATCGTCGCCGTCATCGGCCAGACCGTGGCCAAGAACCTCTTCGGCGAGCAGGATCCGCTCGACCAGATGTTCCGCATCCGCAATGTGCCGTTCAAGGTCATCGGCATGATGGCGCCCAAGGGCCAGTCTGCCCTCGGGCAGGATCAGGACGACGTCATCTTCGTGCCGCTCGACACCGGTCGACGCCGGATCATCGGCCGCAACTATGCCCGCGATCGTTCAGTCCAGACCATCATGGTGAAATTTGCCAGCGAGGACGCGATCGCTCCCGGCATCGCGGACACGACTGCTCTGCTGCGCCAACGCCACAGGCTTCCCGAAGATCAGGACGACGATTTCATCGTCCGCAACCTGACTGAGATCGCCAACACAGCGACGGCCGCCGCCACCACCCTCTCCTGGCTGCTCGCCGCCGTCGCCGCCGTTTCGCTGCTGGTGGGCGGCATCGGCATCATGAACATCATGCTGGTCTCGGTGACCGAGCGCACCCGCGAGATCGGCTTGCGGCTCGCAGTCGGTGCGCGCCAGCGCGACGTGCTCGCCCAGTTCCTGATCGAGGCCACGACGCTCGCGACCATCGGCGGCGCCGTCGGCATCGCACTTGGCGTCGGTGCGGCTCTCACCATCGCCCGCATCGCCAACTGGCCCTCGGTCATCTCGATCGAGACGATCCTGATCGCAGTCGGCGTCTCCGGGATGATCGGCGTCTTCTTCGGCTTCTATCCGGCGCGACAGGCGGCACGGCTCGACCCGATCGAAGCTCTGCGGCGGGAATAACGCGAACGCGAATCCCTGTGGCAGAAAGACCCCGTTAATCATCATCGCCTAGCGTCGACAGTATCGCAGCCGAACGCGCAACGCTGGTTGCTTGGCGCGTATGCCGAGACCTGAAACCCATGTCGCTGCACGACGCCGAAGCCAGACGCCTTTACGATCAGGCCGCGCAATTGGCTGGGATCGGCGCCTGGGAATGCGAACTCGCCACCGAACAGCTTGCCTGGACAGAGGGCGTCTACGATCTCTTCGGCCTGCCGCGTGGCTCGACCCTGCACCGCCCATCGACCGTCGACCTCTACACGAACGACTCGCGCACCGAGATGGAGCGACTTCGCAGCACGATGATCCGCACCGGCAGGGGCTTCGTCCTCGATGCCAGAATTCTGACCGCCGGAGGGATCAGCCGCTGGATGCGCCTGAGTGCCGACATCGCGCTCAAACAGCAACGCCCCTGGCGCATTTACGGCGCCAAGCAGGACATCACGAGCGAGAAGCAGATGTGGCAGGGCCTGCGTCAGCTCGCCTATAGCGACCCGCTCACCGGCCTCGCCAACCGCCGGGCGTTCGAGGCGCAGCTCTCCGAACTGCGGCGCATCCCGGCTGATGGCAGCGCCCTCGGCACGCTCGCCCTCATCGATCTCGACATGTTCAAGCCGATCAATGACCATCTCGGCCACGCCGCTGGCGATGAATGCCTGCGGCAAGTGGCCCTGCGGTTGGAGGCCACGCTGAGCGACGCGTTGACGATCGCCCGCATCGGCGGAGATGAGTTCGCGCTGCTGATCTGCTCGACCGCCGGCTGGTCTCATATCCAGCACCGACTGAACCAGGCCCTCGCGGCGCTCTCGCGCCCTGTCACCTGGAACGGGCGTCTGATCGAGATCAGTGCCTCGATCGGAGCGACGATGCTGCTCCCGGGCCGACACCATGATCCCGACCGCAGTTTCGCCGAAGCCGATTCTGCGCTCTATGTCGCCAAGGCGTCGGGCCGCAATCGGCTGCATCTCTTCGGCGAGCCCTTGCAAGCACAGCCCAGCGCGGACGCGATGCGGGGCGCCCTTGCGGAGATGAGAGAGCTTCGCGCGGGCTGATGCGCTTCAGGCGGCCTCTGCTGCCTGCCCCATGCGTTCCTTAAGACGCAGCCCGACCGCAACGATCGCCTCGATCGCCGGCATCAGCTCCAACCCGAGACCGGTCAGCCCATACTCGGCCGACGGCGGCGAGCTCGGCAGGATTCGCCGCTCGACGATGCCGCGGCTTTCGAGATCACGCAGGCGCTCGCTCAACATCTTGGCCGAGATCAGCGGCATGTCATGGCGCAGCTCGCCGAAGCGGCGCGGACCGGCGCTCAGATACCAGATCACATTCGGCGTCCAGGCTTTGCCGAGCACCTGCATGCAGGTGCCGACGGCGCAGGTCGGCGGCGGAGTTTTCGCCCGATTCTTCCGTATCTTCAACGCCATGCGAGGCTGCCTCCGGTTACCGGAATGATACCGGAAAATGCAGTAACGACAAGTTACTGGGTATACAGAAGTTATCGCCCTGCCTACCCCTGTGCTCACTGGTCAACACGGAGACGCGCACCATGAAGCTCTACTACGCCCCCGGCGCCTGCTCGCTCTCGCCCCACATCGCGCTGCGTGAAGCCGGCCTGCCATTCACCCTCGAGAAGGTCGACACCAAGACCAGGACGACCGAGACCGGCACCGATTTCACCACGGTCAACCCGCGCGGCTATGTACCGGCGCTGCAACTCGACAGCGGCGAGGTGCTGACCGAAGGTGCGGCGATCGTCCAGTATATCGCGGACCTGAAGCCCGAGACGGAGCTCGCGCCAAAAGCCGGAACTCTGGCGCGCGCGCGCCTGCAGGAGGAGCTCAATTTCATCGCCTCCGAGTTGCACAAGGCCTTCGGGCCGCTGTTCAGCACCACGATTGGCGACGATGCCAGGCGCGAAGCCAAGGAGAAGGTCGCCCGGCGCTTCGGCGACGTCGAGCAGAAGCTCTCGGACGGTCGTCCCTATCTTCTCGGCGAGACCTTCAGCGTCGCCGACGCCTATCTCTTCGTCGTCACGAACTGGGCGAACCATACTGGCGTTGCGCTCGATGCCTGGCCGAAGCTCCAGGCCTTCATGCAGCGTCTGACGGGCCGCAACACCGTGCGCCAGGCGATGCAAGCCGAGGGCCTCATCTGAAGGAGGCGCCTGCGATGGATGCCCGCTTTGCCGAAATCGTCGAGGTCCTGACGCACTATTTCGATGGCCTCTATCACAGCGATGCCGGCAAGCTCGCCGGGGTCTTCCATCCGCAGGCGATCTACGCCTGCGCCAGCGAGGGCAGCCTCACTCATCTGACCATGGACGCCTATCTGCCCATGGTCGCAAAGCGCCCCTCCCCGGCCAGCCGGGGCGCGGCGCGGCAGGACCGCATCCTCTCCATCGAATTTGCCGGGCCAGTGACCGCCCTCGCCCGCGTCGCATGCGCCATCGGGCCGAAATCTTTCACCGATCTGCTCAGCATCGTCCGGCTCGACGGGCGCTGGCAGATCATCGCCAAGGTCTTTCACGTCGATCTGGCGGCGCCGTCTCCTTGGCCGTGCGGTCCGCGAGGTGGGGCCTGAGGGCTCGCGATCGGCGGCGTCCCCGTCACCGAGTTCGGCCGCCTTCGGGCTAAAGCGCCGAGGCAATCACGCTCGCGCCGGGGCGAAGCGAGCCTAGGCCGGTCCGAGCGGCTTGACGAAGACGGCCTGGCCGTCGAGCGAAAGCCCCATGTCGCGCCAACCATGCTGGCGGTAGAAGCGGGCGGCGCGGGTCGTCGCGCCTGTCGTCAGGTATGCTTGCCGGTGACCGTTCCCCGCAAGCCGCTCCAACGCCGCATCCAGGAGTGCGCGACCGTGGCCGTGTCCTTCGTGATCGGGATCGATGAAGAGCGCCCAGATGAGAGCCGTCTGATGATTGGCGCAGGTGAAGCCGACAACCTCGCCGCCCTCCTCGCTGACGAGGAAGATGGCCTGCTCAATATACCAGGCGACCTCCTCATCGCTGACCTTGGAGGGGTCGCTGAGCACGTTCTCCTTCACGGCCTGCCGGATCACGCCGATGCGTGGCAGATCGGCTGGGGTAGCCGCTCGCAGCATCACTCGGCAGCCTCAAGCCGATAGGCACTGGGCTCGTAATTGAGGATTGGCGCAAGCCAGCGCTCGACCTCGTGGATCGCCATGCCCTTGCGCGCCGCATAATCCTCGACCTGGTCGCGCTCGACCTTGGCAACACCGAAATAATAGGCGTCCGGGTGCGACAGATAGAGTCCCGAAACCGAGGAGCCCGGCCACATCGCAAAGCTCTCGGTCAGCTTCACGCCGACCCGCCGCTCAGCCTGCAGCAACTCGAACAGCGTTTCCTTCTCGGTGTGATCGGGCTGGGCCGGATAGCCCGGCGCCGGCCGGATGCCGCGATATTCCTCGCGGATCAAATCCTCATTGGCGAGGTTCTCGTCGGGGGCATAACCCCAGAACTGCGTGCGAACGAGCTGGTGCATGCGTTCGGCCATCGCCTCGGCGAAGCGGTCGGCCAGCGCCTTGACCATGATCGAGCGGTAATCGTCGTTGTCGCGGGCGAATTTCTCGGAGATGCGCTCCTCCTCCGCTCCCGCCGTCACGACAAAGGCGCCGATATAGTCGGGCCGCTCGATGCCCTCGGGCGCGACGAAGTCAGAAATGCACATGTTGGGCTTGCCGTCGCGCTTGGAAAGCTGCTGACGCAACCCATGGAAGGTCGCGAGCGTGTCCTGGCGGCTCTCACCGGTATAAAGCCGGATGTCGTCCCCGACGGCATTGGCCGGCCAGAAGCCGATCACCGCCTTGGGATTGAACCAACGCTCCTCGACGATCCGCTTCAGCATCGCCTGCGCATCGTCCCAGAGCGCACGTGCCGCCTCGCCCTGCTTCTCGTCCTGCAAGATCGCAGGGAAGCGTCCCTTCAACTCCCAGGTCTGGAAGAAGGGCGTCCAGTCGATCACCGGCACGAGATCGGCGATGTCATAGGTCCGGAACACGCGCGTGCCGAGGAAGCTAGGCTTCGGTGGCATGTAGTTCGCCCAATCCGCCTTGAAAGCGTTGGTCCGCGCCTTCACCAGCGGCAGACGCTGCTTGTCGGCCTCGGAGCGACGATGGGCGGCGGCGACCTTGGCGTATTCGCCCTTCACGCCCTCGATATAGGCCGGCTTCTGGTCCTGCGAGAGCAGGCTCGAAACGACGCCGACAGCGCGCGACGCGTCGGTGACATAGACCGTCTGGCCCTGGCTATAGGCCGGGTGGATCTTCACCGCCGTATGCACGCGGCTGGTCGTTGCGCCGCCGATCAGGAGCGGAATATCGAAACCCTCGCGCTCCATCTCGGAGGCAACGGTGACCATCTCGTCGAGCGAAGGCGTGATCAACCCGGAGAGGCCGATGATGTCGACCTTCTCCTTGCGCGCGACATCGAGGATCTTCTGCGTCGGCACCATCACGCCGAGGTCGATAACCTCGTAATTATTGCACTGCAGCACGACGCCGACGATGTTCTTGCCGATGTCATGGACATCGCCCTTTACCGTCGCCATCAGCACCTTGCCGGCGGCCGAACGCTCGGAACCACCGTTCAGGCGCTTCTCCTCCTCCATGTACGGCATGAGATAGGCCACCGCCTGCTTCATCACGCGGGCGGATTTCACCACCTGCGGCAGGAACATCTTGCCGGCGCCGAACAGGTCTCCGACCACGTTCATGCCGGCCATCAGCGGCCCTTCGATGACATGAAGCGGCTTCTCGGCCGCGGCGCGGGCCTCCTCCACATCGATGTCGATGAAGGCGGTGATGCCGTTGACCAGCGCGTATTCCAGCCGCTTCTCGACCGGGTTATCGCGCCAGGCCATGTCCTTGCCGGAAATCGCGACCGACCCGTCGCCCTTGAAGCGAGGGGCGGCATCGAGCAGCCGCTCGGTCGAATCCTTGCGACGGTTGAGGACGACATCCTCGCAGAGCTCGCGCAGCTCCGGATCGAGGTCGTCATAGGAGCCGAGCTGGCCCGCATTGACGATGCCCATGTCCATGCCGGCCTTGATGCAGTGGTACAGGAACACCGAATGCATCGCTTCGCGGACCTTCTCGTTGCCTCGGAACGAGAAGGACAGGTTCGAGACGCCGCCCGAGATATGGGCATGCGGCAGGGTCTCGCGGATCGCCCTGGTCGCCTCGATGAAGTCGTTGCCGTAGTTGTCGTGCTCCTCGATGCCCGTCGCGACGGCAAAGATGTTGGGATCGAAGATGATGTCCTCGGGCGGGAAACCGATTTGCTCGGTCAAGAGCTTGTAGGCCCGCGTGCAGATCTCGATCTTGCGCTCGAAGGTGTCGGCCTGGCCGGTTTCGTCGAAGGCCATCACCACCACCGCCGCACCGTAATTGCGGCAGATACGGGCGTGCTCGAGGAAGGCCTCCTCGCCTTCCTTCATCGAGATCGAATTGACGATCGGCTTGCCCTGAATCGTCTTCAGACCGGCTTCGATGACGTGAAATTTCGACGAGTCGACCATGATCGGCACGCGGGAGATATCCGGCTCCGAGGCGATCAGATTGCAGAACTCGGTCATGGCCTTCTCGGAATCGAGCAGGCCCTCGTCCATGTTGATATCGATGACCTGCGCGCCATTGGCGACCTGGTCGCGTGCGACATCCAGCGCGGCAGCGAAGTCGCCATCCTTGACCAGCTTGCGGAAGCGGGCCGAGCCGGTGACGTTGGTTCGCTCGCCGACATTGACGAAGGGAATGGTCTCGTCGAGCGTGAAGGGCTCGAGCCCAGCCAGCCGCAGATAGCGCTTGATCTCCGGCACCGCGCGCGGCGGCTTGCCGGCGACGGCTTCCGCGATCGCGCGGATATGGCCGGGCGTCGTGCCGCAGCAGCCGCCGACGACATTGACGAGCCCGGCATCGGCGAATTCAGCCAGCATGCCGGCCGTCGCCTCGGGGCTTTCATCATACATGCCGAATTCATTGGGCAGGCCGGCATTCGGATAAGCGCAGATCAGCGTATCGGCAACGCGCGACAGATCCTTGATATGCGCCCGCATCTCACGCGCACCGAGCGCACAGTTGAGGCCGACCGTCAGCGGCGCGGCATGGCGGATCGCATTCCAGAACGCTTCGGTGGTCTGGCCCGAGAGCGTGCGCCCTGAGAGGTCGGTGATCGTGCCGGAGATCATCACCGGCAGGCGCAGGCCCTTCTCGCGATAGACCTCCTCGATCGCAACGATCGCAGCCTTGGCATTGAGCGTGTCGAAGATGGTCTCGACCAGGATCAGCTCGGAGCCACCATCGATCAGGCCACGCACCTGTTCGGCATAGGATTCGCGCACCTGATCGAAGGTCACGGCGCGGAAGCCGGGATTGTTCACATCCGGCGAGATCGAGAGCGTGCGGTTCGTCGGCCCGATCGCGCCGGCGACGAAGCGACGGCGCCCATCGGCCTTCTGAGCGAGAGCGGCCGCTTCGCGCGCCAGCTTCGCCGAGGCGACGTTCAGCTCGTAGGCCAGCGCCTCCATGCCGTAATCGGCCTGGGCGATCTGCGTTGACGAAAACGTGTTGGTTTCGACGATATCTGCACCCGCCTGGAAATAGGCGAGGTGGATTTCGCGAATGGCGTCCGGCTGGGTCAGCACCAGCAGGTCGTTATTGCCCTTGAGATCGTGGTTCCAGCCCTTGAAGCGCTCGCCGCGGAACTCTGCTTCCGAGAGCTTCAGGTTCTGGATCTGCGTCCCCATCGCACCGTCGAGCACGAGGATGCGCTCGGACGCGGACTGACGAAGCGCGCGCTCGACCTCGGTGCCATCGACCTGGCTGGGATTGTAGTCTGACATCGCGAACGCCTTCGTCATGAAACTCTGCTCGTATGGTCTTCCCGTCATTGCGAGGAGCAAAGCGACGAAGCAATCCAGAGGCCACTGAAGACAGGCTGGATCGCTTTGCTCCCAATGACGGCTGGCACGCTACTCCGCGGCCGCCTGCTGCTGGGCGGTCCTGTCCGGCTTCAAGCCGACCAGATGGCAGATCGCATAGACCAGGTCAGCCTTGTTCATCGTGTAGAAATGCAAGTCGGAGACGCCGCGGTCGACCAGGTCGAGCACCTGCTCGGCGCAAACCGCGGCCGCCACGAGCCGGCGCGTCGCGGCGTCGTCTTCCAGGCCCTCGAACCGGTCGGCCAGCCATTGCGGCACGCTCGCGCCAGTCTTGGTGGCGAAGCTCGCCGTCTGCTTGAAATTCAGGACGGGAACGATGCCGGGCAGGATCGGAATGTCGATTCCCCGCGCCCTGACCTTGTCGAGATAGCGGAAATAGACGTCGTTATCGAAGAAGAACTGCGTGATCGCCCGGGTCGCACCGGCATCGACCTTCTTCTTCAAGGCATCGATATCGGCATCGAGCGAGGCGGCTTCCGGATGTTTTTCGGGATAGGCCGAGACCGTCACCTCGAAATCGCCGACGCGCCGGATCCCGGTAACCAGATCAGAGGTCTGGTGATAGCCCTGCGGGTGCGGCTCGTAGACCGTTCCGAGTCCACCGGCCGGGTCACCGCGTAGCGCCACGATATGGCGCACGCCGGCCGCCCAATAGGAGCGGATGACGTCGTCGACCTCGGCACAGGTGGCGGAAACGCAGGTCAGATGCGCTGCCGGCTTCAGCCGGGTCTCGTCAACCATGCGTTTGACGGTGTTGTGGGTGCGCTCGCGCGTCGAACCGCCCGCGCCATAGGTCACCGACACGAAGGTGGGTCCCAGCGGCTCGAGACGGCGCACGCTCTCCCAGAGCGTCGTCTCCATCTCCGGCGTCTTCGGCGGAAAGAACTCGAAAGAGACGCTGGGCCGGCGGGTGCCGTGCCGGCTGGGGCGAAACGCATTCATCAAGCCACCTCGAAACTGGAATTCTGGCGCAGCGGGAAATCCCCCTGCACGCGCCGGTCACGTCCACGCCAGAGCATCACGGAGAGTTGGCCGGACGCCCCCTCGGCCGAGGTCACCTCTTCGGAGAGATCGCAGCTCAATCCCGCCTCCGCAAACCAGCCGGCGATCTGGGCCCGCGAGAAACCGAGCCGGCGATGCGCGTGCTCTGTTCGCAGGAACTCCATCTCGTGCGGCGCGAAATCGACCACGATCAGCCGGCCGCCGGGAGCGAGCATCGCGGCCGCCTCGCGCAATGCGCGGCCGGGGTCATCGAGGAAATGCAGAACCTGATGGATGATGACGAGATCGAAGGCCCCGCGCGCGAAAGGCAAGGCGTGAATATCACCCTGTCGCAGCTCAACCCGGGACAGCCCGGCCTTCTCGAGATTGGCGCGTGCCACGGCGAGCATGGCATGGCTGGCATCGACACCGATGGCACGGCCGAATTTCGGGGCGATCCGCTCCAGCATCCGGCCGGTCCCCGTGCCGAGGTCGAGCATCGCGCCGGACGAGCCTTCCCCGGCCGCCGCCTCGACCGCCGCCTCGACGGCATCGTCTGGGACATGCAGCGAGCGCAGCCGGTCCCAGTCTCGCGCCACGCTGGCGAAATAGGATTGCGCCGCCTCGGCGCGCGTGGAGCGAACGGCCGCGAGCCTCTCGCGGTCCGCAGCGAGCTCCGGATCCGCCCGATCTAGCCAGGCAGCCAGGGAGGCCGCGAAGGCGCCGCCCGCTCCCGATTCGTCGAGCCGAAAGAAGGCCCACGCTCCCTCGCGATAGCGTCGCACCAGCCCGGCCTCGGCCAGGAGCTTGAGATGGCGGGAAATGCGGGGCTGAGACTGCCCGAGAATATCGGTCAGATCAGAAACGGAGAGCTCGCCCTCCGCCAACAGCGCCAGGATGCGCAGCCGTGTCTCCTCGCCAGCCGCGCGCAGGCCCGCAAGCAAGGATGACGAGGACAACGTCGTGGGTTGGCGCAAGGGATCAGCTTTCGAAATTCAGAAAAACATATAAAGATATCTTTATGTTAAAAGAGCAGAAAGTGCAAGCGCCTTCCTTGCGTCAGCGAGATCCTGCGCCCCCGCTCAGCCAATGTCGGCATCACTCAGCGCCGCATCGCCGCTTCGAGCGCTGTGTAGATGCGCGGGTCCGACGATTGCGCGACGTTGAAGCGCAGGAATCGTCCCGCCGTCAGCGACACGCTGAAGGCATTTCCGGGGGCAAGGACGATATTCTCCGCCAGCACGCGTTGCGCGATCTCGGCGGCATCCAGCCCGTCCGGCAGGCGACACCACAGGAACATCCCGGCACGCGGCTCGATCCACGGCTCGATTCCGATAGCTTTCAACCGCGCGCAAGTTTCCGTCATGGCGCGCGCCAACCGGCCGCGCAGCCCGTCCATGTGCTTGCGATAGGCGCCATCCTTCAAGGCGCCCAGCACGAATTCCGCCGAGACCCGGCTGGCCCCGAAGGAGGTGGCGATCTTGAGATCGGTCAGCCCCTCGATCCAGTCGCGCCGGGCCGCGATGAAGCCACATCGCAGCGAGGCCGACAGCGTCTTGGAGAAGCTGCCGATATGCACGACCCGATCGAGCCCATCGAAGGCGGCAAGCCGCGGCGCCGGCTCCAGCTCGAAATCGGCAAAGATATCGTCCTCGATGATCGTCAACCCTGACTGCTCAGCCAATTTGAGCACCCGATGTGCAATCACGGGAGACAGCACGGCTCCCGTTGGATTGTGCAGCGCGGAGTTGGTAACGTAGAGCCGTGGCCGATGCTCTGCGAGCACCTGTTCGAAGCGCACGATATCGGGACCGTTCGGCGTATAGGGGACACTGACGACCCTGGCCCGATGAGCCCGCAGCAGGGCCTGGAAGTTGAAGTAGCAGGGGTCGTCGACCACTACCGTGTCATCCGGTTCGAGCAGGAAGCGGCAGAGCAGGTCGATGGCCTGGGTTCCGGACTCGGTCAGCACGATCTGGTCCGGCCGGGCCTCGATGCCATGCTCCGCCATGCGCCGGGCGAGCAGATGGCGCAACGGCAACAGCCCGAGCGGCGTGCCATAATCGGCCAATGTGGAGGCATCGGCGCGCGAGAGCGATCGCAACGCTCTGCGCAGGCTCTCCTCCGGCAACCATGATGCGGGAAGCCAGCCGCAGCCGGGCTTCAGGAAATCCTCGCCGGTCTCCAGCGATTGTCGCGAGACCCAGAGCGGATCGACCGCACGGTCAAGCCGCGGTCCGATCTCCGCCAGCGACAGCGGTGGCAGATGACCCGCGACATAGAAGCCCGAGCCGCGGCGCGAACGGATCGCCCCCTCTGCGGCAAGCCGGTCATAGGCCTCGACCACCGTCGACTTCGAGACGCCCATCGTGTCGGCAAAGCCACGGATCGAGGGCAGTCTGGCCCCCGGAGCCAGTACGCGCCCCGCCATGCGCTGGCGAACAGCCTGCATGACACGCCCGACAAGCGTGCCGTCATCATCCAGGAGCGTCACTCAATCACCTAATTGTATTGCCTCTTGCAGCATGACAGTTTGCATCAACTGTCATGCGCCGTCTCTGGCAAAAAACGCATATCCCGGCGAATGCAGGCCGCGAACGGAGTCTTCCTGATGGACAAGAGCATGAGCGGTTGGATCAACGGCTTTCTCGGCGTGCTGATCTTCAGCGCTTCGCTGCCTGCAACGCGTGTTGCCGTGGTCGATCTCGACCCTGTTTTCCTGACCGCTGCACGCGCTGCAATCGCCGGCCTGCTGGGCCTGTGCCTGCTCCTCGCCTTCCGGCAGACGCGGCCGCAACGGAGCGACGTTCTCCCGCTCATCGTGGTCGCGCTGAGCGTTGTCGTCGGCTTTCCGCTGCTGACGGCGTTGGCGCTGAAACATGTCAGCTCGGCCCATTCGATCGTCTTCATCGGCCTCCTGCCGCTGGCAACCGCGAGCTTCGCCGTCCTGCGCGGCGGCGAACGTCCCCGCCCAATCTTCTGGCTGTTCTCCTGCCTGGGCAGTGCGCTCGTCGCAGGATTTGCAATGACCCAGGGCTTTGTCGCCTCCCCGGTCGGAGATCTGCTGATGCTCGCCGCGGTCATCATCTGCGGCCTCGGTTATGCCGAGGGAGCGCGACTGTCGCGAAAGCTCGGAGGCTGGCAGGTGATTTCCTGGGCGCTGGTGCTCTCCCTGCCGGTCATGGTCACGCTCAGCGCATGGACTTTTCCGGTCTCGCTTGCCGATGTCGGGCGGCCTGCCTGGATCGGCCTCGCCTATGTCTCGGTGTTCAGCATGCTGGTGGGGTTCGTGTTCTGGTATCGCGGCCTGGCACAGGGCGGCATCGCCGCCGTCGGCCAGCTGCAATTGCTGCAGCCCTTCTTCGGGCTGATGCTCGCCGCACTGCTGCTGCATGAGGCCGTGAGCTGGCCCATGATCGCAGTCAGCGCCGGCGTGGCACTCTGTGTGGCGGGCGCGAAACACTTCGCACGGTAGCAAGCGCACAGTCACCCGTGCCGTGAAACCACCCCGGCACCCGCGGGATCTGGAGAAAGCCCCAAATCCCGATCAGTGAATGGGCCGCGCGCGACCGCCCATCATAGCGGCCGTTTCACGGGTCGCTATGAGCGCGCGAGGCCCGAGAGGTCAGAGCAGCTGGAGCGAGCCTGCCGCCGTTTTGCCGCGTTCGGTTTTCAAATCGAACGAGACTTTCTGTCCTTCCGTCAGAGTCATCAGGCCCGCTTCTTTCACGGCCGTGATGTGTACGAACACATCCTTGCCGCCATCCGAAGGCTGAATGAATCCGAAGCCCTTCTCAGTATTGAACCATTTCACGGTTCCGGTCGCCATAGCCGCATCCCCTGAAGCCAGCGTCTTGCGGATCTTCGGATGCATGCATCCGAATGCCCGACCAGAGGAGGATTGACCGAAAACACAAAGATGTCGAGGCCAATCGTCAAGCAGGAGCGTCTGACGATGACTATGGCTTGATCACCTCAAACTGTGTCTTGGCCTGTGCCAACGAGGAGCCGCCAAGATAAACCTCAAACAGACCCGGCTCGACAACATAACGCCCGGTGTCATCGTGATATCCCAGCTTCTGGGCCTCGAGCTTGAAACTGACGGTCCTGGTTTCGCCCGCCTTGATCGCGAGCTTGCTGAAACCCTTGAGTTCGCGGACCGGCCGGGACCGGGTCGCGACCGGCTGGCGGACATAAAGCTGCGTCACTTCCTGGCCGTCGCGCGAACCGGAATTGGTCACATCGACCGAGATTTCTGCGCTGCCATCGATCGCGATGCGTGCGCGGTCGACACGGGGATTGGCATAGCTGAAGCGGGAATAGGAAAGACCAAAGCCGAAGGGATAGAGCGGCTCGTTTTTCTCATCCATGTAGATCGACTCGTAGCGCTGCCGGATCTTCTGCGGCCGCCCCGTCGGGAGATGGTTGTAGTAGATCGGGATCTGCCCGACCGAGCGCGGAAAGCTCATCGGCGTGCGGCCTGCCGGATTTGCCGCTCCGGTCAGAACCTCGGCGATCGCGGTACGCCCCTCGGTGCCGCCGTGGAAGGTCTGCACGATCGCGGCGACATGGGTGTCGGCCCAGGTGAGGACCAGCGGGCGGCCAGTGGCCAGCACCAGCACGACGGGCTTGCCCGTCGCGACCAGCGCCTCGAGCAGTTCCTGCTGCACGCCGGGCAGGTTGAGATTCGCGCGCGAGGCGCCCTCTCCGATGAACTCGCAATCCTCGCCGAGCATGGCGATGACGAGATCGCTCGCCGCGGCGGCGCGCAGCGCTGCATCCTTGTCCGCGAATTCGGTGCCGCAGTTCTTTGTGAAGGCCGGCTCGTAGACGACCTCCACCCCGGCCTGAACGCGCTCCTTCAGCGCGTCCGGCAAGGACTGGATGGCGCGCCGTCCGAGCCCGGCCGGATCGGTCCAGACCCGCTCGGCCTCCGGCACGGCCATGGCGCCGATCACGGCGAGCCGCTTGACGGAGGACGCGATCGGCAGGGTTTCATTGGCGTTCTTAAGCAGGATGATGCCTTCGCGCGCCGCGCGAAGCGCGACCGCGCGTGCCTCCTGCGTCTGCATCAGCGCCGGAGCAGCGGCCGGGTCGACATCGGGCCGCTCGAACAGGCCCAGGTGGAACTTGACGCGCAACACGCGGCGCACCGCCGCGTCGAGCATCTTCACCGGGACGCGACCGGCCTTTACCTCGGCAGCCAGGTGCTTGTCATAGACATCACCCATCATGTCCATGTCGATGCCGGCCAGCAGCGCCTTGCGCGCAGCCTCGGCGTCATCCTTGGCGATTCCGTGCAGTCTGAGTTCGGTGATCGAGCCGAAATCCGAGACCACGAAACCCTTGAATCCCCAGTTCTGGCGCAGCAGCCCGGTCAGCAGCCCGCCATGCGCGGTGGTCGGCACGCCGTTCAGGGCGTTGAATGCCGCCATTGCCGTCATGGAACCAGCGTCGAACGAGGCCTTGAACGGCGGCAGGTAGAGATCGAAGAGCTGGCTCGTCGGGATCCAGGTGGAGTTGTAGTCGCGCCCGGCTTCGCCCGCACCGTAGCCGACGAAATGCTTGACGGTCGTCGCCACGCCGCCGCGCTGATAGCCATGCGTGCGCGCTGCAGCGACGATGGAGCCGAAATAGGCATCTTCCCCCGCCCCCTCGAGGACGCGGCCCCAGCGCGGATCACGCGAAATGTCGACCATCGGCGCAAAAGTCCATTGGATGCCGGCGGCGCGCGCTTCACGCCCCGTCCAATAGGCCGCCTCCTCGATCAGCTCCGGGTTCCAGGTCGAAGCCTGGCCAAGCGGCAGCGGAAAATAGGTCGAGAAGCCGTGAACGGCATCGAGACCGATGATCAGCGGGATCTTCAGCCGGGATTCGCGCGCGGCCTTCTGAACATCCGCAACCTCCTGCGGCACGACGAAGTTCATCACCCCGCCCATCCGTCCCTCGCGAATGCGTGCGGCGTTGAAACCCTCGCCACGACCCGAGAGATGCAGCTGGCCGACCTTCTCGTCGAGCGTCATCGTCTTGAGCAGCGCCTCGATGCGCGTCTCGATGAGCTTCGCCTCGCGCCCGGTTTTCCAGGCAACGGTATCCTGTGCCGGTGCGGCATGGGCAAGAAGCGTCAGGCAGAGCGCAGCGGCGAGCCGCAGAATCATGAGGAGATCTCACAGGGTAGCGGTAGGGATGATCCGGCCCTACAGGATCAACCGGCGTGGCTCAACCATTGCATCGTCGCGCCCAAACGACCGAAGCCCCTTCAACCGAGCCGGATATGCACCATGACCGACGCGGCGACCTCAGCCCCACCGACCGAGCGCCATCGCTTCTACGAAGACGTCTTCGCCATGCTGCTCGGCACATTGCTCGTCAGCATCGGCATCAGCCTCTATACGAAGGCGACCCTGCTCACGAGCGGGGCGGCCGGGTTGGCATTGCTGTTCCAGTTTGCCACCGGGATCAATTTCGGCCTGCTTTTCTTCGCCATCAACCTGCCCTTCTACTGGCTCGCGGTCCGTCGCATGGGCTGGCGCTTCGCCTTGCGGACCTTCATCGCGGTCGGGCTCGTCTCGCTCTTCACCTGGTTCACACCCGGCTGGTTGGCGATCGCGACTGTCGACCCGGTCTATGCCGCGGTCGCCGGCGGCAGGCTGATGGGGCTCGGCGTCCTTGCGCTGTTTCGCCATCGCACCGGCCTGGGCGGCGTCAACATTCTCGCGCTCTACCTGCAGGAGAAGCACGATATCCGCGCCGGCTGGTTTCAGCTCGGCATCGACGCGCTGATCCTCGTCTGTGCGCTCGTCATGCTGCCGCTCGAGAAAGTGCTGATTTCGCTGCTGGGAGCTGCGGTGCTCAACCTGATCCTGGCCGTCAATCATAAGCCCGGCCGGTATAGCGGGGTCACGTAGCGGGCGGTTGCCTGCGGCAGGGTTCCATGCGACCGAGCGATCAGGAGCGAAAATGCGGAGCCGGCCGACATGTCCCAGCCCTTGACCATCGAAGACCTGCGCATCCTGGCCCAGCGCCGGGTGCCGCGCATGTTCTACGACTACGCCGATTCCGGCGCCTGGACCGAGGGCACCTATCGCGCCAACGAGGCTGACTTCGCCGCCATCAAGCTGCGCCAGCGCGTCGCCGTCAACATGACCAATCGTACGCTGGCAACCACGCTCGCAGGCCAGGCCGCCACGATGCCGGTTGCACTGGCTCCGACGGGCCTCACCGGCATGCAGCACGCCGACGGCGAAATCCTCGCCGCCCGCGCCGCAGCCAAGGCCGGCGTGCCCTTCACGCTCTCGACCATGAGCATTTGCTCGATCGAGGATGTCGCCGAGAACACCGACGCGCCGTTCTGGTTCCAGCTCTACGTGATGAAGGACCGCGATTTCATCATCCGCCTGATCGACCGTGCCAAGGCGGCGCAGTGCTCGGCCCTGGTCCTGACGCTCGACCTCCAGATCCTCGGCCAGCGCCACAAGGATATCCGCAACGGGCTCTCCGCGCCGCCGAAGCCGACGATCGCCAATCTGATCAACCTCGCGACCAAGCCGCGCTGGTGCCTCGGCATGCTCGGCACCAAGCGCCGCACCTTTGGAAACATCGTCGGCCACGCCAAGGGCGTCGGCGATCTCTCATCGCTCTCCTCCTGGACGGCGGAACAGTTCGACCCGGCGCTGAGCTGGGACGATGTGAAGTGGATCAAGGATCGCTGGGGCGGCAAGCTGATCCTCAAGGGCATTCTCGATCCGGAGGATGCCGAGCTCGCCGCCAGGAGCGGTGCCGACGCGCTGATCGTCTCGAACCATGGCGGCCGCCAGCTTGACGGCGCCGTCTCCTCCATCGCGGCGCTGCCGGGCATCGTCGAGCAGGTCGGCGGGCGCATGGAAGTCCTGATGGATGGCGGCATCCGCTCCGGACAGGATGTGATCAAGGCGGTGGCGCTCGGCGCCCGCGGCGTGCTGATCGGCCGCGCTTTCCTCTACGGCCTTGGCGCCATGGGTGAGGAAGGCGTGACCCGCTGCCTCGACATCATCCGCAAGGAGCTCGACATCACCATGGCGCTTTGCGGCCTGCGCGACATCCAGCAGGTCGACGGAAACATCCTGGTCAAAGGCAAGGCCTGAGCTTCACCCAAATCGGCGCCCCCAATAGAAAGGCCCGCGCTCCATTTCAGGAGCGCGGGCCTTTTTCTTCGAGGCTCAGACGATCAGCGCGAGAACTTCTTGTACTGAATCCGCTTCGGAATCGTGGAATCGATCCCCAACCGGCGCTTCTTGTCTTCCTCGTAATCGGCAAAATTTCCCTCGAACCATTCGACATGGCTGTCGCCCTCGAAGGCGAGGATATGGGTCGCGATACGGTCGAGGAACCAGCGATCGTGGCTGATGATCACGGCGCAGCCGGCGTAATCCTCCAGCGCCTCTTCGAGCGCGCGTAGCGTGTCGACGTCGAGATCGTTGGTCGGTTCGTCGAGCAGCAGGACGTTGGCACCCGATTTCAACATCTTGGCAAGATGGACGCGATTGCGCTCCCCGCCCGAGAGCGATCCAACCTTCTTCTGCTGGTCGCCGCCCTTGAAGTTGAAGGTCGAGCAATAGGCGCGCGAATTCACCTCGCGCTTGCCGAGATAGAGGATGTCGTTGCCGCCGGAGATTTCCTCCCAGACGTTCTTCTTGTCGTCGAGCGAGTCGCGGCTCTGGTCGACATAGCCGAGCTTGACGCTCTCGCCGATGGTGATCGAACCGGAATCCGGCTTCTCCTGCCCGGTGATCATCCGGAACAGCGTGGTCTTGCCGGCGCCGTTCGGTCCGATGATGCCGACGATACCGCCCGGCGGCAGCTTGAAGGACAGCCCGTCGATCAGCAGCTTGTCCTGGAAGCCTTTCGACAGGTTATCGAAATCGACGACATTGTTGCCGAGGCGCTCGGCGATCGGGATGACGATCTGCGCGGTGTCCGGCCCCTTGTTCGAGGCCTTCTGCACCAGTTCGTCATAGCGCTGGATGCGGGCCTTGCTCTTGGCCTGGCGCGCCTTGGGCGAAGCCGAAATCCATTCCTGCTCGCGTTCCAGCGTCTTCTGGCGCGAGACGTCCTCCCGGCCTTCCTGAGCGAGGCGCTTCTGCTTCTGCACCGACCAGGCGGAGTAGTTCCCCTCGTAGGGAATGCCCTGGCCGCGATCGAGCTCGAGAATCCAGCTCGTGACATTGTCGAGGAAGTAGCGATCGTGGGTGACGATCAGGATCGCGCCCGGATAGGTCCGCAAATGGCCTTCGAGCCAAGCGGTGGTCTCGGCATCGAGATGGTTGGTCGGTTCGTCGAGCAGCAGCAGTTCCGGCTGCTCGAGCAGGAGCTTGCAGAGCGCGACGCGGCGGCGTTCGCCGCCCGAGAGCTTGGAGACCTCCCAGTCGTCCGGCGGGCAGCGCAACGCGTCCATCGCCTGGTCGACCTTGGAATCGAGATCCCACAGGCCCTTGGCCTCGATCTCGTCCTGGAGCTTGGTCATCTCGTCCGCAGTCTCGTCCGAGTAGTTCATCGCGAGCTCGTTATAGCGGTCGAGGATCGCCTTCTGCGGCGCGACGCCGAGCATCACGTTATCGCGCACGTTCAGGCTCTCATCGAGCTTGGGCTCCTGCGGCAGATAGCCGACGCGCGCGCCCTCGGCCACCCAGGCCTCGCCGGTCCATTCCTTGTCGTAGCCTGCCATGATCTTGAGCAGGGTCGACTTGCCGGCGCCGTTGACGCCGAGCACACCGATCTTGGCGTCCGGGTAGAACGACAGATGGATGTCCTTCAGCACCTGCTTGCCGCCGGGATAGGTCTTCGACAGGCCGCGCATATGGTAGATGAACTGACGGGACATGGATGTGCGGCTCCGCTTCGGACTGATCGCGCCGGGGCTTTCGGGAAGAGTGCCGCGTATGTAGCGAGGCTGGCCGCTTGCTGCAACCGCCCGTCGTCAACTCCCTCAGGCCCGCAGCGTCATCGCGCCGTCGACGACGATCGAAGCGCCGGTCAAATAAGGGTGGGTCGCCGCCGCCAGATCGAGCGCAACAGCGGCCATTTCCCGCGCCGTCGCCATGCGGCCCATGGTCGGGATATTGTCCTTGGCCCATTGCGCTCCGCCGATCTGCCAGACGGCGTCGGGCGCAGCCATCATGCCGGCGACGCCACGGACCAGTTCGGTATCCGTCGTACCCGGCAGAAGGGCGTTCACTCTGATGCCATGCTTGACATAGTCGAGCGCCGCAGCGCGTACGAGCCCCGTCAACGCCGCCTTGCTGGCGACATAGGCCGACTGGCTCTCGCGGCATGTCGTCGCCACAGTCGACGAGGTCACGACGATCTGCCCGCCCGCCGACATCATGTGCGGGATCTGGTACTTCATCGCCAGGAACACGCCGCGCAGGTTGGTGCTCAGAATGTCGTCGAACTCCGCCACCTCGTAGCTATGCAGGGGCTTCTGAAGCGTGATCCCGGCATTGTTGAAGGCAACGTGCAGACCACCGTAGCGGGTGACGGCGCTCTCGACGAACCTCCGGACATCATCCTCCCTGCGGATGTCGGCCCGGATGTAGAGCGCTTCTCCGCCGACCGCCCTGACGCTGCGCTCGACCTCTTGGCCAAGCGCCTCGCGCCGACCGCAGAAGGCGACCTTTCCGCCTTCGGCAGCGAAGGCCTCCACAGCCGCGCGGCCGATGCCGGAGGTCCCTCCCGTGACGAGTACGACCCTGTTTTCAAAGCGGCGACGACCATCCAGAACGACCGGCGCCGGTGCCGCCGCAGCAGCCCCGAGCATTGCGCCGCCGGCCAGGCCCGCCGCTGCCCCGACGGCCATTCCCAATCCGGAGCCGGCGATCGCAAGGCGACGCGTGATATGCTTGGTATCCATGGCCCAACCTCCTGCATTTCGCTAATCTGAACAGCGATAAGATTCGTAGGCAATGATTTGAACACTGTCAAGATAGAGGCGATATGGATCCGGCATCGAAGAGCGGCTACCATCATGGCGACCTGCGCGATGCGCTCGTCTCGGCCACCGACCGGATTCTCGTCGAGCGCGGACTTGACGGGTTCAGCCTGCGCGAGGCGGCTAGGCGCGCAGGCGTTTCGGCAGGCGCCCCCGCGCATCATTTCGGCAGCGTCTCTGGCCTGCTCACGGAGGTCGCCATCCGTGGCTTCGAGGAACTCGTCGCCTTCCTGAAGTCTGGCGAGGCGGAAGGAGGCAGCGATCCGCTCGCCCGGTTGCACGGGCAAGGACGCGGCTATGTCCGGTTCGCCGTCGCATTCCCGGGGCGTTTCGATCTGATGTTCCGGAAGGACCGCCTCGACGATGCCAATGAGCGCCTGCGGCTGGTCGGCGCATCGGCCCGCCATGAGCTGGAACGCGCCATGGCGGCCTGTCTCGGCCGTGATATCTCCTCCCCGCACGTAGCGCTTGCGGCGCTGGGAGCCTGGTCGCTCGTGCACGGCTTCGCCCATCTCGCGCTGGACGGGAAACTCGGCGGTCCCGCAGCAATGGCTTCCGCCATCGACGAGATGCTGCCGCAACTGCTCGCTATGTACCGGCCAGATCGGGAACAGTCGGGCGACGCGTAGCCTTCCTCGCCCCGTCTTGGTCGCCGCCAGACGCACCCGTCAGCAGCCATGCGCTCGGCCGCCCACGATCGCCATTGCTGCTATTCGGCCGGAAGCCTTGCGACGATCGTTGCATAAGGCCGCCGCCACGGCACCCAGCCCAGTGTCATGCCGGCCGCGGCGATTAGGATCGCAGCAGCTCCGACGATCTGGAGAAGCTGCGGCTGGTGGCCGAAGGCCGTCAGATCGACGACGATCGCGACGATCGGATAGATGAAGGACAGCGCACCGGTCAGCGTCGTCGGCAACCGCTGGATCGCCATATAGAGCAGCACGAACATCAGCCCGGTATGGAGGATGCCGAGCGTACCAAGCAGCGCCCAGGTCTCCGCGCCAGCCGGCAACTGCGCTAGGCTGGCGAAGGGCGAGAGCATCGCAATCCCGACCAGGACCTGGACCAGCACGATCAGATAAGGCGCTACGCCCTTCAGCGCTTTCGCGACGATGGCGGCCAGCGCGTAGAAGAAGGCTGCGCCGAGCGCCATGGCGACGCCCGCGAGATAATCGGTCCCGACCGCCCCCGCGCCCGGCTTGGCCTGCACGATCAACACCATGCCGGTGAAGGAGATCGCCAGCCAGAACAGCTTCGTGACCGTCAGCCGCTCGGCAAACAGCAGCGCGCCAAGCCCGACGAGCATGAAGGGCTGGGTGTTGTAGACCACCGTCGCGACCGAGATCGAAGCGCGCGAATAAGCCGAGAACAGCAACAGCCAGTTCAACACGACGGCGACACCACCGATCGCGGCGAGCGCAAGCTGGCGGCCGGTCAGCGCGCCGCGCCGAAGCAGCCCCAGGGCTCCGCAGACGATCAACAGGGTCGCGGCGCCGAAGACGCAGCGCCAGAACACCACATCCATCACCGGCTGGCCGGAGCGAACCACGAACCAGCCGATCGTGCCCGAGATCGTCATGGCAGCCGTCATCTCGGCTACGCCGCGCCTATGGTCCGTCATCATCGCCTCCACCCAGGAACGAAACCGGATGATAGGAGGACGAGATCTCGCGTTCCATGGAACGAGAGAGACAGATCGGTCAAATTACCTTACATTGTAAGGTCTGAAACTCGGATGACCTGATAACGATATGATCGACGAGCTGGACCGGAACATCATCGACATTCTGGCCGGGGATGCCCGCATCTCCCTGAAGGAGCTGGCTCAGCGCGTGAACCTGTCCTCGCCCAGCGTCTCCGAGCGGCTTCGGAGGCTGGAAGAGCGCGGCGTGATCCGCGCCTTCACCGTCGACATCGATCCCCACGCGATCGGCTACCAATTGCAGGCGATCGTCCGGATCCGCCCGCTCCCCGGCAAACTGCACGCGGTTCAGCAGCTGATCGAGGAGATCCCGGAATTCTCGGAATGCGACAAGGTCACCGGCGATGACTGCTTCATCGGCCGACTGCATCTGCGCTCCATCGAACAGCTCGACCAGATCCTCGACCGGATCGCGGACAAGGCCGAGACCAGTTCGGCCATCGTGAAGAGCCAGCCGGTGAAGCGGCGCCTGCCGCCGCTATGAGGTGCAGGCTCCGCGCCGCGATCGATCAGGCTCGCCTGGTCACGACAATATGTGTGGCGGCGGGCGTCGCACTGTGCTGCGTGCTGGTATAGCCCAATGCCGGCAGGTCGAGACCAATGAAGAGGTTCTCGCCGGTGCCGAGCAGGATCGGCGAGACCGCGAGATGCATCTCGTCGACGGCCCCCGCACGCAGATAGTGCCGGATCGTCGCCACGCCGCCGCCAAGCCTGATGTCCTTGCCGCCAGCGGCTTCCCTGGCGCGTTGGAGTGCCGCCTCCGGCCCATCGGTGACGAAGTGAAAGGTCGTTCCGCCCGCCATCTCCAGCGGCGCGCGAGCATGATGGGTCAGTACGAAGACCGGAACGTGGTAGGGCGGGATGTCGCCCCACCAGCCCTTCCAGGTGTCGTCCGGCCATTCTCCCCTGATCGGCCCGAACATGTTCCGGCCCATGATCCAGGCGCCGATATTGTCAAAGCCGCGCGCGGCAAAATCGTTGTCGATGCCGGTTTCGCCCCCTTCTTGCCCGAACATCTCTCGGAAGGTGCGTGTGCCGAACGCCCAGCGATGCAGCTTCGCACCGTTCACGCCGAGCGGATTGTCGACATCTTGGCTGGGTCCGGCACCATAACCGTCCAGCGACAGCGAAAACCCGCGAACCACCAGCCTCGTCATGGCGATCACTCCAAACCAGTTGCAAAACGATATCAGATTCCTGCCACAACCGATCCTGATACGCAACCGGTCATCCCAAGCGAACGATTGTCACGAAACTGACAGCCTGGCTTTCGCAGAGCGGTATTTTGCCTAAACCTTCACTGCGGGAACGCAGCGGGAGCGAAGTTCATGACACTGTCGACGACGCTAGGCCGAGCCGTTTTCGGTTTGCTCGCGACGCTGGCGTACCTGGCGCCGGCGCAAGCCCAATCGGACGAGCCCGGCTGCCGGCCAGAGATGGCAAGCCTCCGCCTCCCGATCCAGCACGCGGCGCTCGCCAAGGACGAGGTCCGGCTGACTTTCGTCGGCCACGCCACCTTCCTGATCGAGACGCCCGGCGGCGTGAAGGCCGCCACCGACTACAACGACTACATCCGGCCGCGCGAAACGCCGGATATCGCGACGATGAACAAGGCGCATTCGACCCACAATTCGCGCAATCCCGATCCCGCCATCAAGCAGGTTCTGCCCGGCTGGGACCCTGCCGGCAAGGGCGCCGCGAAGCACGACGTCACGCTCGGCGACATGCGCGTACGCAATGTGCCGACCAATATCCGCTCCTATTCCGGCTCGACCGATTTCGACGGCAACTCGATGTTCGTCTTCGAGATCGGCGATCTCTGCATCGCCCATCTCGGACATCTGCACCACCCGCTCGAACCGGGCCATCTGCGCGCGCTCGGCCGCGTCGACGTCGTACTCTTCCCGGTCGATGGCAGCTATACGCTCGATCAGGAAGGCATGATCGAGGTGCTGAAATCGGTGCAGGCCAAGGTGATGATCCCGATGCATTTCTTCGGCGGCTCGAGCCTCAGTCGTTTCCTCGCGCGCTCCCAGGATCTCTGGCCCGTCGAACGCCGGGCCGAGGCCGAAATCACGATCAGCAAGGCTATGCTGCCGCCCAAGCCGACGATCATCGTCCTGCCCGGAAACTGACCGGCCTCTCCGGTTTTCAGGCGCGTATTAACCCCTCGCTCAGCCTGGCGAGAGGCTTTTCTTGCCCTCCCGTTCCGCAGCGGCAATCTGTTCCCGTCTCAGGGAGTGCAGCATGATCCGGGTTCTCACGATTGCCGTCATTGCCGCCCTGTTGCTGCCGGCGGGTGCCGAAGCCGCGAAATTCCGCGGCGGAAGCCGTTCGTCGCATGGAAGCTCCCAGACCAGTTCCGGCGGAGGAAGCGGGACCTCCGTCGGGGTCGCGCCGCGGGTCGGCCGATCCTCACAGCAGGAAGCGGCCAAGGGCGACGCCCCGTCGCGCCCGCCCTTCCCGACAGCCAGCGCGGCAGCTCCAGCGATGCTGCGGCTCAGCACCGCCGAGGAACCAAGGATCTGGTGCCGCAGCGAAGTGGTGGTCGGCGGCTTCTGCATGCTGAACTGAGCCGCCGCCAGGCCAGTCTTCAGGTGTTGGCGCCCCCATCGATTGCAAAGCCCGCCCCGGTAACGAAACGCGCTTCTTCGCTCGCCAGATAGGCCACCAGCCCCGCGATATCCTCTGGCTTGCCGTAGCGCGGGATCGCCATGCGGGCGCGCTGCGCATCGGCCTGCGGGCCGATCGCCGGATTCATGTCTGTGTCGGTCGAGCCTGGATGCACGATATTGACCGTGATGCCGCGCGGGCCGAGGTCACGGGCGAGCCCCTTGGTGAAGCCGATCAGCGCCGCCTTGCTCATCGCGTAGAGCGTCGCACCCTCTTCGACCACGCGATCTGCGAGGCAGGACCCGGTCGAGATGATGCGTCCGCCTGCGCCGAGATGTGCCGCGGCCGCCTGTGAGGCGAGCACGACGGCGCGAACATTGACTGCGAGTGTCGCATCGATATCGGCGAGACTCCACTCGGCAACCGCTCCTCCGCGCCAGATGCCGGCATTGTTGACCAGGATGTCGAGCCCGCCCAGCGAGGCTGCGGCCTTGTCGACCGCGTCCTTGACCGCCACCGGATCAGCGCTGTCGGCAGCAAGTGCGAATCCCTTGCGGCCAAGGGCCTCGATGGCGCGGACCACCTCGCCTGCCTTGTCGGCGGAGTGCTCATAGGTGATCGCCACATCGGCGCCCTCGCGAGCCAATCGCAAGGCGATGGCGGCACCGATGCCGCGGCTGCCGCCCGTGACCAGGGCCTTCTTTCCAGTGAAGCGTGACATCAGGCAAGTCCATTTCTGTGGTGATCGATATAGAAACAGATGGAGCGCTTGCCTCCGCCCGTCAAGGCAATTATCTAACGATCAGCACAGAAAAGGAATGACAATGACGGAACGCGGCCGCCCCCGCGCCTTCGATCGGTCCGACGCCCTGAAGAAGGCGATGCTGGTCTTCTGGGCCAAGGGCTATCAGGCCACCTCCCTCAGCGATCTGACGGGAGCGATGGGCATTGGCTCGCCGAGCCTCTACGCCGCTTTCGGCAGCAAGGAGGAACTCTATTGCGAAGCCATCGACTTCTTCGAGGCCAGTGAAAGCGATGAGATCACCGGCCCTTTGACAGCGGCGCCAACCGCCCGCGAAGCGGTCTCCGCGTTCCTGACGGCAAGCGCAGCGGTCTTCACACGGCCCGGGCGCCCGCCCGGCTGCATGATCGTGCTCTCGGCGGTGAATGCGGTTGGCGTCAGCGACGAGACCGCGGCCAAACTGCGTGATATGCGCGCCGGGAGCGTCGCGGCTATCGCCCAGCGGCTGCGCGCCGCGATCGACGCCGAAGAGATTCCACCCGGCGTCGATGCAGAAGCCCTCGCGAGCTATTACGTCACCGTTCAGCAGGGCATGTCGATCCAGGCGCGCGACGGTGCTTCGCGCCAGCAACTGGACGCGGTCGTTCGCGGCGCGATGGCGGGCTGGGAACAGTTGACGGCCGGCTAATTCACGGGCCGCCGACATCGCCATAATCATCCGGGGCGGAGCCCAGAATCCTGCCGGGCGCCTTCGGTGCGGTCAGCGGGGTCGGGATCGGTGTGTTGCCGTGGAGGAGATTGTTGCCCGCATGGATATCGCTCGCCACCTGGAGATCCAGCCGTTCATCGTCGCGACGGCGCACATCCTCGGCGATCTCCGCAACCTCCTCTTCCGACACGCCCATGCTGCGCAGTGCCGCCGCGCCGAAAAGCATGGCGGATTCGAAGGTCTCCCGGATCTGATACTCGACATTGCTGCGGATCAGATCCATGGCATGGCCGCGATCATAGGCTCGCACGAACAGCTTCGCGTGCGGGAATTCGGCCTGCGCCATGGCGACGATCCTGTCGGCAGTCACGCGATTATCGACACAAACCAGGATCACCTGCGCCCGCTCGGCGCCGGCAGCATGCAGGATCTCGCGCCGCGTGCCGTCGCCGTAATAGACCTTGAAGCCGAAATTCGACGCTGCGCGGATCAGTTCGACATCGACTTCGATGATCGAGACGCTGCAGCCCCGCGCCAACAAGGTCTGGCTCGCGACCTGTCCGAAACGCCCGAAGCCGATCATCAGCGCGCTCCCGTGCAATCCGGACGCAATCTCGACGCCGTCCAGGGAGGTCTGCTCCGCCGGCAGGAAGCGATCGAGAGCCAACACGAGCAAGGGAGTCAGCGCCATCGACAGGATCACCGTGGCGCTGGCCACCGCGTTGACCTGCGCGTCGAAAATGCCGGCCGCTGCCGCAGCGGCATAGAGCACGAAGGCGAACTCACCGCCCTGTGAGAACAGCGCCACCCGCGTGATGGCGTCGCGGGTCCTGGAGCCGAACAGCTTCGCCACGATGAAGATACCGCTGGCCTTCACCACCATGAACGCCAAAACGGCGAGTGCGACCAGGCGCCATTCACGGGCGATCAGATCGAGTTCGAGCGACATGCCGACGGCAAGGAAGAACAGGCCGAGCAGGATCCCGCGGAACGGCTCGATATCGGCTTCAAGCTGGTGTCGGAAACTCGACTCCGACAACAACACGCCGGCGAGAAAGGCCCCCATCGCCATGGAAAGTCCGCCCAACTGCATGGCGAGCGCGGCCCCGAGCACAACCAGCAGCGCGGCCGCCGTCATGACTTCGCGGGCTTGCGCAGCCGCGAGCAGTCGGAACATCGGGTTGAGCAACCAGCGCCCCGCGACCACGAGACCAATAACGGAGCCGACGGCGATCAGAAGCGGGAGCCAGTCGCCGGGATCCCCCGGCTTCGCCGGCGCAAGGAGCGCAACGATCGCCAACAGCGGCACGATCGCAAGGTCCTCGAGCAAAAGGATCGACACCGCCTGCTGCCCATGCAGTGTCGAGGTCTCGCCACGCTCGTTCAGCATCTGCATGACGACGGCGGTCGAGGACAGGACGAAGCCCATTCCGGCCACGAAGGCAGCGGGAAGGCTCAGGCCGGCGAGCAGGCCGACACCAGTCAGCAGTGCCCCGCACAAACAGACCTGTGCAGCACCGAGCCCAAAGATCTCACCCTTCAGCTTCCAGAGCCGGGAGGGCTGCATCTCCAGGCCGATGATGAACAGGAACATGACCACGCCGAACTCGGCGACGTGGAGCACCGCCTCGGGGTTGGCGAAGAGGCCCAGCCCCGATGGTCCGATGGCGACACCGGCGGTGAAGTAACCAAGCACCGAGCCGAGGCCGAGACGGCGAAAGATCGGCACCGCGACGACGCCCGCACCCAGGAGCGCCACGACCTTGACGAGATCACCGGTAAGGCCTTCGACCGCCATGGGCCCTCCTGCTCGTGCCAGGCCCCGGCCTGGCTGCGGCACCCGCAGGCCCCTATTGGCGCAGCCCATTCGGAAAGAGCAAGCTCCACGCCGGCGAGGCTGGCCTCAGGCCTTGCGCGTGATCCGGCCCTCCAGCGGGTAGGCTGGATCGCTGTAGCCTGGCGTCGAGGGATGGCCGGCGGGTACGAGCCGATCGACCAGGGCCTCATCCTCGGCGTCGAAGCGGGCATCGAGCGCCGCGAGATAGGCCTGCCATTGTTCGAGGGTGCGCGGACCGGCGATCGCCGCCGTCACCAGTGCGTTGTTCAGCACCCACCGCACCGCGAACTGGATCGGGGTGAGCCCCTTCGCAGCCGCATGGTCGCGGATGGTGCGGGCGATGATCAACGATTCCTCGCGCCATTCGGTCTGCATGATCCGCTTGTCGGCGCGGCCGGCCCGCGTGCCCTCCGGAGGGGCCTGTCCCGGTTCGTATTTGGCCGTCAGCACACCGCGGGCGAGAGGTGAATAGGATGCGACACCCAGGCCATAGAAATCGCAGGCGGGCAAATGCTCGACCTCGGGCATGCGATTCATCGCGTTGTAATAGGGCTGGCTGACCACAGGCCGGTCGATCCCGAGTTCATCGCAGAGCCGGCAGATTTCGGCGACCCGCCAAGAGCGGTAGTTCGAAACGCCGAAATGCCGGATCTTGCCCTGCCGCACGAGATCACCGAGCGCACGCACCGTCTCGCCAAGCGGCGCGGTGTGATCTTCCTTGTGGAGATAGTAGATATCGATGAATTCCGTCCCGAGCCGCCGAAGACTGTCCTCGCAGGCCTGCATCACCCATTTCCGGGAGAGGCCGCTCTGATAGGGCCCCGGCCCCATGACGCTCGCAACCTTGGTGGCCAGCACCCAGTCGTGCCGGTTCGCGGCAATGGCCCGCCCCGTCACCTCTTCGGAGCGGCCTTCGTTATAGACGTCGGCCGTGTCGATGAAATTGATGCCCGCGGCGCGCGCATGATCGACGATGACTCGTGCATCGCTTTCCTCGGTCGCACCTCCGAACATCATCGTTCCCAGGCATAGCGGCGATACCTTTAGGCCGGAACGGCCGAGCCGGCGATAATCCATCTGCGTTGTCCTTGATGCATTGGCGCGCAAACCTGCCCCATCGCCAGCGCCCGCACCAGAGCGAGGCACGCAGAGATGCCCTGCAAGGGCAAGAGATTCCTTAAGATTTCGTGGGAAACTGCGACAGTCAGTCAATGGTCGCGCCCCCAATGAATCTCGCCGCTCTCGTCCAGAGCCAGACCCTCGCCACCTTGCTTGCAGCCCTGGCTCCGGAAGCCGGCCTCGAGCCCGGTAAGACAGTGGAAGCGCGCTTGCTCTCCCTGGGCAAGGACGGAACCGCGACCGCAGTGATCGATGGCGTGAAGATCGACCTCGTGCTCGCCGGCCCGGAGGTTCGACAGGCCGCGCTTCAGCCCGGCACGACGCTCACACTCAAGATCGAGGCTCCGGAAGACGGTGGAACGGGCATGCGGGCAACTCTGCTGGCAGTGCGCCCGCCAAGCGAAGCTCTCGCGCCCCAGGCTCAGCTGGTGCCCGTCGACGGTCCGCGACGCGAGCCAGCGCTCACATCGCTCGCACTGGATATTGGTCGCAGCGTCAAGCCGTCCGCTCCGGAGGCTGCCGGCTCCAGCGTACCCGTTTCGACGCCGCGTCTTGCCGGCCCCAGCTCTTCAGCACCGTCGCCCCTCCCCGCTGCCGTTTCGGCGTCCCCTGCGTCGGGCCAACTGCTGCAATCCGGGGCAGCTCCCTCGCCGCGCGCGTTTGCGGGCCCGCTCATGGGCGAGGCTCTCGCTCGCCAGGATAGTCTGGCGCCGCTCTTCGCCAATCTGCGGGTGCTTGCCAACGGTACGATCTCTCTCGTTCTGCCCAAGCCCCTGATGGGCCTGATCGACCAGATCCTGGCTCAGGCCATGCCGGGCGAGCGCAGATCGGTAACCGGCCAGGGTTTGAAGCAGGCAGTCGCACGCTCCGGGCTTTTCCTGGATGCGCAGGAAGCGAGGCTGCCTTCACGAGCAAACGACCGCCCGGAAGCAGCCGCGCCTGGGCTCTCTCCTCACGGCGATCTGAAAGCTGGGTTACGCGCGCTCAGCGACATGCTGCGCCCGCTTGTCGCCCCGGACGCCGCCGCTCCAGGGCTCAAACCCTCGGGAGCAGGACCGAAAACGGCAGAGCGGGCAACGAACGAACCGGAAGCGCCTATCCGCCCGTCTCCGCCACGACGCGACGGCGCACTCGCCCCTCAATCGATTGCCGAACCCAGTCTGTCGGCCGGAGAGAAGCCGCTCGTCATCGCACGCACGCTGCTCGACCAGACAGAAGCCGCACTCGACCGCGTCAAGCTCTCCCAATTCGCATCGCTGCCGCCAGAGCCTAACCGTCCCGAGGTCGCGCAAGGCCAACGCTGGGTGACGGAAATCCCCCTCGCTTTCCACGCGGGCACCGCGATCCTGCCGCTGCATATCGAGAAGGACCCTCCACGCCGCGGCCCCTCCGGTGTCGAAGCGCCCCTCTGGCGCGTGCGTTTTGCGCTCGACGCCGAGCCGATGGGCCCGCTGCAAGGTGTCGTAACGCTCCAGGGACGCGCGGTCAGCGTCTCCCTCTGGGCCGAACGCGAGGGAACGAGCCAGTTCCTGCGTGGTGCGGCGCCTGACCTCCAGGCAGCGCTGGCCAATGCACAGTTTGAAGACGGCACTGTCGACATTCATACCGGCCAGCCGCAAGCCAGGCGAGCGGCCGCCGGCCAATTCCTGGACCGCCTGTCATGACCTCTCGCTCTCCCGATCCGCTCGCGGTCGCGCTCAAGTATGACGGCCATGGCGCCCCGCGCGTCACCGCAAAGGGCCGCGGAGAGCTTGCTCAGCGGATTATCGAGACTGCCCGCGAACATGATGTCGACATCGAGCGGAACGCGGTGCTCGCGCAAGCTCTCTCGACGGTCGAGCTCGACGATCAGATCCCCGAGGAACTCTACCGGGCCGCCGCGCAGGTCATCGCCTTTGTGCTATCATTGCGTGGTGAAATGCGCCTCGGCAGGCAGGGCGGCGGCCAGCCTTGATCCAGTCCTGCTCAGAGCCGGCTCGCCGCCTCCGTACGAGGGTCCGATGAGCGCCGAGATCGTCATCAGGCGCACGCGGCTTGGCGACTATGTCGGCCACGACGCAGCCTTCGGCGAACTCGCAGAACGAGCGGTCGAGCCCAACCCTGCCATGTCGCCAGCCACAGTCGCGGCTGCGCGGGTCCTGGTTCCGGATGACAGTATCGTCATCCTGACGGCCTGGCGCAGTGAGGCCCTCGGCTCCGAGAGCCTCGTCGGAATCTGGCCGCTGCGTCGGCAGCGCGACTGGCGCAGCGGCTTTACCCCCATCCTCGCCGCTCCGCTCGTGCCGCTCTACGAGGTTTCGTCCGCCCCCGTGCTGGACCGCGACAATGCCGAGGATATCGCGCTCGCTTTGCTGCGCCACCTCGCCGCCTCGCGTGACCTGCCGAAAACCCTGGCGCTGCCGCTCCTGCCCATGGAGGGGCCGGGCTTTCGTGCCCTTCAGGAAGCTTGCCGCGTCACCGGCAGCCGGCTGACGACATTCGAAACCTGGCAGCGTCCCGTGATGATCCCTCAGCCCGGCGACGATGCCGAGCGCTATCTCCGTCGCGCACTCGGCTCAAGCTACAAGAAGCGCATGCAGCAGTTCCGGGCGATCGGGCGAAACGGCGAGGTCTCCTTCCAGCGCCGGCGTCGTCAGGCCGCAAGCGAAGCATTGGAAACCTTCCTCGCGCTCGAAGCGGCCGGCTGGAAGGGGCAAGCCGCAACCGCAATCGCCTGCCTGCCGGATGACACGGCCTATTTCCGCCAGCTCGCCGATCTCTTCGCCGAACAGGATGCGCTCCAGTGCGACACGCTGCTGCTCGATGGCAGGCCGATGGCGATGGGACTGCTCGTCGAAAGCGGCGGCACCCGGCAGTTTCTGAAGATCGCCTATGACGAGACGCAAGCCCGCCACTCGCCAGGGCGAGCGCTGACCATTGCGATGCTCCAGGCCGATTTCACGGAAATACCGCCGGCCTTCTTCGACAGCGGCGCTGGTGACGGCGTCGATTCCGGAACCTATGTCTGGGGCGAACGCAGAACCATGGCTAATGCGATCATCTCGATCGGCAGCGCCACGCCAGGGCCGGCACAGGTCGCCGCCCTGGCCCGTATGTGGCTGCGGCGCCTGCGGAATCGGCATCAATCGACAAAGCACTGATAAGGATCGCGCGGCACTACCGGCGACTTGGAGCGCGCTTCAATAGAGGAAGCTCCCGGGACGCCACCATGCCGAGCCGACATCCGGTTCGGAAGGCGGCGGCACATGATGCGATTGACCAGGCTCTCCGCCTGCCCGATACCGGCCACGATCATCCTGCAACGGTGCGACGGCATGACCAGCGATATCAAGATCGGAATCGTCACGGTATCCGACAGGGCCTCAGCGGGCATCTATGCCGATGAGGGCGGCCCCGCCATTCGCGACTATCTGAAGAACGCGCTCGCCTCGCCCTGGGCGGCCGTTGCGCGGGTCATTCCGGACGATCGCAAGGCGATTGCCGAAACCCTGATCGAACTCGCCGACCGCGAGGGCTGCTGTCTCATCGTCACGACCGGGGGCACCGGTCCTGCCCCCCGCGACGTCACGCCCGAGGCCACAGAAGACGTTGTGGAGAAACTGATGCCGGGCTTCGGGGAACTGATGCGCCAGGTCAGCCTCGTCAAGGTGCCGACCGCGATACTCTCGCGCCAGACCGCCGGGATCCGCGGGCGCTCGCTCATCGTCAACCTGCCGGGACGCCCCCGCGCGATCGCCGAATGCCTCGACGCCGTGATGCCCGCCATACCCTACTGCATTGACCTGATCGAAGGGCCCTCCCTGGAAACGGACCCGAGCGTCATCGTCGCCTTCCGCCCGGGCCAGAAGGCCAAGGCCTGAACTTTTCCACGACCCCGCATTTAACCAATGGTAGTGACGTTGCTGTAAGGGAGCAGGGTCACGACCTGCCTGAAAAGAGCGCGCTTGATGTCAGTCCCGAAAATCGTTCCGCTCGTCATGGCCGGCGGAGCCGGCACCCGGCTCTGGCCGCTGTCGCGCGATACCTTGCCCAAGCAGTTCATTCCGCTGCTCGGCGACGGGATCTCGACCTTTCAGGCGACCCTGCAGCGGCTCCATGATCCGCGCTTCGATGCACCGATCGTCATCACCAATAATGACTTTCGCTTTATCGTTGCCGAACAGATGCTCGCGATCGGCATCAAGGGCGAGATCGTCCTGGAGCCGGAGCGACGCGATTCCGCCGCGGCGGTCGCAGTCGGCTCGCTATTGGCGGAGCAGCGCAGGACCGGCGCGATCTGCGCGGCCTTCGCAGCCGATCACGTCATCAACGCGACCGCGGCATTTCGCGACGATTGTGCGATCGCAGCCGAACTCGCTGCGTCGGGCCTGATCATGACGCTCGGCATTCCCCCGACGCATCCCTCGACGGCCTATGGCTATCTCGCTCCCGGCGAGCCGCTGCCCGGCGAGCGCGCAAAGCGTCTGCAGCGCTTCGTCGAGAAGCCCGACCTCGAACGGGCCACGCATTATCTCGAAGAAGGATATCTCTGGAACAGCGGCAATTTCGTCTTCGCCGCCGCGACCATGTGCGAGGAGTTGGAGCACCACGTTCCCGAAGTGCTGAGCGCCGCGCGCGCCGCGATTGCCGGCGCGACCCGCGATCTCGACTTCCTGCGCCTTGATCCGGAGGCCTTCGCCCAGGCAACCAAGATCTCGATCGACTACGCGGTGATGGAGCGTACGCGGGCGGCCGGCGTCGTGCGGGCAAGCTTCGACTGGTCCGATATCGGCGCCTGGGACTCGATCCACGAGGTCAAACAGAAGGACGCCGATCGCAACGTCCTCGAAGGCGAGGTGGTCGCGCTCGATAGCCACGGCATCTATGTCCGCAGCGACGACGTGCTGACGACGGTTCTCGGCCTCGACGATGTGGTCGTGGTTGCGACGCGCGATGCCGTGCTCGTCTCGTCAATGGCCGCCGCCGGCAAGGTCAAGAACCTCGTCGAGTTGATGAAGGCCGATGGCCGGCCGCAGGCGAGCGAGCACCTGAGGGTCTACCGACCCTGGGGTTGGTATCAGCGCATCGATATCGGCCAGCGTTTCCAGGTTAAGCGCATCAACGTCAAGCCGGGCGGGCTGCTCAGCCTGCAGAAGCACTTTCATCGCGCCGAGCATTGGGTCGTGGTTTCCGGAACGGCCGAAGTTACGGTCGATGCCAAGATCACGCACGTGCATGAGAATGAATCAGTGTACTTGCCGATCGGCTGCGTCCACCGCTTGCGCAATCCCGGCAGGATCGACCTCGAACTGATCGAGGTCCAGGTCGGCGCCTATACCGGCGAGGACGACATCATCCGCATTGAGGACATCTACGCGCGCAGCTGAAGACGGGCTCAGGCTGCGTGCAATTCCTGACCGATAGCCCGGATCAGTTGTGAGCCCACCGGGTCCGAGCTCGCGGGGAAGCCTCCGACGAGGCTGCCATCGCGCCCGACCAGATATTTATGGAAGTTCCAGGTCGGGACTTCGGCCGGCCGCCGCGTCGCCGCCCAGCGATAGAACGGATGGGCGTCCGGGCCGCGCACGCTCGATTTCGCGGCGAAGGGGTAAGTCGCGCCATAGGTCTGGCGCGCAGCTTCCGCGATCGCCATGCCTTCCAGCGGCTCCTGCCCGCCGAAATCATTGCTCGGCACCGCAAGCAGCATCAGGCCACGGCCGGAATAGCGTTGCCAAAGCTGCTCAAGCGTTGCGAACTGCCCCGCGTAACCGCAATTGGTGGCCGTGTTGACGATGAGGATCGGCTTGCCGCGATAGGCCGCAAGCGGAATATGGCCACCCTCGAGCCGGTCGAACGCAAACTGGTAGGCGTCGGGGGCGCTCTGCGTATCGGGCGATATGGCGAGCGATGGGCTCGCGGCGAGCCCGCCGATCAGGCTCAGCACGTCACGACGAAGCAGCGGCATGGCCTCCCCTCCCGCGAAATCTCATGATCCGGCGCAGATACTGGCGCAAATGAGAGCGCCCCGCAGCCATGAAGGCCCGGGGCGCCGGATCACAATGGTGAGATTGGTCTCGAGCCGCCTGCGCTCAGCAGGCGAGAACCTTCTTCACTCGCACCTCGAGATCGCGAAGCTCATAGGGTTTCACGACATAATGGTCGGCGCCGTTGCTGGTCGCCTCGTCCATCTTGTCGACCGAGCGCTCCGAGGTCGCCATGATGATCTTGATCTGGTTGAGCTCCGGCACAGAACGGATCGCCCGCAGCAGATCGATGCCGCTCATGCCGTCCATATTCCAGTCGAGCAGAAGCAGATCATAGCGCTTGGTCTGCATCTTCATCAGCGCTTCGCGTGCATTCTCCGCCTCATCGATGTCCTGGAACTCGATCTGCTTCAGGAAATAGGTGGCAAGACCACGCATGCTCTTCTGGTCGTCGACCACGAGGATCCGGTAGTCACTTCTGGCTTTCATCACGCTCTCCTCAGGCGGTGCGCTGATGCGGACGTTCTGCGATCAGGTGGCCGATAGCGGCGCCAATCTGGTCGAGTGCCACAACGCGATCAGCGGCCCCGATCTCGAATGCTGCTTTCGGCATCCCGTTTACCACACAGGTTTCGCCACTTTGAATTAACGTCTCGGCGCCGGCTTTGCGCATGGCTAACAAACCGTCAGCCCCGTCCCGGCCCATCCCGGTCAGCAGGACACCTACCGCATGGGCACCCAGGCTGCGCGCCACCGAGTGGAACATGACATCGACCGAAGGCGAGTGACCGCTGACCAGCGGTCCTTCCTTCAGAACGCAGACCAGTTCCCCGCGGCGCTCCTCGATCTCGAGATGGCGCAAGCCGCCTGGCGCGACGACCGCCATGCCTGGTTTCAGCCTATCCCCGTCAGCGGCCTCACGGACGTCAAGGCCGGTGGCGGCTGCTAGGCGTGCCGCGAATTTTGCCGTGTAGCCTGCGGGCATGTGCTGAACCACGACCATCGGGATGCGCAAATTGGCGAGGTCCCGCATCACCACCTGCACGGCCGGCACTCCGCCCGTAGAGGCGCCGATCGCGATCAACGACGTGCGGCCGCCGGGCGAGGCGGAGGCGCGCGCCGGCTCACGAACCGGAGCCAGCCTTGCCGGTGCAGCTTCGCGCGCCAGAGCGCGCGCGGCCGCAAGCATCTTTCGGCTGGCCGAGGCACGATGAAGCGCGGCCACCAGATGTTTCATGAAGCCTTCGAGAGTATGCGTCGTACCGTCCGGCTTCTCGATGAAGTCAATCGCTCCCAGTTCCAGCGCCTGGATGGTGTTGTCGGCGCCCGGCCCGCCGAAGGCTGAGACGATCAGTACCGGCAACGGGTCCTGCTTCAGCACGCGTGCCAGCAACTTGAGGCCGTGCCGTCCCGGCAGTTCGAGGTCGAGCGTCAGCAGGTCTGGCCGCAACTCCTGGATCGCGTCCCAGCCCTCCTCCGCGCTGCCGGCGACGCCGATCACCTTGAAACCGGGGGCGGAGTCGATGATCTGCGTCATCAGCTTCTGCATCAGGACGGAATCGTCGACGACAAGGACAGTGACGGGTCTGGCCGATGGTGCTTGGTTCAGGGTCATGTGAAGATCTCGACATCACCTGCGACAGGCTGGGTCTTAAGTCGGTTGAGATAGGCCACTTCCTGCTCGTGCTCGCTGCTGCGGACGCTCGGCTGCACATGCTGCACCCAGGCCCGCCCCGTGGAAGGTTGGTAGTGGATTCGCCGCGAGCGCGTTCCGCCGACATCCTTGGAGACGATGGGAATGCCCTCGCGGTTCAAGAAGTCGAGCACGAAGGCGATGTTGCCGTCACCGATCGCGAGCATGGTTGCACCCGACAGGACCCGCGCCCCGCCAAAGACCTTGGCTTCGAGGTGATTTCGTTTACCGCCGCGCTTGAGCAGGCCGTTGATGAGAACTTCCATCGCGGTGTCGCCATACCGCTCGCCGGCGCTGGCATCGTTGCCGCCGTTGTTCTTGGGCAACAGAAAATGGTTCAGCCCGCCGACCCCTGCCTGCGGATCACGCATGCAGACCGAGATGCAAGACCCCAGCACAGTCGCGACGATCTCATCCTTCGCCGAGGTGATCTCGTGCTCGCCAGGCGCAACCGTGATGATCGTCGCCTCGAAACGGGGGTCGAAATAGCGTCGAGAGGACCGCGTGATACTCATGGGGTTCTCTCGTAGATCGTGCGGCCGATCAGCCTGAGCTGCGGGTGAGGTTGCGGTAGCGACTCGGAATGGCCGAGATAGAGGAAGCCTCCCGGCGCAAGCAGATCGACGAAGCGATCGAGGATCGTGGCCTTGGTCCGGGTATCGAAATAGATGAAGACGTTTCGGCAGAAGATGGCATCGAATGGGCCACGCATCGGCCAGTTCTCGATGAGATTGAGCCGCTTGAAGGCGATCAGCCGGCGCAGGTCATCGCTGATCCTCGCCTCTCCTCGCCCAACCTGCCCATCCAGGCGCAGCAGCGGCCTGACATCGGCGGGCAGACGCTCGAACAGCTCCGCGGGATAGATGCCGGCTTCCGCCCGGTTGAGGATATCTGTGTCGATATCAGTCGCCAGAATGCGGAAATCGAGATCGCTGCGCGAGCCGATCACGTCGCGCGAGACAGCCGCAATGCTGTAGGGCTCCTCGCCTGAGGAGCAGGCAGAGGACCAAATCCGGATCCGCCCGCGCCGTCCACTGCGTTCCTGAACCAGCCTGGGCAGGACGTCGCGGCGCAAATGGTCGAAATGATGCCGCTCACGGAAGAAGGCGGTGTGATTGGTGGTGACCGCGTTGATCAGCTCGGGAATCTCGTCCTGCGCGCCCGGCGTCTTCAGGAAGGCGCAGTACTCGGCGACGGAGCCCATGCCCAGCGCTTTGACACGCCGGGAAAGGCGCCCGCGCGTCATCGCCTCCTTGTGCTCGCGGATGACGATGCCGGCATGCTCGTAGACGAGCTTCGAGATGAAGCCCATGTCCTCGCGCGTCAGCGTCGCTTCGGGAAGACCTTGAGGCGCGAGCATCACTGTGAACCTGACAACATCGAACTAGAACTCGGCCCAATCATCGACGCGCCCATTGGCCAGTCGTCGGCGCGGCTCGGGACGGACCGCAGTGGCCTTCGCCAGTTCGGGCCGGCGCGGCTCCGGGCGGCGGACGGCCGGCGTGGCACGTGCCTGCTCGACAAGCGCTGCAGCCGCCAGCCGCTGCAATCGGGCCGGCTCGGTTTGCGGAGCGTGAGCCGACGGCGCAGCGAACCCTTCTTCGGTGCGGAAGACGGCAACGAGCTGTTTCAACCTGTCGATTTCCGCCATCAGCTCATGCGCCGATGCGGCGCTCTGCTCCGCCAAGGCCGAGTTCTGCTGCGTCATCTCATCCATTTGGGCGACGGTCTGGCTCATCTCCTCGATGCCATGGGCCTGTTCGGCGGTCGCGGAAGAAATCTCCGCGACGGTCGCTGAAACCTTGCTTGCCGCGGTCACGATCCGCTCCAGAGCTTCACCGGTGCTGCGCACGAAACGCACGCCCTCGCCGACCTGCTGGTTGGAGGTCGCGATCAGGCCCTTGATATCCCGTGCAGCCTGGGCGGAGCGCTGTGCCAGGGCGCGCACCTCGGAGGCCACCACGGCAAAGCCCTTGCCCGCATCACCCGCCCGCGCAGCCTCGACCGCCGCATTGAGCGCCAGCAGATTGGTCTGGAAGGCGATGCCGTCGATCACGGTGACGATCTCCGAGATGCGGACGGAGGACGTCTCGATTCGTTCGATGGCGCCGACGGCCTGGGACACGACAGCCCTGCCGTCATTGGCCACATTCATGGCCTCCCCGGCCAGTTGGGTCGCCTCACGGGAGCGGGCCGCACTCTGCTTGACGGAGGCCGCCAGCTCCTCAGTCGTTGCGGCCGTCTCCTCCAGATTGCCGGCTGTCGCTTCAGTCCGCCTGGCAAGGTCGCCTGCACCGGAATTGATCTCGACTGCGGCTCGCGAAACGTTGCCTGCCGTCAGCTGGACGGTCGAGACCGTCTGGCCGAGATGGGCAAGCGCCCCATTCAGGCTGCGCTTCAGCTCGGCGAGGCGGCCACGATAATCCCCCTCCATGCGGTGCCGCAGGTCGCCCTCAGCCAGCCCACCGAGCACGCTCGAAAATTCGCCGACCGCGCCTTCGACCAGCGTGTTGATCTGATTCAGGCCCTCGGCGATGCGAGCCATCGCCTCCGGCTTGCCCGCGAGCGGGATACGACGGGAAAAGTCCCCCTCGACGGCGGCCGAGACGACATTCGCAACCTCGTTGGCCGCGGCAAGTTCATCGGTCAACTCCAGCCATTCGACGGCCGTGCCGAGACGCTCGCCATTGGCGTGCAGGACCGGGCTCAGCGACAGCGAAATGGTGCGCCGGCCGAGCGCGTAGCGGATCGAGTGGGCCCCGCCGACATCATACCGCCCGAACACGGGGTCGCCATAGACAGCATCCATGACCCGGCCAAGCATGTCCTTGGCGGAGCAGCCCGGAAAAGCCGTGCGAAAATCCTCCTGGGCCTCGGCGAAGAACTTGAGCAGCGACTTGTTGACGTAGACAACGCGGTTCTGCCGATCGCAGACCATGACATTGGTGCGGCAGTCATCGAGCGCGGCACGGATCCGCGCAGCTTCGACCCCGGTCTCGTGGATGCTCTTCAGGGCGCGGGCGAGGTCGCCGATCTCGTCGCCACGGGCGAGGCCCGGGATCGCCACGTTCTCTCCCTGGGCCAGCAGGCCGACCGCGTCGCGCATCTCGACGATGGGGCGATAGATCGAGCGCGCGGCAAACCAGCCGACGGCCGCGATCGCGGCCAGCGAAACGGCGCTGATCCCCAGCATCTGCGGAATGGCCGATCGCACGGCACCGTCGATATCGGCCGCGCTCAGCCCGAGCTGCGCGAGCTCATTCAGCCGCCCCCAGGCGACATGATAGGCGGCAGCGCCGATGGCGCCGCCCGAAACGAAAGCCGCACCGAGAAACATCAGCGGCAGCCGTACCGAGAGTCTCGAAAGGGAACCGGCGAAGCTGCCCATGTTCTTGTCGTGTCTTTCTTGGCGCGTTGGCCTTCCCCGGCTCAGTCATCTGGAGCGTTGCCGCGCCACGATGACGATCAGGCCGCCCGGGTCGTCCGAGCGAGAGGAGTTTCGGCCCCGCCTTCGCGGATCACGGCCGCGAGGTCGAGCAGGGCGACGATCTCGGTGTCGAGCAGCACCAGGCCTTCGATCAGGCCATGCTCGTCACGCTCCAGATCCGGCGCCGGACGAACCGCGCTGACCGGGACATCGACGATGTCGGAGACCGAATCGACCAGCAGGCCGGCAGTCTTGTCCTCGACATCGACGACGACGATGACATGGGTTGCCGTGGCATCGGTGACGCCGAGGCCGATCGAGGTGCGCAGGTCGTACACCGCGAGAATGACGCCGCGCAGGTTGAGCACGCCGCGCACATGCGGAGCCGCATGCGGCAGGGGCGTGGTCACCTGCCAGCCCTTGATTTCGCGAACCATGCCGACATCGATGCCGAAGGTCCGATCACCGACGCGGAACGTAACGATACGGCGCACGGCTGATTCAGGCTGCGCCGACGAGAAGTGCTTTTCGCCGAGTTGAAGGGTCATGATCATCCAGCCAGTTTCAGTTCGGGAACGGGTTGCCGGCTGCCGGTCGCGGCCAGTCTCAGCATCGAGTCGACATCGAGGATCAGGGCGACGAGGCCGTCACCCAGGATGGTCGCGGCGGACGCGCCGTTGACCGCGCCGTAATTCGCCTCGAGGCTCTTCACGACGACCTGCTGCTGGCCGACGATCTCGTCGACCGCAATTCCGACATTACCGCCGCGCTCGGTTTCGGCGATGATGATGATATTCTCGTCGCGCTGCCCGGACGAGCCCATCACGGCGCCGAGCCGGTAGAGCGGCGTGACCTCACCCCGCCAGCGCAGGACTTCCTGGCCGAAGGTGAGATGCTCGATCGGCGTATTGGCGAGATGCTGGGTCTCGATCACGCTCGCGATCGGGATGACGTAGCGATCGTCACCGCAGCGGATCACCATGCCCTCGAGCACCGCGAGCGTCAGCGGCAGCGCCAGGGTGAATTTGCAGCCGCGGCCGGGCTCGGAATCGACGCTGATGCGCCCGCCGAGCGACTCGACATTGCGCCGCACCACATCCATGCCGACGCCACGGCCCGAGATGTCGCTGACGGCTTCCGCGGTCGAAAGCCCGGCGGCGAAGATCAACTGATCGATCTCCTCGGGAGCGAGCTTTTCGTCGGGGCCGACCAGGCCGCGCGAACGGGCCTTGCCGAGAAGCTTCTCGCGATTGATGCCGCGCCCGTCATCGGTGACGGAGATCACGATGCGCCCGGCCCGATGCTCGGCGGTGAGCTGGATCGTGCCCTCCGGCCCCTTGCCTGCTGCCCCGCGTTCGTCCGGCGTCTCCAGGCCATGATCCATCGAGTTGCGGATCATGTGGGTCAGCGGATCGGCGAGCTCTTCGATGATCGTCTTGTCGACCTCGGTGTTCTCGCCCTCGAGCACCAGGCGCACTTCCTTGCCGAGCGTCTGCGCAAGCTCGCGGACGAGGCGCGGCATGCGCTGGAACACGGCCTTCACCGGCTGCGCGCGCACCGCCATGACATGGTCCTGCAGCTCGCGCGTCTGGCGCGACAGCGTCAGGATGCCCTCGGCAGTCTTGGCATAGACGTCATAGGGCAGCGAGCGCACGCATTCGACCAGCATGGACTGGGTAATGACGATCTCGCCGACGAGATTCATCAGCTTGTCGATGCGGTCGAGGTCGACACGAACGCTGACGGCCTGGCGTTGACGCGCAGCGGGAGCATCATTGGCAGGCGCACGCAGCGCAGGACGCGGCACGGGCGGGGCCACGGCCTCCACTGGGGCCCGGGCCGGAGCCTGCACAGGAACGGGTTCCGGCTCAGCCGCCGGAGCAGGCCCGAGCTTCGCCAGGATCGCCGAGAGATCGGCTGCAACCGACTGCGGCACTTCCGCATCGACGGCAGCAACGAACGCGAACGGCGCCGCATCGTCATTGGCCGGCTCGGGCATCGCCTCGATCTCGAACTCCTCGGTCGCGAGGGTGAAATCGAACTTGCCGTGCAGCTCTTCGACCGACATCTGCGTGTGCAGGTTCACGGCAAAGCGCATCCAGCAATCGGTAACGTCGAGTTCCTCCAGCGACGGCACATGGCTCAGGTCGCAGGAGACGGAAACGATGTCCTCCGAAGGCAGGGCCGCGAGCACGACGCGGGGTTCGATCACGCGGCGGAAGAGGTCGCGATCCGGCGTGATGCGCAGGCAGATCTCGCTTCCGGCCTTCACCGGCTCGGCCGGAGCGACGGCGGCGACCGGCTCGTCGTCCCAGCCGTCATCGATCGGTTTGACTGGCGCGGCGGACTTCGCCTCGACCATCGCAAGCAGATTGCCGAGCGCTGCGATACCGGGCGGGGCATCATCGCTTGCGGGCGCCGGAGCCGTGGGCACTGGAGGTGCGGATGCGGCAGCGGCAGGAGCTGCCGCGACGGGTTCAGCCTGCCCGACACGCTCCAGCGCCTCGAGCAGATCCGGGCGCGGGCGGGCCGGCTCGTCATTGCGCGCGGCCGAGACCAGATCGGCAACAGCATCCGAGCAGCGCAGGAACAGGCCGAAGGGAGCGTCCTCGATCGCGACACGTCCCGAACGCAAATGATCGAGCGACGCCTCGAAGACATGGGCGAAGGCGACGAGCTCCGTGCAGCCGAAGGCCCCTGCTCCGCCCTTGATCGAATGGATCGCGCGAAATGCGGCGTTGACGTCCTCGGACTCGCGTGAGCCCTCATCAAGCGCCTGAAGCTTTTGCTCCAGGGCGCCGAGAAGCTCTTCGCATTCCTGGAAGAAGGTTTGTTTGAGTTCCGCTAACGGATCCATCGGCCAGCCTTAGTTCTGATAGCGAGCAACGAGGCCGAGCAGGGTGTTGGGCTCGAACGGCTTGACCATCCAGGCGCTGGCGCCGGCGCGCCGGCCCTCCGCCTTGATCTCGGCGCCGTTCTCAGTCGTCAGCACGATGATCGGCGTATTCTGGCCGGCAGGCCGAGCACGGCAGGCGCGCGTAAACTCGATTCCGTCCATCAACGGCATGTTGAGGTCGGTGATCACCAGATCGGGCTGGAACTGGTCGAACTTGACGAGGCCGTCCTCGCCGTTCTCCGCTTCCGCCACTTCATGTCCGGCATTGCGAAGCGTCAGGCTGAGCAGACTGAGAAGGGTCTTCGTATCGTCGATGGCCAGGATTCGCATCGATATCACTCCAGGACGAGAGCGCTTTGGGCAGGATCGAAGCCGATCGCCTGCAGGGACTTGCGGCACTCTTCCGAGGCCGCCTTGAGCGTAACGCTGAGCCCCTTTGCCTGCGCACTGGTCGCGGCGGCATGGAGCAACTGAATCCAGAGGCTGGGCAGGGGGCCAGCTTCAGCGCATTCGACGGCGATGCTCTCCTTCTGCTCCAGCGCGACAAGCAGCTGATTGCGGAAGGCTGCCGCCTCGGAACGACCGAGAAAGGCTGGAAGCGAGACGGTGATGACCACGGCGGCGGGACCCATGATTGGCGGATGGAACATCACGCCAGATTGGTAAAAATTTCGCTAATCGGCGGCACCCCGGCATCAACGCTTTGGGCGTTTCCGAGGCAGATGTGGTCAGAACATGGCATTGCTGATGGCACGCGGAACGAGCGAGATGCTGCCGTTCTGCTCCTTGTACTTGCGCGGAATATTGATGATCCCGGACAAGTGCAGCCAGAGCGCGTTGGGCGAGATCGGCTTGGTGATGATCTCGTGCGCCCCGAGCTTGGCCGCCTGCACGACCGAGCGACGGTCGGGACGTTCCATCATCACCAGAACCGGAGCCTTGGCGAAGGGCGAAGTCTTGAACGAACGGATCGATGCCAGGCATTTGACGCTTCCGGAATCGGGAAGATCCCAGTCCAGGACCACGATGTTCGGCTGCTTCTGAATGAACATCGTTGCGGCCGAGGACAGATCCGCCGCCTCGAAGATGCGATGGAGCGACGCCTGGTAGAGCATGGTCCGGACGATGCGCCGGTAATGCGCGCTGCTATCGATCAGCAGGACCGAGAGATTGGGAAAAGACGGCGCGATATGCATGACGCTGGACCGGACACTCACTCAACCCGACGCGCCATCCTGGCGCTACGCATAGTCTTGCCTTCAGGAACGCTCACAGGCCGTTAATGCGGTTGCCTCAAACGCTGAGACCGAAGCGAAATCCGCCCCAGTGACGCCCCTTGACCCAGATCGGCGCCGAGAGGTCCTCCATGACGAGAAACTGGCCGCCGCCCATGTCGCGCCGATAGGTCTGCAGCAGAAACGGTTTCCGGTTGCGGGCGGCCGCCAATCCGGTGCGATCCGCAAAGATGCGGCGGTTCCGGCAATTGGCATTGTTCCAGAGGGGATCCCTACCCCGCGCCTGCGAATACTTGCGATTATGGGTCGGCAGGAAGCCGTTTCGATCGACCGCGGCGCAGAACACGATGCGCTTGTTTGCTGCCAGCAGCCCTTCCTGGAGCGGCGGCAGCAGACGATCGGTCAACGCGACGAAACGCGTCATATGCTGCGGGGGGTCCGAGCCCCCAATCAGGCGATAGGTCTCGTCAAAGAGATCGGCCATCGTGACGTCGCCTCGCTCCACGGCCTCCTCGAAGAGGCCGGAAATGGTTTGCGCCGTCTCCATCGCGGTGGCGATCAGTTCCGATTGCGCGGTGCGCACGCCGGAGGCCGCAATCGAGCCCAGGATCGCCTCGCTGATCGAAACGAGCGAAGCCGCCCGGCCTGAAGCGAGGTCGAGATTGCCGCTCGACTGGTCGACACCGGCGACCAGCGCCTTCAGGTCCTCTCCGACCTTGGCGAAGGCGATGGCATTCTCCCGCGTCGGGTTCGAGATCGCGTCGATATCGCCAATCAGCCCGACGACCGAACGGCCGAAGATATCGAGTTCGCCGACCTGCCGGGATATTCCCTTGCTCTCCTCGCTCGCACGGCGGGCTACAGCCGCATTCTCGATGCTGCGACGGGAAAGCTGATCGACGGTTTCCACAAGCGCGTCGAGTTGCCGGGTGCTGAGCGCGGTCGCCTCACGCGTCTGCTCGGAGAGTTGCTTCACCGCCGCAGCAATGACGGCAAAGCCGCGTCCCGCCGAACCACTCCGCGCCGCTTCGACACCGGCATTGATCGAGAGCAGCTGGATCTCGCGCGTGATCTTCTGGATGGCGTCGCTCGCCTCGCGAACCTTGTGGGCATTGGTGACGGCCTCGGCAAGCGCGGCCGAAATCGATTCAGCCCCGTGGCTCAGCATCTCGATATCGCTTTGGGCAGCATTCAGTCCCAGTCGGACCGCTCCGGTGACACGTTCCAGCCCACTCTTGACGACGGAAGCCGCCTTCTGAGCGTCTTCCGCCGAACTCTGGATCGAGCGATTGGAGCGCGAAACCTGCTCGACGGACGCAACGACCCGGTGCAGCCCTTCGGCCTGCCCCTCGAGCTGCCGTGTGACATCACCGATACGGCCGGAAATATCCGTGATCTCGACCCCGAGCTTACCGAAGCGCTCCGCGATCTCGCCGATAGCGCGGACGGCCGCAGCCCCACCGAGCACATCCTCATTGGCCGGCTCCGGCAGCTTGAGCGCCTGTGCTTGCATGGCGAGATGTATCCGCGACCAGAGGAAGCCTCGCTTACCCTAGGCAAAACGCGGTAAATCGCGCGTTAACGGCCAATTCGGCCGTTAACCTTCCCTCAGCGCAACGTTCACGCCCTGTCGCAGGCGAGGCGGACATCGCCGAAATCGCGCAGCGGGGGGCGTTGCTGCGAACAGCGCTCGACGGCACTGGCACAGCGCGGGTGAAACGCGCAGCCGCTCGGCGGTGCAATCGGGCTCGGCACCTCGCCGGACATCGGCTTGCGCTCCCGGTTGGGTTTCTCGACATCGGGGATCGTGTCGAGCAGCAGCCGCGTATAGGGATGGCGCGGCAGGTTGAAGACCTCATCGGCGGGGCCGGCCTCGACGAAGCGGCCGAGATACATGATCGCCAGATGGTCGGACATGTGCCGAACCACCGAGAGATTATGGCTGATGAAGAGATAGGTCAGGCCGAACTCGGCCTGCAGCCTCACCATGAGATTGAGGATCTGTGCCTGCACGGAGACGTCGAGTGCCGAGGTCGGCTCGTCGCAAACCAGGAAGTCGGCCTCGGTCGCCAGTGCACGGGCGATCGAGATACGCTGCCGTTGGCCGCCGGAGAATTCATGCGGGAAGCGCCGGGCGTCGGCGCGAGACAGACCGACGATCTCGAGCAGATCGCCGACGCGTTCCGCCACCTCGGCGTCATCGCGACGCAGCTTCAGCTCGCGGATCGGTTCGGCAATGATGTCGCCGACGCGCCAGCGCGGATTCAGGCTGGCATAGGGATCCTGGAAAATCATCTGCACGCGTGGCGGACCGAAGCTGCCATCGAGGCGGCGGATATCGGCAAAGCGCAAGCTGCCCTCGGTCGGGCGCTGCAGCCCGACGATCATCCGTGCCAGCGTCGATTTTCCGCAGCCGGACTCGCCGACGATGCTGAAGGTGGTGCCACGCTGGACCGTGAACGAGACATCCTCGACCGCCCGCAACACACGGCGTGGCTCATGCGAGGCCAGACGGGACAGCCAGGGCGTCGAGACGTCGAAGCGGCAGGACGCCGCCTTCACCTCGAGAATGGTTTCGGTTTCAGCCATGAACCAGCTCGCGCAAGGGGAAGTGGCAGGCGGCGATATGGAGTCCCGCGCCCAGCGAAGGCCGCTCGTCGCGGCAGCGGTCGCGGCAAGAACCGCACCGCGGGTTGAAGGCGCAGCCCTTCGGAATAGCGTTCAGTCGCGGCATCGCGCCGTCGATCTGGTTGAGATGGCGAAGGCGCTCATGCACGCTCGGAATCGAGGCCATCAGCCCGGCCGTGTAGGGATGGCTCGGGTGGCGTGTCACCTCCTTCACGGGGCCGACCTCGACAACCCGTCCGGCATACATCACCGCGACCCTGTCTGCGGTCTCGGCGATCACGCCCATGTCGTGTGTCACCAGCATGATCGCTGTGCCATGCTCGCGGCAGAGCCGCTTGAGCAGGCTCATGATCTGCGCCTGAATCGAAACGTCGAGCGCCGTCGTCGGCTCGTCCGCGATGATCAGCTTGGGTTCGGCGCAGAGAGCCAGCGCGATCACCACACGCTGGCGCATGCCGCCCGAGAACTGATGCGGATAATGGTCGATCCGTGTTTCGGCAGCGGGAATGCCGACTTCCTTGAGAAGGTGGAGCGCCCGTGCCCGCGCCTCGCCGCGGCTGACCGGCAGATGCGCCAGGATCGTCTCGACGATCTGATCCCCGACCCGGAGCAGTGGATGGAGCGAGGTCAGCGGATCCTGGAAGATCGCGCCGATCTCCTTGCCCCGCACCAGGCGCATCGCCTCGGCTGGAAGATTGTCGATACGCCGGCCGTTGAGATGAATACTGCCCCCTGCAACCCGGCCGGGCGGATCGAGCAGGCCGATCACCGCCGTGCCGGTCAGGGATTTGCCCGCCCCCGACTCGCCGACAACGCCAAGGATCTCGCCTGGCGCGATCTCGAGCGAAACGCCGTCGAGCGCCGTCAGCGGGCCATGCCGGCCGTCGAAGACGACCTTGAGGTCCCGCACCGAGAGCAGCGACTGGGGCACGGCCATGGCGGTCATGTTCTCTCCTCCCCACGTTCGACCGGGTAGCTTGACGAGAAGATCTCGGAAGCCGGCGGGTGGCCATGTGTCCGGCGCGGGTACTGAGCCATCACGCCTTCGAACTGTTTCTGCGCGCGCCGCTTGTCCGCAGCTTCGTCGACGCCCGGGATCTCGCGGTCCTCCATGACGAAGCGGCCGTCGATGATCACCGTCGCGAAGTCGCGGCCGTGTCCGGCGAGCAGCATGGTCTGGATCGGATCGATGACCTGGCCGAGATGTGGCCGGTCGAGATCGAAGACCGCAATATCGGCCCGCGCGCCGGGCTGGAGCCTGCCGAGATCCGGGCGGCCAAGCGCATCGGCACCGCCAATGGTCGCCGCGTCGTAATAGTCCTCGCTGCGTACGCCGGCCGAGCTGCCCGCCATGGTGCGGGCGAGGATCATGCCGATCTGCATGTTCATGATCATGTCCGGCGGGCTGGTATCGGTGCCGAGGCCGAGATTCAGGCCCATCTCGCGATAGCGCCCGAAGTGATCGATGGCATTGCCGTGGCGTCCGGAAACCAGAGGACAGTGCACGATGGTCGAGCCCGCATCGCGGATGATCTCGAGATCGCGGCCAGGCCGGGAGATGAGCTTGCTGCCGGAGACATAGGTCCCGTGAGGCAACAGCGTCCGCTCGGTCAGAAAGCCGAGCTTCTCCAACCATTCCGGCGGGCTCATGCCGTGCTGCGCCAGCACGAGATCGTATTCGATCTTCGACTGGCAGCAATGCAGGCGCACCGGCACGCCGAGTGCGCGGCCGGCTTCGGCCGTGCGCCAGAGCAGTTCGGCCGTCGAGGTCTCGATCCGGTCCGGCGCGAGCATGGTGCGGATGAGTCCACCGGCAGCGCCTTCGAAGCGCTCGCAAAAGGCGATTGCCGCAGCAAGCTCGGCAAGGCCGCGCGGCTCGTCATAAGCCGTCGTGATCCTGCCATCGACCTCGACGACCTGGTTCCCGGTGCGGTAGGCCGGGCCGAGATAGGCGCGCAAGCCGAGTTTCGCCGCGGCCTCGGCCGCGTCGGAGAACTCTTCCGGCGTCTCGCCCCATTGCCGGTAGAACAGCGAGGCGATCGGCAGCGCCGTGGTGATGCCGTTGCGGATCAACGTCGCGAAGGCGTGATGCTTCTGGAAGGCCAGCTCCTCGCGCGAATACATCTCGACCGGGCCGGCCTCGATATAGGAACGCGGCCAGACGCGCCCCTTCTTCCAGGCCGGTTGGTTGTCATAGGCGAGGATGGTGGTGTCGAGATCGGACAGAGCGTCGAGATCGACGAAGCCGGGTCCGATCAGCGCATTGCCGTAGTCGATCCGGCGCGTGACCTCGCCGGGGAAGCGGTGGCCGATGAAGACCACCTCGCCATTCTCGAAGACGATCTCGCCATTCTCGATGAGCCGGTGCCGACCGTCGCGGTGGCCGACGAGCCAGCGCGCGGTCAGCAGGACCCTGCCCTTGGGGTGCGGCGCGGCTTGCAGCATCAGGGTGCGCTCTTGATCGAGACGCCGTCGCGCGCGACGACCTTGCCGCCCTTGACGACCCGACGCTTCGGCGAGCGGGTCACGATCGCCTGGGCCAGCGTCTCGCCGGGCACGAGCACGAGATCGGCCCGGCAGCCCTGACTCAGCCCGTAACCGTCGAGTTCCATCACCTTGGCCCCCTCGCTGGTGCAGACATCCAGCGCGATCCGGAGTTCATCGTCGCGCCGGAAGTTGTTGCGCAGGCCGACGAACATGGCGCGCTCCAGCATGTCGGCATTGCCGTACGGCCCCCAGGTGTCGCGGATGCCGTCGGAGCCGGAGCAGACCCGGATGCCGGCCTCGATCAGCCGCTTCACCGGAGGGGCCGGTCGGCTCGCCGGCGCCGTCGTCACGATGGCGATGTCGAGCTCGGCGAGCTGGGCGATCAGCGGATCGATGAGGGCCGGGTCCGGCGTGCCGAGGCAGAACGCATGGCTGATCGTGACCTTGCCCTTCATGCCGAGCGCCCGTGTACGCTCGATGATCATGTCCATCGAGAAGGCGCCGACCTCACCCGGCTCGTGCAGGTGGATGTCGAGAGGCTTGCCATAGCGCTGGCAGAGCGCAAACACGGCATCGAGATGCCCCTTGGGATCACGGTCGATCGTGCAGGGGTCGAGGCCGCCGACCACTTCCGCGCCGAGCTTCATCGCCTCGTCCATCAGCTCCAGCGTGCCCGGCCGGCGCAGCATGCCCGACTGCGGGAAGGCGACGATCTCGACGTCGATGATGTCGCGATAATCGTCACGCATCTTCATCACGCCCTCGACGCCCCACATGCCGTGGTCGGTATCGATGTCGATATGGCTGCGGATATGGGTCGAGCCCATCAGCGAGGACTGGATGCTCTGGCGGGCCGATTGCTGATAGGGATCGATGCCGAGCCGACGCTTGTTCAGGCGCTCATTGTCGATCTTGTCGAGAAGCCTCGGGCCAACCTCGTTCTTGTACCAGGGCAGGCCCCAGAGGCTCTTGTCGAGATGGGTGTGAGCCTCGACCAGGCCCGGCAGCAGGATCTCGTTGCGGCCATCCTCGACCGCGACGCCGGCCGGCGCGGCAAGCCCGGTCCCGAGGCGGACAATCCGCCCCTTCTCGATCAGGATATCGGTCGCTTCGCCGCCAAGCGGGCGGACATTGCGCAGCAGGAGATCGGTAGCCATCGTTTCCTCGTCAGTTTCTTGTCAGGGGAGTTTCGGATTCAGCGCATCGCGCAGCCAGTCGCCGAGCAGGTTGACCGAAAGCACGATCAGCCCGAGCTGCAGCGACGGGAAGACGACCAGCCACCAGGAGCCGGAGAACAGGTACTGGTTGCCGATACGGATCAGCGTGCCGAGCGAAGGCTGGGTGATCGGCATCCCGACGCCCAGGAAGGACAGGGTCGCTTCCGACAGGATGGCCAGACCGAGATTGAGCGTCGCGGCGACCATCACCGGCGTCAACGTATTCGGCAGGATGTGGCGGCGCATGATGCGCGCCGGCGCGACTTTGATGATCCGCGCGGCGAGCACGTATTCCTTGCGCCGTTCGACCATGGTGGAGGCGCGCACGGTGCGCGCGTACTGCACCCAGTTGGTCAGCGAGATCGAGACGACCAGCACCACCGCAGCGAAAGGTTCGCGCAGGCCGGGCGGCAGCAATTCGCGGAAGATTGCACTGACCAGGATCGCCATCAGCAGCGTCGGGATCGAGAGAACCGTGTCGCCGAGCCGCATCAGGAGATTGTCGATGCGTCCGCCATAGAAGCCCGAGACCAGCCCCACCGAGACGCCGAGCCCCATCGAGACGATCACCGCTGCGATGCCGATCAACAGCGAGACGCGCGTGCCATACAGAATGGCGGACAGGACATCGCGTCCCTGCGGGTCCGTGCCGAGCAGGAACGGCCACTCCCCGCCGGCCTGCCAGATCGGCGGGATCTCGGCCTTGTCGATGAAGACCTGAGCGAGATCATGCGGGTTCTGCGGCGCGATCAGGGGCGCGAGAAACGCGGTCACGATCAGCAGCACCAGCACCATCGTCGAAAGCCAGGCCGCGGGAGTGCGGCAGAAGCTCCAGCCGATATCGCTGTCGAGGAAGCGGCGCAGGCGGCCGGGCTTGGCAGTGGCATCAACGGGCATTGGCGGCTCCCGAAATCGCATCTTCGCGCAGCCTCGGATCGACATAGGCGTAGAGCAGGTCGACCAGCGCGTTCAGTGACACGAAGATGAAGGAGACGACGATCAGATAGGCCGCCATCACCGGGATATCGACGAAGGTCACGGCCTGGACGAAGAGCATGCCCATGCCCGGCCATTGGAAGACGGTTTCGGTCACCAGCGCGAAGGCGATCAGGTTGCCGATCTGCAGACCCGTCACCGTGATCACCGGCATCAGGCAGTTGCGCAGCGCATGGCGGAAATTCACAGCGCGAGCCGGCAGGCCCCGCGCCCGGGCGAAGCGGATGAAGTCGGTGCGCATCGTCTCCAGCATCTCGGCCCGCACCAGCCGCATCACCAGCGTGATCTGGAAGAGCGAGAGCGTGATGCCCGGCAGGATCAGCGCCCGCCGGCCGGACGGCGTCAGGAAACCTGTGCTCCACCAGCCAATCTGCACCACCTCGCCGCGGCCGAAGGCCGGCAGCCATTGCAGCGTCACCGAGAAGAGCAGGATGAACAGGATGCCGAGCGCAAAGCTTGGCAGGGAGACGCCGAGCACAGAGACGAATTGCAGCGACTTGGCGAGCAGGCTGTCACGTCTGATCGCCGTGTAGACGCCGAGCGGAATCCCGACTGCGAGCGACAGGAAGGTCGCCACCAGCACCAGTTCGAAAGTGGCCGGGAAGCGCTCCGTGATCAGGGTGAAGACATCCTGCTGATTGCGATAGGAGATGCCGAAATCGCCGCGCGCCGCGTTGCCGACAAAGGTCGCAAATTGCAGGACGAAGCCCCGGTCGAGACCGAGCCGCACGCGCAACTCGTCACGCTGCGCCTGGCTCGCCTGCTCGTTCAGCATCAGCTCGACGGGGTCGCCGACGAAGCGGAAGATCAGGAACGCGAGGAAGGCGACGGCGAGCATCACGCCAGCCGCGTTCAGCAGTCGTTTCAGCAGGAAAGCCGGCATCGTCCCCTCCGGTCACAATGGACCGGGAGCGCCTGAACGCTCCCGGTCGGTCGATGCGGTTCAGCTCACTTCAGCATGGTCAGCCACAGGCGCGGCTTGTTGTCGGAGGCCTGCACGGTCGAGGCCACCGTATTGCGCATCGCCCAGGCCATCGGCTGCTGATGCAGGGGGATGAAGAGATGCTCGGCCTTGGCGATCTTGAGCGCCTCCATCATCATCGGGATGCGCTTGCTGTTGTCGAGTTCGACGCCGGCCTTGTCGATCAGCGCATCGATGCGCGGATCGCCCCAGTTGCCCCAGTTGAACACGCCGCCCGTGCCGCTCTTCGAGCGCAGCACCTGCACCAGCAGCGAGTAGGCGTCGATCATCGGCTCATTGGCCCAGCCGAAGGAGATCACGTCGAAATCGCCCTTGACGCGTTTCGGTGTCTGCTGGCTGCGCGGGGCGAGGCTGAGATTGGGCTTCAGGCCGGCGCGCGACCACATCGAAGCGACCGCCTGGCAGAACTCCTCCTCGTTGACCAGGCTGTCGGCCTGACAATTGAACTGGAAGGAGAAGCCGTTGGGATAACCGGCGGCCGCCAGCAGCTTCTTGGCCCCCTCGAGATCGAAGGGCAGGCGCACATCCTGGGACGGCTCGTAGCCTGGGATCGCCGGAGCGACCAGCGCGCCGGTATTGCGCGAGAGGCCGCGCATGGCCCGCTTCTGGACGGCATCGATGTCGATCGCACGATAGAGCGCCTCACGGACCCGGATATCCTTGAAGGGGTTCTTGTCCTTCACATCGCTCTCGAACAGCGCATCCTTCAGATTGAGGGCGAAGAAGACCGAGCGCAGTTCGTTGGTCTGCAGGACCTTGACGTCGGGCGAAGCCGCGAGCCGCGGCAGATCCTGCAAGGGCGCGACATTGGTGAAGTCGATCTCGCCGGAGAGCAGCGCGGCGACACGGGTCGAGGCCGAGGTGATCGGCGTGAACTCGATGACGTCGATATTGTGCTGCGGCTTGTCCCACCAGGTCGGGTTCTTAACGAAGATCGTCTTGGCGTCGGCGCGGCGGCTCTCGACCTTGAACGGGCCGGTACCGTTGGTGTTATCGGTTGCGTAGCCCTTGATGCCCTTGCCGGAATCGGTCGGGAGCGAGGTGTTGTTCGCCTCCATCCACTCCTTGTCGAAGATGAAGATGTTCGTGAGGTCGTTCAGCAGCAGCGGGTACGGGCCGTTGACCTCGATCTCGACGGTATAGTCATCGATCTTCTTGGCGCTCTTGTAGGCCGGCAGATTGCCCTTGAGCGGCGAGGTGTCATGCGTGACGCGGTCGAGCGAGGCGATCACGTCGTCGGCGGTGAAGGGGTTGCCATTGTGGAACTTCACACCCTGACGCAGCTTGAAGCGCCAGACCGTGGGGGAGACCGTCTCCCATGATTCCGCCAGGGCCGGCTCGATCTTGAGATCGCCGGTGTAGCGCACCAGCCCCTCATAGACATGATTGAGCACGGAGAGCGTGAACGTCTCGCCGTAGGAATAGGGGTCGAGCGAGGCGATCTCGCGCGACGCGCCCCATTTCAGGGTCTTCGCCTCAGCTGCGCCGTTCAGCGCCAGAGCCGCGACAGCCGCCAACAACCAGTGCTTCTTCATCGATCTCTCCTCTCGATGAACCTGCGGCGCATCTTTGGCGCTCGGTCAGGCTCGGTGCCCCTCGTGAATGCCCAATCCCGCGCCACCCTGGCACTTTGTGCAGCATCTCGTGCGCAATCAACAATCAATATTGCATACGATAGAGATATCGTATTGTATACGATTATCGCAGACAAGGGGGAAACTGGAGTGGAGCGGAATCCCGTGACATGGAGTGAGGCTGAGACGGCCGAGCCAGAGCGGAGACGCACCATGCCGACGGAACCCCGCCCTCATGGATTGCGCGCGCAATCCGTGTACAAGGCGCTGCGACGCGCGATCATCGAGCAGGCCCTGCGGCCTGGCATGAAGCTTCCCGAAGACTCGATCGGCGAACAGCTCGGCGTCAGCCGTACGCTGGTGCGCGAGGCCTTCGGGCGGCTCGCCGTCGAGGGCCTGGTCGAGCTCAAGCCCAATCGCGGCGCCTCGGTCGCCTATCCCACCCTGGAAGAAGCCCGTGACGTCTTCGACGTCCGCCGCAGCCTGGAACGGCTGGTCGCCGAGACCCTCGCCGGCCGGCTCACCCCGGCACAGATCACCGAACTTGAGCACCATGTCCGGCAGGAGGAAGCCGCACATGGCCAGGACGGGCCGGAATCGATCCGGCTCTCCGGCGATTTCCACATCCGGCTCGCCGAGATGACGGGCAACGTCCTGCTGCTGCGCTATATTCAGGAGCTGAGCTCGCGCTGTTCGCTGGTTCTGGCGATCTACGGCCGTCCGCACTCGTCGGAATGCGCCGTCTCCGAGCACCGGCAGCTGATCGAGGCGCTGAAGCGCGGCGATGCGAAGCAGGCCGCCGAGCTGATGGATCATCATCTGCAGGCCGTGGTCACGCGCGCCCTGCTCACTCCCCGGGCGGAGCGCGACATCCGCGACCTGCTCGCCCCCTACGCATTGAGCGAAGGACTGACTCCCCCATGACCGCTCAGCCGCGCGTCCAGCCCAAGTCCGACACCCAGCCCTCGATCGTCACCTTCGATTTCGCGGATCTCACGCCGCGCGAGCGCTACAAGCTCCTGATCGGCGCGGTCGTACCACGCCCGATCGCGCTGGTGACGACGGTCGATGCGCAGGGCGTCGTCAACGCCGCGCCGTTCAGCTTCTTCAACTGCCTTTCGGCCGATCCCGCGATCCTGGCGCTCGGCGTCGAGTATCGCCCAACCGGCGGCCAGAAGGACACCGGTCGCAATGTCCGCGATACCCTCGCCTTCACCGTTAACATCGTCTCTGACGCACTCATTGCCGGCATGAATGTCTGCGCGGTGCCCTTCGCGCCGGGAATCGACGAATTGCGCGAAGCGGGGCTCGACGCCCTGCCCGGCGTCAAGGTGCCCTGCCCCTGGATCGGCCAGGCACCCGCTGCCTTCGAATGCCGTCATCACACCACGCTCGGCATCGGCAACTCGCGCGAGATCATCCTGGGCGAAGTCGTCTACGCCCATTTTCGGGCCGACATCGTCGATGAACGCCTCCATGTCGACCCGGTCGGACTTGACGCCATCGGCCGCATGGGCGGTCATGGCTATGCTACGACACGCGACTATTTCGACCTGCCCACGATGTCCGTCGACACCTGGACCCAACGCCCGGAAGAGGCGAACCGGCGCACCTCGCTGAAGGACTGAACATCGGCTTGCAGGCTTGCGGAACGATCCGCTGATGTGGAGGTTGAACAAGGCGCCGGCTCTGGCGCGGCCTCCAGGGTTTGCATGACTCTCGATCAATCGCTCTCCGTCGCCGTCATCACCATGATGATGGCGCTCTTCGTCTGGGGCCGCCTCCGCTATGATGTCGTCGCGGCGCTGGCGCTCCTGGCCGCGCTGGCTCTCGGCCTCGTACCGACCAAGGACGCCTTCAAGGGCTTTTCCGACGATATCGTCATCATTGTCGGCAGCGCGCTCGTCGTCAGCGCGGCTGTCGCGCGCTCCGGCATCATCGAGCGCGCGCTCAGCCATGTCGCGCCCTTTGTCCGCTCGACACAGATGCAGATCTCGCTGCTCGTGTTCTCGGTCGCAGTGATGTCGGCGATCATCAAGAATATCGGTGCGCTCGCGATGATGCTGCCGATCGCCTACCAGCTCGCCCGGAAGGGCGGAAAATCGCCATCTATCTTCCTGATGCCGATGGCCTTCGCCTCGCTGCTCGGCGGCATCGTCACGCTGGTCGGCACCTCGCCGAACATCATCGTCGCCCGCGTTCGCGAGGAACTGACCGGCCGCCCCTTCGAGATGTTCGACTTTGCGCCGGTCGGCCTCGGCCTCGCGCTCGCCGGCTGCCTGTTTCTATGCGTGGGCTACCGCCTGCTGCCGCGCGACCGGCAAGGCGCGGCCTCGCTCGAACAGGCGCTGGACATCTCCGACTATGTCACCGAAGTTCAGGTCCCCCAGCGCTCGGCGCTTGCCGGCAAGACCATCTCCGAGCTCAAGGCCCTTGCCGAGGGCGAGGTCGATGTCGTCGCCATCCTGCGCTCCAAGACACGGCTGTCCGCCCCGTTCCCCGATGCCAGCCTGCGTCCCGGCGACATCCTGCTGCTGCGCGGCGAGCCGAAGGCGCTCGAGCGCGTCGTGGCACAGGGGGGCCTCCAACTCGATGCGGACCAGCGTCCGACCCATAGCAAGGGCGCGCTCGATCAGATCACCGTGAGCGAGGCGATCGTCGGCCCCGTCTCATTGTTGACGGGACGCTCCGTTGGCGAAATCGAGCTGCACGAGCGCTATCGCGTCAATCTGCTCGCAGTGAGCCGATCCGGCGAGCGCTTCCGGGAACGCCTGCGCAACATCACCCTGCGCACAGGCGATGTCGTCGTCCTCCAGGGCGACGAGACAATCCTGCCGGAGCGAATGCGCGAACTGGGACTGATGCCGCTCGCAGAACGCGCGCTGACGCTCGGCAGTGCCCGCAGGGGCTGGGTTACCGGCGCGATCCTGCTTGCGACCGTGATCGCGATCGCCTTCAACCTCGTCCCGGTTTCGGTCGCGTTCTTTGCGGCAGCCGCGCTGCTCGTCACCTTCCGGGCAATCTCGCCGCGCGACGCCTATGATTCGATCGAATGGCCCATCCTCGTCATGCTGGCGGCCCTGATCCCGGTCAGCGACACCCTGCGCTCGACCGGAACCACGGATCTGCTCGCCGGCTGGCTCGCGAGTGTCGGCATGCACCTTCCCGGCTGGGGCGCGGTTGCGCTGATCCTCGTCTCTGCCATGGCGGTGACGCCCTTCCTGAACAACGCGGCGACGGTGCTGGTCATGGCCCCGATCGGCGCGAGCTTTGCGAAGAGCCTGGGTTATAGCCCCGATGCCTTCCTGATGGCGGTTGCGATCGGTGCGGCCTGCGACTTCCTCACGCCAATCGGCCACCAGTGCAACACCCTGGTGATGGGTCCGGGAGGGTATCGCTTCGGCGACTACGCGCGGCTTGGCGCGCCGCTGTCGCTGCTGGTGATCCTGCTCGGTGTGCCGCTGATCATGCTGGTCTGGCCGCTACGATAGGGCTTTGGCCTCGCGGCGCCGCTGCGGCAGCATGATGGTCCCGGATGCTGCGACCACCAGCACGAGGCCGAGCCAGTCGCTCGGCGTCGGTCGCTCGCCGAGCAGCAGCACGGAACCAAGCACGCCGACGGCCGGGACCATCAGCGTGCCAAGGCTGGCAATGCCCGCGGGCAGCCGCGCGATCACCGTGAACCACAGGAAATAGGCCAGCGCCTGTGCTCCCAGGATATGGAAGGTCAGCGCGGCGAAAGTCCGTGCCTCCGGCATCTTGGGAATGGGCAAGCCCTCGAAGACCAGCATGCCGATGCCGGCGACAGCGCCGCCGATCAGCAGCTGCCAGGCGGCGATGGTCAGTGCCGGAGCCGAAACCGGCCAGCGCTTGGTGACGATCGTGCCCAGGGCCCAGCTCACGCTGGCCATCAGCGCGTAAAGCAGGCCGATGGAGAACGAGCCGCTGGCAAGCAATGGCAGGCCGAGGCACAGCAATCCCGCCGCGCCGAGGCCGAGGCCGAGCAGGCGCCTTCGGTCAAAGGGCTCGGCAAGGACGAACCGTGCGAGCAATGTCGCCCAGATCGGCATGGTAAAGGTCAGGATCGCCGCCCGCGAAGTCGGCGCGGCGAGCTGTGCGAAGGCAAGCAATACGTTGAAGGCGGCGATCGAAAGGAAGCCGGCAATCGCCAGCCTCAGCCATTGGCCTCTGGGCACCGCCAGAAATTGCCCGCGTGCGAGCCCGATGGCGACCAGAGCCAGCCCCGCAAAGCTCATGCCGCCGGCCCGGAGCGTCCAGGGCGCGATCTCTGTCAGCGAGATACGGACAGCCGGCCAGTTGAAGCCCCAGAGCAGGCCGAGCAGCGGAACGAGCAGAAGCGAGCGGCCAGGGGTTTGCGACATGGCGTGACTATGGCCGAACCGGCGGCGCCATCGTCATGCCAAATCGCGCAGGAGCCGATGCACGTTTATCGCCCCCCCGCCGCGCGGCGTCACTCCGGGACACTCTCGACGCCGCACCATTCGGCCACGAACAGGGCCATGGATCCGGTGATGCGCTTCAGCGAGGCGAGGCTGACCCGCTCGTCGAACGCGTGGATGTTCTCCGAGATCGGGCCATAGCACAGCGCCGGAATCTTGTCGTAGAGCGCATAGACGCGGGTATCGAGATAGCCCGCAGTCATGAAGCTTTTCAGTGGTTTGCCGGTCGCGCCCTGATGCGCCCGTCCGAGCACGGCCTCCGCCTCGCTGCCAGGTTCGAGCACATAGCCTTCCGAATAGAAGCCGTTGAAGGTCACGCTCGGCGGATTGTTGGCGAGGAACGAATCGCCGCGCGCATGCGTCAGCACGCAGGCCTCGATCCGCTTCGCCAATTCCTCGGCGCTGACACCGGGATAGAGTCCGATCCGGCAGTCGATCCTGCACCAGCACGGCACGGAGGAGGCCCAGTCGCCGCCCTCGATCTTGCCGATATTCAGGTTGATGGGATGGGCGACGTCCTCGAAATGCTCGCGTCCGGCCTTCTCCGCGTTGAGTTCCTCCTCGAGCTTCCGCAGCGCCCCGATGACGCGATAGGCCCCGTCGATCGCGTTCGCACCCGCGCCCATCTCGCGCACATGCATCGGCACGCCGCGCACCTCGATCTGGAACCAGAGCACACCGGTATTGGCGCGCACGAGCATCTCCTCCTCCGGCTCGGGGATCAGCACTGCATCGGCCTTGTAGCCGCGCAGATGCGTCATCAGCGCGCCGTTACCGGTCGATTCCTCCTCGACCACCGACTGCACGTAGACCGTGGCCGCCGGCTGCAGGCCGATGCGCCGGAGCGCGTCGAGGCAGAACAGGTTGGCGGCATGACCAGCCTTCATGTCCGCGCCGCCACGGCCATAGAGCCAATCCCCCGCGATCACCGGGTCGAAGGGCCGATGCGTCCAAAACGTGTCCGGCCCGGTCGGCACGACATCGACATGCGCCTGCAGGATCAGGGAGCGCCCCTTCTCCTCGCGCGGATGATGGATGCCGACGACGATCGGCGCATCCGAATGCTCATCGGAGAACGGCGCACCACCGGGATGGGCCGCAATCGCCTCGCGATCCATTCCGAAGCGGTCCATCGTGAAACCGCGCCCCTTCAGCGCCCGGAAGACGAAATCCTGCACCGCGTGTTCCTGCCCGCGCAGCGAGCCGAATCGGATCATCTCCTGCGTGAAGGCGATCTGTTCGGCAAAGCCGGCCTCCACAGAGGCAAGGATGCGGTCGCGAAGCACGGGATCGAGAGGCATGGGCAGGTCTCCGGTCGGTTAGGCGGCAAGCAGGCGCTCGCCGTCATGCTCGGCCTCGTGCCGAGCATTCGCGCCTCGCGACGCGGATGGCAGGTGAGGACATGGATGGTCGGGACAGGCCCGACCAGGACGATGAGGCCATGGCCGGCAAGGCTGCCTCACAGCGCGAAGCGGCGGCCGCCGGGCACGGCGGCGAGCAGTTGGCGCGTGTAGTCATGCTGCGGATTGGCGAAGAGCGCAGCCGTCGGGCCGGTTTCGACAATACGCCCGCGCTGCATCACGGCGATGCGGTCGCAGATCTGCGCAGCCACACGCAGGTCATGCGTGACGAACAGGATCGCGAGGCCGAGCCGCTGCTGGATATCCTTGATCAGCGTCAGGATCTGCGCCTGGACCGAGACATCGAGTGCAGAGACAGCCTCGTCCGCAACCAGCACGTCGGGCTCGAGTGCGAGAGCACGGGCGATGCCGATGCGCTGGCGCTGGCCGCCCGAGAATTCGTGCGGATAGCGGTCGATCGCATTGGCCGAGAGCCCGACGAGCTCGAGCAGCTCCTTTGCCCGCCCAAGCGCCTGCGCGCGCGGCGTGCCATGGGCGACCGGCCCGTCCGAGATGATCCGCCCTACCGTCTGGCGCGGATTGAGCGAAGCGAACGGATCCTGGAAGACCATCTGGATGCGCTTCCGATGCGCGCGCAGCGCGGCCGGACCGAGATCACTCAGGACGAGGTCTCCCAGTGTGATCCGCCCGCCATCGGGCTCGATCAGCCTGAGGCAGCAGCGCCCGACCGTCGACTTGCCCGACCCGGATTCGCCAACCAACCCAAGCGTTTCGCCACGAGCCAGGGTGAAGCTGATATCGTCGGCAGCCTTCACCTCGCGCCCGGGCCGGAAGAAGCTGCGCTTGCGATAGACCTTGCCGAGTTTCTCGACGCTCAGCACAGGCACGGTCTCGGCGATCGGCGGGCGCTCCGGCGGCGTCATCGACGGCACGGCCGCGAGCAGCCGCTTCGTGTAGTCGTGCCTCGGTTGCGACAGCACGGCGTCGGCCGTGCCCTCCTCGACGAGTTTGCCCTGCTGCAGCACGGCGATGCGATCGGCGATCTCGGCAACGACGCCGAAATCATGGGTGATGAAGAGCACCGCCGTTCCATGCTTTCGGCGCAGATTGTCGATCAGCTTCAGGATCTGCGCCTGCGTGGTCACGTCGAGCGCCGTGGTGGGTTCATCGGCGATCAGCAGCTTAGGTTCGAGCGCGAGCGCCATCGCGATCATCACGCGCTGGCGCTGGCCGCCGGAGAGCTCATGCGGATAGGCCTTGGCGAGGCGTTCGGGGTCGGGCAGGCCGACCTCCGTCAGCAACGCGAGCGCACGGGCATGGCGCTCGGCATTGCTGTGCAGGCCATGCGCCTCGAACGTCTCGATGATCTGGTCGGCCACCCGCATTACCGGGTTGAGCGAGGTCATCGGCTCCTGGAAGATCATGCCGACCTCACGGCCGCGCACGTCCTGCATCGCAGCCTCGTCAAGCATCAGCAGATCACGCCCCGCCAGGCGGATCGCGCCCGCAGCGGGCTTCACCGCCTTCGGCAGGAGCCCCATCACCGCATGCGCGATCATCGACTTGCCGGAGCCGGATTCGCCGACGACGCAAAGCGTTTCACCGGGAGCGATGGTCAAAGAGACATCCTCGACCGCAAAGGCGCGGTCCGCGAGCGCCGGCAGGGCGAGCTTCAATCCCTCGATCGCGAGAACGGGCGTCGTCATCACTCCCTCCCCCGCGCCAGGCGCGGGTTCAGCGCGTCGTTCAGCCCCTCGCCCGCCAGATTGAGCGCAAGAACCGTGAGGAAGATCGCAAGGCCGGGGAAGAAGCTGATCCACCAGGCATCGATCAGGCGTGTGCGCCCGGCGCCGACCATATAGCCCCAGCTCATCAGGTTGGGGTCGCCCAGCCCGAGGAAGGAGAGCGAGGATTCCAGCAGGATCGCCGAGCCGATCATCAGCGAACCCATCACGATGATCGGTGCGATGGTGTTGGGCAGCACCTGGCTGAAGATGATGCGCGGCGTCGACTGGCCGATGGTCACGGCAGCCTGCACATATTCGCGCGTCTTCAGCGACAGGACCTCGCCGCGCACCAACCGCGCCACGGGCGGCCAGCTGACGACCCCGATCGCGAGCACGATCGAGCCGAGCTGCGGTTGCAAGATCGCGACCATAACGATGGCCAGGGCGAAGCTCGGAATTGTCTGGAAGAACTCAGTGAAGCGCATCAGCGCGTCGTCGACGAAGCCGCCCGCATAGCCCGCAACCGCGCCGAGCGGCACGCCGATCAGCAACGCGACCAGCGTCGAGACCACGCCGATCATCAGCGAGACCCGCGCACCATGCACCAGCCCCGCAGCGATGTTGCGCCCCAGCGTATCTGTGCCGAGCGGGAAGCGCTCCATGACGAAGGGCGCAAGGAACGGCCGGCCGACCGTGCGCCATGGCGATTGCGGAAAGAGCGACGGCGCCAGCAGCGCGAAGACGATGACGACGAGCAGGATGATCAGCCCGACCACCGCGCCGCGATTGCGCGCAAAACGCTTGAGGAAGCTCATGATGTCGCCTCGATGCGCGGATCGGCCAGCCGGTAGACCAGGTCCGTGAGGATATTGAAGCCGACGACCATGGCCGACGAGACGAAGAAGACACCAAGCAGCACCGAGTAATCGCGCTGCACCAGGGCATCGAACATCAAGCGGCCGATGCCGGGCCAGGCGAAGACCGTCTCGGTCAGCACCGCACCGCCGACGAGCTGGCCGGCCTGCAGGCCAGCCAGCGTCACGACCGGCAGGATCGCGTTCCTCGCTACATGCCGGCGCGAGATGACCCTGGGTGAAAGCCCCTTCGCGCGCGCCGTCTTGACGAAATCGGCGCCGGCGATCTCCAGCATCGAGGCCCGCATCATTCGCGCGTAGAGCGCCGTGAAGAACAATCCGAGCGTCAGCGCCGGCAGGAAGAGATGCTGCGCGATATCGAGCGCCCGAGCGAGGCCGGTATAGTTCGCGCCGATCGTCTCGAAGCCGACATTCGGCACGAGGCCGAGCTTCAGCGAGAAGATGATCTGGCTCATCAGCGCGATCCAGAAGAGTGGTGTCGCGTAGAAGACAAGGGCAAGCGTGGTGATGACGCTGTCCTGCCAGCGCCCGGCACGCCGCGCCGCAAGCGCGCCCATCAGGACGCCCAGCCCCAGCGAGACGAGAAAGGCTGCGCCGGTCAGCAGCAGGGTCGCGGGCAGCCGATCGAGGATCAACTCGAGCACGGGCCTCTGCTGGCGATAGCTGAAACCGAGATCGAGCGAGGCATAGCCCTTGAGATAGATCCAGAGCTGCTGGATCAGCGGCTGGTCGAGGCCGAACCGCGCCCGCAACTGCTCGAGCAGCACCGCGTCAGCCGCACCCGCCTCTCCCGCCAGAACCTGCGCGGGATCGCCCGGTGCGGCGCGGATCAGGAAGAAATTCAGGATCGCGATGGCGAAGAGGACGACGATCCCCTTCACCAGCCGGCCCGCGAGAAATTGAGCGAGGTTCATCACATGCCTTCGGCGCTGCGGACAGGCAAAATAGCCGGTCCGCGTCACCCCGGACCGAGCGCGGCTCGAACCCGGGGATCGTCTTCTGGAAGAGGCGCGTCACAAAGTGCAGGCGTCATGCCGTCCCGGATCGCCGCTGCGCGAAAGCCGGGACGGCAACGGCCTCACTCTTTCCAGGCGTCGCGGAAGCCGTCATCCACGCCAATGCCGGTGGTGACGAGGTTCTTGACGTTGCAGCGATAGATCGTCGGGAAATCCATCTCGAGCAGCCAGAGCACCGGCAACTCGTCCGCCAGCAGCTTCTGCACCTTGGTGTACAGCTCCTGGCGCTGCGCATCGGTCGCCGCGATGGCCGCCTCGGAGAAGAGCTTGTCGACCTCCGGGTTCGAATACCCGCCGACATTGGCGAAGGGATTGCCCTTGGCGATGTTGCTCGAGATGTAGCTGCGCGCCACACCCATCGCTGGATCGCCGAGCTGGTAGAGGAAGTTGAAATTTAGGTCGAAGTCCCAGTTGCTGGCCTTCTGGGTCCAGCCCGGCACGTCGGTGTTCTCGATCTGAATCTTGACCCCGACATCCTCGAGATTCTGCTTGATGGCCTCGGACCAGCGGCTCCAGGTCTCGCCATAAGGCAGGTTGAGCAGCTTGATCGTCTCACCCTTGTAGCCAGACGCCTTGATCAGCTCCTTCGCCTTCGCCGGATCGAAAGCATATGTCGGCACGTCGGACGAGTAGAAGCGCGTCTTCGACGAAATCGGCCCTGTCGGCAGCTTGCCGAGACCGCCCCAGACCACGTCCTTCCCGAATTCGCGATCGATCGCGTACATCAGGCCCTGGCGGAATTGCTTGTTGCCGAGGATGCCGTTGCGCACGTTCGGCGTCAGCCAGGCATGTGGGGCGAACATCTCCCAGCCCTTGGTCGTCATGCAGGTATTGGGCAGCTTCGAGAGCCGCGCCACATCGTAGACATCGACGGAGCCGCCGGTCAGCACGTCGACCTTGCCGGTCTCGTAGGCAACCGCGCGCGCCGCCGCATCCGGGATGATCTGCCAATAGATCTCGTCGAGGTTCGGCTTGCCCTTCAGCCAATAGTTCTCGTTCTTGACGAGGTGGATATAGGAGCCCTTCTTCCACTCCTTCAGCTTGAACGGGCCGGTTCCGATTGGCGTGTTGTTCGCCGGATTCGCCCGATAATCGGTGCCGTCATAGATGTGCTTCGGGATCATCGGGGCCGAGGCGACTTCCTGGGTCATGATCATCGGGCCGAAGGGCTGCTTCAGCGTGATCTTGACCGTGAGATCGTCGACCTTCTCGATTGTCTCGACCTGAGCGTTGACGATCGGCCGCCAGCGCGGATGGACCTCGCGCAGGAACTTGTCGAGCGTGAACACGACGTCGTCCGCCGTGAAGGGCTTGCCGTCATGCCAGGTCACGCCCTCCTGGAGCTTGAAGGTGTAGACCTTTGCATCTGGAGAAATCTCCCAGCTCTTGGCAAGCGAGGGCTGCGGGTTGAGCTTCTCGTCGTAGCGCAGCAGCGACTCGTAGATATTGCCGGCGACCATGTTGGTCGGGCCATTCTGGTTCAGCCCCTGCATCAACATCGGAGGCTCAGGCTGCACCACGACATGCACGGTGCCCCCTTTCTTCGGCTCCTGCGCGGTCGCTGCCCCGAGCGCAAGCACTGAGGCCGCGAGCGCCAGGCCAAGTCTCAATCCGGTCATCGTTGTTCTCCCGTTCCCCTGTGCCGGTTCCGGCAGCTGCGTGAGCGCACCGGGTATGGCCTCTCTTTTCGACTGGCATCGCGGCCTACCGGGATCGCACCCGAACATGTGCCGATTAGCAAGCTCCACGCCATTGAAAGCCAGAGTCAAAATTCGTGTCAATGACTGACATGGCGTGTTATTAGACGACACGATGAAAGTTCAGGCGATTGGCGCTGTGAGAGGGCCGATGAATAGCGCAGGCGAGAGCCGGACCGCGAAGCTTCCGCCGGGCGTCCCGATCGTCAGGGCGCTCGACCGCGCCATTGCCCTGCTCCGCGCCTTCCGCCCCGAGCAGCCGCGTCTCGGGCTGAGCGAGCTCGCACGACAGGTCGGGCTCGACAAAGGCACGACGCGGCGGCTGCTGCAGACATTGCAGCTCAACGAACTGGTCGAGCATGACGAGCGCTCGCAGACCTACGCATTGGCCGTCGGGCTGATCGAACTCGGCAGCGCCGTCACGACCGGGCGCGAACTTCGGGACGTGGCCGGCCCCTATCTGACCGAGATCGCCGAGAAGACCGGCGCGACCTCGTTCCTATGGGTCCATATCTCGGGCCGGGCATTGTGCGTGGACCGCGTCCGCGCCTCGCTGCCGCATGTCGATGCGACATGGTTCGCGGTCGGTGCTCAGGCGCCACTGAACTGCGGCGGCGGCCCACGTGTGATCCTGGCCTATCTCGACGAGGTACAGCGGCGACAGGCACTGGCCCTGGAATTGCCAAAGCGCGCGCCGGCCAGCCAGACAGACCCCGAACTGCTCTGGCGCGAGGCGGATCGTATTCGCGCGCAAGGCTGGGAACTGGCCGCCGACGACTTCTTCATTGGCTTGACGGGCGTCGGCGTACCGATTTTCGACCGCAGTGGCGCGCTTGCCGGCGCACTCAGCATCTCGTCACTGACCTCGATCGTCGCGCCTGAAGGGCGCCCGGCGCATCTCGTTGCCTTGCAGGACGCTGCCACGCGCATCGGGGCGCGCCTCCTCCCCGCCTGATCGACGCCTGCCGAAGCAGCAGGCTAGGGAAAGGCAGCGGATTCCTGTATTGGACATAGGCGCGCGAAGCACCCGCCAATTGGTGAACGCGCTTGCCTACTGGAGCCGACGCTCGGGCTCTCAAGGGCTCCAAGCGTTCATTTCGCTGCGATGAAGCGCATGGCCATCGCCGCTGAGGTGGTCAATCCAAGGCCTTGAAGGCGTTGGGCGGCTATTCGATATTGATTTGCCGGCTTTCTAACATAGGTTCTGTTTACGGATGGGGAGGGCACAGGTTTCGATGAAGAAGGCGAAGTCAGGATTGGGGAAGCCGCGCTCGCAGATCGCCGCGCTCCCCATCCGCCGATCGCCGACGGGGGAGCCGGAGCTTCTCCTGGTCACGACGCGCACGACGCGGCGATGGATCGTTCCCAAGGGCTGGCCCATCAAGGGCAAGAAGAACCATGAGGCTGCGGCGATCGAAGCGCGCGAAGAGGCCGGCGTGATCGGCAAAGCCCACAAGAAGCCCGCGGGGCGCTACATCTATTGGAAGCGGATGAGCGACCACTTCGTTCTCTGCAAGGTGGCGCTCTATATTCTTGACGTCGAGCACCGGCTTGAAAAATGGGCCGAGCACAATCAGCGGCTTTCGCACTGGTTCACGCTGGAAGATGCTGCCGAGATTGTCGACGAGCCCGGCCTGAAGGCTGCGATCCGCGCGCTGGAGTTGAATTGACCGACGCCGCGGGGTGCGCAGACTCAGCGCCCTTCCCTCAGCGGCACCTCCTGATCCCGGTCACCGCCCGGTCAGGAACAGGCCGGAGACAAAATAGGCGATAGCAGAGATCAGTCCCGCCATCGGCATCGTCACGATCCAGGCGAAGACGATGCCGCGAGCCACCCCCCATCGCACGGCCGTCACGCGCCGGGCGGCGCCGACACCGATGATCGCGCCTGTGATCGTATGCGTCGTCGAGACGGGGATGCCGAGATAGGTCGCCATGAACAGCGTGATCGCGCCGCCCGTTTCCGCGCAGAAACCCTGCTGGGGCGAAAGCCGAGTGATCTTCGAGCCCATGGTGTGAACGATCCGCCAGCCACCACAGAGCGTGCCGAATGCCATGGCGGCCTGGCAGGAGAGGACGACCCAGAACGGCACCGAGAACGTCTCGCCCATCATGCCGTGCGAGAACAGCAACACCGCGATGATGCCCATCGTCTTCTGCGCATCATTCGCCCCGTGTCCGAGCGAGTAGAGCGAAGCCGAAACGAACTGCAGCAGCCGGAAGGTGCTGTCGACCTTGATCGGGGCCACGCGCAGGAACACCCAGGAGACGATCAGGACCAGGAGCAGTGCCAGGGCGAAGCCGATCGCAGGAGACATGAAAATCGCGACGAAGGTCTTGCCGAGCCCAGACCAGACGATCGACGAGAAACCGGCCTTGCTTAGCCCCGCCCCGACCAGTCCGCCGATCAGTGCATGCGACGAACTCGACGGAATGCCTGCGATCCAGGTGACGACATTCCAGACGATGGCGCCCGTCAGGGCACCGAAGATGACACGGTCATCGACGATCGCGGCCTGGACAATGCCGGAGCCTACGGTCTCGGCGACATGCAGGCCGAAGAACAGGAACGCGATGAAATTGAAGAAGGCAGCCCAGAACACCGCCCAGCGCGGCGCCAGAACCCTGGTCGAGACGATGGTCGCGATCGAATTGGCCGCATCGTGAAGTCCGTTCAGGAAATCGAACAGAAGCGCGACCGCGATCAGGAAGACCAGGGCGAAGGCGACGCTTGAGAAATCCACCGGACCAACCGCCTAGAGATGTTCGAGGACGATGCGACTGACGCGCTTGGCGACATCCTCGAAGCGGTCCACCACCTTCTCGAGATGATCGTAGATCTCTGCGCCGACGATGAAGCCCATCGTGTCCGAGGTCTGGTGCGCCTTGAACAACGCCTTCAGGCCTTGGTCGTGCAGTTCGTCGGATCGCTCTTCGATGGCCCGGATGTCCTTCGCGAGTGCGCCGATCGAAATCGCATGCTTCTTGATGTCGCGTAGCATCGGCAGCAGCACGACGACGCGCTCGGACGCCTGGACGATGACAGCCCCGAGTTCCTTCATGCAGGGCTCGAAGCTCGCAACCTCGAACAACGTGATCGCCTTTACGGTCTTCTGCATCTGGTCGATGGCGTCGTCCATCGAACCGATCAGCTCCTCGATATCGCCACGATCGAAGGGAGTGATGAAGGTGCGGCCGACTTCCAGCATCACCTCCGCGGCGATATCGTCGGCGCGATTTTCCTGGAACAATACTTCCGCGCAACCTGCCTCCACCGGGGTCTCGCCCCTGAGCAGGCCGTTCAGGGCCACAGCACCTGCCACCAATGTCCTGGAATGGCTCTCGAACAGGTCGAAGAACTTGGGCTCCTTGGGCAGGAGCTTCTGAAACCAGCCGAGCATCGGCGCCTCGTTATGTCATCGATCCGTCACAATCGCGATAAGCGGTTGGTATATTGCTGTAAAGCCGTCGGAAAGCTTGAACGACCGGATGCACGACCGGCTCGGAGTTCATCTGCGACGCTTCCTGGGTGGCGCGCTGCGGCTCGAACCTGCTCTCATGGGTCAGCCTCTCACGACATTGGGAGGGGCTGAATGCAGCACATCAATGCCGGCACATGCGGATTTCGCGCAGATGAGCGGAAGATTACCTCTGATTCATGTGCAGCGGACCTGAATGCGGGTTAGCATGCCGCTCCAGCTTAGGCGGCTTGGACACACAGATGAACCTGAAGCCGGAGTTTCCGGTAGCCGCTCCGATCGCGGACAGACCGGTCGCCAACCCGTCACGGACGAGACGCGGCGGCAAGGTCGTGCTCATGCTCGTATTGATCGCGGCGGGCTTGGGGTCATGGTGGTGGCTGCGGCCGGGCGCCGAGCAACCGACCAGCCGCGTGCGAACCGCGCCGACCACATCGGTTGTCTCCGCGCAGGCAAACCATGGCGACATCGCGATCAACATCGACGCGCTTGGCACCGTCACAGCCCTGGCAACCGTCACGGTCAGGTCGCAGATCAGCGGACAGCTGGTTCGCGTGAATTTCAAGGAAGGCCAGGACGTCAAGAAGGGCGATCTGCTGGCCGAGATCGACTCCCGCCCCTACGAGGCGACGCTGGCGCAGATGAAAGGGCAATTGGCACGCGACGAGGCCCTGTTGAAGGGAGCCCAGGTCGACCTGGCACGTTACCAGGGGCTGTCGGCTCAGAACGCCGTGCCGCATCAAACCCTCGACACGCAGGTTGCGCTGGTCGCGCAATATCAAGGCACCCTCGCGGCCGATCGGGCCCAGGTCATGGCTGCCGAGGTCAATCTGCAATATACCCGGATCGTCGCGCCTCTCGATGGCCGCGTCGGGCTGCGTCAGGTCGACGCCGGCAACTATGTGACTGCCGGCGATGCGAACGGCATCGTCGTGATCACGCAATTGGCGCCGATCAGCGTGCTCTTCACCGTGCCCGAGGACAATCTTCAGGCGATCGCCGCGCGTCTTCGCGACGGAGCGGCCCTGCCGGTCCAGGCGTTCGATCGCGCCGGCACGAAGGGTCTCGCGGAGGGCACGTTGCAGACCTTCGACAGCCAGATCGACCCGACGACGGGAACGATCAAGCTGCGCGCGCTCTTCGGCAACGGCACGAGAGCACTCTATCCGAACCAGTTCGTGAACATTCGTCTGCTGCTGGACACGCGCAAGGGCGTGACGCAGATCCCGTCGGCAGGCGTTCAGCGCGGCGTGCCGGGAACCTTCGTCTACCTCGTCAATGCGGATAGCACGGTCTCCGTCCGCAAGGTCGAACTCGGCGTCTCCGACGGAGATCATGTCGAGGTGGTCTCCGGCCTGAAGCCGGGAGACACCATCGTCATCGACGGTGCCGACAAGCTGCGCGACGGTGCCAGGGTCAGCACACGTGCGCCGGGCGGCCAGACCGGCACGCAGCCGGCCGCGCCGCCTGCCGGCGGCAACCGCCGTTCGGCTGGCGGATCACCGACATGAGCCCGTCCCGGCCCTTCATCCTGCGGCCGGTTGCCACGACGCTGCTGATGGTCGCGATCATGCTCTCCGGCATTCTCGCCTTCCGGTTCCTGCCGGTGGCTGCGCTACCGGAGGTCGACTACCCGACCATCCAGGTCCAGACCTTCTATCCGGGGGCAAGCCCCGACGTGATGACATCATCCGTGACAGCGCCGCTCGAGGTGCAGTTCGGCCAGATGCCGAATCTGAACCAGATGAGTTCGGCAAGCTCTGGCGGCGCCTCGGTCATCACCTTGCAATTCGGGCTGAACATCTCGCTGGATGTCGCAGAGCAGGAGGTCCAGGCCGCCATCAATGCGGCAGGTAACCTGCTGCCGGCCGATCTGCCGGCGCCACCGATCTACGCAAAGGTCAACCCCGCCGATGCGCCGATCCTGACGCTGGGGCTGACCTCGGCGACGATCCCGCTGACCCAGGTGCAGGACTTCGCCAATACGCGCCTGGCACAGAAGATATCGCAGCTTCCCGGCGTGGGGCTCGTCAGTATCAGCGGTGGCCAGCGGCCAGCCGTCCGCATCCGGGCCGATATCCGTAAGCTCGCCGCCTATGGTCTGAATATCGACGACCTGCGCACCACGCTCGGCAATGCCAATGTCAACACGCCCAAGGGAAGTTTCGATGGGGCGATGCGCGCCTCGACGATCAATGCGAACGACCAGATCCGTGCGGCCGGCGGTTATCGCTCGCTGATCATCGCCTACAAGAACGGCGCGGCGGTTCGGCTCAGCGATGTGGGGGCCGTTGTCGACGGAGCCGAGAACGACAAGCTGGGCGCCTGGATGAACACGGTGCCGGCCGTGATCCTCAACATTCAGCGCCAGCCGGGCGCCAATGTCATTTCGGTCGTGGACGGCATCAAGGCACTCTTGCCGCAACTCCAGGCGACGCTACCGGCCGCGATCGACATGACCGTGCTGACCGACAGGACCGTGACCATTCGCGCCTCGGTCCGCGATGTCGAATACGAGCTTTCACTCGCGGTCATTCTCGTCGTGCTGGTGATCTTCGTCTTTCTGCGCAGCCCGCGCGCCACTCTGATCCCCAGCCTGTCAGTTCCGCTCTCGCTCGTCGGCACATTGGGGACCATGTATCTGTTCGGCTTCAGCCTCAACAATCTGACGCTGATGGCACTGACCATTTCGACCGGCTTCGTCGTCGACGACGCCATCGTCGTCATCGAGAACATCTCGCGCTATCTCGAAGATGGCGAGTCCCCGCTGGCTGCCGCATTGCGGGGGTCGGAGCAGATTGGCTTCACCATCATCTCGCTGACGGTGTCGCTCATCGCCGTCCTGATCCCATTGCTGTTCATGGGCGATGTGGTCGGCCGGCTATTCCGGGAATTCGCGATCACCCTGTCGGTGACGATCCTGATCTCTGCCGTCGTCTCCTTGACGCTCGTACCCATGGCCTGTGCCAAGCTGTTGAAACCCGTGGCCGAGACCACCGAGAACCGCCTCCAGCGCAGCAGCCGCAAGGCTTTCGACGGGATCATCGCCGCCTATGGGCGTATGCTCAGCTGGGTGCTCGACAGGCAGACGCTGGTGCTGCTTGTCGCTTTGGCGACGTTCGGGCTGACCGGGTATCTCTACGCTGTCATCCCCAAGGGCTTCTTCCCACAGCAGGACACCGGCATCATCCAGGCGATCACGGAGGCGCCGCAATCGGCCTCCTATGCCGCGATGGCGGCCCGGCAGCAGGCTCTTGCCGTCGAAATTCTGAAGGACCCCGATGTCGACAGCCTGTCCTCCTTCATTGGCGTCGACGGCACCAACAGCACGCTCAACAGCGGCCGGATCCTGATCAATCTCAAGCCGCATGAGGACCGCAAATCGGACACTGCGGCCGTCATGGAGCGCCTGAAGCAGCGCACGGACAGCCTGCCGGGCATCACGCTCTACATGCAGCCGGTACAGGACCTGACAGTCGAGGGCATCGTCAGCCGCATGCAGTACCAGTTCGTCCTGCAGGCCTCGGATGCCGCACAACTGGCGGAGTGGACCCCCCGGCTCGTCGAGCACCTGGCGTCATTGCCGCAATTTGCCGAAGTAGCGAGCGACATTTCCGCGACCGGACTGGCCGTCTTCGTCGACATAGACCGCGACCAGGCCGCTCGCTTCGGCATCACGCCTGCGACGATCGACAACGCGCTCTATGACTCGTTTGGACAGCGCATCGTCTCGACGATCTTCACGAACTCGAACCAGTACAGGGTCATTCTGGAAGCCGATCCGCTGCTGCAGACGTCACTGCGCTCGCTCTCGTCGCTCTACCTGCCGTCATCGGTGGGCGGCGGGCCGGTGCCGCTGGCGGTCGTTGCGAAGATCCGCGAGGGAACGGCCCCGCTGCAGATCTCACATCTCGGTCAGTTCCCCTCGGCGACCGTGTCGTTCAACCTGGCGCCTGACGCATCGATCGGCGATGCTGTGACAGCGATCAAGCAGGCACAGGCCGAGATCGCCCTTCCGGCGAGCGTGACCAGCACTTTCCTGGGCGCGGCGCAGGCCTTCCAGTCGTCGCTGTCCAACCAGATCCTGCTGATCCTCGCCGCGATCGTGACGGTCTATATCGTACTGGGCGTGCTCTATGAGAGCTTCATCCACCCGCTCACGATCCTGTCGACCTTGCCGTCAGCCGGGATCGGCGCGCTTCTGGCGCTCATGGCGGCCGGCCAGGAACTGACAATCGTAGCCATCATCGGCATCATTCTCCTGATCGGCATCGTGAAGAAGAACGCGATCATGATGATCGACTTTGCCCTGGATGCGGAACGCAACCAGGGCAAGACGCCGCGCGAGGCGATCTACCAGGCCTGCCTGCTGCGCTTCCGGCCGATCCTGATGACGACGATGGCGGCCGTGCTCGGTGCCCTGCCACTCATGCTGGGGACGGGCGCGGGCTCGGAGCTCCGGCATCCGCTGGGGATCGCCATCGTCGGCGGCCTGCTGGTCAGCCAGTTGCTCACGCTGTTCACGACGCCCGTAATCTATCTCTGGTTCGACCGGCTGGCCGTGCGCTTCACCGGCCGCCAGGCGCGGGGCGCACCAGTCCCTGAAGCCCTTGAACCATGAACCCGTCGCGCGCCTTCATCCGGCGGCCCGTCGCGACGACCCTGCTAACCGTCTGGCTTGCCGCGATCGGTGCCGTCGCCTTCTTCCAGCTCCCGGTCGCACCGCTGCCCGAGGTCGATTTTCCAACGATCTCGGTCCAGGCAACGCTCCCTGGCGGCAGCCCCCAGGACGTCGCCACCACCGTCGCAAGCCCGCTCGAGCGCCATCTCGGCCAGATTGCCGACGTGACGGAGATGACGTCGTCCAGCACAGTCGGCGGAACGCGGATCACGCTGCAGTTCGGCCTCAGCCGGGACATCGACGGTGCCGCCCGCGACGTGCAGGCTGCGATCAATGCGGCGCGCGCCGACCTTCCGACGAGCCTGCGCGCCAATCCGACCTATCGCAAGGTCAATCCAGCGGATGCGCCCGTGCTCATCCTGACGCTCACCTCCGACACCAAGACCCGCGGGGAGCTCTACGATGCGGCCACCACGGTGCTGGCTCAGAAGCTGTCGCAGGTGGAAGGCGTCGGTGAAGTCATCGTCGGCGGCGGTTCGCTGCCGGCTGTACGGGTCGAGCTGAACCCGCAGGCCCTCTACAAATATGGAATCGGACTGGAGGATGTTCGCGCGGCGATCGCCAGCGCCAACGCCCATAGTCCGAAGGGCGCGATCGACGTCGGCGATCGCCGCTACCAGATCTATGCCAATGATCAGGCTGAAAGAGCGGCCCAGTACAGGTCCCTGACCATTGCCTATCGCAACGGCGCGCCCGTCAGGCTGTCCGACGTGGGCGATGTCGTGGATTCCGTTGAGAACCTGCGCAATGCCGGACTTGTCAACGGCAAACCCGGCGTACTCGTGGTGCTGTTCCGGCAGCCCAACGCGAATATCATCGGCGTGGTCGATCGGGTGAATGCGCTCCTCCCGACGCTTCGGGCCTCGATCTCGCCGGCCATCGACCTGGCGCCGGCAGTCGACAGGTCGACTACGATCCGGGCCTCGCTCCATGACGTCGAGCGCACCCTCGTGATCGCCATCCTGCTCGTGATCGCCGTGGTCTTCATCTTCCTGCGCGAATGGCGCGCGATGCTCGTTCCGGTCGTGGCCGTGTCAGTGTCCCTGATTGCGACATTCGCCGCCATGTACCTGATGGGGTACAGTCTCAACAACCTGTCGCTGATGGCGTTGACCGTCGCCACAGGCTTCGTCGTCGACGACTGCATCGTTGTTCTGGAGAACATCGCACGCCATGTCGAGGATGGCATGGAATCAGGCGAGGCCGCCCTGAAGGGCGCGCAGGAGGTGGGCTTTACCGTCCTTTCGATGAGTTTGTCGCTCGTCGCCGTCTTCATCCCGATCCTGTTGATGGGCGGCATCGTCGGCCGGCTCTTTCGCGAATTCGCGATGACGACGTCGCTGGCGATCATGATTTCGCTCTTGGTCTCGCTGACGACGACGCCGATGATGTGCGCCTTCCTGCTGCGCAGGGATCCGGGCCTTGGCCACAGCCGGCTCTATCGCGGCAGCGAGCGGGTCTTTGTGTGGATGCTCGCGGGATATCGACGGACGCTGTCTGTCGCACTCGGTCATCCCGGCGCCGTCATGCTGGTATTCGCGGCCGTACTGGGCCTGAACGGCTACCTCTACGGCGTGATCCCGAAGGGCTTCTTTCCTCAGCAGGATACTGGCCGGATCGTGGGGGCGATCCAGGCCGACCAGAGCATCTCGTTCCAGCTCATGCAGCAGAAGCTCTCTCGGTTCGTCTCGATCATCAAGGCTGACCCCGCCGTCGACACGGCAGTCGGCTTCACCGGTGGCGGTCAGACGAATTCGGGCAATGTGTTCATCTCGCTGAAGCCGCTATCGGAACGAGGCGTCGCGGCCGACCTGGTGATCGCGCGGTTGCGGCAGCAAATGGCGGCCGTGCCCGGCGCGACACTGTTTCTGCAGGCAGTCCAGGACATCCGCGTCGGCGGCCGGGCAGGCAACGCCCAGTACCAGTACACACTCCAGGGCTCGACCTTGGAGGATCTCGCGGAATGGGCGCCGAGGATCACCGCGGCGCTGCAGGCCCTGCCGACCCTTGCCGACGTCAATAGCGACCAGCAGAACAAGGGCCTGGAATCGAACGTGATCGTGGACCGCGACACGGCCGCACGCCTCGGCATCACCATGGCGCAGGTGAACAATTCGCTCTACGACGCCTTCGGCCAGCGGCAGGTGTCGACGATCTATGTCGCGCGCAACCAGTACCACGTCATCATGGAGGTGGCGCCGCGCTTCTGGCAGAATCCGGAAACGCTGAAGCAGGTCTTCGTCAGCACGGCGGGAGGCTCGGTCGGAGGATCGCAAGCCACCAATGCGGTGGCCGGTACGATCGTGGCCGCGGGCCGCTCAGCCTCGGCGGGCAGCGTCGCAGCCGATGCCGCCCGCAATCTTGCCACCAACTCCATCGGCGCGACCGGAAAGGGCGCGGCATCGACAGGCTCGGCCGTCAGCACCACGCAGGAGACGATGATCCCGCTTTCGACCCTCGCGCGCTTCGCGCAGGGCGCAACGCCGCTTGCCGTCAATCATCAGGGTCTGCTCGTCGCCAACACCATCTCGTTCAACCTGCCCCCGAACGTGTCGTTGAGCACCGCGATCGGCTCGATCGAAGCCACGATGAACCGGATCGGCGTGCCGGCGACCATCCATGGCACCTATCAGGGAACGGCGCGCGCCTTTCAGGACTCGCTCAGCAGCCAGCCCTATCTCATTCTCGCGGCCCTGGTGACGATCTATCTCGTCCTCGGCGTGCTCTACGAAAGCTACGTCCATCCGTTGACGATCCTCTCGACGTTGCCGTCGGCCGGAGTCGGGGCGCTGCTCGCGCTGATGGCCTTCGGCGTCGAGTTCAGCATCATGGCGCTGATCGGCGTGATTCTCCTGATCGGCATCGTCAAGAAGAACGCGATCATGATGATCGATTTCGCACTCGACGCGCAGCGCAGTCGCGGCCTGTCCTCGCTCGACGCCATCCAGGAGGCCTGCCTGCTGCGCTTCCGCCCGATCATGATGACGACGATGGCGGCCATGTTCGGCGCGTTGCCGCTTGCAATCGGACTTGGCGAGGGCAGCGAACTGCGACGGCCACTCGGCATCGCCATCGTTGGCGGGCTTGTCCTGAGTCAGATCCTGACACTCTACACGACGCCGGTGATCTACCTCTACGTCGATCGCTTCCGCATCTGGTGCGGGCAGCAACGCAGTGGGCGGCTCGGTTCGCACCGGATACTGCAGCCTGATGTGGATAGGCGTCGCGGCCGCGAAATCGTGCTGCGCGGTGGCATCGGGTTGCATTATCGTTGTCGCCATAGAATTCGAGGCCTGTGGCTCCGCGCCGCGATCCGGCGAGGCCCAAGCGGCGTCGCAGGAGTCTGAGCATGTCTGACAGAGTTGCGATCGGTTGCGCCTCGGCGTCGGCAAGGCGAGAGGTGTGGCCTCGCCGGGTGGTCTGCGTCGGCTCCCTCGTCGCTATCGCATTTGGGCTGTCGGGTTGTATTCTCGGCAGCGAAAACCCCTCCGCCAATCTCGAGATTCCGGTTTCCTACCGTGAGGGGCCGCGTGCCGCCGAGACCGCACTGCCCGCATTGGACTGGTGGCGAAGCTTCCGCTCGACAGAGCTTTCGGGCCTGATCGAAACCGCGCAATCTGCCAATCTCGATATCGCGGTGGCCATCGCACAGATTATCCAGGCCGACGCACAGGCCGGAATCGCCGGCGCGCCGCTTCTGCCCGCTGTCACGGGGATCGCAAACGCCGAGCGCCTGCGGCTGCCGACGACATCGGGAAGTGGTTCGGGCAGCGGCTCGGGCTCCCGCACGAGCTCGCAGTTTCAGGTCGGCTTGACGGCCAGCTACATGATCGACTTCTGGGGGAAGAACCGTGCTACCCTCTATGCGGCGCAAGAAAATGCGACGGCTGCGAGATACAACCGGGATATCGTTGCGCTGAGCACGACGGTCAGCGTCGCCGATACCTATTTCCAAATCCTGACGGCCGATGACCGCTTGCGGATCGCCCGCAGCAATGTCGCTGCAGCCGAGCGCATCCTGGTCCTGATCAGGCAGCAATTCACTGCCGGAACCGCCTCGCAGCTCGACCTGTCCCAGCAAGAAACCCTTGTCGCGACGCAACGAGCAACGATTCCGCCGCTTGAGGTCATTGCGCACCAGAACAACGCGACCCTAGCCTTGCTGCTCGCTCGCGCGCCGGCGAATTTCAAGGTGATCGGCGGCGGAATCGCCAAGGTCACTGTTCCGCGCGTTACACCCGGATTGCCATCGCAACTGCTGCTCCGCAGACCCGATATCCTTCAGGCGGAGGCACAGCTGGCTGCCTCCAACTTCAGCGTCGAGTCGGCCCGCGCAGCCTTCTTTCCGCAAATCCAGCTCACGAGTGATGCAGGCTTCCAAAGCAAGGCCCTGGCCTCGCTATTCGGGCCCGGCGCTTGGTACTACACGCTGGCCGCCAGCCTGACACAGCCGATTTTTGACGGGTTTCTCCTCCAGAGCCAACTCGAGCAGGCCAGGGGCACGCAACTCCAGGCCCTCCAAGTCTATCGCAAGGCGGTCCTTTCGGCCTTCACCGATGTCGAGAAGGCGCTGGTGGCGCTCAGGCAAGCGGCCGTGCAGGAGCAGCGTCAGTCCGAGGTCGTCGCGAGCGCGCGCCGGGCCTTCGAGGTCGCAGAGGTGCAACTGCGCGGCGGCACCGCGAATCTCATCAGCGTTCTGCAGGCCCAGCAAACCCTCTTTACCGCCCAGGACAATCTGGCCCAGGTCAAGTTGACTCGCTTCCTCGCGGCGACGAGCCTGTTCCAGGCGCTGGGCGGCGGCTGGTCGCGCAGCCCTCCATACGCCACCGCCCAACAGCTGCCGAGTTCGGCAGGGCCTTAGCCATGTTCGGCAGGCCTTCCGGCGCGTCACTGCGAATGACGCGAGAAACGCGCCTGCCCGAGACATTTCTGGCGTTCGTCTGGCGCGTCAGCGGCTGGCATCAACTCTGGGTGTCGCTCCTCTCTGTCGCGGTCTTCCTCCTGCACGCGACGCCGCTCGAACTGCAACGACGCATCATCGATCTGGCGGTGAAGGGCGGCCCGGTTCGCGCCATACTCATCCTCGTCGCAGCGCAAGCGGGTGTCGTCATGGCGTTCGGCCTGCTGAAACTGCTGATGAACATTTATCGGGGCTGGATCAGCGAGAGCGCCACGCGCGCGCTTCGCCTCCTGCAGGATGCGCGTCTCGCGGCGCGGCCCATCGCCGCGACGCGGGCGGCTACGAATGCTGTCGGTCTATCGATGGTGATCGCCGAAAGCGACGACGTTGGCGCCTTAGTTGGATCGAGCATCAGCATCCCGGTTGTCGAAATCGGATTTCTGACGACCGTCTTTGGCTATCTCGCGACGCTGGAACCGCGGCTGGCGCTCCTGAGCTTCGTCGTGCTGCTGCCTCAACTGGTTTTCGTGCCGCTGCTTCAGAAGGCCATCAACCGCCGCATATCGCGGCGCGTCGTGCTGCTGAGACAGATCGGCGCCGAAATCCTGATTGCAACGCCTCTTCTCGACCGGGCCGCGCAAACTGGCAAGATCGATGTGGTCTTCCAGCTCAATGTCGCGATCTACAGCATCAAGTTCACGATGAATTTCCTGATGAACCTTTGTTACAGTGCCGGGAATCTCATCGTTCTGGGCGCTGGGGCTGTCCTCGTCGTTCATGGCCAGACGGAAATCGCCACTGTTGTGACGCTCATCTCGGCCATGAGCAAAATCGTCGATCCATGGAACGACATGATCGACTGGGCGCGCAACTTCGCAACGGCCAGGGTCAGGTACAATTTGATCGCAACGGCTTTCGGGCAGCTTCACACAGAGCCAGCGCTCGCCGGGACCGAACCAGGGGCCGACGGCATCCGCCCAGGACAGTCTTGAAGACGGGCCCTCGCCCTGCCGGCCAAACTCGCCTGTGCACGGCGGTGACGCAGCGATCAAGCCTCTGCGATCGTGCCGTTACCTCTCCTTCCGAGATGGCAGGCAGCCTCACCAGAGCACCGACGCCCGATCAGGCTTGCTTCCCCGCGCTGCAGTCAACCCAGCTTGCGCCGGAACAAACGCCGAAATCCTCCTGGCGACAGCTCCAAGATCGCGCAAACTGAACCAGCCAGTTCTTACGGCGGCGAGCATGGACAGGAGAAATCCGTTCATGGAGCGACATCTCAGTGTCCGGACCGCACAGCGGTTCAATCGATACCAACGTATACAGAAGCTAATCCATGGTCCGATTGACCCGAAGACCGGTGGCGGGCAGAAATTTCATGCATTCACCGCATCGATCAGGTGATTGAGATTTCTGAACTTCTACCTGACTGAAAACAAACAGAAGACATCCAACCGAATACTCGGAACAGATTTGAACTGGCGACCGATCAATATTGCGGTCAGCCTGGATCGCCTCCGCCAAGCCTGGGGGGCAAGGGCAAGGGCAAGGCGGGGTTAGCCCTATTGGCCACCCCCGGATCCGTTCCGAGCAGTTCGAGGAGGTAAGCCATGAGCAACGTCATCGCCTTCCGCAACAGCGCCACCACCTCCAGCCCTACCGCGAGCGCCCGGCCCGATACCGGCGCGTCCGGAACGTTTCGGCGATGCGCGGCGGCGCCTCCGGTTCTCGTCGCGGTTTGGCATCGCCGTCCCAGGGGGCGGCTCGAATGCCGCTGGACCAGTGCGCCGGCCACATGTCTCGACGAGAGCGGCAGTCGACGCGCAAGCTCGCGCGGCCACGTCCCCTGGCCTTGGCGTGCCCCTCGCGGCGCGAGGCAGTCATCCGTGCGATAGGGCGACCTGTTCGCACCTGACGATACCGGCCAGACGTCCCCCTCAGCCTGAGGTGCATCATGGTGTTCGTATCCAACGACCGTCGGGGACACAGCGCCTTGGCCGCGCTAACGCGCACTCGCGTTCTGCCCAATATCTACGACCTGGTGGCCTTCGCACTGCTGGCCGCACTTGCCGTGCTGGCGCTCCATGGAGCCGCCGGCATGCACTCGCCCCTGAAGGGCCTCACTGCAGCCCCCGTCTCGCTCGATCCGATGCTGCTGCCCGGATACGCCTTGCGCACAACGCTACGGATGTTCGCGGCGATCATCGCCTCGCTGATCTTCACCTTCGTGATCGCGACGCTGGCCGCCAAGAGCCGCCGCGCCGAGATGATCATCATCCCTGCCCTCGACATCCTGCAATCGGTTCCGGTTCTCGGCTTCCTGACATTCACCGTCACCTTCTTCATGGGCCTGTTCCCAGGTCGTCAGCTCGGTGCCGAATGCGCCGCGATCTTCGCGATTTTCACCAGCCAGGCCTGGAACATGGCCTTCTCCTTCTACCAGTCGCTCCGAACCGTTCCGCGCGATCTCGACGAGGTCAGCCGCGGGTTCGGGCTCTCCTCCTGGCAACGTTTCTGGCGGCTTGAGGTCCCCTTCGCAGCGCCCGGGCTCGTCTGGAATACGATGATGTCGATGTCGGGCGGGTGGTTCTTCGTCGTCGCATCGGAGGCGATCACAGTCGGTGACACCACCGTCCAGCTTCCCGGTCTCGGCTCCTGGCTGGCTCTTGCCATCGACAAGCAGGACTTTGCCGCCGTCGCCTGGGCGGTGCTGGCCATGGCAATCGTAATCGGTCTCTACGACCAGTTGCTGTTCCGGCCGATCGTCGCCTGGGCCGACAAGTTCCGCTTCGAGCAGACGGCAGGCCAGGAGAAGCCGCGCTCATGGGTCTATGCGCTGATCCGGCGTACGCGCCTCCTCAAACGCCTGACCTGGCCCTTCGCCTGGCTGTGGAACAGGCTCCTGCTCGTTCGGCTGTCGCGGGCGCGATCAGCCCTGCCGGCAGCGCGTGGAGACAGCCAGGGCTGGTCACGGGCCATCGACTATGTCTGGCTCGGCATGATCGTCGCTGTTGGCGCATGGGCGGCATGGACCACAGTGTCCTATGTCGGCCAGACCCTGTCCTGGCGCGACATCTGGGATCCGTTGGGTCGCGGCCTCGTGACCTTGTTACGCGTGATCGTACTCATTGCGGTCGCAAGCCTGATCTGGGTGCCACTCGGAGTCTGGATCGGCCTACGCCCGGCGGTCGCCGAGCGCGTCCAGCCCCTCGCCCAGTTCCTCGCTGCCTTTCCTGCCAACGTTCTTTTTCCCTTCGCCGTTGTGGGGATCGTCGCGACAGGGGCCAGCCCAGACATCTGGCTCTCGCCGCTGATGGTGCTCGGCACGCAGTGGTATATTCTGTTCAACGTCATCGCCGGCGCCAGTGCGTTTCCGACGGACCTGCGGGAGGTTTCCTCGGTCTACCAGCTCCGCTCCTGGACATGGTGGCGGCGCGCCATATTGCCGGGAATCTTCCCCTATTACGTCACGGGCGCACTCACGGCATCCGGCGGCTCATGGAACGCCAGCATCGTCGCAGAGGTGGTGAGCTGGGGCGACACCAAGCTGGAGGCCTACGGCCTCGGCTCCTACATCGCCAATGCGACGGCAGCGGGCGACTTGCCCCGTGTCGTCCTCGGCGTCGCCGTGATGTCGTTGTTCGTCACGCTCTTCAACCGCACGCTCTGGCGCCCGCTCTACGCCTTTGCGGAACGCCGCATGCGTCTCGACTGACCCTTTCCGCTGGAGGATTGCACCATGGACGCCGTCTCCGTCACCCGAAGGGCAGAAGCCACCAAACCTGCGCCGATCGTTTCTGCAAGGCAGGTCTGCCAGACCTACGACAAGGGCGCCTCGGGCTCGCTCGTCGTGCTCGACAACGTCGACATCGAGCTGAGGCCGGCCGAGATCGTCGGCCTACTCGGCCGCTCCGGTTCCGGCAAGTCGACCTTGCTGCGTGCCATCGCCGGCTTGATCAGGCCCAGCGGCGGCACGATCACCTTCGAGGGCGAACCCGTGACGGGGCCGAGCTCGGGCGTGGCCGTCGTCTTTCAGAGTTTTGCCTTGTTTCCCTGGCTGACCGTGCTGGAAAATGTCGAGCTCGGACTGGAAGCGCAGGGCGTCCTACCCGTAGAGCGGCGCAAGCGCGCACTCGCAGCCATCGACCTGATCGGTCTCGACGGCTTCGAGAGCGCCTATCCCAAGGAACTCTCCGGCGGCATGCGCCAGCGCGTCGGTCTCGCGCGTGCTCTGGTTGTACACCCCAAGGTGCTGCTGATGGACGAACCGTTCTCGGCGCTCGACGTGTTGACCGCCGAGACGTTGCGCACCGACCTTCTGGACCTCTGGTGCGAAGGGCGCATGCCGATCGAAGCGATCCTGATGGTGACCCACAACATCGAGGAAGCGGTGCTGATGTGTGACCGCATCCTGATCTTCGGGTCCAATCCCGGCCGGGTGATCGCTGAAATCCGGGTCGACATGCCCCAGCCGCGCGATCGACTCGCTCCTGAGTTCCGCGTGCTGGTCGAGGACATCTATGCACGGATGACGGCAAGAACCGGAACTCCGGTGCATGAGGGCTTCTTCCCAGGCTCGGGCATTGCGATGTCGCTGCCACGCGTCTCGACCAACCTGATGGCCGGCCTGATCGAGGCGATCGCCGCCGAACCCTACAAGGGCGAGGCCGACCTGCCGCCCTTGGCAGCCGGGCTCCACCTTGAAATCGACGACCTGTTCCCCGTGGCGGAGACGCTCCAGCTCCTGCGCTTCGCCGATCTGGAGGGCGGCGACATCAAGTTGACGGCGCCAGGCCTGCGCTTCGCCGGCAGCAACGTCGACGAGCGCAAACATCTCTTCGCACAGCAGCTTGCGACCTACGTCCCGCTCGCCACCCACATCCGGCGCGTGCTCGATGAGCGTCCCACCCACAAGGCCCCGGCGGCCCGCTTTCGCGATGAGCTCGAGGATCACATGTCGGAGGACTATGCCGTCACGACCTTGAAGGCGGTCACGAACTGGGCCCGTTACGGCGAGTACTTCGCCTATGACGAAATTGCGGATCTGTTCACCCTCGAAAATCCGAGTTGAACAGGGCGTGGTGCCGAGGCGACGGCGTAGACGCGTGGGTTAGCCGCCAATGCTGGTCAGATTTTTGGTCAGTACCCGGTTGCTCCTGCCAGTTGTGACCCTTCTGCTGCGGGCTTCCGAATGGCAGCTCGGCGCGATCTCCAGGCTCCATCGTCTCGGAGTCCTGCCGCCGAAGCTGACCCGTTGGCTCCTGCAGCGATCGGAGCGTCCCGAACGATGCGGCCTGGCGCTGATGCGCAGCAGGCGGCGACGGCAATTTTGACCACAAGCCAAGACAGCAGCCATGACGATCGGATTTGAGCAAGCGGCGGTCAATCTCGGGACGGCCTTTACGCTGGGCGCCGTCATCGGCTTCGAGCGGCAATGGCGGCAGCGGCTTGCGGGCCTACGCACCAACACGCTCGTGGCCTTGGGAGCAGCCATCTTCGTGATGTTCGCGAGCCTCGTTCCGGGCGATGCGAGCCCGACGCGGGTGGCCGCCCAGGTCGTCTCGGGGATCGGCTTCCTCGGCGCCGGCGTCATCTTCAAGGAGGGGCTCAACGTCCGTGGCCTCAACACGGCCGCAACCCTATGGTGCTCGGCCGCGGTCGGGCTCGTCGCCGGCGCCGGCTTCCCGCTCCATGCACTGCTTGCGACAAGCTTCGTCATCCTGGTCAATCTCGCCCTGCGCCCGCTGATCCGTCTGATCGCCCGCCAGTCGATCGAAATGACGGAACTCGTCGTGTGCTACACCGTGACCGCGGTCTGCCGGAGTGAAGGCGAGGCCCATGTCCGGGCGCTGATGCTCCAGGGCCTCGGCTCGGCCCGGCTGCATCTCCACCAGCTCGACAGCAGCAATATCGAGGATACCGATCGGGTCGAGGTGGCAGCGACCGTGACGGCAGATCATCGCGAGGATGCCGCCCTGGAGCAGATCGTCGGCCGCCTGAGCCTCGAACCGGTCGTCACCGCAGCACGCTGGCGGGCGGAGGCGATGGTGGAATGACATCCCCTCGCGAGCCGCTGGACAAAGCACCGGGACAGGCTGTCTTCTCGGTCATGCCCGCTGGTGAAGGCTGGTTTGCGGGAGACGGCGCATGATGCTCAATCGGGAGCGTTTCCAAATCGAGACGCCCCTGCTCTGGCCGGGCCTCCTCGTACTTGCGGCCGCAATCTTCGTTGCCGACACGGTCACCAACCTGGAGATCGCCGTCGCCGTCCTCTATGTCGCCGTGGTCCTGATTTCCGTCAGGTCCGGCCGGCAAGGCGCGGTGGTCCTCGTCGGTGCGGGCTGCGCAGCTCTCACGGTGCTGAGCTACCTCCTGACCCCTCGGGGCGCGCCTGAATCGGGGCTCGTCAATTGCGCCTTGAGCCTGCTGGCCATCGGCTCCGCGACCTATCTCGCGACCAGGATCCGGGCGGCCGAAGCACGGGCGAGGCAGGCGCAGGATGATCTCGCGCATATGTCGCGGGTCACGACCATGGGAGAGTTGACCGCCTCGATCGCCCATGAGGTGAGCCAGCCGCTCGCGGGCATCGTCGCCAACGCTCATGCCGCCATTCGTTGGCTCGCGGCATCGCCACCCAACCCGGATGAGGCGCAGCGTGCGCTCAGCCGGGTCGTCGCGGATGCCGATCGCGCCGGCGACGTGATCGGCCGAGTGCGCCGGCTCGTCACAAAGGCGCCGCCGTCGCGCGACAGGGTCGATCTGATCGAGCTGATCGAAGAGGCGCTGCTGTTGGCGCGCAGCGAAATCCGCAGGAACCACGTCGTGCTGCGCACCGACTTCGGGACCGATCTCTCCTCGCCGCTGGGGGACCGGGTCCAACTGCAACAGGTCGTCCTGAACTTCGTCGTCAATGCTGCCGAGGCGATGGGTAGCCTGGAGACCGGGCCGCGGGACATGCTCGTCAGCGCCGCCGCGGGCGACGGCAAGATCACGGTGAGCGTCCGCGATACGGGGATCAGCCTCGCTCCTGCCGCGATCGACCAGGTCTTCGAGGCCTTCTACACCACGAAGCCAGGTGGCATGGGAATGGGCTTGGCGATCAGCCGCTCAATCGTCGAGGCCCATGGCGGCGCGGTCTACGCGGCCGTCAATCATCCGCGCGGGATGGTGTTCGGCTTCACACTGCCGGTACCACGCGAGCGCGACGAGTGAGAGCGATGACGCAAGAGACGCCAACCGTCTTCGTGGTCGACGACGACCCATCCGTGCGAGATGGATTGGACAGCTTGTTCCGCTCGATCGGCTATGCCGTATCGTGCTTCGCCTCCGTCCATGAGTTTGCGCTGCTCCGACGCCCCGACGAACCGTCCTGCCTCGTCCTTGACGTCAGAATGCCTGGGCCCAGCGGCATGGATTTCCAGGCGGAACTCCTGGCGATCCGCGACCCTTTGCCAATCGTCTTCCTGACCGGCCATGGCGACGTGCCCATGGCGGTTCGCGCGATGAAGGCCGGAGCAGTGGAGTTCCTGCTGAAGCCCTTCCGCGAACAGGATCTCCTCGATGCCGTCCGCGCCGCCATCGATCGCGATCGCGTCCGGCGCCAGGATGACGCGGCGACGGCGGATATCAAGGCGGGTTACGCAACACTTTCGGCGCGCGAGAGAGAGGTCATGGCCCTTGTCGTCGCGGGGCGCCTGAACAAACAGATCGCGGCGGAGCTCAACTTGAGCGAGATCACGGTCAAAGTTCACCGCGGTCAGGCCATGCGCAAAATGGGAGCATCGACGCTCGCAGATTTGATCAGAATGGCCGATCGCTTGGCGAGGCCTGCAACACGCTAGGGCCTGGGATCCTCGCGTTGGACGCGAGAGCGGCCTGACGGAACGACCCTGACCGCATCACTGCCAGTCTCGCGGCGGTCTGGGTCAGACAAATCAGTCGCCACGCTTCCGTCGATAAACCTGTTGCCGGGTTGCAACCCAAGAAAGCCAATACCGAGAAGGCCCAGCTAAACCATATCCCCGGCCACGGCGTGGTTCGAAACTCTGTTCGGGGTTGGTGGGCCGGGCCGGATTCGAACCGGCACCGGCGCTGTTATGAGCAGCGAGCTCTAACCGTTGAGCTACCGGCCCACTCTTCGCCTAACACCCTCGCCTTCTGTCCCGCAAGACCCCAGCGCAGCCCGCAAACTGAAACAGCCCCGCTGCGTCTCGCGAGCGGGGCCGTTGCCAGGGTAGATGAAGGGTGAATCGCTCAGGCCGCCCGGGCGACCGACATCCCGCCGTGCCCGGCGACGTGCCCCTCGCGGAACTGGAAGCGCCCGATATGCTCGGTCAGCGCGCGGGTCTGCTCATCCGTCAGAGCGAGCGCAGCGTTCGTCTCCTCGACCAGCGCAGCATTCTGATGCGCCATCGTTCCGATGCCGTCGATCTCGTTGTTGATGGCGGAAACGTCGCTTGCCTGGCTCCGCGCCGTTTGCGAGATGCCGTTCATCAGTCCGGAGAGATCGTTGACCGAAGACACGATGCTCTCGAACATCGCCGAGGTCTCCTCGACGAGGCCGACACCGACCGCGACATCGCCATGTGCGGCCTCGACCAGACGCTTGACGTCGTTCGAGGCATCCGCCGAACGCTTGGCGAGACTGCGCACCTCAGCCGCGACCACCGCGAAACCGCGGCCGCTATCGCCGGCGCGCGCGGCCTCCACTGCCGCATTGAGCGCCAGCAGGTTGGTCTGGAAAGCGATCTCGTCGATCATCGAGATGACCTCCGAGATCTTGTCGGACGAGGCGCGGATGCGACGCATCGCGTCCAATGCCGAGGCGACGACTTTTTCGCCCTGCTGGGCACGCTGCTCGGCACTCTCGGCCATGCCCATGGCCTGCGAGGCTTCGTCAGCCGTCTTCTTCACGGTGCCCGCGAAGGCGCCGAGCTGATTGGTCGCCATCGAGACAGCGTTGCTTTCCTCCGTCGTACGCTCGGCGAGGTCGGTGACACCATCGAGAATCTCGCTGGTCGCACTGCGCACGGCCGAAACCGTATCCGAAAGACGCGCGAGCGTGCTTTCGAACTCTTCGGCGAGGCCGTTGGCGCCGTCCTTGAGCTCGGCGAAGGCGCCGTGATAGCTGCCCTCGACCCTGGTCGAGAGCTGGCCGGCCGACAGTTCAGCCAGCACTTCGCAGGTCTCCGAGAGCCCGGCCTGTACGGTTTCGAGCAGGGCGTTGACGGAACCGGCAAGCGCATTGAGTTCGGCATCAGCGAAGCTTGCCGAGACCCGGCGGCTGAAGTCGCCGGCGGCTGCGGCTTCGACCACCTGGCCGAAGGCTTCGCCCAACTCCTGCATCATCTCACGGCGGCGCTGCTGCGCCAGGGCCTCGTCCTCGATCTTCGCAGCTTCGGCGGCTCGCAGCGCCAAGGCGTTGTCGCGGAACAGCAGCACGCTGCGCGCAATGTCCGAGATCTCGTCATTGCCCTTCGTCTCGACCGTTGCGTCCAGCTTTCCGTCGGCAATGGCACGGGTCGCCGTCCACAGCTTGTTGAGACGGCCGACGATCATCGGACGGACATAGAAAAGCGAGAGCGCCAGCGCGACGAGCAGCGAGCCGAGACCGATTGCGCCGAGCCACCACTTGCTGTCCTCGATCAGGTTGCCGGTCGACGTGCCCGCCGAATGCGCCTCGTCACGGGCCGCCTTAACCAGCGTCTCGACCTCTCGGCGCACCACTTCAGCTGCACGGCTGAGATCCGACAGGCCGGCACGAATGGCCCCCTGAGTCACGATGTCGCGGTCGCGCACATCGAACAGGCCGCTGCTGCCTTCGGCAACGTTCAGGATCGCATTGACGGAGCGCACCCGCCCCTGGTTTGGTACGATCTTCTCAGCTTCGGCGAGGCCGGAGCGGACGAGCTTGGCAATCGCCTGGAAGCGTTCGCGCGCGGTTCCAAGCTGCGAGCTGTCGCTGATCTGGGCGATCTCGCGCAGGATGCCGCCGAGCTCGCTGACATCGGCCTGCAGGCTTCTGGCCAGGTCGAAGGCCGTGAAGTCGCGGCCGGCGAGGGATTTCAGCGCCGAGGTCAGCTCGTCGCCCGACAGATTGGCCGCATTCTCGATGCCATAGGCGAGATTGAACTTCGCCTCCTCGGCCTCGGTTCCGACGGCCCTGACGAAGTCCTCCCGGGCCTTGCCCAGGGTCTCGACCGCGATCTGCGCCTCGCTAGAGTTGCGCAACCGCTGCCCCGTCAGGTCGTTGAGATCGTTGATCTGCCGCGAGAGCTCATCGATCGCCTTCTGGGCCTTTGCCTTGTCCTGCCCGCGATCGGAGATCTTGCGCAGCAGCTCGAACTGCTTGGCTTCAATGAGATCGAGCTCCCCCGTCAGCTCGGACCGCTCCTTGGCATTCTGGACTTCGCTGAAGCGTGCGGCGAGTGCGGTGGATTTCGTCGCTGCCTGCGAGAGCTCGAGCGCCAGTTCGACCACCGGCATCTTGTTCTCGATCATGTCGTTGACCGTCTGGTTCACCCGGCCATAGGAAAACCAGGCGACCGCGGATGCGACGATCGTCAATACGGTCAGAATGCCGAGCGCGGCATAGATGCGCGCGGCAATGCCGACGCGCAGCGGCGTACGCTGCCGCGTGGGCTTCTTGACCTTCTTCATAGTCGTTCTCCGGAATGCATGCAGCGCGCGACGGCGGGGCCTCAGGAAGGAAACCGCGGCGCGGACAGCGGGGCTCGGTACGAGCCTCGTTGAACAGGCATGAGCAGTTCCCCAGCTCTCTTTAGGTCAGCCCTTAGAGTTAGGCTTCTTGAGCGCTAAGATCGGCGACATGCGCTTAAAAAACGCTTAAGTGAGCGCCCTGTTCTGAATCGCTCCACGCAGCGGGCGATTCAGCTTCCGTTAACCTCTGCGAAACGGTGGCTCGCGCCGATCCAACTCAGTGCGTCAGCGTCGGTATCTTTGTCTTGGTAGCGATGGCTTCGGCAAGTTTCTTGACGAGCTGCGTATTGCCTTCGGTCAGCGTGCCTCCCTGAAAAAAACCGGCCCACTTCCTCACCGGCAACCAGTTTGTCGTGCCTGAATCGCCGAAGAAGACCAGCATCCTGTTTTCCTGATCCATCTTGACGCTGGAACTCCATTTGTAATTAAGGCCCGGGGCAGCGGGCGGCGTGCCGGTCCAGGTCCGTGGCATGATATCAGCGGCTGGATAATCGGGATTCTTCAGGGATTGGCCGTGAGATGGCTGATGTGCGTCAGCGTCGGTCCAGACGGCAATGACGTTGAACGACGCCGTGATCACCTGGCCTGCGCTCGCTCCGCCAACCACGGCCGCGCCCTTCTTGATCCAGGTTGAATTCATGCCCTCGTTGACGCATTCAAGGCCTGATTCAGGCAAGTCGCCACCACCGCTGGCCTTTTCGGGCGAGACGAAGTTCGAAAAGAGCGTCGCTTGATCGGGCAGCCTCCAGAACTCGCCAATTTCCATGGGAGGCCGGTCGCCATAGTCCCGAGGGTCTTTCTTGGTGCCGCTATTGCCCCCGAAATCACGGTAGAAGACGGGCTTTACCCGCATCGACTCGAAGGGGTCGATCTTCTTCGCCTTCAGCTCGTCGTTCAGATTCTTCTCGAAGTTCAGGGCAGCGTTCTTCACCGCGTTGAGCGTGTTCTGCATGGAGCCGGTCGCGTCGATGCACATCACCAGATCGAGATGGCGCACCTGCGGCTTTGCAATGAGTGCCTTCGCCGTGGTCGCGACCGTGGTCGTGGATCCTCCGATGAAGTTGCCGAACATCGTCTTGACGTTCGCGCTCGCATCCCCCTTCACCGCCGCCGCCCCGTCGACGATGGCAAAGCTCGAGATGACGGCCGTGCCGGGAAAGCCGGGCGGCAGGGCTGCCGTCAGGTAGCGGTTTGCGGCGGCAATCCGCTCGCTATCGCTTTCGTTCAGCTTGGCCGCGGCCAGAACCGCCGAGTCGAGTGCGCTTTGCAGGTCGATGCGGGCATTCTGGGCCTGCGAGGTATCGACGAGAACGCCGATGAGCGCGATCAGGGGTACCAGCAGGATCGCGAAGATCATGGCAACGGCACCGCGATCGTCTCCGCGAAGTTGGGACGACAAAACGCTCAGTTTGCGGAGACGAAGAACGACCGAGCGATGCATGGCGATGGTTGTCCAATGGAGTTTGCCCCTTGGAAAGAACCATCTGGCCCTGTCACAATCGTTAATGCGTTTCTTCAACCTCTCGGCGCAGTGAAAAATCCTTTAGCGAGATCGCAGAAATCCAGCAGCGATCTCTCATTCAAGCGCTGGGAAGCGGCGGCACCGGCCGCGGACGGCCCTCCTCGTCGATCGCAACGAAGGTGAAGGTCGCATCCGTCACCTTCTCATGCAGGGTGGTCCGGAAGCGCTTCGCCCAGGCCTCGACATGGATCTTCATCGAGGTCCGGCCGACGGATTCGACGTGAGTATAGACGCTGAGGACATCGCCGACCTTGACCGGACGAATAAAGGTCATGGCTTCGACCGCGATCGTCACCACCCTGCCCTGCGCCCGATCGACACCGGCGATTCCGCCGGCCGAATCCATCCGAGACATCACCCAACCGCCGAAGATGTCGCCATTGGCATTGGTATCGGCCGGCATGGCGATGGTGCGAACCGTCAAATCGCCCAACGGCTCCTCGTCCGGCTTCAGGCCCGGCTCAATCATCTCTGCTCCTTCCCTCTCCGACATCCAGGGAATGGAGCACACGATGCAGCACTGACGCCAGTACGAAGCCTGTGGCAATCCCCACGAACAGCCCTGAGACGATTGCGCAGGACCCAGCGAAGATCTTTCGGACGTCACGCTTGAAAGTAGCGACCGGTCCGCTGCCGAAGAGGCTCGCTGCGGCACTGACTGTCCATGGATCGCAGAGACACCGGTCCTCGCCCCTGCGCTATGATCAGCCGCTCAGGAGGACGCCATGACAAGACCGCAGGCCATGATTTGCATCTCGCTGCGCTATGCCGATGCTCCGCGCATGTATGACTGGCTGATCGAGGCATTTGGCTTCGAGAAGCACGCCGCCTATTACTCGGACGACGGCAGGACCCTGCTCCATGGCGAGCTTCGCATGGGCGAGAGCTTCGTGATGCTCGGCTCAACGGACAACAATCCCTTCGGCAAGCTGGTCTCACGCCCGGCTGAGCTCGGCGGCACCACAGCCTCCCCCTATATCGCAACCGACGATATCGATGCCCGCTGCGAGCGCGCCCGCAAGGCCGGTGCCGACATCTGCATGGAACCGACCGACCAGCCCTATGGCAGCCGTGACTTCATCTGCAAGGATCCGGAGGGCCACGTGTGGTGCTTCGGCACCTATCGGCCGGGACCGATGGCGGGGTGATCAGGCTGCCTGCAGCCGTGGCCTTGCCCGCAGCATCAGCCAGGAGACCACGGCAAGATTGATCAGGTTCCAGGCCAGCCCGTTCAGGAAGGCCACCCTGTAGGAGGCAAAGAGGTCGTAGATCAATCCGGAGATATAGCCGCCGAAGGCCATGCCGAGAATGGTCGCCGACATCACGATACCGATCCGCACTCCCGCCTCCTTCGCTGGCAGGTACTCGCGGATGATCACCGCATACATCGGCACGATCCCGCCTTGGAACAGCCCAAAGATGCCGGTGACGATGTAGAGCGAGGTCAGCCCGTCGAAGAAGAGATAGAGGAAGAGCGCAACACCCTGCATCACCGAGCCAAGTGCCAGGGTTGCCGCTCCGCCGATCCGGTCGGAGACAAAACCGGAACCGATACGGCTGATGATGCCGAGCAGCAGCATCAGCGAAAGCATCTCGGCGCCACGCGCGACGCCGTAACCAAGGTCGCCGCAATAGGCGACGATATGGACCTGCGGCATCGACATCGCGACGCAGCAGGCGAAGCCGGCGACCGAAAGCAGCAATTGCAGCTGGTTCGCGGAAAGACCGAGATCGCCGCGAGCACCGGCACTCGAAGCCTCGGCCGCTGCCAGCGTTTCGGCGGCCGGGCGCCTGCGGAAGAACAGGGAAAGCGGCACAAGCACAACCAGCGCCGTCAGGCCGATGCCGATATGCGTGGCGCGCCAGCCATGGTTCTGCAATCCCCAGGTGATCACCTGGGGCCAGATCACGCCCGCGAGATAGCTGCCGGATGCGCCGAAGACCACGGCGAGCCCGCGATGCTTGCGGAACCAGTGCGAGAGATCGGCGATCAGAGGCGAGAACCCCGCAGCGCCGCCGATCCCGATCAGCAGGCCGTGGGCGAGCGCGAATTGCCAGAGCGTGCCGGCGAGACCCGCGAGCACATAGCCCGCACCGAGGAAGACCCCACCCATCACGATCGGAACGACGATGCCGTAACGATCGGCGATCCGGCCCATCAGGATATTGCCGAAGCCGAAACCGAGCATGACGGCGGTATAGGGCAGCGAAGCGCCCGCCCGCGCCGTGCCGAACTCAGCCTGAACGGAGGGAAGCACGACGACCACCGACCAGGTGCCGACGCAGGCGACGGTGCCGACGAGCAGCGCCATCGCCAGCCGCAGCCAGGCATAGGAGGAATCAGGCGCGTAGCGCTCGTGCTTGAGAGACATGTTTCCTCGCCGGCCGATTTCGGAGAACGGCTCTCTTATGACGCGGCGATGATTAGGCACCGCGAACCCCTGCGGCAAGCGCGCCGGCCGCAGTGGGGCACCGCGTCGGCAGCGCGACGCGGCAGTTCCGGCATGCCAAAGGCAGATGGCGCGCGGGGGGCTTAACCCTCAGCCTGCCAGACTTCGGTTCGTCCCTGGATCAGGCTACGGACGCCGCATCATGATCATCTTCTCCTGCGCCATCTCACGCATGGTGAAGGGAATGCCGCCAATGCCGTAGCCGGATTCGCGCCGGCCCGCGAAGGGCATCCAGTCGGTCCGAAATGCGGTGGGATCGTTGATCATCACCGCGGAGGCATCGAGACGGTCTGCAGCCCGCATCGCGACATCGATATCCTGCGCGAAGACGCTGGCCTGGAACGCGACCGGGAGCGAATTCGCCTGCGCGATCGCGTCGTCGAGCCGCCGATAGCGATAGACGCAAGTCACGGGCCCGAAGACCTCTTCGCGCGAGACCTTTGCCTCTGCGGATGGGTCAAGCAGCACGGTTGGCTGCAGGGTCGTTTCCGAGATGCGGCCGCCGCCAACCGCGAGCTTCGCCCCACCGCTCACGGCCTCCTCGACCCATGAGGCGATCCGGTCGGCCTCGCGGGGATGGATCAGCGGTCCGACCTCGGTATCGGCAAGCGTCGGATCTCCAACACGCAGTTTCGCGACACGCGCGACCAAGCGTTCCGTGAACGCCGCGGCGATCTCCTCATGCACGAAGATGCGCTGCGTCGACACGCAGACCTGTCCTGCATGATAGTAGCCGCCCTTAACGACCGGCTCGATGATCCGGTCGAGATCGGCGCTGCGATCGACGATCGCGGGTGCCGCGCCGCCATGCTCCAGCGCCGAGCGTGCACCATGGGCGAGCTTGCTGTGCAGATACCAGCCGACCTTCGCCGAGCCGATGAAGCTCAGGAAGCCGATGCGGCGGTCTGTCGCAAGTTTCTCGGCGAGCGTGTTGCTTTCCGGAATGAAGCTCTGGCACCAGGGCTCAGGCAAGCCGGCTTCGTGAACGAGAGCCACGAAATCACGGCAGGAAAGCGGCGTCGGGCCTGCCGGTTTGATGATCACCGGGCAGCCAACAGCGATCGCCGGAGCGACCTGATGCACGATCAGGTTCAGCGGATGGTTGAAGGCCGAGATCGCAGCGACGATCCCGATCGGCTCCTTGGTGGTGAAGGCCCAGCGGCCCGCTCCCGCCGCCGAGAGGCCCATCGGAATCTCGCGCCCAGCAAAATTCCGCAGCTCGTCGGCAGCATTGTGCACGCCGTCGATTGCGCGGGTGGTTTCGACGATGGCGTCCGGCAGCGGCTTGCCGCCCTCGCGCGCGATCTGCTTGGCAAAGTGATCGCGTCGGGCGTCCATGAGACCGGCCAGTCGCCGCAGAATGGCGATGCGCTCATAGGGCTTCAGCCAGCCATCCCGATCCCGGAACACGCGTTCGGCCGCCTGCAGCTTGGCTTCAAGCGCGGCAGCGTCATCGGTCTCGATCTCAGTGATAGGAGCGCGGTCAAAGGCTTGAACAACCTGCAGCATCGTCCCTCTCCGGTCAGGCCAGCTCGATATCAGGCGTGCGGTTGCGCAACTCATCCACCAGAACGCGCGTGTTCTCGGAATAGTCGATCGGCACCTCGACGAGATGAACGCCGCCACCCACGAACGCTGCTTCCAGCGTCGGAGCGAGGTCCTCCGCCGCGGCGACGCGCGAACCCTTGGCGCCATAGGCCTCGGCGTAACGGACGAAATCCGGATTGCCGAAGGTCAGACCGAAATCCGGGAAATTATCGACCGCCTGCTTCCAGCGGATCATGCCGTAGGCATTGTCGTTCAGGATGACGACAACGAGATTGAGGCCGAGCCGGACGGCGGTTTCCATCTCCTGCGAATTCATCATGAAGCCGCCATCGCCGCAGACGGCCATGACGCGGCGCTCGGGATACAGCATCGCCGCCATCATCGCCGAGGGCAGCCCTGCCCCCATCGTGGCGAGCGCATTGTCGAGCAGCAGCGTGTTGGCCACATGGGTGCGGTAGTTTCGGGCGAACCAGATCTTGTACATGCCGTTGTCGAGGCAGACGATGCCATCCTCGGGCATCACCTGGCGTACGTCATGGACGATGCGCTGGGGCGTGATCGGAAAGCGATCCTCGTCGGCACGGTCGTTGATCCGCGCCAGGATCCTTTGGCGCAGGTCGAGCAGCGACACATCGGGTTCGAGCTTGCCGCCGAGCCGTTCGGCGAGCTGCGTCACGGTCGCGCCGATATCGCCGATAACCTCGGCGTCAGGGTGGTAGACCTGCTCCACATTGGCGGACTGATAGCCGATATGGATCACCCTTGGGCCGCCGGCGCTCTGCATCAGGAAGGGCGGCTTCTCGACCGTATCGTGCCCGATCGAGATGATCAGGTCGGCCCGATTCACGGCTTCATGGACATAGTCGCGTTCAGAGAGGGCCGCGGTCCCCATATAGAGGTTCGAGCCGCCGGTGACCGCGCCCTTGCCCATCTGTGTGTTGAAGAACGGCAGCCGTGTGCGCCGTACGAAGGCCGAGAGCGCCTCGACAAGACGCGGCCGGTTGCCGGCAGCGCCGATCATGACCAGTGGCCTCTTTGCCGCCAGGATCATCTCCGCTGCGCGGTCGAGCGCCACGGTCTGGGCAACCGGCTGCTCGAGCGGATGAACCGGGATCACGGGGATGTCGTCGATCTCCTCGGCAGCGACATCCTCGGGCAGCTCGAGATGCACCGGCCCCGGCCGTTCCTCCATCGCAACGCGGAAGGCGTCGCGTACAGCAGCCGGAATGCTGGCGGCGCTTACGATCTGCCGTGTCATCTTGGTCAGCGGCTTCATCGAGGCGACGACATCGACGATCTGGAAACGCGCCTGCTTGGCGGTCATGATCGCCTTCTGGCCGGTGATCATGATCATCGGCATGGCGCCGAGATGGGCATAGGCCGCGCCCGTGGAAAAATTCAGGGCGCCCGGTCCGAGCGTCGCGATGCAGACCCCCGGTCGGCCCGTCAGCCGCCCATGCGTCGCTGCCATGAAGGCTGCAGCCTGCTCATGCCGCGTCAGGACGAGCTTGATGCCGGAATTGCGGAGGGACTCGACGACATCGAGATTCTCCTCGCCCGGCACGCCGAAGATGCAGTCGACGCCCTCATTCTCGAGCGCCGCTACCAGGAGATCGGACCCCTTCTTCATCACTCGCTGCCTTTCACAAGAGCACTGCCTCGGGCGCTGAGGCTAGAGCGCCGCAGCACGAAGGGAAAGCGTCATCGGTGACGATCGTCTTATGCCGCTCACCTGGACCCCGAAGGGCGCAAGGACATCAGCGCGACCTTCCTTCAGCTCCTCCCTATCGTACACCTTCGGCCAGGGCCTCAGCCTCTCTCAATACGGAGCCAAGTTACGACTGGATCGCCGGCAATGGACGGCTCCCGTCAATGTCGGCGTCGGCCACGTATTCAAGGTCGGCAACCAGGCGGTGACCGCCGGACTTGGCGTCCAGTATTGTGCAGTCAGACCAACCGAAAGGCCGTACTGGGGCGTGGGGGCCACGTTGATCTTCCTCCTCCAGGAGAAATTGGAGTGGCGCGCGCGGGCGTCCGGCTTGCTGAGGATCCAGCCGTTCGGCATCCGTACCCGATGGCGGGGATCTGCATCTACGGTGCCGGTTCGGTCGGCTGCTATATCGGCGGGCGGCTGCTCGCGGCCGGCGCCGATGTCAGATTCGTCGGGCGTGAGCGCATCGCCTCCGACATTCGCGGGCATGGCCTAGCACTGTCGCATTACCAGGGTGGCCACTGGCGGCTCCCGCCCTCGGCCATCGATTTCTCGACCAATGCCGAGGTTGCGAAGAGGGCCGGACTGGTCCTGGTGACCGTGAAGTCGGCTGCCACACGTACTGTGGCTCTCGAACTGGCAAAAGTTCTCCCGCCCGGGACCGTCGTCATCAGCTTCCAGAACGGCTTTGGCCATGCGGACCGGCTGCATACGGCCTTGCCAGGGCGAACCGTGCTACAGGGCATGGTCCCGTTCAATGTGGTGACGTTGGGGCCAGGCATCTTCCATCAGGCGTCGCAAGGCGCACTCGCTGTCGAGGTGCATGTGGAGCTTGCTCCCCATCTCGCAGCCTTCGCATCCTCCGGGCTGCCGCTCAGCCAGTACCGCGACATCGTGCCGGTTCAATGGGCAAAGCTGCTGTTCAACCTCAACAATGCGATCAACGCGCTCGCCAACATCCCTCTGAAGGAAGAACTGTCACAACGCGCCTACCGGCGTTGCCTTGCGCTGGCACAAGCGGAGGCACTCGCCCTGCTCGAACGCTCAGGCATTCGTCCGGCCCGGCTGACGCCATTGCCAGCCAGCTGGCTTGCCCGGCTGCTCGATGCGCCTGACTGGCTGTTTGCAAGGCTGGCGAGCAAGATGCTGATGATCGACCCGGTCGCGCGCTCCTCGATGGCGGATGATCTTGCAGCCGGGCGCCCGACCGAGATCGACTGGATCAATGGCGAGGTGCTGCGCTTAGCGGAGCAGCACGGAACACGCGCGCCAGTGAACGAGCGGCTGCATGCATTGGTGCATGCGGCCGAGAGCGGCACCACGCGCCGACATTGGTCCGGAGAATCCCTGCTCGCGGAACTGCTGCAGGCGGCAGGCGCGTAGGAGCAGCGGATGCCTCGGCAATAGCTGGTCGGAATGAACGTGCGCCGCCGCTCAGGCGCTACCGGTCAGCGGGGCATAGGCTGCGGCATCCAGTGGCCGGCCGAGCAAATAGCCCTGCGTCGAGTCACAACCCTCGCAGATCAGGAAGTCGAGCTGTTCGGGTGTTTCGACGCCTTCCGCCACCACCTCGATGCCCAGCGCATGCCCAAGCTGGATGATGGCGCGGGTGATCGCAACGGCTTCGAGCGTGACGCCGAGCGTTGCGACGAAGCTGCGATCGATCTTCAGAGTCGTCAGAGGAAAGCGGTGAAGATAGGACAGCGACGAATAGCCGGTGCCGAAATCATCGAGAGCGATCCGCACGCCAAGTGCGCGCAGGCGCGACAGGGTTGCCATGGCGCGGTCGGCATCGGTGACCATCACCCCTTCGGTAATCTCGAGTTCCAGCCGCTCCGGATCGAGGCCGGTCTCCCTCAGCACCTCCTCCACGAGGCCGGGCAACGCGTCAGCCGCGAATTCGAGCGGCGAGATGTTGACGGAGATCCTGAGAGGCTCTTTCCAGCGCACCGCTTCGCGGCAGGCCGCGCGAAGGACGTGAGCCCCAAGCGCGGCGATAAGCCCGCCCTCCTCCGCTGCTGGGATGAACAAGGACGGCGAGACGACGCCGCGTGAAGGGTGGCGCCAGCGTGCCAATGCCTCGAACCCGACGACGCTGCCATCCGCCCGGAACTGCGGCTGATAATGCAACAGGATCGCCCCGGTCTCGATGGCCTGGCGCAGATGCGCGCGCAGATCGAGACGTTCGCGCTCGCGCTCCTGCTCGGCAAAGTCAAACATCCGGATGCGGCTGCGCCCTTCGGTCTTGGCGAGACGCAAGGCCGCATTCGCGGCGTCGAGCAATCCCGTTTCGCTGTCGCTGTCCTCGGGGAACCGGGCGCAGCCCACGCTGACGCTCACCGCATGACGCGCCGTTCCGTCGATGAAATCCGCTTCGAGCGCAAAGCGCACCTGCTCAGCCTGCAACAGACCATGCTCGCCACCAGGGGAGTGCCGCGACACCAGGACGAACTCGTCACTGCCCATTCGCGCCGCGAAGCCGCCCTCGATAGATCCCAGACGCCTGGCGAGTTCGATCAGGAGGCCGTCTCCAGTCGCCTGGCCATATTCATCATTGAAACACTTGAAGCGGTCGGGATCGATCCGCATCACCAGGAAGCTCTCGCCTTCATGCTTTGCGCGTTCCATGCGCTCGACCAGATACGAGCGAAGAGCGAAGCGGTTCGGAAGCCCCGTCAGTGCATCGTTGCGGGATAGATGGGCGATCTTCTTCTCGGCATGCTTTCGCTCGCTGATGTCGACGAGCAGATTGAAGCCCCCAACGAGCCTGCCGCTGCCATCGAAGAGCGGCGTCGGGAATGGCATGAAAGGGATGCAGCTCCCATCCGGCCGCTCGGCCTGCGCCTCGACGCCCCGGATGGCTCGCCCCTCGCGCAGCGCAATCGCCATCGGGCACTGATCATGCGGCAGATGTTGACCGTCCTTGGTCAGCAAGCGGTGCGTGATACACCAGAAATCTGCGCCAATTCGTGGTTCACGACCGGCGAATTCGGCAGCGGCGCGATTGAAGTAGGTCAGGCGCCCATCCGCATCCGTGACATAGACGGCAGCGGGAAGCTGATCGAGGACGCTCGCAAGCCAGGCGTTATCCGCAGCGCGAGAGCCTAGTAGCGGCATTGCAGCAACAAGGGGCGTGAGATCCGCGTCGCTCCCGGCGAAAGTCGCAAGCCCGGATATCACGGCGCCCGCTGCGTTTGCGCGTCATGATCAAGAGCGTCTGGGTCGGCAGCAGCCCGATGCATCGAGGAATCCGTGTCGCCTCATTCTGTGGTCACTGAGCGATGACAGCACGGAGATGCCAATAAAAGATTAAGCCTCCGATCAAATGAGAGGGAGAGAGCCCTACACAGAGAAATAATGAGAACGAAACATCTCAAACGACAAGATCATTACAATGAAATACATCGCATACTTGAAATATATACATAGTCTCGTAAGAAAAAATTGGATCAATATAAAAAGCGACGCAAAGTAAAACACAATAGCCGCCAGATTTCCGGAGTCTCTACCTAAAAATGGCATCTCCCTGCTCATCGATGAGTTGCTGCCCCTTCAACAAGGTAAAGTCGGCGGCCTCCGCCACACCGGGGAAACGATCGGCCCGTACGAAGCGATGCGTCTTCAGGTCACCATCGACGTCCTTCTCGATGACGCCGCAGAGCTGATACTGCCCGCCCTCCTGGTAGGGCGTGGCGTGAATCGTGAAGCCTCTGTGCTCCAAAGTCTTGAGCGGCCCAGGAGCCGGTTTCTCGGCCTTCTCACCAAGGCCGAACAGGGATTTCAGGAATGACATGCGGCCTCCATAGCGATCTCGATCTCTATAAGGCAGAAACTGCGAGAGCGGGAGCCGGCCTCGTGTATCTTCACACATATTGAGTGGCGCGAGTGCTCGGTGCTCGTCAACCATCATACAACTCCCCATCAAGCGTGTCCCTCTGCCTCCTTGCCACACACAGCGTTTAATACCATACTGTATGGTATTGAACGGACATCGAGAGCACCCGGATGAATGGTTGGTTCCTGGCCGCTGCCGCGATCGCAGTCTTGACCTGCGTGATCCATGTCTGGCTCGGTGGGCGCGAAGTTGCCCAGCCGCTCCTTGCCTCCGGCGGGTTGGGCAAAGTGCCCAAATTCACCAATTACTATTGCTGGCACCTGGTCACGATCGTGCTGGCGGGGCTCGCGCTCGCCTTCGGTCTCGTTGCCTGGCACGCAGGCAGCCGCGACCTTGGGGCGTTTGCGACAGGGTGCGCTGGGCTCTTCGCCCTCTGGAATCTAGCCATGATCCGGCGCTTCCGGCTGAGACCCACTCATTTCCCGCAATGGGCCCTGTTCCTTCCCATGGCCGCATGCGGCGCACTGGGCCTGTGGTGGTGAAGGTGGCCGCCCACCGTTTCTCGCAGAGGGATTGGCTCGACCTCGGCCTCGCGGCGCTTGCGGAAGCCGGCCCTGCCGGCGTGACCATCGAAGCGCTCTGCCGACGCGGCGGCAAGACCAAGGGCTCATTCTACGCGCATTTCGTGACGGGCGAGGCCTATCTCACCGCACTCGCGGAGCATTGGCGCGAGGCTTACACCCGCCGACTCGTCGAAGCCGCCGATACCGGCAAGCAACCAGACGCCAGGCTATCCCTCCTCGACCAGATGGCGCTGCGCCTCGACAGCCGCGTCGAGCAAGGTATGCGCCGGCTTGCCGCCAGCGACATCGCCGTGATGCGCGTCTGCACGCAGGTGGACCGCGAGCGCATCGCCTATCTCGCAGGATTGCACCGGGCCTCCGGACGCTTCGATGAGAAGAATGCGCTCGCTCTCGCCCGTCTCGAATACGCAGCCTTCGTCGGTTTCCAGCAGATCGACACCGGCGCCGGCGGCGCCGGCGCGGCCGAGAGTTACCAGTTGTTCCTCGGGCTGACCGGCAGGAGCTGACCACCTCATGGTGAAAGGCTGGACTCTGACCTCCCCGTTCAGTGATCCCTCCATCGACTATCGGCGTTTCTTGAAAGCAGACAGAGCGGATCCCACGTTTTAAGGGTTCAGGGCGACCGTCGCACCCCTAGACGCCAGGTTCTTCCTCTCGCGGGCGCCTCTGAATAGGGAGGCGGTCATGAGACGGATCAGGACGCTGTCGCCGCTGCTGCTCGCGCTCGCCACACTGAGTCACGCGGGTCCTGCGCAAGCACAGGCGCCGCGGGGGCCCCCTTGCGCAGCGCGAAGCGAAGTCGTCGACCATTTGCGCGACATTTACGGCGAACACCTTGTCGGCAACGGTCTCGCCGAGGGCGGCTATATCCTTGAGCTCTTTACGGGGCCGGCCGGCAGCTGGACCGTTTTTGCGACCACCCCCGAAGGCATGAGCTGCCTGATTTCGGCAGGCAACTCATGGGAGCCGCTGCCAAGGCCCGACATCTTCGCCGGTCGCTGAATCGGAAGAGGAATGTGGTGCTTGGCAGCAGGCTAGGCAGCGGTTAGAAAGCCGCATCGCTCCAGGGAGCGGTCAGCGTCTCACGTCAGGCAACGCATCCACCGCGGCGTTGCGCCGATGGATGCCGGAAGCGCCTCCCCAGCGACACTGCCTGTCTCGAGAGCTTGTTCTCCATGTCTCCGACTGACGTCTCACGCCCGCGCCGCAAGCTGCCGGCGCGCTATGCCGGCATCATCATGCCCTTCATCCTGTCGATCGTGATGACCTTCGTCGTCTCAGGCATCTCGACATTGAAGGCTCTCGGTCCTTCCATGACCGCGCTACAGACCTGGCCCGTCTCTTGGGGCCTGTCCTGGCTGGTCGCCTTCCCCACCCTGCTTGTCGTGCTGCCCCTCGTGCGACGGCTCGTGGCACTCATCGTCGCCACGCCCAGCCAAGGCTGAACGTTCCCCGTCAAAAGGAAAGGGCGGCTTGCGCCGCCCTTCTCTGATCCCGAGTGCTGAGCTCAGTTGTCGAGGAAGCTGCGCAGCTTCCGCGACCGGCTCGGATGCTTGAGCTTGCGTAGCGCCTTGGCCTCGATCTGACGGATACGTTCGCGCGTCACCGAGAACTGCTGGCCAACCTCTTCGAGAGTGTGGTCGGTGTTCATGCCGATACCGAAGCGCATGCGCAGCACGCGTTCCTCGCGCGGAGTGAGCGAAGCCAGCACCCGCGTCGTCGTCTCGCGCAGGTTTGACTGGATCGCCGCGTCGATCGGCAGGATCGCGTTCTTGTCTTCGATGAAGTCGCCGAGATGCGAATCTTCCTCGTCGCCGATCGGCGTTTCCAGCGAGATCGGCTCCTTGGCGATCTTCAGCACCTTGCGCACCTTTTCGAGCGGCATGGCGAGCTTCTCGGCCAGCTCCTCAGGCGTCGGCTCGCGGCCGATCTCGTGCAGCATCTGGCGCGAAGTCCGGACGATCTTGTTGATCGTCTCGATCATGTGCACCGGGATGCGGATGGTGCGCGCCTGGTCGGCGATCGAGCGGGTGATCGCCTGCCGAATCCACCAGGTCGCGTAGGTCGAGAACTTGTAGCCGCGACGGTACTCGAATTTGTCGACCGCCTTCATCAGGCCGATATTCCCCTCCTGGATCAGGTCGAGGAACTGCAGGCCGCGATTCGTGTACTTCTTGGCGATCGAAATCACGAGACGCAGATTGGCCTCGATCATCTCCTTCTTCGCCTGCCGGGCTTCGCGCTCGCCCTTCTGGACCATCAGCACGATCTTGCGGAATTCCTGGATCTCCAGGCCGGTCTCGGAGGCAAGCGTGTGGATGTCTTCGCGCAGCTCCTTGATCCGGTCCTTCTCGGACCCGACGAATTCGCGCCAGCCGCGCGAGCCGAGCTTGGAGACGCGCAGGACCCATTTGGGGTCGAGCTCGCCACCGACATGCTGCTTGAGGAAATCTTCGCGTGCGACGCCATAGGTCTCGGCCAGGCGGAGCAAGCGTGTCTCATGCGAGATCAGGCGCTTGTTGATGTCGTAAAGCTGCTCGACAAGCGCTTCGATGCGGTTGTTGTTGAGCGAGAGCGACTTCACCGCAGTGATGATGTCGTCCTTGAGCTTCTTGTACTTCCGATCCTGCGACGGCGAGAGCTTGGTGTTCTCCAGCCGGTTGGCGATATCCTGGTCCTGCAGGCGCCGCAGCTTCTTGTAGTTGTCGGCAATCGAATCGAAGGTCTCGAGCACACGCGGCTTCAGCTCGGCTTCCATCGCCGAGAGCGAGACATTGTTCTCGATGTCGTCGTCATCCATCTCGGGTGGCGGTTCGCCCCCCTCGCTGCCGAAGGCCGGCGGGCCGCCCGCCGGCTGACCTTCGGCTTCCTCACCCTCTTCACCAGGTATTTGCGCCGGGTTCTTGCCGTCGGGACCGGCATAGGTGGCTTCGAGATCGATGATGTCGCGCAGCAGAACCTTGCCGTCGACGAGTTCGTCCCGCCAGATGATGATGGCCTGGAAGGTCAGCGGGCTTTCGCAGAGCCCGGCGATCATCGCCTCGCGGCCGGCCTCGATGCGCTTGGCGATCGCGATTTCGCCTTCGCGCGACAGGAGCTCGACCGAGCCCATCTCGCGCAGATACATGCGAACGGGATCATCGGTGCGCTCGGTCGGCTCGAGATTGCGCTTGACCTCGACCGGCAGCGCCGAACGGGAGGTCTCGACGAGATCGCCCTCGGCTTCCTCGTCATCGCCGCCGCCGTCCTTGCCGCGCTGGGCGCGTTCCTCGCCGGCGGCCTCGGGATCTTCGTTGTCGACGACGTTGATGCCCTGCTCGCTGAGCTGGCCAAGCACGTCCTCGATCTGCTCCGAGGAGAATTCCTCGGAAGGCAGGACTTCGTTCAGTTCGTCATAGGTGACATAGCCGCGCTTCTTGGCGAGCTTGATCATCCGGCGTACGGCCTGATCCGTCAGATCCAGCAGCGGCCCATCAGTGGTCGGGGGGGCTTCCGGTGCGACCTGATCGGTCTTTTCCCGCTCGCTCGCTTTAGTCGCCATCAATCAGCGCTCCGCACTCTCGCGTGGCAGGAGGCGCGAAGTGCCCCATGTCGACGCATAAAAGGGCGGCGCGGCCGCTGGTCCGGCGCGCTCACCCCACCCAAATCATCTCAACCAGATGGACCCGATCCTCCTTAGGAATCGTGAACCATCCATGCCCCGTGCGACAGTGACGACGACAGCGAAAGCTATGTTCCGATCAATCACCTGCCATGGCCTCGGTGCCCTCGAGGTTCTCGAGCCGGGCCTTGACGTCTTTGATCCAGGCGAAATTTGCTTCAGTCGCTTCGTCAGCCAGTGCGCGCTCGGCTGCCTTCAACTCGCTATGTAACGTTCGCGCCCGATGATGCAAGACGATTGCCTGACGAATCGATTCAAAAACTGATTCCGGATCAGCCGCTTGGGCGAGTTTCAGTCGCTCCGCCGGACCGGTGACGGCCATCAGCGCCGCCTTAGCGTCCTGGACCTTCGGCTGGTCGAGCCGATTCGCCAGGGCGTCCTGATCGAGCCCGTCGCCGAAGGCCGCATCGAGCAGCACTTGCCTGAAACGCTCGGCCGCCATGCCATCGAGCGATAGCTCCGACAATTCGTCCGCGCAGCGCATGATCAATCCGGAATGGCTCGCCAATGCCAGCAGGATGAAGGCCTCGCGCTTATCCTCGCCGCGCCCTTGCGACACGATGCGCGAGCGCGAAAGCTGTGAGCTAGCCCTCAGAGGCAAGGCCTGGCGGTTCGCGCCGGCGCCTCCCTGCCCACGAGCACCGCCTCGCCCGCGCTGCTGCCCGCCTCCACCAAAATTCCTTTCGCCGCCAAAACTCCTTTCGGCGCGGGCAGGAGCAGCACTGGTGAAGAGCTGCGACAAGCGCTCTTCCATCTCGATGCGATAATGGCGCCGCGTCACCTCGTCGCGGATATGTCCGAGCGCCTCCTTCAGCCGACGTTCGAAGGCCGCCCGGCGCTCGGGCGTATCGAGTGAGCCGGCTTCGACCTCCCGATTCCAGAGCATGTCGACCAGCGGCCGCGCCGCCTTGAGCACCTCGGCAATCGCGACCTTGCCGCCGGAGCGCGCCAGGTCGTCCGGGTCCTGCCCGTCCGGCAGCAAGGCGAAGGCGAGCGACTTCCCGGGCTCGAGCAGCGGCAAGCCGATATCGATCGCGCGGCTCGCGGCCTTGCGCCCGGCCTTGTCGCCGTCGAGGCAGATCACAGGCTCGTCCGCCATGCGCCAGAGCAGGCCGATCTGGTCCTCGGTCAGCGCCGTGCCAAGCGGAGCAACGACCTGCGGAAAGCCCGCCATCGTCATGGCGATGACGTCGACATAGCCTTCGACCACGATGACCTGCCCGAGATCATGAGCGGCCTTGCGGGCATTGTGGTGGTTGAACAGCAGCCGGCCCTTGTGGAAGAGCGGCGTCTCCGGCGAATTCAGATATTTGGCGGAAACCTCGGCACTCATCGCCCGGCCGCCGAAGGCGATCACCCGCCCGCGCGCATCATGGATCGGGAACATGATCCGGTCGCGGAACCGGTCATAGGGTACGGCGATCTCATCGCCATGGATCAGCAGCCCGGCCTCCATCATCAAGGCGGCATCGACCCCCTTGCCGGCGAGATGGTCGCGCAGCGCGAAACGATCGGGTGGCGCGTAGCCGATGCGAAACTGCCTTCTGGGCTCGCCGTCGAGGCCGCGACCCGACAGATAGCGCCGCGCCGCGGCGCCACGCTCAGCCGCCAACTCGGCTTCGAAGAAGCACGCCGCAAGCTCCACAACCTCGTGGAGCCCCTTGCGCCTTTCCTCCTGGACCTGCGCCTCATGCGTCACGGTCGGCAGGATCACGCCGGCCTGGGAGGCCAGCTTCTCGACCGCTTCAGGGAAGGAGAGCCCTTCGGTCTCCATCACGAACTTGAAGATGTCGCCGTTCTTGCCCGAGGAGAAATCGAAGAAGGAGCCCTTCTGATCATTGACGAAGAAGGACGGTGTCTTCTCGGCATTGAAGGGCGAAAGGCCCTTCCATTCCCGCCCGGCCTTGGCGAGGCGCACGCGTTTGCCCACGACCGCCGAAACCGGCAGCCGCGCCTTGATCTCCTCAAGGACGGAGGGGGGGAACTTCATGGCTTCCTATGTGGGGCCTGGCGCACAGGAAGCCAATCGCCGATCCGCAAGCGGACCGGCTTATCGGCTATATCCACAGCGCCGGTGCGCCCCCCGGCGCTCGCCTGCGATCAACCGCCGAGCGCCGCCTTCACCAGGCCGCTCGCCTTGGCGAAGTCCATCTGGCCCGCGTAATTCGCCCGCAGGATCGCAATGACCTTGCCCATGTCCTTGACCGAGGCCGCGCCGCTCTCGGTCACCGCGGCGGCAATCGCCGCCTTCACCTCGTCCTCATCCATCTGCTTCGGCAGATAGGAGGAGATGACGTCGACCTCGGCACGCTCGCCGGCAGCCAACTCCGGACGGCCATTAGCGTCGTAGATCGCGATCGATTCCTGACGCTGCTTGATCATCTTCTGCAGCAGCGCGAGGATTTCATCGGCAGAGGCCTCGCCCTTGCCGGCGCCGCGCGCCTCGATGTCCTTGTCCTTCAAGGCAGCCTGGATCAGGCGGATCGCGCCGACCTTGCCCTTCTCGCCAGCCTTCATCGCTACTTTCAGCTCGCTGGTGAAGCGCTCGCGCAGGCTCGTCATGTTCGTCATTCCCTTTTCTTGTACCAGGCCGGCGCAGGCCTCGATTGACGACGTGGACCGGCGTCTTTAAGGCTCGCGTTCCAGATCGGCGGAGCGCGAAGCCGCTGCCCCGCCCCACACATTGCCGCCTCGTCGCGGCCTGGACGAGACATAGACATGACCGCTCCCGAAGGAAACCCCGCCACCGGCGGCTGGACAGAACCGCGCGCGACCGCTCTCCTCGTGCTGGCCGACGGCACCGTGCTGGAAGGCTTCGGCCTCGGCGCCGTCGCTGAAGCGCCGGGCGAGGTCTGCTTCAACACGGCGATGACCGGGTATCAGGAAATCCTGACCGACCCATCCTATGCCGGGCAGATCATCACCTTCACCTTCCCCCATATCGGTAATGTCGGCGTCAACGACGAGGATACCGAGACGGTGAACGCCGCGGCGTCCTCAGGCGTGCGCGGCATCGTGATCCATGCCGACATCACCGAACCGTCCAACTGGCGCGCGACGCGGCATCTCGACGCCTGGCTGAAGGCTCGCAACATTGTCGGTATCGCCGGCGTCGACACACGGGCCCTGACCGCCCTGATCCGCGACAACGGCATGCCGAACGCGATCCTCGCCCATAATCCCGACGGCATCTTCGATATTCCCCGTCTCAAGCGGCAGGCCGCCGGCCTGCCCGACATGGCCGGGCTCGATCTCGTGCCGCTGGTCACCGCCGCTCAGCGCTACGACTGGAGCGAAACGCCGTGGCAATGGCCCGCCGGATACGGCAAGCGCGAGAGCTCGGCACACCGAGTCGTCGCGATCGACTATGGCGTGAAGCGCAACATTCTGCGCCTGCTCGCAAAGGCCGGCTGCGAGGTGACCGTCGTGCCTTCGACAACCAGCGCCTCCGACATCCTGGCGCTGAGCCCCGACGGTGTCTTCCTCTCCAACGGCCCTGGCGACCCGGCCGCGACTGGCGAATATGCCGTGCCGGTCATTCGCGAACTTCTCGACCGGAAGATTCCGACTTTCGGCATCTGCCTCGGCCACCAGATGCTTGCGCTCGCCATTGGCGGGCAAACGATGAAGATGAAGCAGGGGCACCACGGCGCCAACCATCCGGTCCAGGACAAGACCACCGGCAAGGTCGAGATCGTTTCGATGAATCACGGCTTTGCGGTCGACCCCACGACGCTCCCGGCCAATGCGAAGGAGACGCATGTCTCGCTCTTCGACGGCTCGAACTGCGGCATCGCCCTCGACGACCGGCCGGCCTTCAGCGTCCAACACCATCCAGAAGCGTCCCCCGGGCCGCAGGATAGCCATTATCTCTTCGCCCGCTTCGTGGAGTTGATGGAAACCGAAAAGGCCAAGGCCGCAGCCTGAGGCGACACGATGCTCCACCAGTTGCGCATCTACGAGATCTTCGAACGCAACAAGGCGGCTTTCCATGCGCGCTTCCGCGACCACGCGGCGCGCATCATGGCGCGCCACGGCTTCGAGATCGTGGCAATGTGGGAAACCCGGAGCGCAACGCGAACGGAATTCGCCTATATCCTTGCCTGGCCCGACGCCGAAACCAAGGCAGCGCGCTGGTCGAGCTTCATGGCCGATCCCGAATGGACCGAGATCAAGCGCGTCACCGCGATCGAGCATGGCGATCTCGTCGGCGCCATCGAGGATCGCCTGATGGTGCTGACCGATTACTCGCCCAGGCTCTGAGTTGACAGGCCGACCGGCCCGCGGTTTAAGCGAGCCATGACCATGTCCTGCCTCCTCGCACGGAACTATTACGCCCCGTCCTCATAAGGCGGTGGCATTCCCATGTTCAACCGCCGCGCTGGCGGTTGAATTCAGGCAGTCACCCGGCATCGCGGCCTCCTCCAGGAAAAACGCGATGCACCCCTCCCGCAAAACCGTCTCGTCTGTCGGCATCATGGGCTTTGGCGCCTTCGGCCGTCTCATGGCTCGTCATCTCCAGCCACATTTCCCGCTCTTCGTCTGCGATCCCGAGCGTCCGCCCGAGGCCGACAAATCGGGCAAGGGTCTCGTTCCATCGGATGAAAGGGCGGTCGGCGCCTGCGATGTCGTGATCCTCGCCGTGCCGGTCGATCGGATCTCGACCGCGATTGCGGCCCTGCGGCCGCATCTGCGGGCGGGCACGCTGGTGCTCGATGTCGGTTCGGTCAAGATCGGCCCGGTGCGCGCCATGCAGGTCGAGTTGCCTGGGAACGTCGACATTCTCGGCACTCACCCGCTGTTCGGGCCGCAAAGCGCGTGTCACGGCATCAAGGGACTGAAGATTGCGCTGTGCCCCGTCCGCGGGCGCAATGGTCCGCGCATCGCCGCCTTCCTGCGCAAGGTGCTCGGCTTGAAGGTGATCATGACCACGCCCGACGCCCATGACCGCGAAACAGCCATGGTCCAGGGCCTGACGCACCTGATTGCCAAGATCTTGGTGCGGATGGAGCCGCTGCCACACCGTATGACGACGGCCAGCTTCGATCTCCTGATGCAGGCGACCGATATGGTCAGGCATGATGCGCCGAACGTCTTCATGGCGATCGAGCGCGCCAATCCTCATGCCAGGGCAGTCCGCGACAGGTTTTTTGCTCTTGCCGAGGAGATGCGGCAGTTGCTGGAAGGCGATCACTTCGCTCAGCCCACGGCTGACCTGTCTCGGAAATCCGCAGCAAGCCGCCAGCCCCCTGACATGGAGCGGCGGTTGGACCGCAGGAAGACAATGACCGACAATCCGCTTGCCAATCCCGGTATCGCCCATCCCGACCTTGACGAGGCGACAATCAGCCTGCTCATCCGCACGTTCTACAGTCGGGCGCGGCTGGACGATGTGATCGGACCGGTCTTCGAGGCCGCCGTTGATGATTGGGATGACCATATCGGCAAGATCAGCGACTTCTGGAGCAGCGTGATGCTGCGCACCGGTCGTTATGGCGGCCGGCCGATGCGACCGCACCTGATCCTGCCCCTGGAAAGCAAGCATTTCGACCGCTGGCTCGAGCTTTTCGAGGCGACAGCGCGCGAACTTTGTCCGCCTGCCATCGCTCAGGCCTTCATCATCCGGGCGCGCCGGATCGCCGATAGCTTCGAGATGGCGCGGGCGTCGCAGCGTGGCGAAATCGGAGTGCCGCGCCATAGCACGAGGTGATCCCGGATGTCGGAGAGGCTTGTTGTTGGCGGTGTCAACGACGCGTTCTCCGTCGATACCGCGGCTTTCTCCTGTGGCCTGCCGCGGAAAAACGCCCGGTTCAAAATGGCAACCTGCTCTTTTTGCATTGCTCCCATCTCAATATCCTACTATCCAACACAACTCACGGCTGAAACGCTCGCAGTTGCTGTCGTGAGAGAACGATCCGGAGCATTGCGATGGAACGTAGAGGAAGCGCACGCACGCGATCATGGGCACATCAAGTGCTGATCGCTGTTGAAGGCGACGATTTCCTGTCCAGGCTTCATGCCATGGATGCGTGGCTTAGCCAGTGGGAAATTCCCTATCGTGCCGTCTCGGTGCCGCGCGACAACGGGGCGATCCGGATTTGTTTTTCCGACGAGAGATTCGCCCGGGCCTTTCATGTCAACCTGGGTGGGCTGCGCGTTCCTTCCGATCCGTTGGCCACGGAACTGGCCGCGGATCCCGCCAAGGACGACTTCTATCAATTGGTCGAACGCAAGATCGCCAACTGAACCAGGTCCGGGTTCGATCCCGCATCAATGGTGAGATGTGCCGAAGCCGGCGCAGGTCGCGACTGGATCTGTCATAACGATCCCTTCGCGGAATGGCCCGTCACCGGGATGCCCGCGCCCCCTCGGCAGCATGCAGATGCGTCACCCTGGGCGCGCTAAGCTGCCTTTGCTTCTGTTTTCAGGAAGGCGGTCAGCCTTGCCGCAGACAAGCCCGCCTCTTGCGCGATCCGCGTCGCCAGCGCGGCGGAAGCGGGGCGTGGCTGGCCGATCGGACGGTCGAGCCAGTAGGAAACCGGATTGAGCGCAGTGCGCGGATCAACGGCCGCCACACGTCCTGTCTCGATCTGCGACTGCGCCAGCGGTGGCCGGGCGAGCGCCACGCCGAGCCCGCAGGCAGCGGCATCGAGCACGAGATTGTAGTCCTCGAAACGTCGATCCTGCGGACGGGGCCGGTAATCCAGCCCTTGCGCCGCAAACCAGGCCCGCCAGCCGGACGCATCGGAATCATGGATCAGCGGTAGGTCGAGCAGCCGCGCGGCGTTGCCGGCACCGATGCTCTGCGCAAGCGCCGGCGACGCGATCGGAAAGCACCACTCCTCGAAGAGCTGGACCGAGACCCGCCCCGGCGCTCCGCCACGCCCACAGCGAATGGCGAGGTCGATGCCTTCGCTCTCCAGATCAACCCGGCGATGGTCGACCTGCAGCACGATGCGCAGATCCGGATCGCCGCTTTCGAGCCATTTCATGCGGGGCATCAGCCACAGGCTGCACACCGAAGGAATCGCGCTGAAGCGCACGACCGCCGCACCGCGCGGCTCGGTCCAACGATCCGATGTATCCGCGATCAGCGCGAAAGCCTCCTGCGTGCGCTGCATCAGTCGCTGGCCCTCTGGCGTCAGCGCGACGCCGCGCGCCTGCCGGGCGAAGAGCCGCGTACCGAGCCAATGCTCGAGCTTGGCCACCTGCCGACTGATCGCGCCATGGGTCAGGTTCAGCGTCTCGGCGGCGGCCGAGAAGCTCCCCGAGCGGGCGGCCGCCTCGAAGGCACGCAAGGTATCGAGCGGCGGCAATCCTGAGCTGTGATCCATACTCACAGATCATGCTCGAATTACTCGTTTGTCAATCAGCTCCCCCGGGTATCTATCACCTGTCGCCCCCTGACACCGAGGCTCGACATGAATTCGCTCAATCCAGCCGTCTCCACTCCGCGCAGCCTCGATCCGGCCACCGTCGCCGTCGTCACCTTTACCGTTATCGCCTGGGCCTCCGCCTTTCCTGCGATCCGGGCCGGGCTCACGGCGCTAGGGCCGATCGAGCTCGGCGCCGCGCGTTTCGCGATAGCGGCCGTCCCGAGCGCCATCTTCCTCGCCATCATGCGCCCTGCCCTGCCCGGCTGGTCCGATGGCTGGCGCTTTCTGATTGGTGGGTTGGTTCATGTCGCGCTCTACACCACCCTGCTGAACTTCGGCGAGAAGACCGTCTCTGCCGGCGCCGCGAGCTTCATCATCAACGTCAATCCGATCATCACGGCCGGATTGGCGATGCTGATCCTCGGCGAACGCTTCGGGCCGCTCGCCTGGCTTGGCACCGCGATCTCCTTCGCCGGTATTGGCCTGATCGCCTTGGGTGAAGGCCAGGGCATCGAGCTTAGCACCGGCGTCCTCTTCATTCTTGGCGCCGCACTCTGCCAATCGGTCACAGCCATCGTCCAGAAGCCGCTCTTCGGCCGCCACAAGGCGCTCACAGTATCGGCCTGGAACATGGTAGTGGGCGCACTGGCACTCTCCCCCTTCCTGCCCAATGCCATCAGCCAGTCCGCCTCCGCGTCGACTGAGGCTCTCTTTGCCGTCATCTATCTCGGGATTGTGCCAAGCCTGCTCGCCTATGCGACCTGGACGATGATGCTCGCACGGCTGCCTGCGGGCCGCGCCTCGAACTTCATGTATTGCGTGCCACCGGTCGCGACCTTGATGGGCTTCCTCTGGCTCGGCGAGGCTCCGACGGCGCTCGGCATCCTCGGTGGGGTCATGGCCCTGGGCGGGGTCGTGACCGTCAATCTGAAGCGCTGAGAGCCACCGGCTTTTCCCCACGCGCCCCCGCTGCGATACTGCTCCTCGCCCGACCCGCGAGGATGCGTATGACCAGTGATCAGCCCAGTGCCATTCAATCAGTCCCGCCGGCCGCTGGCGTTCGCGTACGAGCATTGGTGGGGGAAGACTGGGTCGCATTCCGCGCGCTGCGCTTGGTTGCGCTTTCCGACACGCCGGAAGCCTTCGGCGCGAGCCACGCCGAAGAGGCCGCCCAACCGGACAGCTTCTTCCGCTCGCGCCTCTCGGCCGAGGAACCCAACAGGGTCTTCGGAGCCTTCTCCGACAGCGGTGACCTGATCGGGATCGCCGGCTTCCGCGCAACGTTCTCTGCCAAGTCGCGCCACAAGGGCGTGCTCTGGGGCGTTTACGTTGTGGCCGGATGGCGCGGCGATGGCGTCGGCCGCGCGCTCGTCGATGCCGTCATCGGACATGCCGTCCGCCACGTCCTGGTGCTCCAAACTTGTGTCGTGACGACGAATCGTGCCGCACACTCGCTCTACACCCGGCTCGGCTTTGCCCCCTATGGCCTCGAGTCCAAGGCGTTGTACGTCAACGGCCAGTTCTATGACGAAGCGCTTCTGGCGCTGGATTTCACGCAAGCCACCGACGCCTGAGGCTCCGGCCCAACGAGCGCCGGCCGAGGCGCGATGCGAACTCACCCCGGTCAGCCCGCTGGGAAGAGCCGGCAGCCATGCCTGAGCGCGGGCATCCACGGTGCGGCATGTCGCGCCCCTCAGAAGCCTTGGGCCTCCAAAGCCCTCTCATTCTCGGTGATGTAGTCGCGGATCACCGGCACAGCGCTCTTATGCGGGCCGAGCAGGAGCTGGAAAACCATATCCCCCCCGATATCGAACGAGATCTCGCAGGCCGAGAGGTAGAACTCCCACATCCGCGCGAAACGCTCGCCCATCATGCCGACGACCTCCTCGCGCTTGGCGAGAAACCGCTGACGCCAGGCAGCCAGTGTCCAATGGTAGTGCCGGCGCCAGAACTCGCAATCCGACGACCAGAGCCCCGTCTGCTCGACCGCGGCGAACACCTCCGACATCGCCGGGGCATATCCGCCCGGGAAGATGTACTTGTCGAAGAACGGTCCGGTGAAGCCCGGGGGGCCGACCCGGCCGATGCAGTGCACCAACGCAATCCCGTCCGGCGTCAGCAGATCGCGGATCTTCTCGAAATATTCGAGGTAATGCGCAACGCCGACATGCTCCATCATGCCGACCGAGACGACGCGGTCGAAACTGCCGGTCAGCTCGCGATAATCCTTGTTGACGAACGTGACACTGCCGCCAACCCCGGCCGATTCGGCCCGCTTCTGTGCCGCCGCCATCTGGTCGGGCGAGACATTCAGGCCGGTCACCTTGGCTCCACAGGCCTTGGCGAGATAGATCGCAAGCTCGCCCCAGCCAGAACCGATATCAAGAACCGTCATGCCGGGTTCGATCTTCAGCTTGGCCGCGATATGGCGGAGTTTTGCCTTCTGCGCGGCTTCGAGTCCGACCTCCGGGCTATGCCAATAGGCACAGGAATAGGTCATCGTCTCGTCGAGCCAGAGCCGGTAGAAATCGGTCGGGATATCGTAGTGGTGCTTGACCTTCTTGCCGGCCACGCCGAGCGGGTTGTGCATCCGGAAGCGCCGGATGCGAAAGCGAATGTTGCGGATCGCCTTTTGCAACGGGTGCTTGCGCATTTCCTTGCGCTGCAGCCAGAACAGGCTGAGCAGGTCATGGATGGTCGAGCCGTCCTCGAAATTCACCCGCCCGTCCATGTAGCCTTCGGCCAAAGCCAGTTCGGGATTCAGGAAGATCTCGCGCTCGATCTTGTCGTCAGAGAAGCGCACGGTGACGGCCGGCGCCGTCTTGTTCTGACCTGCGAACAGGATCGGCCCCGGGCCCGGCCCGAAGACATGGCGCTTGTTGTCCGGGGTGATCACAGTCAGGCGCCCTTGCCTGACAAAGCGTTTCAGAAGTCGCGGCAACAGCAGCATGCAAGCCTCCCAGCCTTGGCGCGACCTTAAGCCGAGCTGTCGGCGCAGGGAAATGCCGAGCCGGCAGAAGAGCACGGAACTGGCGAGGTGTTGCGCGGACTCCATATCGGCGGTTGCCGATACCCGCAGCGACAGCGTAGTCCTGAGGCCGAAACGGGCGCGCGTGTGTGTCCGTCACTGAGCGGATGACGGCGAGACGATGTCCTGGCGCGATTTCTGGAACAGCGAGCACGCGATCTATGTCTCGCCCCGCCACAAGCTGCTGCACTATCGCCAGATCGCCACCGACCTGATTCGCCATATCCCCTCGCCCGAGGCGGCCGTACTGGATCACGGTTGTGGCGAAGCCCTCGCCGCCGATCGCGTCGCCGCAGTCTGCGCCAGGCTCTATCTCTGCGAGGCGGCCCCGAGCGTGCGCGAAAAGCTGCGCGCGACCTTCGGCGCGATCCCGGCGATCACCGTCGTCTCGCCGGAGGAAGTCGAGGCACAGGACGACGGCGCGCTCGATCTCGTCGTCGCCAACTCGCTGATTCAGTATCTCGGCCGCGAGGAGCTGGCGCAGTTGCTCCTGCTCTGGCGGCGCAAGCTGAAGCCCGGCGGACATCTCGTCATCGCCGATGTGATTTCACCCGATGTCAGCGCGCTGACCGACGCCACGCAACTGCTCTCCTTCGCCTGGCGCGGCGGCTTCCTGATCGCGGCGCTCGGCGGCCTGGTGCGCACCGCGTTCTCAGACTACCGGAAGCTGCGCGCCGAGTACGGGCTCTCGACCTATAGCGCCACCGCCATCGTCACTCTGATCCGAGAGGGCGGGTTCGACGAGATCGAGCGCCAGCCGAACTTCGGCCACAACCCGCACCGCATGACCTTCCGCGCCCGCAATCCGGGCTAAGCCGCCACTAGATCATCGGTCCGGAAATCGTATCCGGACAGATGATCTAACCCTTTGTGTTTGCATCGACCTTCCCGAAAACCGCAACCACTTTTCGGGCCGATGCTTTAGACGCCTTCGCGATCCGCGAAGGAGAAGAATTTGTGGCCGAGGAAGGAGAACACCATCACGATCAGCGTGGTGACGATCTGCATCGGCAGATAAGGCAGACCGGCCCGCGCCACGAAAAGATGCATCAGGATGCCGGTCAGCACGAAGCCGCCCGCCGCAATCAGCCCAAAGCGCCAGGTTGCCTCTGCATGGCTATGCGTAGCGTCAAAGGTCAGCCAGCGGTTCAACGTATAGGACACGACCGCGCCAAGCGTGAAACCGGCAAGCGTAGCCGGCACCGGGGCGACCCCGCCAAGCTCGACCAGGCCGATCAGCAGCGCGTAATGCGCCACCGCCGTCACGCCACCGGAGAAGACGTAGGCCACGATCTGGCGCGACTGGCGGGGAAGACGGGAGAGAGGCATCCCCGCCCTCTACAGCATTTTCCTGCTAGCCAGTACCGGCTCGCGCGAAGGTCTGCACAAGCCCCGCATGGCACCGCAGATCAAGGCAGTCCGGACAGGGCGCGAGGCGGCGCAGGTCCAGAATGCGTCTTGCCGCTCCTCAGCCGGCATCTCCACCGCCGGCAAGATTCGCGGGCATCCCGCCGACCGGCATGTCGAGCCCCTGTTTCAGCGTATCCAAATGGAACTCCCGGATACGACCGCTGGTGGGATCGCTGACGAAGGCGCTGTTCCCGACGATGCCCAGGCTCGGCGTCGGCGACTTCGCGCCGTATTGGCAATCGAAGGCGGGCACCGCGTCGAAGCTTGCGAGTTCCCGCCAGGTCGGCGCGATCTCATAGACGCGGAGCTTGCCGTCCGGGGTGAGGTTCGCAAGGCGGTCGCCACCGGCGTCGAGATCGAACTGGCAGGCCGGCTGGCCGCCTGGCACCGGCAGGACATCCGGGGCCGAGAGCAAGGCTGTGGCAGGGTCGATCCGCAGAAGCGCATTGTATGGCCCCCTCAGTCCGTAATTGGCGACGGCATAGCGTGCGCCCGTGCGCGCCTTGATGGCACTGACGCGTCGCTCGTCGGGATAGGCGATCTTGCGCGCAGTCCAGCGGCCTGCAGCATCGCGAGCCAGGACAAGAACGCCGCCATCCACCCCGTCATTGCAGCCGAAGACGTGGCGCCCCTTGCTCTCGGCATAACCGTGGAAAAGCTTGCAGGAAGCGTCGGTGCGAGCCGGATCATTGAAGCTTGCTAGCCGCTTCCAGCCCTTGTTGCGCTCGAGGATTTCAAAGCCGTCCGGCCGAGACGAGGCACTGCGGTCCTCGCCCTTGGCATACATCACGTTCGGCACCGACATCAGCCACTGCCGGCGCCCGAGCGGAATGGCAATGCCGTGCTGCGGTGCCGGGCTTGGCCATGTCTCGCTGACGGGAGACTTGCCATCCAGGCTCTTGAGATCGACCAGCACCGCTTTCGGCTCGCTCTTGCGCTCCCAGGGCCTGTCTCCGTCGAAGAACAGCGCAATCTGCCCATGCCTGGAAACGACATGGGCCGGGCGGTCGCCCTTCACGGCGAAGTCGAGCAGCCTGACCGGCCCCTTGTCGACATCGACGTGATCCCCATGGGATTCGTAGCGCAGTCCGCTATCGAGGAAGCGGATGGTGCCAGCCTCGTCGCCCGTCTTGATGACGATGAAACGGCCACCCTCGGCGCTGGCGAAGGACGGGTTGGGTTTCGGCACATCGAAGCTATGCGTGACCTCGCCGGAATCGAGGTCGAGCACGCGCACGACCGGTTTCTCGTGGTCGGCAAAGACGAGCCGGCCACGCAGGGTGGCGTGATCATGGGCAGAGGCCGCCACTGCGGCGAGAGCAAGGGTAAGCGCAGCTCCCGCTGCGAACTGAAAGCGCATCGTTGTCTCCTGTAAACGAAGGTCAGAGGTCCGCCGGTGCGCGGACCAGATCTCTCAGGCCGCTGCGGCCCGGCGCCAGACCGGAAATGGGTCAGGCAGGTCGCGGTAGCGTTCCGGTTTGAAGCTGATGGTCGGCGTCTCGCCGAGCAGGCAGGCGTCGAGCGCGCTGGTGATGGCCAGCTGGTCCATGCCCGAGCCAATGAAGACCAGTTCCTGCCGCCGGTCGCCCCAGACCGAGTGCCAGTGCCGGTTCAGGATTGCTTTCCACTCGGAATGGTCGGGCCAGCGGCTGCGCGGCACGAACGCCCACCAGAAGCCCATCGCCTCGGTTCGGCAGACGCTGCCAGCAAGGCTCATCTCGCCAACCCATTCCGGCCGGGTCGCCAGCCAGAAATGGCCCTTGGCACGGATCAGGCCGCCCCAGTCGCGCCCCAGGAAATCGTTGAACCGCTCCGGATGGAATGGCCGCCGGGCGCGGTAGACGAAGGAGGAGATGCCATACTCCTCGGTTTCAGGAACATGATTCCGGTGGCCATAGAGCTCCTTGTACCAGAGCGGATGTTGCTCGGCTTTCTCATGGTCGAACAGCCCGGTATCAAGGATCGCGGCGAGCGGAGCACGGCCGAAATCGGTTTCGACCAGCTGTGCATCGGGATTGAGCGCCCGGATGATCTTGCGCACCAGATCGCGCTCTTCCGGCGTGACATCCGACACCTTGTTCAGGACGACGACATCGGCGAACTCGATCTGCTCGACCAGGAGATCGACCAGGGTGCGCTCATCGTCCTCGCCCGCCGTCTCGCCGCGCTCACGCAGGAAATCGCGCGAGCCAAAATCCTTCATCAGGTTGATGGCATCGACGACGGTCACCATCGTATCGAGCCGCGCGAGATCGGAGAGGCTGGCGCCATCCTCGTCGCGAAACGCGAAGGTCGCGGCGATCGGCAATGGCTCGGCAATGCCGGTGCCCTCGATCAGCAGGTAGTCGAAGCGCCTTTCCCCGGCGAGGCGACGCACTTCGGCAAGCAGGTCATCGCGCAAGGTGCAGCAGATGCAACCATTGCTCATCTCGACCAGCTGCTCGTCGGTGCGCGAGAGCTTGCCCCCGCCTTCCCGCACCAGATCGGCGTCGATATTCACCTCGCTCATGTCGTTGACGATGACCGCTACCTTACGGCCTTCACGATTGCCGAGGACGTGATTGAGGAGTGTGGTCTTGCCGGCCCCGAGGAAGCCGGAGAGCACGGTGACGGGAAGGCAGGAATCCATTCGGTATCCATTATGTTATGTTACAACATAACATAAACAGCGATGCGAAACATTGGCAAGCCGGTTTCGACCGGAATGGGCTGATGCCGCCTTTACGGCGCGAGCAGCTTGTCTTCGGAAAACCGAGGAAGCGACGGATCGCGCCGCGCTGTCGCAATGATGCTGTCGAGCAGCCCGGGGAAGCGGCCCTCGAGTTCCTCGCGCCGCAGGCTGATGAAGCGGGACGTGCCTTCCGCCCGCGCCCGGGTGATGCCGGCCTCGCGCAACTTGGCGAAATGATAGGCCAGCAGCGAGGGCGAGGCGAAATCCGTGAAGCTTCCGCAGCGCGCCTCGAACTCCTCGGCATCGGCCAGCGCCAGGACGATGGCAAGCCGCGTCGGATCGGCAAGCGCGCCAAAGACCGTCGCTGCGTCAATGCCCTCCATATCGGGATGAAAGATCGGCTTCATGCCTCGGACATAGGAGATTGCGGCACTCCTGACAATATTCAACGTTCATTGAAATTAGGATTGACGGCAGATCGAACGCGATCTTAAATTCAACGATCATTGAAATTTTGAAGGAATGTCCAATGGACACGCGTCTCGTCTGGCTCGCCGGCGGCGCCTTCGTCATCGGCACGGGAAGCCTGATGATCACCGGCATCCTGCCGAATCTGGCCGCCGCCTTCGGCACCTCGATCGATACGGCCGGCTTGCTGATCTCTCTCTTCGCCGTCGCCTATGCGCTGGGCTCACCGATCCTTTCCACCCTGCTGGGCGACGTCGACCGCCGGATGGTCCTCGCCGGCTCGCTCAGCATCTTCGCCCTTGCCAATCTGCTTGCTGCCTTCGCGACGAGCTTCGCCTGGCTGATGGTCGCGCGCATTGCCATGGCGTTTGCGGCCGGCGTCTTCATGCCATCGGCCAACGCAGTGGCGGTCGCGCTTGTCTCGGCCGAGCGGCGCGGCCGGGCCATCGCACTCGTCACCGGCGGCATGACGGTTTCGCTGATTCTCGGCGTCCCGCTCGGCACCGCCATCACCTCCTATGGCGGCTGGCATCTCGCCTTCCTGCTGGTCGCATTCATTGGCGCCTTGGCCGTCACCGGGCTGCTCCTGAACCTGCCTGACGACCTGCCGCGCGGCACCAACTCGCTCAGCGAGCGCCTGCAGGTCGCTCGCCGTGCCGATGTGCTGCTGGCGCTCGGCACCACTGCGCTTTGGACCACCGGCGCCTTCACTCTCTACACCTATGTCGCGCCCTTCCTCGCCACCCATGCCGGCATCAGCGGCCCCTGGCTCAGCGCCGCCCTGATCGTCTCCGGTATCGGCTCGGCCATCGGCAACCAGGCCGGTGGAATGGCGAGCGACCGCTTCGGCCCGGAGCGCACCCTGGCCCTCGTCCTCACGGTGCTCGCACTGGCGCTCGCCTCCGCCTCGCTGATGGCGATCACGCTGCCCCCCGCGGCGGCCATCTTCGTCGCTCCGGCGATCCTCTTCGTCTGGAGCATGGCCGGCTGGGCCGGCCATCCCTCGCAGATGTCGCGGCTCGCCGCGATGGCGCCCGACGCGACCGTCGTCGCGCTCTCGCTCAATGCATCCGCGCTCTATATCGGCATCGCCGCCGGCTCGGCATTGGGCCAGCAGACCCTACGCCACGGCGCCTCATGGCAGCTCGGTTTCGTCGGCTCGATATGCGAGATCGGGGCGCTCACCCTGCTCTGGATCTCCATCCGGCGACGTCGGACGACGCGTCGCGAACTCGAAATCGGCAGGGCGCCCGTCGTGACGTCTGTGCGTTGAAGAGGGGTAAGCGCGCTTTTCCCTTCCTTCCGCGGCAACCTCCCTCTATAGCGAGCGCCTAGCATTCATTCAGGCGCTCGCTGACTCCCCTTTCCTCGCGGACGGGGATCCGTCCGGCGCGCGCCCGCACAAGCACTGGCCGGACCCATGCCCAAGCGCACAGACATCAAGACGATCCTCATCATCGGCGCCGGCCCGATCATCATCGGCCAGGCCTGCGAGTTCGACTATTCCGGAACCCAGGCCTGCAAGACATTGAAGGCCGAGGGCTACCGCATCGTCCTGGTCAATTCGAATCCGGCAACGATCATGACGGATCCGGATCTCGCGGATGCGACCTATGTCGAGCCGATCACGCCTGAGATCGTCGCCAAGATCATCGAGAAGGAGCGCAACGTCCTGCCCGGCGGCTTTGCGCTTCTGCCGACCATGGGCGGCCAGACGGCGCTGAACTGCGCGCTTTCGCTGAAGAAGATGGGCGTGCTCGAGACATTCGACGTCGAGATGATCGGCGCCACCGCCGAAGCCATCGACAAGGCCGAGGACCGCGAGCTGTTCCGCGAGGCGATGACCAAGATCGGCCTCGACACGCCGCGCTCGCACCATGTCAGGACGCTCGGCCAGGCACTCGAGGCCCTGGAGGATATCGGTCTGCCGGCCATCATCCGCCCCTCCTTCACCATGGGCGGTACAGGCGGCGGCATCGCCTATAACAAGGGCGAATTCATCGAGATCTGCGAGCGCGGCATGGACGCCTCGCCGACCAGCGAAGTGCTGATCGAAGAGAGCGTGCTCGGCTGGAAGGAGTACGAGATGGAGGTCGTCCGCGATAAGGCGGACAACTGCATCATCGTCTGCTCCATCGAGAACATCGATCCGATGGGCGTCCATACCGGTGATTCGATCACAATCGCCCCGGCGCTCACGCTGACCGACAAGGAATACCAGATCATGCGCGACGCCTCGCTGGCGGTGCTGCGCGAGATCGGCGTCGAGACCGGCGGCTCGAACGTGCAGTTCGCGGTCGATCCTGCCACCGGCCGGATGATCGTCATCGAGATGAATCCGCGCGTCTCGCGCTCCTCGGCACTGGCCTCGAAGGCGACCGGCTTCCCGATCGCCAAGGTCGCCGCGCGCCTTGCCGTCGGCTACACGCTCGACGAGATCGAGAACGACATCACCGGCGGCGCGACCCCGGCCTCGTTCGAGCCGACGATCGACTATGTCGTCACCAAGATCCCGCGTTTCGCCTTCGAGAAATTCCCCGGCGCCGAGCCGACCCTGACCACCGCGATGAAGTCGGTCGGCGAGGCCATGGCGATCGGCCGTACCTTCCAGGAATCGCTGCAGAAGGCGCTGCGCTCGCTGGAGACGGGCCTCGACGGCCTCGACGAGATCGAGATCGAGGGTCTGGGCCAGGGCGACGACAAGAACGCGATCAAAGCCGCCCTCTCCTCGCCGACGCCAGACCGCCTGCTGCAGGTGGCCCAGGCGATGCGCTTCGGCTTCACCGACGAGCAGATCCACGAAAGCTGCAAGATCGATCCCTGGTTCCTCGCGCAGATGCGTGGACTGGTCGAGACCGAAGACAAGGTGCGCAAGCACGGCCTGCCGACGACGCCCGGCGCCTTCCGCCAGATCAAGGCGATGGGCTTCTCCGACAAGCGCCTCGCTGCGCTCGCAAACCTGACCGAGGCTGAGGTGACCGAGCGCCGGCATGCGCTCGAAGTGCGTCCGGTCTTCAAGCGGATCGACACCTGCGCCGCCGAGTTCGCCTCGCCGACCGCCTATATGTACTCGACCTATGCCATGCCCTTCGCCGGCATGCCGGCTGACGAGGCCAACCCGTCCGACCGCAAGAAGGTGGTCATCCTCGGCGGCGGCCCGAACCGCATCGGCCAGGGCATCGAATTCGACTATTGCTGCTGCCATGCCTGCTACGCGCTGCGCGATGCCGGCTACGAGACCATCATGGTCAACTGTAACCCGGAGACGGTTTCGACCGACTACGACACCTCCGACCGGCTCTATTTCGAACCGTTGACCGCCGAGGACGTGCTCGAGATCCTCGAGACCGAGAAGCGCAGCGGCACCCTGCATGGCGTCATCGTCCAGTTCGGCGGCCAGACCCCGTTGAAACTGGCGAATGCGCTCGAAGAGGCCGGCATCCCGATCCTGGGCACCTCGCCCGACATGATCGACCTCGCCGAGGACCGCGACCGCTTCAAGCGCCTGCTCGACAAGCTGCATCTGAAGCAGCCCAAGAACGGCATCGCCTATTCAGTCGAACAGGCGCGCATGATCGCGGCCGAACTCGGCCTGCCCTTCGTCGTGCGCCCGTCCTATGTGCTCGGCGGTCGCGCGATGGCGATCATCCGAGACGAGCCGCAGTTCGAGGACTATCTGCTCGGCACGCTTCCGAGCCTGATTCCGTCCGAGGTGAAGGCGAAATATCCGAACGACAAGACCGGCCAGATCAACACGGTGCTTGGCAAGAACCCGCTGCTGTTCGACCGCTACCTCTCCGACGCGATCGAGGTCGATGTCGACTGCCTCAGCGACGGCAAGGACGCCTTCATCGCCGGCATCATGGAGCATATCGAGGAAGCCGGGATCCATTCCGGCGATTCGGCCTGCTCGCTGCCGCCCCGTTCGCTCTCGCTGGCGACCATCGCGGAGCTCGAGCGCCAGACCAAGGCCATGGCGCTGGCGCTCGATGTCGGCGGACTGATGAACGTACAATACGCCATCAAGGACGGTGTCATCTATGTCCTCGAGGTCAATCCACGCGCCTCGCGCACGGTGCCCTTCGTCGCCAAGGTCATAGGCGAACCGATTGCCAAGATCGCAGCGCGCATCATGGCCGGCGAGACCCTCGCGAGCTTCGGACTGAAGCCCGCTGCGCTGACCCATGTCGGGGTCAAGGAAGCGGTCTTCCCCTTCGCGCGCTTCCCGGGCGTCGACGTGCTGCTCGGTCCGGAGATGCGCTCGACCGGCGAGGTCATCGGCCTCGATCGTTCCTTCGATATCGCCTTCGCCAAGAGCCAGCTCGGTGCAGGCTCCAAAGTGCCGATCAAGGGGACTGTCTTCGTCTCGGTGCGCGACGCTGACAAGCCACGCATCGTGCCCTCGATGCGCATCCTGTCCGATCTCGGCTTCCGCATTCTTGCCACCGGCGGAACGCTGCGCCTGCTGCAGGAGGAAGGCATTCCGGCCGCCAAGATCAACAAGGTTCTGGAAGGCCGACCGCACGTCGTCGACGCCATCAAGAACGGCGAGATCCAGCTCGTCTTCAACACGACGGATGGCCCACAGGCACTCGCGGATTCACGCTCGCTGCGCCGCACGGCCCTCTTGCACAAGGTGCCCTATTATACCACCTTGGCCGGAGCGATCGCGGCTGCCGAGGGCATCAAGGCCTATTGCAGCGGCGATCTCGAAGTACGATCGCTGCAATCCTACTTCGTCCGCGCCGCCTGAACGGCCGCGCGGCCGAAGCAGTTCTGAAAACGATCGGAAGCTGAACGCAGGCCGCGGGGGACGCGGCCGGCGGGTTCTGGCTTTCGGAATTGGGACGAGAAGATGGATAAGGTTCCTATGACGGTGGGCGGATTTGCCGCCCTCGAGGTCGAGCTGAAGCAACGCCAGCAGGTCGAACGTCAACGCATCATCGCTGCGATCTCGGAAGCGCGCGCACTTGGCGACCTCTCCGAGAATGCCGAGTATCATGCGGCCAAGGAGGCACAGTCCCTCAATGAAGGCCGAATCCTGGAGCTCGAATCGCTGATCGGGCGGGCAGACATCATCGATGTCACCAAGCTCGGCGGCGACACGATCAAATTCGGCGCAACCGTCCATCTGATCGACGACGATACCGAGGAAGCCAAGATCTATCAGATCGTCGGCGAGCCGGAATCCGACGTCCGCTCCGGCAAGGTCTCGATCGGCTCGCCGATCGCGCGCGCCCTGATCGGCAAGAAGGTCGGCGATTCCGTGCAGGTCAATACGCCGGGCGGCGGCAAGTCCTACGAAGTCGTGAGCGTCAGCTTCCGCTGAGGCTTCCGGGGGCATAGAATTGTCGCCCCCGGACGATTATCTCGTCGGTGATGCATCGGCATCGGGAGATACTGTCATGACCAGTCGTCGCGCATTTCTGACGTCCGCATTCGCGGCAACGGCTCTCGCGTCGTTGCCGCTCGGAGCCGCCTCCGCACTTGCCCAGCCGCAAGGGCCGATCGGCGGCATCCGTGTCGATGTCTCCCGCCTCGTCGAGCAAGGCTGGGGGCCCAATGCCGATGCGATCAAGGCCGGGATGGAACGGGAACTTCGGGCCGCCTTTGCCGGCGCCATCCAGCGCGGCGGCCCGGTTCTCGTGGTCAAGGTCCGCGGCATTTTCCTGACGAGTTACGCTGGCGGCGGCGGCGGCAGTGGCCGCTGGGGCGGCGGCGGCGGCTCGAGCAATGACAATCTCGACAGCGAGGCGTTTCTGGTTGGTGCAGGCAATCGCGTGCTTGCATCCTATCCGGTACTCTCGACGATTTCCGCCAGCTATTCAGGTCCCTGGTATCTGCAGGATATCGATCAGCGCCGCATTGAGAGTCTGATTCAAAACAACGTCGCTTGGATCAGGCGTTACGTCGCCGGCTGAGCCGTTCTCAAGCTCGGCACTGCCGCTGCCGCATGGGGCGCCGAGCCTGGCGGCGGCGTAGTTCATAGCCTCGGCTGCATCGCCGCGGGACGCGGCACAACGTTCCTGTCCGACAGGAGAGAGCCATGCTGAATCGTCGTGCCGTATTGGCCGCCGCACTCGGCGGGACTGCCTCTGCCTTGTTCGCTGTCCCGGTCCAGGCGGCCGCAGGCGGCGTGCGTGTTGATGTTTCCCGCCTTGTTCAGCAGGGCTGGGGCCCCAACGCCGCCCTTGTGAAGGCAGAGCTCGAACGCGAACTTGCCGGCAGCGGCCGCGCGGGCTCGACCCTTGTCGTCTCGGTGCTTCGCATCAACATGCCCAGTTATTCGGGCGGCGATGCGGAAGAAACCGGCGGCACCACGGACGGAATGGAATCCGAAGCCCGGCTGATCGCTGCTGACGGGCGGGTCCTGGCGAGCTACCCGATCGTTTCGTCCTCGTCAGCCTCATCCGGAGGCGCCTGGTTCGAGCCAGGCTTCGACACCCGCCGGCTCGCGGCCCTGGTCCGGACCAACGCGGCGTGGATCAGACGCTATGTCGGGGAATGAGCCGCGGGGCGCCTGATCTCGAACGCGGTCTTGCTGCGCGAGAAACCGCAGGCTTCATAGAAACGGAGCACCGCTTCGTCCTTTCGCCCCGTCTGCAGCATGACCTTGTAGCATCCCGCCGACCAGGCCTGCTCGACAGCCGCGCCGATGACCTGCTTTCCGAGGCCTTGGCCTCGAAACCGCGCGTCTGCGACGACATTCTCGATCAGTGCGAAGGGCCTGAGATTCCGGGTGAGATTCGGCACGATCACGATGACGCAACTCGCGATGGCAACTCCGCCCCTCTCCACGATGTGAACCGTGATCAGGTCGCTGCCCAGGATCCTCCGCCAGGTCTCGGCCGCCATGTCGGCATCCGGGCGCAGGTCATCTGGATTCAACTGCGCATAGAGCGCCAGAATGGACGGCAGATGCTCGATGCCCGCTTTGCGGATCGTGATCTGCATCCGGGCGCCCGCTAGCCGAACGGGACGATCGGCTCGTCCTTGACGCGGTCAAGCGCGAGGGCCGTGCGCACATTGCGGACATTCGGCAGCGCCGTCAGCTCTCCGACGAAGTCCTGAAACGCCTTCAGGTCAGGCGCGACGCATTTCAGGATGAAATCGATGTCGCCCGAGAGCGTCCAGCATTCGCGCACGGCACCCCACTTACGGATGCGCTCCTGGAATGTCGCGAGATCGGCCTCGGCCTGGCTGGCGAGATGCACGAAGGCAAAGCAGACGACCTCGATCCCGAGCTTGCGCTCATCGAGCTGCGCCCGATAGCCGGTGATCAGCCCCGCTTCCTCGAGAGCTCGGACCCGCCGAAGGCAGGGCGGCGGCGAGATGCCGACCCGGCTCGCCAACTCGACATTGGTCATGCGCCCGTCGGCCTGTAATTCGCGCAGGATACGCAGATCGATTTCGTCGAGTTTGGAACGCACAAAGATCCCCAGAGCAAAGTCGCGCTGGTGTAGACGCAGCTCCCACGCGATACAAGGCATCCCAACCACTGCCGCGGAGCCTGCGCTTGCCAGTTGAACCGATCCCGACGATCTGGGCCCTCACCGACGGCAAGGCTGGCGACGAGATACAATGCCTTGGCGTCGCCGAACGGCTCGGCATCACCCCAGAGATCCGTCACATCGCCCCTGGTCGCCCCTGGAGCTGGCTGATGCCGCGCGGGCCGATCGATCCGCGCGAGGCCTCCCACAGGCCTCAAAGCCCGATCCGCCCGCCCTTCCCCGACATCGTCGTCGCTTCTGGCCGCCGCGCCGCCGCCTATTTGCGCGAGATCAAGAAGGCCTCGAAGGGCAGGACCTTCACCGTCTTTCTCAAGGATCCGAGAATCGGAACGGGCGCTGCCGACCTGATCTGGGTCTCCGAGCATGATCGCCTGCGTGGCCCAAACGTGCTCGTCACCGTGACATCGCCGCACCGGCTCTCCCCGGGCCAGCTCGCTCAGGCCAGGCAGAGCCCGCCGCCGGCCATCGTCGCCCTGCCCCGACCGCGCGCTGCGGTCATGGTCGGCGGCGACAGCCGGCATCACACCTTCCGGCCCGATGACATCGCCCGTTTCGCGAACGCGCTCGATGCGCTCGCGGTCTCGGGCGTGGCGCTGATGGGCTCGCGCTCGCGGCGTACGCCGGCTGCGCTCGACAAGGCCATTGCCGAGGTCTTCGCACGCCATGGCGGCTGGTGGTGGGATGGCAAGGGCGCCAATCCCTATGTGCCGTTGCTCGCCAATGCCGATACCGTGGTCGTCACCGCCGACTCGACCAATATCGTCGGCGAGGCTGCTGCGACCGGCGCCCCCCTCCTCGTCTTCGAGCCGCATGGCGGCCACAGCAAGATCGCTCGCTTCCTCGAGGCGCTGAAGCGGCAAGGCGTTGTGCATCATTTCGAGGGACGGCTTGATGGCACCCGCTATGACCCCATAGACTCCACCGGCGTCATCGCGGAAGCGGTGCGCCAGGGCTGGTTGCGGCACCGCGCCGAACTCGGCCTCGCCTGAGCGCGAGCGGGTCTGGACTTGCGTCCGGCGCACGAGACCGTATCTGACGGAACGAGGACGCAGCGCTACGCTGCGCGAAAAGGACCGAAACCATGGCTCATACCCATGCCCGCGTAATGATCATCGGCTCGGGCCCGGCCGGCTACACCGCCGCGATCTATGCGGCCCGCGCTTTGCTTGAACCGGTGATGATCTCGGGCTTCCAGCCTGGCGGCCAGCTGATGATCACCACGGATGTCGAGAACTATCCGGGTTTTGCCGACGTGGTTCAGGGGCCGTGGCTGATGGAGCAGATGCGCGCCCAGGCCGAGCACATGGGCACGAAGATGGTTTCCGACCACATCTCGAAGGTCGATCTGTCGCAGCGGCCGTTCCGACTCTGGGGTGATGGCGGCGCAACCTATAGCTGCGATGCGCTGATCGTGGCCACCGGTGCCCAGGCGAAGTGGCTGGGCATCCCCTCGGAGCAGACCTTCCAGGGTTTTGGCGTCTCGGCCTGCGCCACCTGCGACGGCTTCTTTTTCCGCGGCAAGGAAGTGGTGGTCGTCGGCGGCGGCAACACCGCGGTCGAGGAAGCGCTCTATCTCGCCAATCTTGCTGCGAAGGTCACACTGGTGCACCGGCGCGATTCACTGCGGGCCGAGAAGGTGTTGCAGGATCGCCTGTTCAAGCATCCCAAGGTCGAGATCGTCTGGGATAGCGAGATCGCGGAGATCTGCGGCGGTACGCAGCCGCCGTCGGTCACGCATCTGCAGCTCCGCAACCTGAAGACGGGCGTTGAAAGCGAACTGAAGACCGACGGCGTCTTCATCGCCATCGGCCACAAGCCGTCGACCGAACTCTTCACCGGGCAGCTCGCCATGCGTGAATCGGGGTATCTCGACGTGACGCCCGGCACGACGCAAACCAACATCCCCGGCGTTTTTGCTGCAGGTGACGTCACCGACGAGCATTATCGCCAGGCTGTGACGGCTGCGGGCCTGGGCTGCATGGCCGCGCTCGATGCCGAAAGATGGCTTGCCGCCAACGTCACGGAACAGCGTGAAGCGGCCGAATAGGCCGAAAAAGACAACCCATCACGATTGTTGATGGGTTGTCTCACGAGATTCAGTGTGAAAAGAGGCCCCGTCAGCAAAGCAACCGTTGACGTTCCTGCGTTTTACCCCCCAACATGCACGAAACGCATAACGGGGGAACCGCGGTGGATTGGGACCGCATCAGGATTTTTTATACCGTCGCAGAATCCGGCAGCTTTACCAAGGCTGGCGACGTACTTGGTTTGAGTCAATCCGCCGTTAGTCGGCAGATTGGCGCGCTTGAGCGTGAGCTGCGTGCACCGCTGTTTCACCGCCATACGCGCGGGCTCATTCTCACCGAGCAGGGCGAATTGCTCTGGCGCGCGGCACGCGAGATGACGCAGCGCCTGGAGCGGACTCGCGCCCAGCTCTCGGAGACGCGTGAGCATCCATCAGGCGAACTGAAGGTCACTGCGACGCGTGGCCTCGGCGGCCATTGGCTAACCCCAAGGCTGGCGGAGTTCCTCGACCTCTATCCGGACATCAAGGTCGACCTCATTCTCACCGATGAGGAACTCGACCTGTCGATGCGCGAAGCCGATATCGCGATTCGCCTGCGTCAGCCGCAGCAGCCGGACCTGATCCAGCGCAAGCTCTTCACCGTGCATTTTCACGTCTATGGCTCGCCGGCCTATATCAAGCGCTTCGGCGAGCCGAAGAGCTATGAGGATCTCGACAATCACCGGCTCCTGTCCTTCGGCAGCACCTCGCCATCCTATCTGACGGCGGTGCACTGGCTGGGAACCCTGGGCCGCGAACAGCGCAACCCGCGCCCGATCCATCTCACCGTGAACAACATCACGGCGATGAAGCGGGCGGTCGATAGCGGCGCGGGCATCGCGGTGCTGCCGGATTACCTGATCGAGACCGGCTCCCCCCTCGTCCAGCTCATGCGCGAGACCGAGATGCCGCAGCTCGAAAGCTATCTGGTCTATCCGGAAGAGATGAAGTCGGTGGCCAGAGTGCAGGCATTCCGCGACTTCCTGATCCAGAAGGCCCAGCGCTGGACCTACTAAACGGCCGAAAGGCCCGGCTATGCGCGCAGCGCGGGTATCTCGCGCTGCGGCAAACGCATGCTTTTCAGCCATTTAGGCTAAAATTTGTCGCACATGATTATAGGTCATGCAGTTTCCGCATAGCGGCCCCAAGCTATGCTGCATTGCAAAACGGCACGTGCTGCCCGATATAGCAATCACGGTTGTTCGGAACGGGCTCCGCATTCTCCTCCCGGCGTTGAGTTCGTTCCAGCCGTTCCCCTCTGAGATGTTTGGCGGTAACGCCGGATGTTTCAAACTTCAAAGGCCAGCTCCCTCGGGACGCTGGCCTTTTTTTCATGCGTGGTTATGCAGCCCGGCGCGCGAGCAGGCCCGCAAGTTCGGCGAGCTGGTCGATGAAGGCCTGCAGGAAGGCGCGGGTCGTTTCATCGGGGACATCGCCAGCCTCGTCGACCAGATTGGGCTTCAGGCCGATATAGGCCTCGCCGCCCATCACCAGCGCACCAAGATTGCCAAGAATCACCCGCAGATGCTGCTGCGCGATCGCCGAACCGATCGCTCCCGGACTCGTGCCGGTGATGGCGACGACCTTGCCCCGCCAGGAGCTCTTGCCATAGGGCCGCGCCGCCCAGTCGATCGCGTTCTTCAGGAGCGCGGGAATCGAACGGTTGTGCTCGGGTGTAACCACGAGAACAGCGTCAGCAGCCGCGATCTCGTGCTTGAGGCGCGTCGCGCTTACCGGCCAGTTCGCCTCGAGATCCTGACTGTAGAGTGGCAGATCGTCGATCGCGATGAAGCTCGCCTCGAAGGCGCTGGAGCCGAGCCGCGACAGCGCGACGGCGAGCTTGCCGTTGATGGAATCCTTGCGTGCGCTGCCAACGATGACGGCGAGCTTCAACTTTGCCATAGGAGATTTCCTTGGTTACAAAAAGAGACCAAGGCTCAATAAATGCCTGTGACAAAGCCACGCAAGGAGGCACAATTTTGTCACCAGAGAACCTGCATGTGCCTCACGAGTGCCGCGCCGTTGGCGAGATGCTGTCCCGCGTCGGCGACAAGTGGACGATGCTGGTCGTCGACCTGCTCGGCGACGGGCCGAAGCGCTTCACCGAGATCAAGCGCGCGCTCGGCAGCATCTCGCAGCGCATGCTGACGCTGACGCTGCGCAATCTGGAGCGCGACGGCCTCGTCACGCGCACGCAGTTCGAGACGATTCCGCCACGCGTCGATTATGAGCTGACCGAACTCGGGCACTCACTGCGCTATCCCGTCAAGGCGCTCAGCGATTGGGTCGTCGCGAATCGACGCGGTATCGCGGCCGCGCGGACCCGCTTCGACGAAGCGCAGGAGCCGAAGCGCAGGCTTCTCAAGCTCGCCTGAGAGGAAAACTCAGCGTCGCCGCGCTTCCAGCGGCAGCGAATCGAACAGGCTCGGCATATCGCTGGTGCGCGCCTTCTCGATCGTCAGCATCCGCAGCTTGGTCTCTACCCCGCCATCGGCCGAGAAGCCGCCGGTCTTGCCGTTGGCCGCCAGTACGCGATGGCAGGGCACGATGATCGGAAAGGGATTCTCGCCAAGCGCGACGCCGACCGCCCGTGCCGCACCTGGCTCGCCGATGCGGGCTGCAACCTCGCCATAGGTCAGGGTTTCGCCAGGCGGGATGCCGAGCGCGACTTCATAGACCTTGCGGTTGAAGACGGAGAGACCGTCCATTTCGATCGGTAGCCCCGAGAGGTCGCGCTTCTCGCCGGCGAGCAGCGCCACGATCCCGTCGATTGCCTCCTGCACGAACGGCGGAGGAGCGCCTTCGACAGCCTCCGGGTAGCGCCGGGCCAGCCGCTGGCGGGCTCGAGCTTCATCCTGCTCCGGCAGCTGTGCGCCGATCAGGTGCTCAGCCCTCCAGACCAGCGCGCAGGCGCCGATTGCCGTATCGAACAGGCAGAAACCCTGGCTCATCACGCCTCCCGACGGAAGCGGCGGCCTCAGACGTAGAGCCGCTCGCCTTCAAGCCCTTTGTACATTGCTGCGACCTGCTCGCCATAGCCGTTGAACAACAGTGTCGGCCGACGCTCGCGCGAGCCGAGAACCTGCTCGCTCGCCTGGCTCCAGCGCGGATGCGGCACCTCCGGGTTCACATTGGCCCAGAAGCCGTATTCCGACGCCTGCAGCGCCTCCCAGAAGGTCTTGGGCCGCTCGGCGACGAAACTGATGCGCGTGATCGACTTCACCGATTTGAAACCGTACTTCCACGGCGTGATCAGGCGGACCGGCGCACCATGCTGATTCGGCAGCGGCTTGCCGTAGATCCCCGTCACCATCAACGTCAGGTCGTTATTCGCCTCCGCCATGGTCAGCCCCTCGGTATAGGGCCAGGGATACCAGCGTTGCGTCTGCCCGGAGGCCACGCGCGGGTTCAGGAAGGTTTCAAACTTGATGTATTTGGCACTCGAGAGCGGTTTCGCCAGCGCCACCAGGGCCTTCAGCGGAAAACCGGTCCAGGGCACGGCCATAGCCCAGCTCTCGACGCAGCGGAAGCGATAGAGCCGCTCCTCGAACGGCATCTTGCGGACGAGATCGTCGAAACCGATCTCGAACGGCTTCTCGACCATGCCGTCGATCGCGATGTTCCAGGGCCGCGTCGGCAGCTTCTTTGCCGCACTGACGACGTCCTTGGACATGCCGAATTCGTAGAAATTATTGTAGTTCGCGGCCAGTTCCTCGTCGGTCACCGGCCGGTCGAGCGTGTAGCTCGCATTGCGCTTGGCAGGATAGAGATCGAGCGTCGGATCCGCGCCTTGCGCGGCTGCGATCTGAGGCAGCGCACTCCCGGCGATCAGCCCCGCACTCCCGCCGAGAAAGGCCCGGCGGTTCATGGCGATATGTTCGGGAGTGACCTGGCTCTCGGGCAATTCCCAGCCAGGGGGGCGTTTGATCAGCATCGACGGACATGCTCCGTTTCAGAGAGCGAAGCTTAGTCCACAGATGAGCATCAAGTGCAATTCACGAGCGGGAGAGGCGTAGGGTCCCTCACCGCATGGTCCCTTGGACGTCATCCCGGCCGAACCGAAGCGCAGGACCGGGATGACGTCGGAGTGCTGGGAGGGGTCGCGTCAGCCGCGCGCTTCCAGCGCCTTGACGATCGCATCGCCCATCTCGGCGGTCGAGACGGCATTGGCGCCCGGTGCGGCGATGTCCTTGGTGCGGGTGCCGGCGCCAAGCACATCGGCAATCGCGCCTTCCAGCCGGTCGGCCGCCTCGATCGCGCCGAAGGAGTAACGCAGCGCCATGGCAAATGAGCCAATCATCGCGATCGGGTTCGCCAGGCCCTTGCCGGCGATGTCGGGAGCCGAGCCGTGCACGGGCTCGTAGAGCGCCTTGCGCTTGCCGGTAGCCGGGTCTTCAGCACCGAGCGATGCGGAGGGCAGCATGCCGAGCGAGCCGGTCAGCATCGCCGCGACGTCGGAGAGAATATCGCCGAACAGGTTGTCGCAGACGATGACGTCATACTGCTTCGGCCAGCGCACGAGCTGCATGGCGCAATTGTCGGCGAGCACATGCTCGAGTTCGACATCCCGGTAGTCCTTGGCGTGCAGCGCCGTGACCGTCTGCTTCCAGAGCACGCCGGTCTTCATGACGTTGTGCTTTTCGGCCGAGGAGACCTTGTTGCGGCGGGTGCGCGCCAGCTCGAAGGCGACGCGCGCGATGCGTTCGATCTCGGGCGTGGTGTAGAGCTGGGTATCGACGCCGCGCTTGGAGCCGTCCTCCAGCGTGACGATTTCTTTCGGCTCGCCGAAATAGACGCCGCCGGTGAGCTCACGCACGATCAGGATGTCGAGCCCCTCGACTACTTCGGGCTTGAGCGAAGAGGCGGAAGCCAGCGCCGGATAGCAGATCGCGGGGCGCAGATTCGCAAACAGGCCAAGGTCCTTGCGCAGCCGCAGCAGGCCCGCCTCGGGACGGTGCTGGTAGGGTACATCCGCCCATTTCGGGCCGCCGACAGCGCCGAACAGCACCGCATCGGCGTCCTGGGCGAGCTTCATGTCGCCTTCCGAGATCGCCGCCTTATGTGCGTCATAGGCGGCGCCGCCGACAAGTCCGCGCTCGATGGCGAAGGAGGCGACGCCCTGCTTCTCGAACCAGCCGACGATCTTCTCGACCTGGCCGGTCACTTCGGGGCCGATGCCGTCGCCCGGCAGGAGGAGGAGCTTGTGGGTCGCCATGGTCGCCTCACGCGTTTGTCGGATGTTGCTGGGGCCAGCGCGGCCTTGCCGGGCTGATTAGGCGGGGAAAGGAAGTGACGCAAGCGCAGCCGCCGGGCAGCGCGCCTGCGCGACAAGCAGAAGCTGTGTGATCGGCGCCGGCACCGAACTGCTTCACTCCGGCCGGAGTGAAGCAGCGAGCAGGAATCCGTCGCAGAGCGTGGCGATGGTTTCGCGATCAGAGCCGCGAGCGCGGTGCCTTTGGCATCACCCAGCATCCCGACGGCAATGGCCCCTCCGTCCTCAGGCCTTCTTCTCCATGTTCCAGAAGAATTGCACCGGCGAGAGCACCATGCCGGTCAGGCTCTTGCGATAGGCCATTGGCTGTTGCACCAGCCCGGCCGGCGCATAGGGTACCGTCTCGAAGGCGCGCTTCTCGATCGAGGCGGCCAGTTCCTTCTGCCTGGCCACATCAGGCGTTGCTATCCACTGATCCCGCAGGCCTTCCAGCGTGGGATCCTCCGGCCAGCCGAACCAGGCGGCAGAGCCATTGCTGCGCAGCAGCGGATGCAGCGCAGGATTGAGCACGTCGGCGCCCGACCAGAGCGTATGGAACACCGACCAACCGCCCTGGTCCGGCAATCCGCGATTGGAGCGCCGGCCGATGAAGCTGGCCCAGTCGGTCGCGACCAGATCGACAGTCATGCCGAGCTTCTTCAAAAGCTCCTGCGTCACCAGGCACTGGTTATAGGCGATCGGCTGGTCTGCAGGCGCCAGCAGCAGCACCTTCTCGTTCTTGTAGCCGGCCTCCTGAAGCATGGCCTTGGCCCGCTCCAGATTGTTGCCGAGTGCCGCCTCACCGCCCGCTCCGGTCGACATCGGCGAGCCCGGCGTGAAGAAGGTCTTGCACTCCTTGTAGTAGTCCTTGCTGCCGACGACCGCCTCCATGTAGTCGGTCTGGTCGATTGCCATCATCACCGCCCGTCGAATGCCGGGATTGTTGAAGGGCGGCTGCAGATGGTTGAAACGCATCAGCAGGATCAGCCCGAGCGGCACGTTCTCGATCGCGATCTCGGGATTGCTCTTGAGCAGGGGCAGGAGATCGACCGGCGGCTGTTCATACCAATCGACCTCGCCCTGCATCAGCGCGCCGACTGCGGCCGAAACCTCGGTCAGCGGCAACCATTCGATGCGGTCGATCTTGGCGACCTTGCCGCCAGCGGCCCAGGATGGCGCCTCCTCTCGCGGCCTGTACTTGGCGAAGCGCTCATAGACCGCGTTCTGGCCCGGCACCCATTGCTTGTCCATGAAGCGCCAGGGTCCGGAGCCGATCGCCTCCGTGATGTTCTTGGTCGGCTCCATCATTGCCACGCGCTCGGGCATGATGAAGGGTACGTTCGAGGAGAGCTTGCCGAGTGCGTCCGGCAGCATCGGGAAGGGCTTCGTCAGGCGGATGGCGAAGGTGCGCTGATCGACGTCATCGTAACCCTCGACGAATGTCGCGAAGGTCTGCCCGAAGGCATCGCGCGCCGACCAGCGACTGATCGAAGCAATACAGTCCTGCGCCCTGACCGGCTGCTCGTCATGGAACATCAGTCCGTCGCGCAGATGGAAGGTCCAGCGCAGCCCGTCCGGCGCAGCCTCCCAGCTCTGGACCATCTGCGGCTGAATGCGGAACTGCGCGTCCGTCGCAAACAAGGTATCATATATCAGATAGCCGTGATTGCGGATGACGTAGCTCGTGGCGACGATCGGATCGAGCGAGGGCAACGGCGTCGACGGAATGAAGCGCAGCGTATTGGCGCGCGATTGCCCACGCGACGGAAATCCGACGAGACTGGAAGTGGTTAAGGCGGAACTTCCGGCCAGAATCTGACGGCGATTGAATCGCATGCGACATCCCCTTGCTCTTGAGCTTTCGCGCCAGGCGCGCCTGCCTTCTGTCAAGCAAGAGATATACCAGCATGGTCAGGCGACGACGCGCAATGCCCGTTGCGATGGATCGGCGGCATCAACTGGACTCGCCCGTGCCCGCTCGCTATTCCCTTGACCGTCTCAACGGGGTGCCCGGCGGTTTCGGGCTGAGAGGGAAGCGCAGGGCTTTCAACCCGTCGAACCTGATCCGGATCGTGCCGGCGGAGGGATTGAGCACCGGCGTCTCGCACCGGAGGTGGCCTCCCCTCTCGACCGTCAAGGGCCGCCGTCGAATGCATGCGGGGTGACGCCATGACCTTTCTGAACAGCCGGATGACCCGGATCGCCACCGCGCTCTCGGTGCTTCTGCTTACGACGCCGTCCATGGCGCAGGAGAAACCGGCGCTGACCGTCTACACCTATTCCTCCTTCACCGGGAAATATGGCCCCGGCGCCAAGGTGAAGGCGGCCTTCGAGGCGCAATGCAGTTGCACGCTGAACTGGGTCGCAAGCGACGATGCCGGCTCCCTCGTTGCGCGCCTGAAGCTGGAGGGTGAGACGACCAAGGCCGATGCCGTGCTCGGCCTCGACATGAACCTTGCGGCGGAAGCCAAGGCCACGGGCCTGTTCCAGCCCCATGGCCAGGATACTACAGCACTCACTTTGCCCATCGCCTGGACCGACGATACCTTCCTGCCCTTCGACTGGGGGCATCTCGCCTTCGTCTATGATTCAACCAAACTTGCCGCGCCGCCCACCAGCCTGAAGCAGCTTGTCGACGATCCGAATGGGCCGAAGCTGGTGCTGCAGGATCCGCGCACCAGCGCGCCCGGGCTTGGCTTCCTGCTCTGGATGCGAGCCGTTTATGGCGACGGCGCCGACGCCGCCTGGACCAGGCTCAAGCCCCGCATCGTTACCTTCACCAAGGGCTGGTCGGAGGCCTACGGGCTCTTCCTTAAGGGCGAGGCCGACATGGTGCTCTCCTACGCGACCTCGCCGGCCTATCACATCGGCGTGGAGAAGAAGACGCAGTACAAGGCCGCGCCCTTCAGCGAAGGCCACTATCTGCATATCGAACTCGCCGGCATGACGCGCACGACGCGGCAGCCCGAGCTCGCCAAACGCTTCCTCGCCTTCACGCTTTCGGACGCCTTCCAATTGCTGATCCCGGAAGGCAACTGGATGATGCCGGCGAAACAGGCGGCAGGTGGACTGCCGGCATCATTCGCCGATATCATCAAGCCGGAACGGACCTTGCTGTTCACGCCGGACGAGGTGCGCACGCAGCGCCGAAGCTTCATCGACGCCTGGCTCGCCGCAGCGAGCCGCTGAGGCCTTGTTCCGCCCGGCCACGCTCACTGCGCTTGCCATCCTTGCGCTCGCCGGCGCCTCGCTCGCCGGGCTGGCGGGAGCCGGGGGCAACGTCGCGGCCCTGTCGTCGCTCGGCCCCTATCTCGCTCGCCTCGTCGCAGGAGCGACCGTCCAGGCGGGCCTGTCGATGCTGCTCTCGATCCTGCTGGGCACGGCACTGGCGCTTGCCTTGCTGCGCCGCCGCTTCCCAGGCCGCAACCTCCTGCTCGCCGTGCTGACCGCCGCCGCCGTCGCACCGACGATCGTTATCGTCTTCGGCGTCATCGCGATCTATGGCCGTTCCGGGCTGCTCGGCGACCTGGCGCGTGCCGTTGGAGCTGAACCGCCGGCGATCTACGGGCTCCAGGGTATCCTGATCGCTCATGTGTTGATGAATATGCCGCTGGTGACGCGCACGCTGCTTCAGGCCTTCGGCCGCGAACCCGGCGAGCGGAGGCGCCTGGCCTCGGCGCTCGGCTTCTCCGCCGCCGATTGTTTCCGGCATCTCGACTGGCCCGTGATCCGGCGCGAGGCTCCGGCGCTTGCCACCTTCGTCTTCCTGCTCTGCTTCACGAGCTTTGCCGTCGTGCTCTCGCTCGGTGGCGGGCCTGCCAACGCCACGCTGGAAGTCGCGATCTACGAAGCGGTCCGTTTCGAGGCCGATTTCGCCCGCGCTGCCGCTCTCGCCGGCCTTCAGCTTGTGCTCTGCCTCGGACTTGCGACTGCGCTCGCCACACTCGCGCCGGCGGTCCACGACGAGGCAAGTGCCGAGCGCCATGCAGCCCGCCCCGATATCCTCGCCCCTTGCCTGCTCCGGCTGGACTGCCTTGTCCTCATTCTGGCGACAGCATGGATCGCACCGCCTCTCCTCAGCATCGCAAGCGGCGTCGCAGCCGTACCGACGCTCGCGACCGCCGAATTCGCATGGGCAGCCGCGACGAGCGCAGCCATCGCGCTTGGCGCAGGCCTCCTCGCCTGCCTGTTTGCCGTACTGCTCGCCAGCGCCGCGCGCGGACGCCGGCTACGCCCGAGACTTCCCGACCTTGCCGCCTTCACCATGCTTGGCCTGCCGCCCTTCGCCTTCGTGGCAGGACTCTACGTTTTGACACGCAACCTCGCCGATCCCGCGGCACTCGGACTGATGCTGGTACCGCTCGTCAACGCCCTGATGGCACTTCCCTACGCCTATCGACTGCTGGCGCCGCCACTGGCGACCAACGCAGAACGTCATGGCAGGCTGGCTGAGAGTCTCGGCATTGCCGGCTGGACCCGGCTGCGGCTCGTCGAATGGCCGGCCCTGCGCGCACCGCTGGCGGCCGCCTTCGCATTTGCCACGGCGCTCTCGCTTGGCGATTTCGGCGTCATTGCTCTGTTCGGCGGCGGCGAGCTCACCACCCTGCCCTATCTCCTGGCGAACCGCCTCGGCGCCTATCGCATGGATGAAGCGGGAGCACTCGCACTCGTGCTGGTGCTTTCGGCCGGGGGTCTCGCCTACCTGACCGAGCGCTGGAGTGCGCGTCATGCTTGAGCTGGCAGGCCTGTCCCTCGACTATCCCGGATTTGCGGCGCGCTACGACCTCGTCATTCCAGCAGGCGCGCTCTGCGCCGTCATCGGCCCGTCAGGTGGCGGCAAGACCACCCTGCTCCATGCCATCGCCGGCTTTGAACGGCCTACGGCGGGAACCCTCCGCTTCGCCGGCGCAGACCTGCTGCCTCTCACACCAGCCAGGCGACCAGTCTCGATCCTGTTCCAGGATCACAATCTCTTCCCCCATCTGACGGCAGCCGAAAACGTCGCGCTTGGACTGAAACCGTCACTGCGGCTCGACGCCTCCGAGCGCGAGCGCGTGGCAGCCGCACTGGCTGAGGTCGATCTCGCCGGCTTCGCAGCCCGTCGTCCGGCGGAACTCTCGGGCGGTCAGCGTCAGCGCGTCGCCCTCGCCCGCGCCCTCCTGCGCGGCAAACCGCTGATGCTGCTCGACGAACCCTTCGGCGCACTCGACCCCGGACTACGCCGCGAGATGATCGAGCGCGTCGATGCCCTGCGTCGCGAACACGGCCTCACCGTGCTGATGACACTCCACACGCCGGAAGAAGCGGCCAGCCATGCTGACCTCTTTGCGCTCGTAAGGGATGGCCACGTCGAAGCGTCTGGCCCGTGGGCACGCCTGACGGCATCGGACGGACCGGAGCCTGTCAGGCGCTTCCTGGGCATCTGAAGGGCCGCTCCGGCGCACGCATCGGCCCGAAAGATGGATTACGGGTTTCGGGCCAGCGCATCACGGACGGCTAGACATCGCACAGGATACGAGCCCCGGTCCGGTGACTTAACTGCGCAGCCGGGCCGTGATCTCGATCTCAACCTTCATCTCGGGCTTGAGCAGGCCGGAAACGACATAGATGCCGGCCGCCGGGCGGACCTGCCCGAAGATCTCACCGCAGACGGTGAGAACGGGTTCGCAATAGCTGCGATCGGTGACGAAATACTGTGCGCGCACGACGTTGGAGAGTGCAGATCCTGCTTCGGTGAGGACCGCGTCCAGCGTCCGGAAGATGTTGCGCGCCTGTTCCGCTGGATCCTCAGGCATCGTCATGGTGACATAGTCATAGCCCGTCGTGCCCGAGACGAAGACGAGGTCGCCATCGACCACCGCGCGCGAATAGCCGAAGGCGAGCTCGAACGGCGAACCAGTGGAGATCAGCCGTCGCTTTGGATCCAGCATCGTCATCCCCGTCCACCCTTGAGCGCGCGCAACACCTTGGCACCCGGCCGCCCGGTCTGCGGCATGCCGATCTGCGATTCGATTTCCTTGATGGCAGCCCTGGTCAGCGAACCGACGGCGCCGTCCGGCTCACCGACATTGTAACCCCGTGCGATCAGCAGGCGTTGCAATTCGCGACGCTGCTCGCGCGAGAGCGGCGGATCGTCGGTCGGCCAGTCGGCCTGGATGCCCGGCCGGCCGCGAATACGGTCCGAGAGCAGCGAGATGGCAAGTGCGTAGGAATCCGCACCGTTATAGCTGTAGGCCGCGTCATAGTTCTTGAAGACCAGGAAGGCCGGACCATTGCGGCCGGCCGGCATCAGCAACCCGGCATTGCCCGAGCCGGACAGCCCCGAGCCGTCATATCTAACGATCCCGCGCGCGGCCCAGGATGAGACCGGCTGTTTCGGGTTGCGCCCGGTCGGACCGGAATAGCCGTTGGGGACGCGGACCTCGTATCCCCAGGTCGCGCCGGTCACCCAGCCGGCCTTGGCCATGAAATTGGCGGTCGAATGCAGAGCGTCCGGAATGGAGTCGACGAGATCGCGCCGTCCGTCGCCATCGCCATCGACGGCAAGGCGCATATAGGTAGAGGGGATGAACTGGGTGTGGCCGAAGGCGCCGGCCCAGGACCCCATCAGGCGGTCGGCCCGGACATCGCCACGCTGGATGATCTGCAGGGTCGCGATCAGCTCGCCCTTGAAAAAGGCATTGCGACGCGGTGCGAGACAGGCGCCGGTCGAGAGCGCCTGGACGAGGGGCATCTTGCCGCGCGCCTTGCCGAAATCGCTCTCGACGCCCCAGACCGCGACAATGGTATGGCGGTCGACGCCAAAGCGCTGCTCGGCCGCCGCGAGGGTCGAGGCATGCTGGCGCAGCATGTTGCGCCCCTCCGCCACCTTCTCCTCATCGACCAGCGTGCCGAGATAATCCCAGATCGGAGTCTTGAACTCCGGCTGGTTGTTCATCGCCTCGATCACCTTCATGTCGGGCGTGACGCCTGCCATGGCCCGGTCGAAGGTGGCACCGGACACGCCTTTCGCTGCAGCCTCCGAACGCAGGCCGGCAAGGCAGGACTGGAAGTCCGCCTGGGCGCCGGACGCGAAGAGGATGAGCGGAAAAGCCAGTTTGAGCGCGCGCATGAACCCACCGAAAGCCGAGGAATGACGCAAAACTAGGGCCGAATGGTTAAGGGAGATTAACCATGCGCGAACTGCGCGCAAAAGTCGCAAAAGCCCGCTATGGCATGGGCCTGGTCTGATTCGAGACGTTCCCACCCATGTCTGTCGCCGCAACCGAGTTCCTCGGCTTCACCGCAGCTACGCTGACGACCCTGTGCTGGCTGCCCCAGGCCTGGCACACGGTCCGGACTCAGGACACACGGGCGATCTCGCTCTGGACACAGATATTCTTCGCGCTCGGCATCATTCTCTGGCTGGTCTATGGGCTCCTGCTGATGTCCTGGCCGCTGATCGGCGCCAATGCCGTGACGTTGGTGCCGGTCCTCGTCATCCTGACCATGAAGCTGCGCCACGGCTGAGCAGGCCCTATCGGGAACCCCGCGCGCTGTTTAGGCTTTCCGTAGACACCGTCCTGGATCGCCAATCCCCATGCCGACCCTCTCCACCGCCCATCTCCTGCCGATCGCCATGCTGATCGGCTCGAACGTCTTCATGACCTTCGCCTGGTATGGCCATCTCAGCTACGAGAGCACCGCGATCTGGCTCGCCATCCTCGCCAGCTGGATGATTGCACTGCCGGAATACATGCTCGCCGTGCCCGCCAACCGCATCGGCAATGCGGTCTATTCCGCCGCCGAGCTGAAGACGATGCAGGAGGTCATCACCCTCACCGTCTTCGCCGGCTTTTCCGTGCTCTGGCTCAAGGAGCCGCTTGGCTGGAACCATGCCGTCGGTTTCGCGCTGATTGCGGCCGGCGCCTTCTTCATCTTCCAGGGCAAGGCGTAAACGGGATGGCCAATCTCCCCTCGCCCGGACATCCCGCGGTCTCCGCCTATCTCGCCAATGGCTATGACAGTGTCGTCGGCATGTCGTCGCGCTTCGCCGCGGCGATCTGCGCGCGGCTGCTGCGCCTGCAAACCGAGGAGGGACTCCATGGACCGATCGCCGAGATCGGCGCCTTCGAGGGACGCTTCTTCATCGCGCTCGCGCATGCGCTCGAGCCAGGCGAGATCGCGCTCGGCATCGATATCTTCGAGTGGCCGAATCCGGAGGTTGAGCAACGTTTCGAGGCGAATTGCCTGAAGCACGGCATCGGCCGGGAGCAGCGCGTCACGATCAAGGGCGATGCGGGCGCGATGGCCCCGGTCGATCTGCTGAAGCACACCGGCGGCGCGAAGCTGCGCCTCATCCATATCGACGGCGAGCATTCCCGCGCAGCGCTGACCAGGGATCTCGCGCTTGCCACGGCCTGCCTGGCCGATGGCGGGCTGATCGTTCTCGATGACATGCTGCATCCCGGCTACCCCACGTTGATGGTCGCGGTGCAGGCCTATCTCGATGCACATCCTCAGATTGTGCCGCTCTGTATCATCGACCGTGAGACGATTGTCGGCGCGACCAAATTCGTGCTCTGCGAACAGCACTGGTTCGAGCGCTACCAGGCTCGGATGCTCGATATCTTCAAGGAGCAGATCTGGCCGCTGGGCGCCGACTTTGAACCGCATTGGTGCCTGGTGCTGTCGCTCGACACTCGGCTGGCGGACATCACCTGAACTGCCGGCACACTGCCTGCCGCACGTCATTCCGGACACGCCGCGATCGCGCTGCCATCCGGCACATCAGTGCAGGTGCTGGCTCCAAAATGATTTCCGGCGCCCAGCTTCGCTACGGCCGGAATGCCCCCATCACTCCCACCCACCCAGGAAGACTGCCGTGAAGAAAGCGATCCTCGTCGCCGTAACCATCTTGAGCCTCTCGACGCCGGCGCTCGCCGGCCCGACCTGCAGCCCGAGCGACGACCGCGCCAAGATCCTCGCCTCCGCGAGCATCGGCGACACCCACCCAACCTGGCGCGGCGGAAAACATGTCGGTTATGGCTGGTCGCTACAGGTCAAGCGCAACGCCCGCGACGACGCCGGTACGTCCTATTATGTCGGCGATCTCTATGACACGCGCGGTCAGCTCTCGACGCGCAATGCCTTCGTCATCGAGAACGAATGGGATTGCGGTCCCTGACGCATCCCGCTCCGGCGCTCACCGCGCCGGCCTGACCCGCAGGATCTTGCCGTTGGCATCATCGCTCAGCAGGTAGAGATAACCGTCGGGGCCCTGCCTGACGTCACGAATCCGCTCGTTCAGCGTGGTCAGCAGCCTCTCCTCGCCGGTGACCGTCTCGCCCTGCGTCGAGAGGCGGATCAGCGTCTGCCCGGCAAGGGCGCCCACGAAGAGCGAGTTTTTCCAGGCCGGCCAGATCTGCCCGGTATAGAAGGTCGCGCCGGATGGCGCGATCGACGGATCCCAGTAGAACAGCGGCTGCTCCATACCGGGTTTTGACGTACCCTCGCCGATCTTCGCTCCGGAATAGTCGACCCCGTAGGTGATGACGGGCCAGCCATAGTTGAGCCCGGCCTTCGGCGTGTTGATCTCGTCGCCACCGCGCGCACCGTGCTCGGCAGTCCAGAGCTGCCCGGTCTCCGGATGTAGCGTCGCGCCTTGCACGTTGCGGTGGCCGATCGACCAGATCTCCGGCTGCCAGCCCTCCTTCTTCGGATTGCCCGCCGCCGCTTTGCCCTCCGGACTGATCCGCAGGACCTTGCCGAGATGATTGCCCGGGTTCTGCGCCTGATCGCGCTGGCTGAAGCGGTCGCCCACGGTCACGAACAAGGCGCCCGTCCGGTCGAAGACCAATCGCGAGCCGAAATGCATGTTGCTGTTGATCGTCGGCATCTGCCGGAAGATCACGCTCATCCCTTCGAGCGCAGTGCCCCCTGCGTTGAGACGCCCCCGCGCCACGCTGGTGCCGTTTCCATTGGCGCGCGGCTCCGCGAAGGAGAGATAGATCAGCCGGTTCTGGGCAAATTGTGGATCAAGCGCGACATCGAGCAACCCACCCTGACCGCGTGCCATGACGCTCGGCACGCCCGCGATCGGCCGCGAGATCTCGCCCGCGGCGGAAACCAGCCGCAACCGGCCCGGCTTTTCGGTCACGAGCATGCGCCCGTCAGGCAGGAAGGCGAGGCCCCAGGGGTGCTCCAGACCGCTCGCCACCGTCTCGACGACCAACTCGCCCGAGCTCGAGGGAAAGCGCTGCTGGGCATCGGCCGTCGCCGACAGCGCAAGGACTGAAAGCGTAGCGCTGAAGCAGGCGGCGAGAATGGTGTGACGCATAAAGCTCTTCCTGTCGTTGCGGAACGTCAGTGAGGCAAAACGCGCGGAATCACCACTCGGTTGCTTCGAGCTCACGCCGAAGTGAAACGATGGCCTGGGTCTCGTCGAGGGCGACATCGTCGCTGGTGACGACCCGTCCGGCTGCGACGTCGCGCGTCAGCTTGACGTGATGCGCGAGCCCGATTGGCAGGGCCCGAACCTGGCGGCTCGCTCGTGCTGGCATCAGGCGGCCATAGACCGTGTATCCGCCCTCCCCGTCCAGCATCTCGCCGGCCTTGAGGTCGCGCTTGGCCACTGCGGCAGCGTCGCCGCGCCACTCGCGGGTGCTGCCGGTCGGCTCGCCGCGCAGGGCCGCGTTGAGGACCGACATCGAAAGCTCCAACCCGATCAGGTGGAACGGCTTGTACATCGCCGCATATTGACCGGTGGCATCGGTCGGCAGGCCATATTGCTTGAAGCAGGCCGCGGCGTAGTCATTCGGCGCCTTCAGCACGACATAGACGCCCCAGCGCAGGTCGCGAAACACCGGCCGCCCGTCACGCTCCAGCGAGGACACCACTTCGACCATGCCGTCGCGATCGAGCTGTCCACCGACCGCCCTCGGCCGCAGAACATGGGCAAGGTCGTCGACGCCGACCGGCGGGAATGCGAGGCCGGCCTCCGGCACGTCGAGCCCGCAGGCATTGGCGATCGCTGCCATCTCGATCGCCGACTTCGTTCCATCAAGGAAGGAATTGAACATTTGCGGGTTCATGCCCGCCGCCTTGGCCGCCTCGGGCGTCAGTCCGTAATGGGTCCAGACATCATCCGGCGTGACCTGGTGATAGGCCGGCAGGTATTTCGTGCCCTTGCCGGCAGCAGCCACCGTGAATCCGGTCGCACGCGCCCAATCGACCATCTCCGAGACAAGCGCGGGCTGGTCGCCATAGGCCATGGAATAGACGACGCCCGCGGCCCGAGCCCGGGTCGCGAGCACCGGGCCGACCAGCACGTCAGCCTCGACATTGACCATCACCACATGCTTGCCAGCGGTGATCGCCGCCAGCGCATGGCGCGCACCGGCGGCCGGATGGCCGGTTGCCTCGATAACGACCTCGATGCCGTCCATCGCAGCCGCCTCGGCGCCGTCCGCGACATAGCGGGTCGCCTCGATGCGGGCCTCGTCCCAGCCAACCTGCCGGCAGGCACGCTTCGCCCGCTCGGGATCGAGATCGGCGATCACCGCGACCTCCAGTCCAGCAATATGGGGCACTTGCGACAGGAACATCGAGCCGAACTTTCCGGCCCCGATCAGTGCGACGCGTACGGGTTTTCCTGCGTCGCGGCGGGTGGCGAGAAGGGGCATCAGGTTCATGACGACGCTCCGGTCTTCAATGATCTCGGGCAGAGTAACGCGCGTCTATCCGCCAGCAGCGACGCCGCCAGCCCGAATCCGGCATGGAATGCACGCCGGATTCTGAGCTCGCACGGCCAGGCCACATGCCCGGAATGACGGAGGCGGACTGAATAATCGCGCCGGTTATTCCGGCTTCACGCCGGCATCGGCGATGATCTGCTTCCAGGTCGCGATCTCCTGGAGGTGATAGGGCTTGAACGCGGCAGGATCGCGCACTTTCAGTGTAAAGCCGAGCTTGAGGATCGCCTCGGTCACGGCCGGCTTGGCGATCGAGGCCATGACTGCCTTCGAGAGCGTGTCCAGGATTGGCTGCGGAACCGCGGCGGGTGCAAAGAAGGCCGCCCAGGAATCGGCGTCGGCATTGCTGACGCCCTGCTCGCGCAGGGTCGGGATATCCTTGGCGCGCGGATTGCGCTCCGGGCTCGCCAGGGCCAGCGCGCGCATGCTGCCGGCATTGATCAGCTCCAGCACGCTCGGCAGCGTCGAATTGGCGATGTCGATGCGCCCGCCGATGATCTCCTGCACCAATGGCGCAGCGCCGCGGAACGGCACGTGCGTCATCTTGATGCCGGTGCGCTGCATGAACAGCTCCATAGCCAGATGCGAGCCGGAGCCGACGCCGGTGGAACCGTAGTTCAGCTTGTCGGGATCCGCCTTGGCCAGCGCGATCAGCTCGGCAATGGTCTTGGCCGGCAGGTCGTTGCGGACGACGAAGGCGTGCTCGAAGGCGCCCACGCCGCAGAGCGGCGCAAAATCCTTCACCGCATCGTAGCCGGGCTCCTTCAGCAGGAACATGTTGTTCCCATGCGTCTGGTTGTTGCCGAAGATGAAGGTGTAGCCGTCCGGTTCGGCCTTGGCCACGGCGCGCGTGCCGACCGCGCCCGATGCACCGGCACGGTTGTCGACCAGCACGTTCTGGCCGATCGAGGTCGAGAGATCCTGCGCGACGAAGCGGGCAATGGCGTCGGTCGGTCCACCCGCCGGATAAGGAACGACCAGCGTGATCGGCTTCGACGGGAACGTCTGCGCGCGGACGATGGCCGGAGCAAATGCGGCACCGGCGATGATGCCGAGCGTGGTGCGGCGGGTAAGCGACATGAAGGTCCTCCGGGTGCCCGATTTGGAGACTGGGCTTGCCGCGAGAATTACGGGCAAAGGCGCCATGCGTCCAGCGGTTGGGGCCGCCGCCGCGGGAGGCTGTAGCCTGCGCTCAGCGAGCAACGGGGAACGAGCCGCCCATGACCATCCGCATCGAACGCGACGGCAAGGTCGCGACCGTCATCCACAGCCGAATCGAGGCGCGCAATGCGATGGATCCGGACAGCGCCGAAGCGCTGACGGCCGCCTTCCGTGAGCTCGACGCCGATCCTGAAACGGGCGCCATCGTGTTCTGGGGCGAAGGCGGCGCCTTCTGCGCCGGCTGGGACCTGAAATATGCGCAGGCCTTCACCGATGCAGAGCGCTTCCGCACGGAGATCGTCGAGGGACTGGCCTTTCCCCATGGCGATGGCCCGGCCCCACGCGGCCCGATGGGCCCCTCGCGGCTGGAGATGGGCAAGCCCGTGATTGCCGCCATCGAGGGCCCAGCCGTCGCTGGCGGGATGGAACTCGCACTCTGGTGCGATGTCCGGATCATGGCCCAGGACGCCTATTTCGGCGTCTATTGTCGGCGCTGGGGCATCCCGTTGATCGACGGCGGCACGGTGCGCCTGCCCCGCCTTGTCGGCCAGGGCCGTGCGCTCGAGATCATCATGACCGGGCGCAAGGTTGCAGCCGACGAATCTCTGCGGATCGGGCTCTGCGAGACGGTGGTCCCGCGCGGAGAGGCGCGCGCCGCCGCCGAGGCAATGGCGCAGCAGATCGCGCGCTTCCCGCAGGGCGCCATGCTGGCCGACCGCCGCAACGCGATTTCCGGGCACGGACTCGGCGTCCGCGAGGCGCTGGCGCGGGAATGGGCCGGTGCCGTCGAGACCATCGCCCAGGAAGGTGCGGCCGGGGCCGGACGCTTCGCCGGCGGCAAGGGGCGCGGCGGCGACTTCGGGGACATCTGAAAGCCGGATCTTTCTCGGACCGGCCGGAATGGCGCGGTTTCAGCTGGGCCGGCAAGCCCTACCCGCCGAACCCCGCCCGCTTCAGCCGCTGCACGGCGACATCGAGGGCTTGCAGGAAGGCCGAGCGGTCCTTCTGCGAGAAGGGTTTCGGCCCGCCGGTCACGGCCCCCGCGGCACGCAGATCCTCCATCATGTCGCGCGTCGCCAGCGCCATGCCGATCGAGGCTTCGGTGAAGGGCTTGCCTGTCGGCCCGATGACGTCGGCGCCGGCCTTGATGCAGCGGTCGGCGAGCGGGATGTCGGAGGTGATGACGATCGCACCGCGCGCGACCCTCTCGGCGATCCAGTTGTCGGCGGCGTCGAATCCGTCGGACACGATCACCCGTTCGATCCAGCTCTCCCGCGGCACCATCATGAAGCTGTTGGCGACGACGAAAACCTTGAGCCGATGCCGCTCGGCCACGCGATACACCTCCGGCTTCACCGGACAGGCGTCGGCATCGACATAGATCGCGATGGTGCTGGGGCTCGGTTCCATGGGCCTCAGCGCATTGCAGGGAACGGCAAGGCGCGCAAGGGAGGCTTTATGCAGGCCTTATGCGGCAGCGCGTCTTCCACATCGCAAGCTTAGCGGGAGCAGACCTACATTTCGAGCATCGATGGAGGTCGAGATGACGACTGATACCGCCTACACCCATACCTCTCACCAGCGCCGCGCCCGCACGGTCTATCGCACCATAGCGAAGAAGCGGCCAGCAACCGGTCTGCTCGCGGCCGAGCTTGCCGCACTGGCCTGCTTTGCGCTCGCGGTCGCCGGCTTCCTCAGCCTGCGCGCCTGGCTCTTCCTGCCGAATTGAGCGCTGCGACATGGGACAATCCACGCCGATCCAGCCGCTCGAAGGAGCGAGCCATCTCTTCCTCGTCGGCCAGTCGAAGCACGGTTTCTGGGTCGCCCGTGACCTCGAAGGCCAGTCCGAAGGCATCTTTCGCGAGAAGAAGGATGCGGTCCGCTTCGCCATGTTCGAGGGCGGCCATCCCAACGCGGTGATGCTCTCGCCCAACGCGGTCGAGCCCAGCTTCGGCATGGGAGTGCGCTGATCCTGATCCAGTCTGACGATGCCGTATCTGCTTCGGCCGGGCGCAAGCCCGGCCGTTTGCTTCATGACACCGGCCACTCCCTTTGGGACCACATCTCGACCGTTGAAGCGACCGACCGAAATAGCCCGCCAGGGGCGATGGACCGGCGGCTTGAAAGGGAACTCTACGCCATCTTCCTCGCAGCAGCCGGGGCGCTGATCGATCAACTCGTCGAGGTCGGCATCGACGATCCCGGCGATATCGCCCGGCGGCTGAACCGTCGCGGCTTTCCCTGCTGGGGCCGCCCGCGCTGGAGCATGGGGAGCGTCGCAACGATCGCGCGGCGCCGGCGCATGGCGGAGGCGCATGATGACGCCGCCCAGGCATCAACCGGGCCGCGCGAGATATCCCGAGAAACCACGTGCACTTCGGCCGGCTCTGGCCTAGGCTCGGACTCTGCTTCGATGTGACAGAGTCCGGCTACCGCCCGGGCCGACCGCGGCAGCCGAGAGCCGGCCGCAGAATGACCGAAGACAGCACGAGTTTCACTGCACAGCGCCGCTTTCGCGCAACCACTACGAGTATGTCGGTATCCGACCAGGACTGCCGATCTGCCCGTTGACCTGAGAAGGGGCGCAGCCCGCGCCCCTCGAAGCGAGGAATGAGACGATGGCAAAAGGTGAACAACGCGGCAACCGCGAAGCCAAGAAGCCGAAGAAGGACAAGCCGAAGGTCTCGGCAGCGGCTCCTTCGACCTTCGCTGCCGTGGTCGCAAAGGCCGCCGCTCCGCAAAAGAAGAAGTGAGGCGCCGGCAGCCGCTGCCCTGCCTCCCAGGGCCGGTTTTTCCCGACCGCATCGCACCGCCGACAGGACACAGATGATACGCTTCAGGACGATCGAACCGGAGGCGGCGACGAAGGTCGCCGTGCCCTCGGCAGCGCCCGCTCACCCCGCACCAACGAAGGCCGGGGCGGCGATGGCTGACGACGGCGCAGTTGAGTCAACAGCACTGGGGCTGCCACAGCAGAAGCCCACCCGGGCGAAGAAGCAGGGCGCAGCCCGGCTCTTCGACGAATAGCCCCAAGGATCTGCTCGTCAGGCCTCGATGACCTCGTCGGTCCAGACCCTGAAACCAACCAGCGTGTTCGGCCCAAAGGTGGTCGTGATGGCGACATCAGCCGCATCGCGGCCGCGCGCGATCAACACCCGGCCAATCCGCGGCACGTTGTTGCGCGGGTCGAACATCTCCCAGCCGCTGCTTAGGTAAGCCTCGAAGGACGCCGCGAAATCGCCCGGCGGAAACGGAGGAGGCGTACCGACGTCGCCGAGATAGCACGTGCAATAGCGCGCCGGGATGTTCATCGCCCGGCAGAACGCGATCGCGAGATGGGCATAGTCGCGGCAGACGCCACGTCCCTCGCGATAGGCCTCCGACGCCGTTCTCGTCACGCTAGCATCATTGTAGTCGAAGGCGATGCGCTGGTGCACGAAGTCGCAGATCGCCTGCACACGCGGCGCGCCCGGCAGCACATGCCCGAAGAGTTGCCAGGCCAGGTCGAGCAGGCGGTCGCTGTCGCAGAAGCGGCTGGCGAGCAGGAAGACCAGGCATTCCTCCGGCAACAGCTCGACCGGGACCTGCCCTGCGTCGTGACGGACCGTTTCAGGCAGCCCGCTGTCGTTGATCACGGCATCGGCCGAGATTCGCACGCGCCCTTGCGGCGCCACCAGCCGGCTGCACCAATTGCCGAAGCCGTCGCGATAGGCGCTGACGCGGACCGGTGGATCGAGGCGCATGTGGTCTGGCTCGTCCAGCTCGGACACCCGGCTGAAATGCACATGCAGCATCAGGATCATGGGGGTCGGCTGCGGAAAGTCGTAATCGAGCTCGTAGCCGATCCTGAGTTTCACGTGCTGCCTTCTGCGCGACGCTCCGCGCCGGTCACTGGTTGCCCCCCAAGGGGCGTTCCGGCACCATGCACCTTTCGGGCCGGGATGGCACTGATGGCTTGGCCCCCTCACTCGCCAGCTCATGCGAGGTGCATCATTCACATTGCTGCTGCCAGCCATGACGCAGTCTTGCTTGCGGTGCCGGCGCGAGCGCCCTAAACCACGCGCGCGCCATGTGGCGCTATCCGAAAGCTCCGCCGGAGATCGATCATGGCCTTTCTTGCCGATGCCCTGAAGCGCGTGAAGCCGTCCGCGACCATCACCATCACGCAGAAGGCGCGCGATCTGAAAGCCCAGGGCAAGGACGTGATCTCGCTCTCGGTCGGCGAGCCGGACTTCGACACGCCCGATAATATCAAGGAAGCCGCCATCGCCGCCATCAGGCGCGGCGAGACCAAATACACGCCGGTTTCCGGCATTCCGCAACTGCGCGAGGCCATCACCCGCAAGCTCAAGCGCGAGAACGGCCTCGATTACAAGCCGAGCCAGACGATCGTCTCCACCGGCGGCAAGCATGTCATCTACAACGCGTTGCTCGCCACCCTGAACCCGGGCGACGAGGTGGTCTGCATCTCGCCCTACTGGGTCAGCTATCCCGAGATGGTCGCGCTCTGCGGCGGCACGCCGACCTTTGCCGAAACCCGCATCGAGAACGAGTTCAAGCTCCAGCCGGAGGATCTCGAGAAGGCGATCACCCCTAGGACCAAGTGGGTCATCCTGAACTCGCCCTCCAACCCGTCCGGCGCCGCCTACAGCCATGCCGAGATGAAGAAGCTCACGGATGTGCTGATGCGCCATCCCCATGTCTGGGTGCTGACCGACGACATGTACGAGCACCTGGTCTATGGCGACTTCCAGTTCGTGACGCCCGCCCAGGTCGAGCCCGGTCTCTACGAGCGCACGCTGACCATGAACGGCGTCTCGAAATCCTACGCCATGACCGGCTGGCGCATCGGCTACGCTGCGGGCCCGCAGCATCTGATGAACGCCATGGACCTCGTCCAGGGTCAGCAGACCTCAGGCACCTCGGCGATCTCGCAATGGGCGGCGGTCGAAGCACTCGACGGTACGCAGGAGCACATTCCGGTCTTCCGGAAGGCCTTCGAGCGCCGCCGCGATCTCGTGGTCTCGATGCTGAACCAGACGCGCGGTCTCAAGTGCCCGACGCCGGAAGGCGCGTTCTACGTCTATCCCGATTGCTCGGCGCTGATCGGCAAGAAGCTGCCGAACGGCAAGGTGATCGAGACTGACGAAGACCTGGTCATGGGCCTGCTCGAGACGGAAGCCGTCGCGGCCGTCCATGGCTCCTCCTTCGGTCTTGGGCCCAATTTCCGCATCTCCTACGCCACCTCGGACGAGAGGCTGGAAGAAGCCTGCCGCCGCATCCAGCGCTTCTGCGCTGAGCTGCGCTGAGCCAGCGATCGTGAATTGCCGCGGGCGCGCCACTCGGCTAGCGCTTGCGGCATGAACCGCCGCTCCTTTCTGATCCTGACGGCCGCCCCGCTCCTCGCGGGGGCGGCCGTGGCGCAATCCGCCCCTCCGTCGCTCTCCGTGCGGCAGGCCTATGACGGAGCCAAGGCCGGCACGCTGATTCTCGTCGATATCCGGACACCAGAGGAATGGGCCGATACCGGCGTGCCGGTCGGCGCCATCAGGTTGGATATGGAGGCCAGCGCCTTCGAGGCGCGGCTTGCCGCGCTACGGCTCGAGAATCCCGGCAAGACCATCGCGCTGATCTGCCGTACTGGAAACCGCAGCAGCTCGCTGCAGCGCAAGCTCGCCGGCCGCGGCTGGCGTGACATTGTCGATGTCCGCGGCGGCCTGCTCGGCAGTCCCGGCGACAAGGGTTGGCTGGCCGAGCAGTTGCCGGTGACGGCCTATCCCTGAGATTTACGGCCCGAGAGCAGGTCCGGCCGCCTTTCGCGTGTGATCGCCTCAGCCTGCTCGCGCCGCCAGCGGGCGATGCGAGCGTGGTCTCCCGACAGCAGCGCCTCGGGCAGCCCCCTGCCCTCCCACTCGCGCGGGCGCGTATAGTGCGGATATTCGAGCAGGCCGTTCTCGAAACTCTCCTCCGAACCGGAGGCTTCCTTGCCCATCACGCCGGGTATCAGACGCACGCAGGCATCGAGCAGCACCATTGCCGCCATCTCGCCCCCGGAGAGGATGTAGTCGCCGATTGAGACCTCGGTCAGGCCGCGCCCTTCGATCACCCGTTCATCCACACCCTCGAAGCGCCCACAGACGATAACGACGCCCTCGCCAGCCACCCAATCTCGGACCTGACGCTGATCCAGCCGGCGCCCACGCGGGGACATCAACAGGCGCGGCCTTGGATCGGCGACCGGAACCGCCGCATCGATCGCAGCTGCCAGCACGTCGCAGCGCAGCACCATGCCGGCACCGCCGCCAGCCGGATTGTCGTCGACATTGCGATGACGGCCGATGCCGTGGTCGCGGATCTGGTGGGTATCGAGCTGCCACAATCCCTTGCGCAATCCCTCCCCCGCCAGGGAAGCACCGAGCGGGCCGGGAAACATCTCGGGATAGAGGGTCAGGATCGAGGCGCGAAAGCTCATGCCGAAGCAAAGCGCAGCGACGGATGCCCGTCCAGCGCTGCGAAATCCCTGGCACTGCCGATGACATTGTCGAAGCCGGAGAAGGCCCCCGCCTCGAGCATCGTCAGGATCGCGACGACCCGCATGCCGGCACGCTTCGCGGCCTCGACGCCCAGCGGCGCGTCCTCGAAGACGAGGCAGCTTTCGGGAGCCACGCCCATGCGCTCGGCGGCCGCCAGGAACATGTCGGGATGCGGCTTGCCCCGAAACCCCTGCGATGGGGAGACGATCGTGGCGAAGCGCGAGCGCAGGCGGAGCGTATCGAGCACGAGGTCGATATTGGCCGGCGGCGCAGCGGAAGCGACCGCCATCGGAAGCCCGGCAGTCTCGGCTCGCGCCATCAGATCGAGCAGCCCGGACAACGCCGCGACATGGGGGCGATAGGCCGCGCGATAGAGTTCTTCCTTGCGCAGGCCGCGCGCTTCGAGCTCAGCATCCTCAGCCTCTGGGAAATAGGCAGAAAGGATTTCGAGATTGGCCTTGCCGGCGGTGCGGCTGAAGAAGCTTGCCCGGTCGAAGGCGAGGTTCTCGCTCTTGTGCCACGCCTCCCAGGCATCATCGTGGAAGCGCATGTTGTCGACGATGGTGCCATCCATGTCGAAGATCAGAGCGCGGATCGAGGTCTCACTTGTCATCGACATCCTCGAACAATCCGGCCGGAGGATCGGCCTCGATCCGGCGCGCAGCAATGTCAATTCGGGGGGTGAAGGCCTTGGTGAACGGCATCAGCACGGAGCGGCCATCCGGAGTGCGGATATCCAGCAGGTCGCCAGCGCCATAATTGTCGACGGCCGTGACCTCGCCGAGAGGCTCGCCTTGCGGCCCGAACACGGCGCAGCCGACGAGATCTGCCTGGAGGAACTCGTCCTCATCAGCGGCCGGCGGCAGGTTCCCTCGCTCGGTATGGAGCTTGAGCCCAGTCAGGGTCTCGGCCGCCTCGCGGCTGGTCACGCCCTTCAGGCGGGCGATGACCACTTCCTTGGCGGGCCTGATCTCCGCGATCTCGAAACGGCGGCCGTGATCGTCCATCAGCGCGCCATAGGCCGCGATATCGAGCGGATCGGACGTGAAGGCCTTGATCCGCACCTCACCTTTGACGCCATGCGGCGCCCCGACGATGCCGAGCAGGACGAGTTCGTTATCAGCCATCAAACGCCATTCCGGGTCCCCGCGAAGCGAGCAGCCCGGAACCCATATTCATCAAGGGGCAGAGGTTGAAATGGCGAGGCCACCCGAAAAAGGCGGCCTCGCCTCAGGAGATTCACTCAGCAGCTTCAGCCGGAGCAGCGGCCTTCTCGGCCTTCTTCTCGGCGCGCTCCTTGGCCTTCTCGCCGGGAACGGCCTTCGCCGGGTTGTTGCGGGCCGGACGCTTCACCAGGCCAGCAGCATCGAGGAAACGCAGGACGCGATCGGTCGGCTGGGCGCCCTTGGCGATCCAGGCCTTGGCCTTCTCGAGGTCGAGCACGACACGCTCCGGCGAATCCTTCGCCTTCATCGGATCATAGGCGCCGATCTTCTCGATGAAGCGGCCATCGCGGGGCGAGCGGGCGTCGGCGACGACGATGCGGTAATAGGGGCGCTTCTTGGCGCCGCCGCGGGTGAGGCGGATCTTCAGGGACATGATTATCTCCAGTCAGTTCAGGTTTGCAGGCTTCAGTTTCGCAGGCTCGGCGGCCGGGTGCCGGTAGATGCCGACCTCCCAGCCACGGATTACGAAGGGTTTCTCGAATCTGGCGCCGAGACGCTCGGCGACCCGGATCGAGGGTCGATTGTCGGGATGGATGAAGCTCATCAGCGTCGTCCAGCCCAAGTCACGATAGGCATAGTCACGGGCGCGCAAGGCAGCTTCGGTCGCGTAACCGCGCCCATGCTCGCCTGCGAAAAGGCTCCAGCCGATCTCCGGTTCGGGCCAGCCTTCCGGTGAGAGCAGCCCGCACCAGCCGACGAGGCGGCCGTCTTCCTTGGCCTCCAGAGCCCAGAGACCGAAACCCAGCAGGGACCAATGGCCGGCCATGCTGGAAAAGCGACGCCAGGCATCGTCCCGCCCGCTGGCACCACCGACGAAACGGGTGAGCTGCTCGTCGCCCAGGAACGCGGCCACACGATCGAAATCGCCCTTGGCCCAGCCGCGCATCACCAAGCGCTTGGTCTCGAGGACGGGAATCACTTCTTCTTCCCACCAAACGGATTGCCGCCGAGGCCGGGCAAACCGCCCAATCCGGGCAGTTTCGGCATCATGCCGGCGGGCGGCGTCACGCCCTTGGGCAGGCCGGGGAAACCGCCGGGAGGCAGGGAAGGCAGCCCGCCGCCCGCGCCGAGCTGCTTCTGCAGATCCGCGAGCTGGGCCGGGTCCATCTTGGATGGATCAGGCATGCCTGGCGGCATCCCGCCACCGCCGATGCCGAACATCTGGCCAAGCTTGCCGAGCATGCCGCCCTTCTGGCGGGCCATCTGCTTCATCATGTCCGCCATGCCGCGGTGCATCTTGAGCAGCTTGTTGATCGCTTCCGGCGAGGTGCCGGAGCCGGCGGCGATACGCTTCTTGCGGCTGTTCTTGAGCAGATCCGGATTCTTGCGCTCGGCTGCCGTCATCGAATTGATGATCGCGATCTGGCGGGCGATCATCTTGTCGTCGACCTTGGCATTGGCGAGCTGGTTCTTCATCTGCCCCATGCCGGGCAGCATGCCCATGACGCCGCCGAAGCCGCCCATCTTCTCCATCTGCTGCAGTTGCGTGCGCAGGTCGCCGAGGTCGAAATTGCCCTTGGCCAGGCGCTGAGCCAGCGCCTGCGCCTTGTCGGCATCGACCGTCTCGGCCGCCTTCTCCACGAGCGAAACGATATCGCCCATGCCGAGGATGCGATTGGCGACACGCGAGGGATGGAAATCCTCGAGCGCATCGGTCTTTTCGCCGGTGCCGACCAGCTTGATCGGCTTGCCGGTGACGGCGCGCATCGAGAGCGCTGCGCCACCCCGAGAATCGCCATCCATACGGGTCAGCACGATACCGGTGAGCCCGACGCGGGCGTCGAAGGCGCGCGCCGTATTGACCGCGTCCTGGCCGGTCAGCGCGTCGGCGACGAGCAAGACCTCATGCGGATTCGTCGCAGCCTTCACATCGGCGACTTCCGCCATCAGCGCCTCGTCGAGCGTGACGCGACCGGCGGTGTCGAGCATCACGACGTCGAAACCGCCGAGCTTGCCGGCTTCGATCGCGCGGCGTGCGATCTGTACGGCCGACTGGCCGGCGACGATCGGCAGCGTATCGACGCCGACCTGCTGACCGAGGATGGCCAACTGCTCCATCGCGGCCGGGCGGCGCGTGTCGAGCGAGGCCATCAGCACCCGCTTCTTGTGGCGGTCGCTGAGGCGCTTGGCGATCTTGGCGGTCGAGGTGGTCTTGCCCGAGCCCTGCAGGCCGACCATCAGGATCGGCACCGGCGGCACCGAATCGAGCGTGATGCCCTCGCCCTCGCCACCAAGGGTGTCGATCAGGACGTCGTTGACGATCTTGATGACCTGCTGGCCGGGCGTGACCGATTTCAGAACCTCAGCGCCGACCGCGCGTTCACGCACCTTGTCGGTGAAGCTGCGCACGACCTCGAGTGCGACATCCGCCTCCAGCAGCGCGCGGCGAACCTCGCGCAGGGCTGCGTTGACGTCGTCCTCGGTCAGCGAGCCCCTCCGGGTCAGACCCGAGAGGATGCCGGAGAGTCTGTCGCTCAATGTGCCGAACATGCGGCCCCTTGTCGGTTTTGTACGGCTCTTTCACCCGACAGAACGGACATCACCCCCAAGCGGTTTCGCGCCCGAGGGCGCTGACGCGCTGTCGGGCGTTGACCTCCGGGCTCTCATGGCTCATGCGAGCGGCCCGGTCGGCGGATGCGGTCTCGTCGATGTCGGCGAAACGAATGCTGGGGTTAAAGCGTCAGAATGGGGCGAAAGTCAAGATTGCAGGCGCATGGTGGCAATCTCGCCGCGATTGGCCGCTAGCTCATCTTGCCCGATCAACCATCGAATCGCACTGGTCGCATGACACGAACCGCCGCTGCTGCCCTTCTCACCGTCGCCCTCCTGGCCGCTGGCTGCGCCACAGAACCGCTGCACACGGGGCCCATCAATCCCAAATCCGCCGAGAAGCTGGCCGCGGTCCAGGTCGACCGCGCCGCAGCAACCCGAATCCTGAACACCTACCGCGCCAGCCTTGGACTCGGCCCCATGCGGCTCGACCCTACGTTGACGGCCATGGCCCAGCGCCAGGCGGACGCGATGGTCGCCGGCAACGCCCTCTCGCATGATATCGGCGGCAACTTCACGGCCCGCGTGCATGCGGCCGGCCTCAATACGGGCCGCGCAGCCGAGAACCTGGGCGGCGGCTATTATTCCACCGAAGAGGCCTTTGCGGGCTGGCGCCGATCATCGGGACATGACGCGAATCTGCGGATGCCCGAGGCGACGCGCTTTGGCATTGCACTGGCAAAGGACCCGCGCACCCAATACCGCGCCTATTGGGCCCTGGTTGTCGCAGCGGATCCGCAACCCCGCAGAACGGTGGATGCCGGGCCGCTCGTTCCGGTGGAAAGCTTACGCAGGGTTCGCGCTGAAGGTGACAGGCAGGTTGCAGGACGGTAGGTGTCGCATTCCCCCAGTAGGATACGGATTGCGAGATGCCTTACGCTGCGCCGAAATCGATCGCCCTTGCGGCAGCTACCCTGTTTGTCGGCCTGTCTCAGGCTCAGGCTCAGCCCTGCGCCACCAACTTCAAATCGGCCGGTGTTCCGATGCTCACCGCCCTCACCTATCGGACCTGGGACCTTATTCCCAACCGCCCGCCGGCCGCGGTGCTGCCCGCACTTGCCAGGGCCGTGGCGGCCGACGGCTTCGAGGGCATCCAGGTCGACAAATCGCTCGGCACGATTTCCGCGCTCCAGGAAGTGACCGGATCCGGCCGCCCGCAAACGCTTCGTGTGACGGCGCGCCCGAGCGGCAAGGGTACGCGGGTCGACATTGTCTTCACCGTGCAGCCGGGACAGATCGCGGAGGAAGGCGGCACCCGCGCGGCGATGTGCAAGTTCATCTCAAGCGCTCGTCGCTGAGGCCGCATCGCACCTGACACCGGCCGCGGCGGCTGAAGCTGCGGCCGCCTCTTTACAAAGTCTCCGGCCTCGGGATTGCTCGGCCTGCAATCTCCGGAGTCTCACCATGACCTTCGAAACCTGGGCCGCCTTCGCAGCCGCAACCGCCGTCCTGCTCGTTATTCCGGGCCCCACGATCCTGCTCGTGATATCCTATGCCCTTGGCCAGGGCTGGCGCACCGCCTTCCCGATGGCGGTTGGCGTCGCGCTCGGCGATTTCACGGCGATGACGCTGTCCATGCTGGGCGTCGGCGCTCTGCTGGCAACCTCGGCCACCGTGTTCACCGCGCTGAAATGGGTGGGCGCAGCCTATCTCGTCTATCTCGGCGTGAAGCTCTTCCGCGCCGGCGGCAGCCTCAATGCCGAACCGCGCAAGGATGCCACCTCAGCGTTGAAGATGCTTCGGCATGCCTGGCTGGTGACGGCCCTCAACCCGAAGGGCATCACCTTCTTCGTCGCCTTCCTGCCGCAGTTCCTCGACGCCAAGGCCGACTTCTGGACGCAGATGCTGATCTTCGAGGCGACCTTCATCACCCTCGCCTTCGCCAATGCATTGGGCTACGCGCTGATCGCCTCGCGTGCCCGTTCGGTGGTCAGCAATCCGCGCGCGATCGGCCTGTTCAACAAGGCCGGCGGAACGCTCTTGATCGGCGCCGGCATCGCAACTGTGGCGATGCGCTCGAGCAACCACTGACAACGGACCGAGCAGCCCGCATGCGCGACGGCAAGGACGCGAACACGCTCGATTTCTACGCCAGCGAAGCCGAGGCCTATGCTTCGCGCGGCCAGGAGGCGAGCGGCGCGCGGCTTCAGAGCTTCATGTCGCTGCTGCCGCCCGGCGGGCGCGTGCTCGAGCTCGGCTGCGGTGCTGGACAGGACAGCGAGGCGCTGCTGGCGCAGGGCTTCGACGTCATACCAACCGATGGCTCTCCAGAACTTGCGGCACAGGCGGAGCGCCGCCTCGGTCGTCCGGTCGCCGTCCTCCTGTTCGAGGAGCTTGCCGAGCATGAGGCCTTTGACGGAATTTGGGCCAATGCCTGCCTGCTCCACGTCCCCCGCGCAGCCCTGCCTGCCATGATCGCGCGCGTGCATGCCGCGCTGAAACCTGCCGGCGTCTTCTATGCCAGCTTCAAGGCTGGAGAGCAGGACGGCCGCGACCGCTTTGGCCGCTATTTCAACTATCCGTCGCCCGAATGGCTGCGCGGCGCCTACGGCGCCGGACGCTGGTCCAGGCTCGACATCGACGAGGAAACCGGGAGCGGCTATGACCGCGAGCCGACCGATTGGCTGCATGTCACAGCGTTCAAGATGCCGTGACGATGCGGTTTCCTGTGGGCGGGGCCCTCTTTCCGGCGCAGGATTGCAGGGCTTGACCCCGCCGCAACAGGCCCCACTTCTCCCGCCATGAACCGCCGCAAACTCCTCTCGCTTCTCGGTGTCTCCGCCTTGCTCAGCTCGACTGGTATGGCCTGGGCCGCATTCTCACGCTCGCGCAACCCCTATTACCAAGGGCCGGTCAGCGAGAATTTCGACGGACTGCGCTTCACCGATGGCCGCCCGGTCAACAAGGGCCTGCTCGACGTCCTGAGATGGCAGACCTCTAAGCGCGAGCGCGAGGCCTTTCCGGCGCATTACCCGGCCCCGACGCAGGACAAGCCGCCTGCGCGCGTCGAGGGCCTGCGCATCGTCCATCTCGGCCACGCCTCGTTCCTCTACCAGATCGCCGGGCTCAATGTGCTGGTCGACCCGGTCTATTCCGAGCGCGCCAGCCCCTTCTCCTTCGCTGGCCCACGACGCGTGAACGCTCCGGGCGTTGCCTTCGACGACCTGCCGAAGATCGATGTCGTGCTGATCACGCATAATCATTACGACCATCTCGACCTCGCGGCGCTCGACGCGCTCCACCGGCGCGACAAGCCGCGCATGATCATGCCGCTCGGCAACGACACGATCATCCGCGCCCGCAATCCCGCCATCCACGCCGAGGCCTATGACTGGAAAGCGAAGGTCGCCCTGTCCGACGCCGTCTCCGCGACATTGGTTCCGACCTATCACTGGTCCGCGCGCGGCGCGCTCGACCGCCGCATGGCGCTCTGGTGCTCCTTCGTCATCGAAACCCCAGTGGGCAAGGTCTTCCATATCGGCGACACCGGCTATCACGACGGCTCGCTCTACGAGCGGCTCGGTGCCGAGCTTGGCCCGTTCCGCCTGGCCGTGCTGCCGATCGGCGCTTACGAACCGCGCTGGTTCATGGGGGACAACCACATGAACCCCGAAGAAGCCGTCAGGGTCATGCTCTCGCTCCGCGCCGAGCAGGCGCTCGGACACCACTGGGGCACGTTCCAACTGACCGACGAAGGCATCGAGCGCCCGCCCGAAGCCCTGAAGCTCGCCCTTGCGCAAGCGAACCTGCCCGAGGAGCGCTTTCGGCCTATGCGCCCCGGACTGAGCTGGAACGCCTGAGGACGATCTGCTGGCGGCACGCCCCCGACCGGCTGAGAGCTGCCGGCCGAAGCAAGATGCTCGCTAAAGCCAAAGCCTATTGCGGTTGCACGTAGACGTTGATCTCGAGGTTCGGATCGCCCGGGTCCTTAAGATCGGTGACATATTCCTCGAGGAAAGCGTCCTTCACCTTGATGTTCTTGGCCTCGAGATAGGCCGTGATCGTCTCATAGGTGGAATCGATGTCGTCATAGGGCGCCGTATGCACGAAGCGTAGCGAGAGCCCGGCCGGGCTCGTGCTCGACCGCACACCGTTGGCGAGCGGTACCGCGCCATCGGGCGCCCGATCCACAGGCAGCATAGCCTCGAAGCGGAAGCCGTTGTCGTCCGTCTCGATGAAGAGCGTCAGCGGCCGGCCCGCGACCGAAAGCGCCGATCGTGACGCCTGCTCGCGCAGGATACGGAAACTCTCGACCAAACGCTGGAAGCCCTGATCCCAGCTCGACTGGCCGGAGATCGCCAATACCGGCTTCGGAACCAGTTGCACCTCGTCGACGTCGCTCGGGTCGCCCGGCTTGCCCGCGAGCGTCGCATTCGGATCGGGCGCCACGGTCGACTGGCGCTGCTGCGGCGTCACCGGAGGAGCAGGCAGCGGCGGAGCTGGCGGAGCTTCCGGCGTTGCCGGGGCTGGTACCAGAGGCGGAGGCGGTGCGGGAGGCGGCGGCGCAGCGCCCTGCGGGATCGGCCCGCTCGGCACCGGTTGGCCCGCCGATGGTGGCGGCGTCACAGGCGGCGCCGGCAGCGGCACGGGCGGGGGTGTCAGACTGTCTGCCGGGGCTTGTGTCGGCGCCTGCACAGGCACCGCCTGGACCGGTGGCGGGCTGGGAGATGCGGCGCCCGGCGGCGGCGCAAGGGGAGCGGCTTCCACCGGGGTGGGCGGAGCCACCCGGGTTTGTGCGATGGCGAGGGAGCCGGCGGCGAGCACGCCTGCGACAGCCAGAATTCCAACCCGGAAATGCCGCATCATCTTAGCCCTGACAGAGAGGAGCGATTCGCGCCCTTGCGCCGCAGCATAGAATGTCCGTCGGCGCGCAGGAACGGCTGCAAGGGTGGCTTTTTCGCGTCAGCTCCCTCATATAGCCGCTCTTTGTTGGACCTGTGACCAAATGAACGCATTGGCGCATCGCCGGTTCCTGAAAATGAACGGGCTCGGCAACCAGATCACCGTGCTCGACCTGCGCGGCACAAAGCTGAAAGTCAGCGAAGCGGAGGCGCGCGCCATCGCCGCCGAGCCGCGCGCGCGCTTCGACCAATTGATGGTGCTGCACGATGCGCGCACGCCCGGCACCGACGCATTCATCCGCATCTACAACACGGACGGCTCGGAAGCCGGCGCTTGCGGCAATGGCACCCGCTGCGTCGCCTGGGCCATGCTGGCCGATCCGCAGATGGGCGACGACAACCGGCGCGAGCTGCTGCTCGAAACCAAATCGGGACTGCTTCCCGCCTCGCGTATCGACGACCTCGTCTTCACCATCGACATGGGCCGGCCCAAGCTGGCCTGGGACGAGATCCCGCTGGCAGATCCTTTCCACGATACCAGTCGCTTCGAGCTCCAGATCGGGCCGATCGACGCGCCGATACTGCACACGCCTTGCGCGGTCAATATGGGCAACCCGCACGCCGTCTTCTTCGTGGACGATCCCTACGCCTTCAACCTGGAGCAGATCGGCCCTCTGCTCGAAAACCACCCGATCTTCCCTGATCGGGCCAATATCGAGCTCGCTGCGGTGAAGGCTCCCGACCATATCGTGCTGCGCGTCTGGGAACGCGGGGCCGGCATCACCCAGGCTTGCGGCTCCGGTGCGTGCGCTGCGCTCGTCGCTGCGGTGCGGCGCGAACTGTCGGCGCGCAAAGCGGTGGTCAGCTTGCCCGGCGGCGATCTCATCATCGAATGGCGTGCGAGCGACGACCATGTCCTGATGACCGGCCCAGTCGCCTTCGAGTGGGAGGGCGTGCTCGAACCGGCACTGTTCGAAAGCGCGGCCTGATGGCGCTCGAAGTCGTCACCTTCGGCTGTCGCCTCAACATCGTCGAGAGCGAGGCAATCACGACCCAGGCCGAGGCTGCCGGCCTGGGGGACGTCGCCATCGTCAACAGCTGTGCCGTGACGACGGAGGCTGTGCGGCAGGCACGCCAGGCCATCCGGCGCCTCAAGCGCGAACAGCCTGACAGGCCCGTCATCGTGACCGGATGCGCCGCGCAGGTGGAAGCCGGCGTCTTCGCGGCAATGCCGGAGACGGCGCGCATCCTCGGCAATGCCGAGAAAATGCAGGCTGAAACCTGGATATCGCTCGCCCGATCGAACAGCCTGGTTTCAGACGCAGAGGCCAATCCCGACGACAAGACGACCGTCTCCGACATCATGCGCGAGACCACGCTGCGGACGCTGTCGCCCAACGCCTTTGCTGCGCATACCCGCGGCTTCGTTCAGGTCCAGAACGGCTGCGACCATCGCTGCACTTTCTGTGTCATTCCCTACGGCCGGGGCAACTCACGCTCGCTCGACGTCGCAGCGGTTCTCGGCCAGTGCCGCAAGCTCGTCGAGAATGGCACCCGCGAGATCGTGCTGACCGGCGTCGACCTGACGAGCTATGGTCGGGATTTGCCCGACATCCCGACGCTCGGCGAACTCGTGCAAACCATCCTGCGCGCCCTGCCCGCCTTGCCGCGCCTGCGCCTCTCCTCGATCGACGCGGTCGAGGTCGACGATGCGTTGCGCGAGGCCATCGCGACCGAGCCACGGCTGATGCCGCACCTGCATCTCTCGCTCCAGGCCGGTGACGACCTCATCCTGAAGCGGATGAAGCGGCGGCATCTCCGTGAAGACGCCGTCAGGTTTTGCGCGGAGATGCGGGAGCTGCGCCCCGACATCGTCTTCGGCGCCGATCTCATTGCCGGGTTCCCGACCGAGGATGAGGCGATGTTTGCCCGCTCGCTCTCGCTGATCGACGAGTGCGGCCTGAGCTATGTTCACGCCTTTCCCTATTCGGCCCGGCCCGGCACACCGGCCGCCCGGATGCCGCAACTGCCCGGCGAGATCGTCAGCGACCGGGCGGCACGCCTGCGCACTGCGGCGAAGGCAGCCCATGCGCGCCATCTGCAGGCCCGCATCGGCCGGCCACTCAGCGTGCTGACGGAACGCGGCAATACCGGCCGCGCCGAGGATTTCACGCTGCTCCGCTTCGCGCGGGACGTGGCGGCCGGAGAGATCGTCGAAGCCTGGGCTACCGGCGCCAATGGCAACGCCCTGCTGGCAGCCTGACAGCGAAAGCATGGAATGGCGCGATCAGCGCACCATTCCAACCACGCGCTGCACCTGATTGTTGCAGTAGCCGCGTGGATTCCAGGGTGTATCGAGTGGCTGAACCCGGCCTTCGGCATCCCACGCGCGAGCCATGATCGTCACCGGCCCCGGCACCGCAATGGCCAGCATCGTCTGGAAACAGCGCCAGGCGAATACGCCCTCCGCCGGCTCGAGTGCGACGTCGCACCAGGTTTTACCGCCATCGGACGATAGTTCCATGGCTACGACCGGGACCACTCCGCTCCAGGCAAAGCCGCGAACCGCGAATGGCGTTCCGGCCGCAACCGTGAAGCCCTCGAGGGGCGCCGTCACCAGCGACTTCACAGGCATGTCCGTGAGCACGGCGAACCGGCTTTCGTCGATCGCCTCCCCCGGATGAATCGGTATGGCCGGCATGCGATAATCGGTGCCTCGCATCTTCTCGCCATCATGCTCGCAAGCGCGGATGGTGATCCGGTCCAGCCATTTCTGCCAGGCAGAGCCGGGAAAACCGGGCGCGACGATGCGCAGAGGTCCACCATGCAGGCGCGGCAATGGCTCGTCATTCATGGCGAAGGCGACGAGCGTCTCGTCGCTCAACGCCTTGGCAATCGGCAGGCCTCGCGAGAGCGCGTCCTTGGTTTCGTCCTTGATCGCCCGGTCGGGACTGTAATGCGCCGTATAGATAGCGCTCGGCAGCAAGCCCGCATGAGCCAGCAGGTCCTTGAGCCGAACCCCGGTCCAGCGCGCGCAGCCCACCGCGCCGAGCCGCCATTGCAGCCCGTCGGTCCTGGGCGAGAACTGCACGCGCCCGTTGCCGGCGCATTCGAGCACGGCGGTGACAGTAACGGTCTCGAACGCCTGCTGCAGCTCCGGAAGCGTCCAGGTCGCGGGCCGCTCAACCTCCCCGTCGAGCGTCAGCGTCCATGCTTCAGGGGCAGCAATCTCTGGCAAAGCGCCATTGTTGCGAATGAAGAAGGCGTCGACCGGTGTGATCGGAGTATCGAGCAGCCCGATCGCCGGCTCAGCATTCAGCGCCTCCTCGTCATGGACATAGAGCCCGGGCTTGAGGCGGCGCAGCAGCGGCAGTTCGATGAGTCGACGGGGCAAACAGCTACCTTGTTCCGAGCGGCGGGAAGGTCGGCGCTGCACGATCACGGCAACCGGATTCCATGCAAACGCTAGTCAAGCCCGCCGGCTCGATCAAGTCGTGCCGCTCAGCCTTTGGCCGTGACCTCCTCGCGCAGCGCTCGGCGCAGCACCTTGCCGACATTGGTCTTCGGCAGGCTGTCACGGAAGATGATCTGCTTCGGCACCTTGTAGCCGGTGAGATTGTCCTTGCAGAAGCTGCGCAACTCCTCGGCTGTCAGGCTGAGGTCCTTCTTGACCACGAAAGCCGTCACCGCTTCGCCGGAATGCTCGTCAGGCAGTCCGATGACGGCAGATTCGAGCACGCCCGGATGGGTCGCAAGCACGTCCTCGACCTCATTCGGGTAGACGTTGAAGCCGGAGACCAGCACCATGTCCTTCATCCGGTCAACAATCTTGACCTGCCCGTCGGGCAGCAGAACGCCAATATCACCTGAGCGGAAATAGCCGTCCGACGTCATCACCTTCGCGGTCTCGTCTGGCCGCTGCCAATAGCCGCGCATGACCTGCGGGCCGCGGATGCAGACCTCGCCCGGCTCGCCCATCGGCATGTCATTGCCGTCGGCATTCCGGATCGCGAAGTCGGTCGAGGGCAGCGGATAACCAATCGTGCCGGTGAACTCCGCGATATCCGGCCGGTTGGCCGAGGCGACTGGCGAGGTCTCAGACAAACCGTAGCCCTCGACGATCGGCCGCCCGGTCACCTCCCGCCAGCGCTTGGCGACCACCGCTTGCGTCGCCATGCCGCCCGCCACGGCAAAACGCAATTCCGAGAAATCGACATTCTCGATCTCGGGGTGGTTGGCCAGTGCATTGTAGAGCGTGTTGACGCCAGAGAAGAGCGTGAAGCGGCTCGATTGCAAGATCTTGATGAAGCCCGCAATGTCGCGCGGATTGGCGATCAGGAGCCCCTTTGCGCCGATCCGCAGCATGAACATGCAGCAACAGGTCAGCGCGAAGATATGGTAGAGCGGCAGCGCCGTGATCATGACGTGCTGGTAGTCGCTGCGCCCGAGCGGAGGCTCGAGTCCCCAGCCCAGCCAGAGCGCGCATTGCTCGACATTGGATGCGACATTGTGATGGGTCAGGGTCGCGCCCTTGGCGACGCCAGTCGTGCCGCCGGTATACTGCAGGAAGGCGACATCCTCGGGCAGGACAACGACCGGCGTCATGGTCGATGGACCGGCAAGAATGCTCTTCAACGAGATTGCGCCCGGCAGGTTGTACGACTTGACGACCTTCTTGATCCTGCGAGCCACGAAATTGACGATGGCTCCCTTGAAGCCCATCAGATCGCCGGCTGTCGCCAGAACAATCTGGTCGAGCTTGAGATTCGGTCGAGCCTCCTCGACGACATGGGCAAAATTCTCGATCACCACGAGCACGCGGGCGCCCGAGTCGTTGAGCTGATGGGTCAGCTCGCGGGCCGTATAGAGCGGGTTGACGTTCACCACCGTGTAGCCGCCGAGCAGCGTTCCGAAGATCGCGGCCGGATTGGCCAGGATGTTGGGCATCATCAACGCGATGCGGTCGCCCTTCTTGAAGCCGCGGGCCTGCAGCCAGGCGGTGAAGGCGCGGGCGGCTTTCCCGACTTCGGCGAAACTGATCGCCTTGCCGAAGCTCTCGAAGGCCGGGCGCGTGGCATAGGTCGTGACGGCATGACTGATCAGATCGGCGAGCGTTCCAACCTTGGCCTCATCGATCACCGGCGGAACGGCCGGCGGATAATGCGCGAGCCAGGGCCGCGAATCCGCTGCTGCCTGCGCGGCGCTCGTCACATTCATCGTCGCTCCTCCCCTCTCGCAGGCATTTCCCCCACTCCCGCGGGCGTTTCTGCCTTGTTGTAACCATACAGTGCGGAACGAAAGCGGCGGGCGCAAGCGCCCGCCGCTTTGTTGTCTCCACAAGGTTTATATATGAACCTATTTGGTCACACCTGGGTTTCAGCGCCCATGCGCCAGGGCTTGCGCTGCCACGACGGCATCAGCCGATTTGCCGGCGAGTTCAGCAAGATGGTCGAACCTGACGCTGAAGGATCCGACGCCCGAGGTCGCCGAGCGCAACTCGACGATCAGGCCGCCCATTTCCGCTTCCGGGATCAGGGCGTTGATCTGATCCCAGCCACGCCATCCCGGGCGAGCGTCGTAGCCCAGGATCTGGCCGCGCCTTGCAGAAACGATGGCTGAGGCCCGTGACATCGCATCCGATGGAATGACGACCTCGACAGCAAGGATCGGCTCGAGCAGCACGGATCTGGCCTGCGGGACCGCGTCCGCCATGGCCAGCCGCGCCGCCTGCCTGAACGCCATGTCGGAGGAATCGACGGTATGGTAAGAGCCGTCCGTCAATGTTACCTCGATATCGACAAGTGGGAAGCCAAGCGGGCCGTTCTGGCAGAAATCCCGCACACCGGCCTCGACGGAAGAGATGTACTGCCTCGGCACGACGCCGCCCGTGATGCGGTCGACAAAACGAATGCCCTCGCCGCGCTCGAGCGGCGCCACCTCGAGCACCACGTCGCCATACTGGCCATGCCCGCCACTCTGCTTGCGATGCCGCCCACGCGCGCTGGCCTTGCCGCGAATGGTTTCACGATAACCGATCTCAGGCGGGTGATTCTGAGCCGAAACGCCGTAGCGCCCGGACAACCGCTCCATCGTCACGCGCAAATGCATCTCGCCCTGCCCCGAGAGCCGCACCTCGCCGAACTCCGGCAGATGCGACACGGTCAGCGCAGGATCTTCCTCTGCGATGCGCCCGAGCGCAGCCGTGAGCCGGACGTCATCCTTGCGATCCTTGACGCTGATCCCCAGCGCATGGACCGGCTCGGGCGGAGCGACCGACGTCACGACGCCCGGACGGACCTTGCCAACAGCCAGCGCATCCCCCGTGCGCACGCCTTCCAGCCGGGAAAAGGCGGCAACCTGCCCCTCTTCTGCTGCTGGCTTGCGCATCTGCTCGGCTCCCCTCAGCTCGATGACACCGCCGATGCGCGTCTCCACGCCGCTGGACGAGGTCACGACATCGCCCTCGGCGAGCCGCCCGCGCAGCACGCGGGCCAGTGAGATCTTGCCGCCCTGACTTGAATGCCAGGTCTTCATCACCTGCGCCAGCGGCGCGCCATCCTCGACGACGCCGATGCGCCCGCGGGTTTCCGGGAGCGAAGGCGCTTCATGCCGCAGGGCCTTGAGCAGCCGCGTGACGCCGTTGCCACGCTCGGCCGCGCCAATCAGCACCGGCACGACGTGGCGGTGCTGCAACTCCCGTGCGAGATCATCGAAAATGCGGTCCTGCGGCGGCTCCATATCGCCAAGCAGATCCTCCATCAGCTCATCATCATAGTCCGCAAGCTTCTCCAGCATCGAGAAGCGCGCCTCCTTCTCGCGGCCGACCTCCTCCGACCCGAGCGGCACGATCTCGCTCGGCGCATGTTCGCGGTAGATGAAGGCTCGCTCGAGGGCGAGGTCGATGAAACCGACGGCGATGCCCTTCTGCCAGATCGGGATCTGACGCAGCAGCAGCGGCGTACGGGAGGCGCGCTGCAGGATGCCAAGCGTCTCGCGCACCCGGCGCGTCGCCGTGTCGATCTTGTTGAGGAACAGGAAACGCGGAATATCCGCCTCCTCGAGCTCGCGCAGGACGAGTTCGAGCGCCGGTGCCTTGCGGTCGTCCGCCTCGCACACCACGACCGCGGCATCGACGACAGGCAGGACGTGACGCATCTCGTGCAGGAACTCGACCGAACCGGGGCAATCGATGAAGCTGTAGCTCTCCCCGAGGAAATCGACGGTCGCGACATTCGGCTCGGTGCTCATCTGGTGAGCACGTGCCTCCGCAGAGGCATCGCCGGCACTGTTCTTCGCCTTGACGGAGCCGGCCCGTGAAACCGCGCCGCAGCGCTCCAGAATGCTCTCGAGCAGGGTCGTCTTGCCGCTCTGAAAGGGACCAACGATGGCGATGCATCGCGGCCCCGAAGCTCTCTTGCCGGTGGCCGAACCTCCATTGCCTGATGTCGCAGCCATAGCGTCCTCCTTCGGGTTGTGGCCGCGCACCAGCCCCAGAGCTGACGCCCGGCGCAACGCGGCGAAGAACCGACGAGAACGATGTCACAGCGCCCACGCCGGAAAGGCGGCGGTCGCTCAGGCCCGACTGGGTCGGGCGGCCGTCGAAGAGGGATGTCGAGGCAAAGGTTCGCGCTGTTGGCCGCGCAGCGCAAGCAGAATGTTCCCGGCGTGACCTCTCGCACCCGCCCAAGCCAGTGCTGCAGGACAGTCTTGAACCGTGTCGGAAGCCGCTCGATATCCCCGGCATCCGGCGAATGGCTCACCTTTCAGAAGGGCGGGCGGCGCAGGATGGAAAGTCCGCCGGTGGTGTTTGCAAATTGCGACCGATCGGCGAGGCTCGCAATGCAAGAGGAATGCCCGTGCTGAAGGTGATCGCCCAGGATTTCATCAAGACCGAGGCCATCGGGCTTGTCATGCCCCTCTATGAGGAGCTGGTCGAAAAGACCCGGCTCGAAGAGCGTTGCATTTCCTATGATCTCTTCATCGACCAGAAGGACCCTGGGCACTTCATCTTCATCGAGGAGTGGCCGGATCGCGCCGCCCTCGATGCGCATTGCCGCACCGAGCATTTCGTGCGGTTGGTCCCCCTGATCGACAAGCATCAACGGGCGGATGGCACCTATATCCTGATGGAGCCCTTTGCCGTGTGATGCAGGCGTTGCGAAGAGTTCCGAAGGATCAAGCCCGGAACCCGAGCACTCCGTCCGTTCATTGAAAGAGCGGGAAAGCCCTCTGCCACAGAGGGATTGTTTCCCGCGCCTTCACCTGCTCGCCTCCGGTTCCTTAGCTTTCGCCAAGCGTCCCCTTGCCGCCCTCGGTCATGACATCAGCGATTGCGCCTTTCACCGCGCAATGTCGTCAGTCCGATTCCGACCGCGTCGAAGCCGCCATCGACCGCGAGCGTCTGGCCGGTGATGTAACTGGCCTTCTCGCAGCAGAGGAAGAAGATCGCCTCGGCGAGCTCTTCTTCCCGCCCGTAGCGGTTGAGCGGGATGACGTCATGGTAGTCGGCCCGGATTTCCGGGCTGTGGACCGCTTTGGCCATTGCGGTGTCGACCGGCCCCGGCGCAACCGCGTTGACCCTGATTCCGAGGCTGGCGAGTTCGGCCGCCTGCTGCTTGGTGAGATGGGCAAGAGCCGCCTTGCTGGTGCCGTAGGCGACACGCAAGGTCGAGGCGCGCAGGCCGGAGATCGAGGTGATGTTGACGATCGCGCCGCCGCCCGTATCCGCCATCAGCGGTGCCGCGACCTGCGTGCAGAGAAAGGGTCCGGTGAGGTTGACCGCGAGCACGCGCTGCCATTCTGAAAGCGTCGTCTCCAGGATCGGCTTGAACACGGCGGTGCCCGCATTGTTCACCAGGGCATCGAGCCGGCCAAAGCGCTGCATCAGTGCCTTGAAGGCGCCTTCGACCGCGGCCGCCTCGGCAACGTCGCAGGTCAGCGCCAGCGTCGTCTCCGGTGCATTGAGCTCCGCCATCGCCAATGTCAGCGTCGCCCCGTCGATATCCAGCAGGGCGACCTGCCAGCCCTCGGCCAGAAAGCGTTTCGCGGTCGCCAACCCGATGCCGCGCGCGGCGCCGGTGACGAGAGCAACTTTGGCGATGTCCTGAGGCATTGAAGCGATCCGAAACAGAGACGAACACGGGCCCGTCTACGCTATGCGCCCTGGCAGCGCCCCAGCAAAGCGCGTGAATGCGGGCACGGTATTCCGAATCCGATTGGAAATGGCTACCGGAGTGACCTGCGATCAGGCGCTACGCCGCACACCACCTCGCGCAGGCATGGAGGCGCGTGCCCTGGCAAACACTCACGGTCTGCTGAGATCTGCCGCGACAGCACCAGCTTTGGTCCGCCGTCACAACATGAAGCAAGCAGACCTTGTGTTGTTGCATCGATCGGGACATCCTCATTCCAGCTGCGCGCCAATTCATTGAGTTTGCCATGAAATCGCGCGAACCATCTGCCCTCTTTCTATCCTGCCCAGAGAAACCCTGTCTCAATAGACCAAAGACGGCCCGGCCGACCGCGTTCTGATCCCTGACCGCCGAGGGAGATTGCCTTGAAAGCATCGAATCTGAGCTTCCGCGCCGCCGTTCTCATCGCCCTCGCCGGCATGATATGGGGTATCGTCATGGCAATCTCGCGAGATCATTCGGCGTTGCCGGCGCACGCTCATCTCAACCTGTTGGGATGGGTGTCCTTATTTCTGTTCGGTATCTTCTATCGGCTGCATCCATCCGTGGACCTCACCAGAAGCGCGCGGATCCAGGTCTGGTTCTGGATCGTCGGAACGCTCGTCCTGACAGTTGGCGTGGCGCTGGTGCATTCCGGAAACGCGATTGGCGATCCGATCGCCGGCGTGGGAGCCCTCGCGGTACTGGCGGACATGGCTCTGTTCGGCTGGCTGGTCTTCAGGCAGGAGCAGGCGGGCATGGCAGCGAAATAGCGCGGCACCGGCGCCTCAATTCCCTCGACAAACTTCGCCCTCTCCTGTATCGCCAGCCCCTCAACTGAAAACAGCGAGCCGTAACGCCCGCGTGAACACACGCGACAACGGCCATGGAGAGACCCATGAATATCATCGAGCAGATCGACCAGGAACAGATCGCCAAGCTGAGCGCAGGCAAGGAGATCCCGCATTTCCAGCCCGGCGACACCGTGCAGGTCAACGTCAAGGTCAAGGAAGGCGAGCGCAGCCGCGTTCAGGCCTATGAAGGCGTCGTGATCGCCCGCAACGGCGGCGGCCTGAACGAAGCCTTCACCGTCCGCAAGATTTCCTATGGCGAAGGTGTCGAGCGCGTTTTCCCGCTCTATTCGCCGAATATCGATTCCATCAAGGTTGTGCGCAAGGGCAAGGTCCGTCGCGCCAAGCTGTATTACCTGCGCGATCGTCGCGGCAAGTCGGCCCGTATCGCCGAGCGCGTCGAGGCCCGGCCTGCCAAGGGCGACAAGTCGGCCGCCAAGTAAGCGCCACTGCGCTGTTGTGAATACCGGAACGCGGTCCCTTGGGGCCGCGTTTTGCGTTGGTCGGCCCGGCGTCGGCTTCGTTGCCGGCACAGTTTGGAACTGCTAGAACATCGTCATGAACACTGTCCTGCCCAGTGATGATGACTGCTGCCGCATCGTGCGCCGCGAGGCGAACCTGCGCCGCATCCCGACGACGCAGGATTTTGCGGCGCTGCATGACCACGCGCGCCTGCCCTGGCGCTTCTTCGGTCGTTTCACGACCTCGGCGGCAGCGGGCCTTAGGCGCGCCTGAGACCGGCCCGTTGGCCGGCGACAGGCTTTTTGCGTTGCGCCAGCCGGCCTTGAGCGCCGGCATCACAGATTTCCACGACCGAGGCTTATCGACATGACGTCGTCCACCGCCCCCCGCACGCTTTACGACAAAATTTTCGACGACCACATCGTCGACCGCCAGGAAGACGGCACCTGCCTGCTCTATATCGATCGGCATCTGGTGCATGAGGTCACGAGCCCGCAGGCCTTTGAGGGCCTGCGCATGACCGGCCGCAAGGTGCGCGCGCCGGAGAAGACTCTGGCCGTCGTCGACCACAATATCCCGACGACCGACCGCAAGGCCGGCATCGCCGAGGAGGAGAGCCGCATCCAGGTCGAGGCTCTCGCCAAGAACGCCAAGGACTTTGGCGTCGAGTATTTCAACGAGCTCGATATCCGCCAGGGCATCGTCCACATCGTCGGTCCCGAACAGGGCTTCACCCTGCCCGGCACGACGATCGTCTGTGGCGACAGCCACACCTCGACCCATGGCGCCTTCGGCGCGCTGGCGCATGGCATCGGTACGTCGGAGGTCGAGCATGTGCTCGCCACCCAGACGCTGATCCAGAAGAAGGCGAAGAACATGCTCGTCCAGGTGGACGGCACTCTGGCCAAAGGCGTCACCGCCAAGGACGTCACCCTCGCCATCATTGGCGAGATCGGGACGGCGGGCGGCACCGGCTCCGTCATCGAATATGCCGGCGAGGCCATTCGCGCCCTGTCGATGGAAGGCCGCATGACGGTCTGCAACATGTCGATCGAAGGCGGCGCGCGTGCCGGTATGATCGCGCCGGACGAGAAGGCTTTCGCTTATCTCAACGGCCGGCCGAAAGCCCCAAAGGGCACTGCCTGGGATGAGGCCATGCGCTACTGGGAGACGTTGCGCACGGACGAGGGCGCGCATTTCGACCGTATCGTCAAGCTCGATGCCGCCAACCTGCCGCCGATCGTCTCCTGGGGCACCAGCCCCGAGGACGTGATCTCGGTCGCGGGAAGCGTGCCGAACCCGGATGACATCGCCGACGAGACCAAGCGTTCGTCGAAATGGCGCGCGCTCGACTATATGGGCCTGAAGCCCGGCACCAGGATGACCGAGATCCCGCTCGACGTGATCTGGATCGGCTCCTGCACCAATGGCCGCATCGAGGATCTGCGCGCCGTCGCCAAGATCGTCGAAGGCAAGACGATCGCCGGCTCGCTCGACTATGCCATGATCGTCCCCGGCTCCGGCCTGGTTAAGCAGCAGGCCGAGGAAGAAGGTCTCGACAAGATCTTCCTCGCCGCCGGCTTCGAATGGCGCGAGCCCGGCTGCTCGATGTGCCTCGGCATGAACCCCGACCAGCTCAAGCCCGGCCAGCGCGCCGCCTCGACCTCGAACCGCAATTTCGAGGGCCGTCAGGGCTTCAAGGGCCGCACCCATCTGGTCTCGCCGCAAATGGCCGCAGCCGCTGCGCTCGTCGGTCATTTCGTCGATGTGAGGCAGATGGGCTGATGCGCGAGCGGGGACACAGGTCATGACCGGCGATCCCCGCGAAGCCGCCCGGGCCGCCAAAGCCAAGGCAGTGCTGGAGCGCGTCAAGCGCGACGAGGAGGGGCTGCTGAGCTCCTCTATGGGCCGCGCCGCCGATCACTTCTCCGGCCGGGACGCCCCTGAAGGCGACACTGTCGAACTCTGGGGCAGACGCATCGGTCGCGCGCTGTCGCTCGTCGGTGTCGTGCTGCTCGCCTGGTGGCTGGGGCATCAGCTCAAGATCTGGTGATGGGAACCGTGCCTTCGATCAAAGCATCCGCCAGCGCCTCGGCATCCGCCGAGGTGTCGTCCGCTGTTGCCTGGGACGACGTCAAGGCGCCCAGCGCCGCTGATTTCGAAAGCCTCGCACAGACCGCCTATGATCGCCTGCCGGACGAGTTCCGCGCGCTCTGCGCGGACCTGATCATCAACGTCACCGAGTTCCCCGAGGACGATGTGCTGAAGGAACTCGAGATCGAGAGCCCCTTCGACATCCTCGGCCTCTTCACCGGTGTCGGCCTGCCACAGCAGGGCTCGGGCCCGCAAACGGGCCAGATGCCCAACATGATCCATCTCTATCGCCGTCCGATCCTCGACTACTGGTCCGAACATGACGAGAGCCTGGGCACCATCGTCACCCACGTCCTGGTCCATGAGATCGGCCATCATTTCGGCTTTTCGGACGAAGACATGGAAGCGATCGAAGCCGGGGCGGAGCGATAGACGATGATGGACGATCTGATTCGGCATCTGCCGAGCCTGGCCCTGGTCTACTCCGCGTTCTTCCTCGCAGTTGCCAGCCCGGGCCCGAGCAATCTTGCCGTGATGGCGACGTCGATGGAGCGCGGTCGGCGCGCCGGAATGACGCTCGCACTCGGCGTCACAACCGGCTCCCTGACCTGGGGCATCCTGGCCGCCATTGGCGTCTCGGCCGTGATCGTGGCTCATCCCGGTGCGCTCTATGCCATCAAGATCGTCGGCGGCGTCTATCTGCTCTATCTGGCCTGGCGCTCGGCGCGTTCAGCGATGCGGGTAGACATGCCCCCGCCGAAAGCCACGGTTTCGGGGCGTCGCGTCTATTTGCGCGGCTATCTCATGCACCTGACCAACCCGAAGGCGATCTTGAGCTGGACCGCGATCATCGCGCTCGGCTTGCGACCGGAAACACCCGTGGTTGTGGTGCATGCCATCATCATCGGCTGCCTGCTGATCTCGCTTCTGATCAATCAGGGGTATGCCCTGCTGTTTTCGACCGCCTCCATGATCGCAGGCTATCGCAAGATCCGCCGTCGTGCAGAGGCCTGCCTTGCCGCCTTCTTCACCTTCGCCAGCTTCAAACTCCTGACGGCGCAGCTGTGAAGCGCGTTGTCGGCCACGTCACGATATCCTAGCCAGAAAGACCTGTTGGAGCCCTCGCCATGCAGCCCTTCACCACCCTGACCTCAACCCCGGCGCCGCTGAAGGTGATCAATGTCGACACCGATATGATCATCCCCAAGCAGTACCTGAAGACGATCAAGCGCACCGGGCTGGGCACCGCGCTGTTCGCCGAGATGCGCTACAACGAGGACGGCGCAGAGAACCCCGATTTCGTGCTGAACCAGCCAGCCTATCGCAAGTCGGAGATCCTGGTCGCCGGGGACAATTTCGGCTGCGGCTCGTCGCGCGAGCATGCTCCCTGGGCCCTGCTCGATTTCGGCATCCGCTGCGTGATCTCGACCTCGTTTGCCGATATTTTCTACAATAACTGCTTCAAGAACGGCATCCTGCCGATCGTGGTCTCGCCCGAAGACCTCGAGAAGCTCTTCGACGACGCCGATCGCGGCTCCAACGCGACGCTAACGGTCGATCTCGCAAAGCAGGAAATCAAGGGCCCCGATGGCGGCACGGTGACGTTCGACATCGACCCCTTCCGCAAGCACTGCCTGCTGAACGGGCTCGACGATATCGGCCTGACCATGGAGAAGGCGCCGAAGATCGACGCCTTCGAGGCCAAGCTCGCCAAGCGCGCCTGGGCCTGATCGAGATCAGACGACCAAGCCCGGCATCGGCGCAATATCGCCGGTGCCGGGAAATACCTTCTCGGCCAGAACCGGTCCCGACAGGCCGAACAGATCGGTCACGACACCCTTTGCGACCGCCCGGATATCCGTGGTCGGCCTCAGGTCGCGCTGCTCCCAGAGCTGCTCCGGTTTCAGCCCTGGCCAATCGGCGATCACACGGCCGCCCCTGACCGCCCCACCGACCAGGAACGCGACGGTACCGGTCCCATGATCGGTTCCGACCGTGCCGTTGACTCTGGCGGTTCGACCGAACTCCGTGACAACCATCACGACCGTGTCCTTCCAGACCCGCTTCAGCCCGGTCTCGAACACATTGAACGCACCATCGAGCCCACCGAGCAGCCCGGCAAGCCGCCCCTTGGCGCCGCCTTCATTGGCGTGGGTATCCCAGCCCTCGAAGGCCAGCGCCGCGATGCGAGGACCGTCATCGGCACCAACGAGCCGCGCCGCTCCCTCCGCGATCTGGACCATGCCCTGGGGATTGCCCGGGCCGCCACGTGCTCGCATCCTGTCGCCGCCCATGCCCTGGCCGAGCACGATCGTCTCGGTCTCGATCGCCCGCGCAAGCACGTTCGCCAGCATGGGGTCACGCTGCCCGTAAAGGTCGCCCAGTCGCTGGATCAGATCATCTCCGGCGCGCGGCATCACCGGCGGCGCCCAGCCCAGCACGGGGGCCTGGCCCCTGACGATCAATGGTGGCACCACACCAACCCCGAGCACGCCGTGACGCGCGATCGCCTCACCAGCCGGCAGCGCCGCAATCATGCGGTTGAGCCAGCCGCTATCGACGCGCCCCGGGCCTTGCTGACCGCTTTCCAGCACATCCTGCCCATCGAAATGCGAGCGCTCGCGATAACCCGTCGCTGCCGCGTGCACGATCGCGGCATACCCCTGGCCGTAGAGCCGGGCGAGGTTGGGCATGGCGGGGTGGAGGTGGAAGAAGCCATCGAGCGGCAAGGCCGCATCCGCTCCATCGCGCTGCAGCGCGATATCCTGACGCAGATCGGCATAATTCGGATCGCCGATCGGCGGAACGGCGGTGAGGCCGTCGAGCGCACCACGCAGCACCACGGTGATGAAGCGCGCATCCCGACTTCCGGCCGCCGCATGGGCGAATTTCGGCATGAATGACCAGGCGAAGAGCGCGCTCGCCGCCCCCAGCACGGACCGGCGTGATGGTGTCATCGCCTCGCAATCATCGTCATCGTCGCGGATTGCGTCTGACATCTGGCTCACCTCCGCTGGAATTCGGGCGACATCAGCAAGAGCGCGATCGCCTGCGGCTTGCTCTCGGCGCGGGCCACCGCCTGTTTGGTCTCGGCTGAAGCGAGCGGGCCGAGCACGGCCTCGAGCAGGGCCCGTGGATCACTGGCAGCGCCAGCCGCCTGACGCCCCCACACAGCCGCGACATCGATCCGCGTCTTGATGCCTTCAGGCGTTGCCCATGCATCGTTGTTTCCGGGAAAACCATTCGGACCGGAAGGCTGCCAGAGGGGCTGGCCCATCGTCGCAAGCGCCCCTGCAATGGGACCGAACTCCGGCTTACGTCCAAGCGCCCGCAGCATCGCCAGCAAAAGCTCCTGCGGCTGGCGCAGCTTCGCGGCCTCCGTACCCCATGCTTCGTTCGACTGAATGAGAGCGGCCGATACCGCGGCGAGATCGCCCTCCGTACGGCGCCAGGTTTCCACCAGCTGGGAAACGAGCGCCGACGGGGGATCATCCGCCACGAAATGCCGCGCGAGCTTCAACGCGACATGCCGGGCTGTCGCGGGATGACGCGCGAGGTCGAGCAGCGCGAGCCTCCCCTGCTCCGCCCCGGCCTCTTCATAATCCTTGCCGAGCAGCGGATGCACCCCAGGCTCATGCACGCCGGCATTGAAGGCAAAGACGCCGGGAAAACCGAGCCGGCCGTCGCGGCCGGCAATTGTCCAGCCCGTGATGATGCGGGCCAGACTGGTCACATCGGCTTGCGAATAGCCGCCGGAGACACCCAACGTATGCAGTTCCATGATCTCGCGGGCGAGGTTCTCGTTGAGCCCGCGGCCACGGCGCTTGCCCGCCGGAGAGTTCGGTCCGATCGATTGCTGATTATCGAGATAGATCAGCATGGCCGGATGGCTCTCGACGGCCAGGAGCATGTCTTCGAACCGGCCAAAAACATGGGGGCGTATCGCCTCACGCTCATAAGCCCCGGCCAGCACCCGCACGAAGTTGCCTTGCGAGACGGAGACGCAGAAATGGTTCGACCAGAACTGCGCCAGCCGTTCGCCAAAACCGGCGAGCGGTTCCAGCCCGGCACGCATCCGCGCGGCCACCTCGTCGCGATAGATCCTTTGCGGCAAGGGAGGCTCGGGAGGCGCCGACGCCCCCTCCCCTCCGTTCATCCCGCCCGGGGCCGGTATCATCGCCGCCTGCATGGCCGGGCGCGGGGCCTCACGCTCGGCCTTCTCCTTATCCTGGAAGGCATAGAAGGCAGATCCGATCTGCGCCTGCCCGACGAGATCGAGGCCGATCGGAACGGGAACGCTCCTGCGCTTGGCCTCATCGAGAAACAGATCCCGGGCGTCGCCGCCGATCGCCGCCAGATCGCCGGGACGCAGCCCCAGGCCGAAGCGCTGCAAACCGAGAATATTCAACCGCGAATCGCGCGCCATCGACGACTCCCTCGCCTTGAGCAGGCAAAGCCGAGCATCCGGGTCAACTATGGCGAAAATCGCATGCCCGATGCCGCGCGCCGAGATAGAACATCGAAAGGCCGCCACGCCCTGCGGCGTGGCGGCCCCTCCGAGGCGGTTTTGGTCCCGCTTGCCTACATCGCCGGCAGCGCCGCGACGTCGCGCACCGGCCCGTTCAGCCCGGTGACCTTGCCCACCATCGAAGCCTTGCCCGTTGCGAGATCGACCTTATGCAGGGTGCCGTCCGCCAGCAGCCAACCGGTATTGGCGCCTGACGCATCCGTCTCGATATCGAAGGCGATCGCCTTCGCTGTAACGCCGAGCTTGCCGACAGCGCCCAGCACGCCGTCGTTCGGCGGTGCCTGTTTCAGCAACCCGCCAATCTTGCCGTCGATATCGTAGAGCGCCGTCTCCTTGGTGCCCTTCACAGAGTTGGAATAGGCGCCGGCAACGACCATCGGCGTCTCGCCCTTGTGCATGTCGGTCTCGGCGAATTTCAACGTGCCGTCGACCGTGGTCTTGCCATCCTCGACATTGACGCGAAGGTTGGTGCCGTCGGCGCCGATGACGCGCAACCGGTCGGCGGCCGGGTTGAAATCGACGGTCGCCATGGTGCCGGCGGCAAGCGGGGTATCCATCTTCGACTTCATCGTCGCTTTCCCGCTCGCCGTATCGACCGTGAAGATCGTGCCGTCGGTCGACAGCGCGTAGAGCATTCCGTCGGCGGGGCGGACATCGATGCCGGCGATCTTGCCGGTCACGCCAGTGACCTTGATGGACTTGCCCGCCTTCTGCGTCGCCGTATCGATCATTGTCAGCGTGTCGTCGCCCGTCAGGGCGGCGAGGGTTCCGGCAGGGGCTGCCAAGGTCGCGGCGAAGGAAGCCCCCAGAATCGTGGAAGCAATCAGCGCGAGGCGTGTGGCGCGTGCAATCTGCATGTTATCCTCCGAATCGTCTGTCGCATTGTTTCGAGGGCTGTTCGCCGCCTGATCCGGCGCGGCACCCAATTGGGGTAAGCTTGCGGCACAGGGGCGGATGCGACGGAAAAAACAAAAAACTGAGACGCATCCGAAGCTGGCTGAGCCGCGTATTCATCTATTCGCGCACGCCTCGGGCACTGCGCCGAGGAGGAGACAGGGATGGCGATGAACACCGTAGTGCCGCCAAAGGCTACGGACATCGAAACCGCGCTGCGCGACTGTGCCTCCGGAGATAAACTTGCGCTCAAGCGCATCTACGACGCCGAGGCCGCGCGTATGATCGGGGTGGCCCAGCGTCTGCTCAAGCGGCGCGCGCTGGCCGAGGAGGCAGTGCAGGATGCCTTCGTCCTGATCTGGCGACATGCGACGCGGTTCGATCCGCAGCGCGGTGCCGGCCTGACCTGGATCTACGCGATCCTGCGCAACCGCTCGCTCTCGATCCTGCGGGATGAGAAGCGCACGGAAACCACCGATATGCCTGTCGCCGAGGAAACCGCGAGCGAAGAGGACGATCCTGAGACGGTGATGTCGAAACTGTCCGACGCCAAGGCACTCCGCGCCTGCCTGGAGACGCTGCCGCCGCAGCGGCGCGGCATCGTGCTGCTTGCCTTCGTCCAGGGGTTGACCCATGGCGAGATCGCGGGGCGCCTCAAAATGCCGATCGGCACCGTCAAATCCTGGATTCGCCGCTCCCTGATCTCGCTCAAGGAGTGCCTCGGATGAGCCCCTCCTCCACCAGATCTCTCGGCCCGGAGGAGCGCACCGCGCTGGCGGGCGAATATGCGCTCGGCCTGATCGAGGGGGCCGACCTCACGGCCTTCGACCAGCAGCTCGAGGCCGACCCCGATCTGGCTGCAGCGGTCGAGCGCTGGCGCGTTCACTTCGCGGCCATCGATGCCACCGCCGCGCCCATCGAGCCGCCAGCGGCGCTATGGAGCCGGATCGAGACCGAGCTGGCGACGGTCGCGCAGCAGGCGGCTCCCACAAGCATGAGCAGCGTAGCACCGGCTCGGGCGTCGCGCCCCGCGGCGCCAGCAGCCAGCCGCCTGTCCGATTGGTGGAACAGCCTCTTCCTCTGGCGCGGCGCAGCAGTCGCCGGAGCGCTGGCGACAATCGTTCTGGCTGCAGGTCTCCTCAACGCCCTCGATCGGGCCAGGCGCCAGCCCGTGATGGTCGCAGTGCTGATGACCGAGGCCAGCGTCGCTGCAGCAGTCGTCAACACCTTCGCCGACGGCAGGGTCGAGATGGTGCCGCTGCAGGCGATCCATGTTCCCGAAGGCAAGGCCCTCGAAATCTGGACATTGTGGGACCGCGCGGTGGGCCCGCGCTCGGTGGGACTGATCGAGCGTGCCCGCTCGACCCATCTCAGGCTGGACCAGCTGCCGCTTGGCAAGGATCAGCTCTTCGAGATCACCCTGGAACCCGCGACAGGCTCGCCGACAGGGAGGCCGACCGGCCCCATCATTGCCAAGGGGACCACGGCGCAGGCCCTGTGAACCCCACGGGCTCTGCCGCTACACCACCACCGTGATCGTCTCGGCCGCACGCGTCAGCCCGGTATAGAGCCAGCGCGCCCGGTGCTCGCGAAAGGCAAAGGCCTCGTCGAAGAGGACGATGTCATCCCATTGCGAGCCCTGCGCCTTGTGGACCGTCAGGGCATAGCCGAAGGTGAATTCATCGGTGTGCTTGCGCAGCTCCCACGGCACCTCCTCCTCGGTGCCGTCGAAGAAATTGGGCATCACGGAGACCTTGACCGGCTTTCCTCCGGTATCGTCCTCCGGCGTGACCCGCATCGTGATCAGGCCCTTCTTCGAGGTCTTGAGTTCCTGCACGATCCAGGAGCCGCCATTGAGCAGGCCCTTGCTCTTGTCGTTGCGCAGGCAGACGAGCTTCTCGCCCGCGACCGGCACGGTGGAATCCCGCCCCATGAGCTGCCGGATGCGGGCATTGTAGAGCCGGCGCGTCTTGTTCATGCCGACCAGGACCTGATCGGCGCCCAGCACCAGCTCGGAATTGACCGCATCGCGGCGAATGACCCGGCTCTCGCCATAGTCGCCGACATCGAGGCGCCCTCCTTCGCGGACGATCATCGACATCCTGACGATGGGATTGTCCGCAGCCTGGCGATGGACCTCGGTCAGCATCACGTCCGGCTCGGTCTCGGTGAAATACCCGCCGCCCTTGACGGGGGGCAACTGCGCCGGGTCGCCGAGAACGAGGACCGGCGTGCCGAAGGAGAGCAGATCCTTGCCCAGCTCCTCGTCGACCATCGAGCACTCGTCGATAATGATCAGCCCGGCCTTGGCCGCGTTGCTCTCGCGGTTGAGCACGAAGGTCGGGCTTTCCTCATCGACGCCACGCGAGCGGTAGATCAATGAGTGGATGGTCTGGGCGCCATCGCAGCCCTTGTTGCGCAGCACCAGTGCCGCCTTGCCGGTGAAGGCGGCGAAGACGACCGTGCCATCGACACCCTCGGCAATATGGCGCGCGAGCGTCGTCTTGCCTGTGCCGGCATAGCCGAACAGCCGAAAAACCTGAGGCTCGCCAGCCTGAAGCCAGCGTGCGACCGCGCTCAGCGCGGCATCCTGTTGCGGCGACCAGCTCATCGCGGCGGAATCCGATATGCGACCATGCCGCACAAAGGCGCGAGTCGCTCGCGCAATGCAAGTACAAGAACAGAACGGGATCAGGCGGCGCGCAGGCGCCTGACGAATTCTTCCGCCTCGCCCTGCAGCGCAGCGATGCGCTCGTCGAGGTCGCGGGCCCCGAACGCGCCCCTGCCCGCCTGCTCGACAGTCTGAGCATTCGCCTCGGCGATCTCCGCCATTGCGCCCGCAGCCGTTTCCGTCACACCCGAAATACGCGCGACCGTGTCCCCCAGCGAGCCCATCAGCTCGGAATGCGAGGCGACCATGGTCGAAATCTCGGTGCTGGCCTGTTCAACGGCACCGACACTGGCGACGATGCCCGAAACCGCCTGCGCCGCCTGCGACAGCGCCGCGTTGACCGCTGCAATGCGCCGCACGATCTGCGCGGTCGCGTCGGCCGTCTGGCCCGCCAGCGCCTTGACCTCGCTCGCGACGACGGCAAAACCCCGGCCATGCACGCCCGCGCGCGCCGCCTCGATCGTTGCGTTCAACGCAAGCAGATTGGTTTGCCGAGCGATCGTCTCGATGATGTCGACGACATCGCGGATTTGCCCCGCATTCTCGGTCAGACGCAGGACAAGGCCGGAGGTGCCAGCGGCATCCTGCGTCGCCACCGTCGCCGTTTGTGAGACACGGTGCACTTCCGCATTGATCTGGCCGATCACCTGCTCGAGGCGCAGAGCCGCCTCGGTAATGCGCCGCGCCTCAAAGCCCGCCCCGTCGACGGCGGAAGCGGCAGTGCCCGTGCTCTGCGAGACCTGCTGCGCCCGCACCGCAGAATCCTGCTGTGCCGTGCGCAGAGCTTCGCTCAGCCCGGCGATGTCGTGGAGCAGGGCGCCGATCCGATGTTCGAATTCCTCAGCGATGCGGCCGAGCTCGTCAGTTCGCTGGTTCTGGTGGAACAGCGCCCGGTCGGCCTCGGCATCGCGCGTGACCAGGGTTGCCCGCACTTCGCTCAGCGCCCGCACCGTGCGGGCAAGCTGGCCAATCTCGTCGCGGCGCCGGACATGCGGCACCGTGATGACGGCAGACGTCGCCGTCGCAGTGGCGATTGTGGCCATCAGATCGCGCAGGGGGCGGGTGAGCTGGGTCCGCAGCAGATACATCGCCAGCAGCGCACAGGCGAGCGGCAGGCCAACCGCCGTCGCGATCACCCGCAGGCGCAGCGCGTGGGCTAGTCCCGCAGCCTCAGCTGCACTGAGCTGTGCGCGCCGGTCCAGGCCGTCGGCAAGCTTCGACGTGACGAGAATGATCTGGCGGACATTCTCGCGCACCGCCTCGGCCGAGGCCTCGATGAGTGCAGCCTTTGCCGAGACCTCACGCCCCATCATGACGATGTCGCGCTGGAACGAAATGAACGTCCTGATCCGGGCATCCAAGGTCGGATTGGCGTCGCGCAGCTCGCGCGGCAACGAAGAGATCAGACTGGCCCGCGCCGCATCGACCAGTTCCACAGCTCCATCAAGAGAATCGAGCGCGGTCTCGATCGCACGCGGCGTCGCTGCGTCATCGAAACGGCTGAGTAGCGAGGCCTGCGCCACGCGGTTCGAGAGCAGCGCTGCGCGATTGACCAAGGCCATGCTCGAGAAGGCGTCGCGATCGATTTCGCGGACCGCGTCAAAGCCCCGAACCGCGCTGAACAGCCCGAGGCCAGCGGCAATCCCCATGAGCGCAAACAGCATGGTGATCTTCGCCGTCAGCCCCAATTGCCGCATCGCGTTCCCCCTCGTCGTAGCGCGCCCTTCCCTTCGCAGATGCGAACGAACGCTAGGTTAACAAGACAGGGGGAACACAATAAAAATCAACAAGTTAGCCGGATATTGACCGGACAGCCGAAGCTGCTTCGATTGCGAAAAACAACGGCAGCGCCGGTTGATCAGGCCATCAGGCTGTCCAGGCCACGGCGAAGCCCGACCTGGTCCGCAACCCGCCGCGCCGCCAGCAAGGTGCCGCCGACATAAGGCGCAGCAGAGGTGCCGGCATCATGCCGGATCACCAGCCGCTCGTCGGGGAGGCCGAAGACCGCCTCGCAGGACAGGACGAAGCCCGGCATCCGCAGCGAATGGACCTGCACCGCATGCGGCGCACCTATTGCCGCGCCGCGCGTCTCGCGGGCGCCGCCAAGCTCCACAACCGGCTTCGAGGTTCCGGCCATACGCTCGACACTGAGCGTCTCGGCGAGCTCGCGCCCGGTTCCGGACGGCGTGTCCGGCTTCGACGCGGAGGCGTAGTCGATGATCTCGATATCCGGCACATATTTCACCGCTTCGCGGGCAAAGCGGCGCAGCAGCGTCGCGGTGATCGAGAAATTGCCCGCGGCAAGCACGCCGACGCCAGCCTTGAGCGCAGCGGCCTCGATCTCCGCATAATCCTCGCCGGTCATGCCCGATGCGCCAACGACGACATGGCGCCCCGCCGCGACGGCTGCCAGTACATTGCCTTTCACGCTGTCGGGCTTGGTAAAGTCGATCAGGACATCCGACGGCACGGCGAGCGCCTCCCTCACGGTTGCAAAGATCGGCTTGCCATTGGCTGGCTGCCCGGCCGCCTCGCCGAGATCGCTGCCTGCTGCCTTGCGCGAGACGCCCGCCACCAGCTCGAGGTCAGACGCGGCCTCGATTGCGGCGACAAGCGCCTTGCCGACCCAGCCGGTGCAACCGGCAAGCGTGATCCGGATCATGGGAAACTCCCAACATGAGGTCGGAAACAATTGAGTTCGATCATCGGCCCCTTACAATTCAAGGCCTCGATGCGGTGGGGGGAATCGAACCGATGCGTGTCACTGTCAACGGAGTGCGCCTCTATGTCGACATCGAAGGTGCGGGGCTCACGCCCGATGGCCCGGCCATGCGGGAAAAGCCAACGCTGATCCTGCTTCATGGCGGTCCAGGCGCCGATCACAGCATCTACAAACCCGGTTTCTCCGGCTTAAGCGATATCGCCCAGATCGTTTATTACGATCACCGCGGCTGCGGCCGCAGCGAAGACGGCCCACGTGAGAGCTGGACATTGGACCAGTGGGCCGATGACTTGAAGGTGCTCTGCGACACGCTCGGCATCGAAAGACCGATCATCCTCGGCACGTCTTTCGGAGGCTTCGTCGCGCAGGCCTATGCGACGCGCCATCCCGGGCATGCCGCCAAGCTGATCCTGATTTCCACGGCCGCCAAGTTCGATTTCCCGGCGGTCTACGCAGCCTTCGAACGGGTCGGTGGTCCAAGAGCCAGTCAGGCCGCCCGGAACTACTGGTCGGCGCCAGCGCCTGAGACGCGTGCGCCCTATACTGAGATTTGCTTTCCGCTCTACGCAGCGCAACCGCACACCGGATCGAACGATTGGGTACAAAGGCTCATCTCGCGCAACGAGACAGGCGTCTGGTTCAATGGCCCGCACAACGAACAGGGTCGCTTCGATTTTCGCGCCGCGCTGGGAACTGTGAATTGCCCCGTCCTCGTCATGGGAGGCGAGGAAGATCCGATCACGCCGATTGCCTTCAGCGAGACGATCGCAGCGAGCCTTCCGCCCGAATGGGTTCGTTTCAAGCGCTTCGCTGGTTGCGGCCACGGCATTGTCGGCGACAATCCGGAGGCCGCTTTCGCGACGATGCGAGATTTCATTCTCGACGAAGCGTGAAATCGCTCAAAGCGCGAACCGCATCAGCGGCCGACCCTCCTTCTGCCGCGCGACCTCGACGAAACCGGCCCGCAGGAAGACCCGCTCGGGGCCGACGTAAAGGCCTTCGCTACTGCGCTTGAATTCATGGTGCATGGGGGCAGCCTCAAGCAGGCGGGCGCCGCTCTCGCGGGCGAACACGATCGCGCCATCGAGCAGGGCCGCGGTGACGCCCTTGCCCCGCCACGACTTGCGGACGAAGAAGCAGGATGCCGCCCAGACCCGCTCATCCTCGGCCGGCGCATCCGGAAGCGGCGTCGAGGCGCGGCGTGGATTGTTCCATTCAGGAATGTCGCGCCGAGGGCCGACCTGGAGCCAGCCGACACAGGTCTCGTGTTCATAGGCCAGGACACCAGGGGGCGGCCCCTTGCGAACCCGCTCCTCGAACAACTGCCGTGCCCCCTCGCCCAAGAGTGGCAGGCGCTGCTTCTGGGGCATGCGGAAATGGTTGCACCAGCAGCCATAGCAAGCCCCCTTCGGGCCAAAGAGATCCTCGAGATCCCGCCAACGCTCGACCGCCAACGGCAGAACTTTGAAGGCAGAGGCCAACATTCTCCCTGTTCCTTTCGCCGGCAGCACAAAGGGTCTCGACTCATTGGCGGCTGGCTGAGATGACTCCACAATCGAGAGGGAGACTGCCGCCATGTCCTTCGAGCTCTTCGCCGCTTATCTCGTTGCCTGCTTCATCATCGTCATCGTGCCGGGCCCGACCGTAACGCTGATCATAGCCAACAGCCTGAAGCATGGTACCCGCGCCGGGCTCCTGAATGCGGCAGGAACCCAGCTCGGCCTCGCTATCATGATCGCGATCGTCGGCATCGGCCTGAGCTCGGTCATCGCGGCGATGGGCCATTGGTTCGACTGGGTGCGGCTCGCCGGTGCCGCCTATCTGATCTGGCTCGGCTGGAAGATGCTCCGGGCCGGCGGCGCCGAGGACGGCACCGTACAAGCCCGTGCGCCACGCGGCGGCTTCTTCCTACAAGGCGTCCTGGTCGCGCTCAGCAATCCGAAGACACTGCTCTTCTTCGGCGCCTTCTTCCCGCAATTTCTCGACCCCGCCCGCGATCACGTCACGCAGATCGCGATCATGGGAATGACCGCGATGCTCTTCGCCGCGCTCAGCGACAGCGGCTATGCGCTGCTGTCCGGGCGGGCGGGACGGTTTCTGTCGCAGAAGCGCGTGCGCCTGCTCTCACGGGTCAGCGGCGGCTTCCTGATCGGCGGCGGCCTATGGCTCGCCTCGTCGCGCGCCAGTTGATCCGCCGCCTCAAGCCTCACCAGGCGATCGCTTCGCCCTTCCAGGTCCGGAAGCTGTTGGTGTCGGAGATGCCGGACTGGCCGATCGTTGCGATCAGGCCTGCGGCGCTTTCCGTTGGTGGGATATCGGCTCCGCCACCGCCCATATCGGTCTGCACCCAGCCCGGATGGAACAGCAGGATACTGACGCCGCGCTCGCGCACGGCGTTCCCGAACACGACCATGGCCATGTTCACGGCCGATTTCGACGAGCGATAAGCGAGCGCGCCCGAGGGATTGCCGGCGATCGAGCCCATGCGGCTGCTGATCGTCGCGATCTTGCGCCCTTGCGAGGCCTCGACATTGGGCAGGAATGCCTGTGCCACGCGCAGCGGCGCATAGACATTGACCTCGAACACGTCGCGCCAGGCCTCGAAATCCATGTCCAGCGCGCCCTGCTTGTCGCGCGGGCCGTAGACGCCGGCATTGTTGACCAGGACGTCGATCGGTCGGTCGGCGAGGGCAGCCTTGGCAGCGGCGACGCTCGCATCCGACGTCACATCGAGGGTGATCGGCGTGACGAGCCCGCCATGCTTGGCGACCAGCGCCGCAAGGCCGGGGCTTGCCGGATCGCGCGCGGCGGCGATGACATGGTCGCCACGCGCCACCAGGGCGGTCGCAAGCGCAAGGCCGATGCCGCGATTGGCGCCGGTGATCATCCAAGTCTGAGGCATATCCATCTCCCGTGTGGAGACAGGACCTAAGCCTCAGCCCTTCGCTTTTCCATAGCCTCCCGCCGTCGGCGTGATCACGGTTACTGCCTCGCCCGCCTCAAGCAGCGTCTGGTCGCTCGGCTTCAGTTCCTCGACGATGCCGGAAAGCCGGCGGACGATCGTCTTGCCGAGCTGCCCGGCCTCGCCCCCCTTGACGCCGAAGGGGCGCACACGGCGATGCGAGGCGAGGATGGCGCAGTCCATCCGCTCGCGGAAGCGGATGGTGCGGCTGGTGCCGTCGCCGGCATTCCATTCACCCTTGCCGCCGGAGCCGGGGCGAATGTGGAAATCCTCGAGCACGACGGGAAAACGCGTCTCGAGGATCTCCGGATCGGTCAGGCGCGAATTGGTCATGTGGACATGCACGCCGGAGGTGCCGTTGAAACCCGGGCCTGCCGGCGAGCCGGAGCAGATCGTCTCGTAATACTGATACTGATCGTTGCCGAAGGTCAGGTTGTTCATTGTCCCTTGCGAGGCCGACATCGCCTCGAGCGCACCGAACAGCGTATTGGTGACGGCTTGGCTGACCTCGACATTGCCGGCAACGACAGCGGCTGGGTAATGCGGCGCCAGCATCGAGCCTTCCGGCACGACGATCCTGATCGGCCGCAGGCAGCCCGCATTCATGGGAATCGCGTCATCGACCATGACGCGGAAGACATAGAGCACCGCCGCACGGGTCACCGGCGCAGGCGCGTTGAAATTGTCCTCGCGCTGCGGCGAGGTGCCGGTGAAATCGACCGTCGCCTCGCGCCGCAAACGATCGATCGTGATCTTCACCTTGATCGCGCAGCCCTGATCCATCGGATAGGTGAACTCGCAATCATGCAGCTTGGCGAGCAGCCGTGCGACGCTCTCGGCCGCATTGTCCTGGACATGGCCCATATAGGCCTGGACCACGTCGAGGCCGAAGGAGCGGATCATCTTCTTCAGCTCAGCCACGCCCTTCTCATTCGCAGCGATCTGCGCCTTGAGGTCGTTGACGTTCTGCACGACGTTGCGGACGGGATAGCGCGCGCCGGTCAGCAGCTTGACCAGCTCCTCCTCGCAGAAGCGGCCCTGATCGACGATCTTGAAATTGTCGATATAGACGCCCTCTTCCTCGATATGCGTCGCCAGCGGCGACATCGAGCCGGGCGCCACGCCACCGACATCGGCATGGTGGCCGCGGCTCGCCACCCAGAACAGGATGTTCCTGTCCTCGGCATCGAAGACCGGGGTGCAGACCGTGATGTCGGGCAGATGCGTGCCGCCATTATAGGGGGCATTGAGGCAGTAGACGTCGCCGGGCCGGATGACGGGGTTGTTCCGGATCACCGTCTCGACCGACTTGTCCATCGAGCCGAGATGCACCGGCATATGCGGTGCATTGGCGACGAGGCTCGCAGTCGAGTCGAACACGGCGCAGGAGAAGTCGAGCCGCTCCTTGATGTTGACGGAATAGGCGGTGTTCTGCAGCGTCACGCCCATCTGCTCGGCGATCGACATGAACAGGTTGTTGAAGATCTCGAGCATGACGGGATCGGCCCTGGTGCCGATCGCGGCATTCTGCACCAGCGCCTTGCTGCGATGCAGGACGAGATGGTCCTTGGCCGTCAGCTTCGCAGTCCAGCCATCCTCGACGACGACTGTCTGGTTCGGTTCGATGATGATCGCAGGTCCCGCGACGCTCTGCCCCGGAGCCATCGCCTCGCGCCGCACAATCGCCGCCTCGTGCCACTGCCCCTTCGAGAACAGGCGCGTGCGTTCGGCAACCGCCGGTTCACCGACCTGCTCCCCAGCCGCCGCCTCCTCGAACCTGGCGCCCCCGCCAACGGCTTCGACCTCGACCGCCTCGACGACCAGCGCCTTGGTCTCGTCCATGAAGCCGAAGCGCGCCTTGTGCGCGACCTGGAAGGCTTCCTGCATTTCCGTCCGGCTGCCGGACGCAATCGCGATCGCCGTATCGGTGCCGGCGTAGCGGATATGGGCACGGATATGGATGGCGATCTCGCCATCCGGCACGCCTTGCCCGATCAGTTCGGAACGCGTCTCGGCGCCCAGCCGTTCGGCCACCTCCGCCATAGCAGCCTTGACCTCGGCATCGAGCGGCACATCGAGCGCGGCCGTCCGCGTCGAGCGGATTTCGGCGAGCCCCATGCCATAGGCCGAAAGCAGGCCGGAGAACGGGTGCAGCAGCACGGTCTTGATACCGAGCGCATCGGCGACAAGGCAGGCATGCTGTCCGCCCGCACCGCCGAAGGAGTTCAAGGCATAGCGGGTGATGTCATAGCCGCGCTGCACCGAGATCTTCTTGATCGCCTCGGCCATGTTGGCGACAGCAATCTGGATGAAGCCATCGGCCACCTCTTCAGGGCTGCGGTCATCGCCGACCTCGGCCGCAAGCGTCGAGAACTTGGCGCGGACCGCCTCCACATCGAGCGGCTGATCATGCTGCTCGCCAAAAATCGCCGGGAAATAGGCCGGAATCAGCTTGCCGACCATGACGTTCGCGTCGGTGACCGCGAGCGGGCCGCCGCGCCGATAGGCGGCCGGCCCCGGATTGGCGCCGGCCGAATCCGGGCCGACGCGGAAACGCGCACCGTCGAAATGCAGGATCGACCCGCCACCGGCCGCAACCGTATGGATCAGCATCATCGGCGCGCGCATCCGCACACCGGCGACCTCGGTCTCGAAAGCGCGCTCGTACTCGCCGTCGAAATGCGCGACATCAGTGGAGGTGCCACCCATGTCGAAGCCGATCACCTTGTCGAACCCGGCCGAACGCCCGGTCTCGGCCAGGCCGACGACCCCTCCGGCGGGGCCTGACAGGATCGCATCCTTGCCCTGGAACAGCTCGGCCGCTGTGAGGCCGCCGGACGACATCATGAACATCAGCCGTGCGCCGGTGCGCCCGATGTCGAGCTCTTCGGAAACCTGCGCGACATAGCGCCCGAGGATCGGCGAGAGATAGGCATCGACCACAGCTGTATCGCCACGCCCGACGAGCTTGATCAGCGGCGAAACCTCGTGGCTGACCGACACCTGCGGAAAGCCGATCTCCCGGGCGATGCGCGCTGCAATCTGCTCATGCTGAGGATGGCGATAGGCGTGCATGAAGGCGATTGCCACGGCGCGGAAACCGGCATCGTACTGTGCCTGCAAGGCCGTGCGGATCGCGGCCTCGTCCGGAGCCTGCTCGACGACGCCATCGGCCAGCACGCGTTCCGAGATCTCGACCACCGCCTCGTAGAGTTGCTCGGGCTTGATGATCTCCTTGGCGAAGATATCGGGCCGCGCCTGATAGCCGATGCGTAGCGCATCGCGGAAGCCCTTCGTCGTGACGAGCAGGGTGCGGTCACCCTTGCGCTCGAGCAGGGCGTTGGTCGCAACGGTGGTGCCCATGCGCACCTCGCCGATGCGTCCGGCAGGGATGACCTCGCCGGCCTTGAGGCCGAGATGGTCGCGGATGCCCTGGACGGCGGCATCGCGATAGGCACCCGAATTTTCCGAGAGCAGCTTCCTGGCGTGAAGCTTGCCTGCCGGATCGCGGCCGATCACGTCGGTGAAGGTGCCGCCGCGGTCGATCCAGAAATCCCAATGGCTCGCCGTCATGACACTCTCCCCAGCGTGACGTGAATTCACTTCGACAATTCATCGATAAATCGTCGATGAAATATTGACAAGGCGAATTCGGCGACTACGATCGCAATTGTGACCGGAACATGGCTGAGGGGCCGGGCCGGTCGAGGGAGGATGCGATGACAGGATCGACCCTGGCAATCGGGCTCGGCATGCGCCGACAGCCCCGCACGGCGGCAAAGCCGCACTCCGGGCGGAGCGCCCGATGATCCGCACGATCCTCGACAAGCTCTATCTCTTTGCAGGTTACGCGGCGGGTTTCTTCCTGGTCGTTATCTTTGTCCTGATGATGGGTCTCTCCATCGGGCGCGAAATCGGCTTCAACATCCCCGCCGGTGATGATTTCGCGTCCTGGAGCATGGCGGCGCTGGCCTTTCTCGGCCTTGCCCATACCTTCAAATCCGGCGAGATGATCCGGGTCGGCTTGCTGATCGATCGTTTCAAGGGCCGCACGCGCTGGGCCTTCGAGGTCTTCTCGCTCGTGCTGGGCCTCGGCTTCACCGGATTCTTTGCCTGGCACGCCGTGGTGATGACCTGGCAATCCTATGAGTTCAACGACGTTGCCGGCGGCGTCGTGCCGATGCCGCTCTGGATTCCGCAACTCGGCTTCTCCGGCGGATTGGTGATCCTCTTCATCGCCTTCGCCGACGAGTTCGTTCATGTCGTCCTGCGCGGCAACGAGCCCCGCTACGAGAAGCCGCCCCCGCAAAGCGACGAGGAAGTCGTCGAGCGTGCCATGCAGAGCGGGGTCTGACGCCATGGCGATGATCGAGATTTCCGCGCTACTGCTCGTCCTGCTGGCCGTCTTCCTCGCCGGCGGCGTATGGATCGCCATCTCACTGATGGCCTGCGGTTGGGTCGCGATGCAATTCGTCGGCGGCGGCATCCCCGCCGGCTCGGTGCTCGCCACGACGATCTGGGGCAACAGCGCCTCCTGGACGCTCGCCGCCTTGCCGCTCTTCATCTGGATGGGCGAAATCCTCTACCGCACGAAACTCTCGGAAGAGATGTTCCGCGGCCTCGCACCTTGGCTCAACTGGCTTCCCGGCCGGCTGATGCATGTCAACGTACTGGCCTGCGGCATCTTCGGCTCGGTCTCGGGCTCCTCGGCGGCGACCTGCGCCACTGTCGCCAAGATCGCCCTGCCGGAGCTGAAGAAGCGCGGCTATGACGAGACGGTCAGCCTCGGCTCGCTCGCCGGCGCCGGCACGCTGGGTATCCTGATCCCGCCTTCGATCACCATGGTGGTCTATGCCGTCGCGGCCAATGTCTCGATCATCCAGGTCTTCCTCGCCGGCTTCCTGCCGGGCCTGCTCGTGATGGCGCTCTACTCCGGCTACATCATCGTCTGGCACATGCTGAACCCGGACAAGGCGCCGCCGCCGGAGCCGAGCATGCCGCTGCGCGAGAAGCTGCGGGAATCGGCCAATCTCATCCCCTGCATGCTGCTGATCGCGCTCGTCTTCGTCTCGCTGCTGATGGGCTGGGCGACGGCGACCGAATGTGCGGCCTGGGGCGTTCTCGGCTCCTTCGGCGTCGCCTGGTGGTCGGGATCTCTGACCCGTGAAGCCTTCTGGGCCAGCGTGATGGGCACCACCCGCATCACCTGCATGATCATGCTGATCCTGGCCGGCGCCTCCTTCATGTCGACCTCGATGGCCTATACCGGCATTCCGGCCGCCTTGGCGGAATGGGTCGACAGCCTGCATCTCTCGCCCTACGCGCTGATCGCGGCATTGACGGTGATGTACATCGTGCTCGGCGCGGCGCTCGACGGCATCTCGATGATCGTCCTGACCACGGCCATCGTCATTCCGATGATCAAGCAGGCTGGTTTCGACCTGGTCTGGTTCGGCATCTTCCTCGTGCTCATCGTCGAGATGGCCGAGGTCTCGCCTCCGGTCGGCTTCAACCTCTTCGTGCTCCAGACCATGTCGGGCAAGGATTCCAATACGGTGGCGCTCGCCGCCCTACCCTTCTTTTTTCTACTGGTCGCAGCGGTCGCGATCATTACGATCTTCCCGCAAATCGTGATGATCCTGCCGCAACTGGCCTTTCCGGGATGATGCAGCGTCAACAACAAGGGAACGGAGACACCATCATGAATCGCAGCGACTTCATTAAGGGCTTTCTTGCAGCCGGCGTCGCGGCCGGCGCTCTGGCGCTCGGCGCGACAGCGGTCTCGGCACAGACCAAATGGAACCTTCCGAACGCCTACCCGACGGACAACCCGCACACCGAAAACCTCGTCGCCTTTGCCAAGGATGTCGAGGCGGCGACCGGCGGCAAGCTGACGATCACGGTTCATGCCAATGCCGCTCTGTTTAAGGCACCCGAGATCAAGCGCGCCGTCCAGACCGGCCAGGCCCAGATGGGCGAAGTGCTGATGTCGATCCACGAAAACGAGGATCCGATCTTCGGCGTCGACGTCGTGCCGTTTCTGGCGACCAGCTTCCCGGAGTCGAAAAAGCTCTATGCGGCTTCGAAGCCGGCGATCGAGAAGAAGCTCGCGAGCCAGGGCATCAAGCTGCTCTTCATGGTGCCGTGGGCACCGCAGGGCGTCTACGCCAAGAAGGACCTGAACTCGACCGACGACATGAAGGGGCTGAAATGGCGCTCCTACAATGTCGGTACGGCGCGGCTTGGCGAAATGCTCGGCATGCAGTCGGTGACGATCCAGGCCGCGGAACTGCCCCAGGCACTCGCCACCGGCGTGGTCAACTCCTTCATGTCGTCAGGCGGTACGGGTTTCGACTCCAAGGTCTGGGAATCGCTGACGCATTTCTATGATGTGCAGGCCTGGATCCCGAAGGATGCGACCTTCGTCAACAAGGCGGCCTTCGACGCCTTGGACAAGTCGACGCAAGACGCGCTGCTCAAGGCGTCTGCCGCTGCCGAGGAACGTGGCTGGAAGGCCTGGGAGGCCAAGACCGGCTGGTACCTCGAGCAGCTCAAATCCAAGGGCATGAAGGTGCAGGCGCCGAGCACGGAACTCGCCGCGGGCTTCAAGAAGGCCGGCGAAACCCTGACCGCCGACTGGCTGAAAAAGGCCGGCGCCGATGGCCAGGCCGTGATCGACGCCTACAAGAAGATGTAAGCCTGACTGGTACGATCCCTCACGAACGGCCGCTTCGCGCGGCCGTTCGCACGTCCGGCGCCGCCATGGCTGCCTTGCATGAGAATGCCACAGACGATGTCCACATCAGCTCCCTTGCCTCCGAAACCACCGGCTGAGCTGGCTGATACGCTGCTCGGCCCGATCGTCTCCTCGGGCCACCTGGCCTCAGGCGCGATGCCGGCGCTCTCCGAGTTCGAGTTCGCCCTCAGCATGACGGTACATGCCTTCCAGCGCTGGATGCTCCGCGCCATGACCTCGGCCGGCATTCCGGATCTCACGCCGGTGGACGTGCTCGTGCTGCACAACGTCAACCACCGCGGCAAGCCAAAACGCCTCGCCGATATCTGCCTCGTCCTCAATATCGAGGATACCTATGTGGTGAACTACGCGCTCAAGAAGCTCGAACGGCTGAAGCTGATCAAGAGCGGGCGCAAGGGCAAGGAAAAGACCGTGGCGATCACTCCGGCGGGGGAGGATGCCTGCCGACGCTACGCCCAGATCCGCGAGCAGCTCCTGGTCAAGTCGGTGCTGGCGCTCGGCATGGATCCCGCACGCCTCTCGGAAATCGCGGCGACCATGCGCTCGCTCTCAGGCCAGTACGACCAGGCCGCACGGGCCGCCGCGAGCTTGTAGTCACGCGCCGAACCCCATTCGCTGGATTTCGCCTCGGGAAAGCGACTGTTGCACGACGGAAATCGTCGTCAGGCGGCGGCCTGCGCCGCGGAAGGCCGGAACGCCTTGAAGAGATCGCGGCCGATGGCGCGCGCCGTCTCCAGAGGCGCAGCCGGATCATCCCTCCCGGAACCGAGCAGGAGCTCAGACGTCACGACAGGGGCGCCGCAATAGTCGAAGATTCCGTGGTCGATCTGCGTTTTCATTGCACCGAAATAGCCGTGTCGCGCATAGGTTCGCAGGCTGGCGCCGCCGATGGCGACAAGATGGACCGGGAGATGGCCGAGCTTCTTGACCATCGGTGTATCCGGGCCTTCGTCATAGGCCCAACCATTGGCGAAGACGCGATCGATCCAGCCCTTGAGAAGCCCTGGCATCGACCACCAATAGACGGGATAGACCAGGACAAGGGCATCGGCGCGATCGATCCGCACCTGCTCGGCGGCAATGTCGGCCGGCGTTGACACCTCGCGACGATGAACGGCGAGATCGGCCTCGGTGAAGCGTGGATCGAACCCTTCGGCCGCGAGATCCGCGATTTCGAAGGAATTGCCTGGCCCGGACAGGGAAGCCCCTTCTCCGACATGGGCCGCAACGGCATGGCTGAGCGACGTGCGATCAGGATGGGCGACGACAATGAGCGCGTGCATTTCAAGAAACACCGGTTGATCGATTGCGGCGGAAACTCAAGTGATATATACTTTTAGTAAGTTACTTTTGGTATATAAATATGTCAAGTGCCAGACCGACTGATCACCCACCAGCTCTGCCGCCGCGTCGCCGCCTGGCGCGGGAAGACCGCCATCGCCAGCTTCTGGATGTCGCGTGGCGGCTGGTCCGGGAAGAGGGAACGGAGGCATTGACGCTCGGGCGGCTGGCCGAGCGGTCCGGCGTGACAAAACCGGTCGTCTACGACCATTTCGGCACACGCAGCGGGCTGCTGGCAGCGCTTTACCAGGAGTTCGACGCGCGCCAGACGGCACTCATGGATGCCGCGCTCGACGCGAGCGAGCCGACCCTGGCAGGCAGGGCAGCGGTCATCGCGTCATCCTATGTCGACTGCGTACTCCTCCAGGGCCGTGAGATCCCTGGCGTGATCGCGGCACTTGCCGGCGCGCCCGAGCTCGCAAAGCTCAAGCGCGATTACGAAGCGATCTTCATGGGGAAGTGCAGAGCCGCGCTCGCGCCCTTCGCCGGCTCCGGTACGATTGCTCCAGCGGGCCTCTGGGCGCTGCTCGGTTCAGCCGAGGCCCTGTCCTCTGCCGCCGCGGCGGGAGACATCACGGCCCAGCAGGCTCAGGACGAACTCTTCGATACGATCGTCGCGATGGTTGCGAGAAACGTGCGCAGCGGTTCTCCGCAGGTCGGCAAGGGCATCTGAGCTTCCGAACCCTGCGGCGACTGTCCTCACGGCCCGCTCACCCGGCCTCAGAAACCGCTTCGGACGTGGACTGGCCGCCAAGGCGCTTGGCGGCAACATGCCAGCGGGCGCCGCGCTCGCCCGAGATAGCGGCAACCGGCAGCCCATCGATCCGACGGCATGGTCGAGTTCACAACTTGCGGACGGCATATCCCGCCGAGCGGATCGGGCGCCACCCGCGTTCCTGACGCGGGCTGCGCCATCTCGGGAGCGGCCCGTGCCCGGCACCAGGACGGCATGAGGCCCCGCCCTACTCCGGCAGGCTCGCAAAGAGTGCGGCGTACTCACCCTCGAGCGTCGCCTGCCGGGACCAGAAGCCACGCGGCTTCTGCCCTGCAAGCTGGTCCTCGAGCAGGCCGAGATGCATATGCCAGCCGCCGGAGACATTCGTCATCGCAGCCTTGTCGGCGAGCTTGCGATGGGTCAGCACGAGCAGCACTTTGCCATCCCTCGGACTGAGCTCGAAGGTGACCTCCGAGCGGGGATTGCCGTCCCCCTCCCAGGTGAAGGCAAGCGCATGTGGCGGCTCGCAGCGGGTGATCGTCCCGGTCGCGAGAAATCCCTCGTCATTCACCTCGCGATAGCGCTCCGGCGGCGGTTCGTCGGTGATCTCCGAATGCTTGAACAGAAGCTTCGTCTCGCCGCCGACGCGCAGGTCGAAATCACCAGAAGCTAGCCAGGTGCCGCGCTTGCCGGACTCCGTCAGATAGGCCCAGACTCGTTCGACCGGCCCCGGCAGGAGCCGCTCGAACCGCACCGCGCCACTTTCAAGAACAGTGCCGTAATCACTCATCCGTCTCTCCCTCATGACTATCGGCTTGCGCCAGTTCCTGCCCCAGTATGTCGAGTCGCGAGCCCCAGAAGCCGCGGACCTTCTTCACCCAGAGATCGAATGCATCGAGCCCCTCGGGATCGAGCCGGTAGATGCGACGTTGGCCGCTGATTTCGACCCTGACGAGGCCAGTCTCCTTCAACACCTTCAGATGCTGGGAGATCGCCGGCGCGCTGATACTGAATCGCGCGGTGATCTCACCGGCCGCCAGGGCACCTTCACCGAGCATCTCGATGATGCGGCGGCGCGTCGGGTCGGCGAGAGCGATGAAGCGGTCCATGGCCATGAATTTAATTCATTGCTTAATTAAGTCAACGACTAAATTAAAATCCCCTGCCCTGCGCGCACAACCCCTGCGCGTGGCGCCACTTGCCTCGCAGAGCGCGAAAGGCGACAGGAAGCGCCCACACGATAGGTATCCCTGCAGACCACCATGCCCACCCAAAACGCCACCTTGACCGGCATCACCATGATGCTGCTCGGCATCCTGCTGTTCTCCGTAAATGACGTGCTGGGGAAATGGCTGGTCGCAACCTACACGGTCGGCCAGGTGGTGCTGCTGCGCAGCATCGCCGCGCTAATCGTGATCGCCCCGTTCGTGGTGAAGCAGGGCATTGGTCGCACATTGCGCCCGGAGCGCCCCTGGCTGCAGATACTGCGCGTGACGCTCGGCTCCTGCGAAGTCGCGCTATTCTATTGGGCGGTATCCTACCTGCCTTTGGCCGACACCATGACACTCTGGCTCGCCGCTCCAGTCTGGGCGGTGATCCTGGCTGCACTGCTCCTCGGAGAGCGTGTCGATGCCGGGCGCTGGCTCGCGGTCGTCGTCGGCTTCGTCGGCGTCGCCGTCGCGCTGAACCCGTCCGGCCAGAGCCTGACCCTTCCGGCCATCATCGCGCTCGTCGGCAGCGTCTCCTTCGCGGCCATGATGATCATGGGCCGCCAATTGCGCGGCACGCCGGATGTGACGCTCGTCGCCTGGCAAACGCTGGGCGCCTTTGTCATGGGGCTGATCCTGCTGCCCTTCGGCTGGACGACGCCGAGCCTCGCCCATATCGGCCTGCTCGGCCTGCTGGGCATCGTCGCCATGGCCGCGCATCTCTGCGTCACACGCTCGCTCAAGCTGGCGGAGGCCTCCGTGGTCGTTCCTTACCAGTATACGTTGATCGTCTGGGCCCTGATCTTCGGTTGGTTCATCTTTCACGACTGGCCATCGCTCTCGATGCTGATCGGCTCAGGCCTCATCGTCGTTGCCGGCCTCGCCCTGCTCGTGCTTGAGCGGCGGGCGGGAAAGACCACCGAAATGCTCGACCCGCCCTGAGGCGCGTCGAGCCCCCGCTAACGAGCAGATCCCCGACATTCTCATGCATTCACCGCGCCCTCCGCGCTCGGGCGCGGCAGTCGACGCCTGTCCGTGGCCATGCCACACCAAAGGCTCATCTCAATCAGGCCGAGCCGCTAGACGAGACGAGGCCCCCGCGAGGACGCCCATGGCCCTGATCACCTATCTTACCACGACCCGGTTCGGCTTCGGCGAGGTCGCCGGCATCGATGCCGATCTCACCGCGCTCGGCCTGCACAGGCCGCTGATCATTGCGGACAAGGGCGTCGTCGCTGTCGGTCTGGTCGGCACGGTTCAGACGCATTCCCCGGCCTTGCAGGCCGCCCCGATCTTCGATGCCACGCCGAGCAACCCGACAGAGGAGGCCGTGCTCGCGGCACTGGCGCTCTATCGCGAGAACGCATGCGACGGGCTTGTCGCCATTGGCGGCGGCTCGCCAATCGATCTGGCCAAGGGCGTGGCGCTGCTCGCAGGTCATGATGGACCACTCGAAACCTATGCGGCGATCCTCGGCGGCATGCCGAAAGTGACCGCAGCGGTCGCGCCGGTGATCGCGATCCCGACCACCTCGGGCACCGGCAGCGAAGTCGGGCGCGCCGCGCTGATCACCCTGACGGATGGACGCAAGCTCGGCTTCATCTCGCCACACCTGATTCCAAGGCTCGCGATCTGCGACCCAGAACTCACGCTCGCCCTGCCTGCCTGGCTTACCGCCGCAACCGGTATGGATGCGATCACCCATTGCATCGAGACCTATCTCAGCCCGCGCGAAAACCCGCCCGCCGAGGCGATCGCACTCGACGGGCTGAAGCGCGCAGTCGCACATATCGAGCGGGCCGTGACCGATGGCTCCGATCGCGAAGCCCGCAAGGAAATGATGATGGCGGCCCTTCAGGGCGGCCTGACCTTCCAGAAGGGCCTCGGCGCGGTGCATGCGCTCTCCCATCCGCTTGGTGGCCTCAAGGACATTTCGCTTCACCACGGCACGCTGAACGCCGTATTGCTGCCGGCAGTGCTGCGCTTCAATGAGCCGGAATGCGGCCTGAAATACGTGGAGATTCGCCGCGCGCTCGATCTCGCTCCCGACACCGACCTCGCCAACTGGATCGCCGACCTGGGCCAGCGCCTCGGCATGCCGGCCTCGCTCACGCAAATGGGCGTCCCGCGCAGCGTCGTCCCCACCATAGCCGAAGCTGCGGTCAAGGATCACTCCACGGCGAGCAACCCGCGCGCGGCGGCTGCCGCCGATTATGTCGCAATTCTGGAGGCCTCCTTCTGAGCAGCAACGCGCTCTACGCAGCCGGATCGAAAATGACACAGTCGTGGTCCGGTTGCCCTTCACTGGCGCCAATCACCTTGACCCTCCCCCGTCCGAACGTCATCGTGCGGCATCAGATTCACCTAGCCTGCACGAGGCTTGCCCCTATGCGCCGCGCCCTGCTGAAAACCACCCTCGTCGCAGCGACTTGTCTTGCTGCGACCATCAGCGTCGAGGCTACGAGCCGTCGTTATGTCGACCCGGCAGATCGGGCGGAGGCACGGATCATTCCGATGTACGGCAACCTGCCAGCCTGTGAGGACCCCGCCGTCCTCAGCGAGATCACAAGCTGGTTCAACTCGCGTGAGGCCAAATTCTGGGGGCCGCTGCAGGCGGTCGCCTATGATCGCATCCGGCCCATCGGCTTCCGGCCTTGGGGCGACGATTTCATCCCGCGCCGCTTCTGCACGGGGCGGATCGCGTTGAATGACGGCTCGCTGCACCGCATCGACTACTCCGTGCGCGAGAACCTGGGCCTCTTCGGCTACACCTGGAACGTCAACTGGTGCGTCAATGGCCTCGATCGGGGCCTTTCCTACGCGCCCAATTGCCAGATGGCCCGGCCCGGCCCCGAACGGTAACATCGGGCGGTGAGACTCGCGCGCGCCTGGCTGTCGATGCTGGCGCTGCTTGGCCTTATGGCCCCGGGCGCGCAAGCGCAGGGGCAATATGGCCGCGGCGGCGTTCCCGGGGATTTCGATTTCTACGTGCTCGCCCTGTCATGGTCGCCGGGCTTCTGCGAACTGGACGGCGGTCGCGGACGGGCTCGCGAGCAATGCGAGAGCGGCGCCAATCTCGGCTTCGTCGTGCACGGCCTCTGGCCGCAGAATGAGCGCGGCTACCCCACCGATTGCGGACCGGCCGGCCGCACGCCTTCTCGCATCGCCCTCGACCAGGCGGACGGGCTGTTCCCGTCCGAGGGGCTTGCCCGCTACGAATGCGCAAGCACGGCACCTGTTCGGGCTCGAGCCCGAACGACTATTTTTCGGATGTCCGGCGCGCCCGCCAGAAGGTCGCGATTCCTCCGCCGCTGCAGAAGGCGGATCGCGATCAGAACTGGAGCGCGATCGACCTCGAGCGCGCGTTCGCCGCGGCGAATCCAGGCCTGCGCAGCGACATGATGTCGATCTCCTGCAAACGCGGCGTGCTGCAGGAAGTCCGGATCTGCTTCAGCAAGGACCTGCGCAATTTCCGCACCTGCCAGGAGGTCGACCGCTCCGGCTGCCGCACGCGCGACATCACCGTGAAGGCTCAACGCTGACAGAGCGCTGCGAGGCGGCTAAGACCGCTTCATGAATTACCATCACAGCTTCCACGCCGGAAATTTCGCCGACATCCTCAAGCATGTCGTGCTGATGCGCATCCTGACCCATCTCGGTGCCAAGGATACGCCCTATCGCGTCATCGACACCCATGCCGGTGCCGGCCGGTACGATCTCGGCTCAGAGGAAGCGCTGCGCACGCACGAATGGAAGGACGGCGTGGCCCGACTCGACCAGTCGCCGCTCGCCTCCAGCGTGGAGGCGTTGCTGGCACCGTGGCGCGAAGCTGTCGCGACCGCCCGGGAACGCCATGGCACCGGCAGCTATCCCGGTTCGCCCTGGCTCTGCCGACACGCCATGCGGGCGGAGGATCGGCTTATCGCCGCCGAACTGCATCCAACCACTTACAAGAAGCTCGCCACGACGCTCGGTCGCGATTCGCGTTGCAAGGCGCTGGCGATCGACGGCTGGACGGCACTGCGCGCCAATGTCCCCCCGAAAGAACGACGCGGGCTCGTGCTGATCGACCCGCCCTTCGAGGAGAAGGACGAGTTCGCGACGATGGCTGCCGAGTTCATCGCCGCGCACCGCAAATGGCCGACCGGCATCTACGCGCTCTGGTATCCGGTCAAGGAGCGCCGGGCCGCCGACGGCCTCGTGAATGCGATCGAGGATGCCGGCATCGGTCGCCTGCTCAGGCTCGAGATCGATGTCGATCGCCCCGAAGCCGCGGGAGGCCTCGGGGCCACCGGTCTGCTTGTGGTTAATCCGCCCTGGAAGCTGGCGGAGGAAGCTCTCCTCCTGTTGCCGGCATTGTGCGAACGCCTCGCGCAAGGCCCGCGGCCGCGCTACCGTTGCGAGCCGATCCGCCCGGACGGCTGAGATCTCCAGAACTGACCGGAATATGACCGATGCTGACCTTGCGCACGTCCCCCGCCTCTCCCTTCGGCCGCAAGGTCAAAATCGCGGCCTATGAACTCGGTCTCCTGGATCGCATCGAGATCGTTTCCGCGGATACGACCGATCCCAAGGACACGTTGCGCGCCCAGAACCCGCTCGGCAAGATTCCAGCGCTGGTGCTCGAGGACGGATCGACACTCTTCGATTCCCGCGTCATTGCCGAGTATCTCGATCATCTCGCCGGTGGCAGCCTGATCCCGCCAGGTGAAGCGCGCTTTGCGCAGTTGCGCCTGCAGGCGCTGGCAGACGGCATCTGCGATGCAGCGCTGCTTCAGGTCTATGAAGGCCGGTTCAGGACGCCAGAGATGCGCAATGCCGCCTGGGTCGAGAATCAGGCCGGCAAGGTCGCACGGGCGCTCGCCACGCTTGAGGCAGCGCCGCCAGCTTGGTCCGGCAAACCCCGAATCGGTGAAATCGCACTCGCCTGCGCGCTGGGCTATCTCGATCTGCGCTTCGACGGAACGTGGCGGGCAGCTCACCCCAAGCTGGTCGCCTGGCTCGACGATTTCGCGGCGAAGGTGCCCTCCTTCGAAACCACCCGCTTCAAGGGCTGACCGACTCCGAGCTAAAGCATCGGCCCGAAAAGTGGATTGCGGTTTTCGGGAAAGCCGATGCAAAGACAAAGGGTTAGATCATCGGACTGGATACGATATCCGGCCCGATGATCTTGTCTCGCACAACAAAAAAACCCGGTGGCCGAAGCCACCGGGTTCGCTCTGAGCCCCGTGAGGGGATCGGACTAGAACTTGTAGTTCAGGCCAGCGCGGACGACCGAGAACTTGGTCTCGACCTTCGAGGTGAAGGTGCCGCCGGGAACGTTGAACGACTCCTTGTCGAGGTCGACGTAGAGATACTCGAGCTTCGCAGTCAGGTTGTTGGTGAAAGCGTACTCGAGACCACCACCGACGGTCCAGCCGTACTGGGTGTTGTCGTTGCTGGTGGCGAACACGCCGTTGGAGATCTTGTTCTTCACGTTGCCGTAAGCGAAACCGCCGGTCAGGTACGGGAGGAACCGGTCGAAGGAGTAACCGACGCGACCACGAACGGTGCCGAACCAGTTGATCTCGCTCGAGGCGCGGAGGTTGTTAGCCAGGTTGACGGCCGTCGACTTCAGGTCAGCGCCCTGGAAATCGGCTTCAGCGCCGAGGACCCACTGGCCGATCTGGTAGTTGTAGCCGATCTGGGCACCACCGGTGAAGCCATCGGGATCGCTGAAGTTGCCGAGGTTGTTGGTGAAGGCGCCCGTGGTCGAGTCGATCTGACCCCAAGCATAACCAGCGTTCACGCCGACGTAGAAGCCGGTCCAGGTGAACACCGGCGGCAGATAGATCGGGGCGGCAACCGGGCCCTTGCGGGACGGCAGGTCGGCAGCAGAGGCGGCGCCGGCAACGACGAGGCCGAGGGCCGCGACGCTCGTAAGCAGGTACTTCTTCATTTTAGACTCCTTTAGTCGTCGCTGGTGCCGGCGTGGCCCGGCGGTGATGTCGATGACGCCTTTATAGCCCGCGCCGGCGTCGATGTCTGTTGCGGCTAAAGCACAGGTACATTGCAGACCGCGGCAAAAATGCGGCACGAATGGGGATGACTAAGACCAATTGTTCAACACGCGTTAATTATTATTAAGCCACTGTGAATGGTAAACCGAATACTAACAGCGCATTGACCATATAGTGGAAGCAAGCAGGGAACGCGCGACATATCCTAAGGTTCCAGACAAAATGCGGCCACAATCTGTCACGGTCCTTCGCTTGCTCGTTCCGGGCTCGCGTGCTTAAGCCTTGCAGCACACTCCACGGAATGGACCAGGTCGGTGCCGCCGCTTTCTATATTCATTATTGCTCGGGATGAAGCCGACAGAATCGGGCGTACCATCGCCGCCGTGCGAGAGCTGAGCGATGACATCGTCGTGATCGATTCAGGCTCGACCGATGGCACGCAGACGATCGCCGAGCAATGCGGCGCCCGCGTGATCTTCAATGCGTGGCCGGGTTACGGTCAGCAAAAGCGATTCGGAGAAGACCAGTGCCGCTATAACTGGCTCCTCAACCTGGATGCCGACGAAGTCGTACCCAGGGAGATGGCCGTCGAGATCGCAGCCCTGTTTGCTCATGGCGATCCGCCTGCCGATGCCTACAGGACGCGCATCGCCGAGATATTCCCAGGAGAGCGCGCGCCGCATCGTTTCACCTATGCCTTGTCGCCGGTTCGGCTCTACCGAAAGGACAAGGGACGCTATTCGCCTTCGCCGGTTCACGACCGTGTCGATCTCTCTCCGGATGCCCGCATCGGCAGGCTGAAGGGCACGGTTCATCATTACTCCGTGCGTTCACTCGGCGAGCAGATGGCGAAATTGAACAACTACAGCGACGCACAGGCCGACGATCTCGACAAGCGCGGCGAAAGCCTTTCGGCCTTCCGGCTGGTCGCCGAGTTTCCGGCCAATTTCGTCAAGGCCTATATTGGCCGGCGTCACGCCCTGCGCGGCGTCTATGGCTTCATGACCGCGATGAACTACGCCTTTTACCGCTACTTGCGCGCCGCCAAACATTGGGAACGGCGCCTCAAGCGTCACTCCGACAAAGATGCACGCAATGGCTGAGGTTGCGCTCGTCACCGGTGGAGCACGCCGGATCGGGCGCGCCATCGTCGAGCACCTGGCGCAGGCGGGCTACGCGGTGGCGATCCACTACCGCACCTCGCAAGCCGAAGCCGAAGCGCTCGCGGCAGACGTGCGGGGTCGGGGCGGCAGGGCCATCACCGTCGCTGCCGACCTGGCCGATCCCGCTGCCGTCGACACCATCATTCCGGCCGCCGAAGCAGCGCTTGGGCCGGTCACACTGCTGGTCAACAGCGCCTCCAGTTTTCTGGTCGATGACATCCGCACGATCGACGTGCCGACTTGGAACCGGCAATTCTCGACCAATCTGCGTGCCCCCTCGGTGCTCTCCGGCGCGATGGCCAACCATCTTCCCGCGGATCGGGAAGGCTGCATCGTCAATATCGTCGACCAGCGTGTCTGGAAGCCGACCCCGCAATATTACTCCTATACCTTGACCAAATCGGCTCTTCTCACGGCGACGACCACCATGGCGCAGGCACTCGCGCCGCGGATTCGCGTGAACGCCGTCGGGCCAGGGCCGACCTTTCCGAATCCGCAGGACGGCGAGGCCTTGCTCGCGCGCGAGGCCGCGGGATCGCTATTGCAAAGAAAGGTCGATGCTGCGGATATCGCAGGGGCCGTGCTCTATCTCGCCCGAGCTCGGTCGGTCACGGGACAAATGATCGCCGTCGACAACGGCCAGCACCTGGCTTGGCGTACCCCTGATATCGTGACCTGACGGACCACCCGACGTCATCTGCGAGACGATGAGCCGCAAGGCGGCCTGGCTCGTCAAACCGGCAAGATGTCGACGCCGCGCGAGCTGCGCGACGTCGGGACTGTGACGCTCAGGCTGTGGCCTTGTTCTTGATCGCGCCGATGATGGCGGTCAGAACCGCGCCACCGGCGCCGCCGGCGATCAGGTTCGACAGGATACCGCCGACACTGAGATTGCCGCCCGCCGCCGCCGCCGTGATGGCTGGCAACAGGATGGGCACCAACTGGCCAAGAACGCCGCCGCCGACCAGACCGGCGATGGTGTTTCCGAGCGTTCCGAGATCGAAGCTGGACGAGGCTTTACCCGCAGCATTGCCACCCAGCGCGCCTGCGACGAGGTTGATCAGAAGCTGTTCCATGAGACCCCCAAAGCCATGATGCATGGCTTTGGGAGGATGACTGCGCCCGTTTGTCGAAGCAACTTGAGATTGAACTGGCCGGAAGCCGACCTATTTCGGTCGCGTCAACGTGATCGCCGAGATCAGCCGGCCGTAATCCGGTTCCTGCCGATGTGTCGTGCGGCGATAGCTGAAGAAGCGCTGCTCGTCGCCATAGGTGCAGAGGCCGAGATCGATGAAGCGGCCGATGCCGGCCTCCTGTGCCTTGAAAGCGATGAAGGCAGGCAGATCGAACATGGCGCGCGCAGGATGCTCCGAGGCGTGGAAGAAGCGCGCATAGGTCGCATTCTCCGACTTGAAGCGCTCGATGAATTCCGGCCCGACCTCATAAGCCTTGGCGCTGATCGTTGGCCCAAGCACCGCCAGGATGCGTTCGCGACGCGCGCCCAACTTCTCCATCGCAGTCACGGTCGCGCCGACAATCCCCGTGAATGCCCCCTTCCAGCCGGAATGCGCGGCGCCGATCACGCCCGCCTCGCTATCGGCGAAGAGGATGGGTCCACAATCAGCGGTAGAGACACCGAGCGCCACGCCGTGCGCCGTGGTCACCATGGCATCGGCCTTGGGCTTATCCCCAAGCCAGGGACCGGTGACGATAGCAGCATCGGCGGAATGGACCTGGTTCACGCTGACGAGATGCGTCGCCTCGACCTTGAGGTGAGCCGCCATGCGCGCCCGGTTCTCGGTGACATGCGCCTTGTCGTCATCCGAGCCGAGGCCGCCATTGAGCGAGGCGTAGATGCCCGAGGATACTCCGCCCTCGCGGGTGAAGAAGGCATGCGCAACGCCGTGCTCGGCGGAAAGGTCGGGCGAAGTGATGAACATGGCGGGTTCCGGCTCAGGCGTCAGCCCTGCTCTGGCATCTGATGAAGGTCAAATCCGGGCAGCGGCGGCAATCTTGAATCCGATAGTGCCAGAACCTTGAACAATTCACCCATCTCGGTCGCGCCAATGGCGGTAAGCCGTGCGAAGGCGGCCTGGATCGCCTCTGCCTGCTCCGGCCGTGCTCTGCGCGAGAGCGCCTGCGCACGTTCCGCCAGCCCCAACGCCAGCAGAAACTCGCGCTGCGTTGCCGGTCCATGCGTCGCAGCCTTGGCCCGCCGCGCAGCCTGCGCCATCCGTTCAAAATCGACGTGAACCGTGAGATCGGCCTCACCGATATGGGCCAGCGGATGAACCATCCGATGCCGATGGACCGCCTGAAGCGTATCTCCGAAGCCTGAACGCGCGGAGCCGTAGTCGACGAACAGTGCAGCGCCGCCTTGCTCGGCGAGATGGCAGCTCACAGTCGCCATGACATCAAGCGCTGCCGTCGGCTGTTCGAAGATGCTTCCCTCCGGAGCGGAGATGCCAAGTGCGGGCTCCGTCGCCTGCGCGAGGCCGAATGCCAGCTCGCCTGCGGCATCGGTTCCGACCAGACGCTCGCGCCAGCCGTCTCCGGCCCGCACGAATTGATCGAGCGGCAGCGCATCGAGGAACTCGTTGGCGAGGAGGATCGTCGGCCCGTCCAGCGCAGTCCCGATGCTGTCGTGCCAGACCGGTTCGGTCGCCGAGGCCAAGGTTCGAGCCTGAGCCTGCCGCAGCACGGGGCTCATCTCGACGAGATGCACGGAGAGAGCCTCGCGAAAGCCCGGAACGATCCGCGCGGCCCGCAGCACATCGGCTATCAACGTGCCACGGCCCGGTCCAAGCTCGACGAGGCGCAGGCTCGCAGGCTCGCCCATCATCTGCCAGACCGCACCGGCCCACAGCCCGATCAGTTCCCCGAACATCTGGCTGATCTCGGGCGCCGTCGTGAAGTCCCCCTCAGCACCGAAAGGGTCGCGAGTCATGTAGTAGCCGTGACGGGGATGGCCGAGGCACAGCGCAATATAGCGCGAGACGCTGAGCGGGCCCTCGTCCTGGATCAGGCGGATGAGCTCCGCCCTGAGCGCATTCACGCGCCCGGCCGCCTGGCGCGCAGCGCCAGATAGAGCCCGGCGAGGAAGAGCGGCACGGACAGCAGCATACCCATGGTGATGCCTCCGCTCAGCGCATCGACGCTTCCACCGAACAGGAAGCCGAGCTGCGGATCGGGCTCGCGGAAGAACTCGCAGACGATGCGCGCGACCGCATAGCCCATGCCGAAGACACCCGCGACGAGGCCGGGTCGCTTGAAGCCGCCGGCCCGGACGACGAGCGCGAGCAGGATGAAGAGCAGGATCCCTTCGCCCAGCGCCTCATAGAGCTGGCTCGGATGGCGCGGCAGCGGCCCGGCATTGGGAAAGACCATGGCGAAGGGCAATTCCGGTGCCGGCCGGCCCCAGAGCTCGGCATTGATGAAATTGGCGATGCGCCCGAGGAAGAGCCCGATCGGAACGACGGCGGCGGCAAGATCGAAGACGCTCAGCGCCGGATGCCCGCGCCGGCGCGCAAACAGGAACAGCGCCGTCGCCGCCCCCAGCAACCCGCCATGGAACGACATGCCGCCCTGCCAGATCGCGATGATGTCCTGTGGCCGGGCGAGATAGCGCTCAAGGTCGTAGAACAGCACGAAGCCGATGCGCCCGCCGAGCACCACGCCGAGCGCGACCCAGAGCAGCATGTCGTCGAGCTCTTCCGCCGCGGGATGCTTCGAGCTTCCCCAGAGCGCAGGAGACGAGACCAGCCGGCGTGCATACCACCAGCCGCCGATCAGCCCCACGACATAGGCGAGGCCATACCACTTGACCGAAAGCGGTCCGAGCTGCAGCGCGACCGGGTCGATCACCGGGAAGGGAATGGCGAATACGGGCATGGGCAAGGGTCCGGTGGCGGAGGTCACAGTCTCGCTCAGGCGGTTGCGCACCGCCCATCACGCGTCCTCTCGGGCGACCCAAGGGACGCTCGGGAGGACTGCGCGAAGGAAAACCTGCCGCGACATGGCCGGCTGGAGGCGAAGTGGTCAAGCAAAAAGGGCGCCGGTATGCACCCCGCCTGCCCTGCTCAGACCTTGATGATGAGCTTGCCGAAATTCTTCCCGTCGAGCAGGCCGATGAACGCCTCAGGCGCCTGGGCGAGGCCCTCCACGATGTCCTCCTTGTATTTCAGGGCGCCTCCGGCGATCCACTCGGACGCCTCCCGTTCGAAGGCCGGGCGCTGCGCGACGAACTCACGCTGGATGAAACCACGGATCGTCAGGCTCTTGGTCAGGACCTGGCGCATGACGATGGGCAGCCGGTCCGGGCCCTCGAAATCACCCGTGCTGTTATACTGCGCAATCAGTCCGCAGACCGGAATCCGGGCAAAGCCATTCAGCAGCGGAAACACCGCGTCCCAGACCTTGCCGCCGACATTCTCGAAATAGACGTCAATGCCATTCGGACAGGCCACCGCCAGTTGGTCGGCGAAATCAGGAGCGCTGTGATCGACGACGGCATCGAACCCGAAGGTCTCGCGGATAAAGGCGCATTTCGTCTCGCCACCCGCGATCCCGACGGCGCGAGCGCCCTTGATCCGCGCGATCTGCCCCACGGCCGATCCCACAGGCCCGCTGGCGGCTGCCACGACCACGGTCTCCCCCGCCTTGGGCTGGCCGATCGTCAACAGGCCGGCATAAGCGGTGAAGCCTGGCATCCCGAGCACGCCCAGCGCTGTCGTGATCGGCGCGGCGGCCGGATCGATCTTGCGCAGATGGGCCCCGTCGGCCACCGCGTAGGACTGCCAGCCGGAATGCGAAAGCACGATATCGCCTGGCCTGAAGTCGGGGTGGCGGCTCTCCAGAACCTCCGCAACGGTGCCGCCTTCCATCACCTGACCGATCGCCACCGGAGCGGCATAGGATTTCTCATCGCTCATGCGTCCCCGCATATAGGGGTCGAGCGAGAGATAGAGGATGCGCAGAACCACCTGGCCATCGGAAGCCTCCGGAACCGCAGCGTGCTCGAGCCTGAAATCGCTGGGGCGCGGCCGGCCGACTGGGCGACCGGCCAGAACGATCCTGAGATTATCCTGTTGGGGCATGGGGTTTAGTCCTCCCTCGAGTGCGTCGTTTGGATTGGTCAGTTCATATGGGAGCAACGTTGCTCGGCGAGCACCACCTCACCCGTGCATTTTGCCACAGGGCGGCGCACGCTCCTGACATGACGAAACGCCTCGGGCATCTTACATCGGGCTCATGAATCGCCAGCGCACCGACGACCTGCCGGAAGACGAGATCGAGGACGAGGAGGATGGCCTCCCGCTCCCAGATGCAACCATCGATGCCGGCGAGACAACGCCCTCCGAACTGAAGCACGGCATCGAGGTCATCGCCGGCTTCGCCAGGCACCTGCCGAACAAGCCCGGCGTCTACCGCATGTTCGACCGGGCCGGCGAGGTGCTCTATGTCGGCAAGGCCAAGAGCCTGAAGAATCGCGTCACGGCCTATGCGCGCGGGCTTGCCCATACCAACGCTGTCGCCCGGATGATCTCCGAGACAGCGAACATGGAATTCGTCACGACGGGGACGGAAACCGAGGCGCTGCTGCTCGAATCCAACCTGATCAAGCAGCTCAGGCCGCGCTATAACGTCCTGCTTCGCGACGACAAGTCCTTTCCCTATATCCTGCTGACGGGCGACCACCCTGCCCCGCAGATCGCCAAGCATCGCGGCTCGCGCCAGCGCAAGGGCGATTATTTTGGGCCGTTCGCATCGGCCCAGGCGGTGAAGCGCACGATCGACGCATTGCAGAAGGCGTTCCTGCTGCGCTCCTGCTCCGACAGCTATTACGAGAACCGCACGCGGCCCTGCCTGCTCTTCCAGATCAAGCGCTGTGCCGCACCTTGCACGGGCGAAATCTCGCATGCCGATTATCAGGCACTGGCTGATCAGGCGCGCGATTTCCTGTCAGGCCGTTCCTCGACCGTGAAGCGGACGCTGTCGGAGCGCATGCAGGCGGCGGCGGAGGCTCTCGAATTCGAGCAGGCGGCGCGCTACCGCGACCGACTGGCGGCGCTCTCTGCGGTCCAGGCCGGTCAGGATATCAACACCCAGGGGGTCGAGGAGGCGGATGTCTTCGCCATCGATGAGCAGGCCGGGCATTTCTGCGTCGAGATCTTCTTCTTCCGCAACCACCAGAACTGGGGCAATCGCGCCCTCTTCCCCCGTGCCGACAAGAGCCTCACGCCGGCCGAGGTGCTGGCCTCCGTCGTCACCCAGTTTTACGATGACAAGCCGCCGCCACGCCTCGTCCTGCTCTCGCATGAGGTCGAGGAGATCGACCTGATCGGCGAAGCGCTCTCGGCCCGCGCCGGCCGCAAGGTCGAGATCGCGGCGCCCAAGCGTGGCGAGAAATTCGATCTCGTCGCCCACGCCCGGAAGAATGCGCATGAGGCACTCTCCCGCAAGCTCGCCGACAATGCCGGGCAGCAGAGCCTGCTCGTCGCGCTAGGCGAAGCCTTCGGGCTGCCCAAGCCGCCGCGCCGCGTCGAAGTCTACGACAACTCCCACATCATGGGGACGAATGCGGTCGGCGGCATGATCGTCGCCGGCCCGGATGGTTTCATGAAGAGCCATTACCGCACCTTCAACATCTCCTCCGACACTATTGCCGGCGACGATTTCGGCATGATGCGAGAGGTGCTGAAGCGGCGGTTCTCGCGATTGGCGAAGGAGAGCATAGCAGCGGAGGGCGGCGACACCGTCGATCTCGCAGCGGCCGAATCTCCCGCTCCGCCCCCCGAGGCTCAGGACGAAACCGCTTTTCCCTCGCGCCCCGATCTCGTCATCGTCGATGGCGGAAAGGGCCAGTTCGAGGCCGCGCGCCTGATCATGGCCGAATGCGGTGTCACCGATATTCCGCTCGTGGCCATCGCCAAGGGCGCCGACCGCAACGCCATGCGCGAGACGTTCTTCATGGCCGGCAAGGAGCCGTTCAAACTGCCGCCGCGCGATCCGGGCCTCTATTTCATCCAGCGCCTGCGCGACGAGGCGCATCGCTTCGCCATCGGCACGCATCGCGCCAGGCGCAAGCGCGACATCACCAAGAACCCGCTCGACGAGATTGCGGGCATCGGCCCCTCGCGAAAACGGGCGCTCCTGCTGCATTTCGGCACAGTCAAGGCGATCCAGCGCGCCAAGCTCGACGACCTGATGCGCACGCCCGGCGTCAATGCCGCCACCGCCAAGGCGGTGCACGATTTCTTTCACGATGCGTAGGGCTCGTACACGCCTCGCGGGATTGCGTGTTGACGCTGTCACAAGCGCGCTGCTTTGGTGTTCCCCGTGACGATTCTTCCAGATGCCATCAGGCGGCGGGGCCCTTGGTCCCTGCCAAATTTGCTGACCTACGGCCGGATCGCAGCGATTCCGGCGCTGGTGGCGCTGCTGTTCTGGCCGCGCGACGACTGGATGCGCTGGATCGCCCTGGCGATCTATGTCGCGGCGGCCGTAACGGACTATCTCGATGGCTGGATCGCCCGGGCCTGGAGCCAGCATTCGGCGATCGGCCGGATGCTCGATCCCATCGCCGACAAGCTTCTGGTCTGCGCCCTGCTGCTGATGCTGGTCGCGGACGGCACGATTTATGGCTGGTCGCTCTGGGCGGCCATCGTCATCCTTTGCCGCGAGATCCTGGTATCGGGCCTGCGCGAGTTCCTGGCCGAGCTGCAGGTCAGCGTTCCCGTCAGCAAGGTGGCGAAATGGAAAACCACGGCGCAACTCCTGGCGCTCGGCTTCCTCGTTGCCGGCCCCGCCGGCGACAAGGTTCTGCCCTATAATACGCAGATCGGCATCGTCATGCTGTGGCTGGCGGCAATTCTGACCATCTATACCGGTTGGGACTACCTTAACTCCGGAATCCGCCATCTGGTGGACGAGGACGAACGCGCATCATGATCGACAGCCAGGCCGAGACCCGAACCCTGAAGCTCGTCTATTTCGCCTGGGTCCGCGAACGCATCGGCGTTGCGGAAGAGACGGTGGAGGTGCCCCACGAGGCACGGACCGTGGCTGACTTGGTGGATTGGCTGAGAGGGCGCGACGAAGGCTACGAGATGGCCTTCGAGAATGCCGCGATCGTGCGCGCCGCCATCGACCATGTCCATGTCAAGCCGGAAGCCTCCCTCGCAGGCGCCCGGGAGATCGCCTTCTTCCCGCCGATGACGGGCGGCTGAGGCAAGCCGGGCCCACGCCATGACTCCGGTCATCCGCATCCAGCGCGAGGATTTCGACCTCAACGCCGAGGTCGAGGCGCTGACCCGCGACCGGACCGATATCGGCGCAATCGTCACCTTCGCCGGGCTTTGTCGCGATGAAGGTGGCAAACTGGCAGCGCTCGAGCTCGAGCATTATCCCGGCATGGCCGAAGCCGAAATCGGGCGCGTGGCGGCGGAGGCAGTCGAGCGCTGGCCGCTCAATGGTCTGGTCGCCATCCATCGTTACGGGCTGATCAGGCCGGGCGGGCAGATCGTGCTAGTGGTCGCCGCTTCGCGCCATCGCCGCGCCGCCTTCGAGGCCGCCGAATTCCTGATGGACTATCTCAAAACCCGCGCTCCCTTCTGGAAGCGCGAGCATCTGAGCGACGGCACCATCGGCGGATGGGTCGAAGCCAGGGCCGACGATGATACCGCCGCAGCACGCTGGAACTGAATGAATGTCTGGCCGACCGAAGCCCCCGCTGATCTCCGCAGTCGGCGTAGCCACTCTGCTCGGCCTGGGCCACGCCCAAGCCACCGAAACGGGCACCAGGACCTTCCGTGACTGGATCGCCGGATGCGACAATCTCAGGAGCTGCACGGCCCTGTCGCTGCCCGCGGAAGCAGCGAGCGATATCGGCGTCCTGAAGCTCGAGCGCTCGGCCGGACCGGCCGGCGCAGCCTCGCTCTCCCTGCGTCTCAGAGGCGAGCAGCTCAAGGCGCCGCTCACCGTACAATTGCTTCTGGATGGCGCCCCCTTCCCTGCCGCGGGCAAGAGCCTGCCCGCCCGTCGCGACGGTGAGGACAGCGCAACCGTTCCGCTGTCCGACGCCGATACCGAGGCCCTCATCGCCGCAGCGCGAAAGGCGACCCGGCTGACGGCCAAGCTTGCCGGCAAGACCTATGACATCTCGCTCGCCGGCTCGGTCGCCGCCATGCTCTGGATCGACGAGCAGCAGGGCAGGCTTGGCGGCACGAGTGCGCTGATCCGCAAGGGCCCGGCCACGGCCCTGCCTGCGGTGCCGGCCCTGCCTGTGATCGCCGCGCGGGCGACTGCCGGATTTCCTGCGCCTGACGCCAAGGCGACGAAGGCCATGGCGGTTGCGCTGCGCAAGCACCTCAAGCAGCGCGACCCCGATCTTTGCGATGACGGCGGCGACGCGGACTCAGATTCGGACAATGTCTGGTCGCTTGACGCCTCTACGAAGCTGGTTGGCCTGCTCTGCTCGCGCGGCGCCTACAATGTCACGACCGGCTTCTGGAGCGTGACCGGCAATGATGTCGCGAAGGCCAGGAAGGTCGCGTTTCCCCAGCCCGGCGCCAACAGCGACAATCTTCTGATCAATGCCAGCTTCGACCCAGCGACCGGACAGGTCGGCTTCTTCGGCAAGGCGCGCGGCATCGGGGATTGCGGCAGTGCCGGTACCTATGCCTGGACCGGCTCGGGCTTCGTTCTGACCGCCTTCAGCGAGATGCCGGAATGCCGCGGCGTGGATCCGGAAGACTGGCCGACGCTTTATCGAAGCGACGTGAAGCTCGCCAAATAGCAAAAGGCCCGATCTCTCGACCGGGCCTTTGTTCGATCGCTCACGCTGCCTTGGAGGCTGGCCTCACCGCAGCGGAATAATCCTCCATGATCACCTTGCCCATATTGCCGGTGATGAACTTGTAAGGCCCGATTTCGGAGACCAGCGTCACCTCGGCAGCCGAGCCGGTGATGAAGCATTCCGAGAAGCCCTCGAGCTCCTCCGGGCGGATCCTCCGCTCGACCACCTCGAAACCGCGTGCCCGGCACAGATCGATCACGGACTGGCGGGTAATGCCATTCAGGAACCTGTCGGCGGTCGGGGTGTGAACCACACCATCCTTGATAAAGAAGATATTGGCGCCGGTGCATTCGGCGACATTGCCTTCCCAGTCGAGCATCATCGCGTCGGCATAGCCGGCCCGCTCCGCCTTGTGCTTGGAGAGCGAGCAGATCATGTAGAGTCCGGCCGCCTTGGCGTGGACCGGCGCGCAGGCCGGGTCGGGACGGCGATAATCGGCAATGTCGAGACGCACGCCCTTCAGTTTCTGGGCCATGTCGAACATGCTCGGCCACTCCCACACCGCGATTGCGGTATGGATGCTGTTGTTGATGCCGGACACCGCCATCATCTCCGAGCCGCGCCAGGCGACCGGGCGGAGATAGGCATCCTTGAGGCCGTTCTCCTTGAGGCAGAGATATTTGGCCGCGTCGATCTCGGCGACCGAATAGGGGATCGTGAAATCCATGATCTCGGCCGACTTGTGGAAGCGCTGCGAATGCTCGGTGCACTTGTAGATGACGCCGTCATAGGAGCGCTCACCCTCGAAGACGCAGGAGCCGTAATGCAACCCGTGGGTCAGTACGTGCACCTTGGCGTCCTTCCACGGCACGAGCTTGCCGTCGAACCAGATCACGCCGTCGCGCTGGTCGAAAGGAATGACAGACATGGGGCAACTCCTCTGCGAGTCTTCATGCGCCGAACTGGGCCACAAGGGCGAAGGGCGCGCAAGCACTGAACAATTACTGCGCTGCAGCAACCGAAAGCGACATAATCAGTCGCCCCGGATGCTTGACCGGTAATCTTCCGTCTGAGATATGTCAACATGGCTGACGTAAAATATGGAGCGCCTCGTGACTGACACGCAAGTCCGATCGACCGATGCGCCCCGGCCCGCGTCCGCCGAGGACGTACCCTACGACCTGATCGAGCTCTTCTTCTTTGCCTATCGCGATTTCGTCAGCGACCCCGACCGCATCCTGGCGGATTACAACTTCGGCCGGGCGCATCACCGCGTGCTGCATTTCGTGCAGAGGCGCCCGGGCCTGACGATCGCCGAACTGCTCGACATCCTGCAGATCACCAAGCAGAGCCTCAACCGCGTGCTGAAAGAGCTTGTCGAGACCGGCTTCGTCGAGTCCCGCATGGGCACGCAGGACAAGCGCCAGCGCAACCTCTATCCGACGGAGACCGGCAAGGAGCTGGCTGTGAGGCTGGCGCGTCTCCAGGGCAAGCGGATCAATGCGGCGCTCAACTCCGTCGGCCCCGAGGCAGGCGAGCAGGTGGCGCGCTATCTCGCGGGGTTGATCGATCCCGCCGAACGCAAGAAGGTAGTGGGCTTTCTCGCTACGCCGGTGTGAGCTGCGCGGCGAAGAGCATCCAAGCCGGACATGGCGCCGTCGCCAAACCGCGGGATCCTGGTTTCCCGGCGGAGATCGCGCTCCGGCTACGAAGAGGACGAAGCCCGATGACCGCAGCCAAGGCCCTGAAGCCCGTCCCTGATGAGGCGCCGCATATCCTCGTGGTCGATGACGACCGCCGCCTGCGCGACCTGCTGGCGCGGTTTCTCGGCGATCACGGCTACCGCGTCACCACTGCCGCCAATGCAGCGGAAGCCGATTCCCGGCTCGTCCATCTGGTCTTCGATGCCATCGTGCTCGACATCATGATGCCGGGCGAGAACGGCTTCGATTTTGCCCGCCGCTTCCGCGGCGGTTCCAACGCCCCGATCCTGATGCTGACGGCGCGCGCTGACAGCGCCGACCGCATCAATGGGCTGGAAATCGGCGTCGATGACTATCTCACCAAGCCTTTCGAGCCGCGCGAGCTCATCCTGAGGCTTGGCAACATCCTCAAGCGAACCATCGTCGTGGATGCCCCGCAATCGGGCAGCCACCCTGATTTCGTCCGCTTCGGCCCGTTCATCTATGGTCTCGCCCGTGGCGAATTGCGCCATGGCGAGGAGACCATTCGCCTCACCGAGCGCGAGCGCGAGATCCTGACGGCCCTGGCCGAGCGCGCGGGCGAGCATGTCCCGCGCGAGCAGCTCGCGGCGCAGGGCTCGGCGGCCAATGACCGCACCATCGATGTCCAGATCAACCGGCTTCGCCGCAAGATCGAGCGCGACCCGGCCGACCCGCTCTATCTCCAGACCGTTCGGGGTGTAGGTTACCGGCTGGTCACGGATCGGGGCTAGATCGATGCAAGGCAGCGCGCGTGGCATGCGCTGGGCTCAGGCTGTCGGCCTCGTTCTCCGGCGGCTCGGGACCGCGATGGAATACATGCGGGCCGGGCTCGCACGCATGCTCAGGCCCGTGCTCAAGCTCGGCGGCCGGCCCCTGCGGATGATCGGCCGCTACATGCCGAAGGGCCTCTATCCGCGCGCCCTCGTCATCGTCATTGCGCCGGTCGTACTGCTGCAGTCGGTCATCGCCTATGTCTTCATGGAGCGGCACTGGCAGACCGTGACCCAGCGCCTGTCCTCGGCCGTCTCGGCCGACATCGCGGCGCTGATCGACGTCTATGAAAGCTATCCGCAGGATGCGCAGGCCAGCGTGCTCAGCCGCATCGCGCTGGAGCGCCTGGGTCTGGATGTCGACATCATCCCGGACGCCGATTTGCCACCACCGGGGCCCCGCCCCTTCTTCTCGCTGCTCGACAGTGCGCTCTCGACGGAGCTGAGCCAGCAGGTCGCACGCCCTTTCTGGCTCGACACGGTCGGCCGCTCCAGCCTGATCGAGATCAGGGTCAAGCTTGGGCCGAACGTGATGCGCGTACTGACGCGGCGCAGCCAGGCCTATGCCTCGAACAGCCATATCTTCCTGCTCTGGATGATCGGTACATCGCTGATCCTGCTGACCATCGCCGTGCTGTTCCTGCGCAACCAGATCAGGCCGATCCTGCGCCTGGCCGACGCTGCGGAGGCTTTTGGCAAGGGACGCGACTCCGATTTCCGTCCGCGCGGCGCGCGCGAGGTCCGACGCGCCGGCAACGCCTTCATAGAAATGAAGCGCCGCGTCGAACGCTCGGTCGGCGAGCGCACCACCATGCTCAACGGCGTCAGCCACGATCTGCGCACCATCCTCACTCGCTTCAAGCTTTCGCTCGCACTGCTCGAACGCTCCTCGGAGATCGACGCGCTGGAGAAGGATGTCGACGAGATGAGCCGTATGCTCGAGGACTATCTCGCCTTCGCCCGCGGCGATGCCGGCGAGGCTGCGGTCGAGACCGATATCCGCGCCCTTTTGGAGGACCTGAAGGCCAATGCCGAACGGCAAGGTCATCAGACCGAGCTCGAAGTCGTCGGCGATCCGCTGGTCGTGATTCGGCCGGACGCGATCCGCCGTCTGCTGACGAATCTCGTCTCCAACGCAGCGCGCTTCGGCGATCGCATTGCCATTCGTGCCACGCACGACGCTCGCTACCTGATCGTGATGATCGACGATGATGGTCCAAGCATCCCCGCCGGATTGCGGGAAGACGTCTTTCGTCCATTCTTCCGGCTGGATGAGGCCCGCAATGTCGACAGTGGCGGCACGGGGCTCGGCCTTGCCATTGCCCGTGACATCGCCCGCGCCCATGGCGGCGACATCATCCTGGCAGACTCGCCGCTGGGCGGCCTGCGCGCCACCGTGCGACTCCCGGTCTGATCCGCAGCGCATCACGCCACGTGAGCACCTGCCGCGAGAGCGCTGCCGTCTCGGCCATCACGGGCTTCGCCGGACCGCTGCGCTAACCACGCTGGCTGCGGTCGCGCCTCACGGAACGCCCTCAGGCCGGATCACGGCCAGGCGCTGAAAATACAGGGCCGCCTGATCAAGGAAGGCCCTTGCCTTCGCTGCCAGATGCTGCCCGCTCGGAACCACGAGATGTACAGGCAGCGGCGCCGGCTCGAACTCGCGCAGGAGCCGCACCAGCGTCCCCGCGGCAATATCGTCTGCCACCTGATAGGACAGCGGCCGTGCCAACCCGCGACCGGCGCGGGCAGCGATCAATCCCGATTCGATCTCGTTGACGATGAACCGGGGCGCGACTGCGACGCTCGCCCCGCGCGCCGATCCGCCAAAACGCCAGAGCATGCCCTGCCCTGCTGCCACGCTGGCAATGGTGTCATGCTGCAGCAAGTCCGAGGGGCGCGTCGGCACGCCACGACGTGCGAGATAGGATGGCGCCGCAACCAGGAGGCGCCTGACCTCGCCGACCTTTCGTATGACCAGCCGCGAATCCGGCAATGGACCAATCCGGATTGCAACGTCCAAACCTTCATCGATCATGTCGAGATTACGATCAGCCAGGACGAGCTCGACCTGCGCCTCGGGATGCAGGTCCAGGAATTCCGTCACCAGCGGCGTGACATGGCGCCGGCCGAAGGCCAGCGGCGCGGTGACGCGCAGCAGACCACGGACGGGCGTCGCAGCGACGCCCGACATCGACGCCTCGTAATCGGCCAGCATCCGTCTGGCGGAGGTCGCGAGCTCGCGCCCGGCATCCGTCGGAGTGAGTTGGCGCGTGGTACGGGCGATCAACCGTGCGCCGACGCGTTCCTCGAGCCCGGCAAGAGCCCGCGTCACCGCCGGGCGCGAGCGCCGCAGCTGCCGGCCCGCACCCGCGAGGCTGCCGGTATCAAGGATGGCGACGAAGATCGCCAGTTCATCGAGACGGTCCAATCAGTGTTCCTATAAATGGAATTATGACTTTCACGGATAGCGTATTTCGCTCTTCGGCCGAAACAAAGAGACTGTGGCCTCACCTCTGGAGGTCATCCCATGCCACAAATCGCCATCACCCTTTACAGCACGCCGCTCTCTGGCCATGGCCATCGCGTCGAGCTCCTGCTGCTGGCACTCGGGCTCGATTATCGCTTTGTAGCGGCACCGGCCGATATGCGCAGGAGCGAAGCTTTCCTCGCGCTCAATCCGCTCGGTCAGATCCCGGTGCTCCAGGACGGGGCGCTGACGCTGGCCGACAGCAACGCAATCATGGTCTATCTGGTGAAGCGCTACGCTCCGGACAGCGCCTGGCTGCCGAGCGAGCCGCTCGCTGCGGCTCAGGTCCAGCGTTGGCTCTCGATCGCCGCCGGAGAGGTCATGCATGGTCCCTCGACCGCGCGGTTGATCACCCAGTTTGGACTGAAGGACGATCCCGCCCGCGCCGAACGGATCTCCTCGCGGCTGCTCACCTTCATGGAAAGTCACCTGGCGGAGCGCACCTTCCTCGCGGCAGAGCAGCCGACACTGGCCGACCTCGCCTGCTATTCCTATGTGGCGCACGCTCCGGAAGGCGGCATCTCGCTCGAGCCCTACCCGGCCGTGAGAGCCTGGACCGCGCGTATCGAGGCCCTGCCCTTCTTCAAGCCGATCCCGCCCTCACCGCTCCCGGCCAAGGGATGATGCGCCATGGACGAGTCCCCCTTCCACCCGGGTGAACGCGAAGCGCAGGCCCGCTCAGGCCAGTTCTCACGTGGAGCCGGCATTCGCAGCTTCATGCCGGATCAGCACAGGACCTTTTTCCCGCTCCTGCCCTATCTCTTCCTCGGCGGACTCGGTCGCGATGGCTGGCCGATCGCAACCGTGCTGAGCGGGGAACCCGGCTTCGTGCAGAGCCCCGCACCAACCCGCTTGCGCATCGCCGCGCTGCCATCGGCCGACGATCCCGCGGCCGCAGCACTGGAAATGGCGCGTCCCGTCGGCCTGCTTGGCCTCGACTTCACGACGAGACGACGCAACCGCGCCAATGGCATCATCGCCGCCCGCGACGGCGTCGGTCTCTCGGTCGAGGTCTCGCAGAGCTTCGGCAACTGTGCGAAATACATCCAGACCCGCATCCCGACACCTATTGCCCGTTCTCCGGAGGGGGTGGAGTCGCTGACCGGATTGGACACGGCGGCCCGGACCGTGATCGGCGCGGCGGACACCCTGTTCATCGCCAGTTCGTCTGGCGCTGAGGGAGGCTTGGCCGCGGGCGTCGACATCTCGCATCGCGGTGGCCGGCCGGGCTTTGTCCGGATCGACGGCGACGTCCTGTCCATCCCGGATTTCACCGGCAACAACTACTTCAACACCCTCGGCAATCTGCTGCTGGAACCGCGCGCCGCCCTGCTCTTCCCCGATTTCGCGACGGGCGACGTCATTCAGCTTCAGGGCGAAACCGAGATTGTCTGGAGCGGCCCGGAGCGCGAATCCCTGAGCGGCTCGCAGCGGCTCTGGCGCTTTCGCGTCGCGCGTGCCTGGCGGCGCGAGCGCGCCCTGCCCTTCCGCTGGTCAGCAGCCGAACCGGCGCCGACCACACTGGAAACCGGGACATGGCAGCGGGAACGTTCTGCTGCCTGAGCCCTCGTCAGTAGAGCCTGCCGCCGTTCGGGACAGCGAGGCTGGGTCCGATCAGCACCACCTCGCCGTTGCCGTCCGGCATGCCCAGCGTCAGGACCTCTGACATGAACTTGCCGATCTGACGCGGTGGGAAATTGACCACCGCGAGAACCTGCCGGCCCGGAAGATCCTCGCAGCGATAGTGCGTGGTGATCTGCGCCGACGATTTCTTCAGGCCAATCTCGCCGCCGAAATCGATCACCAGCTTGAAGGCCGGCTTGCGGGCCTCGGGATAGGGCAGTGCCTCGACGATGGTGCCGACGCGAATGTCGACCTTGAGGAAATCCTCGAAGCTGATCGTCCCTGACGGTTCGGACGTCGTACTCAAAATTCCTCCCAGGCGCGATCATGTGCGCTCGGCTCAAGTTTGCGGGCAGGCGCCGCCCCGGGGTGGGGAGCGGGCTTGCGGCTCGGGGCGGCGCGAGGGGCGGGCGGGACGACGCTCGCCATCTTGCGTGCCATATCCTGCAATCCGGCAACGTCTCCGCCAAGCTTGAAGCGCGCGACCTGGGCCGCAAGGCGATCAGCTTCCTGCGACAGCGCATGCGCCGCGGCCGTCGACTGCTCAGCCATGGCGGCATTCTGCTGCGTCGCCTGGTCCATCTCGTTGACGGCACTGTTGACCTCCTGGAGACCAGCCGCCTGCTCCTGCGCTGCCGAGGCAATCTCGGCAACCAGCGCGGTGACGCGAGTGATCTCGCCCGCCATCCGCTGCAGGGCATTGCCGGTCTGGCCGACCAGTGCGACGCCCTTGTCGACCTCGACGGTCGAAGCGGTGATCAGTGCCTTGATCTCTTTGGCCGCTTCGGCAGAGCGCTGCGCCAGTGCCCGAACCTCGGACGCGACGACCGCGAAGCCTTTGCCGGCATCGCCCGCGCGCGCCGCCTCGACGCTGGCATTCAGTGCCAGCAGATTGGTCTGGAAGGCAATCTCGTCGATGACGCCCACGATCTGGGAGATCTCGTCCGCGGACTTCTCGATGCCGCCCATGGCCGAGACTGCGTCGCGCACGATCTGAGTCGACTGCTCAGCCTCGGTCTTGACTTGAGTGGTCGCCTGGCTTGCGAGGCGCGCGCTTTCGGCGGTCTGCCGCACGGTGGCGGTGAGTTCGTCAAGCGCGGTTGCCGTCTCCTCCACGGATGAGGCCTGCTGCTCGGTCCGGCTGGCGAGGTCATCGGCCGCCTGGCTGATCTCACCCGAGCCTGCCTTCATGCTTTCGGTATTGGTCGCAATCTGGCGCATCGTCTCCTGGAGACGGGCAATCGCGCCATTGAAGTCATCCTTGAGCTTGACGTAGTCGGCCGCAAAGACGTCCGCGATCCGGTAGGTCAGGTCCCCCTCGGCGAGATGTTCAAGGCCCGCCCCGAGCGCACGGACAACCGTTTCCTGCTGGGCCGAGCTCTGGGCTCGCTCGGATTCATTGCGACGACGGTCCAGATCGGCGGCGTCGCGATGCGCGCTCGCCTGCGCCTCGACGCGCTGCTTGTCGGCCTCGACCTCCTCCTTCGCCAGAGCCGCATCGCGGAAGACGACGAGCGCACGCGCCATGCTGCCGATCTCGTCGCTCCGCTCCTGATGTGCGATCGCGCTTTGCAGGTTGCCGGTCGCGAGTTCGTTCATCGTGTCCGAGAGCGAAGTCAGCATGCTCGAAGAACGGCGGCTCAGGAACACGACCAAGCCAAGCATGAGCAGACCGAGCGGAACCAGAACCTTGGCCACGTCGAGCATCATGCCACGGAAGGCCGCGTCGACATCGTCGACATGCAGCCCGGAACCGACGACCCAGTTCCATTTCGGCACCGAGACGACATAGGAAATCTTGAGAGAAGGCTCCTTGTCGCTCGTTCTCAGCCAGAAATAGTCAAGAAATCCGGTGCCCTTTGCCTTGGCGAGATCGACCATCTCCTTGACGAAGAACTTTCCGGTCGCGTCCTTCAACGGCATCATGTCCGTCGTCTCGATCTTCTTGTTGGCATGCAGAACGCTGATGCCGTCGAAGTTGACAACGAAATAGTAGTTTCCGTTGTCGAAGCGCGCTGCCGAGATGGCGTCGAGCGCCAACTTCTTCGCCTCGGGTTCCTTCAGCTCACCCTTTTCAGCCCGCGCCAAGAAGCTGTTGACCGTGGACGCGGCCGCCTCGACCGCGTTCTTCATCTCGGCGCGCTTGAGAGAGATCATCTCGCTGCGGGCCTGGACGAGCGTGAAGCTCACCCCACCGATGGCGAGGACGGCAGCCAGAATGGCGATGAGACCGAACGAACGGCCGATGGACAAGGCAGCAAGCTTCTTCAGAAACGGCATAGAGGAGCCTCGCGAGGTGTGATTCTTCACACTCCCCGGGCAACAACTAAGGCCTTGTTAATTCTGCCCCGTTTTCGCCTCATTTTAATGGCGCGGCACCGCTAGATGGCGGGGGCGAAATCCTCGTTATCCTCGTCCCGGCGGCCGTCGGCACCGCGCTCCCTGCGACGAACCCGCGGGCGCACCCCGCAGAAGGCACGGGCAAGTCCGCGCAACGGAGCCGTGAGCCGATGGATATCCTCGGCTCGCGACATCACCCAGCTCGCAGTCTTCAGTTCGCGATCGAGACGAGCCATCGTCCGGGAGAGTTCCGGCTCGTCGTCGTCGAGCCAGACATCGGCGACACGTGCCATCAGCAGCACCGCGCCCTGCACGCGCACCCCTCCCAGCGCGTCCTCCGTCGGGATCCCCGCCGAGGCCAGCATGTAGCGCCAGGAATTGACCGCACCGCGATTGAGAGCCGCGAGCGCCAGGGGATCGCGCCGCAACGCCGGCATCACGCGCCGCAGGCCAGCCTTGTAAGGGGCAAGCGCGTCGAGGCGGCGCATGACGATATCGAACGTCCGCTCGCGATAGGATTCCTCGGCGAGGTCGTCGGACTGTCCGGCGAGCACCGCATCGTCGACGATACGGGTCAGCCCGCCGAGAATGGCGAGCTTGGACGGGAACAGATTGCGCAATGTCGCAAGCGAGACACCGGCCTCGGCCGCGATATCGCCGAGCTCGATCTCATCCCACGGCCGCGCGGCCGCAAGATTGAAGAGCGCGTCCACCACCGCCTTCCGCGAGTCGGCGGGCGGCGCGCCTGCAGCAGGCTTTTCAGCTTTGGGGGAAGCGGGTTTGCGGGCCATCGGACCTCTCCATTCGCAAAGCGATGACGGAAAGGTAGGTCTGGATCACGGCTGAGGAAAGCCCGTTCAGCCGGAAAGCTCTTCGGCGCGACGTTTCGCGGCAGCCACCGCGCGGCGCATCAGCGGCGCCAGCCCATTATCGGCCATCAGCACTTCGAGTGCTGCGGCCGTCGTTCCGGCGGGCGAGGTCACGTTCTGGCGCAAAGTCGCCGGCGACAGCGGCGATTGATAAAGCATCTCCCCTGCTCCCTCGATCGTCCCACGGGCCAAGCGCTCCGCCGTCTCGGCCGGAAGCCCAGCTGCGACGCCAGCCGCCGCCAGACACTCGACGAGATGGAAGACATAAGCGGGACCGGAGCCGGAAACGGCCGTGACCGCGTCGATCAGATCCTCGGTCGCGAGCCATTCGACCTTTCCGATGCTGCCGAGCAACGCATCCGCCATCGCCCGTTGATCAGCACTGACGCCCCGTCCGGCGGCAGCCGCAGTGACGCCGCGCTGCACGGAAGCCGGCAGGTTCGGCATCGCGCGAATGATTGCCGTCGCATTGGGCAACCGCGCCGAGAGGTCGCCGAGCGTCTTGCCGGCCAGAATGGAAATCAGCAGGGTCTGCGGCTGGATGAACGTCTGGACCGAGGGCGCTGCCGTATCGAGCATCTGCGGCTTGGTCGCGAGCACGAGAACCTCGGTCGGCGGCACCGAGCGCGGCTCGGGGTTGAGCGCTATCCCCTTCTCGGCTGCCAGCGTCGCGATCTCGTCCGAGGGCTTCGGGTCGATCAGCGTGATCCCGGTCGGATCCATGCCGATGCGCAGCCAGCCCTCGAGCATGGCGCCTCCCATCTTGCCCGCACCAATGAGGACAAGCGTTTGCGGCAGGGAACGGGACATGGAGGCCTCACGAGAAACGGTATGGAGCGTCATGCGCAGCCCGCAGCCGGGCGTCGCACGACCAGAAGCGGCAAGGGATGCCCGGGTCAAGCCCGGGCATGACGAAACCGGGGGCTCAAGCTTCCCCGACTGTTTCGAGCATCGCGCCCTCGAGCCCCTCGCGCGCGCTCTTGCCGGCCCAGACCACGAAGTGGAAGGCCTGGAAATAGCGCTCGCAAGCATCGATTGCCGATTTGATCAGTGCAGCGGCCTGCTCGTCGGTCGGCTCCGCACCGCCTGAAAGAAGGAGTGCGTGGCGATACATCACCACGTTCTCCGAGCTCCAGAGGTCGAAATGGCCGAGCCAGAGCTGCTCGTTGACGAGGCTGACAAGCTGCAGAACCTCGCCGCGCCGCCGCTCCGGCACCTTGAGATCGAAGGCACAGGCGATATGGAGCGCCTCCACCTCGGAAAGCCAAGTGATCGCGACGTGATAATCCGACCAGCCACCGGTGACGGCGACGGAGAGCTCGTCATCGCTGTCGCGGTCGAACGTCCAGTTGTTGAGTGCTGCGAGGCGCTCGATCAGGTCGAGAGGATTGGCAGGCCGTTCGGCTTCTGCGTCCAGGTCAAGGTCCATCATGCCCAGGGTCCAACTGCCAGCTCCCCGCGGGAATGCGGGTCCAGCTCGTTCGAGAACGGGAACACGGCGACGGGGAAGCGCGGGACGCAACAAGACTGCGGAAGCCGCTACATGGCCTCCTGACCGCCAAACGCACCCCAAACAGGTGCGGCCGGCGAATCACCTCTCCTTCGACGATAGCGCAGGCGCGACGACGCTCCCAACACCTGATGCAGGCTCGGCGGATTCGGGGGCTGGGCTCAATCCCTGCCGGCTGCTGTCCACAGCCGGAACGCAGGCCGGCTCAGCCCTTGTCGCGCGCAGCCTCGAGAGCAGCCAGCCGTGCGGCGAGCTTGTCATTCTCCTCACGGGCCAGAACCGCCATCTCGCGCACCGCTTCGAACTCTTCGCGTGTCACGACGTCCATCTCGCGCAGGAGGCGGTCGATCTGCGTGCGGGCGACTGTCTCGACCTCGCGGCGCACACCCTGGGCGGCTCCCGCGGCGTCGGTGACCAGACGAGCGAGGTCGTCGAGTATGCGGTTCGAGGTCGTGGCCATCATCAATCTCCAGGGCCGGATGCCGGCGCTCCATAGCACGCCTGATATGGGCGACGAAGGCCTCGCCCGCAATCGCAGCGGCACATCGTCCACGTCCTTTGAGCCCGAGCGAGCCCGGCCTAAACATGAGGACCGTGTCAGCACAGGGGATTCGCGAGCCATGGCCCTGCACTTCTCACCCGCCGAATTCGCCCGCCGGCGCGAGGCCTTGCTGGCAGCCATGCAAGCCGAGCGGCTCGATGCGCTCTTCCTGTTCCAGCAGGAATCGATGTTCTGGCTGACGGGCTACGATACGTTCGGCTTCTGCTTCTTCCAGTGCCTTGTGGTGAGGGCCGATGGCAGGATGGCGTTGCTGACCCGTTCTGCCGATTTGCGCCAGGCTCAGCACACCTCGAATCTGACCGATATCCGCATCTGGAAGGATGGCCGCGACGCAAATCCTGCGCGTGACCTGCTCATGCTGGCACAGAATCTCGGCCTGGCCGGCAAGCGCATCGGCGTGGAATTTGAATCCTACGGTCTCGTCGCTGCAAACGGCCGCAGGCTGGAAGCGGCCTTCGCTGAGGTCAGCGATCTCGTCGATAGCTCGACGATCGTGACACGGCTGCGCGCCGTGAAATCGGTCGAAGAGATTGCCTGTGTCCGGCGCGCGGCTGCTCTCTCCGACGCCGCCGACAGGGCAGCGCTCGACCTGATCCGGGCCGGCGCCGACGAGGGCGAGATCCTGGCCGCACAGCACAATGCGATCTTCACGAGCGGCGGCGACTATCCGGCCAACGAATTCATCATCGGTTCCGGCCGCGACGCCCTGCTTTGCCGCTATAAGGCGGGCCGCCGGACGCTCGACGCGCAGGACCAGATCACGCTCGAATTCGCTGGCGTCGACAGGCACTACCATGCTGCGATCATGCGAACGGTCGTGGTCGGAGAGCCCCGCCCGCTGCATCTGCGCTATCACGGAGTTGCCAAAGCGGCTCTGCTCGCCTGCGAGGCTGAACTGAAGCCGGGGCGGACCGCCGGCGATGTCTTCGCCGCCCACGCCCGCGTCTTTGACGAGCACGGTCTTTCCAGCCACCGGCTCAATGCCTGCGGCTACTCGCTTGGCGCAAAGTTCACGCCGAGCTGGATGGACCGGCCGATGTTCTACGAGAACAACGACTGGCCGGTCGCTCCGGGCATGGTGATGTTCGCCCATATGATTCTGATGGATTCGGCGAGCGAGACCGCGATGTGCCTAGGCCGCACCTATCTCGTCGGCGAAACAGGCGCAGAAAATCTGAACTTGCCCGATCTGGACCTCGCGATCCGTTGACCCTACAAGAGTCACGCAGGGAATCCTCAGCAAACCCGTACGCAAAAAGCGGGAGGCGTCATGTTTAGTCGTTTAAGTGGCCTCGTTCTGGGGCCAGTTCTCGCGCTTGCGCTCGCAGGCTGCCAGGAAACCACCAGCACGGCTGCGCGTCCGCGCGTCGATGCGCCCGGCGTCCCGGTCTCGGTCCAGAGCATCTCCGGTGCGCCCGACCAGGTCACCACGAATTTTGCGAGCCTGCTCGGCGAGGCGGCGGCGGAACGCAAGATGGAGATCGTCGCCGGCAATGCACCCGCGCGCTTCCGGGTTCGCGGCTATCTGACCGCCCAGCCGACAGAAGACGGCCAGACCGCGCTGGCCTTCGTCTGGGACGTCTATGACGAGGGCAAGAAGCGCGCCCAGCGCGTGCAGGGCGAGAGCCTCGGCAGGCGCGGCGGCGGCGGCGACCCCTGGTCGAGCATCGACCAGACCATCGTCGCCAAGGCAGCATCGGATTCGATGGACGCGATCGCGAGTTTCCTCGTGACCGCTCCGGTGCCGGACAAACCTGCCGCAGACAGTGCCAAGGATAAGGACAAGGCGAAAACCAAGACGGCTGCTGCGACCAGCGGCAAGCGCTCCTGAGCAGGGCATCCCGCTGAACGCAGTGGGATGAGGCGTGATTCGCGCACTGTTTTTGCAGTGCAGCGGTCGACTCATTGTCATGGCGCTGTTATGAGCGCTGCGAATTCAGCCGGTCTCACGACTCCCGCCCCCGCCAGTCCTCACGGTGCGCCACGGCATGCCCTCTTCGTTCAAAGTCGTCGCCGGAAACTCCAACCGGCCGCTCGCCGAAGCGATTTGTGCCTCCCTCGAAATCCCTCTTGCCAAGGCCCAGGTCCGGCGTTTCGCCGACATGGAAGTCTTCGTCGAGATCCAGGAGAATGTTCGCGGGCAGGACGTCTTCGTCATCCAATCGACCTCCTTCCCTACCAATGATCACCTGATGGAGCTGTTGATCATCACGGATGCCCTTCGCCGTTCCTCGGCACGGCGCATCACCGCGGTGATCCCCTATTTCGGCTATGCCCGGCAGGATCGCCGTGCCTCGGGCCGTACGCCGATCTCGGCCAAGCTCGTCGCCAATCTCATCACCCATGCCGGCGTCGACCGCGTTCTGACGCTCGATCTCCATGCCGGCCAGATCCAGGGCTTCTTCGACATCCCGACCGACAACCTGTTCGGCGCACCATTGATGGCGCGCGATATCAAGGAACGGCTCGACTACAAGAACGCCATGGTCGTTTCACCCGATGTCGGCGGCGTGGTCCGTGCCCGTGCGCTGGCCAAGCGCATCGACGCTCCGCTTGCCATCGTCGACAAGCGCCGCGACCGACCGGGCGAATCCGAGGTGATGAACATCATCGGCTCGGTCGAGGGCCGCTCCTGCATCCTGCTTGATGATATCGTCGATTCCGGCGGAACGCTCTGCAACGCCGCCGAAGCGCTGCTCGCGGAAGGCGCCAGGGAAGTCTACGCCTACATCACCCATGGCGTGCTGTCGGGCGGCGCAGTCGCACGCATCGCCAATTCCAAACTCAAGGAGTTGGTGATCACCGATTCGATCATGCCGACCGAGGCCGTGAAGGTGGCGCGCAACATCCGCGTCATTTCCATTGCCAACCTGATGGGCGAGGCGATCGAGCGCACCGCGAGCGAATCGAGCGTCTCCAGCCTGTTCGACTGAACGGGATGGCATGATGACGGCTGCCACGACCGGCGGAGGCCGCGCACTCGTCCTGTTCTCGGGCGGGCAGGATTCGACCGTCACGCTGGCCTGGGCCCTTGCCCGCTTCGGCTCGGTCGAGACCGTCGGCTTCGATTACGGCCAGCGCCACCGCGTCGAGCTGGACTGCCGGCTCGCGATTCGCGACAAGCTGCCCGCCCTGTCCTCGGCCTATGCCGAGCGGCTCGGGCCGGACCACATCATCGACCTCGCTGCGCTTGGCACGATTTCCGAGACCGCGCTGACGCGCGAGAGCGAGATCGCCTTCGCCGATACCGGGTTGCCGACGACATTCGTGCCGGGACGGAACCTGGTTTTCCTGACCTTCGCTGCGGCGCTGGCCTATCGCCGGAACTGCAGGCACATCGTGCTTGGCGTCTGCGAGACCGATTATTCCGGTTATCCCGATTGTCGCGACGACACCATCAAGGCGATGCAGGTCGCGCTCAATCTCGGGCTCGATCGGCGATTGGTGCTGCACACGCCGCTGATGTGGCGCGACAAGGCGCAGACCTTCGCACTGGCCCGCGAGCTTGGCGGCAAGACGCTGCTCGATCTGGTGGTCGAAGACAGCCACAGCTGCTATCTCGGCAACCGGACGACGCGTCATGCGTGGGGCTATGGTTGCGGAACCTGCCCGGCCTGTGAACTGCGGGCGAAGGGCTATGCTGGCTTTCTCTGTTCACCGGACGACACTGGACCATCCTATGACTCCTGATCGGCAGCGCTGGACCGAAGGGCTGGTCGCCCTCGTCCTTTTCACGCTCACCATCCCCGCCGCGAACTGGATGCTCGGCAATGTCGGTACGGTCTGCGTGCCAAACGGCCCTTGCCTCGTACCGGTCGCCCCGGGCATCAAGGCTCCGAGCGGCGTGCTGATGATCGGCCTCGCCCTCGTGCTGCGCGACATCGTTCAGCGGCGCCTCGGTGCCAAGGTCGGGCTGGGCGCGATCTTCGTCGGCGCCGCGATCTCCGGCTTCCTGGCACCGCCGGCGATCGTCGTCGCCTCGGTGGCTGCCTTCCTTCTCTCTGAGCTCGCGGACTTCGCCGTCTACACACCGCTGCAGCGCCGCCGCTTCGTCACGGCCGTGATCGCATCCAGCCTTGTCGGGCTCGTCATCGACAGCATCGTCTTCCTCTGGCTCGCCTTCGGCAGCCTCGACTTCCTGTCGGGCCAGATCATCGGCAAGGCCTGGATGGTGCTGCTGGCGCTGCCGCTGATGCATCTGCTGCGTCGGCGCGACGAGCGGCTGGGACTGGTCGCCGCCTGAGCGGAACCGCCCTTCCCCGGGTTGAGCTTTCCCGCTTTTTCGCCTATGAGCCTCCTCGCGCTCGACTGACACCCTTGGAGGCACGGGCGCGAGACCAAGACGGCCGCCATCGGGCGGCCGTGTCTTTATCAAGAAAACGAGGACCATCATCATGACCGCCGTGAAGCAAATCGAGGCTTCGGCGCGCACCCAGGTCGGCAAGGGGGCCGCCCGGGCAGTTCGTCGTCAAGGCCAGACTCCTGCCGTGATCTATGGTGCGGGCGAAGCCCCGCAGGCGATCGCGCTCAACGCCAACCAGACCCGCCTGATGATCTATGGCGGCCACTTCCTGACCACGATCTTCGAGATCAATGTCGGCGGCAAGAAGACGCGCGTCATTCCGCGTGACTACCAGCTCGACCCGGTCAAGGATTTCCCGATTCACGTCGACTTCCTGCGCGTCGCCGCCGGTCAGACCATCAAGGTCATGGTTCCGGTCCACGTCGTCGATCAGGAGGCCTGCCCCGGCCTGAAGTCCGGCGGCACCCTGCAGATCGTCGAGCACAACGTCGAAATCGACGTCGCGCCTGAGAACATCCCCGAGGCCCTCGACGTCTCCGTCGCTGGCCTGGGCGTTGGCACGTCTGTCCATGTCAACGACATCAAGCTGCCGGCAGGCGTCAGCCTGACCACCCGCGAGAACCTGACGCTGGTCACGATCCTGGCGCCGTCGGTGATCGAGGATGCTGCTGTCGAGGGCGCAGCCGAAGGCACCGAGGCCGCCAAGGCCTGAGGATGCCGCGCTTCGGCGCTGCCTTCGCGAGACCACTTGGACGGCCGGGTTTCCCGGCCGTCTTGCTTTGGAGGGTGGCGCACGACCGCGTGTCCCTCCCCACTGCCGGAGTGACCTGCCATGCTGATCTTTGCCGGTCTCGGCAATCCCGGCGCGCGCTATGCTCGCAACCGCCACAATATCGGCTTCATGGCGGTCGAGACCATTGCCCGCACATACCGGGCCTCCCCTTGGCGCTCACGCTTTCAGGGCGAGGCTTGCGAGGCGACGATCGGTAGCGAGAAGGTCATCCTGCTCAAACCGCAGACCTACATGAACGAATCCGGCCGCGCGGTCGGCGAGGCGGCTCGCTTCTTCAAGATCGCCCCCGCCGACGTGATCGCCTTCCATGACGAACTCGACCTCGCCCCGGCCAAGCTGCGCGTGAAGCTTGGAGGCGGCAATGCCGGCCACAACGGCCTGCGCTCGATGACGGCCGCGATCGGCAACGACTATCGCCGCGTCCGCATGGGCATCGGCCATCCCGGCGACAAGGCCCTCGTCCATGCCTATGTGCTGAATGATTTCGGCAAGGCGGAGCAGCCCTGGGTCGAGGATCTCTGCACAGCCTGCGCCGATTACGCCGCACTGCTCGCCGCGGGCGATGATTCCGGCTTCCAGAACAAGGTGCATCTCTTCATGGACGCGCGCGGCCATGCCGCGGTGAAGCGCCTCGGCGAGAAGGCCGAGGACTGAAAGGCTGGTGCATCGGACCGGGTTTCGTATCTGGGCCGATGAACGAGCCCTTTGTGGTTGCATCGGCTTTCCCGCAAACCGCAACCCACTTTTGGGGCCGATGCATCACAGCGGCAACTGGGCGCCCTGTTTCGCGATCGTGACGCGGCTGGCAAGAAGACCGCCGCCGGCCTGGCGCGTCGCCGTGAACGCGACCTGTGCACCCGGCGACAGCTCGGACGCTTCGGCGGGGGCGGCCATGATGATGTTGGCATCAGGCGTGATCGTCACCTTCTGCTCGCCACCGGGATAGGTCAGGACAAGATTGGCGCCGTCGACGCGCGAAACCGTCTCGGCCACCGTCGCATTCGTCATGGTGCTGTCGGGCAAGACCCCCCAGGCCCTATGCCCCTCTCCCGTCCCGCGCATCGCCTCGGGAAAGATCAGGACCTGGACCGCGAGAAGCGTGCCATCCGCTTGCGGCCGCGCACCGACGCCCACGAAGCTGCCCTTCTTGATGTCGCTGACGCCCGCCTTGACCACACCGCCAACCGAATAGCCGGGGGCCAGGGCGACCGCGACGTCCTCTCCGCTCGGCGTCTTCACGGTCAGCGCCGCGCCCTCGAGCTTTTCGACCGTGCCACGCACCCGTGTCGCCGGCGCCTGGGCCTGAACGATACTGCTGGTCAGGACGAGAGCTGCCGCGAAGAGACTGGCAGAGAGAGCGCGCATGGAAGAGCTCCGTCGAATGGACCGGCACAGACAGAGGGCCGTCTCGCGAAGTCCTGCGCTCCCGCGCAGCGCCTCGCCATGCACGTTCGCGTGAGCCGTCCCTGGCCCCTGCCATCTTGTCTTTTGCCGCCCGGACCCCAATAAGGCCCTGGACATTCCAATCATCATCTCGCGACCGCCCCTTTGCGGCGGCGACGCAACGGACCAGCCATCATGGGTTTCAAATGCGGTATCGTCGGCCTGCCGAATGTCGGCAAGTCGACCCTGTTCAACGCTCTGACGCAGACCGCTGCGGCACAGGCGGCGAACTATCCCTTCTGCACGATCGAGCCGAATGTCGGCGACGTCGCGGTCCCCGATGACCGGCTGGAGAAACTTGCCGCGATTGCCGGTTCGAAGGAGATCATCCCGACGCGCCTGACCTTCGTCGATATCGCCGGGCTCGTGCGCGGAGCCTCGAAGGGCGAAGGCCTCGGCAACCAGTTCCTCGCCAATATCCGCGAATGCGACGCCATCGCCCATGTCGTACGCTGCTTCGAGGATGGCGACATCACCCATGTCGAGGGCAAGATCTCGCCGATCGACGATATCGAGACCATCGAGACCGAGCTGATGCTCGCCGATCTCGAGAGCCTCGAGAAGCGCGTGCAGCCGCTGGAGAAAAAGGCGAAGTCGGGCGACAAGGAGGCCAAGGAGCTGGCCGACCTGATGAATCGCTGCCTCGTCCTGCTTCGCGACGGCAAGCCGGCGCGCCTGGTTCAGGTCGCCGCCGAGGAACGCAAGGCCTTCGAGATGCTCGGCCTGCTTTCGTCCAAGCCGGTGCTCTATGTTTGCAATGTCGAAGAAGCCAGCGCCGACAAGGGCAATGGCTTCTCCGAAAAGGTGAAGGCCCGCGCCGCCGAGGAAGGTGCAGTCGCCGTCGTCGTCTCGGCCAAGATCGAGAGCGAGATCGCCGTCCTGCCGGCAGAGGAGCAGAAGGACTATCTCGACGCTGTCGGCCTTGCCGAACCGGGCCTCAACCGCGTCATTCGCGCCGGTTATGCGCTCCTGAACCTCGTTACCTATTTCACCGTCGGCCCGAAGGAAGCCCGCGCCTGGACGATCGAGAACGGCACCAAGGGCCCCGCCGCCGCCGGCGTGATCCACACCGATTTCGAGAAGGGCTATATCAGGGCCGAAACCATCGCTTATGACGACTATATCGCCCACAAGGGCGAGAGCGGTGCGCGCGAAGCCGGCAAGTTCCGGCTCGAAGGCAAGGAATATGTCGTCGCCGATGGCGACGTGCTGCATTTCCGCTTCGCCAACTGAGCCGAACCGCGAGCGACCGATGCGCTATTTCGAGGATTTCGTCGTCGGAGAGGTGAAGCAGAGCGGCCGGGTCGCCGTCTCGCAGGACGACATCATCGCCTATGCCTCGCGCTACGACGCGCAGGATTTCCACACCGATCCGGCGGCCGCGAAGCAGAGCTTCGTCGGCCAGCTCATCGCGTCCGGCTGGCATAGCTGCTCGCTGCTGATGCGGCTGCTCGCCGAGGACTTCGTCCTGGACGCCGCCTCGATGGGCGCACCTGGCATCGAAGAGGTCAAATGGCTCCGGCCGGTGCTGCCGGGTGATGCCCTCAGCGCACGCCGCAGCGTGGTTGAAACCAAGGAATCACGCTCACGCCCCGAAATGGGCCTGGTGAAGTTTCGATTCGAGCTCCTGAACCAGCGCGACGAGCCGGTTCTCGAGCAGACCAACTGGATCATGTTCGGTCGCAAGGGCTCCGGCTTCGCCCTGCCCAAGGGCGACTGGCTGGCGCACCCGCCCCGCTATGTGCTGCCGGTCGCGCTGAGCCCGCTCGAGATTCCGGCTGGCGAGACGCAGCCGGCCCGCTTCTTCGAGGAGATCGAAATCGGCGAGAGCCACGAGCTCGGCAGTTTCGTCTTCACACCTGAGGAAATCGTCGCCTTCGCCCGCGCCTTCGATCCGCAGCCCTTCCACATGGACGATGCTGCGGCACGCAGCAGCTCTTTCGGGCGCCTCGCGGCTTCGGGCTGGCATACGGCCTCGGTCTGGATGGCGACGATGGTCGCTCACCGCAAACGCCAGCTCGCCGCCACGCCCGGAAAGGCGCCACGTCTTGGCCCCTCCCCTGGCTTCAAGAATCTGCGTTGGTCCAAACCGGTCTTTGTCGGCGACAGGATCACCTATAGCTCGACCGTCATTCAAACCCGCGCCAGCGCCAGCCGCCCGCAATGGGGCCTGTTCTTCCATCGTAATGCCGGTGTGAACCAGCATGGCGAGGAGGTCTTCAGCTTCGAAGGCTGCGTCTTCATCGAGCGCAGACCGGCCTGATCTGCCGGGTAATCTGAAAGGTCTCAGGCGCCGTCGCCGCGGCAAGCCCGACCATGGCCCGGCGCGCTTCGAAGCGCGCCGGGGTTCTCACCCCACCTTGCCATAGCCCGAGAACTTCGCGGAAACGCGCTCCATCTCGGCCTCGCCAAGTATGACCGGCTCCAACCCGGAGGCGAGCAGGTCGAGATACTGCCCCGCGAGATTCTCGACCTCGGCGACGATCGTGTGCGCTCCCGCCAGCGTCTGTCCAAGCGCGATGACACCGTGATTGGCGAGCAGCACCGCCTTGCGCCCCTCCAGTGCCGTCACGGCGCTCTTGGCAAGCTCAGGGGTGCCGAAGGTCGCGTATTCCGCGCAACGCACATCCGAGCCTCCGCAAAGCGCGATCATGTAGTGGAAGGCCGGAATGCCGCGTCTTGCCGACGACAGAGCGGTGGCGCGCGGCGAATGCGTGTGCACGATCGCCTGGGCATCCGGCCGAGCCTGGTAGATCTCAACATGGAACGGCCATTCCGACGAGGGCTTGCGCGCGCCACTCAGGACAGTGCCGTCCAGCGAGAGATGGATCAGATCCTCCGGCTTGGTCTGGGCATAGGGCAGGCCGGACGGGGTGATCAGCAATCCGCCTTCGAAGCGGGCCGAGACATTCCCCGATTTCGAAGGGCAGAACCCAGCCTTGTCGATCGCCTGGGCGACCGCGACGATCTCTGCGCGAAGCGCCATTTCACTCATGTCGCAGCTCCGCGCGCCAGATCCGGAAAGAGACGAGCAAGCCCTTCGGAACTCGCCGTGGCAACGCCACGTTCCGTGATGAGGCCGGTGACGAGCCGCGCCGGGGTGACGTCGAAGGCGGGATTGGCGGCGGGGCTGCCGGGCGCCACCACCCGGAACTGGCCGACTTCGCCATCCTCTCCCAGGCCCGCGAGATGGGTAACCTCGCGTGCCGAACGCTCCTCGATGGGGATCTCGCCGAGCCCATCCGACAGCCGCCAGTCGATCGTCGGGGACGGCAAGGCGACATAGAAGGGCACGCCGTTGTCATGCGCGGCCAGCGCCTTGAGATAGGTGCCGATCTTGTTTGCGACATCGCCCGTCGCGGTGGTCCGGTCGGTGCCGACGATGACCATGTCGACCTGCCCGCGCTGCATCAGATGCCCGCCGGCATTGTCGCTGACCACCGTATGCGGCACGCCATGGGCGCCGAGCTCGTAAGCCGTCAGCGCCGCCCCCTGATTGCGCGGCCGCGTCTCGTCGACCCAGACATGGATGGGCAGGCCGGCATCATGCGCCAGATAGATTGGCGCCAGCGCAGTGCCCCAATCAACCGTGGCAAGCCAGCCGGCATTGCAATGGGTCAGGATATTGAAGCGCTCACCCGGAGCCTTGCCCACCGCAAGGCCGCGGATCACGCCAAGCCCGTGCTCGCCGATCGCGCGGCACAGCGCGACATCCTCGTCGCAGATCGCAGCGGCCTCGTCATAGGCAGCTGCCATGCGCGAAGCTGGATCGAGGCCTGCCAGTCTGCTGCTCACCCGTTCCAGCGCCCAGTGCAGGTTTACCGCCGTCGGACGGGTCGCGCCAAGCAAGGCGACAGCCGCCTCCAGCGCCTGGCCGGACGGGTCTGCGCGCATGGCCAGGGCGACGCCATAGGCGGCTGTCGCGCCGATCAGCGGTGCTCCGCGCACCACCATGCTCCGGATCGCCTCGGCGGCCTGCTCGGCGCTGCCGAGCGCGACAGTCTCGAAACGAAAGGGCAGCTTGGTCTGGTCGATCACGCTGACGCGCCAGCCATCCTGTGCAAGCCAGATCGTCCGATAGGCCTTGCCGCCGATCTTCATGAGCTCAATGTCCGCTGAAGGAGACGAGCGTACGCACGGGAACGCCGAGGCGACGGACCCGGTCCGCTCCACCGAGATCCGGCAGATCGATGATGAAGCAGGCCGCCACAACCTCGGCGCCAAGCGAGGACAGCAGGTTGACCGCACCTTCCGCAGTGCCGCCGGTCGCAATCAGGTCGTCGACCAAAAGGACGCGCTCGCCCCGCGAGACCGAGTCCTTGTGGACCTCGATCTCGTCCGTGCCGTATTCCAGGGAGTAGGTGATGCTGACCGTCTCGTGCGGCAGCTTGCCCTTCTTGCGCACCGGGATGAAGCCGGCCGAGAGCTGATGGGCCACCGCCCCGCCGAGGATGAAGCCGCGCGCCTCGATGCCGGCGATCTTCGCGATCTTCAGCCCGGCGAAAGGCTGGACGAGCTCGTCGACCGCACGTCGGAAAGCCCGGGCATCGCCGAGCAGGGTGGTGATGTCCCGGAAGATGATGCCCGGCTTCGGGTGATCCGGAATGGAGCGGATCGCGTTCTTCAGGTCGAGGAGGGTATCACGGTCCATACGGAAACAGCTCGCTGTGGCGACGCGCTCTCTTAGCGCCGCGGCCGCGCGAAGGGAACCGCCAGTCCAGGCCGGCCCCCCCCCGATCTCAGGCTGCCGTCAGAGGACCCTGCCCGCAACCGCGTCGAGCTTTGCCACCAGGCTCGGGTCGCGGAACTCGCGCGCCGTGATGATGGCGCTGTCCAGTGCGTGATGGGAACCGGCCGGACATGGCTCGCGCTCGGCAGGGAAATCCGCGGCGAGGCGTGCAACCAGCCGGCGCGCTTTCTCGGCGTTGTCCTTCAGCACGGCGACGACAGAAGCGACATCCACCGAGGACTGCTCGGGATGCCAGCAGTCGAAATCCGTCACCATTGCGACGGTCGCATAGGTGATCTCGGCCTCGCGGGCGAGCTTGGCCTCAGGCATCGCGGTCATGCCGATCAGGTCGTAGCCGAGCGCCTTATAGGTCAGCGACTCCGCATAGGTCGAGAATTGCGGGCCTTCCATGGTGACCAGAGTACCGCCGCGCACGAAGGGCAGGTCCTCGGCCGTCGCGGCATCGGCGAGCCGTGCCTGCAGCACCGGACCGACCGGGCGCGCCATCGGGACATGAGCGACGCAGCCCTTGCCGAAGAAGGAGCTGGCGCGACGCACAGTGCGGTCGATGAACTGGTCGACCAGCACGAACAGGCCGGGATAGAGCTCGGATTTATAGGACCCGCAAGCTGAGAGCGAGACGAGATCGGTGACGCCCGCGCGCTTCATCACGTCGATATTGGCGCGGTAATTGATCTCGGAGGGCGGCAAGACGTGACCACGACCATGGCGCGGCAGGAAGACGATCTTGGTTTGGCCGATGCGGCCGATGCGCAGGATGTCCGAGGGTTCGCCCCAGGGACTAGTGACACGCTCTTCGCGCAGATCGGTCAGGCCCGGCAGGTCGTAGATGCCCGACCCACCGATGATTCCGAGCACAGCTTCGCTCATGATCGTTTCCTTTCAGTTTGGCCGGACAGGAGCAGGCTTCTGTGACGGCCGTACAAAGGCGCTGCGCAGCCGCAGCCGCGCAAGGCCAAACGAAAAAGGCCCCGTTTCCGGGGCCTTTCCCATTCCTGGTAGAGGTCAGTGCGCGGTTGAGCCATCCGGCATGCGCGACCAGACCTTCTTCTTGGTGTAGTAGAGCAGACCGCCGAAGAAGATGAGGAACAGCATGACCTGCATGCCGATGCGCTTGCGCGCCTCGAGATGCGGCTCAGCCATCCAGACCATGAAGGCCGCGACGTCCTTGCCATACTGCGCCACGGTCTCCGGAACCGGCGACTTGCCGTCCGGTCCCTTCGGATACTCGACCTGCCCGTCCTGGAGCGGCTGCGGCATCGCGATGAGGTGGCCCGGCATATAGGTGTTGTAGTTCTGGCCCGGCAGCAGCGGCGGGAAGCCCTGCGGCGGCTCCTTGTACCCGGCCAACAGCGCCGCGATGTAGTCCGGCCCCTGCTCCTGATACTGGGAGAAGATGTCGATGATGAACTGCGGGAACCCGCGCTCATAGGTGCGCGCCTTGGCCAGGACCGAGAGGTCTGGCGGGTAGGCGCCGCCATTGGCGGCCCGCGCCGCCTGCTCGTTCGGGAACGGCGACGGGAAACGGTCGGCAGGGCGGCCGGGACGATCGAACATCTCGCCCTGATCGTTCGGGCCGTCCTTGATCTGATAGGTCGCGGCCAGCGCGGTGACCTGCCCGGGCGTGAACTCCGGACCACCGGGCTGCGACAGCGTCCGCATCGGGATCAGGCTCATCGCGTGGCAGCTGGCGCAAACCTCCTTGACGACCTTGAAGCCCCGCTGGAGCTGGGCACGGTCGAACTTGCCGACCGGACCCGAGAATGACCAGCTCTGCTGCGGCGGGATCACACGGTCGCCGGCGGCCTGAGCCGTCAGCGCATTGGCAGTGAGGGCAAGGCCGAAGCTGAGCCCCGCCAGGGCAAGGCGAAACGGGGTGGTGCTCATCTTTCGTCAGCCCTTGGCGTTCGGTTCGGAAGCGGTGGCAGCCGCAAGGCTCGCGCCCGAGCCACCCTTGGTATTGGCCAGCACGGAGTCAGCGATCGAGTTCGGCAGCTTCGCCGGCTTCTCGAAGATGCCGACCAGCACAAGCGAGATGAAGTAGCCGAAATACAGCGCGGTGAAGATCCGCGAGTAGGTCACGAAAGGCTCTTCGGCAGGCATGGCGCCGAGATAGCCGAGCACGATGCAGACCACGAGGAACGCCCAGAACAGGACCCTGGCGACCGGCCGGTATCTCATCGACTTCACCTTGGAGGTGTCGAGCCAGGGCAGGAAGGCCAGCACCGCGATTGCCGCGAACATCGCCAGGACGCCGCCGAGCTTGTCGGGGATGGCGCGCAGGATCGCGTAGAACGGCAGGAAGTACCACTCAGGCACGATATGCGTCGGCGTCACCGCCGGGTTGGCCGGAATGTAGTTGTCGGCATGGCCCATGAAGTTCGGCTGATAGAACACGAAATAGGCGAACACGAAGATGAAGCAGACCATCCCGAAGATGTCTTTGATGGTCGCGTAGGGCGTGAACGGCACGGTGTCCTTCTGGACGTTCTTCACCTCGACGCCGGTCGGGTTGTTCTGTCCGACGACGTGCAGAGCCCAGATGTGGAGGATCACGACGCCGAAGATCATGAACGGCAGCAGATAGTGCAGCGAGAAGAAGCGGTTCAGCGTCGGGTTGTCGACGGAATAGCCGCCCCACAGGAAGGTCACGATCGTCTCGCCAACCACCGGCAGGGCCGAGAACAGGTTGGTGATGACGGTGGCGCCCCAGAAGGACATCTGACCCCAGGGCAGCACGTAGCCCATGAAGGCGGTGGCCATCATCAGCAGGAAGATGACGACGCCGAGGATCCAGAGCACCTCTCGCGGAGCCTTGTACGAACCGTAGTAGAGGCCGCGGAAGATGTGGACATAGACGGCGACGAAGAACATCGAGGCGCCGTTGGAGTGCAGGTAACGCAGCAGCCAGCCGAAGTTCACGTCGCGCATGATGTGCTCGACGGAGTTGAAGGCCATGGTCGCATGCGGCGTGTAGTGCATCGCCAGGATGACGCCCGTCACGATCTGCGCGACGAGCATGAACACCAGGATGCCACCGAAGGTCCAAAGGTAGTTCAGGTTGCGTGGAACCGGGTAGGACACGGCCGAATCGTGCATGAGGCGAACGATCGGCAGACGGGCATCGAGCCAGCGTTCAAAGCCGGTCTTCGGAACGTAGGTGCTATGACCACTCATGACGAATGCCTCAAGGCTTTCTCGGTATCATTGGAAATCATGGAGAAGCGCATAGCTCAGCCGATTCGGATCTTCGTATCTGCGTTGAACGCATAGGGCGGGATCGGCAGGTTGAGCGGCGCGGGCCCCTTGCGGATGCGGCCGGACGAATCGTAGTGCGAACCGTGGCACGGGCAGAACCAGCCATCATAGTCGCCCTTCGGATCGCCGGGAGAATTGCCGAGCGGCACGCAACCGAGATGGGTGCAATTGCCGTAAACGATGAGGAACTGCTCGTGGCCTTCCTTGACGCGGGCCTGGTCGGTCTGCGGATCGGGCAAAGTCGCGACATTGACCGCACGCGCCTCGTCGATCTCCTTCTTGGTGCGATGACGCACGAAGATCAGCTTGCCGCGCCAGAACAGCTTGATGGCCTGGCCTTCCGCGATCGGGGCGAGATCGACATCCATCGGCGCACCAGCAGCAACGGTCTGCGCGTCCGGAGCCAACTGGCTCACGAGCGGAACAACAACAGCACCGAGACCGACGGCACCGGCAGCGCCGGTCGCCAGCATCAGAAAGTCGCGGCGGGTGGTTTGGGTCGTCTCGGTCGCGTGAGCCACGATCGATTCCTCTGCTCTTCGCCCAGCCTGGAACGGCTGTAAATTATCGTCTGACGCCCCTCATAGGTGCGCCCCTTCGCAGCCGCAATGCGGCGGCGCGTCGCCGCCGCGCTCTTTGGCATGCACTTTGGACGAAGTCTACTGTTCCGGGCGGCGGCAATGTGCATCGCGGCCTGCCCTCAGCGGGACTCAGGCCGTGACCGTCTCCGGGTCGGCAACGGCGAGGAAACCGCCCGACTGGCGGGCCCAGAGCCGGGCATAGAGGCCGCCGCGCGCGACGAGTTCGGCATGGCTGCCCTGATCGACGATGCGGCCCTTGTCGAGCACGATCAGCCGATCGAGCGCCGCGATGGTCGAGAGCCGGTGTGCGATCGCGATCACGGTCTTGCCCTGCATGAGCGCCGTGAGCTGCTCCTGGATCGTCGCCTCGACCTCGGAATCAAGGGCCGAGGTGGCCTCGTCCAGGATCAGAATCGGCGCGTCCTTGAGCAGCACGCGGGCGATGGCGATGCGCTGGCGCTGGCCGCCAGAGAGCTTGACGCCGCGCTCGCCGACACGCGATTCGAACCCCTTGCGGCCATCCTGGTCGCTGAGCGTCGCGACGAACTCATGCGCCGATGCCCTCCTGGCCGCCTCGATGATCTCGTCCTCGGTCGCGTCGATCCGGCCATACCCGATATTGTCGCCGATCGAGCGGTGCAGCAGCGAATTATCCTGCGTCACCATGCCGATCTGCGCGCGCAAGGAATCCTGCGTCACACGGGCGATGTCCTGCCCATCGATCAGGATGCGACCGGCCTCCAGCGGATAGAGCCGCAAGAGCAGATTGACCAGCGTCGACTTGCCGGCGCCCGACGGGCCGACGAGGCCGATCTTCTCGCCCGGGCGGATATCGAGGTTGAGCCCCTCGAACAGACCGCCATTGCGGCCATAATTGAAGCGGACCTGCTCGAAGCGGATCGCCCCCTCGCCGACCGACAAGGGCATGGCATCCGGCACATCGGTCAGGTCATGCGGCTTGGCGATCGTCTCCATGCTCTCCTGCACTGAGCCGATATTCTCGAACACGCCGCGCACGAGATGAATCAGCCAGCTCGACATCTGCACCAGCCGCAGCACGAGGCCGATCGCGGCCGCGACCGCTCCGGGCGACATGATGCCCTGGCTCCAGAGATGCAGTGAAATCCACGCCGTCGTCACGACCAGCAGGCTGTTCATGGTCTGCAGGATGACGCTGACACCAGTAATCAGCCGCGACAAATGCAGGAAGGAGGCGTTCCAGCGTGACAGCGAGTCGCGGACCGACGAGCGCTCGGCATCGGCGCGGGCGAAGAGCTTGACCGTCAGGATATTGGTATAGGAATCGACGATGCGTCCGGTCGTCGAGGAACGCCCCAGCGAGTTCGCCTCGGAGCGTTTCTTCGCGCGCGGCACGAAATAGATCAGCAGCACGACATAGGCCGCAAACCAGACGATCACCGGCAGCGCCAGCCAGAGGCTGGTCGAGCCGAAGAAGCCGATCGCCACCGATGCGAAGATCAGCGCGTACCAGAGATCGTCGATGACCTCGATCGTCGCGCCGCGGATCGATTGCCCTGCCTGAATCACGCGCGCGGAAAGCCGCCCCGCGAAATCATTCTGGAAATAGGAGAGCGCATGGCCGAGCGTGTAGACATGGTTGCGCCAGCGGATCTGATTGGTGATCTGCGGCACCACAACCTGGTCCACGATCGCGTGATTGGCAAAATAGATCAGCGGGCGGACCACGACGAGCAGGAAGGCCGCGCCGAGCAGCACCGTGCCGTGATCGCGCCAGATCGTCTCCGGCGACTGGGTCGCCAGCAGATCCACGAACCAGCCGACCATCAGGTACATCGCCGCCTCGATGCCGCTGAAGCCGAGGCCCGTGAGCATGATCAGGGCCATCCAGCCCTTCACGCCCTTGATGTGGTGCCACATGAATGGCCACACACCCTTGGGCGGCGTCTGGCCCTCGTCAAAGGGCGCGAAGACGTCGATGCGGCTTTCAAGGAAACGGAACAGGGAGGCGAACATGGCGTACCGCCCTCCATGGACCGGCATGACGACGAAATCTTGGCGAGATATGGGGCAGCGGTCGGGTCGCGGCCAGAGGCTTGACGCATGTCATGACGTCACCGCATGACAGCAGCGCATGTTGCGCCTCGCCCTCTACCAACCGGATATCCCGCAGAATTCGGGCACGATGATTCGCATGGCCGCCTGCCTCGGCATCGCGGTCGACATCATCGAGCCCGCAGCCTTCGATGTCTCGGACCGCCATTTCCGACGTTCGGGCATGGACTATCTCGAACGCGCCGCCATCACCCGGCATGATTCGTTCAAGGCCTTCGATGCATGGCGGCTGGCGGGTGGCCACCGGCTGATCCTGGCGGAGACGGATGGGGCCACCGCCCATACCGATTTTGCCTTCGCTCCCGGCGACATCGTGCTCGTCGGACGCGAATCGGCGGGCGTTCCCGCCGAGCTCTACTCAACCGTCGACGGCAGCGTCCATGTGCCGATGCGCCCGGGTTTGCGTTCGCTCAATGTCGCAATTGCCGCAGCCGTGGTTATGGGAGAGGCCTTGCGGCAGCTGGACGCTTATCCGAGATAGGCGCGAAATCCCTCGTCACCGCGGATGAAGACCCTCGCGGCGAGCGGAACGGAAACGGATCGATGACCACCCGAGCGACTGACCCCGCCTCCACGACCTCCTCCCTCGCCCTCGCGGAGGCCATGAAGCCGCGCGCGACAGCCTGGTTCGAGGCCCTGCGCGACCAGATTTGCTCGGCCTTCGAGGCGCTGGAGGATGAAGCCACCGGCCCCTTCCCGCCCGAGGCAAGCACTCCGGGCCGCTTCGAGCGGACGCCCTGGCAGCGTCGCAACCACGATGGCGCCGAAGGCGGGGGCGGCGTCATGTCGATGATGCAGGGCCGCGTCTTCGAGAAGGTCGGCGTCCATGTCTCGACCGTCTATGGCACCTTTCAGCCCGAATTCGCAGGGCAGATCCCGGGCGCGGCCGAGGATCCGCGCTTCCATGCCACAGGCATCTCGCTGATCGCCCATCCCTGGAATCCGCACGCGCCGACGGTGCATATGAACACCCGCTTCGTGGTAACGACGAAGCCGTGGTTCGGTGGCGGAGCCGACCTGACCCCCGTGCTGGACAACCGGCGGACGCAAGATGACGCCGACGCCATCGCCTTCCACGCCGCGATGCGCGCGCCCTGCGAAAGTTTCGCCCCAGTCGCCGACTATCCCCGCTTCAAGCAATGGTGCGACGAGTACTTTTTCCTGAAGCACCGCGGCGAGCCGCGTGGCATCGGCGGCATCTTCTACGATTATGTCTGGTCCGGCGAGCCTGAGGCCGATCTCGCCTTCACCCAGGCCGTCGGCAAGGCCTTCCTCGACATCTATCCGCAGATCATGCGGGCCAATATCGGCAAGCCCTGGACCGAGGCCGAGCGTTACGAACAGCAGGTCCGGCGCGGTCGCTATGTCGAGTTCAACCTGCTCCATGACCGGGGCACGATCTTCGGCCTCAAGACCGGCGGCAATGTCGCCTCGATCCTCTCCTCGCTGCCGCCGACCGTACGCTGGCCCTGAGCGCTCTCAGCGTGAGCGTTGCGCGATTGCACTCTCGACAAAGACAAGCTGCTGCGCCCGCTCGCCGGGACATCCCGCCTCGATCCACTCGCGCCGTGCCTGATCGAGCACGCGCCCGACATCCGGCCCGGCGGTAACACCACGTTTGAGTACATCGCGACCGCTCGGCAGGAAGGGCGGCGTCCGTCCGAGTTCCGCAATTGCAGCCTGCACCTCGGAGTGCCCCGGAGAACGCCCGTTGGCCGTGAGCAGAACGAGGCCGCCGGCGACCGCATCCGCGCCGACGCGATGGGCCAGATGGCGCAGCATGGCGATCGAACACTCCGTCGCACGCCCCGAGAGCCCCTCAAGAGCCAGTGCGATGCGCTCGATCCGGTCGAATTGCTCGTTCGATAGCCGCAACCCGTCCCGCAGGCGCAGTGCATCCTCGCGCACGCCAACCGCCAGCGCCGCGAGCCGGAAAGCCGGATAGACTGTTCCCGCGGGCTCGCCTGCCGCAATCGCCGCGAAGCGCGAAAGCCGGGGCACGCCACCGATCACCGGCACAAGAAGCCCCGCTCCCATCATCGCCGACAATGCCTCGGCCGCGCGCGGCGCGACGAGCAGTTTCAGCAGTTCCGCTCGCACCCGCTCACGCGAAAGCCCGCCGAGCCCGGCCCGGCCGGCAGTACAGGCGGCGAGCCCGGTCTCGTCCAGTGCGCCCTCCCCGTAGCGCGCGTGAAAACGGAAGAAGCGCAGGATGCGCAGATAGTCCTCGCGAATGCGCAGGTTCGCATCGCCGATGAAGCGGATGCGACGCGCCTCGAGATCGGCAAGCCCTCCGCAATAGTCGTGAACGATACCGTCGCGCCCGAGCCCAAGCGCATTGACCGTGAAATCGCGCCTGATCGCGTCCTCTGCGAAATCGCGCCCAAAGACCACCTTGGCGCGGCGACCATCGGTCTCGACATCGCGGCGCAGCGTCGTGGTCTCGAAGGGAATGCCATGGGCGACGATGGTCACCGTGCCATGCTCGATTCCCGTCGGAACCGATTTGAAGCCCGCCGCCGCTGCGCGCCGGATCGTCTCCTCCGGCACTGCGGTCGTCGCCAGATCGACATCGCCGAGCCGCTCTCCGAGCAGCAGGTCCCGGACAGCCCCGCCGATGACGCGCGTTTCCTCGCCGCCGCCATTGAACGCAGCCAGCACCTCCGTCACCGCCGGCTGCTGAAGAAAGCGCCCGACCCGAGCCCGCTGCGCTTCGCTCATCTGAACTGGCCAGGGATGAGCTGCCCGTTCTCCATATGAGGCGGCACATAAGCGCCCTGGCTGCGCGGAGCGATCCAACCGGTATAGGCGACGAAGCCGATCGAGATCACGAGACCCACGACCGACAGCCAGAAGACGTGCCCGTCCCAGTGCTCGACGTCGAAAGGGTTCCGCCGCCTGATGATCAGATAGCTTGCGAAGATACAAAAGGGCAGGACGAAGAGCAGGACCTCTTCGGTCACCGAACGCAGCATGGGCGCGCCATCCAATCAGACTAGCCGGAGAGTCGCTCGTAAAGGTTACGGATCATGCCGGCGGTTGCACCCCAGATATAGTGATCTCCGAAGGGCATCGCATAGTAGGTGCGATAGCGCCCCTTCCATTCCCGCCCTTCGCGGCGATGATTGGCTGGATCCATCAGGAAGGCGAGCGGGGTTTCGAAGGCTTCGTCGACCTCGTGCGGATTGATCGTCAGCGCGAATGGCGGCTCGACCAGCCCCACGACAGGCACGACCCTGTAGCCGGTGCCGGTGAGATAGGCGTCGAGAAAGCCGACGACGCGCACATGTTCGCGCGCGAGACCGATCTCCTCCTCCGTCTCGCGCAGCGCCGTAACCACCGGCGAGCCGTCCACGGCATCGACGCGTCCGCCGGGAAAGGCGACCTGGGCGGAATGGCTGCGCAACGCCGCTGCGCGCTGCGTCAGCAGCACGGTCGGCCCGTCCTCGCGCAGCACGATCGGGATCAGCACCGCGGCCTGGATCGCCGCCGCCTCGTCCGGTGGCTCGATCGCTTCCGGCTGGAGATCGTGGTCGCCGCGTGGCCGGCTGATCACGTCGCCGAGATCCGGCGGTTCGTGGCGCAGCCGCGCCCCGGCAAGGGCCACGATCTCTGCCGCCGTCAGCTTCAGCGCCTGCATCAGAATCCTTCGATCTCGCTGGCCGACACGGCCGGATAGAATGCACCGGCAACGGCCAGCCCGAACATGCCGATGCCATCGACCAGCCGGATCTCGCCAAGGGCCAGAAGGTCATAGGTCAGGGCCCGCGTCACCCTGGCCCAGAGATCCCGGCGGATATGGACATAGGGCTTGAGCCCGCCATTCATATCCCGAACGAAGCGGATCGCGTGCTCCGGGCCCACGCTCACGATATCGTCAACCAGCGTCCGGAATGCGATGGCGCGTTCGTCGCCCCTCCCCTCGACCGTCATCTCGACGGCCTGGAACGGCGCGTCGTCGACCTTGATCCCGACCTTTTCGACCGGTGTCACCAGGAAATAATCGCTGCCGTCGCGACGCAGCACCGAGGAGAAAAGCTTGACCAGCGCCGGTCTGCCGATCGGGGTTCCGAGGTAAAACCACGTGCCATCCGCAGTGATGCGCATGTCGATATCGCCGCAATAGGGTGGATTCCAGCGTTCGACAGGCGGCAAGGCTCGCGTGCGACCGTCCTTCAGCGCGACCAGCAGCCGCTCTATCGCCTGAGTTGAATGGTTCATCGAACTACCTGAAATCGCCGCCCGCGGCATATTGGTTGCATGACCCGTTTCGCCTTGAACTCTACATAATCGTGAAGCCGAGTTCTGTGCACCAGAGCCTGTAGCCCCTTGAGCCGGTTGGATAGCCCGTCCACAGTCACCGGTTCGGGAAGCTTGCGGGGCGTGAAGCAGCGCAAGGCGCGACGACGAGGGTGAAGGAGATAGACATGGTGGCGCAAGTCCGTGCGACGGATGGCAAGAGCGAGGCCGGTCAACCCGTCAATCTCGATACCGGGATCGTCGAAGCGGCTGAAGCTGCGCTCGGCGCCATCGGCGCCGCCCGCCGCGAGATCGGCCAGGTCATCTTCGGGCAGCAGGAGGTGGTCGACCTTTCGCTGATCACCTTGCTCGCCGGTGGCCACGGTCTGCTCGTCGGCGTGCCCGGCCTTGCCAAGACCAAGCTGGTCGAGGCGATGGGAACGGTCCTCGGCCTGAGCGCGAGACGTGTGCAGTTCACGCCTGACCTGATGCCTTCCGACATTCTCGGCTCCGAGGTGCTCGATGAGAGCGCCGACGGCAAGCGCCATTTCCGCTTCATCAAGGGACCGGTCTTTGCTCAGTTGCTGATGGCCGACGAGATCAACCGCGCCAGCCCGCGCACGCAGTCGGCGCTGCTGCAGGCGATGCAGGAGCATCACGTCACCGTCGCCGGTGAACGCTACGACCTGCCCGCGCCCTTTCATGTGCTGGCAACCCAGAACCCGATCGAGCAGGAAGGCACTTATCCACTGCCGGAAGCCCAGCTCGACCGCTTCCTGCTCGAGATCGATGTCGGCTACCCCGACCGCGAGGCCGAGCGGCGCATTTTGCTCGAAACCACTGGAGCCACCGAACACAAGCCGGTTCAGGCAATGACGGCAGAGACGCTGATGTCGACACAGCGCCTCGTGCGCCGCCTGCCGGTCGGCGAGAATGTGGTCGACGCCATTCTCGATCTCGTGCGCTCGGCTCGCCCCGGCGATGGTGATCCGGCGCTGACCAGCAAGCTCGCCTGGGGCCCCGGTCCGCGCGCCAGCCAGGCCCTGACGCTTGCTGCCCGGGCCCGCGCACTCGTCGAAGGCCGGCTCGCACCGTCCGTGGATGACGTCGTTGCACTCGCCACGCCAGTGCTCAAGCACCGTATTGCGCTCACCTTCGCTGCGCGTGCCGATGGCGAGACGGTCGAAAGCGTCATCGCAAGGCTCGTGGAACGATTGGGATAGGGACTTCAGTGATGCTGCGCACGCGCGTCCTCGGCCCATCCGAACGCCAGCCGGCCCCGCCGGTCCTGAAGGCTTCTCTCGATCTCGCGGCGCGCCTCCCACGCCTGATCCTGGAGGCCCGGCGCGTCTCGGCGAGCGTGCATGGCATCCACGGCCGCAGGCGCGCCGGCCCCGGCGAGACATTCTGGCAGTACCGCCCTCTGGTGACCGGCGAGGCCGCGTCACGCATCGACTGGCGCCGCTCGGCGCGCGACGGCCATCTCTTCGTCCGGGAGCGCGAATGGGAGGCCTCGCATGCGATCTGGCTCTGGATCGACCGCTCGGCCTCGATGGGCTTTTCCTCGTCCCTCGCCATGGCCTCCAAGGTCGACCGTGCGCTTGTTACCGGCTTCGCCCTGGCCGAGACCTTGGTCGAAGGCGGTGAGCGGGTCGGGCATCTCGGTCTGACGCGGGCGCTCGCCTCGCGACGTATCGTCGAGACCTTGGCACAAGCGCTCATGATCGACCGCAAGGGCGAGACCGCCGATCTGCCGCCGGACGCGCCGCTTCCACGCCTGGCCGACGCCATCATCATCACCGACGGACTTTCCCCGGCGCAGTCCCTGGCCAAGCGCATCGCCACCATGGCGAGCAGCGGCGCGCGCGGACATATCCTGCTGATCGCCGATCCGATCGAAGAGACTTTCCCCTTCAGCGGCCAGGCCGAGCTCTTCGACCTCGAAGACGGCCTCACTCTGCGCGTCGGCGATGCCGGGGCCTGGGGAGAGGAATATCGCCGGCGCCTCGAAGCCCATCGCGAGATCATTCGGGAGGCCTGCCGCAAGGCGGGCTGGACGCTGACCCTGCATCGGACGGACCGGCCCGCCAGCGAAGGCGTACTCCGGATTGCGAGCCTGATCGCCGCCTCGCGCGGCGGCCAGGGCCGCTAGGAGGGCGCCAACGATGCTGACGCAACTGCCCATCGCCTTCTCCGCCCCGCTCGCACTGACCGCGCTTGCGCTGCTGCCGGCGCTTTGGCTGATCCTGCGAGTCACGCCGCCACGCCCGCGGCGCATCGATTTCCCGCCGCTCAAGATCATGGCCGACCTGATCGCCAAGCGCGAAATGCCGGCGCATACGCCCTGGTGGCTGTTGGCATTGCGCATGGCCATTGCGGCGCTCGCCATCATCGCCGTTGCCGGCCCGGTCTGGAACCCACCGGTGGCAACGGCGCCAACGCGCGGGCCAGTGCTGCTCCTGATCGACAACGGCTTCGGGGCGGCGACCGACTGGCCCGAGCGTGTGGCGCTGGCGGAGTCGCGGGTGAGCGCTGCAGCCCGCGAGGGACGTGCGGTGGCGATCGTCGGACTCGCGGAAACGCCCGGCGAGGTCACGCTGTCGGATCCGCGCGCGGCGCTCGACAAACTGCGTGCATTGGCCCTGCAGCCACACGCGCCCGACCGCACCACCCAATTGCCACGGATCGAGGCCTTTCTCCGCGCCACGCCTGACGCCGAAATCGTCTGGGTCTCCGACGGGCTTGGCCTGACCGACGAAGGCGCCTTCCTGGCGCGCCTGAAGCAGGAAGCCGATGCACGCCGACTGTCCATCCACGCCATCCCCGCCGATCAGCTCGCGCTGACGGCCGCGGAGAACCTCTCCGGCGCGCTGACAGTCAAGGTGCTGCGGCCAAGCACCAGCGCCCCCGCGAGCGGTGAGGTTCGCGCACTCGATCTGAAGGGTCTGCCACTGGGGGATGCTCCATTCGCCTTTGGCCCAACGGAAACGCAGACGGTGGCCCGGCTCACCCTTCCGATCGAGGTGCGCAATGCCGTTTCGCGGCTCGAGGTCGTGGGCGAACCAAGTGCGGGTGCAGTGGCGCTGCTCGACGACCGCGCCAAACGGCGCCGCGTCGGTATCGTCTCCGGCGCGACCACCGATACCGCGCAGCCCTTGCTGTCTCCAACCTATTACGTCTCGCGCGCTCTCTCGCCCTTCGCAGAGATCCGCGAGCCGCGCCCTGGTTCAAACGACCCCGTCGGCGAGTTGCTTGCGCAAAATCTCTCAGTCCTCGTTCTCGCGGATATCGGCGCGCTCGACCCTGAGACGGCGACGAAGATCAGCAGCTTCGTCGAGCGGGGCGGCGTTCTCTTGCGCTTTGCCGGCGCGCGCCTTGCCACCGCCTCCGACGAGCTCACCCCCGTGCGGCTGCGCCGTGGCGGGCGGACGCTCGGTGGCGGCCTTTCCTGGGACACCCCACGCAAGCTCGCTCCCTTCACCCGGGAGAGTCCGTTCTTCGGCACGCAGATCAGCGACGACGTCCGCGTCAATCGTCAGATCCTGGCCGAACCCGATGCCGATCTTGCCCGCAAGACCTGGGCTGCGCTCGAAGACGGCACGCCTGTGGTCACCGGCGAACGACGCGGCGATGGCGTGATCGCCATGATGCATGTCACCGCCGACACCACATGGTCGAACCTGCCGCTGTCGGGCCTCTTCGTCGAGATGCTGCGCAAGGTGGTGGCACTGGCCGGCACCGGCCCGGCCGAGGCCCAGGCCGAGGATGCCAAGGTCGAGACACTCTCGCCGACCCGCGTACTGGACGGCAAGGGCACCTTCCGCGCACCACCGGCTACGGCTCAACCGGTGCCGCGGACCTTCACCGGACGTGCCACTCTTGCCCACCCGCCCGGCATCTACGGCCCGGCCGACGGCTCGCTCGCAGTCAACGCACTCGCTCCCGCCGACATGCTGCACGCGCTCGATCTGGCCTCGCTCGGCGCGCCGATCCTGCCGATCGACAAGCCGGTCGCGCAGGACATCCGGCCACAGCTCCTGGTCATCGCGCTGCTGCTGCTGATCCTCGACACGCTGGCGACCCTCTGGCTCGGTGGGCGTCTGCGCGTGGCGCGCGCCAGCAAGGCTGCTGCCGCCGCGCTCCTCCTGGGGCTGGCACTGACTGTCACCCTCTCGGCCGTTCCGACCCTTGCCCAACCTGTCCCGGCCGCGCCGGAAGACACGAGGCCGCCGATCCCACGCGAACTTTTCGCCGCCGGTGCCGTCACCCGCCTTGCCTATGTCCTGACCGGTGACAAGGCGGTCGATGATATGTCGAAGGCAGGGCTGGCAGGCCTCAATATCGTGCTCGGCGCACGCACGGCGCTCGAACCCGGCGAAGCGGTAGGCCTCGACCCAGCCCGCGACGAGCTTGCCTTCTTCCCGATCCTCTACTGGCCGGTGGTGGCCGGACGCCCGATTCCGGTGCCCGAGACTCTGCGCAAGCTCGAAGCCTATATGAAGGGCGGCGGGCTCGTGATCTTCGATACCCGCGATGCCATGAGCGCCCGACCAGATGGGGGCAGCACGCCCGAAGGCGATCAGCTCAAGCGGATGCTGCAGACGCTCGACATCCCCGAGCTTGAACCGATCCCGCGCGACCACGTGCTGACCAAGACCTTCTACATCCTCGACGGTTTCGTCGGTCGCTATGACACCGGCACGACCTGGGTCGAGATCCTGCCGCCCGCCGGCGAAGACGGGCGTCGTCCGGCGCGGGCCGGCGACAGCGTCTCGCCGATCGTCATCACCTCGAACGATCTTGCCTCGGCCTGGGCCGTGAATCGCCGCGGCGAAGGGCTGGTACCGATGTCCGGTTCCGATCCCCGCCAGCGCGAGATGGCGCTCCGCGCGGGCGTCAATCTCGTGATGTACGCGCTCACCGGCAACTACAAGGCCGACCAGGTCCATGTGCCGGCCCTGCTCGAGCGTCTGGGGCAATAGACCATGTGGAGCCTCTCCTTCGCCCCGCTCGTGCCTCTGCCGCTGCTGATCGGGCTGGCTTTGCTGGCTGCCGTCGCTGCCGGCGCCGCGCTCGTTCTCGCCGGCCGCAGCGCCATCCTCCGCGCGCTCGCGCTGATCGTGCTGACGCTCACGCTGGCCGACCCCTCGCTCGTTTTCGAGGACAGAGAGCCGGTCAAGGACGTCGTCTCGGTGGTGGTCGATCGCTCCGGCTCGAACCGCCTCGCCGACCGGAGCGTGCAGACCGAAGCCGCTCTGGCCGATGTCGAGCGCCAGCTGCGCGGCGTTCCGGGCGTCGAGTCGCGCATCGCCGACGTCACCGACATGCAGGGCTCGGGTGACGGGACCCGTCTCTTCGAGGCGTTGGCCGCAAGCATTGCGGATGTCCCCTCGGAGCGCGTCGCCGGCGCCATCGTCATCACCGACGGCCTCGCTCATGATGCTCCTCCCAATGCCGAGGCCTTGGGTCTCAAGGCACCGCTGCACGTTCTCACGACTGGCCGGAACGCCGAGATCGACCGCCGGATCGTGCTTGTCGATGCGCCGCGCTTCGGCATCGTCGGCAAGGATCAGGTCATTCGCCTGCGCGTCGTCGACAAGGGCGGGCCCGGCCGTGCCGGGCTGACGATCCGCCGCGACGGCGAGATCGTCGCTCGCCGCGAGGTCACCTCGGGTCAGATCGTGCAGGTGCCGGTTCGGATTGATCGCGGCGGCCCCAATGTCGTCGAGATCGAGGCGGCACCGCTCGAGAATGAGCTGACGCTTGCCAATAATCGCGCCGTCATCACCATCGAGGGCGTGCGGGACAAGCTGCGCGTGCTGCTGGTCTCCGGCGAGCCGCATCCGGGCGAGCGGACCTGGCGCAACCTGCTCAAGGCCGACGCCAATGTCGACCTCGTTCATTTCACCATCCTGCGCCCGCCGGAGAAGCAGGACGGCACGCCGATCAACGAGCTTTCGCTGATTGCCTTTCCAACGCGCGAGCTGTTCCAGGTCAAGATCAAGGAATTCGACCTGATCATCTTCGACCGCTACGCCAACCAGTCGATCCTGCCGCTGCTCTATTTCGACAACATCGTCCGCTATGTGCGCGAGGGTGGCGCCCTGCTGGTCGCGGCCGGTCCGGAATATTCCGGCTCGCAGTCGTTGGCACGCACACCGCTCGGCCAGATCCTGCCCGCCCTGCCCGATGGCAGCGTCATCGACGAGGCCTATCGTGCCCGTGTCAGCGAACCCGGCCGCCGCCACCCGGTCACCCGCGACCTCCCCGGTTCTGAGGTCGAGCCGCCGCGCTGGGGCGAGTGGCTGCGCATGGTCGGCGCCCGCCCCCGCACGGGCTCGACCATCATGACCGGCCCGGGCGACAGACCGCTGCTCATGCTCAGCCGCGAGCAGAAGGGCCGCGTTGCACTCTTCCTCTCCGATCATGCCTGGCTCTGGGCGCGGGGCTTCCGCGATGGCGGACCGCATCTCGACCTGCTGCGTCGCCTTGGCCACTGGCTGATGAAGGAACCCGAACTCGAGGAAGAGGCGCTTCGCGCCACCGCGCGCGGCCGCACCATCGAGATCGAGCGCCAGACGCTCGGCGACGCCCCCTCCCCGATCGTCGTCACCGACCCCAACGGCACATCGCGCACGGTTCAGCTGGAAGCCGGGCGGCCCGGCATCTTCAGCGCCCGTGTCCCGACCACCGAATTCGGCCTGCACCGCATCTCAGGGGATAATCTGACGGCTTTTGCCAGCGTTGGCCCGGAAAACCCGCGTGAGCTCATGGAAGTCGTCAGCGATCCGACGAAGCTTCAGCAGCTTGCCGAAGCCACCGGCGGTTCCTCCCGCCGGATCGGTCAGGACAGCGGCTCGAGCGTGACCGTGCCGCGCATCGTTCCGGTCCGTTCGGGTAGTCAGTTCGCTGGCGCGGACTGGATCGGCCTGCGCATCAGCGATTCCGGTATCGTGCGCGGCGTCTCGATTTCGCCTGTCTTCATCGGGCTGATCGGCCTCGCGCTGCTCTTTGGCGCGCTGGTAGCCGGCTGGCTCGGCGAGACCGGCCGGCGCCTCAGGCGGAGCCCGGACGCAACGCCATGACCGCCCCGCTGCGCCTCGCCAGCACACCCTCGACCAGTTCGAGAGCGAGGAAACGCGCGGGATTGGCCGGCCCCGGCAAGGTCAGCTGGCCCGGCGGGATCGGCTTGAAACCGAAGCGGGCATAGTAGGGCGCATCGCCCACCAGCATGATGAGGTCGTGCCCGGCCGCCCGCGAGGCTTCGATCGAAGCGTTCATCAGGGCAGCGCCGATACCACGGCCCTCGAAGGCGGGATCGACGGTGAGCGGCCCGAGCATCAGCGCCGACTGCCCACCCGCCGAGACACGGGTCACGCGCACAGAACCAACCAGGAAGGTTCCCACATGCGAGGCAAAGGATAGCGCCGGGTCCTGCGGCACGCCCTCGCGCAGGCGAAATGCGGTGCGGGCAAAGCGGCCAGGACCGAAGGCACGCTCGTGCAGACGCTCGATGGCAGAATAATCGGCGGGGAGTTCGTGGCGAATGGTCAGGGGAAGCGAAGTCATGGCGTCGGCAACCTGCGAACGGACAGCGGGGCAAGAAGCTCTGGCGCCGTGAAGCAGCCGAGCGGAAGGGCGCGCTCAGCGCGCCGGTCGTCGCAGGATGGAGAGGTCTTGCCGGTCAGCCATGAATCGCCTGTAGCAGAGGCACGGGCGGGCGTCCATGTCGGAAATGACGGGGTGTTTTGCGTCTTACCTCGCGCGCGGATGGCAGGGCGAAGCGCTGGCGGATGAGAGAACCGGCGGCGCCGTGGTCTGTTTGCGGTTGGCGAGGGGCGTGCACGCACCCGCACCCTTTCCGGCAGAAATCGATCTCACCAATCGCCAGTCGGCTGACTCCTGCCGAAGATCTCGTCGAGCCGGCGGCGAGTGCCTGCCGTGGTGGTGTCCGGCAGCGCGTCGAGCGGAAAGAAACGGGCCTCGGCAATTTCGCGATCCGGCTGCCTGACACCGTCCACAACGAATTCCCGCACCACGAAGATCGCGACGTGATCGCGGCGCGACACCGTTCGGTTGAAGAAGACGCCGTGCAATTGTGGCGGCCCGGTCAGCCTGACGAGCGTCTCTTCACGCAGTTCCTTGTCGAGCGCGTCTCGCAATGTCTCGCCCGTCTCCACCCCGCCGCCCGGCAGATGCCACCCCGGCGTATAGGTATGGCGTACCAGCAGGACTTCGCGCTCATCCCTGAGCACGGCTGCGCGCACGCCCAGCGTCATGCCGCGTGTCAGCCAGAAATACAGATGCAGGAGCCTGCGCACGGGCCTCGCGATGGGGCGCGGCTCGCGGACATGCCCTGCTTCGGGGCCAGTCTTGGGGTCGGGCCCATGTGACACGCCTCGCGCTCCTCTCATCGGCCGCGTATTTGCCTATGCAAATAATGCATAACAGACCACTGTTTCCGCTGCCGTTACGTCACAAACGCGCCGCAAAGCAGGTAGAAATCAGCGCCATCACCGCTGGGGTTACCACAATGCTTCTCGCTTTCATCACCGCTCGCCTCCGGGCCAAGCGCGCTTTCGTCTGGAAGCCCGCCCTCACCCTGACCGATCCGCGCATCGTTTCGGAACTCACCGACTCGTTCAACTGAGTCCTTGGGCCCCAACCTGATTGGGGTTCGGGACAGATTGAGGCGAGCCGACGCGCGGATGCGCTTGACGGCTGCCATGCTCTGAGGGCAAGCGCAGGGCGTGTTCAAGATCGCGCACCTGTCCGACCCGCATCTCGGCCCCCTTGCCGAGTTCTCTCTGCATCAGCTGCTCGGCAAGCGGGCGACCGGTTATGTCAACTGGCGTCGCAAGCGCCGGCACGCCCATGACATGGAAATCCTGGCGCTGATCGTCGCGGATATCCGCGCGCAGACGCCGGACCATGTCGCCTGCACCGGCGATGTCGCCCATATCGGCCTGCCCAACGAATTCAAGACCGCGGTCACCTTCCTCGACACGCTGGGTCCGCGCGCGGATGTCAGTTTCGTGCCGGGTAATCACGACGCCTATGCCCGCTCCTCGCTAAAGCCACTCGCGAGCCTGCTCGGCCCATGGTCGAGCAGCGATGACGGCATGGTCGGGTATCCCTGGTATCGCGAGCGTGGTCCCGTCGCGCTCATCGGGTTGAACACCGGCATTCCGACCTTGCCGCTGATGGCGACAGGCCGCGTCGGGCGCGAGCAGCTCGCCAAGGCGGAAATTCTCCTCGACCGGGCCAAGGCGGCAGGGTTGATCCGCGTCGTACTCATCCATCACCCGCCCTATCTCGGCGGTGCGCGGCGCACCCGCGAGTTGCTCGATGCGGATGCTTTCGAGGCGATGCTGAGACGCAAGGGGGCCGACCTCGTCCTGCACGGCCATAATCACCGTTTCTCACTCGCCTGGCGGCCGGGACCGGATCACGATATCCCCATCGTCGGCGTGCCCTCGGCCTCGATCGGGCCGCTCGGTCATGGCGAAATGGCGAGCTGGCACCTCATCAAGATCGAGGGCGATGCCAAGGCTCCTTCGATCAGCGTCGAGCAACGTGGCTTCGAGCCCGACGGCACCGTGAGGATGCGTCAGGAGATTGCGCTTCACGCCAAGCCGGTTTGACGCCCCGCCGCGCATCGAGAGCGCGCCGCGCAATGACAAAGGGCGCCGCATGGCGGCGCCCTTCAGAGGTCTGGCAGGGAAGACTGCTCAAACGCAGCGACCGCCGTCGACCGCGAGCACGCTGCCCGTCACCATTTCCGACTCGTCGGAGCACAGGAAGAGCGCCGCGTTGGCGATATCCTGCGGCGTCGAGAAACGGCCCCAGGGAATCGTGCTGGTGAAGGCCTTGCGCTTCTCCGGCGTATCCTCGCCCATGAAGGTCGCAAGCAATGGCGTGTCGCCGGCGACGGGCGCGATCGCATTGACACGGATGCGATCGGGCGCGAGTTCGACGGCCATCGACTTCGAGAGCAGGTTCGCGGCCCCCTTGGAGCCATTGTACCAGGTCAGTCCGGGGCGCGGACGCAAGCCCGCCGTCGATCCGATATTGAGGATCACCCCGCCGCCATGCTCGCGGAAATGCGGTACGACCGCTTTGGCCATCAGGTAGATCGACTTCACATTGACGTCGAAGACGCGGTCGAACTCCGCTTCCGAAACGTCGAGCATCGGCTGGTTACGGTGGCTGATGCCGGCATTGTTGACGACGATATCCAGCCTGCCGAGCCGAGTGATCACCTTGGCGACCGCCGCATCGACGCTCTTTCCCTTGCCGACATCGCACGCGACGGCAAAGGCCTTGCGGCCGATCGCCTTTGCCGCCTCCTGCGCCTTCTCGCGATTGATATCGAGTACAGCCACCCGCGCACCCTCGCGCACGAAGGTTTCGGCGATGCCGAAGCCGAACCCTTGCGCAGCGCCGGTCACCAGCGCGGTCTTGCCCTTCAGTCTCATGCTGTTTCCTCGTGATCTTCTTTGAGGTGATGACATTGGGACGATTTGTGGCCGGCCAAAAATGCGTTTTTGCGATTGCCCGGATACCGAAATCCTATGGCCGGCCCGATCGCGCTACAGACAGGCCGGAGAATCCTGGGTCTAGCCGATCTCCTCACGCAGCATCTCGAGCTCCAGCCAGCGCTCTTCGGCCTGGTGGATCTCGCGTGTGACCTCCTCCAGCCGGGCCGTGGCCTTGGCAAAGAGTTTGGGATCGCGCGTGTAAAGATCGCCGGAAACAGCCGTGTTGAGCTTGGCGGCTTCCCCCTGAAGGGCCTCGATGCGCTTCGGCAGCGTCTCCAGTGCGTGCTTCTCGTTGAAGGAGAGCTTCCGCCTGCTGGGTGCCACCGTCGCGGCAGCAGCCGGTTTGGCGGCTGGAGCAACCGCCTTCTCCGCCACAGCACGCGCCTTCGCGCCAACGCCTCGGCCACGCTGCGCGAGCATATCGGAATAGCCACCGGCAAACTCGGTCCAGATGCCGTCCCCATCCGAGATCAGCGTCGCGGAAACCACCCGGTCGATGAAGTCGCGGTCATGGCTGACCAGCAGCACCGTCCCTTGGTAGTCCGCCAGCAGTTCCTGAAGCAGGTCCAGCGTTTCGAGATCGAGATCGTTGGTCGGCTCGTCCAGGACCAGCAGGTTCGACGGCTTTGCCAGAGCCCGCGCCAGCATCAGCCGCCCACGCTCGCCACCCGAGAGCGCTCCAACCGGCGTGCCGCGCTGGATCGGCTGGAACAGGAAGTCCTTCATGTAGCTGATGACATGGCGCGGCTGCCCTCCGACCATGACCTGGTCGGAGCCACCGCCCGTCAACGCATCGCCGAGCGGCGTCGCCGGGTCGAGGCTTTCACGGCGTTGGTCGAGCGTCACCATTTCGAGCGAGACGCCGAGCTTGATCTTGCCGGAATCTGGCTGCAGCGCTCCGGTCAGCAGGTTGATCAACGTGGTCTTGCCGGCGCCATTCGGTCCGACGATGCCGATCCGGTCTCCGCGCGCCACGCGCAGCGAGAGATTCTTGACCACGACATTGTCGTCATAGGCCTTGGCGACGTCGATCGCTTCGATCACCAGCTTGCCCGACATCTGGGCTTCGCTGGCCTCGAGCCGGACCGAACCAACCGCACCGCGCGCCGTGCGGCGCTGGTCACGCAGTGCGTGGAGATCGCCGAGGCGGCGCTGGTTGCGTGTGCGACGCGCGCTGACGCCGTATCGCAGCCAGTCCTCCTCGCGTGCGATCTTGCGATCGAGCTTGTGCCGGTCGAGCTCCTCCTGCGCCAGCACCTCGTCGCGCCAGGCCTCGAACTCGCCAAAACCACGATCCATGCGCCGCGTCTGGCCGCGATCGAGCCAGATCGTCGCGCGCGAAAGCGAGGTCAGGAAGCGCCGGTCGTGGCTGATCAGCACCATGGCCGAGCGCAGCGACTTCAACTCCTGTTCAAGCCACTCGATCACCGGCAGGTCGAGATGGTTCGTCGGTTCGTCGAGCAACAGGATGTCGGGCTCCGGCGCCAACACACGCGCCAGCGCCGCACGACGAGACTCGCCGCCCGACATGGTGGCCGGGTCCTCATCGCCGGTCAGGCCCAGCTCCTCGACGAGATAACGGGCGCGATAGGCATCGTCGCCAGGGCCGAGGCCGGCCTCGACATAAGCAAGCGACGTCCGGTAGCCGGTGAAATCCGGCTCCTGCGGCAGGTAGCGGACAGTCGCCCCCGGCTGCAGGAAGCGCTCGGCGCTGTCGGGCTCGACCAGCCCGGCCGCGATCTTGAGCAGCGTCGACTTGCCCGAGCCGTTGCGGCCGACCAGGCAAACCCGCTCGCCCGGCGATACTGCGATCTCCGCGCTTTCGAGCAGGGGCTGGCCGCCAAAGGTCAGGGCGACGTCGCGCAGGTGGAGCAGAGGAGCCATTCGATACCCGTTGATTGTCGAGCGGCCGGGATAGACTGGCGCGCCCGGCCTGTCACTCCGCCACGGCGTCACGGCCCCTTGCGCAATGCAATATCCATTATAGGATACAAAATGTATCACTTAATGGATAGACCGCCGTGACGCGCCCTTCTTCCCGCAGAGCCCGCAATGCCAGGATCGGCGACAATGGCGGCCCGCCGCTCGACGACCCGGCCCAGCGCCAGCCGGAATGGGGCAAGGGTGAGATCGGACGTTATTTCGATTGGCGCTTTGCGTCGCGCAAGGCCTGGAAGAAGCCGCCCGCTATCGCCTTGCGACGTCAGGAGCGGGCCGAGGAACTCGGCCTGACCTATGAGGAATACACACTCGAAGTCATGGAGCGGGGCTATTTTCCGCAGCCGGGGGATGTCACGGCGATTGTCGCCAAGCGGGCCGAGAGGCGTAAGGCCGGCGGCATCGTCGGCCAGTCCTTGAAGGGAATGCGCCTGAAACGGCAGCGCGACTAAAGCATCGGCCCGAAAAGTGGATTGCGGTTTTCGGGAAAGCCGATGCAAACACAGAAGGCTGGAACATCGGACCGGATATGCGGTCCTATGTTCTAGGTCTCAAGCCGCTTCCTGAGCCAGCGCGTCGCCGGTCGCTCGAACCAGCGATAGATCAGCACCGAAGCGATCACCGAAGCGCTGAGTGCCGTCAGGACATAGAGGCCGGGCCAGCCGGGAGCCACACGCGCAAAGACTTCGCGCAACGCCCGGATCGCAAAGGGATGAACGAGATAGAGCGCGTAGGACGCGTCGCCGAGACCCGCAAGGCCGCGCACCAGGGCCGACGGCGCCGAATTGCCGCTGCCGGATGACGCCGCCGCAACCAGGAGCACGGCAGCCGATCCCCGCAGCAGGAAAGACATCCAGGGCGTGTCTGCCCCGGGGAGCCAGGCTGCCAGCAGCAGGATTGCGACGCCCAGGACAGCAACGAGCCAGCGCGGCCCACCCGTAAGCCGAAAGCCCTGCCGCCTCAACAGGGCCAACCCCATCCCGGCGGCGAATTCCAGCACGATCGGCTGCCCCCAGAAGCCGAATGGCAATGGCAGGGGGCCAGACAGAGCCTCGGTCGCAACCAGCACCGCGAGCGCCAGCGTTACCACCAGGACGACTGCGGCCCGCGGCAGGAGGAGCGCTGCGCCGAACAGCACGTAGAACAGCATCTCGTAGTTCAGTGTCCAGCCGAGCGAGTAGACGGGCTGGACGAGACCGGCAGATGAGACGGCCGGCCAGAACAGATAGGATGCCAGAATCTGCCCGAGATCGGGCGCAGCCGAATTGAGCGCACCGGGGAGCAGCAGCCCGGTGAGAAGGAACAGCGTCGTAGCCGCCCAGTAGAGCGGTACGATGCGGGCCAGCCGGCGCGTCAGGAACAGGCGAGGCGCATCCTTGCGGCCAAAGAGCCCGCCGGACGCGTGCACCATGATGAAGCCGGAGACGACGAAAAAGATATCGACGCCGGCCATCCACGGCACGAGATACGAGGGCGTGAAACTCGCACCCGAGCGCTGGGCCAGAGCAAGCGCATCCGGCTGGACGTGATGCACGGCGACCATGAATGCCGCGAAGGCGCGCAGAACCTGGATGCCGTAGAGCTGAGACAAGGAGCGGGAAAGCCCTGAAAAAGAGAATGCGGCGCTCTGCGCTCGTCGCGAAACGCAGCTCCTAGCCGCCGTTCACGGAAACCACAATCGGGCTTTGTCGTCGAGACCAAAGCGGGCCGGAGATGCCGCAATGGCTGCAAGCCCCTGCTCGGCAGCGTCCGGTGCCGTGATGACATGCAGGGCGAAGCGCGCCGCAAGTTCCTCCATCGGCGGCTTGCCATTGAACATGGCATGGAGTGCGGCATTGCCGGCGAGCGGCAGGAGACGTGGCACGATTCCGCCGGCGATATAGACGCCACCGGTCGCCTTGAAGACGAGTGCGAGATCACCGGCAACACGCGCCAGCAATCGCCAGAAGCGGATGACCGCCATCAGCGCGGCAGGGTTGCCGTCGAGCGCCAGTGTGGTGACGTCAGCGGCGCTGACCCTCGCCTCCTCCATGCCTGTTTCGCTGGCGATGGCGCGATGCAGGCGCACCAGACCGTCACCGCTCAAGAGCCCCTCGACCGTGACGCGCGGCAGACCGGCCGCCAGCGCCGGCCAGATCTTCTCCTCCGCCTGGTCCTCGGGCCCGACGCCGATATGCCCGGCCTCGGTCGGGATCAACGCGCCCCTGCCATTCCGGCTGACCAGAGCCGCCGCACCAAAGCCGGTCCCGGGTCCGAGCACGAGACGCACTCCCTCCGCCTCGGGCTGCCCCGGCACCAGGGTGACCATGTCCTGCGGCTTCAGGACAGCGAGCGAGGCGGCGAGCGCCTCGAAATCATTCACCAGCAGCCCCTGCACCAGCCCAAGCTCGGCGGCCATGCCAGGCCCGTCGAAATGCCAATTGGCATTGGTCAGCTGGGCAGTGCGGCCATCGAGCGGCCCTGCAACCGCAAGAACCGCCGAGCGAGGGCGGGGATCGAGGGATACCAGAACCGAGGCCAGCGCAGCATCAGGCGTCGGATAGCTGCCGGTCTGGATACGCGCCAGCGGCTCAGGCCGTGCACCGGCGCGCTGCACGAGCGAAAGACGGGAGTTGGTCCCGCCAATATCCGCAACGAGGACCGGGTAGGCAAAGGGCTCGGCGCGCATCGCTCAGGCCTGCTTTTTCCAGTCGGAGAACCAGCCCAGCCCCTCGAGCGTCCCGGCTCTTGGCCGGTACTCGCAGCCGACAAAGCCAGTATAGCCGAGACCGTCGAGTTCAGCGAACAAACGCGGATAATCCGGGCCGAGCGCGTCCGGTTCATGCCGACCATTGGCGCTGGCGATCTGGACATGGCCGACCAGCGGATAGAGCGCTTTCAGCTTGCCTGAGACGTCGCCGTGGATCAGTTCGCAGTGATACATGTCGAACTGCAACCTGACATTGAGCCGTCCGGACTCGCGGACATAAGCCGCGGCGGCATCGAAATCATTGAGGAAATAGCCCGGCATGTCCTTGCCGTTGATCGGCTCGAGCAGGAGATCAATGTCATGCTCGGCGAGTTTGTCGGCGGCATAGGCAAGCGAGGCACGATAGGCTGCCTGAGCTGCAGGATCCCTGGGATCGGCATGCCCGGCCATCATATGCAGGCGCTTCACCCCGGTGGCCTGCGCATAGGTCAACGCGGTCTCGACGGATGCGCGGAACTCCGCCTCGCGGCCCGGAACGGCGGCCATGCCGCGCTCGCCCTTGGCCCAGTCGCCAGGCGGCAGATTGAACAGCGCCTGCTCGAGTTCTGCCCCCGCGAGCGCAAGGCTCACCTGCTCGACCGGGTGTTCATAGGGGAACAGGAACTCCACGGCCTCGAAGCCGGCTTCCGCAGCCGCCTTGAAGCGGTCGAGGAACTCCCATTCGTTGAACATCATCGACAGATTGGCGGCAAAACGCGGCATGGCATCCTCAGCAAACGAAACGCGCGCCAACCTATCGGGCCGCACGCCCTGCGTCATGTGAGAACGCAACAGAGGCGCGTTGCGTTCCGATGGGGAGCGGCCTCGACGTCGCGCAGTCATGCCGGGGGCGGCCAGCGCGCCCCGGCGACACCGATAAGGACGCGGAAGCGCTCCTATTTCCTGGCAGGCGCCGCCGGCGGGTTCGGGTCCCTGGAGAAATTGCGGAAGACCATGTCCGGCGAAGAGGTATTGTGACGCGAATGGGTCGTGCGGCCCATCCAGATATCACTCGCCTTGCCGCCACTGAAGGGCATCAGCAGTTCCTCTCGCCAACCCTTGGCTCCGGGCTCGCGTATGGCGATGCGGGCGACGTCGTTGTTGAACTCGGTGACGTACATCGAGCGCAGGGCCACAAAGGCCTTGCCGCCTGTGACCGGCTTGTCGAGCACGGCATCCAGCACCATGCGGTTCTCGTCGACACTGTCGAGCTTGAGCGTCGCAGCCGAGCCATCCTTGAAGTTCATCTTGAAGGAGGTCGTCTTCGGGTCGAACTCGATCTCCTTGATGTTCACCACCGGCCGTGCGCCATCCTGTTCGATCGGTCCGAACAGGAAGGATGAGCCGTAGGAGGAAAACCCGAGATGCTGCGGCGGCATCGGCCGGGCGCGCCAGTAGCCGTCCTGCGGATAGACCACGAGAACTTCATAGGATTTGTCCTTGCCGAGCTTCCAGAGCTGCACGAGATGCAGGCCCTTCTCGACCCGGTCTCCAACCTTGAAAGTGGTGTCCGCCGGGCGCCAGAAGGTCGGGAAGGTGTAGCCGACGAGCCAATAATCGATGCTCTCGTAGAAGGTGACCCGGCGTGGCGGTGTCGGCGCGGTGAAGACGGGGTCGCCGGTCATGTCGCAGGCGGTCCAGTCAGCGTCCCAGTTATCCCGCACCAACCCGGCGATATAGGCCGGGTGTGCCGCCTCGATCTGGAAACGCCGCACTTCGGGCGAGATCGCCTTGATCGTGACGTTGTCCTTCTCGGCGCAAAGCACAGGCTCCGACTCGTTCTTCACCTCGACAGCGACATCGCCCGCAGCGTGCACCGGCGCGGCGAGAAGCAGGAGGGCGAACGAGACAGCGATTGGGCGGGCGAGGCTGAACATGACCATCCTTCGAAAACGGCTTTCGACGCCAGCATGGCGAAGACCTGATGAATGCGAGCTGGCTGATTTCCTCATAGGGCGTGCGGGCAGCCGATGAAAGCATACGCCTGCAGGACGGAGGCTCGGCAGGCCGTCAATTCAACCGATGATTAGGCAGTGGTTCACGGCTGTCTCGCGCCATCGGGGAACGCGTGCAAACACAACTTCTGCTGGCCGGAGCCCTGATGCTCCTCATCGGGCTGGTCCACTCCGTCCTCGGCGTCCTGGCGGCGACGGAGGGCAGGCATCCGGGCCGGCTGGGTCTCCTTTGCGGCAGCGGTGCTGGTCCGGAGGGGGCCGGCAGTTCGAGCAAATGCGACGATGCCCGCTGCTCAGCCCTGCAGGATAGCGTAGACATCGCCAGAGTTGGCCGAATGCGGCAAATCACGCAGGTAGCCGCCCATTGCTTCGGCGCTGGCCTCCTCGGAGAGTTCGAGGAACTGGCTTTCACCGAGTGCAACGTTGAAGCGGTACGGCCCCATAGTCTCGAGCAGTGCGAGGCAGCCCTCAGCGACATCGCGCTGGATCGTGGTGAACTCGAACGAGATCACCGGCACCAGCCGCGAGAGCCCGGCAAGGACATTGGCCTCAAAGCCTTCGACATCGATCTTGATGAAGGCGGGCTCGCCATAGCGCGAAATCAGAGCGTCGAGCGTCGTGCAAGGCACCGTGATCTCGCGATCCCAGACCTGGTCGGCCCAGCCCTCGGCGCCGTGGGCGGCACCGACGAATTGCTCGGAGACGGTCGAGACGGTCGGATTCGCACTGTTGATCCTGAGCCTCACGGTGCCGGCCCGATCGCCGCAGGCGGCCTGCACCAGGGTGACATTCGGATCCCGCCCGTGAATGAGGCGAATTGCACGCGCCGGACCGGGTTGCGGCTCCAGCGCAACAACCCGCGCACCGAGCCGACGGAAAGAGGAAATCCGGTCGCCGACATGGGCTCCGATATCGAAGGCGAGATCGCCAGGCTTCAGGAAGCCTGCATAGAGCGCATCCATTGCCGCGTGGCGTCCACGATCGCGATGATAGACCCTGAGCGAGCGTGCAATCGCCTTGGCCGTACCCTTGGGATAGGCCACGCCCATCACGCGCGCGTCTCCGTTGGCCTGGATGTTGGCCTGGATGGCGGCGAGTTCGGCCGGAGGATCGAAATCCTCGGGGATACCGCAGAGGCCGCGGGCGACGAACCATTCCCCCAGCGCCGGTGCAGCGGTCAGCATCGCAAAGGGAATTGCCAGGACATAGCCGGCGGTCAATGGCAGCGACCAGAGCAGCACCGTCGGCGACAGGATGGCGAGCGAACCGAAGATATAGAGCCCAAAAAGCAGATGCGGCCACAAACCTGCGAATGCCGTCGCAAAAGACAACGCGTGCGCGTCGCGCGATTGGCCGTTCCAGCCGATCTTCGCTCGCCCGAAGGCAAGGTTGATCATGAACAGCGTCGTGCGGAAGGTCGAGACCGCTCCCTGCAGAAAGGCAAAGACGATCTCGATCAGCGACGAGGCGATGAAGCGGCCCGTGCCGCCGTAACGCTTCGTGCCTCCCCCGGTCAGCAGGATATCGGCAAAGCCCGCCAGCTTGGGCGAGAGGTACATCGTGAAGAACAGCACGTAGAGGAAAGCCGCGAGCCCCGCCGGGTATCCGGCGATATTGCCATCCTCGATCACCTTCCAGGGCAGCAGCGCGATCATCAGCGTCCAGGCCGGCAGGCCGAGGAACATCAGGATCGCCCAGACGAGCTGGAAGCGGCTCATCGGCTTCAGGCCCGGCAGATCGAGCAGCTTGAGATATTGCAGATTGCCGAGGCACCAGCGCAGATCGCGCTTGGCGAATTCGAGCATGGTCGGAGGGTTCTCCTCCCAGCTCCCCATCTCCTCCGGCAAGACGCGCACCTCGTAGCCGGCACGGCGCATCAGGGTCGCCTCGACCTGGTCATGGCTCATCACCGGGCCGCCCAGCGGCGGTCCGCCGGGGAGCACGGGCAAATGGCATTCATCGCGGAAGGGCGCGATCCGCACCATGGCATTGTGCCCCCAAAACGGCCCGCACTCGCCAATCCACCAGGCCGAGCCCATCGTGTAGGGGCGCATGCCGTGACGCATGCCGAACTGGAAGATCCGCGCGAAGGCCGACCTGCTCGGCATGCCGACGACAAGGCTCTGCAGGATGCCGAGCCGCGGATGGGCCTGCATCATACGGGTCAGCCTGACGATCGCCTCGCCCGACATCACGCTGTCGGCGTCGAGCGGCAGCATGAGTTCGTAACGATCGCCCCAGCGCTCGCAAAATTCACGAACATTGCCTGCCTTGAAGCCGGCATTATCGGTCCGCCTGCGATAGGTCACCCGGCCGCTCTCGCCGAGCTCGCTCGCCCACCCCGCCGCGAGCGCCTCCTCCGCAGCGGCGACACGAGGATCATTGCTGTCGGAGAGTACGAAGTAGTCGTACCAGCCGCCCTGCCCTGTCGCGTCAAGGCTTTGCTTGACCACGCGCAGACGACGGAAGGCCCGCGTGGGATCCTCGTTGCGAAGGGTCATCAAGACTGCGGTGCGAACCGCCAGCGGTGTCGCGACATCGCCGTCAGCGGCAAACGGCGCAACCTGTTCGCGCCCGTCCTCGACGCCATGCAGCAGCCAGAGCCCGATGGCAGCATTCCAGAAGCCGAGCACGGTCCAGGGCGCACCGAACAGGAAGGCGACGAAGATCACGATATCGGCAAGGGTCCAGCCGCCTGCGCCCAGCACCCGCGACAGCCCGAAGAGAAGGCCCGCAAGCGTGACGAGGTTAAGCACGAGAACCAGCAGACGGCGGGCCCGCAACACGCCGATCGTCTGCAGCCCGGCGGGAGTCAGCCCCGGCAGCATATCGCCTGCCTCTTGCGCCGCCGGCTGGAACGTGGTCGGAGCGGGGCGCTGATTCATGGCGGGTTCCGTCATGCGATGGTGCAAGGCGAGGGTCTGCTCAACATGGCGCAGGAGCTAAAGCCGGCATTCTCAGCCGGCGCAAGTTCGACGGCAACGGCCCTCTGGTATGTGGCGCCGCGTGAATGCGTCCTGAACACCGTCAAGGTGCCTCCCGCTGGACCGGGCGATTGCCTGGTTCGCATGCTCTGGAGCGGCATCAGCCGCGGCACCGAGCGCCTGGTTTTCGAGGGACGCGTGCCGCCGTCCGAGCACGAGCGGATGCGCGCGCCCTTCCAGGAGGGGGCGTTCCCGTTCCCGGTCAAATACGGCTATTGCGCCGTCGGGCAGGTCGAAGCCGGGCCGGCCGACATCATTGGCAAGACGGTGTTTTGCCTCCATCCGCATCAGAGCCGCTTCGTGGCGCCGCGCGAACGGATGACGGTCGTGCCCGATGCCGTTCCTGCTCGCCGCGCGGTGCTCGCCGCCAATATGGAAACCGCGCTGAACGCGCATTGGGATGCTGCATCCGGTCCCGGTGACCGCATTGTCGTCGTCGGTGGCGGCGTGCTCGGCCTGCTGGTCGCCTGGATTGCGGCACGGATGCCCGGTGCGGATGTGACGCTTGTCGATATCGACCCCGGCCGTGTTGCTCTGGCAGGACAGCTCGGCTTCGGTTTCGCACGGCCCGACGCCGCCCCTGAGAACGCCGATGTCGTCTTCCATGCCAGCGCCTCGGCGCCAGGGCTTGCCACGGCGATAGCAGCGGCCGGTTTCGAGGCCCGCATCGTCGAGCTGAGCTGGTATGGCGAGGGCGCTGTGCCCGCCCCGCTCGGCGGCGCCTTCCATTCCAAGCGATTGCAGATCGTCTCCTCGCAGGTTGGGCAGGTCTCACCCTCGCGCCGTTCCCGATGGGACTACGCCAGGCGCGCCCAGGCCGCGATGGCCCTCCTCGCCGACGAACGGCTGGACGGGCTGATCACGCAGGACATCCGCTTCACCGACGCTCCGGCGCAGCTTCCCGGCGTGCTGTCCGCCGATTGGCGCGGGCTGACCGCAGTGCTGCGCTATTGACCTGACACGGGCGCCTTGGCCAAGACAGAGGCCTGCCGACGCGCCGGCCCAAGGAGTTGCACATGTTTTCCGTCGAAGTCCGCGACCGCATCATGATCGGCCACTCGCTGCCCGATCCATTCTTCGGCCCGGCGCAGAACATGCACGGCGCGACCTTCGTGGTCGATGTCGCCTTCTTCCGCGAGCGGCTCACGCGCCAGAATGTCGTGGTCGATATCGGCGCCGCACTCGACGTCCTGAACAAGACCCTGAAGCCGCTGAACTATCAAAACCTCGATACGCTGCCGCAGTTTTCCGGCGTGCTCACCACCACCGAGTTCCTTTGCAAATATATATTCGACGCGATCGCTGGAGCCGCAAAGTCGGGGGCCCTTGGCGAGGACGGCGCCGGGTTGTCCCGCATCCGCGTCACCCTGCATGAGACCGACCTCGCCCGCGCCAGCTATGAGGGCGCCCTCGCGTGAGCGAGATCGTCTTCGCGATCCCCGGCGAGATAGACCTACCTACGGGCGGCTATGGCTATGATCGCCGCCTGCTGCGGGAGTGGCGCGCCAATGGCGTTGCAGCGCGGCACCTCGCCCTGGCCGGTTCCTTTCCAAACCCGACGCCGACGGATCTCGACGAGACCCAGCGGCTGCTCCTGTCACAGCCCTCCGGTCACGTCCTGCTGATCGACGGATTGGCCTATGGTGCCCTTCCGGAGAGCATCGCGGCCGACCTGGCCGGCCGGGTGGTTGCACTGGTGCACCACCCCCTCGGCCTCGAAACCGGACTTGAAACGGAGCAGGCCCGCGCCTTGATTGCGCACGAAACCGCCGCCCTGCGTTATGCCAGCGCCATCATCGTCACCAGTCCGGCGACCAAGCGCCTTCTGGTCTCCGATTTCGGAGTCCCCGCCGGGCGCATCGCGGTTGCCCAGCCCGGCGTCGACCGGGCCCCGCGTGCTGCCGGTGGCCGCCCGGACGAGCCGCTGCAACTGCTCGCGGTCGGGTCCCTCGTCCCGCGCAAGGGCTACGACATCCTGGTCGAGGCATTGCGCCCGCTGCGGGGCTTGTCCTGGCGGCTCCAGATCATCGGCGCAGCCGACCGGGCGCCCGCGACAACTCTCGCGCTCAAGGCACAGATCGCGTCTTCCGGGCTTCAGGACCGGATCACGCTGGCGGGCACCGTTGGCGAAGCTGAGCTGGCACAGGCTTACGACAAGGCCGACCTCTTCGTCATGCCCTCCCTCTTCGAGGGATATGGCATGGTGCTGACCGAAGCGATGGCGCGAGGCCTGCCGATCCTGTGCACCACCGGGGGCGCAGCAGCCGAAACAGTGCCGGATGCCGCCGCCATTAAGGTTGTTCCCGGCGATGCCGGCGCATTGACCCGGGCATTGGGCGAGCTTCTGGCTGAACCCGCTGGCCGAAAGCGCCTGGCCGATGCCTCCTGGGCCGCGGCAGGGACATTGCCTCGCTGGCAAGACACCGCGACGATCGTCGCCGAGACCTGCCGAAAGGTGTTTGCATGAGCGGCTTTTCCCCAGACTGGCTGGCTCTGCGCGAGCCGGCCGATCACGCAGCGCGCAACCCGCAATTGCTCGCAGCCGTTGGCGCCCATTTCTCCAGCCGCCCATCACTCACCATCGTCGATCTCGGCTGTGGCGCGGGCTCCAATCTACGCGGCACCTATTCCGCGCTCCCCGCTCGACAGCACTGGACGCTCGTCGATTTCGATGAGCGCCTGCTTGGCGTCGCTCGTGAACGCCTCGCGGCCTGGGCCGATGAGGTGCGCGAGCAGGGTGAGGAACTCGTCCTGCGCAAGGGAGGCAAGACGATCACCGTCGATACCCGCAAGGCGGACCTGAACAAGGATCTCGAATGGGTCCTTGGCTGGCAGCCCGATCTGATGACCGCGGCGGCCCTGTTCGACCTCACGTCGAAGCGCTGGCTCGAACGCTTCGTCGCCGCGCTCGTCAGCCAGAACGTCCCGCTTTACACGGTGCTGACCTATGACGGTCGCGAACAATGGCAGCCGAAACATGGCGCCGACGCCAGGGTCCTTGCAGCCTTTCACCATCATCAGCACAGCGACAAGGGCTTTGGCCCAGCTGCTGGACCAGACGCCACGGAGGCGATGGCCGAGGCCTTCCGCAAATCCGGATTCGCGGTTTCCACCGCCGAAAGTCCATGGTTGATCGACGAAAGCCAGCGCGAACTGGCGGAGGCCCTGACGAAGGGCATCGCCGAGGCGGTGACCGAAACCGGCCATCTCGACCCCGCCACGGTCGCAGACTGGCTGGAGGCCAAGCGCGCGGTCATCTCCGGGCTCGTCGGACACCAGGACCTCTGGGCCCGGCCTGTCTGAATTAGGTCGGCTAGCGCGCTCCGGGCCACATCCGCCGCAGCACGCCATCCCTGCGGATAAAGCGGTGATAGATCACCGCGGCGATATGCGCTGCGATCAGCAGGGCCATGCCGAGCGCCAGCCAGCCGTGGATATTGAGCACCCTCTTTGCCATATCCTCGTTCGGCGCAGCGAGTGCCGGCAGATCGAACAGATCGAAGATCGTCAATGCTGGAAAGAGCGACACGCCGATCCAGCCCAGAATCGGCACGATGAGCAGCAGGCCATAGAGCAACCAATGCACCAGATGCGAACCAGCCTTGTGCCACCACAGTAGGGTCGGCTCGTCGGGCGGAGCGCCATGCAGCAGGCGATAGAGCAATCGCCCGGCCATCAGCCAGAGCAGCGTGAAGCCAATCAGCTTATGCGCGCTGTAGAGCGAGTTGGTCAGTGTATCCCAGATATCGAGCGTTTTGCCGCGATAGGTCATCGCCAGGCCAAGCGGGATCATCACGAGGACGAGCGCGACGATCAGCCAGTGGAAACCCCGCGCGACCGGGCTGTAGACTGCTGCCATGCCCGATTTGGCCGCCTTGGCGTCGTGACTGCTCACCCTGCTCTCCCATGGTTTCCTGTGATTGGGTATGCCGCTACCTTCGCCCATTCATCTCGCGTTCAATCTCACCTTCCTATACAGCTGGCGGCAACAGATTGGATGGCTGCTAAGTTCAGCCGACGTGAGGGTTTTGGCAACGGGAACCGTCAGCCCCCGGGAACGTTTCGAAACCGGGGTCAGTCGCGCATCCCTAGCGATTTCCTGAACGTAGAATAAACATTCCTCCGCCGCTCGCCGGTGCAATCTGACGGACAGTTCGATGCTCAAGTCGCCGATGTCTCGGTCGCGTACGCTCTTCGGCCGCTCGCAAGAAACCAACCTCGTGACGGTCGATCGTGCGATCGCCGAATTCCGCGCCGCCCGACCGGTGCTCTTGCGCGATGGTGTCAGCCTGGCTCTGGCACTCTCCGCGGAGCTCGCAGACGCTGATCTGGTTCAGCGGCTCGACGAGCTTGCCCGTGGCCGAGCACATCTCATTCTCAGCGCAGCGCGTTTGCGCAGGCTGGGAGCCAAGGGCCGCAGCGAGACCGGCATCCTGGCGATGCCGACGCTCGATCTTGCCCGTATCGAAACACTTGCCCTGAAGATCGACGCCAAGGTCGATGCGCCCGTTGCGCCCGCCGGCTTGCTTGACGAAGCCGCACTCGAACTCGCCAGGCTTTCGCTGGTTCTGCCGGCGACGATCCTTGTCCCGGTCGCTGCCGACGAGATTGCCGGCGAGCCGCTCGTCGAAGTCGCCATTGAAGCGATCAACGCCTATCGGGGCGAGCAGGTCGCATCGCTGGCGATCGTCGGTCGGGCGCCTGTGCCGCTGGAAGGCGCGCCGGAAACCGAATTCGTCGTCTTCCGCGGCGGCGAGGGCCTGCGCGATCAGGTTGCGATCATCGTCGGCAAGCCGGATCTCGGTACCGCCGTGCCCGTGCGCCTGCATTCGGCCTGCCTGACGGGCGATCTCTTCGGTTCGCTGAAATGCGACTGCGGCGACCAGTTGCGCGAGACCGTGCAGTGGATGGCAGAGAACGAGGGTGGCATTCTGCTCTATCTGGACCAGGAAGGCCGCGGCAACGGCATCTCCAACAAGATGCGTGCCTACCGGCTGCAGAGTCAGGGCTGGGATACCTATGACGCAGACGAAGTGCTCGGCTTCGACCTCGACCAGCGCCATTTCGATTTTGCCGCCACCATGCTGAAACAGCTAGGGGTGACAAGCGTCACCGCCTTGACCAACAACCCGCTCAAGATCGGCGCGATCAAGGCTGCCGGGCTCGAGGTCGCCGCAACCCAGCGCGTGCTCGGCCGGCCAAACGTTCACAATGTCCGCTATCTCGCCTCCAAGCGGGACCGCGCCGGCCATTTCATCGACATGGACGCGCTGATGGCTCGCGCCGCCCCAACGGATTGATCGCGGCGGCAGCTTCGGGCAGAGCTCACTGATGTCCGAGCCCGGCACCATTCCCCCTCCGGTTCCCTCGACACGCTGGCCGCTCGCCAGCGTGTTCTGTATTGTGTTCTGCGCCTGGTTGGCCCTGTCCTGGCCCTGGCTCTCCGGAATCGTCACCATTCCCTGGGACGCGAAGGCCCATTTTCACCCTCAGCTGCAATTCCTGGCGACGGCGCTGAACCGGGGTCTCTCTCCGTTCTGGACGCCCTATGTTTTTGCCGGATCGCCGCAGGTCGCCGACCCGCAATCCCTGATCTTCTCACCGCCTTTCGCCCTGATCGCGATCTTCAATTCGGCGCCGAGCTTTCGCTGGAGCGACGGCGCCGTGCTCGGCACCTTGCTGGCGGGCGCCCTCGCCCTTGTGCTGCTGTTTCGCGATCGCAACTGGCATCCGGCCGGCGCCGTCATTGCAGCTCTCGCCTTCGCCTTCGGCGCCTCTGCAGCCTGGCGCATCCAGCATATCGGGCAGGTGCTCAGTCTCGGCTACTTCGCCATAACGCTATTGCTGCTGTCGCGTGCGCTTGAACGCAGCTCGCCGATCTACGGCTTGGCAGCGGGCATCGTGGCCGGCTTCATGGTGCTTGGCCGCGACCAGGTCGCATTGATCGGCGTCTATGTCCTGGCCGGACTGGTGATCGCCGCCATTGCGATGGCCGACAAGCCACTGCGGGCCTTGCGCGCAAGCATCCTCCCGCTCCTCGCCGGATCGCTCGGCGCCGTCCTCGTCGCGACCGTTCCGATCCTGCTCACCGCCTTCCTGGCACAGGAATCGAACCGCCCCGCCATCGACCTGATCGGGGCCGGAAAGGGCTCGCTGCACCCTGCATCCCTGCTCACCGGGCTGATTGCCAATCTCTATGGCGCGGCAGGGCCGCTCGAGAACTTCTGGGGGCCGCCGAGCCCCGCCTGGGAACGGCGGTTCGGGCCGCTCGATCTCTATCTCGCCCGAAACATGGGCGAGCTCTATCTCGGCTTCCTGCCGATGCTGCTGATCCTGACAGTCGGACTGGTGCGCGGCGCGCTGCTGCGGCGCGAGATCATAGCGCTTACCATCGCCGCACTGCTGGTGCTGGTCTACGCGCTCGGTCGCTACACACCCGGTTTCCGGCTGATCTTCGAGGTGCTGCCGGGCGTGAGTTTCTACCGGCGGCCGGCCGACGCGCTCTTCATCCTGGGGGCGCTGCTCGCGATCCTCGGCGGCTACCTGACCCATCTCGTCATGACCGACACCGCGCCACGTGCGAGGCTTTGGCAAGTGCTCGTCGAGGCAGCCCTTCTGGTCGGCTTCGTTGGGCTCGCCCTCTGGCTCGCCTCGACCGTCGGGCGTGTCGGTGTGGCGACGATCCCGCTCGTCACTGCGCTGCTCTGCGCCCTCTTGAGCGCGGGCGCACTGGTCGCGGCCCGCGGGCTCTCACTGAGAGGCTCGACGCTTGCGGCCACTGCCTTGCTGGCAGCAACGCTGACGGTGGATCTCTCCGTCAATAACGGCCCGAGCGAATCCACCGCCCTGCCCTCGCAGAATTATGACGTCTTGCGCGCCGACAGCACGAACGAGACGATTGCCCTGCTCAAACGCGAGACGGCCCGCACCGCGGCGCCGGACCGCCGCGACCGCATCGAGCTCGCGGGCATCGATTTCCACTGGCCCAACGCCAGTCTCGTCCATCAACTCGACAATACGCTCGGCTACAATCCCCTCCGGCTCGGTCTCTACAGCAAGGCCACGGGCGCGGGCGACCATGTCGCCTTGCCGGACCAACGCACGTTCTCGCCACTGATGCCGAGTTACCGCTCGCTGCTCGCCGACATGCTCGGCCTGCGTTTCATCGCGACCGGCGTCCCCGTCGAACAGATCGACAAGACTCTGAAGCCCGGCGACCTCGTTCAGATCGCCAGGACGCGCGATGCCTATGTCTACGAGAACCCGCGCGCCTTGCCCCGTGTGCTGCTTGTCGAGAAGGCCGAGCGGGCCGATTTCGACCCGATCCTGGCAAGCGGCCAATGGCCAGCAGGCTTCGACCCGAGAACCTCGGTCCTGTTGGAGCGGGCCCCGCCGCCCCTGCCCGCCGGGCCCGCTCAGCCCGGCTCGGTCCGCATCGTCGATTACGGCACCACCGACGTCGTTCTCGAGGCGGATGCTCCGAGCGGCGGCTATGTCGTGCTCAATGATGTCTGGCATCACTGGTGGCAGGTCGAAGTCGACGGCAAGCCAGCTCACTTGCTTCGCGCCAATGTCCTGTTCCGAGCGGTCGCTGTGCCGCCTGGCCGATCGAAGATCCGCTTCGTCTTCCGCCCCTTCGAGGGGCTTTACGCCGATATCGGAGCCTGGCTGAAGACGCGGCGGGCGCCTCCGGTCTGAGCCACCCTCAGGCGAGCGCGGCCATGGCTGCGACAGGCACGGCCGGCTGCCCGGCCAGAACGCGGGTGACGCCGGCCGGGTCGACCTCACCATCCAGGATCGTCTCTTCGCGATGGATGCCCCCGGCGACGAAAAGACTGTCGAAACCCATCATGCGTGCACCCGCGAGATCGGTTCGCACCGCGTCGCCGATCACCAGAACCTTGTCGGCTTCGATCGCGCGGCCGCCACGAGCCTCCCGGGCCGCAGCAAGCGCCAGGTCATAGGCCGGTCGATGCGGCTTGCCAGCCCAGGCCACCGAGCCGCCGAGGGCCTCGTAGATCGTCGCAAGCGCTCCGGCGCAGGGCAGCAAATCCTCGCCGACATGCACGACGAGATCGGGATTGCCGCAAATGAAGGGAAGCTTGCGCGCCGCAAGGCGCGTCAGCAGCGGACGGTAATCCTCTGGTGTCTCGCGCCGATAGTCGTTCAACTCCGTCGCAACGACGAGCTCCGCCTCAGCTTCGTCAACGAGATTGACATCAAGGCCCGCAAACACGGCCCGGTCCGCATGCCTGCCGATATGATAGATCTTCCGTGTCGGGCTCGCTGCGATGAGCGCCTTGGTTACATCGCCGGAGGTCACCAGCCGATCCCAGGCTTCGCGAGGAACGCGCTTGTCGTCGAGAACGCCGGCAATCTGCTCCGAGGGACCGGGCGCATTCGAGAGCAGCACGACCGCACCGCCACGCTGCCGGAACGTGATCAACGCATCGCAAGCGGGTTCGAGGGCCCAGACGCCGTCATGCACGACGCCCCAGACATCGCTGATGAGCACGTCATAGCCGGCGAGCAGATCGCCGGCCTGGCTCAGGATCGGAACGTTCATCTCAATCAAGCCCTTGCCTCAACGGCCATTCGCGCCTCGACATCGGCGCGCCTTGGTAGCGGCGCGACTGCGCCATAACCCAGCGTGGAAAGCGCCGCCGCGACATTGGCGTAGGCGGCGGCGACAAAGGGATCGCCCGTGCGCACATACTCGGCGAGGAAGGCCCCGTCATAGCAGTCGCCGGCGCCGGTCGCATCGATCGCATCGACCTTGATCGGCACGAAGCGCTGGCGCCGCTGCGACGTCGCAACCAGCGAGCCTTCGTGGCCCAGAGTGAGCGCCACAATCTTCGCGCCAAGGCCGAGATAGAAATCGGCGATCGCATCCGGCTCGCTCAGGCCGGTCAACTGGGTCGCGTCATCAAAGCCCGGGAGCACGATGTCGGCCATGGCGCAGGCGGCATGGATGATCGCCCGCGCCCGGGTCAGCGGCCAGAGCTTCAGTCTCAGGTTGGTATCATAGGCCGTGGTGACACCGCTCGCGCGGGCCACGGCAAAAGCCTCGAACACCGCATCGCAGGCACTTGCCGAAATCGCCTGGCTGATGCCCGATGCCTGCACCACCTTGGCCGAGCGAACAAAGTCGAGCGGCAGATCGCGCGGTCCGCAGAGGCTCGCGGCCGAGCCCGCACGCAGATACGAGAACACGTGTCCGTTCGGTCCGTGATCGACGAAATAGAGCCCCGTCGGCGCGGTCGGATGGGTCGTGACATGGCGGTCATCGACGTTTTCCCTGGCCCAGAGCTCACGGAAGGAGCGGCCTGCGCTGTCGTCCCCCAAAGCGCCGACATAGGCAACGCTGGCCCCCTGCCGTGCCGCCGCGATCGCGCAGTTCGAGGTGTCGCCGCCATGTCCGAAGCGGAAGGAACCGGCCTCGCCGCGGGTCGCATTGAACTCGCCAAGCGGCTCGCCGATGCAAAGAATGTCGAGTGTCTTATCCGTCACGGCACCGTCTCAGGCCAGAGCTGTAGGACGCGGCGAAAAGCCTGCGCGCCTTCCTAAAGCATCAAGCGCTCAAGGTGGAAACGGTTTTCCGCGGGATTGCGCGCTATTCCGCCGCTTCCCGGCTCGGCGGCGGCGCCAAGAGCTGATCGGCGATCCGCACGATCTCCTGCCGCAGGGCGGCATTGTCGCTCCGCGCAACTGGATCATCGACGGGCTTCGCCTCCCGTCGCAACTGAGACAGTTCTTGCTTGGTGCGCGCAAGCTCGGCTCGCACCTGAGCCAATGCTCCCTGCAGGGTCTGCGCTTCTGCATGCTCCGTTTCAAACCGGGCGTCCCGAGCCCGCAGCTCATTGTGAGCCTGCGCGACTTCTTCGGCAGCCCGCTGCTTTCTGGACGCGTTCATGGATTTCTCCTGCGCCAATTCCACTTCGAGTTCCTGCCTCATCCGCACCTGCTGGTCGCGCTCCTCTTCGACCTTGCGGGCGAGCGCTGCGAGACGACCAGCCTCCGAAGCGACCTCAACCGCGCCAGAATCCGCCGCGGCAAGGCCTGCCTCGGCTTGTATCGCGCGTGCGGCGAGAGCGTCAGCGCGCAGTCTTTCGCTATCTCGATCGGTCGTCATCGCCTTGAGCGCAGCCGCCGCCTGATCGACGGCACGCCGGCTGGCTGCCAATTGGGCTGCGAGTTCGCCGCGTTCTCCCTCGATCACCATGATACGTGTGCGGCCCTCGACTTGCGCAACACGATGAGCATCGCCCTCCTGACGGGCTTGCCCGAGCTCCGCCTCACGCTCCGCGAGCAGCGCCTCGGTCCGCTCGAGCGTCGCGCGCAGCTCTGCCACCTCTCCGGTGCGCGCATCGAGATCGGAGCCGGTGCCGCGCAGCGCAAGCCTGGCCTCGCTCAGGCTGCGCTCCAATGCGCCAAGATCATGGATCCGCTGTTCGATGGTGCCGCTGGCCAGCGCCAGCGCCGCGGTTTCCCGGGCCAGCGCGTCGCGGGTTTCGGTGAGATTGATGCGCGTGGCCGCCAAATCCCCCTCGAGTCCGTTGATGCGTTCTTCGCGGGCACCAAGCTCCCGTTCGAGCCGCCCGATCGCCATGTCGCGGCGGCCGAGCTCTTCCATCGCACCAGCTCTTGCAGCGAACCCGCTCTCCGCCCGTTGCTCGAGCGCCCGCGCCTGCATCGCCAGTTCCGCACGCAGATGATCCCGATCGGCTGCGATCTCCGCCAGCGAGAGCGGGAACGCCGCCTCTGCCCGCTTGCGAGCCAACCGGTCGGCCCGCCGGGCAAGCGCCGGCAGGGCCGCCAGCGCCAGCAGAATGGCTGTCAGGAAGCCGAGCGTGACGAGCATGACGGCTTCGATCAAATCACGGGGCTCCGATCAGGAACGATTCCAAGAACGAAACCCTGCCATGACAACGGCGCCATGGCCAGCAAAACGAGCCTTCCCGGTCAGAACGGGTTCCAGGTCGCCTGGGGCGTGAACTTGAGATACCCGAGATTGACACCGAGCCGCCAGCCGACGCCGGTCCGGATCGGCACCAGCGTTACGCCCTCGGCTGCCATTGCCGTGAAGCCGAAGCCCCCGACAAAGTAGACCGAGCCGTCAATGCCGACGAAACGCTGATAGAGCGCGTCGACGACCGGCAGATTGTAGACCAGCATCATGGTGCGAGCGCCCTCTCCGCCGAAATCGAAGCCGACGGACGGGCCCTGCCAGAACACCTTGCGATCGCCGGCATTGCGCGTGAACAATGTGCCCTCGCCAAAGCGGAGGCCACCGACGAAAGCACCGGAGGCTTCCTGGCCGAGCACATAGCCATTGGGTTCGCCCCAGCGGCGGACGGCCTCCTCGATCGTCAGCGCAAGCCCACGCGAGACATTGCCGAAAAACTGATGACCGGAGCTGACGAGCTCGGTCTGAGAAAAGGACTGCGGATTCTGGCTCTGCGCCAGCACCGGCAGGCTGCTCAAGCCAAGGGTGGCCGAGACAACCGCACCGGCCAGAAGGGAACGGCGAGTGAGATCCATTGAGGAAACTCCGGGCTAGGCGTCGCATCCCGGCCGGGTGGCCGAATGCGCGGCGGGGCACGGCATCACGCGAATGCGTGACAATTCAGTAACCAGTTTGATACGCCCCAAGAGTATCCAACCCGTGAAGATTGCGCGGAGGTGCTTCCCCGCCGTCACCCAGCAAAGGAATCTGTGATGAAGGCCGTAAAATGGCAGCGCTGGATTTCGATCGCGGTCGGCGTCCTCGCCCTCGCCATCGCGGTCCAGCCGGTGCTGGCTCAGCCGGCGGCGCTGCCCGACGGTCTTCCGGAGTTGCCGGCAATTGGCGAGGAAATGCAGCGTGACATCCGTTCCGGGCTGGCCATGCGCGGCTATGACCCCGTTGCCTATCAGGCAGAAGGCCGCGCGGTTTCCGGTCGCCCGGACTATGAGCTGGTCTATGAGGGCGCAGTCTGGCGCTTCAGCACGGCCAGCAACCGCGAAGCCTTTCGTGATTCGCCCGACACCTACGAGCCTGCCTTTGCAGGCTTCGACCCGCTCGCGGTTGCCGATGGACGTGCGGTTGAGACCGATCCGCGTCGCTTCGTAATCATTGATTCGCGGCTCTTCCTCTTCCGCAGCGACGAGAACAGGCGACGCTTCACTCAGGAAATATCCCTGCGCCAGCTTGCGGAATCCAACTGGCAGCGTGTCAGTCAGCAGATCGCTCGCTAAGGCACCGCCCCGAAAAGTGGATTGCGGTTTTCGGGCAAGCCGATGATCTAACCCACGGCTCCCGCCTCGCCGACAGGCGTCAGTTCCTTCGCGAGTGCGATCGCGCGCCCGGCCAATCCCTCATTGCTGGCCGCCACGAAAGACGGGTTGCGATAGTGCCGCTCGGCGCCGCCATAGTGCAGCACGTTGCCATCGAGCTGCCGGACAACACCGCCAGCTGCGGTCAGAATCGCGTCGCCGGCAGCAATATCCCATTCCATCGTGGTTCCTCCGCGGACATGAAGATCGGCCTCGCCACTGGCGATCAGGCCGAATTTCACCGCCGAGGACATCGGCATCTGTTCGCTCTTGCACATCGCGCTGAGCACGCTGCTGCTGAGCGTGTCTCCGTGAAAGCGGCTGACCAGAACGACCGGGCCGCTGGCCGGAGTGGGACGCGCGACGATACGCTGCGCCGCACCGAGCGTTGAGCCGTCCGGCGCGATGGCCTGCGCAAAGGCATCTTCCCCCGCAAACCAGAGCCGTCCCATCTCCGGCGCGGCGATCGCCCCCGCGATGGGCCGCTTACCGCTGATGATGGCGATCGCGACACAATAGCTTTCACCAGCAGCCAGGAATTCGCGCGTTCCATCCAGCGGGTCGAGCAGGATGAAGACGGGAGCGGGCTGGGCGGATTCGACACTCTCTTCGCTGATCACGGGGAAATCGGGCAGCAGCCGGGTAAGGGCCGCCTTCGCGGCGTGATCGGCGGCGAGGTCAGCGGAACAGACCGGCGAACCGTCCGCCTTGCTCCGCACATCCCTTGCGGCGCGCATGGCCAGCAGCACGGCGCCGCTCAGGCGCGCCGCCTCAGCCAGCTTCTCAGCCAGGGCATTGCGGTCGGAAAGGCGCGGATCATTGGGCGCTATCATGCGGATTGGGCGCCCATTCGCTGTTCTGCTGGCCAAAACACAGTTAACCACATGCAAACCAAGATCACCCCATACCTTATCCTATCGGCGCTTCATTTGCCATGAGCGCGCCCCGAAACGCTATTCCCAGGACATCTGCCATGACCGACATCTCGCTCGAGCCGCTCGATCTGGCTGCGCTTCTTTGCAGCCGGGTCTGCCATGACGTGATCAGCCCGGTCGGCGCCATCGTCAACGCGCTCGAGGTTCTGGAGGAAGACGATCCCTCGATGCGAGATTTCGCACTCGAACTCATCAAGAAGAGCGCGCGCAGCGCGTCCGCCCGCCTGCAATTCGCCCGGCTGGCCTTCGGCGCGGCAGGGTCGGCGGGCGCGATGATCGATCTCGGCGATGCTGGCACGGTCGCAAATGGCTTTCTGAACGACGACAAGCTCTCGCTCGACTGGGAGGCCCCGCGCGCGCTGCTGCCGAAGAACCAGGTCAAGCTCGTACTCAACCTGCTGATCCTCGCGACGCAGGCCGTGCCGCGCGGCGGACGCCTCGTCGCCCGCACCACCCTGGAGGGCGAGCAGGGCAGCTTCCATATCACCGCCACCGGTTCGCATGCCCGCATTCCGGCCCATGTCGAGGACCTGCTCGCCGGCCGCTCCGAGACGGGCACGATCGACGCTCACGCCGTGCAGCCGCTTTATGCCGGCATGGTCGCCCGCGCGGCCAACATGAAGGTCGCCTTCTCCATCGACGGCGACACCGTGACGATCACGGCCGACAAGACGGACTGAGCCATTCCGGCCGAGAGCGCAGGAACATCGCGCTTTCAGTCCTGTCTCAACCGATCATAAACCCTTCCGCTGCATAGATGGGCGTAGCATTGTTGCGTGGGTAATGGTCTTCGGCATGGACGAATTGCTCCAAGAGTTCCTTGGCGAGACTGGCGAGCATCTCGACACCGTCGACAGGGAGCTCGTGCGCTTCGAGCAGGAACCCAATAATCGCGACATCCTGCGCAACATCTTCCGGTTGGTTCATACCGTGAAGGGCACGTGCGGATTCATTGGCCTGCCGCGCCTCGAAGCCCTGACACATGCGGCAGAATCCGTGATGGGCCAGTTCCGCGACGGAGCAACCGTGAACGCGATTGCGGTCACCGCGATTCTGGAGACCATCGACCGCATCAAGGAAATCATGGCGGAGCTGGCCGACAAAGGCCAGGAGCCGACCGGCAGCGACGAGGTCCTGATCCGCGAATTGCAGGCGCTGGCAGACCAGGCCAAGAAGGAGCTGGCACGGTCCCCCTCGGTCAGCCCGTCGGATCCGGTCGCCGCCTACCTGGCCCGGCACGCAGTGTCGGCGACCGATGACGGCCTCGACCTCGTCTTCCAGAGCGCACCCGGGCCACAGCGCGGACCGGACGGGCGCATCGAAAGCGCCGCCCGCCACGATGCAGCCGCCGACGACGCCTCCCCCCGCGAGAGCCGCTCGGTGGGTCCGGCGAGCCTCCGCGTCAACGTCGATACCATCGAACATCTGATGACGATGGTCTCGGAGCTCGTGCTGACCCGCAATCAGTTACTCGAAATCTCGCGCCGTCAGGATGACGCCGCGCTCAAGGCGCCGCTTCAGCGTCTATCTCTGATCACCGCCGAGCTGCAGGACGGGGTGATGAAGACCCGCATGCAGCCGATCGGCAATGCCTGGTCGAAGCTGCCGCGCATCGTGCGTGACCTCAGCGGCGAACTCGGCAAGCGCATCGAACTCGTCACCGAAGGCGCCGACACCGAGCTCGACCGGCAGATCCTCGACCTGATCAAGGACCCCTTGATCCATATGGTGCGCAACTGCGCCGATCACGCGATCGAACCGCCGGCCGACCGTATCATTGCCGGCAAGCCGGCCCATGGCACCATTCGCCTCGCCGCGTATCACGAGGGCGGGTCGGTCACCATCTCCATCTCCGATGACGGCCGCGGCCTCGACTTCGAACGCATTCGCCGCAAGGCGCTGCAGCAGGGTCTCGCCCATGAGGGCGAGATCGAGCGCATGAGTGAAGCGCAGCTCAGCCGCCTGATCTTCAACGCCGGCTTCTCGACCGCGGAGAATGTCACCGCGATCTCCGGCCGCGGCGTTGGCATGGACGTGGTCAAGTCGAATATCGACGCCATTGGCGGGTTGATCGATATCGCCAGCACAGCCGGTGCCGGCACCACATTGACCATCAAGATCCCGCTCACACTCGCCATTGTGGCAGCCCTGATCGTGGCCTGCGGCGAACAGCGCTTCGCCATCCCTCAGATCGTCGTGCGCGAGCTCGTGCGCGTGAAGGCGGGGGCGGATCACCGCGTCGAGCAGATCAACGGCACCCCTGTCCTGCGACTGCGTGGCCGCTTGCTGCCGATCATCGCACTTGCCGGATTGCTGAACGCAGGTCCCGCAGCTGCAGATGACGGGTTCATCGTGGTGACGCAGATCGGCGAACGTCAGTTCGGCATTTTGGTCGACAGCGTGTTCCACACCGAGGAAATCGTCGTCAAACCGATGTCGACGAAGCTGCGTCACATTCCGATTTTCTCCGGCAACACCATCCTTGGCGATGGCGCGGTCGTCTTGATCGTCGACCCCAATGGCGTCGCAAGCCTCGTCGGGGCGACGACCTCTGCCGATGCCCCCGAACAGAACCCGACCAGCGGACCCTCCCCTGTCGGTGAGCGCACGACCATGCTGGTGTTTCGCGCCGGTGCCGACAGCCTGAAAGCCGTACCGCTTTCGCTCGTAACACGGCTGGAAGAGGTTGAGGCAGAGCGGTTCGAGATCAGCGGCGGTCGCGTGCTGCTGAACTATCGCGGCCGTCTGATGCCGATCATCCCCGTTGGCGAGACACAGGTGAAGAGCAAGGGCCTGCAGGCACTCGTGATCATCGCGGAAGGCGAGCTGACCATGGGCCTCGCGGTCGACGCGATCGTCGACATCGTCGACGAGATTCTCGATGTCGAGTTGCAGGCCATGCTCGACCAGGGCACCGTCGGGTCGGCGATCATCAGGGGACGCGCCACCGAGATCCTCGATCTGGCGCACTACTTGCCCAAGGGCGATCCGAACTGGTTACGGGCCAGCCGTCGCGAAGGCGTTTCCAGCAGCGCGCATGTCCTGATGGTCGAGCCGTCCGAATTCCTGCGCGAAATGCTGGCCCCCGTCCTGAAGGCTGCGGGACTTCGCGTAACACTGGCCGCCGATATCGCCAGCGCCCGGCAGCATGTCGCCGCTGGCGGGCTCAACGGCGTGTTGATCGATCTCGACCGCTACACCGAAGCGGCGCTCGGCTTTGCCGCCGAACTGCGTGAGGGTGAAGACGGTGACGCGGTCCGGATACTCGGCATGACGACCTTCGCCACCCCGGAGCTCTATGCACTGGCAACACAGGCGCGCATGGACGCCATCGTCGCCAAATTCGACCGCCGCGCCTTGCTCGCCGAGCTGGCAGACAACCGTTCCAGGCTGAGGCAGGCGGCATGAGCTCGAAGCAAATCCAGACACGCCCCGCCCCTGACACGACGGGCTTCACGGAATCCCTCGATTACGTCACCGTGACCATTGGCGAGCAGTTGCTCGGGCTGCCGATCGGCCGCGTGCAGGACGTCTTCAATACCAGCCGCATCACGCCGGTGCCACTGGCGCCGCCCGAAATTATCGGCCTGCTCAACCTGCGCGGGCGGGTGGTAACCGCACTCTGCCTGCGCAAGAGGCTCGGCCGGGAGCCCCTGCAGAACGGAGCCAAGGAGTTGGTTGCGGTCGGTATCGATCATGGCGGAGAGGCCTACGCACTGATCGTTGACGCGGTCGGCGAGGTGATACGTCTCGATCATTCCACGCTGGAGCCGGTGCCGGTCCATCTCGACCGCGCCTGGGCCGCCCTGGCGGCCGGCGTTCACCGCCTCGAAGACCGTCTTCTCGTCGTGCTCGACATCGACGCAGTGCTGAAAATCGACCTGCCTTTGGCTGCCTGAGCCGCGGCCCGCCTATTCTGGAGAGTGACCATGAAATATTGCCTCGTCGTCGATGACTCAGCGGTGATCCGCAAGGTCGCGCGCCGCATTCTTGAGGGGCTCCAGTTCCGGATCGCAGAAGCCGAGGACGGCGCCCGGGCGATCGATGCCTGCAAGGGCGAGATGCCGGACGCTGTGCTGCTGGATTGGAACATGCCGATCATGGACGGCTATGATTTCCTGCGTACCCTGCGGCAGATGCCAGGCGGCAAGCGCCCCAAGGTCGTCTTCTGCACGACCGAGAACGACATTGCCCATATCGCACGCGCCATGCACGCCGGCGCCGATGAATACATCATGAAGCCGTTCGACAAGGAGATCGTCGCTTCCAAGTTCCATCAGGTCGGCCTGCTGTGACACAGCGCGCCGCGGCCCGTGCTGTCGCGGCATGTTTCTCGGTGGGCCATTCGTGGCTCGACCAGCCAACCCTGCATTCGACGCACAGGGGTCGTGCCGAATGGTGAGCCCTCGCTCATCCAGCCATGGCAGAACAGCCATACGTCCGAAGACCGTCGTCATCGCCGACGACTCCGTCGTCGTGCGCGGGCTGTTCGCACGCTGGCTCGGCGAGAGCGGCCAGTTTCATGTCGTTGCTGTAGCTGGCGACGGTGAGATGGCCGTGGAGCATGCCACGCGCTACCGCCCCGATATCATGGTCCTCGATCTCGACATGCCCGGCCTCGACGGTCTTGCAGCACTGCCCCAGATCGTCAGAGAGAGCCCGAAGACTGCGATCCTGCTGGCAACGACGCTGACGGAACGCAACGCCCGGCTGGCCCTGCAGGGCATGACCATGGGCGCCATGGACGTGCTGCCCAAGCCCGAAAGTCGCGCCGGCTTGACACTGTCGCTGGATTTCCGGAGCGAATTCCTGATCAAGCTCGGCAGCATCGCCCAATCCTCGCACGAAGCCTTGCTGCCCTTCAGCGAAGTCCCGCCCGACGCGGGTCTGCCCAGCGGCATCATGGATCTCAGGCCGTTGATCTCGATGATGCCGCGCTACCTCGTCATCGGCGCATCGACAGGCGGCCCCCGTGCAGTGGCTAAGGTCCTGACCGATATCGGCGAAAGCCTCCAGGATCTGACAACCCTCGTCGTCCAGCATATGCCTCCGCTTTTTACCGCATCCTTCGCGGAACAGCTCTCCGGGCAAATCGGAGTCAGGGCACGCGAGCCGTTCGATGGCGAACGGCTGAGCAGAGGCACGGTCTATATCGCGCCCGGAGGGCGCCATCTCGGCATCGATCGCAGGCTCGGCCATATCGTCGCGAGCATCGGGGACGGGCCGCCCGTGCGCTTCTGCAGGCCCGCCGTCGATGTGCTCTTCAGCGAGGCCGCCAATCACCTCGGTCCGGCCGCCCTCGGCCTGGTGATGACCGGAATGGGCAGTGACGGCACGGACGGCGCCGGCGCGTTGCGCCGCGCCGGCGCCGCCGTGATCGCACAAGATGAAGCGTCGAGCACGATCTGGGGCATGCCAGGTTCTGTCGTACGCGCCCGCCATGCGAGCACCGTCGTCGCGCTCGACGGCATCGGCCCGGCCATTCGTGCGCTTGTGCGTGGAGGGTCCCCCGCATGACGGAGGCCGATTTCGACTTCCTGCGGACACTGCTGCACCTGCGCTCGGGTCTCTCTCTCAGCACCGAGAAGCGCTACCTCGTCGAGAGCCGGCTCGGTATCCTCTGCCGAAAACGAAATATCGCGGGGCTCGGTCCGCTTGTGCAGCGCCTTCGGCTCGAAGGCGATCGCGGCCTGGAAAATGCCGTCGTCGAGGCGATGACCACGAACGAGACCCTGTTCTTCCGGGACCGGACCCCATTCGATCTGTTCCGCAATGTGATCCTCCCCGAGAAACTCGCCGCGAATGCTGCCCACCGCTCCCTGCGGATCTGGTGCGCCGCCGTTTCGACCGGACAGGAAGCCTATTCGCTGGCCATGATCCTGGACGAGATGGCGGCGCAGCTGGCGGGCTGGAAGATCGAGATCGTCGGAACCGACATTTCCGCCGAAGTCCTGGAGCGCGCCCGCGGCGGGCTCTACACCCAGTTCGAGATCCAGCGCGGCCTGCCGATCCAACTCCTGCTGAAGCATTTCCGGCAGGAAGGCGACAAATGGCGCATCTCCGAGCAGATTCGCGCGATGGTCGAGCTGCGACAGCACAACCTGCTCGATCCGAGCGGTCATTTCGGCCTTTTCGACGTGATCCTCTGCCGCAACGTGCTGATCTATTTTGACGTTCCGACCAAGGCGCGGGTCATGGCCGCATTGGCCCAACGGCTCGCCCCGGACGGAGCCTTCCTGCTTGGCGCCGCCGAGACGGTGATCGGGATCACCACCAGCATCGTGCCGGACAAGCAGCATCGCGGCCTCTACCGCGATGGCCGCTCCGGCAAGGCTCAATCGCCCGGCCTCGGCTATCCCTTCGACCGATCGCGTCCACTGCCCGCGGCCGGCTCCCGTCTCTAATCATCGGACTGGATATCGTATCCGGTCCGATGATCGAACCTTCTGTGCTTGCATCGGCTTTCCCAAAAACCGCAATCCCCTCTTCGGGTCGATGCTCGAGGCCGCTGTTGCCACAAACAAAAACCCCGCCTCTCGGCGGGGTCCCGTCAACCTGTCGTGTACATCCGACGATCAGGCTGTATCTCTTGTCGCATCCGATCGTGACGACCAGATGACACTGATCACGCTGGAATGCGTTCCTCGACATCGTTCGGCTCGCGCAGCACGTAGCCGCGGCCCCACACGGTTTCGATGTAGTTCTTTCCGTCCGACGCATTGGCGAGCTTCTTGCGGAGCTTGCAGATGAAGACGTCGATGATCTTGAGTTCCGGCTCGTCCATGCCGCCATAGAGATGGTTCAGGAACATCTCCTTGGTCAGCGTCGTGCCCTTGCGGAGCGAAAGCAGCTCCAGCATCTGGTATTCCTTGCCGGTCAGGTGCACGCGGGCCGCATCGACCTCGACTGTCTTGGTGTCGAGATTGACGACGAGATCGCCCGTGGTGATGACCGACTGTGCATGCCCCTTCGAGCGGCGCACGATGGCGTGGATGCGCGCAACAAGCTCGTCCTTGTGGAAGGGCTTGGTGAGGTAGTCGTCGGCGCCGAAGCCGAGGCCCTTCACCTTGTCCTCGATGCCGGCCAGACCGGAGAGGATCAGGATCGGCGTCTTCACCTTCGCGACGCGAAGGGAGCGCAGCACCTCGTAGCCCGACATGTCCGGCAGGTTGAGGTCGAGGAGGATGATGTCGTAATCGTAGAGCTTGCCGAGATCGACACCCTCTTCGCCCAGATCGGTCGTATAGACGTTGAAGCTCTCTGATTTGAGCATCAGCTCAATGCTCTGGGCGGTTGCGCTATCGTCCTCGATCAGCAGAACCCGCATGTCACGTCCCCAATTTCGCCCCGAGGCAAGCTCGACCACATTCTCATCCGAACCCTCATGGCTCTGGACGACCAGGCGCTTGCCCGATGAAACGCCACGCGACACGCTACTGGGAAAATGGTTAACAAACCGTGATTCCCGAGCGCAAGCGCTTCCAGGGAGAAAGTGAACGATCCTTGTCGAGGTGAGTCGAAATTGACACGGATCGGGAGACCTTCGCCCGCGAAATCGCCTTTCGCGGAGGACTGTTCCGAGGAACAGGGACAAAAAGCCCCTGCAACACGACACAGCCTCGATGCACAGTGTTAATCACAGAGGTAAATGAAAGATTGACGGGACGGGGAATGAGCGGCGCAAAGCACGGTATAGACAGGTTATCCGACCTCGCCGCCACAATCGGCCACCTCGATGCGGTAACGACATTCGGCCGCGTGACGGGCGTGCGCGGCCTGATGGTCGAGGTCTCCGGACCGATCGGCGCGATGAGCCTTGGCGGGCGCATCGAGATCGAAATTGCGCCGGGAACGCGTGTCCCTTGCGAAGTGATCGGCTTTTCCGGCGAAAAGGCGCTGGTGATGCCCTATGGCGGCCTCGACGGAGTCCGCCGCGGCTGCCCCGCCTATGTGGATAAGGCAGCTCCTGGCATCCGGCCGACCAATGCCTGGCTCGGCCGGGTTGTCGATGCGCTCGGAAGACCTGTGGATGGCGGCCCGCCCCTGCCCCAAGGAGAACATCTTAGCGCCTTCCGCGCCGACCCGCCGCCCGCCCATGCGCGGCGCCGCGTCGGCTCCCCGCTCGATCTCGGCGTTCGCGCGCTCAATTCCTTCCTGACCTGCTGCCTTGGCCAGCGCATGGGTATCTTTGCCGGCTCGGGCGTCGGCAAGTCGGTTCTTCTCTCCATGCTGGCCCGCTACGCGCGTGCCGATGTCAACATCATCGGGCTCGTCGGCGAGCGCGGCCGCGAGGTCCAGGAATTCCTGCAGGACGACCTCGGCCCGGAAGGCCTGGCGCGCTCCGTGGTCGTGGTAGCCACCTCCGACGAGCCGGCGCTGATGCGCAAGCAGGCCGCTCTCACCACCCTCACCCTGGCCGAATATTTTCGCGACCAGGGCGCGCAGGTGATGTGCCTGATGGACTCGGTCACGCGCTTTGCCATGGCGATGCGTGAAATCGGCCTTGCCGCCGGCGAGCCGCCAACGACCAAGGGGTATACGCCGACCGTCTTCGCCGAGTTGCCGCGCCTGCTCGAACGCGCCGGCCCCGGCATCGGCGAAGGTGCCATCACCGGTCTGTTCACGGTGCTGGTCGACGGCGGTGACCATGACGAACCCGTCGCCGACGCGGTGCGCGGCATTCTCGACGGCCATATCGTCATGGAACGCTCGATTGCGGAGCGTGGGCGCTACCCGGCCATCAACGTGCTGAAATCCGTGTCGCGCACCATGCCGCGCTCCTGCGACCCCTCCTACTATCCCGTCGTCCAGAAGGCCCGCGCGACGCTCGCGACCTATTCCGACATGGAGGAGTTGATCCGGCTTGGCGCCTATCGCCAGGGCGCATCGGCGGAGGTCGACGAGGCCATCCGCCTCAACCCGCAGCTCGAAGCCTTCCTGAAACAGGCCAAGGATGAGGCAACATCACTGGGGGAAGGCTACGCCAGACTCGCAGCCATCATGGCGAGCTGACGCGGCGCACCAGGATCAGCATCGCCAGCAGCGCACCGGTCTGGATCGCCGCCGAAATCATCAGCGTCGCGCTGCTGCCAAAGCGCTCGATCATCACCGCAAAGAGCAGCGGCGCGGCTGCGAAGGTCAGGTTCTGCGGAACCGTCAGCCGCCCGAGCATGGTCGCAAAGCCGCGCCGACCGAACAGGGAGAGCGGCAAGGTGGCGCGTGCCACAGCAATGACACCCATGGCGGCGTTGAAGGCAGCGACGAAGACGATGGCCGAAAGCGCGGTCCCTGACGCCAGCGCCATGTAGAGGCAGGAGAGCGGTCCGAGCACGAGGCCGACCAAGGCCACACGCTCGACAGCGAAGCGTTCCCCGGCCAAGACATCGACCAGACGCGCCACAAGCGTTGCAAGCCCGCCAAGCGAAGCGATCGTGACAGCCGTGGCGCTGGTCAGTCCGGAATTCTCCAGCAGACCGATGAGGTGGAGCGGCAGCCCCCAGGAGACCAACCCGCTTGCCGAGAAGGCGAAGGCCAGCAGCCAGAAGATCGGGCGACGCTCTTGCGCAGGCACCCTGCCCTCTTCGGCGGGCAGGGCCGCCGCTGTCGGGCCGGCAGCGGACGCATGAGCCGTTGTCACCGGGATGGCGAGATGGATCGGCAGCACGATCACGATCTGGATCGCGGCAAAGATCAGCAGGGCCACGCGCCAGCCATAGGCAGCGCAAAGGGCTGCGGACAACGGCCAGAACACGCTTGAGGCAAGTCCCGTGACCAGCATCATCACGCCGATGACGCGGCGCGTTCGCTCCCCCATCAGTTGCGCGACCGTAACATTGCCGACATTGGCCAGAGTCAACGAGTGGCCGATGCCAATGACGAACCAGGTCGCGAGATAGCTGATCGGCCCCTGTGCCGCCGCAAGCAAGGCTAGCCCCAGCGCACAGATGACGGCCCCGACACACATGGCACGCCGCGTTCCGCGACGATCGAGATGTCTTCCGACCATCGGCGCGACCACCGCACCGGTCACGAGCAGGATGGTGATGCCTCCGAAGACGATCTCCCCGCTCATCCCGAGCTCTCGGTCGAGATAGGCGGCCAGGACCGACGGTGCGTAATAGGTCGATCCCCAGCCGATAATGCGGGTGAGAGCGAGGCCGCAGAGCAGCGGCCAATGCTCCGGAAGGCGTGATGAGGCGGGCAAGGGAAAGCGATCCGGGAGGGAGAGACGGGCGAACGCCCTGATAACCGACGCAGACTCTATAGGGGACACCCAGGCCACGGCAGCAGCAGCGACGCGGGCTCAATATGCGTCGAAAGCGGGCGGCCTCGGTAAGAAACGGTCAACCTCCTTGCGCCATTGTCCTTTTCGTCTCGCGGATCAAGTTCCGGCGGCGAACCGAGGGGTCGGGGAGCCGCCATGCGTAACCAGGAGTTGGACACGACATGAAGTCGCGAGAGACCCTCTTGCGTCTCAAACGCTTCCAGGTGGACGAAAAACGTCGCCGGGTAAGCCAGATTGAGATGATGATTGCGGATTTCCATCGCATGGCGACCGATCTGGATCGCGAGATCCAGAGCGAGGAGACACGGGCCGGTATTTCCGACCCCGCTCATTTCGCCTACCCGACCTATGCCAAGGCAGCGCTTGGGCGCCGCGATAACCTGCGGCAGTCGGCGGATAATCTGAAGGGCCAGCTCGATGAGGCCAAGGCGGAGCTTCAGGAAGCGTTCGAGGACATGAAGAAGGTCGAGATTCTCGACGATCGCGAGCGTGCGTCCGAGCGGGCAGCCGAAGCAGCGCGCGACCAGTCGATGATGGATTCGATCGGGCTGCGCTCGCGCGCCTGACCGCTCGGCTTCAAGGGTCTTACACGGAGATGGGGCGGAAGGCCGTTAGCCTCCCGCCCCTTTTCTCATTCGATTACCGGATGGTGCGGCACGGAATCGCGCGGCATATGCCCCGCCAGCCGCGGATCATCGTCGACCTCGACACTGCGCTTGAAGACCGTGAAGCCCGAGCGCTGATAGAATTCCAGCGCGCTCTGATGATCGAGCGTGCAGGTATGCACCCAGAAGCGTGAAATCGGCTGCGCCCAGGCCCGTTCAAGAGCCCGATTCATCAGCCAGCGGCCGGCGCCGCAGCCGAGCACGGCTTCATCCAGCCCGAAAAAGCTGAGCTCTCCCTCTCCCGCCACGCGGAAATCAAGCTCCAGCAATCCAACGTCGCGGCCATCGGCCCGAACGGCGAAGAACTCGACGGCTGGGTCCGCCAGGATCGCCTCGATCTCCACCACTGGCTTGACCAGCCGACTGAACCACATCCAGCGCTCGCCGAGCACACGATAGATCGCGAGATAGCGCGCAACGTCCCTCCCGATCGGCTCGAGCGAGAAGCCCGACAGGCCGGGCGGGTCGGCCCGCTTGGCCGGCGGCGCGAACATCTCGAGAGATGTGACGATCGCCGCGATCTTGCCGGGCGGAAGGTCGGTGATGCCGGTCAGGCTAATGGAAATGCTGTCGCTCATGGTCCTGTCTGCGGTATGTTAGCCGAGTGGCCGACGCTCGAAGCCTGCGCCATCGAGGCTGCCGGATAGCGCCGCGATCATGACATGATCCCGGGCGAGAGATCAGGTCGTACGGTGCATGCCCCATTCCCGTCAGGAGAAGCTGTGGCGCGCCGCTTCAACCGAATGAGGATTCTTTCGATGGCCAGACGTGTAAAGCTGAAGCTCGCCGCCGTTCTTTTCGGCATCGCGACACTGGGCGGTGTCGCTGTTGCACAGCAGCATCAGGGCCACGGCACCATGCAGGGCTCGGCGACGAGCGCTGCGGACACGCCGGCGACGACCGCCTACAAGGCCGCCAATGACAAGATGCACAAGGACATGGCGACCTCCTTCACCGGCGACGCCGATGCCGATTTCGTGCGTGGCATGATTCCGCATCATCAGGGCGCCATCGACATGGCCAAGGTCGTGCTCGCTCATGGCAAGGACCCGGAAATCAAGAAGCTGGCCACCGAGGTCATCTCCGCCCAGGAGAAGGAAATCGCCTTCATGCGGGATTGGCTGAAGAAAAACGGAAAATAGGCCTTCCATGCGGCCAGGCGAGGGCAACGCCGCTTGCCCTCGCCTTCCCTCGCTGGCACACAGGCAAAGGTTCGCTCCGGCCGGCTTCCCAGGCCTTCCCCTGCGCGCCGCGACACCGCCTTCGACGCCTCCTCGCAGCCTGCCGGTTTCATGAAACGCTATCTCGACTATCTCTGGCCGCTCATCGGTCTCGTCGCGGTCGTCTGGTCGGTCGAGTTGCTCTGGGACAAGCTCAAGGCCGAGGCCGGCACGGACGCCTCCGTCCAGGCATTGCTGGAACAGGGAACGCTCTGGCAGAACATCAAGATCATTGCGGCCGGCATCGGCCAGAAGATCGCCCTGATCTCGCCGGACGCATTCCTGCACGCGGCCCTCGCAACGCTCGTCGCCTACGCTGCCCTTGCCTGGTACGACCGCATCGCCCTGATCCATCTCGGCAAGGAAAAGGGCATCTCCTGGCCCTATATCGCGCTTTGTTCCTTCGTCACCTATGCGCTCTCGCACAATATCGGCGCCTCGGTCTTTTCAGGCGGCATGGTCCGATTCCGCGCCTATACCGCGAAGGGCCTGTCGACGGCCGATGTCGCTGTTCTGGTGGCGCTGTGTTCCTTCACCTTCGCCTTCGGAACCATTCTGCTGCTCGGGCTCGTCCTGATCGGGGAGCCTCAGATCCTGCGCCCGCTCGGTCGGCTCTCGCATTGGTTCACCCTCGGCGACACGACTGCCCGGCTGATCGGCTTCGGGCTGCTTGCCTTCGTCGGGCTCTACACGGTCGGCTCCTGGCTGAAGTTCAGGCCGCTCAAGATCGGCAAGTTCGAGTTGATCTATCCCCGGCTGCCGGTCGTTGCCCGGCAATATCTCGCTGCGCCTCTGGAACTGATGGGTGCCGCTGGCATCATCTATTTCGCGCTGCCCGACCAGGGGAACCCCGGCTTCTTCATCGTGCTCGGCGCCTTCCTCCTCTCCTTCTCGGCCGGGCTGCTCAGCCAGGTGCCGGGCGGGGTCGGCGTGATGGAAGCGGTGTTCCTCGCGGTCATGCCGGGCGTGCCGGCGCCGGCCGTCTTCGCGGCGCTGCTGATCTGGCGGCTGTTCTACCTGATCCTGCCGCTGGTGATTTCGCTGCCGATCGTGCTGGCCTTCGAGCGCGGCCAGCTCAGGAAGAACACCCGCATCGCACCGCCACCCTGACGAAGGATGATGCCAAAAACTGGGAACCTGCGTTCGGCATCATGTGCTCGAGTATGTCCTCAGCGCCTGAGCGCGATCGCAGCCGCGCCGAACATCAGCACCGCGCCGATTGCCTCCGACGGGCCGAATGGCTCGTGCAGCACGACAACGCCAGCTGTGACAGCGATGGCGGGGCTGACGAAGGCGTACAGCCCGGCATGGAAGGCTCCCCAGTCGCGCAGCAGCCGCATGTAGATGGTGAAGCCGATCAGCGAGCCGCCGAACACCAGGACGGCAACGGCCGGCCAGACCGGCCATTCTGCGAGAGCGCGCATGTCAGCCAGTGTGACGGGCTCAACAGCGAACGAGACCGCAGCAAGGCCGAGCGCGCCAATGATGGTCTGCCAGCCGGCCAGTGTCAGCGTCGGCATGGTGCCGGCAATCCGCCGCGTCAGAACGGCGCCGAAGCAATAGAGCAGCGTGCCAAAGGCCACGGCCGCCAGCCCCCAGATCTCCATCGGATCGCCATGCGCTGCGTTCCAGCCGCTGGAGGCCCGGGTCGCGAACAGAAAACCCAGCCCGATGAGCCCGAGCACGATGGCCGCGATGCGCTGTCCGGTGATCCGCTGCCCCTCGATCAGGCGGCTCGCGATCAGCGTATAGATCGGGATCGTCGCGAGATTGACGATGGCAGCGAGCCCCGACGGCGCATGGGCGGTCCCCCAGAACAGGAAAGTATAATTGCCCGTGTTCACCAGAAGCGCGGTGATCAGCAGGCGGCGCCGCGCTGCCGGCGGAACCGCGAGAACGTCGCGCCCGGCCCAGAGCAGCATCAGGACACCGGCGATCGTGAACCGCGCCGCGGCAAGGAAGATCGGCGGGACATGGGCCGAGCCAATCTTGACCGGCAGGAAGGTCAGCCCCCAGACCAGGCACATCAGGGCGAAATAGAAGGCGTTGCGCGACATAACCCGGTCCTTAGCGATGCCGAAACGACAGGACCAATGCCGGATTGGCGACGGCTGCATGGGCGTGACGCAGGCGAGCGTCCTGCGCTTCCGCGCCGTCTGTCACGGGTTGCGCTCTGAACAATCTACTATAGAAGAATCAACGCTATGATAATGGACGACTTAACGTCAAGGCTTGCCGAGCGCATGCGGATCGAGCGGGAAAGCCGCGGCTGGAGCCTGAGCGATCTCGCCGACAAATCCGGGGTGTCTCGCGCGATGATCAGCAAGATCGAGCGAGGAGAAGCGAGCCCGACCGCTGTCCTGCTCGGTCGGCTTTCCGGGGCCTTCGGGCTGACCTTGTCGAACCTTCTGGCGCGAGCCGAGACGCCGAGCGAGTTTCTCCGACGCTGCGCGGATCAACCATTCTGGCGCGATCCCGAAACCGGCTTCACCCGGCGCGCCATTTCACCGGCGGGCGAAGCAGGCATCGAACTGGTCGATGCCGAGTTGCCGCCGGGCGCGCGTATCTCGTATCCCGCAAGTTCCTATGCTTTCATCAGGCAGCAGATCTGGGTGCGGTCCGGCACGCTCGACTTTCGCGAAGGCGAGACGACGAAGCAGCTGCAGGCCGGCGACTGCCTTGAACTCGGCCCGCCCAGCGATTGCTGCTTCAGCAATCCCGGACCGGAACCAGTGCGCTATCTCGTCGTCGTCGTGCGCCGCTGAGGCCAGCTCAGACGCTTCCCACCGTCTTCAGCCGGACGCGCGGATGGATTTCACCCTGCGACAGGACGGGGGTTTCGCGGCGGAAGCGTTCGATGATCTGACGCACGAACGGTCGTGCCATGCCCGAGGTGACCAGCGCAGGCATCTCGCCGATACGCGCCGCGTCCTCGAAGTTGTCGCGGACCTGATGCACGAATTCCTGCAGGCGCGAGGGCTGCATGGCCAGATGCCGGTCCTCGCCCTGGCCGACGATCGACTCGGCAAAGATGCTCTCCCAGGCCGGCGAGAGCGTGATGATCGGCAAATGCCCCTGCTGGTTCGAGAACTGGGCGCAAATCTGCCGGGCCAGCCGCACCCGGACATGTTCGGCGATGTCGCGCGGGTTCTTGATGCCGCCAGCGACTTCGGCGATGCCTTCGACGACGGTGGCGAGATCGCGGATCGAGATGCGCTCCGCGAGCAGCAGCTGCAGCACGCGCTGGATTCCCGTGGTCGAGATCTGGCTCGGCACGATCTCCTTGACGAGGTCGGCATGGTCCTTGGGCAATTCGCGCAGCAGTTTCTGCACTTCGCCATGCGAGAGCAGCTCCGGCATATGCGACTTCAGCACCTCGGTCAGATGCGTCGAGATCACGGTGGCCGCATCGACCACGGTGAAGCCGCGCAGTTGCGCCTCATCCTGCAGTGACGCGTCGATCCAGGTGGCAGGCAGGCCGAAGGTCGGCTCCAGCACATTGTGGCCGGGCAGGTTCACGCTGCCGCCCATCGGGTCCATGGCCATGAACTGGCCAGCATAGACGATGCCGTGCCCCGCATCGATCTCCTTGATCTTGATGTAGTAGTGATTCGCCTCGAGCTGGACGTTGTCGACGATGCGCACCGCCGGCATCACGAAGCCGAGCTCGGCCGCGAGCTGACGGCGCAGCGCCCGGACCTGATCGGTCAGCCTGTCCTGCCCGCCCGCCGCGTTGACCAGCGGCAGCAGCCCGTAGCCGATCTCGATCTTGAGTTCGTCGAGCTTAAGCAGATCGTTGAGCGTCTCCTCCTTCGGTGTGCCATCGGCGGCAAGCGGCGATGCAGCCTGCGCAGCCTCCGCCACCTGAACTTCCCGTGCCTTGGCGATCTGACCGAAATGGCGCGCGAGCCAGGCCGATCCGCCGGCTAGCAGCAGGAAAGGCAGCATCGGGATACCGGGCAGGATCGCGATCAGCAGCATCACTGCCGCCGACATGCCGAGCGCCTTCGGATAACCTGAGAGCTGCCTGCCGAGCGCCTTGTCGGCCGCGCCACGCACACCGGACTTGGAGACCAGCAGGCCGGCCGCCGTCGAGACGATCAGGGCCGGAATCTGGCTGACGAGGCCGTCGCCGACGGTCAACTGTGTATAGGCGCGCGCCGCATCGCCAAAGCTCATGCCCTGCTGCGCAACGCCGATGATGATGCCGCCAAGGACGTTGATGAAGGTGATGAGCAAGCCGGCAATGGCGTCGCCGCGCACGAATTTCGAGGCGCCATCCATCGAGCCGAAGAAATTGGCCTCGTCCTCCAGCGCCTTGCGGCGCTCCTTGGCGACATCCTGATCGATGAGACCGGCCGAGAGATCGGCGTCGATCGCCATCTGCTTGCCGGGCATGGCATCCAGGGCGAAGCGCGCCGCAACTTCGGCGATGCGGCCCGAGCCTTTGGTGATGACCACGAAATTGACGATGATCAGGATGGTGAAGACGATCACCCCGATCACGAAATTGCCGCTCATCACGAAATTGCCAAAGGCTTCGATGACGTGGCCAGCGGCGGCACTGCCTTCATGGCCGTGAGCAAGGATCAGGCGCGTCGAGGCGAGATTGAGCGCCAGCCGCAGCATCGTGACGATCAGCAGCACGGTCGGAAAAGCCGAGAATTCCAGCGGCTCCTCGATGAAGAGCGCCGTCATCAGCACCAGTACGGACAGGATGATCGACAGGGCCAGGAGCATGTCGAGCAGCAGTGCCGGCAGCGGGAAGATGAGCACCACGAGGATGCCCATGACGCCGATGGCAAGAAACAGGTCGGGCCGGTTGAGGAAATTCCCCATGGCGCCGCCGCTGGGCATCTTGAAGCCGCCACCGGCGCCCGCCGCTACATCCGTCATCGACCAGTCCACTCCCCGTCGCGACGCGGCCGTCAGGCAACCATGCCCCTCCAGCTTCCGCGACGATACCCGGCAATTCTTGCCGGGTTCATGGTGAACGAATGGTTAAGCCAGCCGGAAAATCGGACCGTGGAACCCCTTCCTGAATGGATCGTTATTGAACTGCCGCGTTCTGGCCCCATTCGACCGAACAACTCGCGGGTGGGGGCGACATACTGGCTTCTCTGGCCGACTTGATTGGAGATATTCGTGGATAGACGTTCTTTTGTTTTGAGCCTTTTCGGTGGCCTCGCAGCGGCCGGCCTTGGCGGAGCCGCCATTGCCCAGGCAGCGACGGGCAACGCCACCCAGACGCCGGAGATGCTGCCTGCGAACGAATTGAATGCTGTAGCCAAGGCCGCGCTTGACCGTACCGATGCCGATTTCACTCAGGTGGTGGTCCACGAACGCACCGTCGTCCGGCGGCCGCGTCCAGCCTACCGGCGTCCGGTTGTGGTGCGCGAGCGCGTCGTCGTGCGCCGCCCCGCCCCGCGCTATCGCCGTCCCGTGGTGGTGCGCCGAAATGTGATCGTGCGCTGAGACGCTGGATTTCGGGAAGGCGGTGTCGGAAGGCACCGCCTTCTTCACATGAGGCGAAGCCATGACGGCACGCCAGACGATGAGGGAGGAGCGTCATGCCGCCGCACCATGCGGCTCTGCCCGCGGTCATCGCGACGGACATCCCAGCCAGGCTCGATCGCCTGCCCTGGTCGCGCTTTCACACGCTGGTCGTGGTGGCGCTCGGGATCACCTGGATCCTCGATGGGCTGGAAGTGACCCTTGCCGGCTCGGTCTCGGGGGCACTGAAGGAAAGCCCGGCCCTGCGCTTCACCAATACGGAAATCGGCCTAGCCGGCGCCACCTACATCGCCGGCGCCGTCTTCGGCGCCTTGTTCTTCGGCTGGCTGACCGACAGGCTCGGCCGCAAGCGCCTCTTCAGCATCACCGTTCTTGTCTACCTCGCAGCCACGGCCGCGACGGCGTTCTCCTGGAATGTCACGAGTTTCCTGATCTTCCGCTTCTTCACCGGTATGGGGATCGGCGGTGAATACACCGCGATCAACTCGACCATTCAGGAACTGGTGCCGGCGCGCGTGCGCGGATGGGTCGATCTCGTCATCAACGGCTCGTTCTGGGTCGGAGCAGCCTTGGGCGCAATCGGAGCGATCGTCCTGCTCGACCCCGCCACCATCAACCCCGAACTCGGCTGGCGGCTCGCCTTCTTCATCGGCGCAGCGCTTGGCCTGATCATTCTCATCTTGCGGCGCTGGATCCCTGAAAGCCCGCGCTGGCTGATCAGCCATGGCCGCGCTGAGGAAGCGGCCGCGATCGTGACACGCATCGAGGCGCAAGCCGGCGCCAGCTACAGCACCAATGAAGGCCTGGCGCAGATCCGCCTGCGACCACGACCGGCGACACCACTTGGCGAGGTCTTTCACTCCCTCTTCGTAACGCATCGCCGGCGAGCGCTGGTCGGGCTGGCTCTGATGGTCTCCCAGGCCTTCTTCTACAACGCGATCTTCTTCACCTACGCACTGATCCTGACCGATTTCTATCAGGTGCCTTCGCATCTGATCGGTTGGTTCATCCTGCCCTTCGCCGCCGGCAATTTCCTGGGTCCGCTGTTGATCGGCCGGCTCTTCGATACGCTGGGCCGACGCATCATGATCTCAGCGACCTATGCTCTGTCGGCGTTCCTGCTGGCCGGTACCGGCTATCTGTTCGCCCGGGACCTGGTGACCGCCTCCCAGCTCACCCTGTGCTGGAGCGTCGTGTTCTTCTTCGCATCCGCGGCCGCAAGCTCGGCCTATCTGACAGTGAGCGAGACATTTCCCGTCGAGATGCGCGCGCTTGCCATCGCGGTCTTCTACGCCATCGGCACCGGAGCGGGTGGCATTGCAGGCCCCTGGCTGTTCGGCGCGCTGATCGACACCGGGTCGCGAGCAAGCGTCTTCGGCGGCTACCTGTTTGGTGCGGCCCTCATGCTGGGCGCGGCCATCATTGCATCGCTCTACGCGGTCCGGGCTGAACGACGCCCGCTGGAGAGCGTCGCCCGACCTTTGAATGCGGCGGATTGAGCCCGCTGGACAGCGCGGCCGATGCGAGAGGGAGCGTGATCAGTTGGAACAATGCGCTGCGACACGCGTTAGCATCTGGCACCATTTCGGGGAGGCCGAAAGGGTGGCCGAAACCCTGTCTGGAGGACGCCGTGGATAGACGTTCGTTCATGATGACCCTGTTCGGCGGCATGGCCGTGGCCAGCCTTGGCGGGATGGCCAGCGCCGCAGCGGCCGAGCCCAAGCTCATTCCCACCCCTGAACCGGCCGAGGATGAAGGCAAGCTTGCCGCGGAAACCAGCGAAGCGCTGGACAAGGCGGACGCCGAGTACAGTTATTATTACAGGCGACGCTATTATGGGTATCGCCGCCCCTATTATCGACCAAGATACTACTATCGGCCGCGGTACTATCGCCCTCGGTATTATTACCGACCGCGGTATTATCGGCCCTATTACCGCCGTCGGTACTATTACTGATCTCGTCGGGATCGCCCCGGGTCAGGCAACACTGACGCGCGCCTGGCCCGGCTCGGCAACCGCAATGCCGGCCGAGGTATATTCGCCGAGCTTGTTGCGTAGCGTACGGATCGAGATTCCGAGAATCTTGGCCGCATGCGTGCGGTTGCCGAGGCAATGGTCCAGCGTATCCAGGATGAGGTCGCGCTCGACATCGGCGACGGTCCGGCCCACCAGGCCGCGCGTGACGGCCTCGGCGGTCTGAACGACACGGCTTGCGACGTCGTGCCCCGACGACGGGCCCAGCGTCTCGCCTTCTGGCGTCACCATCGCATCAGGACCGATCTCCGCCCCCTGGGCCAGCAGGACTGCGCGGTGAACCGTGTTTTCGAGTTCCCGCACATTGCCTCGCCAGCCATTGGCCAGCAATGCCTTGCGGGCATCGGCCGCGATCGGACGCAAGGGCATGCCGTTGATCTCGGCATATTTCTTCGCGAAGTGATCCGCCAGAACAAGAATATCGCCCGGCCGCTCGCGCAAGGCGGGCAGCCGCAGATGCACGACGTTCAGCCGGTAGAACAGGTCTTCGCGGAAGGAACCTTCGCGAACAGCTTCGCCGAGATTCCGGTTTGAGGTCGCGATGATCCGCAGATCGACCTTCACGGGCTGCGAGCCGCCCACGCGGTCGATCATCCGCTCCTGAAGCGCGCGCAGGAGCTTCGCCTGCAGGCGGACATCCATCTCGGAAATCTCGTCGAGCAGGAGCGTGCCGCCATGTGCCTCCTCGAACTTTCCGATGCGCCGCGCGATGGCGCCGGTAAATGCGCCCTTCTCATGGCCGAACAATTCCGATTCCAGCAGATTGTCTGGAATCGCTGCGCAATTCACGGCAACGAAGGGCTTGTCCTTGCGCAGCGATTTCTGATGCAGATGGCGGGCAATGACCTCCTTGCCGGTTCCGCTCTCACCGGTCACCAGGACAGGGGCCTCCGAGCGCGCAATCTGGCCGGCAAGCTGCACCACCCGCTCCATGGCCGGATCGCGCCAGATCAGGCTGGACTGATCGGCCGCAACCGCTTCCAGCACGGCCGCGATCAGCTCCGGATCAGGCGGCAGCGGCACATACTCGCGCGCGCCGGCCTGGATCGCAGCGACCGCCGCGCGGGCATCGGTCGAGGTGCCGCAGGCGACGATCGGCGTGCGGATGCGCTCGCTCTCCAACGCCGCGACGAACTTCGCGATCGGCTGGGCGACATCGATCATCAGCAGGTCCGCGCCCTTGGCACGCAACACCGCCAGGGTCTGATCGAGGCCGTCAGTATGGGTCACGGCTGCGCCGTGCGAGATGGCGATCTTGGCCGCAGCGATGATCTGCCCCTTGAGACCGCCGACAATGATGAGGCGCATGGCTCAGGCCTTTCCGGATGAGTGCGTAGCAGGCCGCGTGAACATCACCGGTCGGCCTTGATAATTTCGGTCATTGTGACGCCCAGGCGATCCTCGACGACGACGACCTCGCCGCGCGCGACCAGGCGCTCGTTGACGAAGATGTCGATCGCTTCGCCGACGCGCCGGTCGAGTTCAAGCACCGCACCCGGGCCGATTTGAAGAAGATCGCCAACCGCGATCCGCGACGAGCCGAGCACGGCAGAAACCGTGACGGGGACGTCGAAGACCTGTTCCAGATCCTCGGCGGTTTTGATCGGAACGGGCCCCGAGCGAGCGACCGAAGCGGCGTTGTGGTCGAATGAGAGATCGGCCGGGCTTAGCGGAGGCAGGTTCAGATCGTTCTCCTGGCTCATTGCGATCCTCCCTGGGTGAGGTTGGGCTGGGGCATATGGCCAAAGATGCTGCGCACGGCTTCTTCGACCTTCTGCTCGATCAAGGCGCTGTCGATGGCCATGCCGCCATCGGCCCATTCGATGCGGCCATCACCCGGCCCGATATCGGATTGCCCCAGGACAACGAGGCGGCCGGCAAAGCCGGTTTCCCGGGCGAGCCCCGCCAGCATGCTCTCCATCGTCTCGACCGCGTTCTCGTGGACACGCACCACCAGATGCGGGGCGAGGCGGGCGTGGCTCAGGCATTCGCGCACCACAGCTTCGATCCTCGCGAGCGGTCGCTCGGCCAAGGCCGCGCCGGCGAGGGTCTGCGCCGTCACAATGGCGACCTGGGCGGCCTGTTCCTCGATGGCGAAGGCACGCTTGTCCTCCTCGACGAGCAGCCGCTCGACCGATCGCACGAGATGGGCAAGCAGCCCGTTCAACTGCGCATCGGCCTCGCGCCGCCCCTGCTCCTGCCCGGCGGCAAACCCTTCCGCGCGCGCCGCCGCCAGATCCGCTTCGCTGACGGCACGCCGGTTGCCCTCGCGAAAGTCAGTTCCGAACATGAATTTCTTGGCGGTGCTCATCGTCAGTAGACCAACTCGTCTTCGGAATTGCCCTTGGACAGAACGATCTCGCCCTTGTCGGCAAGGTCCTTCGTCAGGGTCACCATCTTGGTTTGTGCCTCGTCGACCTCCTTCAGTCGAAGCGGCCCGAGGCTTTGCATGTCGTCCTGCATGTTCTTGGCAGCGCGCTGCGACATGGCGCCGAAGAAGAAGGCGCGCATGTCCTCGCTGGCGCCCTTCAGGGCCCGGGCCAGCACATCCTTGTCGACCTGCCGCATCAGGGTCTGCAGCCCCGCTTGATCAAGCTTGGCGAGGTCCTCGAACGTGAACATCAGCGCCCGGATACGCGTGGCCGATTCCTGGTTGGACTCGTCAAGCGCCGACATGAAGCGGATCTCGGTCTGGCGGTCGAAGCCGTTGAAGATCTCGGCCATCATCTCGTGCGGGTCGCGCCTGCGCGTCTGCGTCAGGGTCGCGACGAATTCCGAGCGCAGCGTGTTCTCGATGTGGTCGAGCGCTTCCTTCTGCACCGACTCCATCCGCAGCATGCGGGCGACCACTTCGATCGAAAGTTCGTTCGGAAGGTTGCGCAGGACATTGGCGGAATGCTCGGGCCGGATGCGCGACAGGATCACGGCGATGGTTTGCGGGTACTCGTTCTTCAGGAAATTCGCGAGCACAACAGCGTCGATATTGCCGAGCTTCTGCCACATGTTTCGCCCGGCCGGTCCGCGGATCTCCTCCATGATCAGCGCAACCTGATCGGAGGGCAGGATCTTCTCGAGCAGCGAAATGGTGCGGTCGAAGGAACCGGTGATCGCGCCTGCGCTCGAGAGCTTGCTGACGAAATCAAGCATCAGCCGCTCGACCATGTCGGAATCGACCGTTCCGAGCTCGGCCATAGCGCGGGTGATGATGCGGATCTCTTCGTCGTCGAACTCCTGCCAGATGGGGCGGCCGTGGTCCTCGCCGAGCACCAGCAGGATGACGGCGGCCCGCTGCGGCCCACTCATCCCAGCATAATTCATCGGCACCGGTACGGGATCGTAGTCGGAGGCATCGCCTCCGTCGCTTCCGGAATTGCGTGTCGCGATCGATCGGGTTGCTGCCATGCCTCAGGGCCCCGTCACGCCGGCGCTTTTTCGTGAATCCAGCCGCGCAGCACCGCGACCGTGTCGGCCGGGTTCTGCGTGACCATTGCGCCGATCTTCTCGACGGACTGCGCCTTGAGCTGACCCTTGATCTGCGCGATCGCCAGCATCCGCTCCGACGGCGCCTCGACCTCGACGGCCGTCACTTCTCCATTGGGGCCAATGACCCGCGGGCTCGCAGGATCGCCTGTCCCCTCGTCCTGGATCATTGCCACGCCGTTGCGCATGAAAGTCGGGATCGGACGCACCGACTTGTCGCTTGCGAGCACCTGTTTCAGCAGCGGACGCACCACCACCATCAGCACGATCAAGGTCAGCAGCGAGATGACGCCCATCTCGAAGAGCCGAATGACGTCCTCCCGGGTGAAGGACATCAGCTGTTGCATCATCGTCTGCTCGGTGAGGTCGGCAACGGCCGGAGGGGCCTCGGCAAAGCGCAGATTGACGACCTCGACCTTGTCGCCGCGGGCCTGGTCGAAACCGACAGCGGTGCGAACCAGCTGATTGATGCGCTCGAGCTCTTCCGGGCTGCGCGGCTGATAGCCGAGCTCGCTGCCCTGACCACGGGTGTAGCTGCCATCGACCAGCACCGCGACCGAGAGCTTCTTGACCCGCCCACCTTCGAGGACCTCGGTTCGAGTCGTACGCGAGATCTCGTAATTCACCACCTCTTCGTTCTTGGCGGAGACGTCTCGCTGGTTCTGGGCGTTCTGTCCCTGCTGCTGCGCGCCGGGCAACTCGTTGCCGACGGTGACGGCGCCGTTCTGCGCCTCGTTGCTGGCGGAGTTTTCGGTGCGATTCTGGCTCGACCGGATGACCTTGCTCTCGGGGTCGAACGTCTCCGAACGGCTCTCGATGCGGTTGCTGTCGAGGGTAGCCGAAACCTGCACGCGCGCCCGCCCCTGCCCGACGATGCTGGCGACGATGTCCTCGATCTGTGTCTTGATCCGCTTCTCGATCGCGGTCTGCCGCTCGTCGAGCCCGAGCCCGGCCAGCCCCTGCTCGCCCTGAGCGCCATCGGCCAGCAGTCGGCCGCGCTCGTCGACGATCGAGACACGTTCCGGCTTCAGGCCGTCGACGGCGGAGGCCACGAGGTGACGAACCGCACGAACCTGGGCCGGATCGAGTTCGCCTGCGAGTTTGAGCGCGATCGAGGCGCGAGGCGGTTCGCGATCGCGCTCGAACAGGCGCTTCTCCGGGATGACGAGATGGACGCGCGCCGCCTGCACCCTGCCGATCGAACGGATGGTCCGCGACAGTTCGCCCTCGAGCGCCCGCAGATGATTGATGTTCTGGACGAAGCTGGTCGATGAGAAGGCGTCGCCCTTGTCGAAGATCTCGTAGCCGACGCCGCCGCCGGAGGGGATGCCCTTGCCGGCGAGGTCCAGTCGCAGGCGAGGCACGTCAGTCTTGGCGACCAGCACGGTCTGGCCATCGCTGCGCAGTTCGTACTTGATGCCCCGGGTGTCGAGATCCTTCAGGATCGCGTTCACATCCTGGGTCGACAGATCCGAGAACAGCACGCTCATGGCGGGTTGCGACATCTTCAGCATGACGAAGCCGAAGAAGCCGACGAGCGCGAGCGTGACTGCCAGCATTGCTGCCAGCCGGGCTGCCCCGAATTTCGAAAACTGCTCGACGATCCCGTTCACGCCGTCATCCGTTTCACAACCCCGTCAGAGCAACGCGCGCAACGCCGCTCACTAGGCAAGTTTTTCCCAGTGCATGGTTAGCAACCCGTTAATTTCCGAGACCGGGCTGTAAAGAATGCTGTTGATGGGCCTGTGTCTCGGCGACCTCCACCCGCCGCGCGCGCCAGCGATCAGAGGCCGATACCGGGCAAATCCCGTTTCCTCCGACCCCGATTTTCGTTTAGACAGCACGCAACGTCGGAGGAGAACCGAGTGGCAGGCCAAGGCGAGCATCACGAATTCCGCTCCGGACACGGGGCTGTCGAAGGATCAAGCGATCGCTCGTTCGGGCTGGTCTTCACCGGCGTGTTTGCGCTGCTAGCCCTCTATAATGGCTGGCACCACGGCCGAGCCTGGCCCTGGCTCGTCGGAATCGCCGCAGTCTTTCTCGCGATCACGCTGGTGCGCGCTTCGCTGCTCGCGCCTTTGAACAAGCTGTGGACCCGCTTCGGACTGCTGCTCGCCAGCATCGTCAACCCGATCGTTCTCGGGCTGCTGTTTTTCGCCGTCTTCACGCCGATCGGTCTCCTGGCCCGGCTTCTCGGCAAGGACTTCCTGAAGCTTCGGCACAAGCCTGACGCCGCGAGCTACTGGATCCGCCGCGATCCGCCGGGACCAGAGCCGCTCTCGATGAAAGATCAATTCTAATGGGGCAGCCCTGATGTCGTTTCTGAGAGAGTTCTTCCGCTTCATGAAGGCCCGGAAGAAGTTCTGGCTGATCCCGATCCTGCTGATCAGCCTGTTGTTCGGCGGCCTGCTCGTGCTGACGCATGGCAGCGCAGTAGCGCCCTTCGTTTACACCCTGTTCTGATCGGGCCTGCATGCGCGTTCTGGGGATCTCGGGCCTGTATCACGACAGCGCCGCCGCGCTCGTCGTCGATGGCACCATCGCGGCCGCTGCTCAGGAGGAGCGCTTCACCCGCAAGAAGCACGATGCTGATTTTCCGCATCGCGCGGTCGAGTACTGCCTCTCGGTTGCCGGCTGCGGATTGGACGAACTCGACGCGGTCGTCTTCTACGACAAGCCCTTCATCAAGTTCGAGCGACTGCTAGAGACCTATCTCGCCTTCGCCCCGCGCGGCTTCAGCTCGTTCCGCATGGCGATGCCGCTCTGGCTGCGTGAAAAGCTGTTCCAGAAGCACATCATCGGCAAGGAGCTGCGCAAGATCGCGCCCGGCTTCGAGGCTGAGAAGCTGCTCTTCACCGAGCACCATCTCTCGCACGCCGCTTCGGCCTTCTACCCCTCACCCTTCGAGGAAGCGGCCGTTCTGACCATGGATGGTGTCGGCGAATGGGCGACGATGACGCTCGCCATCGGCAAGGGCAGCGATCTCAAGATCCATAGGGAGCTGCACTTCCCGCATTCGCTCGGGCTGCTCTATTCGGCCATCACCTATTACATCGGCTTCAAGGTCAATTCCGGCGAGTACAAGGTCATGGGCCTCGCGCCCTATGGCGAGCCGCGCTACGCCGCCCTGATGCTCGAAAAACTGGTCGATCTGAAGCCGGACGGCAGTTTCCAGCTCGATCAGAGCTACTTTAACTACGCCACCGGCCTGACCATGACGAACGAGCGCTTCGCCGCCTTGTTTGGCCAGCCGGTGCGTGCGCCCGAACAGTTGCTGAGCCAGTTCCACATGGACATGGCGGCCTCGATCCAGGCAGTGACCGAGGAGATCGTGCTGCGCCTCGCCCGTTCGGTGCGGGCTGAAACCGGCCAGAAGAACCTGTGCCTGGCTGGTGGCGTCGCACTGAACTGTGTCGCCAATGGCAAGCTCCTGCGTGAGGGCATCTTCGAAGGCCTCTGGATCCAGCCGGCTGCCGGCGATGCTGGCGGGGCGCTTGGCGCAGCGCTTGCCGGCTATCATCTTTTCGGTGGCCACCCGCGAAGGCTCAATCCAGGCGGCGGTGATTCAATGCTGGGCAGCTATCTCGGCCCCAGCTTCACGCAGGCTGAGATCGAGGCCGAATTGACGGCTGCCGGCGCGCGCTTCGAGGTTCTCGGTGACGACGCCCTGATCGAGACCACCGCGCAGGCGCTGGCCGAGGGCAAGGCGGTCGGCTGGATGCAAGGCCGCATGGAGTTCGGTCCGCGCGCGCTGGGCGGCCGCTCGATTCTTGGTGATCCACGTTCGCCCGCGATGCAGAAGACGCTGAATCTCAAGGTCAAGTACCGCGAGAGCTTCCGGCCCTTCGCGCCATCGGTGCTGCGCGAGGATGTTGGGACCTGGTTCGAGCTCGATACGGACTCGCCCTATATGCTGCTCGTCGCCGATGTGCGCAAAGAGCGCCGCCGCGACATGACCGAAGCCGAGAAGGCCCTCTTCGGCATCGACAAGCTCAACGTGCCGCGCTCCGACATTCCGGCCGTGACCCATGTCGATTATTCCGCACGCATCCAGACGGTGCATGAGGATACCAACCCGCGCTATCATGCACTGCTCAGCCGCTTTAAGGACCTGACCGGCTGTCCGGTGCTGGTCAACACGAGTTTCAACGTGCGCGGCGAGCCCATCATCTGCACCGCCACCGACGCTTTCCGCTGCTTCATGGGGTCGGAGATCGAGATCCTCGTCGCCGGCAACTGTATCCTTCGCAAGGAGGTGCAAGATCCCGGCCTCAAGCTCGATTACAAGGAAGCCTTCGAGCTCGACTGAAACGCAAAAGGCGCGCCTCGCAGCGCGCCCTTTGTGCCCGGACAGGACGGATTTTGCAAAGCGCGAACGCTCCGCTCCTCCGGCCTACTGACGATAATGCTGGATGCGCGTAGTGCGCAGCCCGGCGAGCCCGTGCTGGTCGATCGACATCTGCCAGCTCAGGAACTCGTCAACGGTCAGGGTATAGCGCTGGCAGGCCTCTTCAAGGCTGAGCAGGCCACCGCGCACGGCAGCAACCACCTCGGCCTTACGCCGGATGACCCAGCGGCGCGTATTCATTGGCGGAAGATCGGCAATCGTCAGCGGACTTCCGTCCGGGCCGATCACATACTTCACCCGCGGTCGCAACGGCTCGGTCATGATACACTCACACAACTCAACAGACCTAGTTGTGTTGACCTTAAGACCGCGGCTTTAAGAATTGCCTAAAGCGATAGCGTCGGATTTCGGTATCGGCACGAATGCTCACTGCCCCCGCACCACGGTCTTCACCTTGTCGATCGGAACGCTGATGGTGCCGATCTTGAGCATGGGGATCGAGCTGGTGAAGTCGACGCCGTCGACGACGCCGCTGATCTGGGTCTTGGCGGTCATCGCCTGTCCGGTGGTATCCTTCGCATCGATGCTGATGGTGTAATCGCCCGCAGGCGCATTCACGCCGGTCGAGGTCTTGCCGTCCCAGGTGTACGTCTGGTCGCCCGCATCGAGGTTCCTGGTGAGGGTCTGGACGACGCTTCCCGTGGAATTCTTGATCGTGATGGTCGCGGAACCGCCCCTCGGGGCGTTGATCTTCCACGCAGCTGCACCGTCCTTCAGCCGCGCAGTCGCGCCCTCGGCCGTGATCGTCGCGCCGATGAAGCCGACGGCGTTGGTCGCCGTACTGGCGGCGCTGAGACCAAGCAGCGAGCCCAGCGTCTCGTTGGTCTTGAGCTGCTGCTCGACGCCCGCGAACTGCACGAGCTGCGCCGTGAACTGGTTGGTGTCGAGCGGATCGAGCGGGCTCTGGTTCTTGAGCTGGGTCGTCAGCAGCGTCAGGAACTGATCGAAATTATTGGCGATAGAGCTTCCGCCGCCACTGAGATTGGTGGCCGAGTTGGTGCCAGAGCTCGATGAGGTGTTGGAAACGGTCATGATCCGCGCCCTTCAGATGCTGAGATCGACGCCGCCGAGCCTGACGAGGCGGCGGATGGGCGCGGGCTGCGCCGGAGTGGCTGAGGCATCGCCGAGCTCGGCGGCATCAGGCTGGATGCGGGCACGGCGCGGCGCCTCGTCGTCCTGCCGCTGCTGGCGGAAACCGGGCTGATCGTTCGGATCGCGCAATGTGATGTCGACGCCGCTATCCGAGGGTTTGAGACCGGCCTGCTCGAAGGCACGCTCGAGCGTCCGCGCATCGCGCTGAAGCAGGTGCAGGGTCTCCACACGGTCGACGATCAGTTTTGCACTGACCTCGCCCTTCTCCGAGATCTCGAGATTGACGTCGACGCGTCCAAGTTCGGGCGGGTCGAGCCGAATATCGAAGCGCTTGCTGCCGGCAAGTGCACGCAGACCGATCTCGATCGGTACGACATGCAGCGGTGTCGGCTGGCCGTCAGCCATGCCGCGATGCATGCCGGTCGAAGGCTGCTGCCCCGCCTTGGCCGAGTCGAGATCAGGCAGACCGGCAATGCCTTCCGGTTTGCCGGAAGGCGGCGCCACGCCCGCGGACAGCTCGATCGGCACCCCAGCCTGCTGCACGGCCTCGACCGGCTTGAACAGGTCGGCGAGCGGCTGTCCCGCGGCGACTAAGGTATTGGCCGGGCCGGTCGCAGTTTCCTTTGATGCGGCGATCGTCGGTCCCGCATGCGGTTTCTCCGCCGGCTTGCCGACCTCGTCGCCTTCGGAGGTCGACGCGGCAGCATCGATTGCAGAAACAGCGGCCATGACAGGCGCCTCGGCAGCCGGGGCGGCTGTCACGATGATCTGGGCCGGCATAGCTGCCTGCGCCATACCGGCGGGAATCCCCTGAGCCGCCTTCGCACCACCTGGAACGGCTTCATTGCCGATGCCTGCCGCAGAGATGTCGCCGCCGACCAACGGCAGAGCAACGACAACCGGGATGGCCGCCGCCGTGGGAATTGGCATCACCACAGCAGCCTCGACAGGCTTGTCAGCGGAGGCCGCTTCCTTCGGCTCGGAATCCGTCGGTTTTTCTTCGGCACCAGGCTTGCCAGCGACGGCGGTCTTGCCGGCTGCGGCCTGTTCGGCGGCGGCAATGGCGACGAGCGCGCCGATATCCGGCTTGGGTTGTGTCGCGGTCGGGGCTGCTTCGGCGGCCTCCGCCGCCGGCGCCACCGCGGTGGCCCCCTTGAGCAGCACCGCAGGCTGCACCGTTGCTAGTGCGGAGGCGGTTGCCTTCTGCTCCTGTGTCGCACTGGTCTTGCCGCCTGCCTCCGGCTTCGTCGCGGCAGCGTCGTCCTTCGCCGCGGCCGGCACCTCCGGGTCGCCGCCGCCCTCAGGCAGGCTGAATGGCGCGCCCGCAGCATCGGAGCCGCGCTCTGGCGCACGGCGGCGCGACGCAGTCTGCTCGACATTGGGCGAGGCGACTGAAGGGGAGACGGCAGACATCAGGTAAATCCGGACCGCGGACAGGAACATGCCCAGGCCGCGAGCAGCAAGTCTCGCGCCAGGACGCCGTTCCTTTGTTTTCAAGGCGGTAGCGGCCGTGCCCGGACCGTTCGCGGCAAGATTCTCCTTGCCCTCTCCGATGAGGCGGCAGGATTTGCCGATCGCTCACTGGCCCGCCCCTGTCAAAGCCGGTATAGAACCGCCACATAGTCGCCTTCGCCAGGATGATCCCGCTCGCCATGACCTCTCCCCTCAACTCCCTCGACATCGCCAGGCCGCCCGCGGCGACGCGCGTCGTCGCGGCGATGTCCGGAGGCGTGGACTCGTCCGTGGTGGCAGCCCTGCTCAAGCGCGAAGGCTATGATGTCATCGGCGTGACCCTGCAGCTCTACGATCACGGAGCCGCTGTCCATCGGGCCGGGGCCTGCTGCGCGGGGCAGGACATTCATGACGCCCGCCGCGTCGCCGAGACGATCGGCATCCCGCATTATGTTCTCGATTATGAGAGCCGCTTCCGCGACGCGGTGATCGAGCGCTTTGCCGAGAGCTATCTCGCCGGCGAGACGCCCATTCCCTGCGTCGAGTGCAATCGCACCGTCAAGTTCCGCGATCTGCTCGGGCTCGCCCGCGAACTCGGCGCCGATGCGCTTGCGACGGGGCACTATGTCGTCAGCCGGGCCCTTGGCAACGGCCATCGCGGCCTCTTTCGCGCCGCGGACGAAGCCCGCGACCAGAGCTATTTCCTTTATGCTACGACGCAGGATCAGCTCGACCTGCTGCGTTTCCCACTCGGCGAGATCGACAAGGCTCAGACTCGCGCCCTTGCCGCCGAGCTCGGCCTCGCCATCGCCGACAAGCCGGACAGCCAGGACATCTGCTTCGTGCCGAATGGCCGCTATGCAGACGTCATAGAACGGCTGAAGCCGGGTGCTGCGCGCCCCGGCGACATCGTCCATCTCGATGGGCGCGTGCTGGGCCGCCATGAAGGCGTCCTTCGCTACACTGTCGGACAGCGCAAGGGCCTCGGGATCAGCACGACGGAACCGCTCTATGTTCTGAGGCTCGATGCCGATCAGGCGCGTGTCATCGTCGGACCGCGCGAGGCACTCGGCGTGCGTGAAGTCCGGCTGCGCGATCTCAACTGGATCGGCGATGTCGCGCTGGACGCCTTGCCGCCCGAAGGCCTCGATGTGGCCGTGCGTGTCCGCTCGACCCGGGCCCCGCGCGAAGCGCGGCTGCTGCGTGACGCTTCCGGCCTCTTGATCGTGCTAGCGGGCGAGGAGGAAGGCGTTTCTCCCGGCCAGGCCTGCGTGATCTACGACCATGCCGGATCCGGTGCTCGTGTCCTTGGTGGCGGCACCATCATCTCGCCTGCGGCCCAGGCTGCGGCTGCCCGGCTCGAGCTTGCCCTCGCCGCATCGTGATTGCGGCTCTACCTCCCCCACCCACGCCACTCCGATCCAGTCGAGCTGCCCTATGCCTGTGACCTATGACCTCGAAGGCCAGAAGCGGGTCTATGCCACCTGGGCCAAGTTCTACGACAAGGTCTATTTGCGCCTGCTCGCCCGCGCCCAGCGCGAGGCGGTTGCCGCCGCGTGTGCCTGTGGTCCCAATATTCTCGAAATCGGCGTCGGCACTGGACTCACGCTTGCCTATTTCACGCCGGACCGCCGTGTGCTTGGCGCCGACCTCTCGCTCGACATGCTGAAAGTGGCCAACCGCAAGGTCGCCAGCCAAGGGCTGAAGCATGTGAAGGGGCTGATGGTGATGGACGCCTGCCGCCTCGGCTTCGGCGATGAGCGCTTCGATGCGGTGACCGCGCAGTTCGTCATCACGCTGGTGCCAAACCCGGAACAGGCACTCGATGAAATGGATCGCGTCCTGAAGCCAGGTGGCGAGATCATCATCTCAAGCCGGCTGGTCGACGACAGTGCGCTGACAGCGCCGCTCTGGGCCGCGCTCGCACCGATCGCCAAGGCGATCGGCTGGAGCACGGATTTCAAGGTCCGCCGGCTGACCGATTGGGCCGCGCGAACGGGCCGCTACGACACGGTCCATGTCGGCAAGGGCTACTTCAAGGTCGTCAGACTGAGAAAGCGCCCGGCAAGCGCCTGAAGCCCGACCGGGCGCAATCACTCAGCGAGGCCTGCGCTCAGCGAAACTTGCTGGTGGAGACCGGCGCACTCGCCGCTTGCGGCGCAAAGCCGAAGCAGCCCTTCTGCACCATATTCGGATCGTTCTGCTCAGCCATCCTCTGACAGAAGGTCAGACGCGTGCAGTAATCGGCGGCAATCCCCATGCCCGAGCCGAGCACACCGAACTGGGTCTTGTAGGAGCAGGATTGCTGCCAGGGTTCGGCAGCCTGCACCGCGGCGGGAGCCATCATCACGAAGGGCGCCGTCACCAGAGATACGGCTGCCGCGCCAGCGAGCAGGCTCCTTCGGGCGAACAGCCTCAAACCCATCGAGAAGCTGGACTGTTGTACGAGCGAGCTCATTTGCGAGGACTCCTGGATCATGGCCTCGCGAGCAACAGCGCCCCCAGCCGCCGGCAGCAACATGCAGCCTCGGCCTGCGATGACCAACATTTGTGCCCCTCTCCCGTGAGTTAGGCACGCTCGAACCGGGATCAAGCATCCTGCCATTGCAGGAATGCATGGCAGCCCCTGAGCAATTGCCATACCCGCCCGGGGAAGGCCGCTCGCATCGGCATAAAGGATGTGAAGCATTCACCAGCAGGCTTGACGGCTCCCTGCTGTGCCCCCTATATCCGCGCCATCGCAAGCCACCGGCGCCGCTGTCGCCGGTCTTGGGGCGGGGTAGCTCAGCTGGTTAGAGCAGCGGAATCATAATCCGCGTGTCGGGGGTTCGAGTCCCTCTCCCGCTACCAACCTTCTTAAAGCAAAATCAAAGACTTAGCGAACTGCGAGGCTGAACCAGAGCCTCGCTACCCATGCAACACGTTGCAATATTTCCGCAGATTCCGCCGGTTTTCGCGTGTTGCAATTAAGTCCATGCAACACGCTGCAACACGGATTCCCGCTAGCTCCGCGCGTGGTGGGCATTCCGCCAAATGAAAAACTGCAGTGACGAGGCGTGGTGGCACTGCCGCCCAAATTCCGACACGCAGCCCCAGCACTACGAGTCACCGCCTCAGAGATGCGGCGGCGGACGTCGAGTCGCGTTCAAAGCCCCCCGGCCCAGCGGCTCGGCGTCCTCATCGCTCTGCGTGTCTCAGGCACCTTCGCGTCGCATCGCCCGAATCATGGCCTCGATTGCCACGATTTCGCTGTGCCTGAAGCCGGCCACACTCAGGCCGTCGAAGGCGTCGGCTGCATCAAGGCTGGGAAGGGCGTTAGGTGTGTCGGCGAGACGCCGGGCTACACCATACAGCCGCCCGACGTCTCTGCCGTCCATAAGGCTGCTGGCGTCGATTACGTCCAACGCGGCCAGTAGGGCGTCCGTGCCTATCGTGAGGGTGCGCGGGGTCATACAGCCCTCCCGAACACATATTCGCGGATGACGTTTTCCGGCTCGCGCGTGTCCTTGCTGGTCCGCACACCGATCACAACGTCAAACGGCTTTAAGTGCAGTTCCCAAGTACTCTGCGGGCTGTGGACGCCCGTCGCACGACGCAACGCTGCGAAGTCGCGCTGGCCGATCTGCTGGGTTTCCGCGTCTTCGTGCTCCAGGCAAAGGTTCAGATAGTAGGGGCGCCCATCGTAATCGCCGCCGACGATCTGCGCCGTGCACTTCAAGAGCATGCCGGTGCGAGTGCTGTTCGGCTCGTACGCCGACTCGACTATTTCGATCATTTGGCGGCCAGCGGGGAGGTGGGTCTGCAGGCTGTTAAGCATGGCGGCGGGAAAGGCGCTCATCGCGTTGCTCCTTGCGGCGAATTCGTGATACCTAAGTCTCAATGCCACGATGACACCTAGGTATCAATCGCTTTGTCAGATTCCGCTCAAATTCGCGCAGGCCGCCACCTTCTCGACCTCTCGCAGAAGGATGTCGCGAAAGCCACGGGCCTGTCCCTGCCAACCATTAAGAGAGCGGAGAGCGAAAAGGACGTTTCAGTGTCCGGAGACGCAGTCGCTCGCATCCGCGCCTCGCTCGAGCAAGCAGGCGTCACCTTCATCGAGAAAGGGGACATTGCCACAGGCCCGGGTGTCGCGTTGAAGGCCAGGCCATGAGCGGCGGACGGTCAGACGATGACGTTACCGCGCAGCCTCCCCTCGGCACGAACCAGCATCTGACGGAGCACCTCGCCGCCATAAGGCATGTCGAAGCCGCCATAGAAGCGTTTATCCGCGGTGACTTCGATATCTGCATCACCCTGGCAGGCGCCGCGGAGGGAATGTTCGAACGCCGAAAGGGCAGCGACCTTCATACCGTAATGATGTCCGATCCACGGGCCAAAGAATTCGGAGTTAAAGACGTTAATTCCAGTGCGAACATGGTCCGCGATTGGCTAAAACATGACAATCCGCGACATCCGGCGAGTATAGAAATCGCCCCGTTCGAAGCTGCAGTGATGCTCGTTCGGGCAATGACAAAGCTTGATGGGTGGACGACTAAAATGGATGCAATCAAGCCCGCAATCTACGAAGTCATCGTGGGCGAACCCATTTCTACGCCCTCGCCTTTGCTAACGCCGGAGGGTGCATCCGCATATGGAAGCGCTGCAATGCGCGATAAAACAAACATTACAGAAAATTTGACATCAAACGTCAGCAACAATTGACATTTGACAAATTCATAACCCGCTTTGACAAATACTCCATTAGCATTTGCCAAATGATGGTCGATTCAACTGCTTACAAATCGACAATGCGAACTATGGACTCCGCCACTCTGCGCTGCCATAACTAGGGCTCCACGTGGGGCATCTCATGCAGGACGAAAACAATCACCGACCAGTCTTCGTTACCCGCCATACGGCTGCGGCACTCATGCAGATATGGGTCGACTCGTTCGACACCTGGGTCCGCTCCGGCTACGTCCCACGCGCCACCATCAACCGCGGCCAAATAATTCGTTGGCATTGGCCATCGTTGGAGGAAAGGCTCGTTGAGCTAGCAAAGGGGCCGCCGATCGACCCGAGCATTGTCGATCCAACCAGACCCTATATTCCCCGACGCCGCGGCCCGAAAAAGCGCACGCCCGAGCCAGCCAAATGAGCGACGGCGCACCCTATCCTCGCCTCATGTCCAAGGCGGATGCCGCCGCGTATTGTGGAGTGTGCCCCGCCACCTTCACCAACTGGGTTGCGTCTGGAGTCATGCCCACTCCATTTCGCGGCACGCGCATGTACGATCGCCATGCCATTGACGCGGCCATCGATCGCGATAGCGGCATCATGCGAGCCATGGCGCCCATGGAGGACGCATTCGACCGCTGGGAACGGGAGCAGCGCGAAGCAAAGGCGCCCTCGCTCCCCGGCGAAGACTCTCTCGAGCGATGGCTTTGCGAGAACAAGAACCGGCCCATAGAAAACTCGTACGACGAGTGGCGGCGCAAGAGCCTGGAACGGAGAGCCCGTAAAGCTGCACGCGCTCGGTCTGCTGCTGGAAAGGCACCACCATGAGCGGCGAGGCCCCTCCCCAACCATCTGGCCCTCTTGGGCGGATCTACAGCCTGCAGGAGGCGGCGGAGTACCTGCGCGTTTCAAAACAAGCAGTCGCCCGGGCCGCTAAGAGGCACGGAATTGGCGCGCTTCGGCAGGGATCTGCGGTTCAACGAGGACGATGTCCAGCAAATGTGGGAGGCCGTGCGCTGCCACCCGAACGAGACCGGTCTTCAAACAGCGATATCCCGACGCGATGCCGATAGGGCCTACCAAAACTTGGTGAACCGCGCCCTTTCTAAGCGGACCGCGGCGCTTCTGGGTAAGAAAGAACGCTAGGAGGTTCCATGGATAAGGCTGTCGAAACACTCGTCGCCGAGCCGATGCAGGTACGCATAGCTACCGTGTTGCCCGGCGGCGCTGTTGTCGGTGACGATGTGCTCACGCTCGATTATTTCGGCGGGTGCTGCCGGGGGAGAACGACAGCCTACGTTCGGAGTTCCGACGAGTACCAGTTCAAGGTTGTTCAGAAGCGCCATTTCTTTAGGGAGGCGAACGGCCTCTGTTACTGGAATCTCGTCGTTCGAAACGCCGATCCGTCGCACCACCTAACCACGGTAACTGACCACGCCCTTGCGCTGACTGACCTGCGCCGTGCGATTCGCGCTGGGCGACCCATGAAGGAAATTATCGCAAAGCGTCGGAAGGTAAACGGCGAAGTCGGTTGAGCTATGCTCGCGAGTCTGGCGCTCGTTATGAATTGAAAGCTCGGCGAGACGCTGTGGATGCCAATGTCTAACCACTAGAATTCCGCCCAAATTTCGAACCACAAAACCGTGCCCGCCGGAACTTGGACAGGTTGGGTGCCGCTGGCGCGCTGTGGCCGCAGAAGTGCCAGCGGAACCCAAACGATCGATGACCGTTCCGCTCTCTACCGCGCCCTCCAGCGCCAAGGAGACAGATTATGATCGACGCAAAGGCGGTGGATGCCGCCGCCCCATACGCTTTACTCGTCGTGACCGTGGGCTGGCTGATCGTCTGGGTGCTCGCCCTGGCCTTTGGGCGCCTGCGTCGCTAGGAGCCCCACCCATGACGACGGGGGGCTATCCCCCAATCTTGATTTATCAAACCGCTGCCGCCCATATTCGAACGGTTCCAATTAGCATCTAGAGCAGTACCACTATGGATGATGCCGCCAAGTCCCGCCTGACCAGGGCGTCCGCCTATGCTCTGTGGCTCCTTTCCGTTCTCCTTGGAGGTATGTGGCTCGTCCAGGGTGAATCAAAGAACCATTTAACGGACTTGCCCGGTTTCTTGGGCCTCATCGTCGTCTTCGTAGGGTGCGCTTGGCTGTGGTGCGGCAAGGACGAGCAATCCGGGGCACCTTAGAGGCGGGATGTTTAGAGGCCCGACCAACGCCCAAATGGCCCTCTCCGCGATCGCGGTTATTCCGCAAATTTATCAATAAAGGCACGTTGGATTAGAGCCCATTCGTCAGGATATGGCTCGTGATCCTGCCGGTGCTCCGTCGGGTATTCACCCCAGCCCTGAAGCTTCCAGTATTTCGTCATGACATCGAAATGGCTATGCCCAGTTATCTCGCCAGCCTTCACAGCCCCCTCATTAAGAAGCGCACTGAAGCCGTCCCCCATGGGACCAGCAAGACAAAGGCCGGGGAGCAGTTGACCATCGGGCTCGGGATCGAGCCAGATTTCGTGGACCAGTTCGTTTTTCATGGATCGCGGGCTGGCAACTCGCAATGTCATTCGCGAGCGCGGTCGCACCACGTCCAGGAGCAAGGAGCGACGCGCCGAGCGCCGACAATCCGGCAAGCTGGAAATCGGCGTCGACATTCCTACCCGAATGGAGATCAAGGCGTTCATAGCCGCGCTGGAAGGACGGTGGCGCCCTCTCCTACTAACCGCGGTGTTCAGCGGCTTGCGGGCCAGCGAGCTTTGAGGGCTGCGTTGGTCGGATATCAATTTGACGGCAGGGACATTGACCGTGTCGCAGCGCGCCGACAGGTACAACGAGATCGGCGCACCGAAGTCAGAAATGGCTGGCGCACCATCCCAATCCCGCCCGCGCTAGTCGATGCTCTAAAAGTATGGAAGAGCAGTGCCCCAAGGGTGAGCTAGGACTCGTCTTCCCGACGGGCGCGGGCAACGTCGAGTCGCTTGCCAACATCCGCCGCCGCGGTCTCATTCCTGCTTGGGAGCTTGCCGGTGTTGTGGTGCCGTCCGAAAATGTTGACGAAAAAGGCGAGCCGATCGCTCAGGCTAAATATGAGGGCATGCATTCGCTAAGGCATTTCTACGCAAGCTGGTTGATCAACCGGAAGGTCGACGGTGGGCTGGAACTGCCGCCGAAGACCGTCCAAGCGCGCATGGGCCATTCGTCGATCATGGTGACGCTGGACACCTACGGGCACTTGTTTCCAAGCGCCGATACGGGTGCCGAAATGGAATCCGCGGCAATGGAATTGATTGGCTGAAATATGGAGGCATGCAACACACCTGCAACACAAACTGAAATTTGCAAGTCAATTCAACAGATGCACGCAAAATCATAATCCGCGTGTCGGGGGTTCGAGTCCCTCTCCCGCTACCATCCCAAAGGCATACTCCATTGGGATAGGCGGCTCCGCGGAACAGCTCACTCAGGTCGCATTCAATCGAATCTCCGGGCTCTCGCCGGCCGCCGCCGGGTGAACGGCTACCGTTGCGATCAAGTCGCGTAACACCGTCCAGCGGCTCGATCGCCGCCAGATTATGGTTCTTCGCCGTCGACGGCAGGCGTGATCCTTCGTTAACCACTCCCTGCAACGCTTGCTTGTCCACGAACTGTCATGACAGTCTGCCATTGACGCGACGATGCCTGAAATAGCGTCCCGGCCACCACGCCAACGACGCACGCCATATCGGTGTTCACCGGAGGGTTGGGCCATTGACTGCGGGAAACTGGATTGCGCTGAGCGGACTCGTGATCGCTGTCGCTTCGCTGTCGTTATCGATACGGATGAGGAGACAATATCGGAGGCTCCTCGACGAGGTCGCGGAACGAGAGCGATCGGTTCGCGCCTGGGTCTTTCGCATCGCACAGGATGATGAGGCCTCGGCGCCACTTCAGCGCTGCACGCTCTCGTTGAAGCATCCGCTCCTCGGGGGCGCGTGCGAACTGAATGCCGTGGAGATTGAGACCAGCAGCGCATTGCGGGCTGATCTGTCGCATTCGGGCCATTGTACGTCGTTCACGACGGGGGGCGTGCGGCGCCTGGATCCTCCGATCCGTCTTGGCAGTGAGGCCGTTCAGGTGAACCTCGCCCTGCATCTCCTCAAGCGCGAGCAGGTGGAGGCGCGGGTGGTCTTCAAGGGCCTGCGTCTCGACGCCGAACGAACCCCGATTCAATGCGCAATCCCACTCCGGCCCGAAGAGTTCCGGCCAGGTTTGGCGGCCCCGGCGTAGAGACGGCCCAGAGCCCTCCAGGGGAGGCGTCGGACTATCCCGATTTGCCAGCGCCTGGATTGCGACCGACATCTGGTTAAGGAAGCCCCCCGGCGAAGCGCGGGGAATACGTGGGCAACTTATGGGGCCAAGGCGTTTGACAGGCCATTGAAAACGGCCCGTGTTTGCAGCCCCCTTCCGAGTCCGCCCATTAGACTGTTCGGCGATACCGAATCGGGTATGCTTTTTCGAGCACTGCGCTCTCCCGCGACCAACGATAACGATCTGGCGCCCATTCCGTGACGATCAAAACCGCACCGCAACGGGTTCTGCTCACAGGCGCGGCAGGTTTCGTCGGCTTCCATGTGACCGAGGCCCTGTTGGCGCAGGGCGTTCAGGTGCTCGGCATCGACAATCTCACTCCCTATTATGATCCTGCCCTCAAGCAGGCTCGGCTTGATCGGCTAACCCCGCGCAACGGCTTTTCATTCGAGCAGCTCGACATTGCCGAGTATGACGCATTTCAGAACGCCTTTGCGCTCTTTCGCCCGGACGCCGTGATCCATCTCGCCGCGCAGGCCGGCGTGCGCTATTCGCTCGAGAACCCGCGCGCCTATGCGAGCGCCAATCTCGACGGCTTCCTCTCGGTGCTCGAGGCTTGCCGGCACCATCCTGTCCGGCACCTGATCTATGCCTCGTCGAGTTCGGTCTATGGCGCCAATGCCAAGGTGCCCTTCAGCGAGCACGATGGCGCCGACCATCCCGTCTCGCTCTACGCGGCGACCAAGCGCGCCAATGAGCTGATGGCGCATTCCTATGCGCATCTTTATGGCATTCCGGTCACTGGCCTGCGCTTCTTTACGGTCTACGGCCCCTGGGGCCGACCGGACATGGCCTATTTCAAGTTCACCAAGGCGATTCTCGAAGGCCGTCCGATCGACGTCTACGCCGAAAGCGAGATGAGCCGCGATTTCACCTATATCGACGACGTCAGCGAGGCGATCGTTCGGCTGATCGGAGAGCCGCCGATTCCCTCGCCCGACTTCAACCCCGCCTCGCCCGATCCTGCGACGGCCGCAGCGCCTTATCGCATCTACAACATCGGCAATCACACGCCAGTCCGGCTCGATCGCTTCATCGCGGTGATCGAGGCTGCCTGCGGCAGGAAAGCTACCAAGCGCCATCTGCCCATGCAGCCGGGCGACGTACCCGCGACCTATGCCGATGTCAGCGCGCTGGCGGCGCGCGTCGGCTTCAGCCCCTCGACCTCGATCGAGGATGGCATCCGGCATTTCGCCGATTGGTATCGTGACTTCTATGGCTGAAACAAAGTAGCGGCGCTGCCAACGCGTCGGCCTCTCGGCCTGACAGGTCAGGAAATTCACGATCGGCTGCATATCAAACGACGCGCTCTTGCGCCAAGCGCGGCCAGTAGGTCCCACGCACGCGATGGAAGCCCTGCACGAACATGCGGCTTCAATGTCGGCCTGTTGAACTGCCCCCCCTTATCGAGTAGACCGCCGTCCAGTTCATAGCATTTAGGATCAGCGCGCTTGCCAAAGGATACCATCATCATCACGGCCGAGAGCCAGGATGGAAACTATTGGCGCGACCTCTGGCGCGAACGGGAGCTTCTCGCCTTTCTTGCCTGGCGCGATTTGCTTGTGAGATACAAGCAGACCTTTGTTGGGATTGCCTGGACGGTTCTTAAGCCGCTCGCCGTCATCCTGGTTTATACGTTCGTATTTGGAGTTTTGGCGCAACTGCCGTCACATGGCGTGCCATACACCTTGATCGTGCTGACGGGCCTATTACCGTGGCAATTGTTTTCAACGGTCATGCTCGTGTCGAGCGACAGCCTCCTGAGCAATGCACACTTGGTTCAGAAGGTCTACTTTCCGCGCATCATCATTCCGGTTTCCTCGATCGTGGTCTGTATCGTCGATCACCTGGTCTCCTTCCTGATCATTTTCCTGATGCTGGCTTGGTTCGGTGTCGCACCGGGATGGCAGTTTCTGCTGCTGCCTTTCGTGACCTTTCTCGCGGTCTGCTGCGCCCTCGGCCTGGGCCTGATCGCCGCAGCACTCAATGTGCGCTATCGCGATGTTCGGCAATTGCTGCCAATCCTGCTTCAAATTGGTGTCTTCGTCTGCCCGGTAGGTTACGCAACGAGCCTGGTCTCGGAGCGCTGGCAATGGCTCTATGCGCTTAACCCGGTCGTTGGCATCATCGATGCCTTTCGCTGGTGTGTTCTGGGCAAAACCGAGCTGATCTTTCCTCCCAGCATTCTTGTCTCGATCGTTTTCGCGGTAGTCTCTCTGGCTGTGGGTGTGCGGGTCTTTCGGCGCGCCGAGCCTTCCTTTGCGGATGCTATGTGATGAGCCTGGCTATTCGCGTTGAAAACCTTGGCAAGCTCTACGCCATCAATCGGGATGGCGCGCCGGCCGCGAGCTCGCTGCGCGAGCAGATGGCGCGCGGCTTCGGCCGGCTGATCGGGCAAGGCAGCCCGGCCGTACCCCGTCCCGATGAGCGGGCGGCGGCCGTCCGTGACAAGGAATATTGGGCGCTTCGCGACATTTCCTTCGAGGTCAATACGGGCGAGCGCGTGGGTGTCATCGGCGCCAACGGCGCTGGCAAGTCGACACTGCTCAAGATTCTCAGCCGCGTTACCGCCCCTACCGAGGGCCGTGTCGAGATTCATGGAAAGGTCGCAAGCCTGCTCGAGGTCGGCACTGGCTTTCACCCCGAGCTGAGCGGTCGCGAGAATATCTTTCTCAACGGAGCCATCCTGGGCATGTCGCGCCAGGAGATCCGGAAGAAATTCGATCAGATCGTCGATTTCTCAGGCGTCGAAAAGTTCATCGATACACCGGTGAAACACTATTCGAGCGGCATGTATGTCCGCCTCGCCTTCTCGGTGTCGGCCTGGCTCGAGCCGGATATTCTCATTGTCGATGAGGTTCTAGCGGTTGGCGATCAGGCGTTTCAGACGAAATCGGCGGCACGCATGCGCGAGTTGACTCAGGAGGGGCGAACCGTGCTCTTCGTCAGCCACAGCATGGCGACCATGAACCAGATGTGCCAGAAGGCGCTCTATCTGGAGAATGGACGCGTATCTTCCTTCGGTACGGTGGAGGAAACAACGATTGAGTATCAGCGCGACGTAATCGAGCAGATTGAACAAGGGCCTTGGCATCGCGCCGAGTTCACGCCTCCGGATGCGCGGGTGACATTGGCTCGCCCTGAGGACAGCGCCGCAACACTACTATCCGTACGCGTCTGTGATCGGGAGAATCGCACAAGGGATTTCCTTGATATTGCCGAGACATTTGCGATTGAAGCCAGCTATAGCCTAGATCAACAGGTCCCGGACGGCGTTGTTCCCAATTTGCACTTCTACGATGAGATGGGCGGACGGGTTTTTATCAGCCTCCCGGCCCAGCTGATGCCAGGTGTTGGGGGCGGCTACAAAGTGCGTTGTGTTATTCCAGCATTCGCGTTGAATGTTGGGCGCTATTTGGTGGGATTCGCCCTGAGCACTTTCGGAGCAGAGACAAGGAACCACTTCGACGCGCAACTCTGCCTGCGTTTCGAAGTTGTCGAGGGCGATCTATCCCTCGACAAGCGCAGGCATGGGTACCTCGGTACTTTGCCGGGCTTTTCACGCCCTCGTTTCGATTGGACGAACAGCTGAAGCGGCGCCAGTCGAACAACGGTCAGCAGCGAACGCAACACTACTGTGAAGCCGTCACGGTGTGCAATCTCGGCGCGAGTGGAAATCCGGTGCTGATCCTCGTCGAAGCGAAAGCCAACGCGCTGGTCGTTGTCCATGAACAGCTCGCCTGCGGGCGCCGCTTTCGCAACCTTAGTGGCGTCGCCAACGTGATACCGGTATGCTTTGCATCCCATTCCGGACGACTGCGCTGAAGGAAGAACGAATTCGGCTGATGGCTGAACTCGCAGCGAGAGTGTGCGAAGCGCACCAACCAAGTCTCGCAGTGATGACGATGTGCTACTTAGGTATCTCGGCCCCGCGCCGGAAAATGAACTCCTGAAGCCGCTCAAAAAAGGTTTTCTCCTGCGCAATCGGGATTTTCCGCAACTCGGCGGGAAGTATCTGCAACTCCTCCGGCCCGTACTCGATACCGTGCCAGATCAGCTTGCGATTGCCTGCCACGAGCAGAGTGCCGTCGAAACCGTGAAAGATGGCGGCTTCATATTCGGGGTTTTTGACCTGCGCCGGCGTATAGGTCGCCAACCCATGCTCCTTCACGAGCTCGTCTCGCATGAAGAATGCGTTCCAGTCGGTTGCCGCGACCATTGAGTAGCCCTTTTGCCCGGCCAATTCCACGAACGCCGCGACGGAAGCGCCACGATTTATCTCAGGGTCGTTCTGCTGGACATAGACGACATGCGCCGGGATCGAAGGATTGAACTCCACAACCACGAGCTTAGGCAGATGGCGTTCTAGACCCTCCCATACATGATAATCGTTGCCGTCGATGTCTATCGACAGGAGCTCGAAGTCCCGTGGCGCCCCAGCCGAGTCGAGCAAATTGTCGAGCGAGTTCGCTCCTCGCGCCTCAACAAACGCGTTCAGCCTCGCAATCCTGCCATTTCGCGCATAATTCGCTTCAAGATCCTGGAAGCGCTCCGCGGAGCCTTCGATGAAACAGCCGCGCCAGCCCTCGTCTGCAAGTTTCGCCGAATTGGAGAGATGCCGCCCATCCCAGGCGCCGAACTCGACAAAGTACCCCCTCGCGCAACCGATCTGCTTGAACAGGTGCTCAATAATACCGTCTTCGCCCGACTGTGAATGAACGTTTCGGCACCACTTCTGAAAAGGAAGGTCCGGCTTCCCACCTAGGGTTCTTAGGATCATGAGCCGCTCGCCCTAATGCTTTTCTGCGCGTAAGAACGCCCGTCTAGACGGGGCGTGTGCGGTTGACAAGGCTGACCCTAGACCATAACCAGCCCGCGTTTCCCTACACTGGCGGCGTGATTGCCGCTTACCTGCGGGCGTGCTCGATGGACGATCCTCCTCGGCACGGAGAGTAGACAAATGCGCACCGTCACAGTCCGTTTGATCGGCGGCCTCGGCAACCAGCTCTTTCAATACGCAACCGCGCGCGCGCTAGCGCTGCGCAACGGCGGCGCTGTCAAGCTCGATGTCAGCGGATTCGAGGCTTACGGTTTGCGGCGCTATGAACTCGATGCATATCCTATTGAAGCCAGTCTCGCGACAGCGCAGGATCTGGCGGCTTTCGAGACACAGTCGCCACCTGCCGGCACCTTCGGGCGCATCATGCGGAAGCTCCGGCCGCCTGCACGGATCTACCGCGAGCCGCACTTTCACTATGATCAACAGCTCGCCTCGCAGCTGCTGCCGATCTATCTCGACGGCTATTGGCAGAGCGAGCGATATTTCGTCGAAGCTGCCGATCAGTTGCGCCGTGACCTGACGCCGCGCGAGCCTCTCGATCCCGACAATGCAGCTCTGGCTCACGAGATTGAGGCTGTCGAGGCCGTATCGCTTCATGTTCGGCGAGGCGATTATGTGAGCAACGCTCATACCAACGCCTATCACGGCGTCTGTTCGCTCGATTATTATCGGGCGGCCATCGCGCTCATCCGCCAACGCGTGGGCGCGCCGCATTTCTTCGTGTTCTCCGACGATCACGATTGGACGCGCGAAAATCTTCGCCTTGACGGCCCTGCAACATACGTTACCGCCAACCCGGCTGACCGCGGCTTCCGTGACATGCAACTGATGGCACGCTGCCGACATCACGTCATCGCCAACTCCTCGTTCAGTTGGTGGGGCGCCTGGCTGAACCCCTCCCCTGACAAGATCGTGGTGGCACCGAAGGGCTGGTTTGTCAGCCAGGACAACGATACGCGCGATCTGTTGCCGACTGGTTGGATCCGGCTATGAGCAATCCCTGGGTCAGCGTCGTGATGTCCGTCTATAACGGCGCTGCCGACGCACCGAAGGCGATCCGTTCGATTCTTGATCAGACTTTTGGCGATTTCGAATTGATCGCCATAGACAACGGATCCTTCAAGGACGACACTCGGGCTGTCCTGGAATCGATTGCGCAGAAGGAACAGGACGCCCGCCTGCGCATCGTGACGCTTGACCAGAACATTGGCCTCGCCGGCGCCCTCAATCACGGCATAGCGTTGGCGCGCGGGCGCTATATCGCAAGACAGGATCACGACGACCTCTCGCTGCCGGATCGGCTGGCCCGCCAGGTTGCCTATATGGATTCACATCCCGGCTGCGGCTTGCTGGGGACGCGTGCGGAAATCTGGATCGGAGATCAGCCGACAGGCCGCGCCCACGATCATCCGCTCGACAATGCGACATTGCAGCTCGCCCTGCTCTTCAATAATCCCTTCGTGCATTCGTCCGTGATGATCCGCAGGTCGGCGCTCGACCTGGTCGGCGACTACACGACCGACCTGGCACGACAGCCACCCGAAGATTACGAACTGTGGTCCCGCATTGCACGTCGCTTCGAGGTGGCGAATCTGCCGGAGCGGCTGCTCGTCTATCGCGAGATGCCGAACAGCATGTCACGCAACGGACCCAATCCATTCCTGGATCGGTTGTTGCTGCTTGCCTCAGAGAATATCGCGTTCTGGAATGGCCTCGCGGTGCCGGATACAGCGTGCCACGACGCCGCTGCGCTGAGCGTGACGGCCTATGATCGACTATCCCCAGGGGCCGACATACAGACGATCTGTGCGCGCGTGGAGCAAGCGATCGATGCGATTGACGCTTCAGCTTTACCCCCGACAGCGGTTGCGGACCGGGCTCAGGCCCTCGCCAATTTGCGCCACCATTATGGGTTGGCTCGAAAGCTTCCGAACTGGTCCAGACCCTTCATCAAGCTCGGGCGCAAGATTCCGCTGTCAACGTCACTCAGAAAATATGTCAAGAATTGGCTGACCCGGTAAAGCGAGGCGGCAGCCTTTCTACATCTCCATTCAAAGAGTATTTCAATGCGCCTGCTTCTTGCTTGCGAATTTTATCATCCGAGCCGTGGCGGCGTGCAAGAAGTGATGCGTCAGATCGCCGAGCGCCTGGTGGCCGCCGGGCATGATGTGACCGTGGTGACGACGCGCCTCCCGGAGCGAGATTTCAAAAGCCACAATGGCGTGAAGATCGAGGAATTCGCCGTATCCGGCAACCTCGTCAACGGCATCAACGGCGAGACCCAGGCATACGTTGACTATCTCAAGGCCTTCGACGGCGACGCCGTTATGATAAAGGCCGCGCAACAATGGACCTTTGACGCATCCTGGCCAGCGCTCGATGCAATCAAAGCCCGAAAGATTTTCATCCCGTGCGGATTTTCGTGCCTCTACGAAACGAACTACAAGAGATATTTCGATGAATTGCCAGAGATACTGGCAAAATTCGATAGGCTGATCTTCTACGCCGAGCGCTATCGCGATGTCGATTTCGCACGGGCGCACGGCCTCGACAAGCTCTCCTTCATCCCCAACGGGGCGAGCGATGTCGAGTTCGAGCACAGGCCAGCGCCAGGGCTGCGCGCCCGCCTCGGTATTTCCGAAGACGCGTTGCTGATCATGACGGTCGGCACCCCCATCAACGCCAAGGGACATACCGAGCTGGCGCGCGCCTTCGGCGCCCTTGACCCCAAAGGGAGGGAACTCGCGCTCATCCTCAACGGTCAATGGCCCAAGCCCCCGCCCGAGCCTGTGTTCGAGGCGGAAGATGCCCAGTCGGGATCCGTGTCCAACGCGCTGCCTCCAGGCACGAAGCCACGGACATCCAGTGCGGTCGCCCGGATTCTGGGCAATGCCAGCGAGATATGGCGTCGTGATGGATCGAGCGCGTTCCTGGCGCGCGCATTACAATTTGCCCGATATCGCGCGATAGGAGTGCTGCGATCCGCCACAGCACCGTTCTACCGGGCCTGGCGCGCAGCCCATGCCGCTTCGAACGGCGCCTTCCCCGCTCCACCTCCTGCGCCTCGGACCATCGACGACGACATCGCCGACGCCGAGGCTCAGCCCCTCAAGCGCGTCTTCAAGACGAACCTGTCGCGCGACGACCTGATCGGCGCCTTCTTCACCGCAGACCTGTTCGTCTTTGCCTCGAATGTCGAGTACTCGCCACTCGTGCTCTTCGAGGCAGGGGCAGCCGGCCTGCCCTATGTGACCGTTCCCGTCGGCAATGCGGAAGAGATCGTGCGCTGGACCGGCGGAGGAGAGATTTGTCCCGCGGCCAAGGACGAGCGCGGCTATACTCGCGTGGCCCCGGATCAGTTGGCGATGCATATTCAGGCTCTGCTCGATGATCCGGCCCGGCGGAGGGCATTGGGCGAGGCCGGCCGGGATTCATGGCGAAAAATCTATAATTGGGCAGCAATCACATCCCGATATGAGGCTGTCCTTAGCGGCAAGGGCGGTGAGTTTACCTCTGAATTTCTCAGCGGCGCGTCCCGGAGAACTCACCATGACTGAGAAGATGGATTTTCAAGCCGCTCGATTGGCCGGGCGACTGGCCAGCTCCTGGGATCGCCTCAAGAAGAAGGTCCATCTGGTTCGGACGTATGATCTTGACCAAGAGGACTTGCTCGAGAAGGTTCTGCAGAATCAGGCATTGGTAGATGCCACGCTCACGCATCGCGATCTCGCTGCCGAAGCCCTGCGCATGCGAGAATATACCCAGCGCGTCCTTGACGAGCGCTACTGGCTACAAGACGTCCTTGACCAAAAAGACTTCGTCATGGGCGAGATGGATCGCAAGCGGGGAGATGAGGCGTCCCAAGCCGCCTTCCGAGCGGAGCTCCAGATCTTCAAGACAGAAGCGAACGCGCTGGGACAAAGACTGCCTGTTCGCGATGAGGATATCTATCCGCAACTCGGGGACCGCACCGCCAGCACGCCATTTGACCGGCACTATCTGTATCATCCTGCCTGGGCTGCGCGTGTTCTTGCGCGAACCCGCCCGGTTGAGCACGTCGATATTTCGTCAATCCTTCAGTTTGCGACAATGCTCTCGGCATTTGTCCCGACAAGATTTTACGACTATCGGCCAGCCCCGCTCGACATAGCCGGCCTCACCTGCGGCGCTGCTGACCTGGCCGCACTTCCCTTTGCCGATCAAAGCCTGCCTTCGCTGTCCTGCATGCATGTGCTGGAGCATATCGGGCTTGGCCGCTACGGTGACCCACTCGACCCCGATGGCGATCTCAAGGCGATTGCCGAACTGGTGCGCGTATTGGCTCCTGGAGGAAACCTGCTGATTGCGACGCCTGTCGGGCGCCCGAGAGTGCAGTTCAACGCGCACCGCATTTATGACCACGAGGCCTTTGCCAGCTACTTCGCCCCGCTCGAACTCGTGGAATTCGCCCTTATCGAGGAGCATGGCGAGCGTGGGCCTATTGTCGCTCCTCCTGCTGAGCTAGTACGCAGCCAGAATTATGGTTGTGGTTGCTTCTGGTTCCGGCGGGCGGCATGAACGTCACTGCCGATCAGACCAAGCCGGAAAACACGATGACACAGGGTACCGCCCCCTCGCTTCCTTTTGAGCATGGCTTCGCCGGCCGCAAGGTGCTTGTCACCGGTCATACCGGCTTTACCGGGGGCTGGCTTGCGCTTTGGCTGACACAACTCGGTGCCGAGGTGACCGGGCTTGGGCTGGATCCGATCACCACACCTAATCTCTTCTCGGGCGCCAAGATCGGAGGGGAGGTTCACTCTGTCATTGGCGACATCCGCGATGCCGCGCTGACGCGCGATATTGTGGCTCAGGCCGCCCCTACCGTCATATTCCATCTGGCCGCCCAGCCCCTCGTCTCCCGCGCCTTTGAAGATCCACTTGAAACCTTCGCGACCAATGTCATGGGCACTGCAAATGTGCTCGAAGCCGCCCGCAGCACCCCGAGTGTCAGGGCCGTGGTGTGCGTGACGACAGACAAGGTCTACGCTGATCAGGCGTGGCATTGGGGTTACCGCGAGAATGATGCCCTGGGAGGCAAGGACCCCTACAGCGCCTCGAAGGCGTGCACGGAACTTGTCGCCGCCTCCTATCGTGCCACGCTGGCGGCGCGAGGCAATGGAGTGCGCATAGCGACGGCGCGCGGCGGCAACATCATCGGCGGGGGCGACTGGTCCGACAACCGCATCGTGCCGGACTTCGTCCGGGCGGCAGGCACTAACGAGCCGCTCGTCATTCGCAATCCAGCCGCTGTCAGGCCATGGCAACATGTCCTGGCCTTAGTGCATGGCTATCTGATGCTCGCGGACCGGTTGCTCGCATCGGATGCCGATGCCAACTGGAACTTCGGCCCGCAGAATGACGAAGCCAAACCTGTCGCCACGCTGCTCGACACGCTTCAGAAGCATTGGCGCCAAATCCCAATCGAACAAACTCCAGGCGCGTTCCCCGAAACGCATTTCCTCCATCTCGACAGCACCAAGGCGCGGCAGCTCCTTGGCTGGCAGCCGCCCATCCGCTTCGACGATACCGTCCGTTTGACAGTTGACTGGTATCGCCGCGAAGCGGACGGCGCAGACCCGCGCGCACTCACGCTTGAGCAGATCGCTTTCTACCGCGAGGGCCTCCGCAAGCAGTTACCAGCGCTGGCGCAGTGACTCAGAATCTTCTCATTCTCGGCGCGTCCGGCTTTCTCGGAACCCATCTCGTGGCGACCTGCCGGCGGGAGGGGCGGCCATTTCTGGCGGCCAGGCGCAAGGGCGCATCAGCCGGCATTGCGGCCGACATACCGCATGCCGAGGTCGACCTCTTTGATGAGGGCAATTGGGCCCAGCTTATTGCCAGCCACCGGATCAACGCCATCATCAATCTTGCAGCCTCAGGTGTTGCGCCCACGGACCGCGACCCACTCACCATGCAGCGCGTCAATGTCGACTTGCCGGCCACGCTGGCCCGGGCGGCTGCCGGGCACGCAATCCTAGTCAATGCCGGCAGCTGTTCCGAATACGCCCCCCCAGCATCGGGCGAGCCGATCGACGAGGATGCACCACTCGAGACGGGGAAGCTCTACGGCTCCTCGAAGGCCGCAGGCGGGCTGATGAGCATGGCTACGGCGACAGCGCTTGATGTGCCTATGCGCCATCTGCGCTTTTTCAACATTTTTGGGCCCGGAGAAGCGGCCCATCGGCTGCTCCCCAGTCTTCTCACCGCTGAACGCGAAGGCACCCGGGCGGCACTTTCGTCGGGTGCTCAGATTCGCGATTTCATCCATGTCGACGACGCTGTCAGCGCAATTCTCCGCGCAGCGGAGCGCCTGGGCTCCGGGATCGCAAGCGGCGCTGCGGCTTTGAATGTTTGTTCGGGCGTCGGCACGAGCGTCCGAACCTTTGCCGAGACCGCAGCCAGAACCCTGGGCTTGCCGGCAGAATATCTTGGCTTTGGCGACATCCCGATGCGGCCCGACGATATTCCCTATCTCGTGGGCGATCCGACCAGGATGCGTTCCGACCTTGATTGGGAACCGGCTTTTAATAGCGCCAGCGGAATAACAGCTTCCATCATCGCAATGAGCGGCGCACATCGCCTGGAGGAAAGAACGTGAAAGTTGTGATTCTCGCCGGCGGCTTCGGTACGCGGCTTTCTGAAGAAACCGATATCCGCCCAAAGCCGCTGGTCGAAATCGGCGGAAAGCCGATTCTCTGGCATATCATGAAAATCTACGCGGCCGCCGGCCTGACGGATTTCATTATTTGTTGCGGCTATAAAGGGCAGATGATCAAGAACTACTTCGTGAATTATTTCACGGAGAATTACGATATTACCGTAGACCTCGGCTCCAACAGCGTCGATTTCATCGGAAACCCCAGCGAAAAATGGAAAGTTACGCTGATCGATACCGGTCCGATGACGATGACCGGCGGACGTCTGAAGCGCGTGTCTCACCTTCTCGGTGGCGAGACCTTCTGCATGACTTATGGCGACGGCGTTGCAGATATCGACATCAAGCGCGTCATTGCTCATCATCGCGCTGAAGGGCGCCAGGCAACGGTGACCGCTGTTCCCTCGCCGGGCCGGTTTGGCGTGCTCGAACTCGGCGGAGGCGTCGTGTCGGAGTTTCGTGAAAAGCCTGCCAATGAAATGGGCTGGATCAATGGCGGCTTCTTCGTTCTCGAACCGGAGACAATCGACCTCATCGCCAACGACGCGACAACCTGGGAACGCGAACCACTGGAGCAACTCGCGGCCAAGGACCAACTCGCCGCCTACCGCCACACCGGTTTCTGGCGCCCAATGGACACGCTGCGCGACAAGCGCGAGCTCGAGCAGATGTGGGCCACCGAAGCTGCGCCCTGGAAACTCTGGTAGCAACGAGCCCCAGGTCAGCAGCGCCTTGCATGGACGCCACCACGTCGCGAAGTATTGTGATGTTCAGGGCGCTGCTTCAAAATTTGGATCGCGATCAGCGCTCCGAGACGTGTGGCAAGAACCCTCGGATGCCGCGCGCAAGGCCTGACGCAATTGTTTGACTGACGCACGCGATTTGGGTTTGCACCATGCTGCGGCTTCGGCTACGGCCAACCTTTCGCGCAAGTTCCGCCACGCGCCGAAGGACCTGTCGCTCGCGACAAGGCCTCTCGTTATACTCAAGCGAGAGCTGTCTAGGGAATTACATTGATGACGAGTGCTGAGACCAAAGGGCGCGTTGCGCTGATCACGGGCGTCACGGGTCAGGACGGCGCCTATCTCGCCGAACTCCTCCTGGCGAAGGGCTATGTTGTTCACGGCGTGAAGCGCCGCTCATCCTCCTTCAATACGCAGCGTATCGATCATCTCTACAGCGACCCTCACAAGGGAGACACCGCATTTCGCCTGCACTATGGCGATATGACGGATTCGACCAACCTCATTCGTCTCGTCCAGGACACTCAACCTGACGAAATCTATAATCTCGCGGCCCAGAGCCACGTCGCAGTAAGCTTCGAAAGCCCGGAATACACCGCCAACGCCGACGGAATTGGCGTGCTGCGCCTGCTTGAAGCGGTGCGCATTCTCGGCATGGAGAAAAAGACGCGCTTCTATCAAGCGTCGACGTCCGAACTCTACGGCTTGGTTCAAGAAACGCCGCAGAGGGAGCGCACCCCCTTCTATCCGCGTTCACCCTACGCCGCAGCCAAGCTCTACGGCTACTGGATCACGGTCAATTACCGCGAAGCCTATGGAATGCATGCTTCGAACGGTATTCTCTTCAACCACGAAAGCCCGATCCGCGGTGAAACCTTCGTGACCCGCAAGATCACCCGCGCGGTGGCCCGCATTGAGGCGGGCCTCGAGGACTGCCTCTATCTCGGCAATCTCGATGCTCAGCGCGATTGGGGCCATGCGAAGGACTACGTGCGCGGCATGTGGATGATCGTGCAGGCCGAGCAAGCAGACGATTTCGTGCTCGCCACCGGCGTGACCAGGACCGTGCGAGAGTTCGTCGAGCTGGCGTTCTCGGAACTCGGCCGCAAGATCGAATGGCGCGGCACGGGCATCGAGGAGACCGGTGTCGATGTCAAAACCGGCCGGACGGTGGTGTGCATCGACCCACGTTACTTTCGACCGACCGAGGTGGAGCTCCTGATTGGCGATCCAGCCAAGGCGCGCGAGCAGCTGGGTTGGGAGCCCGAGATTTCGTTTGCCGAACTCATCGGTGAAATGGTTTCAAGCGATTTTGCCGCCGCCTGCAGGGAGCGCGATCATGGCATCGGCTAACTACGCACTCGCGGGAAAGCGCGTTTACGTCCCGGGCCATAACGGCATGGTCGGCGGCGCAATCGCGCGTCGCCTGGCGTCGAAGGGATGCGACATTCTGACGACCGAGCGTTCAGAGGTCGATTTGCGCGACCAGGCTGCAGTCGAGGCCTGGTTCAAGAGCAACAAGCCTCAAGCCGTGTTCTTGGCCGCCGCCAAAGTGGGCGGAATCCACGCCAATAACGTCTATCGCGCAGATTTCATCTACGACAATTTGTCGATCGCACTGAACATAATCCATGCCGCTCATCGGCACGAGGCGGAGAAACTCATGTTTCTCGGCTCCTCCTGCATCTACCCAAAGCATGCCCATCAACCGATGGATGAAGGGCAGCTATTGCAAGGGCCGCTCGAGCCGACCAATGAGCCTTACGCAATTGCCAAGATCGCCGGCCTCAAGCTGGCCGAGAGCTATCGGCGCCAGTACGGCCGTGATTTCATCAGCGTCATGCCCACGAATCTCTATGGGCCCGGCGACAACTATCACCCCGAGAACAGCCACGTGGCAGCTGCGCTCCTGCGGCGCTTTCATGAGGCGAAGCTCACCAGTGCGCGAGAAGTCGTCGTATGGGGGACGGGCACGCCCCGCCGCGAATTTCTTTACGTAGAGGATCTCGCAGATGCCTGCGTCCATCTGATGGAAACCTACTCGGCCGACGAACCGGTCAATATCGGTACGGGCGAGGATGTGACGATCAAGGAACTGGCGGAGCAGGTGGCGCAGACTGTTGGCTATGGCGGAGATATTGTCTTTGACCGCAGCAAGCCCGATGGTACTCCGCGCAAGCTCCTGGATGTGTCCCGCTTGAAGAAACACGGCTGGAGCGCAAGAACGCCTCTCGCCGATGGCCTCAAGCTGACTTACGCTTCGTTCCTCCACAGCGTGCACCGTTCGGCCTGACCCCGCACCGCAGGGAAGCGACAAGAAGGTACGGATGCTTTCTCATGCAAAACGGTTCGCATATGGCGCCGTTTCGAAGTTCCTCCGTGCTCTGATCCGGCTAACGGCCACACGGTCTCCGCGCTTGCGGGGTCCGCTGCACTATCTCGACACCCTCGTAAGCCAGGGGCGCTATGGTGAGTTTAATGCGCTCATCGCCCACGGCATCGGCAGGTTGGCCGGCAAGCTCCGTCCTGGGCCTGCTGGAGGCGCGGATCGGGGCAAACAGCATGCATTCAGAGCCATTAGGATCGATGCAGCAACGCAGCGTCTGTCGATCGACGGGAAGCCGATCGAGAAGGACTACATCTATTCCTTTCCAGACTCCGGAGCCAAAACGCTAGTCTCCGTCATTATTACGTGTCGTAATCACGGCGAATACCTGCCGGATACGCTTGTCGCGGCAAGGGCGCAAACGCTGGTCTCTCGGGATATCATCATCATAGACGATGGATCAACGGAACCAGAGACAGTTGGACTACTTGATAGATTTCGAACAGAAAATGATCTGATCGTATTGCGGCAAGCTGAGCAGGACATACCAAACGTCCGCGATATTGGCATTCGTCAGGCACAAGGCGAATTCATCTGCTGCCTTGATGCCGGCGATCTGATTGACCCGACTTATCTCGAATGCGCCATCGCACGACTGCTGGCGGACCGCTCTACAGGCTTCGTCTACCCCTATGTCCGCGTTCTCGGTGAAGCAGTAGAGGTGCGGCACACGGAAGATTTCGACATTGATCGCGCGATACTCGGCAACTTTACTGCCGTGTCTGCAGTATTCCGGCGAGACGACTGGGACCAGATCGGCGCCTGTTCGGCAGGAATGCGCGATCCTTCCGAGGATCGGGCGTTCTGGGTAAGGCTTGCGAGCCTCGGCCGGCGCGGCCATGTGATCCAACGCCCCCTAGTCGCTCATCGGCGTCCCGATCGCACCCTGACAAATGACGCGAAGGAAATGCATGAGGAGTTGCCCTCCCCTACGCCGGCGTTCATTCCGCGTGCCTTTGCCGAGCCCAGCTTCCGGCAACTTCTGAAGCGCATTGCGCCGCCCGAAAGGCCCGATGCAAACCCGTTCACAAAGCTCAAGCAAGCCATCGCTCGGCCTGAGAAGCCCGGCCTTCTTGTCGTAGTACCCTGGCTGCGGCGCGGGGGAGCCGAGGTACTCCTGCTATCCCTGCTCAGAGGGCTAAGCCAACAATGGCACATCGTATTAGCCACGACCGAAGATGATCCGCACCTCATGCACGATGAGTTCGCCGCTGTGGTGCCGGAGATATTTCACCTGACCGCCATATTGGAGCAGGCGGATCGCACAGCATTTCTTGCCTACCTCGTCGACACACGCGCAGTTACCCATTGCTTGTCGAGCCAGTCCGCATGGCATCTGGCCCAACTACCGGAGCTCAAGAAACAATTCCCACATCTGCGCACCGCGAATATCCTGCATAATCACGTACCGGATCGGGTTTTTAGAGCGGCGCTCGGCGCGGGGAGTGCACTCGACCGTCATCTCGCCGTGTCGGGCGCTGTCGTAGATACCTTGAAAGCCTCCGGTATCCCCGAAACACGCATCAAGGAAATCGCCAATGGCATTGATGTCGAGCCAGGTGCCGGCGCAGCAAAACACCGCTCGGCCACCCGCGCAGAGCTTGGCGTGCCGGACGATGCTCGATTGCTGCTCTGGGTAGGCCGCTTTGGTGAGGAAAAGCGCCCCGGCCTCTTCGTCGAGATCGTCGCCTCTCTCTCGGCCGATCCATCGCTTCAGGCCATCATGGCGGGAGAGGGCCCCTTGGAAGCATCGGTCGATTCAGCCATTCGACATTTCGGGATGGCGACGCGGATCCAACGGTTGGGCCATCGTGACCGGGGCGAAATCACACGACTGATGGCCGCGGCGGACATCCTGGTCCTGACCTCTACCGTTGAAGGCATGCCCTTGACGGTCCTTGAAGCGCTTGCCGCGGGTTGCCCCGTCGCGTCCGTCGATGTCGGCGACGTGGCTCGCGTGATCAAGCCTGGCTTCAACGGCATCCTGATGGAACCGTCGCGCGCCCTTGATCTTGCATCTGCGATAGAGGCAGCGTGGCCTATTCTGACCGGAGAGGCCGCCAGAGCCGCCATCCGCAAGGATTTCTCGACGAGGTCCCATACGGAGCCAGCGATGGTGCGCGCCTATTCCGAGGCCCTGGCCGCGCTTTAGAAATATCGCTCGGTTCAATCGAGCGCCTTGATCATGAGGTCGACGAATCGCTCTGGAGAATGCGTGTCACGTCTCGCAGCGATTGTGCGCCCGATGTACCGATAAAGCTCGGGATCATCCATCACCCGGCAAAGCGCATCGCCAAAGGCTGTCGCATCGACAGCTCGAGCAAGAACGCCGGTTTCACCATCTTCGATCTGTTCCCGCAGGCCACCGACGGGCGTCGCCACGACCGGCATGGCAGCTCCCAAGGCCATCGCAGCAATCCCCGATTGGCTCGCCTCGACATGGGAAAGCATCAACAGATGATGCGAAGATAGTGCTTTTGCCATCTCCTCGTCGCCGACCCAGCGATTGATGATATTTGCCCCCATCGCTGTCAGCTCGGCCTGCTCCGCCGCGAGATCTCCCTCGCCCATGACCGTAAGGGATATGCGCCGCCCTTGTGCGTTCAGGCGCTTCAACGCAGCGACGAGGAGAGGCAAGCCCTTGTAGGCCATGATGCGCCCGAGAAAGAGCACGCGCCAAGGCTCTCCCAAAGCCGGAGGTGGCAGATAAGACCGTGGCTCGCCGAGAACCGGGTGGAATAGCGTGACGTTGCGCGACGGATCGAGTCGACCAGCCTCGATGGCGTGTCTGCCGACAGAATCGCTCAGCGTGAAAACCTGGTCTGCAACAGCAATATCGCGCATGAGCAGGGGATGGGCCAGACCACGGTGGTCTCCCGGATGCCGCTGGGCATCGTGCAAGATAGTACAGTAGCGTGCCCCGGCAGCACGCAAGGCCGGCGCGATAGCCCACGACCAGACATGAGGCATCAGGGTTACAACATGCGTGATCCCCTCTTGCTTCACGCGCTGTGCGAGTTCCCGGCCAATCGAGCGCGCACGCCAGAACTGAAGCGCGCCAAGGCCGCGACGGAATGTATCAACGGGGATAAGACGCTCGCCCAAGTCGGCGAACTGCGCAAAATCGACGTTCTCACGAGAGACCGCAAGAAGTGCCTTGTGATCCGCGCGCTGAAGGAAGGCTCTAGTGATGGCAGAGGTGAAAGGAAACAATCCTTGCCGGCCAAGATAGATCAGCAGCACGGTCTTGGTTTGGGAAGCGACCCTCATGCGCATCTCTTGAGCCTATGGATGTTTCACGTGCGGAAAGAGCCCGACCGTCGCATGCCGACGAAGCCGCGATGTATCATGCTGCCTTATGCGAGATCGGGTTGCTAAGGAACCGATTGCCGCAAGTTTCCTCGTCCCTGTTCTGGACAACGCAATCGGTAAGCCTGCCCGCAATCCGGCATCTGTCTCGCTCCCGCAGGCGCCCCTGCGAACCGGAACATTCCCGCGACGGGAAAGACCACCTCCCCGATCGACTGATCCATCTTCATCACAGATTGCTTGGCGCCGGGGAAATCCATTCCCCAGGGCTCGCCGCATGCGCTCTGCGCCTGCAATCAATCCGGTTCGGAAAGTCCGCGCGCATTGGTGCTTTGCCAGCGCCAGGCATCAGCACACATTTCCGAAAGCGTACGACGCGCCTTCCACCCGAGCAGTTGTTCCGCCTGTGATGGATCCGCCCAGCATTCGGCAACGTCACCCGGACGACGATCGACAATCTCATAGGGGATCGTTCGACCGCTCGCACACTCGAACGCCCGAACCATCTCCAGAACCGATGAACCCTGACCGGTTCCGAGATTGATCGGGACGGCTCCGGACACGCGAGCAAGATAGTGAAGTGCCGCGGTATGGCCTTCCGCAAGGTCCATGACGTGGATGTAATCTCGAATTCCGGTGCCGTCCGGCGTCGGATAGTCGCCCCCAAAGACCGAGAGCACCTTCCGTTGGCCGGTAGCCACTTGTGCGACATAGGGCATCAGGTTGTTGGGTGTACCTTTCGGATCCTCGCCGATGAGCCCGCTTTCGTGGGCGCCGACTGGATTGAAATAGCGAAGCATCACGATCCGCCAGTTTGGATCCGCCCTCGCGCAATCTTCCAGGATCTGCTCTCCGAACAATTTGGTACGGCCATAGGGGTTCGTCGCGTGACGGGTCGCATTCTCACGTAATGGAATGCTCTCCGGCTCTCCATAGACAGTAGCAGAAGAGGAGAAAATCACTCTGAGCACACCGAAATGGTGCATTGCCGAAAGAAGATTAGTCATGCCGTTTATATTATTGTCATAATACTCAAGGGGTCTCGCGACCGAATCCCCGACGGCCTTCAATGCGGCGAAATGTATGACCGCCGTAATCGAATGAGCCTCGAAGACCCGTTCGATATCAGAACGATTGCGGACATCACCCTCGAACAAAGCCAAGCGATGGCCGGTGATGCGTTGAATTCGCTCAGCTATATTGCGGTTTGAGTTCGAAAAATTATCGATGACGACAGGCTCAAATCCGGAGGCCAGCAACGATATGCAGCAATGCGCTCCAATATACCCTGCTCCACCGGTAACCAATATTTTCGTCATCCGCAATCGGCTCCACTATCAATCAAAGCCTTGGGAGCATTTGATTATCCCATGACTGCCGTCCCGTGCGCGATGAACGCAAGCGGCAAGCGCAGCTACTTACAAGCCGACGCCGCCGTCAAGATAGTGCCGAATGCTGGCTTCAATGGCCCAAAATGCGTGCTCCGCTGGCCGAGCCCCATGCGGCAGGTGTCATGACCACCCCGACCGCCAGACCGCGAACTTCGCCTTAGTCTCCGCATTGGCCGGATAAAGTCCGAAAATGGTCTCGCCGGCGCGGACACGTTCTTCGACGAAATCTTCATAGGCCGTCTGCTCATAGGCCTCCTCAGCGATCTCATTGGCGAGATGGGCCGGGATCACGCAGACGCCCTCACCGTCCCCGACCACGATGTCACCGGGGAACACCGGCACATCGCCGCAACCGATCGGCACGTTGATATCGGCCGCGTGGTGGCGGATCAGATTGGTGGGGGCACTCGGCCGGTTGTGAAAGGCCGGGAATGGCATCTGGGCGATGTCGGGCGAATCCCGGAAGCCGCCATCAGTGACGACGCCGGCAACGCCCCGCTGCATCAACCGCGAGACCAGAATGCCGCCAGCCGATGCCGCACGCGCATCTTTGCGGCTGTCGATCACCATGACATGGCCGGCCGGACAGGCCTCGACCGCTTTGCGCTGCGGATGCTCGATATCGGCGAAGACGCCGAGATGGTCGAGATCCTCGCGCGCCGGGATGTAGCGCAACGTATAGGCCTCGCCGACCATCCGAGGTGCCGCGGTTCCGAGCGGCCGCACGTCCTGGATGAAAACATTGCGGAAGCCACGCTTGAACAAAGCAGTCGTCAGCGTAGCGCTGGAGACGCGCTTCAGCCTTTCGCGATTTTCAGGGGTCAGCACAGACGTCATCAGAAGGTGATCCTCATTCACTCAAAGGAGGCGGCATACGACGCAGTTGATCGCCGCCCCGGGTCGCACCGCACCGCCGCGCAGCCCCGGGTTGGCGCCCTTGCTCAGAACACGGCGATCGCGATTCACTCGATCTTTACGTTCGCCTTCTGCGCGACCTCGGCCCAGCGCTTAGTTTCGGCGGCGATATGGGCGGTGAAATCGGCCTGGTTCGAGCCGACCGGGTCGACCCCGAGCTTCCTGAGCTGCTCGACCGTCGCGGGCTCGCGCATGATCGCCTGTACCTCGGCAGAGAGCTTGTCGACGATCGGCTTCGGCGTTGCTGCCGGAGCAAAGAAGCCGTGCCAGGAGGTCGCGGCATAGCCGGGAATGAACTCGGCCAGCGCCGGCAGGTCCTTGGCGACGGCCAACCGTTCCGGCGTTGCGGTGGCGAGCGCTCTGATCTTGCCGGCTTCCACATGCGGCCAGGCAATGGTGATGTTGTCGAAGGAAAGCTGGATCTGGCCGGAGAGCAAGTCCTGCGTCACTTGCCCGCTCGAGCGATAGGGCACATGGGCCATGTCGGTACCCGTCGCGACCTTGAACAGCTCCGCCGCCATATGCGTGGAGGTCCCCGCCCCGGACGAGCCGAACGAGTATTTGCCCGGATTCTTTTTCAGCAGCTCGATGAGTTCAGGCACCGACTTCGCCGGCAGGTCGAGATTGACCATCAGGATATTCGGCACGCTCGCCACCTGCGAGATCGGCGCAAAATCCTTGATGTGGTCAAAGGGCATCTTGCTGTAGACGGCCGGGTTGATCGCATGGGTAGAGACCGTGCCCATGGTCAGCGTATAGCCGTCGGCCGGCGCCCTCGCGACAGCCGCGACACCGGTATTGCCGCCTGCCCCCGCCCGATTTTCGACGATGAACTTGCCATTGAGCCGCACAGCCAGCCGCTCGGCCAGGATTCGGCCGAGAAGATCGGTCGTGCCGCCGGCCGCGAAGGGCACCACGATGGTCACGACCTTCGAGGGATAGTCCGCCTGCGCCAGGGCAGCCGGGGCGATCATCAGGCAGGCGGCGGCCATTGCCGCGCGTCGCGTCAAACTCATCAGGTCTTCCTCCCTTATTGCAGCGCCCGCGCAATTCGCGCCGGCTCGACCCTTCTCGGGCTCCTTGCCGCAGGACATAGCACAGCATTTCAGATTTGAAATCTGAAATTTCAGACTTGTTCGGGCTTGATGTTTGTGATGTTTGATGCGGCGATGCAGGGAGGAACGCCGGAGCCCGATCGGGATTTCGGTGCCTCCCCCGCACATGCTGGGACTATGATGACCGAGACCACCACGATCGAGCCCGTCGCCCCTCACCTGCTGCGCTCCTTGCGCGAGCATGTGCATGAGCGTCTGCGTCGGGCGATCGTGGCCGGCAGCTTCCAGAACGGGGAGCGGCTGAACGAGCGTCAGCTCGCCGAAATGCTCGGCGTCAGTACAACCCCGGTGAAGGATGCGATCCGTAAGCTCGAAAGCGAAGGGCTTGTCCGCACAGAGGCACGACGCGGCGTCTTCGTGCTCTTCTCCGCGCGCCAGGCTCTGGAGATGGCGCTTGGCCGCGCCGCAATCGAAAGCGTGATGGCCCATATCGCCGCCAATCGCATCAGCGACGCCGAGATCCGCGACATGTCGCGGCTGATCGACGACATGGCGCACGCGACCGAGCACAGCGCACTCGAGGACCTCGTCAATCTGAACGAGGCTTATCACGGCGCGATCCACCGGATCTCGGGCTGCGCCTATCTGGAGCGCCGGCTGGACGGACAGCGCATGTATGATCACGCCCAGCGCATCGCACTGCTCGGCGAGCAGGACGAACGCCGCCAGGGTTTTGTCGAACACCAGGGAATCTTCGAGGCGCTGGCTGGGCGCAAGCCGCAGCTCGCCGAGCAGCGAATGAGGAGCCACATCGTGCGCTCGGCCAAGAGCCATGTGCGCCAGGTGTTCGGCTCGGATGCGGAGGGATTGGCCTATGACGAATGATCGCTTGCGGACCGCATTACGCGGGATTTCCGGTGTGCATGTCACAGCCTGGAAGGGCGACGGCGAAGCTGACTGGGCCCTGACCGGCCAGATCGTCCGGCACATTGCCGAGGCCGGCATCCACAATATCGTCTCGGCCGGAAATACCGGCGAGTTCTACCCGATGACCACCGACGAGGTTGTCCGCAGCCATGCTGTCGCCGCCGAAGCAGCGGCCGGCAAGGCGCTGGTCACGGCCGGCATCGGCCGCTCCCTTCGCGAGGCGATCGCGACCGGCAAACTCGCAGTTGCGGCCGGTTGCGATGCGGTGATGGTACATCACCCGCTCGATCCCTTTGCCGCGCCGCAATCGCAGGCCGATTACATTCTCGCCATCGCCGAAGCCCTGCCGATACCGGTCGTCGCCTATATCCGCTCCGACGCGATCGGCGTGAAGGACCTCGCCCGTGTCGCGACCCACGCCAATGTCGCCGGAGTGAAGTTCGCATCGGGCAACATGATGCTGCTGGCCGAGTGCGTGCGCGCGACCAAGGGCACCAGCGCGAACTGGATCTGCGGACTGGCCGAGGGTTGGGCTGCGCCCTTCCACGCGCTCGGCGCCCGTGGCTTCACATCAGGGCTGGTGAATGTCGTGCCCGAACGCTCCCTCGCGATCTGGCAGGCGCTGGAGGGCGACGACTATGAACTCGCCCGACGCCTCGTCGACGAGATCGCCGGCTTCGAGACGCTGCGCACCAGATACGGCAACGGCGCCAATGTGACCGTGGTCAAGGAGGCGCTCGGCCTGCTCGGCACGCCGGTCGGCCCCGTGCGCCTGCCCGGACTCCCCGAACTGAACGAGAGCGAGCGCGTCGAGCTGCGCCGTGTCGTCGCCAGTTGGGGCATGCAGCAAGCAGCCGCGGAATAGCCGCAAGCGTCATCGCGGAGCACCCCGACCAGGCGTGCATCCCGCATTGCCGCCAGCGGACCGCTTCGCGACGCGCGCAACGGCGGTCAGGACCACAAGCAAGAAACATCCGAGGAAACACCATGCCCCACCCCCGCAAGACGCCCGAGACGCTGCGCAGCAGGCGCTGGTTCGGCGCCAGCGATCTGCGTTCCTTCGGTCATCGCTCGCGGGCGCTGCAGATGGGCCTCAATCACGAGGAGTTCATGGGCAAGCCGGTCATCGGCATCCTCAACACCTGGTCCGAAATCAACCCCTGCCACACCCATCTGCGCGACCGAGCCGAGGCGGTGAAGCGCGCGGTCTGGGCCGCAGGCGGCTTTCCGGTCGAAATCCCGGTGATGTCGGCCTCAGAGCAGTACCAGAAGCCGACAACGATGCTCTACCGCAACTTCCTGGCGATGGAGGCGGAGGAATCGATCCGCTCCCATCCGCTCGACGGCGCGGTGCTGCTTGGCGGCTGCGACAAGTCCACGCCCGCCCTCGTGATGGGCGCAACCAGCGCCGGCCTGCCCTTCATCTTCGTGCCTGCCGGCCCGATGCTGCGCGGCAACTGGGCCGGCAAGGTGCTGGGCTCCGGCGCGGATGTCTGGAAATACTGGGCCGAGAAGGAAGCCGGCAACATCACAGACGACCAATGGCGCGAGATGGAAAGCGGCATCGCCCGCTCGCACGGCACCTGCATGGTGATGGGTACCGCCGCAACCATGATGAGCCATGCCGAGGTGCTCGGCCTCACATTGCCCGGCGCCTCCGCGATCCCCGCCGCAGATGCCGCCCATCCCCGCATGGCCGCGGCCGCGGGAAAGCGCATCGTCGAAATGGTCTGGGAAGATTTGACGCCCGACCGCATCCTGACCCGCAAGAGCTTTGAGAATGCGCTCACCGTCCATATGGCGGTAGCGGGCTCGACCAATGCGATCATCCACCTGATCGCGATGGCGGGCCGCGCCGGCGTGCCGCTGACACCCGAGGACTTCGACACCTTCTCGCGCACGGTGCCGGTGATCGCCAACCTGCGGCCGTCCGGTGACTTTCTGATGGAGGATTTCTTCTATGCCGGCGGTCTCCCCGCCCTATTGAAACAGCTTGAGAGCAAGCTGCATACCGACGCCATGACAGTGACCGGCAAGTCGCTTGCCGAGACGATCGCGCTCGCAAGGGTCTATGACGACAACGTCATTCGCCCGCTCGACAAGGCCGTCTCGACCGCCAACGGGCTTGCGGTCCTGAAGGGCAATCTTGCGCCCGATGGCTGTGTCATCAAGCCTTCCGCGGCGGAGCCCCGGCTGCTCAAGCATCGCGGCCCGGCTCTGGTTTTCGAGGATTACGACGCGATGATGCGCGCGGTGAACGACGAGGATCTCGAGGTCACCGCCGATCACGTCATGGTGCTGAAGAATTGCGGCCCGGTCGGCGGCCCCGGCATGCCGGAATGGGGCATGCTGCCCATTCCCAAGAAGCTGCTGAAGCAGGGCGTGCGCGACATGCTGCGCATCTCCGACGCGCGCATGTCCGGCACCAGCTACGGCGCCTGCGTGCTCCATGTCGCGCCGGAAGCTTATATCAAGGGGCCTCTCGCCGCGGTTCGGACGGGGGACATCATCGTCGTCGATGTCGAAGCTCGCAGTATCTCCGTCGAGCTTAGCGACGACGAAATCAGCGGTCGACTCGCCACTTGGTCCCCACCCGACCGCAATTATGCTCGCGGCTATGGCCGCATGTCCGCCGCCCATATCCGCCAGGCCGACAAGGGCTGCGATTTCGACTACCTGGAGGGCACGGCCAAGGTGGCGGAACCGGAGATCCACTGAGCGACCTCAGAACGACCGCGGCCGTGGACGCACCAATCCTCACAGGCCAATCCTGCCCTTGGGCCGACCGAGAGCCCAGGGCATTATCGATGCGAGCACCGAAGGCGCCGAAATGGCGTGGCCTGGGCGATGGGGCAGCTGATGACGATCGGATATGACGACACGCTCCCCTTCGACCCACGCCTTGCCTACGAGATGCCGACCAATTCGCAGATCGAGCAGGAGCGTTGGGTCTTCGCCATGTGCAATGGCAGGCGCGGCGGCCGCTTCGCCGAGATCGGCGCTTTCGACGGCGTCCTTCACAGCAACAGCTACTTCCTTGAAACCGAACATGGCTGGAAAGGTGTGGCGGTCGAGCCCAACCCCGAACTCTTTGCGAAGCTCCAGCAGAGCCGCACCGCGATTTGCTTGGAAAAGGCTGTCTATCGCGAGTCTGGCAGGGTCCTTGACTTCGTTGCCTCCCAGGAGATCGGCACCCTCGAGGAGTTCGCCGACAGCGACGGTTATGCCAGGCATCGTCGCCAGGTCGTCGCGGAGAAGGGCCTGATCCAGGTCGAGACCATCACCTTCAACGAGATCGCTGTGATGGGCGATTTCGCGTTAAGCGGCTTCGACTATGTCTCGCTCGATACGGAAGGCTCCGAACTCGATATCCTGCGCAGCATCGATTTGGCTCGCCACCGGATTCCGCTCTTCACCATAGAGCACAATTTCGTCGAGCCGCGCCGGGAGGAGATGCGGCTCCTTCTAGCCCAGGCAGGCTATGATCGGCTCAATATCGGCTTCGACGACTGGTATTTTCACCGGCAGTTCCTCTGCGAACGAAATCACGGCGCCTCGGTGGATCTCGACGGCATCAACCGGTATTTCAAGAGCCTCTACAAGGATTAGATGACATCCCGCCAGGCCAATGGAGCTCCTCCTCCCAGCTTGTGTTGACGGGTTTTCGCAAGTCTGGAACAAGCTCACGCACGAAACAGCCGCCCACGGGTTCGGCGTAAAGCGCGAGTGCAATGTGAATTCGGAAGCCGCGCAGCGCTTCATCGAGCGCACCCATGATCGCTCCTTGACCATCGGCATCATTGGCCTGGGCTATGTGGGCCTTCCACTCGTCTTGGCGGCGCTGCGCAAGGGCTTCAGCGTCATCGGCTTTGACATCGATCGCAACCGCGTCGCGCTGATCAATTCCGGCCAGAGCGACATCAAGCACATCCCGTCCCAGCCCATCGCAGAGGGCATCAGCAGCGGCCGGTTCGCTGCCACGACCGACTTCGATCGGCTGTCCGAGCCGGACGCTCTGCTCATCGCCGTGCCGACGCCGCTGACGCGGCACCGCGAGCCAGACATGTCCTATGTGGTCAAGACGGCAGAGGCGATCGCGCCCCGGTTGCAGCGCAGCCAACTGATCGTGCTGGAATCGACGACCTATCCCGGAACCACAGACCAGGTGATGCGTCCGATCCTGGAAGGCGTATCCGGGCTGGCAAGCGGGCAGGATTTCTTCCTGGCCTACTCGCCTGAACGCGAGGATCCGGGGAACCCCAGCTTCGGCACATCGGATATCCCGAAAGTGGTTGGGGGCGACGGGCCAGATGCCTTGGCAATGGCCGACGCGCTCTACGGCGCACTTGTGGTCAGAACGGTGCCTGTTTCATCACCCGCAACTGCGGAAGCCGTCAAGCTGACCGAGAACATCTTCAGGGCAGTCAATATCGCGCTCGTCAACGAGCTGAAGCAGGTCTACAGCGCGATGGACATCGACATCTGGGAGGTCATCGAGGCGGCGAAGACCAAGCCTTTCGGCTTCATGCCCTTCTATCCGGGCCCAGGCCTCGGTGGCCACTGCATCCCGATCGACCCCTTCTACCTGACGTGGAAGGCGCGCGAATACGACATCACGACGCGCTTCATCGAGCTCGCAGGCCAAGTCAACAGCCATATGCCCTATCTGGTGGTGAACCGCCTGGCGGAGCTGGTCGACACGCAGCGCCACAAGAATTTCAGCGATTCCCGTATCCTCGTGCTCGGCATCGCCTACAAGAAGAATATCGACGACATGCGGGAAAGCCCCGCACTCAAGCTGATTGAGCTGATCGAAAAGCGGGGCGCCCATGTCGAGTTCCACGATCCCCATGTGCCAGTGATCCGGCCGACGCGCGAATACCCGGAGCTGACCGGGAAGAAGGGGATTCCGGTTCTTGATGCGGAAGCACTGGCTGGCTTCGATGCCGTTCTGATCGCGACCGATCACGACATCGTCGACTACGGGCTTCTGGTCGAGCACGCCCAATTGATCGTGGACACGCGCAACGCCTGCGCGCGACACGGGATAAGTGGCGCAAACGTATTCAAGGCGTAACAAGCGAGGCAAACCGGCAGCCGGTCGATCCGGCTCAACGCCCCCCCAAGGCCTTTCTCAACTGCTTCAGCCAGATAGCGTTAGCGAAAGCCGGCTTCAGATCAGCAGGCGGCCGGAGCCCGAGGCATGAAGTACCGCCGGGCCAGCCTCTGGCACGGCGGCTATGACCTATGTTTGGGAAGCGAGGGGCCTTGCCCCTCGCTTCGACGGCCTCACGCCACCTTCGCCACCACAGCCGGCTTTTCCCATTCTTCGCCCCAGATCATCACGGCGTGGCCGGGTGAGACCTCGCGGAACTGGCGGATCGGCGGGACGTAGTCGGGCGCACGCACCGGACTCTTGATTTCGTCGTTCGAGACCGGGCGCTTCTCGAGGCGCCGTGCCGGATCCGGCACAGGCACTGCCGCAAGCAACCTCTTGGTATAGGGGTGTTGCGGATTGCCAAAAATGGCCTCGCGCGGGCCGATCTCGACGATCTCGCCGAGATACATCACCGCCACCCGGTGGCTGACGCGCTCGACCACCGCCATGTCATGCGAGATGAAGAGATAGCCGAGCTTCATCCGCTCCTGCAGTTCGAGCATCAGGTTGATCACCTGCGCCTTGACCGAGACGTCGAGCGCCGAGACCGATTCATCTGCCACGATCAGCCGCGGCTCGACCGCGAGTGCGCGTGCAATGCAGATGCGCTGGCGCTGGCCGCCTGAGAACTCATGCGGGAAGCGGCTCGCCATATCGGGCTGAAGCCCGACGCGGCGCAGCAGCTCGGCGACCTTGTCGCGGGCCTCCGAGCGGGTCGCGAGTTTGTTGATCAGCAGCGGCTCGGCAATCGCCGCGCCGACATTCATGCGCGGGTCGAGGCTGGCGAAGGGGTCCTGGAAGATCATCTGCATGCGCTTGCGCCGGTCGCGCAGGGTCCGCTGGTCGAGCTTCAGCACATCCTCGCCGTCAAGCAGCACCGAGCCGGAGAGCGGCTCGATCAGCCGCATCACCGAACGCCCCGTCGTCGACTTGCCGCAACCCGATTCGCCGACCAGCGCCAGCGTCTCGCCCGCCTGCAGGCTGAAGGAGACGTTCTCGACCGCGTGCACGCGGCCCTTGACGCCGCCGAGCAGCCCTGCGCGGATCTCGAAGCGGGTGGTGAGCCCGCTGACCTCGAGGACCGGCCGCTCGGCATGGGCCACTGTGTCGGACGTCTCGGTCGGAACGTCCGACAGGCCCGTTGCTCGGTCGACGACCGGGAAGCGCATCGGCCGCTTGTGGCCGATCATCGAGCCGAGCTTCGGCACAGCCGAAAGCAACGAGCGGGTATAGGGGTGCGTGGCGCGGGCGAAGATATCCTCGGTGGCCCCGGTCTCCACCGCCTGGCCGTTATACATCACCACCGTGCGGTCGGCGATTTCGGCGACCACGCCCATGTCGTGGGTGATGAAGAGGACGGACATGCCCTCCTCGTCCTGCAGGCTCTTGATGAGCTCGAGGATCTGCGCCTGGATCGTCACGTCGAGCGCTGTCGTCGGCTCGTCCGCGATCAGGAGCTTCGGCTTGCAGGCCAAGGCCATCGCGATCATCACGCGCTGGCGCATGCCGCCGGAGAAGCGGTGCGGGTACTCGTTGAAGCGCGACTTCGCCGCCGGAATACGGACCTTCTCGAGCAGCCGGATCGTCTCGGCCTCGGCCGCACTGCGCGACAGGCCGCGGTGCAGGATCAGCGCCTCGGCGATCTGGAAGCCGATGGTCAGCACCGGATTCAGGCTCGTCATCGGCTCCTGGAAGATCATCGCGACTTCGTTGCCGCGGATATGGCGCATATCGGCATCGGGCAAGGTCAGCAGTTCCTTGCCGCCGAGCTTGATCGAGCCTTCGATCTTGCTCGAGCCGGGCGGTGTCAGCCGCATGATCGAGAGCGCCGTCACGCTCTTGCCGGAGCCTGATTCACCAACGACGGCCACCGTTTCCTTCGGTCCGATATCGAAGGAGACGTCGCGGACCACGGAGCGCCACTGCCCCTCGACACGGAACGAGGTGGTCAGATGCGAAACGGAGAGAATCGGAGAGGTCATGCTGAAGCTTTCCAGTCTTTCCTAGATCACGCGGCGCGGGTCGAGCGCGTCGCGCAAGCCATCGCCAATGAAGTTGATCGAGAGAACGGTGAGGAAGATCGCTGCACCTGGGAACAAGGCCCAGTGCGGGGCGACATCGAGATGATCCTTGGCGTCGAACAGGATCCGCCCCCAGGTCGGGATGTCCGGCGGGAAGCCCAGGCCGAGGAAGGACAGGGTCGATTCGGCGATGATCGCGGACGACACCTCGATGGTGCCGGCAACGATGACCGGTCCCATCGCGTTGGGCAGGATGTGGCTGACGACCTGCCGCCATTTCGTCGCGCCCGACGCACGCGCCGCCTCCACGAACTCCTTCTCGCGCAGCGAGAAGAACTGGGCCCGGACCAGGCGGGCGACGGGCATCCAGCGCAACCCGCCGATGACGACGACGATCAGGACGAAGACGCCGCCCTCAAGCCCGAAAACGGCCTTGAGCTGTTCACGGAACAGATAGATCACCAGCAGCAGCAGCGGCAGCTGCGGCAGCGACAGGAAGAGGTCGGTGACCCACATCAGGAAGGAGTCGACATAGCCGCGCGACATGCCGGCGATCGCCCCGACGACGACGCCGACGAACGTGGCGACCACCATGGCGGCGAGGCCGACGGCGAGCGAGATGCGCCCGCCATAGATCATCCGCGCCAGAATATCCTGGCCGAGATCGTCGGTACCGAACGGATGGCTCCAGGACGGCGTCTGCAGCTGTGCCGCGAAGTCGATATCGTTGATCGCCACAGGCCAGAGCCATGGGCCAATGACGACGCCGAGCACAAGCAGGCCGAGCACGATCGTGCTGATCATTGCCAGGCGGTGTCGGCGGAAGCGGCGCCAGGTCTCGCGCGCTGGCGAGACCGACACGCTCCGCGCCGGCGAGCCGGAAGTCGGCTCAGCGGAAGGAGATACGAGGGTCGAGCCAGCCATAAAGGAGATCCGCAATGAGGTTGAAGAAAACGACGAGGCAGGCGAAGACGAAGGTCACCGCCATGACGACAGGGGTGTCGTTGGCGAGAATCGCCGTGATCAGCAGCGAGCCGATGCCGGGCACCCGGAAGATCTGTTCCGTGACGATGGCGCCGCCGAATACCGCCGGCATCTGCAGCGCGACCAGCGTGACGACCGGGATCAGCGCGTTGCGCGCCACATGCCGGATCGTCACCTTCGTCTCGCTGAGGCCCTTTGCCCGGGCGGTGGTGACATAGTCGAGCCTGACGACGTCGAGCACGGCGGAGCGCACATAGCGCGTATAGGAGGCTGCCTGAAAGAGACCGAGCACCAGGATCGGCATCAGCGCCTGCCGCATCATCTCCCAGTACCAGCGCCAGCCTGTCGCCGCGATATCGGAGCGATAGACGAAGGGCAGCCAGTCCAGCTTGATCGAGAACAGCAGGATGAAGAGCAGGCCGGTGAAGAAGGTCGGCAGCGAGAAACCGACGAAGGCGAGCGTGTTGGCGATCTGGTCGAAGACCGAATAAGGCCGCGTCGCAGCATAGATGCCGACCGGCAGCGCGATCGCAAGCGCCAGCAGCTGCGAGCTGCCAACGACGAAGAGCGTCGTCGGGACCCGCTGCAGGATGAGATCATCGACATTGATTCGGCTGGCGAAAGAAAAGCCCCAGTCGCCTTGGACCATGGCTGTCAGCCAGCGCACATAACGCACCATCACCGGATCATCGATGCCGAACTTCGCGCGCAGCGCCATTCGGACTTCGGGAGGCACATTGGGATTGGTCGCGAGCTCCTCGAACGGGTCGCCAGGCGCCAGCGCAAGAACCGTAAACAGGATCAGGCTGATGCCTAGAAGGCTCGGAATAGCGATGAGCAATCGCCTTATGAGGTAACTCGCCATGTACAGGTCTCTGTCAGCGTGCGGATCGGGACCGTAAACCGGAACCGAAGGATGCAGGGAGCGACGAAGATGCCCCTGCGATGATCCGGCTCCGGCCGGTCAATGAACGGTCGGTACTCCTCCTTAGCGAGAGCGCATTGCGCCTTCGCTAAGGGATTGCCGCTTCTACTAGCTGCGATACCAGCTCGCCAGTCGCCAGACGTCACTGTCCCAGCCGCTATATTTCGGCACTAGGTTGTTGGCCGCCGCAGCGACGCGCGTGCGCGACAGGAGCGGCAGGATGACATTGGCTTCGCAGAAGGCCTCATCGACCTTGATCAGCAGCGCGGCGCGCTTGGCCGGGTCGAGTTCTTTCTGCGCCGCCTTGTAGGCGTCGTCTGCTTCCTTGCTGGCGTAGCGCGAGACGTTGCGGCCGAGCCACTTGTTCTCCTTGTTGGCGATCTCCCAGGAGGTGAACTGGTTCAGGAAGCGCTCCGGATCAGGCTGCGGCTGCGTCGTGGTGTACATCTCCATGTCGCAGTAGAGCTTGGTGTAGGTGTCGGGGTTGGCGACGTCCGAGGAGAAGAACACGGACGCGGTCACCGACTTCAGCTCGAGATCGATGCCGGCGCGCTGGCAGGCCTGCTTGATGATCGCCTGGGTCTTCTGGCGCGGCGCATTGATCGAGGTCTGGAAGACGTATTTCAGCTTCTTGCCATCCTTCTCGCGGATGCCGTCGGCGCCCTTCTTCCAGCCGGCGTCGTCGAGGATCTTGTTGGCCTTCTCGACGCTGAACTCGTATTTTAGCTTCTTCGACTTGAACATTTTCGGCTCGTTGACGAAGCTCGCCGTCGCCGTGCCGCCGCGGCCATAGATGAATTTCTGGATCGAATCGCGGTCGATCAGCAGGTTGATCGCCTGACGCACGGCCGGATCGCTGAGCGTCGGATGCTTGGTCTTGACGCTCGAACGCTCGCCATCGACCTCGGTCCACGGATCCGTCGTGTTGAGGATGATGAACTCGATATTGCCGCTTGGAACCGCCAGCACGCGCCCGCGCCCACCGGTCTCCATGCGCTTGAGGATCTCGTCCTCGACCAGCATGTTCCAGGCATAGTCGAACTCGCCGGTCTGCAGCACGGCGCGCGCCGCCGAGACTGCGTCGCCGCCGCCCTTGACCTCGATCGTGTCGAAATGCGGCTGGTTCTTGACGTGATAATCGGGGTTGCGCTCGCCGGTGACGATGTCACCTGGCTTGAAGTCGACGAACTTGTAGGGGCCGGTGCCGACGGGCTTCAGATTGGCCGGAGCCTCGCGCGACTTGGCCCCCTTGAACTCGCCGAAATGGTGCTTCGGGATGATCATGCCGGCGACGCCGACGAAGGCATCGGCCCAGAACGGCGTTGCCTCGGCGAAAATGACCTTGACGGAGTGATCGTCGACCTTCTCGACCTTGATGTCCTTGTAGGAGCCGGTGGTGTAGGCGGCGGTGGCCGGATCGGCAGCATATTCCCAGTTGAAGACGACGTCGTCAGCGGTGAACGGCTTGCCGTCATGCCATTTGACGCCCTGCTTCAGTTTCCACGTCACCGACTTGCCGTCGGCCGAGAGACCGCCATTCTCCTTGGAAGGGACTTCGGCAGCGAGGCACGGAATGAGATTGCCTTCGGCATCCCAGCCGGCGAGCGGTTCATAGAAGACGCGCGAGGCCTCCTGGTCCTTGGTGCCAGAGGCGAAATGCGGGTTCAGCAGGGTCGGCGCCTGCCAGAGCAGGATCTTCAGCGGCCCGCCGCCACCGGCCTTGGTCGGCTTGTAGTCGTCGACCGGCTGCGCCATCGCGACGCCGTTCCAGGCCAGCATCTGGGTTGCGATCGGTGCGCTCAGTCCCAGCGCCACCATCTTCTGCACGAAGGAGCGCCGCGACTGGCCACCTTCCTTCACATCCGCGATCAAACCTCGCAGGTCGTGTTCGTTCATAAATACCCTCCGCCAATCGGCAACTGACAAAACTCCGGAGGTCTTGCGCCCCCTGCTCTTCCCTCAATCAGCCGCCAGCAAGGCATGTGCCAAAGAGCGCGTCAACCATGCAGCGCAGCGCCTTGCAGTCCCGCTTGGAACTGACTGGACGAGACTCTCCCGGCTTGCTCAAATGCCGAAACCCTTAGAAGCGAGATAAAAATGGACAATCGAAACGACCTCTGGCGCCAGGTTGACGCAAGCAAGGAGCGCTTCATTGCGCTGAGCGAACGGGTCTGGGGCATGCCCGAGGTCTGCTATACCGAAGAGCGCTCCGTGGCCGAACACGTCGCCGAGCTCCGCCACCAGGGCTTTCGAATCACCGAGAACGTCGCCGATATCCCCACCGCCGTCATCGGCGAGGCCGGCGAAGGCGGCCCGGTCATCGCCTTCCTCGGCGAGTATGACGCACTGCCCGGCCTCAGCCAGGAGGCCGGTATTGCCACGCACCAGCCGCTCCAGGATGGCGGGCATGGCCATGGCTGTGGGCATAACCTGCTCGGCTCCGCTGCACTGCTCGCCGCCACCGCGATGAAGAACTGGCTGGCCGAGAACAGGATTCCGGGGCGCGTGCGCTACTATGGCTGCCCGGCCGAGGAAGGCGGCGCAGCCAAGGCCTTCATGGTTCGCTCAGGCGCCTTCGACGACGCCGATGTCGCGATTTCCTGGCACCCGTCGAGCTTCTGGGAGGTCACCCCTCCCCTCTCGCTCGCCAACACGCGGGCCGATTTCATCTTCACCGGCCGCGCCGCCCATGCTGCGGCCTCGCCGCATCTCGGCCGCAGCGCGCTCGACGCCGTCGAGTTGATGAGCGTCGGCGTCAACTACATGCGCGAGCACATGCCAAGCGATGCGCGCGTGCATTACGCGCTGCTTGATACGGGTGGCATCGCCCCCAACGTCGTCCAGGCGCATGCCCGCGTCCGCTACTCGATTCGCGCGCGCGATTTGCCCGGCATGCTCGAGCTCGTCGAACGCGTCCGCAAGATCGCCGAAGGCGCGGCCTTGATGACCGAGACCAAGATGGAGATGCGCATCATCAGCGCTGTCTCGAACGTGGTCGGCAACACCCCGCTCGAAACGGCGATGCACGGCATTCTCGAGGAGCTCGGCGCGCCGCATTTCGACGAGACCGACCGCGCTTTTGCCCGCGATATCCGCTCGACGCTCTCGCCCCAGGAGATCGCTTCCTCCTGGCGCTCGATCGGCCTGCCTGAGACCGACGCTCCGCTGGCCGATTTCGTCGTCCCGCTCGACGCGCCGCGCAATCCAATGATCGGCTCGACGGATGTCGGCGATGTCAGCTGGGTCGTGCCGACGGTTCAAGCTCACGCGCCAACCGTCGCGATCGGCACGCCTTTCCACACCTGGCAGGTGGTGGCGCAGGGCAAGAGCCCGGCCGCGCACAAGGCCATGGTCCAGGTTGCCAAGGCGATGGCAGCGACCGGAGCCGCCGTGCTCTCGGACCCTGCCCTGATGGCTGCGGCAAAGGCTGACCTGAAGACCCGCGTGGGCAAAGACGGCTATGTTTCGCCGCTTCCCGCCGAAGTGAAGCCGCCGCTGAACATGTCGCGCGGCTGAGACAAAAAACAATCCCCAGCCGCCGCTGGCGGCTGGGGACAACTTTCGGATCCAAATCGTAGCGGATGCACGCCGCGACGAACAAGAACCTCAGAGAACCGGAGCGGCCTGCTGGCCCAACTCCTCGGCTGAGGGAATACGGCCGCCCTCGAACCAGTAGGCCGCCGCGGCACGCGACATTGCCGCGCCGTCATGGCCGATTCCGTTCACCGTGATCAACTGCCAGTTGCAGGGCAGCCCGAGCCGGGCCGCCTCGCGCTTGGCGAAGTCGAGCATGAAATGAGCCCGCCCGTAGCGATGCGGCCCCTGAGCCAGCGCCTCGGCCTGCGACGGCAGGTTCGGATCGGCGGTAGCGATGTCCTGGTCTCCCGCGAAAATGATCATCGGATAGGCAAGCCAACGCGCCAGCGCCGCCTGATCCAGTCCGAGCTCACCGAGGCCTTCCGGAAAACTCCTGTCGAGGCAAGGCAATGTATACCAGCCCGGATTGGAGGCCATCGCCGCCTCGAAGGGCTCCGCGCCTTGCGTCGCCAGCATCCGATGGACGAACTGACCGCCGGCCGAATGGCCGAAGATGCGGATCACCGGACGATCGATCACGCCGCCAGCGCGCAACGCCTCGAGCACGCGTTGCGGCACGGAATAGAGCCAGTTGTCGCGTGCCGCGATCGTATCGCCGGCCTCGAGTACGAGCCCGTTATTATAGCCTTCGGCCTGCGGAAAATACGCGTTGGAGAAGGTCGGAGCCACGATCAGGATGCCGTGCTTCTCCGCGGCATCGATCCAGAAGTCGCGGTATTCGTCGCCATTGCGCAGCATGCCGTGCTGCACGACCACCACCGGGTCGTTCGGCTTATGGCCGGCGGGGCGATAGATATTGACCTCGAGCGGCCTGTCGGGGTGGAAGCGATCGACGAATGGCAATGTGCTGCGGCCGATAGCGGGCGTGAGCGAAGCGGTGGTCATGCGGTCTCCGGGGCCTTGTGCAAATGGCATGCGGCGCTGCGGCCGGGTGCGATCTCGGTCAGCTTGGGCCGGACCTCGCGGCAAACGGGCATCGCGAGTTCGCAGCGCGGGTGGAACGGGCAGCCTGACGGCGGTGCGAGCGGCGACGGCAACTCGCCCTTCAACGGCTGGAAATCCCGCTTGCGACCGGCCGCGGACGGAATCGCCTTGATCAGGGCCGCGCTATAGGGATGGGCCGGTTCGGCGAAGATGGCAGTGGCAGATCCGATCTCGACGATCCGCCCGAGATACATGATCGCGACCCGGTCGCTGATATGGCGCACCAGTCCAAGGTCATGGCTGACGAAGAGATAAGTCAGCCCGTGCCGCTCGCGGACATCCATGAACAGGTTGACGACCTGCGCCTGGATGGAAACGTCGAGCGCCGAGACCGGTTCGTCGCAGACCAGGAAGTCAGGCTTCACCGCGAGCGCGCGGGCAATGCCGATGCGCTGGCGCTGGCCGCCTGAGAACTGGTGCGGATAGCGCTCGCGATAGGCGAGATCGAGCCCGACCTCGGTCAGCGCCTGGTCGACAGCAGCCTCGATCTCCGCCTTCGGCAGCAGCTTGTGGACGCTCAGCGCCTCGCCGACGATCCGGCTGACCTTCATGCGTGGGTCGAGCGAAGCGTAGGGGTCCTGGAAGATCATCTGGACCTTCAGCAGGAAATTGAGTCGATCCTTGCCCTTCAGGCCGACCACCGGCTTCTCTTCGTAGATGACCTCGCCCGAACTCGGCTTGAGGATGCCGGTGGCGACACGCGCCAGCGTCGACTTGCCGCAACCGGACTCACCGACGAGCCCGAGCACCTCGCCACGCTTGACGCTGAGATCGACGCCATCGACGGCCCGCAGCGCCGGCGGGGCCTTGCCGCGGCCGGTCGCCATCAGGATGCGTTCCGCCAGAGTGGGACTACGGCGGAAGTGTTTGGTCACACCCTTCAGTTCGAAGACGGGCGCGCTCATGCTGCCTCTCCCTGCGGAACCGGGTTGTGGCAGCGGAAACTGCGCTCGGCGGTCCCGGTCGGTGTCGGATCCTGCTCCGCGCAGATCGGTTGGACACGGTTGCAGCGGGGACGGAATGGGCAGCCGCTCGGGCGCCCATCGATCCGAGGTGCGACGCCGTCGATCTGGTTCAGGCGTTCACCCGGCTCGACCATCGCGGCCGAGGAATTCAGCAGACCAAGCGTATAAGGATGCCGCGGCTGATCGAGCACGGAGTCGACAGGACCGATCTCGACGACACGGCCGGCATACATCACGGCGACCCGGTCCGCGAGTTCGGCGACGACCGCGAGATCATGGGTGATCCACAACACCGCGGTACCGGTTTCACGGCTGAGCTTCTGGACCTCGAACAGGATCTGGCTCTGGATTGTGACGTCGAGCGCGGTAGTCGGCTCGTCGGCGATGATCAGGTCGGGTGCATTCAGCAATGCAGTCGCAATCGCGACGCGCTGGCGCATGCCGCCCGAGAACTCATGCGGGAACTGCTTGAGCCGCGCCTCCGGCGACGAGATGCCGACGCGTGCCAGCGCCTTGGCCGCCTCGCTCAGCGCCTCCGCGCGGCTGCACTGGCGATGCTCCAGGATCGCCTCGCTCATCTGCTCACCGATGCTGAGCACCGGGTTCAGCGTCATCAGCGGATCCTGGAAGATCATGGCGATACGGTCGCCGCGCAGCTTGCGCAGCCGCTCTTCGGACGCCTCGCGAAGATTCTCACCGGCGAAGGTGATCTCGCCGGCAACGATCTCGCCCGGCGGATCGATGAGCTGGACCAGCGAGAAACCGGTCACCGACTTGCCGGAACCGGATTCTCCGACCAGCCCGAGCACCTCGCCGCGCGCGACGCTGAGATCGACGCCGTCGACAGCCGGCCAGGCGCCATCGAGCGCGTGGAAGACGGTCCTGAGCCCCCGGACCTCGAGAAGCGGAGCACTCATGAGCGCACGTTGAAGCTGCGGCGCAGGCGGTCGCCGACAAGATTGAGCGACATGATGAGCAGCACCAGCGCGATGCCGGGGAATACCGCGATCCAGTATTCGCCGGAGAGGAGGAATTCGAAGCCGTTGGCGATCAGCAGTCCGAGCGAAGGCTGCGTCACGGGCACGCCGACGCCGAGGAAGGACAGGGTCGCCTCCAGCGTGATCGCGCTCGCGATGCTGATCGAGGCCACCACGAGCACCGAGCCGACCGAGTTCGGCAAGAGATGCGCCAGCATGATATGTCGGGTCGGCAGGCCGAAATTCAGCGCCGCCTCGATATACTCCTTGCGGCGCTCGACCAGGGCAGCAGCGCGCATCAATCGTGCATATTGCGCCCATTGCACCAGCACGATCGCGAAGATCACCTTGTCGACGCCGCGGCCGATCGAGGCGAGCAGCACGAGCGCAATCAGGATGGACGGAAAGCCAAGCATGAAGTCGACGACGCGCATGATCACGGCATCGACCGCGCCGCCGAACTGGGCGGCGAGCAATCCTGCAGTGATCCCGATGACGAGCGCGCCCGCGGTCGCCGTGAGGCCAACCATCAGGCTGGTTCGCAGCCCGTAGAGGATCGCGCTCAGCATGTCGCGGCCCTGGGCATCGCTGCCGAGCCAGTAAGTGATGCCGGTCATGCCGCTGTCACCAGGAGCCAGCCGGTTGTCCATCACGCTCAGCGCGGCGAGGTCATGCGGGTTCTGCGGCGCGATGACGGGAGCGAGCACAGCGAGCATGACAAGGATGCCGAGCAGGATCGCGGCGCCGCGCGTCGTCGGCCGGTTCCGGATCCGGCGCAGCACCTTCTCGCGCAGGGGCGTGTCGGCATAGGCCGGCACGACAGGGGCTTTCGCCGGCGCGCTCATGCCATGTCTCCAGTCAGCTTCACGCGCGGATCGAGCGCGGCATAGAGGATATCGACGAGGAAGTTCACCGTGACGAAGAGCAGGGTCGCCAAGAGCACATAGGCGACGACGACCGGCCGATCGAGCTGGTAGATCGAGTCGATCAGGAGCTTGCCCATGCCGGGCCAGGCAAAGACCGTCTCGGTGATGGTGGAGAAGGCGACGAGGCTGCCGAACTCGATGCCGACCACCGTCACGACCGGGATCAGGATATTGCGCAGCACGTGCCGACCGACGATGCGCTTGCGGCGCACACCTTTGGCACGGGCATATTTCACATAGTCCTGCGTCATCGTCTCGGTCGTGCCGGCCGCGACCAGGCGGATCATCAGTGCCGTATTGGGGATGGCGAGATTGAGCGCCGGCAGGATCAGATGCTGCAGCCCGTCCAGCGTGAGCAGGCTGGTCTGCACGCCGAGCACGGAGACGGTTTCGCCGCGACCCGCCGTCGGCAGCCAGCCAAGCACGACCGCAAAGAGCAGGATCAGCATCATGCCCTTCCAGAAATTTGGAAGGGAGTAGCCGAGCACAGTGCTGGCCATGATGATCCGCGATGGGCGGCTGTCGGGATCAAGTCCCGCGAGCAGTCCGAGCGGCACTCCGACCGTGACGGCCAGCGTCATCGCCAGCAGCACGAGTTCGAAGGTCGCGGGCAGACGGGCGAGGATCAGCTCGATCGCGGGCACGCCATGCACGAAGGAGCGCCCGAGATCGCCCTTCAGGGCATTGCCCATGAAGGTGAAATACTGCTGCCAAACCGGCAGGTCGAGGCCGAGCCGTTTGATCAGGGCCGCGCGCTCGGCGGCACTGACCTGTGGCGAGACCAGGAGCTCGATCGGGTCTCCGATGCCATAGACGGCGAAGAAAACCACGACCGAGACCGCGAGCAGAACGATGACGCTCTGGATCAGCCGCTGCAAAACATAGGCGGTCATTGCGTTTAATCGACTCTGCTACGCTTACTGGATGACTGGACTTACTTGGCGACCGGCTTCACCGACATCGCCAGCATGAACTGGTCGGCGCGGCCGGTGACATTCAGGTCGGACTTGAAGGCCCAGATGCCGCTTTCGAAATGCAGCGGGATGAACGCACCGTCGGCGAGCACCAGCTTGCCGGCCTCCTGCAGCAGTTCAGCGCGCTTGGCATCGTCGAGCGTCGTCACGGCAGTGCGGATCACCTTGTCGAACGCGTCGTTCTTGTAACCGCCATAGTTCGAGCCGCCGAGGGTCTTCTCGTCGTTCGGGGTCGGCGGCCACTGGCGCAGGAAGGACGCGGCCTCACCGGTGCCGGACCCCCAGCCGCCGAGCGCGACGCTGAATTCCTTCTTGGCGCGGCGCGGGAAATAGATCGCGCGCGTCATCGCATCAACCTCGGTCTTGATGCCGATCTGGGTCAGGTACTGCGCGACAGCCTGGGTGATCTGGCTGTCATTGATGTAGCGGTCATTGGTCGAGGACAGCGTCAGCTGGAAGCCCTTGGCATAGCCTGCCTCGGCCATCAGCTTCTTGGCGGCAGCCGGGTCATAGGCCAGCTTCGGCGGGTTCGGCAGCGTGCCGAACATGCCGGTCGGCAAGAACTGGTAGGCCGGCTCTGCCGCACCGTCCATGATCCGCTTGACGATCGCGTCACGATCGATGGCGAGCGACATCGCCTTGCGGACGCGGGGGTCCTTGAGCGGGTTCTTGCCGTCTTCGGCTTTGACGAAGGGGCTCTGGTCGCGGGCCACGTCGAGCTGGAAATACATCACGCGGGTCGAGGGCGTAACGACATGGCCGAAGCGCTTGTCACCCTTGATCCGGCCAAGGTCGCGTGCTGCGGGGTTCTCGATGACATCGTAGTCACCGGCAAGCAGTCCGGCGAGGCGCGGGCCGGCATTGGTCACGGGCAGCAGGCGCACGGTCGCCCAAGGTTCGGCTTTGCCCCAGTAGCTCGGGTTACGCTCGAGTTCGATCGACGAGCCGCGAACATAGGATTTCAGCTTGTAGGGGCCCGTGCCGATCGCGAGGCTGCCGTCATTGAAACCGCTCACGGCCGGCCAGGCGCCTGTCACGCCGCAGTTCTTGGGAACGTCATAGCTGATCGGGCCATGCTCGACGATCGAAGCCGAGAGAATGCTGAGGCTCGAAAGCAGGTTCGGCATCAGCGGTTCGGGATTGATCGTGTTGATGATCAGCGTGTGAGCATCGGGCGCCTCGACCGACGCGAAGTTCCCGGTGATATCGGCGAAGGAATCGGAGACCTTGGTCTCGTTCTTCAGCGTGCGGCAGAACGTGAAGACCACGTCTTCCGCGGTGAAAGGCTTGCCGTTCGAGAAGGTGACGCCCTGGCGCAGCTTGAAGGTCCAGCGGTTCTTGCCGTCATTCTCCCAGGAATTGGCGAGGCTGGGATGGAGCTTCTGCTTCTCATCCTGACGCACGAGCGAGTCGAAGATGTGCTGGGCCAGCGCATTGTTCGGCGTGAGATCATGGTAATGCGGATCGACAGCCGTCGGCTCCGAAGCCAGCGCAATGCGCAGGGTCTGGGCCCAGGCCGGCGCGGCGGCAAGACAGGTTCCGGCCAAAGCCGCAACCATTAAGGATTTACGCATGGTGATCTCCGCTCCCAATGTGAACCATTTTGACAGCTTCATTTTCGTTGGGTAGCAAACATGAAAATATTCGAACGTCAATCGGGTGGAGACGCATGTCCCAAGGCTTGAAGCCGACGACCGATCTCTCGAACCGGATCGCCCGGGTCTACCCGTCCTTGAGCAATGGGCATCGGCGCGCAGCCGATTTCGTGCTGCAGCACCCGCTCGACGTCGCCACCATGACGATCGAAGGACTTGCCGAAGGCAGCGGCACCTCCAACGCCACCGTCACACGCTTCGTCCGCGCTCTCGGCTATGGAAACTATGGCGAATTCCGTGCGGCCTTGTCTGCGGCCCTGAAATTCGCGCTCGATCCTGTCGACAGTTTTGCGGGCGCACGCTCGGCCGCGGGCTCGACCTTCGCCACCTTTGTCGACGCCCTCTCCGACCAGTCGGCCAATCTGCAGGCCGCGCGGGACGCCCTCGACGAGGCGACCACGACACGGGCGATCGAGGCCCTGCTCAAGGCGCGCCGCGTCTTCATCGCCGCCTCGGGAGCGAGCCATCATGTCGCATCCTTCCTTGAGGACGGGCTCGCGCTCTATCTCGACGCCGATGTGACCTTCGCGTCCTCGCGCACCGGACCGGAGCGCGCCATTCGTCACATGCTCTCGGCCAGGCCCGACGACCTCGTCGTCGCGATCTCGGTGCCGCGCTATTCGCGCACGACGCTCGACCTCGCCGCCTTCGCAAAGAAGCGTGGGTCGACTTTGCTGGCACTGACGGACGGCCCCACCTCCCCGCTCGCCCATATCGCCGACATCACGCTCTTCGCCCCGGCCAGGAACCGGCTTCTGCCGAACTCGCCAACCGCGATCTTCGCGCTGGCGGACGCCCTGATTACCGCGATCGCCCGCGAGCGACCTGATGCAGTCGAAGCACTGAAAGGCCTGAGCGAGAGCCTCCTCTGGACATTTCACCACTGAGGGGAGCTTCCCCGAGCTCCCGCCGGCAGGCGGAGATCAGGCAACAAGTCTACTCCTCGGCACCGACAATGGCGCTTCGCGCAAATGAAGAGGCGTCGCCAGACCAATTCAATCGAAATGAGAGCCATTCAGGCTCTCGCGCAGCAGCACGATGACAGTGCCACCATTCGATCCGGGCACGCCACGGTGTATCGGCGGCTTTGTCGTTAGGCGACCTAGACAAGAGTCGAGTCCGGCGAGGCCATTCATGGCGCAGAATTTCTACGCTATTTTAAAAACTATCTGACTCAAGAAAATTAAAAATCACGTCGAATTCTCGTCTATCGCCAGAACATTGGTATTGGCGCAAGAGCGAACAAATTGCTATTCTTCTAATCTGGAACACGCTGAAGACACGGCCTAGCACCGAGACGATCGCGCACTGGATCAATGCCACGATGGATTGTGGATGAATGACCGGGTGAATGACAAGTACACAGCAGGTTCCCAGACGCAGGGCGGAGGAACTGACACGACGGTTGGAGACGGAAAGAACTGGCGCTGGCCCGCCGCATTCCGCAACGCAATCCTGCAACGCTGGAACGCCCTCTCCCTCGAACGCCAGTTCCTCCTCACCGCCGCCTTGGCCGTCGGTCTGTCCATGGCTGCGCTCGGCTATTGGGTCGAGAGCCGAATTCGCTCCGGCTGGATTCAAGGCATGGCGGAAACGGGAGCGCTCTATCTTGAGGGATTTCTGTCGCCGCATGTGCAGGGGCTGGATGCCTCGAACGCATTGCCGCAGGAAAGCCGCGAGCAGATCGAGGCACTCCTCGTCAATACCAGCCTTGGCCGCCACGTCGCGATCATCAAGCTATGGGACCTCAACGGGAACCTGATCTTCAGCACGAGCAAGGTCGAGTCCCACGGGAAGCTGCCGGCAGGTGACATCAAGAGGATCATGGCAGGCAACGTCGTCGTCGACACCGACCTCGATGATGACGGTGACGAGCTCAGAGCCCTGAAGCTCAAGCCAAAGCTGATCGAGATCTATGCTCCGATCTACAGGGAGAAGACCAGGGACATCATCGCAATCGGAGAATTCTACGAGTTCAGCCACTTCATGAATCGAGAGATCTCCAGCGTCCGATACGCGACATGGTTCCTCATCGCGAATGTCGCCATCGTCATCGTCATCCTGCTGCATGTCATCGTCAAACGCGCAAGCCGAATCATCAGCAGCCAGCAGGCTCTTCTCGAACAGAACCTGGCGCGGGCGGAAGCCCTGGCGAAGCGGAACAATGCGCTCAGGCGGGCAGCGGACCGGGCCAGGCTCAACGCCACCGTTCTCAACGAGACCTATCTTGCCAGCATTGGCGCGGACATCCACGACGGGCCGATCCAGCTCCTCAGCCTGATGATGCTGAAGCTGCCCTCTACGGCAGATCGGGCGAGCGGGACCGTGGCGCCCGCAGCCCATGCTCACGGCGAGCTCGAACCCCTGATCCAGCAAGTCCTCTCGGATCTGCGCAACCTGTCGTCAGGACTGGCGTTGCCCGAGGCAGAGAATCTCTCTCTCGCAGAGACCATCAATTTGGCCATTACCCGCCATGAGCAGCAGACGGGCACACATGTCCTTCGCAACGTCGCCGAACTGCCTGCGCAGGTTCCCGTCGCCATCCGTTTCTGTTCTTACCGGATCGTGCAGGAGGCGCTGACCAACGCCTATAAACACGCCGGGGGGCGGGGGCAGAAGGTCGAAGCCCGCATTGGCGACGATATGCTCGAAATCTGTGTGTCGGACAGCGGCAGCACCTTGCCCATCCAACACCGTGACGCGCCACTCGGCGGTGGCGGCCTGGGGGTGCGGGGCATGGACAGCCGCATCAAGGCATTGCGCGGCCAACTCACCGTAAGCCGCCTGCCCTCAGGCGGAACAGAAGTGCGCGCCACGCTGCCCATGCGGTCCTGACGGCGCGATCTCAACCCTAGCGAGGCCTTGCCGGATCCCGCGCCTCCGCGCCCGGCGGAACCAGCCTTTGCGCCGCAATCACAACCTCCAGACGATTCCTGGCGTTCAGCTTGTGCATGAGGTTGGTCATGTAGCCCTTGATCGTTTTCTCGCTCAGCGAGAGGGCCCGGGCAATCTCTCGATTCTGCTTCCCGCACAGGAGAAGCCTCACGATCTGATCCTCCCGCACACTCAGCCGGGTGCTTTGCGCCGCCCTCTTTTCCAGCGCCTTGCTTTGCAGCGCACCGATCACCTTGGTGGCGAAGGCTGGCGTGATATAAATCTCGCCTCGCCGCGCCGCTTCGATCGCGTCGAAGAGATCATCGGCCGGACTGCCCTTGAGGACGTAACCGCTGGCGCCGGCGTCGAGCGCCTGAATGGCATGGTCGGTGCTGGTCGATGCGGTGAACACCACCATCTTCATGTGAGGCGCCGCCTTCGATGCGTCCGAAATTGCCTGAAAAGCGTCGCCGGCCATGTTCAGATCGACAATCATCGCATCAGGTTGATGAGTTTCCGTAATCGCGGTGATGTGATCGGCAGCCGAACCGGTCGCGACGAGCGAAAAGCCACCTTTGCGTTGCAGCAGCGCAACGATTCCTTCGGTCAGAAGCGGATGGTCATCTACAACCGCAATCGATATGCCATCCATCGCTGACCTCCCCCAATTCTATGCCGCGACGCTGAGAGCATGCTGGCTCATTTACAGCCGCCTGTAAATGACTTGGTGAACGAAGGGTTAACTTATGTTGTCTTCGCTCGAACGCTCGTCTCAGGAACCGCCCGCGCCTAGATTTTGCACGAATACCTGGGAATTAATGTGATCTAGGTCACAGACCACACTGGGTTAGCGCTGATCGCTTGATCCACTGCTTTGCCCCAACGCTTTGGCATTCCATTGGCTTGCCGTGTTCGTCTCGTGTATCGTATGCAGACATTAGCCTACAATGCATGGAATCCGGAGGGCCGGCATGGCGCGGAGCGACGAGACAATGCAATGGATCCGCCAACTCGATCCATCGGCAGGCCCACGTTACCTCCAGATCGTCGAGCTGATTGCCCAGGCCGTCGCAAATGGCACCCTGCGCCCTGGCGACCGGCTCCCACCGCAGCGGCAGCTCGCCAAACTTGTCGACGTCGATCTGACCACGGTCACCCGAGCCTATGCAGAGGCAAGACATCGCAATCTGCTCGACGCGGTAACCGGGCGCGGCTCCTTCATCTCGACGCGGAAGGAACAGTCGGGTCCGCTCATCGACCTGAGCATGAACATTCCCCCGCCCCCGAAGGGCATACGCCTTGCTGAGATGATGCAGCGAGGTCTCGCAGAGGTCCTGTCGCGATCCAGCGCCGATTTGCTGATGACCTATCATGTCGGAGCGGGTTCGCTGGCGGACCGGGCAGCCGGCTGTGCCTGGCTTGAGCCGGTTCTCGGGCGGATCGAACCCGCGAGGCTGCTGGTCGCCCCCGGCGCGCAGCCGGCACTCGTGGCACTGGTCAACCAGCTCGCAAGACCGGGCGAGGCCATTCTCGTCGAGGCCCTCGCCTATCCCGGCCTGCTTGCAGCGGCGAGGCTGGCGGGTCGGCGACCTGTCCCCGTCGCGACCGATGAAGAGGGTCTTCTGCCGGACGCCCTCGAACGGGCCATTGCTGAATCCGGAGCAAAGCTGCTTTGCGTAACGCCGACGATCCAGAATCCGACCACAGCAACAATGCAGCCTGCGCGACGCGATGAGATCGTGCGGATCGCGCGGGCAAAACACCTCAGGATCATTGAAGACGACCCTTACAGTTTGCTCGCCGGCGATGCTCCGCCGCCGCTGGTCGCCCTCGCTCCGGAGCGGACCTATCATGTGGCTACGCTGTCGAAGGTTCTGACGCCAGGGCTGCGTACCGCCTTCGTCGTCCTGCCGCCGGACGAGAACCGCGACGCGCTCGTCGCGATCCTGCGGAGCATTGCGCTCATGCCGCCGCCCCTGATGACGGCGCTTGCAACCCACTGGATCCGGATCGGTGCCGCTGGCGACCTGCTCGACGGGGTGCGCCGCGAGGCTGCGGCCCGCCAGGAACTGGCGCGCTCCATCCTGCCGGATTCGGCCCGGCATCACCCGAACGGTCTGCATATCTGGCAGCCGCTACCGGCGCATTGGGATCGCTACCGCCTGGTCGAGGCAGTTCGTCAGGAAGGCCTCGGCGTTACGCCATCGGATGCATTCAGCGTCGAAGGCGAGGCCCCAGACGCGGTCAGGATTTCTCTGGGTGGCGTGCCGGAACGCGGGCGTCTCGCCCATGCCCTGAAGACGCTGGCCGCGATCATGATCAATGAGCGCTCGCAGCATCAGTGGATCGTCTGACGAGGTCGGGAGCGCGCAAGCAAAGCGTCCACGACGCCGTCCCTTCCTCCGTGGTCAGGCCGGCGTCTTCTCGCCCTTGGGGCGAGCCAGCCGGCCTTCCTCTGCCTTGTGGAAGAACTGTGCCGCGACGAGCCAGCCCTTCAACGGCTGAAGCGGTGGGATGCAGGTCAGCAGGATCAGCGGCAAGGTGGTGACGAGATGAACCCAGGCCGGCGGCTCATAGGCCATTTCGAGCCAGAGCGCGAACACCACCGCCGGAATGCAGACGAACATCATTACAAAGAAGGCCGGGCCATCGGCAGGGTCCGCAAAGGAATAGTCGAGACCGCAGACCTCACATTTCGGCCGTAGCTTCAGAAAGCCTTGGAACAGGTGGCCCTGTCCGCAACGCGGACACCGTCCGCGCAGACCAGTCTGGGCAGGCGAGAGGGGTGGCCATTCATGGTCGGACACGAGAACAACTCCTTGAAGCCAGCATTGAGCCGCCAGCGTCGCACATTAAATGGCGACAGAAGCGTACAATGTCAAGATTGTACGCATACGCAGACAAAAAGCGATAGCCTGCGCCCTGCAAGTGCCCCATCCTCACGGCGGGGCAAATCGCGCCGGCAACAGGCTTCAGCCGCGCGGTGGAGCAAGTCTAGGGGCCTTGAAGTCGCGGGCTCGCCGTCAGATGAGATCTGACGCTACAGCGTTTCAGGGCGACGAGATGGGTGATCAAGGACCGCCGCGCGATCAGCTGCGCCGCGATGCCGCACCTGGCGCAGTGACCGACGCGGAATGCCGGGTCACGATTTCGGCTCCGGTCCATCGAGCTTCAACTCGACATGAACCGTATCGCCATCGGCATGTGTGACGCGGAAGCCCAGATCGCTCGCCATCTGCAGCATCGCGGCATTATGCGCCAGCACTTCGCCGAAGAGCCGCTGGTAGCCCTGCTCCCGCGCATGCGTGATGATTTCCGTCATGAGGCGATAGCCGAGGCCCCGCCCCTTCATGTCGGAGCGGACGAGGATCGCATATTCTGCCGTCTTGCGCTCCGGGTCGCCCGAGATCCTGACAACGCCGAAGATCGGCCCCATCCCATAGGGCGCACCCGGCTCGCCGGCGACCAATGCCATTTCCCGGTCATAATCGATCTGCGACAGCCGGGCTGCCGTTGCATGCGGAAAGATCTTCACCGGTCCCAGGAACCGCATCCGCAAGTCGTCCGGTGTACACAGCGCGACCATCTCGGCGAGAGCACTCTCGTCCTCGGGCCGGATCGGTCGCAAGTGCAGCTCCGTGCCGTCGCCAAGCGCGATCTCACGCTCGAGCTGATGCGGATAGGGGCTGATCGCCAGTCCGAGGCGGCGCTCCTTCTTGCCAGCGATGACGATCCGGGCATCGAGCGCGATGCAGCCTTCGTAATTGGCAAGAAGCGGATTGATGTCGAGCTCGATGATCTCGGGCAGCTGCACCACCAGCTCCGACAGGCGCACGAGGATATCGACCACCGGTTCGAGCGGCACAGCCGGGACGTCACGAAATCCCGCCAGCAACCGCGCAACCCGTGTGCGGGAGATCATGTCGCGCGCCAGGACCGAATTCAGTGGCGGCAGCCCAATGGCCCGGTCCCCGATCACCTCCGTCGCGGTGCCGCCGCGTCCGAACAGGATCACCGGCCCGAAGGTTTCATCCTGAGCGATACCGAGGATCAGCTCATGCGCCTTCGGTCGGGAGATCGTGGGCTGGATCGCAAAGCCATCGATCCGCGCCGTCGGGCGAAGCCGGCCCACGCGCTCCAGCATCTCGCGCGCTGCCGCCTCGACCTCGGCCTTGCTCTTCAGACCCAGGACGACGCCACCGACATCGGATTTGTGGATGATGTCATGCGAGAGAATCTTCAGCGCCACCGGACCCGCGATCGCCTCGAAACAGGCTCCGGCCTCCTCCGGCGTCGCCGCAAATCTCGTCTCGACGGTGGGAATGCCGAACAGCCCGAGCAGTTGCTTGGATTCCGGTTCCGTCAGCGAGATGCGCTTCTCGCGTAACGCCGCCTTGATGAGCTTGCGCGCCGCCTCGACCTGCCGGGTTGCAATGGCGACGCCAGCCGTCGGTGTTTCCAGCAGAAGCTCCTGGTTTCGCCGGAAGGCGGCGAGATGACTGAAGGCGCGAACCGCTTCTTCAGGTGTCGCGAAATTCGGAAGCCCGCCTTCCCGCAGATACGCCCTGGCGGCCTGTGCGAGCGTGCCGCCGAGCCAGCTCGTCATGACGGGAACATGCTTCTGTCGGGCGACGACCCGGGACACGGCACGTGCCGCCTCCGCGCCATCGGCGATGGCGGAGGGGCAGTTGATGACCAGGACGGCATCGCTCTCGCGCTCTTCGAGCAGCGCTTCCAGCGCAACCGCATAACGGTCTCCCGTAGCGTCCCCCAGGACATCGACGGGGTTCCCACGCGACCAGCCCTCAGGCAGCACGCTGTCGAGCTTGGCGATCACCTCCGGGCTGAGGGTCGCGACGCGGTTCCCCCGTTCCCCGACGGCATCGACGGCGAGGATGCCGGCGCCGCCGCCATTGGTCAGAATGGTCAGCCGGTCGCCGGAGACGCGCACTCCCTTTGCCAGGATCTCCGCCGCAGCGAAGAGTTCGTCGAGTTCGGCGACCCGCAACAGGCCAGCGCGCCGAAAGGCAGCGTCATAGACCGCGTCCGCACCTGCAAGTGCCCCAGTATGCGACAGCGCCGCCCGCGCCCCGGCGGCACTGCGCCCGGCCTTGACCACGATGACAGGCTTCATGCGCGCCAGCGCCCGTGCTGCGGACATGAACTTGCGGGCGTGAGAGATGTTCTCGACATAGAGCAGCACCGAGCGCGCGGTCGGATCCGTGCCGAGGTAATCAAGCATGTCGCCCGCGTCGACATCGCTGGTGTCGCCGAGCGCAATCGCATGCGAAAGGCCGATGCCGCGCCGGTCCGCCCAGTCGAGCAAGGCCGACATGATGCCACCGGACTGGCTGACGATGGCGATGTTGCCTGGCCGCGGCGTCAGATGCGCGAAGCTCGCATTGATCGCGCGCGGAGAGGAAATCAGGCCGAGACAGTTCGGCCCGACGATGCGCATCAGATGCGTCTTGGCCGCATCGAGCATCTGTTGCCGCAGCCCGTCCGTAGCCGTGGTGTCGCCAAAGCCGTTGCTGATCACGATCGCGGCTCGGCAGCCGCGTTGCCCGAGTTCGGATATCAGCGCGGGAACCGCCGCTGCCGGCGTCGCCAGGACGGCAAGGTCGGGCGTGACAGGGAGTTCGGCTACCGAGCGATAGCTCAACGCCGCGCGGATGGCCGTTTCATGCGGGTTGACCGCCATGATCGGCCCCTTGAAGCCCGCACCATAGAGGTTGGCGGCAAGCATCGCCCCGACCGAACCGGCCTGGTTGCTGGCCCCGACCAGGGCGATCGCGCGAGGATTGAAGAGCGCGTCGAAGTTCCGAATGCTCATGAGCGGAAACCAGGCTGAACGCGCCCGGTCTCAAGCCGGGAGTGGCTCAACCGTGCGTTTGCAGAGTTGAGCCATTTTCCCCGCCACGATCAATGGCACATGAAGAGCGGAACCTTGCTGTTCTTGAGCAGGGACTGCGTCACGCCGCCGAGCAGCCATTCGCGCAGGCGGGAATGGCGATAGCCACCCAACACGATGAAACCGGCGCCGAACTCGACCGCTTCGTCCTGGAGCGCTGTCGCGACATCGCGCCCCTTGCCGAGTGCCACCGTCTTGACCGTGACGTCGACGCCATGGCGGGCGAGATGAGGTGCCAGCTCGACACCGGGAACCGCGTTGGAAAGGTCCTTCTCGCCGGTGACCGAGACGATCTCGACAGCCTTGGCGGCTCGCAGGAACGGCAAGGCATCGGCCACGGCACGCGCCGCGCTGGCCCCGCCGTCCCAGGCGATGACGATGGTCTCTCCCGAGAAGCCGGGATGGCCGGGCGGAACGACCAGGACCGGCCTGCCGCTCTCGAACAGAGCCGTCTCGATCAGACCGCGGTCGACGGCGAGCGTCGTCGGCTCCGCATCCAGGATTGACAGGTCGTTGACGCGGGCGTGGTCGAGAAAGCGCTGCAGCAGGCTGCTGTAGATCAGTTGAGGGCTCTCGACCGTGCTGACCACGCCGGCAAGATTGGCCGCGAATCGAGCGTCGGAGGCCAGCTTCTGGGCGAGGCCGGCAATGCGCCGATTCTCCGACGCGACGATCGCGCCGCTGAAATCATCGATCATCGAATAGGGCACGGAGAACCGGCTTGCCGCCGCCTGCACCGTCAGATGCGCATTCGTCTGCCGCGCCAACGAAAGCCCGTAGCCGACAGCAAGGTTCTCCTCGGTCTGCCCCTCCTCCGTCACCGCGACCAATATGCTCTTGATGCCTTCGATCATGTCATCCTCCAGTACGCGAAAGAACCTCCATCGGCCCGGCAGAAACGTCCTTGCGCCAGATCAAACCGGACGCGCCCGAAATATGCGCGATTGATCGTGGCATGGATATCCAAGCGGCAGAAAGGACGGACGACCATCATGCTTTATGTCATCACCCTTCATCTCGCCCGGACGAGCGGCTATCCCGAAGGAAGCCCGCGGCATGGCTACGAGATTACCGCGCCGCTCGACCTTGACGGATATATCGATGCGGCTGGCTGGCAGGAGCAGCGCGATCTCTGCCGCGTCAGGCGCTTCTCGGTGGGGGAGCCGGATCGTCACGGCTGGCTCCTGCGCCGGGCCGGAGGCGCCGGCGGCGCGACCTGGTTCATCGACTATGACGATTCCGGCAGCGATGATGACGAGGCCGGCTACCGGCTCGACCGACACCGCTTCGTCGTCGGCGGCTATGTCTCTATCCGCGACGGTGACGACCACCTGCAGCCCTTCCAGATCATTGCCGTGAAACCGAGGGCCCCGGTCAAACCAGTCATCGCCTGAAGGCATCTACGGCATCTGCGCGGTGCCGGTGTGCAGGGGGGCGCCTTGCTCCATATCAATGCGTCCCTGCACACTGGGCTCGATCATAGACGCCACGGATGCGTCGAGATTTGGGGGACATGCGATGACAGCAACGGTGAAGGCGCAGGCGGGCTATGCCAGCATCATGGTGCCGCTCAACCTCGGCAGCGGTGCCGCCGATCGGGTCAAGCTGGCAGCCTCATTGGCCGATCGCTTTGGAAGCCGGCTGATCGGCATCGCCGCAGAAGACTTCATTCTCCCCTATGTCGGCGACGGTCTGGCGAGCGTCGACGCGCTCCTGATCGAGGAGAGCAAGCGCGCAGTCTCAGCAGACCTTGCGCGGGCCGAAGCGATATTCCGCAAGGCCGCCGGCGACATGAAGCACCTTGTCTGGCGCAGCGCCATCGAAACGCCGCGGAACTTCGTTCTCGACCAGGCCCGCGCAGCCGATCTCGTGGTGCTGGCCCGCCAAGCCCATCACGACCCCGTCCAGGGTGGGATGAGCCTCTCTCCGGGCGATCTCGTCATGTCGCTCGGCCGGCCGCTCCTCGTCGTACCGCCCGACGTCAGCTATCTATCCGGCAAGCATATCCTGGTCGCCTGGAAGGATACGCGGGAAGCGCGGCGCGCCGTGCGGGACGCCCTGCCGCTGCTGGCGCGGGCAGAATCCGTGACCGTCCTGTCGATTGGGCCGGACGCCGAAGATCAGGGCGCCGAAGACGTGCGCGACTACCTCGTTTTGCACGGTGTGGCGGCAAAGGCGGTGCTGCAGACCGACAGTGCCAAGCACGCAGTCAACGAGTTGATCGACTTTGCCACCGAGCACGGTTCCGATCTCATCGTTTCCGGCGCCTATGGTCACAATCGCATGCGGGAGTGGATGTTTGGCGGCATGACACGCGATCTACTGCAAGCTTCACCCGTCTGCTGCTTGATGTCACATTGAGACCGCGCGGGCTTCGCAGGCACCCGTCGCCCGCATGACATGACGAAGCCGGACCGGCTCGCACAGGAGATTCAGGCGGTGCCCCAGTCTCAAGCGGAGGCCCTGGCACAGCCCGCCCACGACAGCTGGGCGGGACGGATCTCCCGGCTCTGTCGCCAGTATCTCGACCTGCTGCTCGTCGGCATCGCCCTGGCCGGGCTCGTTGCCGGCGGCTGGCTCTGGTGGATCGGCATGGCATCCTTCGCCAGTCGCGCCTGGACTGTTGCGACCATCCCGGTGCTGCTGGCGCTCATCATCGAGATCGTCGGATCGCTGCGCCGCGGCGATGTCGGTCTCGATATCGTCGCGGCCCTGTCGATGTCGGCGGCGCTTGCCTTCGGCGAAAGCCTGGCCGGCAACGTCGTCGCGCTGATGTATGCTGGCGGCCAGCTGCTCGAGAATTTCGCCCAGGGCCGTGCGCGCCGGGAAATGTCGGCTCTCCTTGGCCGGGTCGCCTTCAACGCCATGCGTTATCGCGGCGAGACGCTCGAGGAGGTGTCGATCGCAGCGATCCGCCAGGGTGATCGTCTGCTGATGCGCACCGGAGAGGTGCTGCCGGTCGATGGCCATGTCGCGAGTGGCGTCGCCGTGCTCGACCTTTCGGCTCTGACCGGAGAGTCCCTGCCGAAAAGCCTGAGCCGCGGCGCCGAGGTGCTCAGCGGAGCAACGCTCCTCGGCGCCCCCTTCGATCTGATCGCAAGCCGGCCGGCATCCGAGAGCACCTATGCCGGGATCGTCAAGCTGGTGGAGCAGGCACAGGCGAGCAAGGCGCCGATGGCACGGCTGGCGGACCGTTACGCCATCGGCTTTCTCGCGTTGACGCTCGTCATCGCGGGCACGGCCTGGCTACTGAGCAGTGACCCGATCCGCGCCCTGGCGGTCCTCGTCGTGGCAACGCCCTGTCCCTTGATCCTCGCCGTGCCCGTCGCGATCATTTCGGGCATCTCGAAGGCCGCGCGGGGTGGGGCGCTGGTCAAGGACGGCAGCGTGCTCGAGGCCCTGGCGCGAGTGCGGACAGCCATCCTCGACAAAACCGGTACGCTCACCCAGGGGCGGCCGACGATCACCGAGATCCGCACCTGCAACGGCTTTGCCGCGACCGAGGTGCTGGCCCTGGCCGCAAGCCTCGATCAGGCATCGGCACATGTGGTGGCGATTTCACTGATCCGGGCCGCGTCTGATGCGGGACTGACGCTACTACCCCCTTCGGATATCTCCGAGACGCCAGGAAAGGGCATCGAGGGACAGGTCGGCACCAGGCGCATCGCACTGGGCGGCGGTTCCTATGTGCGCAGCCGCAGCCGGGGCGGTGATCCGGACGCGCTGGTTGCAGACGCCCCACAGGAAGCTTTGACCGTGGCGGTGGCAGCGGACGGGCTGCTCGCCGGCGTCATTCTGCTTCGCGACCAATTGCGCGACGATGCGCGCTCGACGCTTCAATCTCTCCGCACGGCCGGAATCGAGCGGATCGTGCTCGCGTCCGGAGATCTTGAGCAGATTGCCCGGACCGTGGGCGAAGATCTCGGCGTCGATCAGGTTCTGGGAGACCTGACGCCAGAGGGCAAGGTCGCCGTCGTGCGCCGAGAGGCCGAGAGCAGGGCCGTGATGATGGTGGGTGACGGTGTCAATGACGCACCCGCACTTGCCGCCGCCGATGTCGGGGTCGCAATGGGCGCGCGTGGCGCCGCCGCCTCGTCCCAAGCAGCCGGCATCGTAGTTCTGGTCGACGAACTGCAGCCGCTGGCGAAGGCACTCGTGATTGCCCGACGCACGCGCGGCATCGCGTTGCAGAGCGTCTACGTCGGCCTCGGGCTGTCCCTCGTCGGAATGCTTGTCGCTGCCCTCGGCTATCTTGCGCCGGTGCAGGGAGCCCTGTTCCAGGAAGCGATCGACATCGTGGTCATCCTGAACGCGCTCCGGGCCCTGCGCTGACGCGCAACGCGCGCCCGTTAAGTGGTCGTGCTTTAGTCTGGGACCTCGTGACAGCCGCCCGCCCCACCCCGAACCCACCCGGCAGCCAAGGCTTTGGCCGGCTCCGCTTCAGGACCGGCAAACCAACTTTCGAGCGCGACTTTCCGCCGGTTGTCAGTATCCTGCACCCTCGATGTCAGGGCCTGCCGGCCGCCGGTGCAGCTCGAGAGTGGACGGAGGCCCATGAGCCCGCTTGATATATTCGCCTGGATCGTTCTGGTCGTGCTCGTGTGCAGCACGGTCTTCGTCATCGTCTTCATGGCCATGCTTCCGGGCATGATCGCCAAGCGACGCAATCATCCCTGGGCCCAGGCCGTGGCTGTCGGCGGCTGGGTGACGCTGTTTCTGGGCTTCGTGCTGTGGCCTGCCGTCCTGATCTGGGCCTATGTCGACGTGCCCGCGCGTGTTGACGTGCCCGCGCGCCCGCAGGAGCTCGCCCGATGATCGTCGTCCTGCTCAATGTGTATCTCGCCCTCCTGTTTGTGCTCGTGAAATTGCGGATCGTACCGTTCAACCTGTTCTGGAAGGTCTCGCCGATCGTTGTCCTGCTTCTGCTGTTGATCGGCCTCTTCATCCCGATGAACTGGGGCGCGCCGCAAGGCCCGGCGCTGGCCATCCGGCAATCCGTCGCCATCGTCCCTGATGTCGCCGGCGAGGTGGTCGACGTCCCTGTCGAGCCGAATACGCCGTTGAAGGCGGGCGCTGTGCTGTTCAAGATCGACCCCGTGCCCTACGAGGCCCAGGTCAAGGCGCTGGAAGCGCAGTTCCAATTGCAGCAGCAGCGCCTGGCTCAAATGACCCAGCTGCAGAGCACGGGGTCCGGCCGCAGCTTCGATGTCGAGCAACGCCAGGCCGAGGTCGACCAGCTCAAGGCGCAACTCGAGGGCGCCAGGTGGAACCTCGAGAAGACGGTGGTTCGAGCTCCGGCCGCCGGTTACGTCACCAATGTCGCGCTGCGGAAGGGCGCACGCGTCGCCAACCTGCCGCTCGCGCCGGTCATGGCCTTCGTGGACACCGCGGAGACGGTCATCGGCGTCGAGATCCAGCAGATCGATGCCCGCTACATTGCGGCCGGCCAGCCGGTCGAACTGACGTTCAAGTTCGCCCCAGGGCAGGTCTTCACCGGCAAGGTCGAGAGCGTGTTGCAGGCGATCTCGACAGGTCAGGTGCAGACATCCGGGGCGGCGGTGACGCCGAAATCCATCCAGGCAGCCCCCTTTGTTGTGCGCGTGAAACTCGACGACCAGGCCTTTGCCGACAAGCTTCCGGCGGGTGCTGCCGGCGATGCCGCCATCTTCACCGATCGCGTCACGGCCGCACATGTCATTCGCAAGGTGCTGCTGCGGCAGATCGCGATCACCAACTACATCAATCCCCTCTGATGCGGACAATCCAGCCGGTGGAGTTCGGCGCGCCGCACCCGCCAGATCCTCTCGCGCCGGAGCGTTCCGGGCTCACGGCCAACAACGTGTCCCGATCGGAACGCCCGGATCGGCAACCGGCGCCGCGCTCGCCGTCCACATGATCTCGCGGCGGCGCGTTGACGCCGGCTGCTGCCGCCGGCTTTGATGCAGCGACACTATGCGACCGGCATCGCCCGCTCACGCGGCGGCGGGTTGTTCATCCACACGAAGGGTTATCCAGATGCCTAGCGGCGGTTCCATCACCACAATCAGCGCCGCGAGGGCCCCCCTTCGCCGGGCCTCCGCGGCCCTCGTCCTGATCGCCGCTCTCGCCGGCTGTACACAGCGCGAGCCCGTCGCGGCCAATGATGGGCCCGGAATCCCGATCCGTACGCCGCAGGAGCGCAGCTATCTCGATCCCGGCCCTGCACCGAGCGAAGGCGGCGGGCCGGCCTATGTCCGCGAGAACCGCCGCTCGCCCAATTTCGGCGATCGTTTCGGGGGCGATGTCCTGTCCCGCGCGCCGTACTGACCCCAAGCCCTTGCTGAATGACGCGCAGAGCGACCATGATCGCTCTGCTGCCTGGCCCTGCGACCTGGATGGCTTCTGCATGAGACGGCATGGGATGAAATTCGCTGCTGGGGCACTGGCGTTGTTGCTCGCCGGCTGCGCCGGCGACGTGCAGGGCGTGTTGGCACCGGTTACGCATGGCGCACCCGACGCCAGCAAAGTCACCATGCTCGTGGCCACGACGCGCTCGCCCGATCCGGATAACGGCATCCTGTTTTCCGGCGAGCGCGGCGTGAAATCATCCTTCGCCGAGATCACCGTCTCGATCCCGCCCGCGCGCGTCCGGAAGGTTGGCGAAGTCCAATGGCCAAGCCGCCTTCCTGGCGACCCGGAGCGCGAATTCGTGACGCTGAAGGTGGACCGTCTCGATCAGCCGGCCGCCTTCGCGCGCTTGCACTCAGCAGCACTGAAGGCCCCGAAGCGGCGTGTTCTCGTCTTCGTCCACGGCTTCAACAACCGGTTTGAGGACGCGGTCTATCGCTTCGCCCAGATCGTCCACGATTCCGATGCCAATGTCGTGCCGCTGCTCTTCACCTGGCCCTCACGCGGCTCGCTCTTCGCTTATGGCTACGACCGCGAAAGCACGAATTATTCGCGCCATGCGCTCGAGGCCACGCTCCAGGCGCTGGCGCGCGATCCCGCGGTCGGCGAGGTCTCGATCCTGGCCCATTCCATGGGCAACTGGCTCACACTCGAATCGTTGCGCCAGATGGCGATCCGGAACGGCCAGATCGCACCCAAGATCGCCAATATCATGCTCGCCTCGCCTGACGTCGATGTCGATGTCTTCCGGACCCAGATCGCCGAGATCGGCAAGAGCCGCGCGAAATTCACCCTCTTCGTCTCGCAGGACGACCGGGCACTGGCGGTTTCCCGCCGAGTCTGGGGCAGCACGGCACGGCTGGGCGCGATCAACCCGGAAGCCGAACCCTATCGCGACGAGCTGGCTGCCGAAGGCATCACCGTGCTCGACCTGACCAAGCTCAGATCGGACGACCGGCTGAACCACGGCAAATTCGCGGAGAGCCCCGAGGTCGTGCGGCTGATCGGCACCCGCCTCGTCGCCGGCCAATCCATCACCGATTCGCGCGTCGGCCTCGGCGACCGGCTGATGGCAGTCACCGCCGGTGCCGCTGCAACGGTTGGGACTGCGGCTGGTCTTGCGATTGCAGCACCGATCGCCATCGTCGACCCCCATACTCGCCGCAATTTCAATGGCCGCATCGAGCAACTCGGAGACTCGATCAGCGACGCGGCGAGCACGACCGGCGAAGTACTGACCACGCCGCTGGTGAACGCGGGCCAGAAACAATAGCCGGATCGCGCGCACCAATCTCCAAGCCGCCGAACGCCAATTTCATGCGGTCGCCCAGGCAAGCTGCGACGGCAAGTGCCGCGGAGCACATGTCAGATCACAGACGGCAACATCGTCGGTTTTGGCAGGTTCACGGTCACCCGCAGACCCGCCGGCTGGGCCGACGCCAGGGTAACGTCCCCGCCATGCGCCCGGATGACGTCCCGGGCAATCGTGAGCCCGAGGCCGGTGCCACCGGTCGCACGGCTGCGCGATCCATCGAGGCGTTGAAACGGAGCGAAAGCGCGCTCGATCTGGTCCGGCGCAATCCCTGGCCCGACATCCTGGAGAACAATGACAAGCGCCTGAGCTTCGTCGCGCAGTGTCACGCTGACCCGCTCTCCGTAACGCTGCCCATTGTCGATGAGATTTGACAGAGCACGGCGCATTGCCACGGGCTGGCAGGACAGCTGCGCATGGTCGGGGCCGACATAGGTGACATGCCCCCCCATATCCGTGGAGTTGTCGCAAAGGCTGATCAAGAGCGAGGCGATATCGACCACGTTGTGCGGCTCGCGCCGCGCATCGTCGCTGCCGAACGCGAGCGACGACTGAATCATGGTTTCCATCTCGGAGATATTGGACAGGACCTCCTGCCGCTGGTCCTTGTCGCGCACATACTCCGCCATGAGCCGCAGCCGCGTGAGCGGAGTGCGCAGGTCATGCGAGATCGCGGCAAGCATAGTGGTTCTCTCATCCACGAAATGGGTGAGGCGCGCCTGCATGTCGTTGAAGGCATGGGCGATCGCGGCATATTCCGGCAGGTCCATGTCACCGATCGGGGTCAGCGCCCGCTCCCGGCCGAGCCGTTCGGCCGCTCCGGCAAGCTGCGTCAGCGGCTTGACCAGACTGCGCGCCATCCAGACGGAGAGCATGCCGACAAACAACGCCCCGCCGATCAGGTCCGCCGCGTTCCGCACGTAGCGCGCGCTGGCCAGATCGCCGGCGCGCTGCGTCACGATCAGCCAGGACTGATCCGAGAGGCGGACGCCGATCTCGATCTCCGATGCCACGAGCGGGTAGTGCTCGACCGAATCCGCGGCGACGTTGGCCATCAGCGCCGGCAGGCCGGACAAAAGGACGACACCGGTCCTGACCTGACTGAGCAGGTTGCCATAGGGCGTGATATTGACGACGACAGCGTCCGCATCGACGCTCAGTTTCTTGGTGATCTGGGCCTGGAGCGTCGCACTCGATGCAGGCGAAGGGCCGCTCAGCGCTGCGGGTCTACGTTCACGGATCGCGAAATCGAGCCACTCCTTCGATTTGAGCGAGGACAGCGCCGCATCACGCCGGCTGGCATCAGCCGCCGCCACGGTTCGTTGAGCCTCGACCGTCGTATCGACAAGCCATTGCGTGTCGAACAACGCGAAATCCGAGGGTGGCACCAGCGCACGGAGCGCCTCGCCGAGCAGTTGTGTCCCGATGAACGTCAGGACCACTACAATAGCAATACGAGGGGCGAAGCCCACCCGCGACCACAGCCTTACCCTCATGGCGTTGCTTCGGGCGCATCGGCAGCCACATCCGCAGTCATGACATATCCCTCACTCCGCACGGTCTTGATGAGCAGTGGTTCCTGCGGATTGATCTCGATCTTGCGGCGCAGCCGGCTGATTTGGACATCGATGCTGCGATCGAAGATCTGGCTTGCCCGGCCGTGGGCCAGGTCGAGCAACTGATCGCGGCTGAGAACACGCTGCGGATGCTCCACGAAGGCCAGCAGCAGATCGAACTCGCCGCTCGTCAGATCGGTCAGGACATTGTCAGGAGACAGGAAGACCCGGCGCTTCGCGTCCAGCGTCCATCCCGCGAACCGGAAGGTCGACCGCACATGATCTCGCGCAGCGGTGGGTGAGACGCCCGTGCGTCGCAGAACCGCCCGCACCCGCGCCAGAAGCTCCCGCGGGTTGAAGGGTTTCGTCACATAATCATCGGCACCGAGTTCGAGCCCGACGACGCGGTCCGTGTCGGATGTCATCGCTGTCAGCAGGATGATCGGGATGTTGCTCGTGGCACGGACGCGCCGGCAAAGGCTGAGCCCATCCTCTCCCGGCATCATGATATCGAGGACGACGAGGTCGAAGCGCCCTGCTTCCAGGGCTTCGAGCATCTGCGTCCCGGCCTGGGCCTGAGTCACACGCACCCCATGCTCGCTCAGGAACCGCGCGAGGATCCTGAGAATCGTGGCGTCGTCATCGACGATCAGGAGATGAGGGCTGTTCGAGCGGGCCACGCGATAAAGCTCCGGCAGAGGAGTACCCTTGGCCCTCCGCATGCCCTTGGGGCAAGCCTCATTCTGTAACAGTCTGTTGCAAACCGAAATCCCGGAGACATCGCCCCACACTTGCTTAGCCCTAGAGATGAGCATCTCGCGAACGCGACTTGCGCATTGGGGTTGATGAATGACGTCGTTGGAGGCGCTTTGGCGCCATCTGCCGGGCCGCGTGGTCCTGGCCGCAACTGCCCTTGCGGTTATCTGCGCAACGGTTCCCGGTAATGCCTGGGCGCAGGGCCTTTTCGATCAGATGCCAACCATTCCCGGCGATTGGACCGTCACCTTGGGTGCCCAGGGCAAGCTTCTGCCTGAATTCGAAGGTGCCGGCCGCTCCCGCTTCGAACCCTTGCCGATCGTCTCCATCCGCCGGACCGGCAAGGTTGCGCGCTTTCGCTCCCCTCTGGACGGAGCCGGTCTTTCCTTGATCGACATCGGCGGCTTTCATGCCGGCCTCGTCGGCAAATACAAGAGCGCCCGTGACGCGGGCGACTACCCCAGACATTTGCGCGGGCTCGGCGATGTCGACGCAACGATCGAGGCTGGCCTCTTCGCCGAGTTCTGGCCCCGGGACTGGTTCCGCACGCGCATCGAAACGCGCCGCGGTTTCGGCGGACACAGGGGCTTCGTGGCCGAACTTTCCGCCGATGTCGTCGTTCCCGTCGGCGAACGCTGGACTCTGTCCGGTGGGCCGCGCCTGTCGTTGGCCGACAACAAGGCGACCGCGCCGTATTTCGTTGTCGACGCGGCCCAATCGCTGGCTTCCGGGCTTCCCCTCTTCAATGCGAAGGGCGGGCTGCATTCGATCGGCGCCGGCCTGCAGGCGCGATATCAACTGACGCCGCAATGGGAGGTCCGTGGCTATGTCGAATATGCCCGCCTCAGGGATGACGCGGCATCCAGCCCCCTGGTGACCCGCTATGGATCGCCGAACCAGACGACCGTCGGCCTCGGCGTGAGCTACTCGTTCGACATCAAACTCTGGTGAGGGGATGCCCTTCGACAGGCTCCGCGAGGGCAACGACGGATAGCGGCTGAAGGAAGAGCCGGCTCCGGCCGCGAAGGCAAAGCGAAGGACAACGGCATTTACGCTTCCAACGGGCGCGGGGGGCTGGCCATGATGATAGAACTGGCGAGCGCGCGAATGTCGTGCAAATCTCCTGGACCTCGCGATCATAGTGCCCCCAATTGCAGGCATCTACCGTGCCGGTTCGCTCCCCGAGACCAGACAAACCTAGTTTCGCGAGGCGGCGCAGGGGCGTTCTGCGCGTTCTATTGCTGGTTGTTGCATCAGCAGCCATTGCAGGCTTGGCTCTGTCCTACAGCACGGTGCGCGACTACGGCTCATTTCGAGCGTCGATACTGACGGGAGCGCCAGGCGGTGCCTATCATTCGCTCGCTTCGAACCTGGCGCAGCTGGCCAGGCGCGACCGAGGGCATCTCGAGGTTATCCCGACAGCGGGTTCGATCGAGAACGCCAAACGCCTGATGGCAGACCAGAAATCCTGCGCGGAGAAATTTGCCTTCGTTCAGGACGGCACTCCAGTGCCTGCCGATTCCGAACTGGAGCTATTGGGGCGCCTGCCCGAGCCGGAGTCGCTCCTCTTTCTGTCCCGGCGCGATCGGCCCTTCGGTAGCTTCTCCGACCTACGGGGCGCCTCCATCGGAATAGGCCCCGAGAATTCGGGAACGGCCTATCTCGTGCTCCAGCTGCTCGGCGATCCCGACCTGAAGAAGCTCGACATTCGAACGTCCTATCGCGAGCTGGAGGAGCAGGCTCAGCTTGTGGCGAAGGGCAATCTCGATATTGCCGCCTATGTCATGCGAAATGATGCTGAGTTCCTGCGCACGATCATCGGCCGCTATGATCTGGACATCATCGAGCTCCGAGATTTGAGAGGTTTGACCGACCGCTTTCCATGGTTGACGCTCGGACGCGTGCCGGCTGGCCGATACGACTTGATGCGCCTGGCCCCTGCGACCGACAAAATGGTGCCGCAGGTCAATACGCTCGTGTTGGCCAACGCCTGCGCGAAGAGAGCTGACCGCATCGAATTGCTGGTGCTCCTGGCGGCTGCGCTTCCGACTTTCGTGCGCAGCAACCCGCCGACCTCGACGAGTTCGGCGACCGCGGTCCCGCTATCCTCCGAAGCGAGGCAGTTCTTTCTAACCGGGGAACCGGAATTCGTAGACCGCTATTTTCCCTGGCTCGTGAACCTCATGTCGCCGGCCTACTGGATCTATCTCGTCATGGCCGTTACGGCGCTCTTCAACCTGCTGAAGGGCATCAGCCGCTTTCGTCTTTGGCGCCTTGATTCCGCGCGCGAAAAACTTGAGGCCGAAGCACGGCTCGTGGCGGGGGAGGCCGTCAGCCATGCACCTGACCTGCATCGCCCGACGAAACCCGCCTTGCCGGATGCGGACGAGCGCGACGCGATCAAGGACATTCTGGATCGCCTGGCCAGGCTGCGCGAACGGTGTCAGCGCTACGCCAACTCGTTCGCAACGCCGATGGGCGAGGAGATGTTCTATCGCTACCAGCAATTCCTGATCGACCGCACGACAGTCGAATTGAAGGCGCGACTTGGAGCGGGCTCATAACCCGTAGCTGCTCAACCATCCATCGCGTCTATGGAAACGGCCTGCCGGGCACGCCAATGGGCGCCCCAATTGGCTTGCAGATGTCCCCTCTCGCGGTGTCCGCCCGCAACCTGACCACGTCCCCATAGGCCCTCACGGCCACGTAGATCGGCTCCCCCGTCGGAACCTTTGCGTTCCATGCGCCAATCTCGCGGGCGAACCGTTCAGCCTGCTCGACCAACTCAGCGGCGTGGCACTATGAGCGGTGCGGCAGTTTGGATGACCGCAGGGCCATGCGGGCGAGCAAGCCTCCTTCGCCCGAAGACCTCAGGCACGGCTGCTGGATGAGATGATGGCGGCGGCACTTGTTCGATCAGGCGGCGCGACTTGGTGCCTTCTCAGACGGCATGCCATCTTTGATGGCCGCTTTGATTTGGTCCCGCAGTTCAGGCGTATCTTGATGCCCATGCACGGCAACAGCGTGCTGCACCGACGCCTCCACGAGTTCGCTCTCGTTGTCGGCGATGATCGTGACTGAGCAATTCATGTCGCTCGGGAATTCACGGCAGTCGATGAACTTGCGTCCCATAACGTCCTCCCCAATTGGGAGATCAAGCAACCGTCCATCACGTCGAATGAAGGCCGCCTACTTCACACACAGTACGCTTACGCGCGGGTACTGGCAAAATGATCCGGCGCCCGACGATCGAATGCAGCGAGATAATCGGAGCCTGCTGATGCGGGAGAATGTCGTTCGCCCCTGTGGGTCTCGATCCCACCCCGTTCGCCACTTCAGGCTAGCAGCCAAGGGCGTCACGACCGGCCGTTACGGCAATCATTTAAAATCGTTTAAAATCAAAATCTTAGGATGATGGCTGGGGCGCCAGGATTCGAACCTGGGAATGGCGGTACCAAAAACCGCTGCCTTACCACTTGGCGACGCCCCAACACGCTGCTGCGTTCTAGTGTGCGTCGCGGCTCTGTGCAACCATCGACAAGCGCTTCTCACAGGAGGCCGCATCCGACGCGACAGGTCCCCGGCGAGGCTCTGGAGAAATCCACACAAGAGGTGCTTAGCCCTGTTGCGCTGCGGCGCGACGCTGGCTATAAGCCGGCCACCAGTTGATCGGAGTGTAGCGCAGTCTGGTAGCGCACCACGTTCGGGACGTGGGGGTCGCAGGTTCAAATCCTGCCACTCCGACCAAAATTTCCCGAGATATTTCAGATAGTTACAAATAATGCCCTTCGGGGCTTTTTTGTTGTCTGGACAGATACCCGGGCAGTTTCCCGAATCTTCCGCCGCACGCTGGCGCCTTCGGGCGCGATTAACGCAGCTGCGACTTCTTCCCGGTACGGCCATGGTGCCGCGCGCGAGGCTCCTGTAGTCTCGCCCCAGGACAATGGGGCTCACTCTATGACGCGCTTTTCCCGAATCATCGGAATCATGAGCCTCGCCGTGCTGCTTTCCGGCTGCGACAAATGCGGGGAGTGGATGAAGCTCGATATGTTCGGCCAACCCGTGAAGACCTGCTCCGGCAATAATCCGCAAGGCTGAGCGCAAGCCCATCCGCCTCATGCGAATCGCTGGATCATCGGACCGGATCTCGTATCCGGTCCGATGATCCAGCGATTCGCGTTTGCATCGGCCCTGCCGAAAACCGCAATCCACGTCTCGGGCCGATGCCTTAGCGGCCGGCGCCAAAGAAAAAGCCGGGGCAAAGCCCCGGCTCGTTGGTCTCTGCCTCTGCTGCAGATCTCAGCCGCGGCGGCGCAGGAAGGACCAGCTTGCCCCGACAAGGCTGGCAGCCAGCGCCATCTTGAGCGCATCGCCGAGCAGGAAGGGCTGCACGCCGAAGGCGAAGGCCTTGGCGAAGCCGAGGCCGGTGGCACCGCTCGCCATCTGCGCCCCAAGAGCGAGCCACAGTCCGCCGAGGCCAAGAATCAACGTTTCCGCGACGACGAATCCCGCGATCAGGCGGAATACCGAGGCGCCGCGCTCGGCCGCCCAGCCAGCGACAGCTGCCGCAAGCACGAAGCCGACAAGGAACCCGCCGGTCGGACCGGCGAGATAGAACAGCCCGGCGGCAACCGGCGGCGTGTTGGTGAAGACCGGCAGGCCGGCGAGGCCATAGGCAATATAAAGCGCGACAGTCGCAGCACCGAGGCGCGAGCCATAGGCGGCACCCAGCCCGAGCACCGCCAGCGTCTGAAGGGTCATCGGCACCGGCCAGAACGGCACCTTGATCTTGGCTGCGAGGACGAGCAGCAGGCTGCCGGCCACGGCAAGGGCGACATTGCGCGCCAGCGCGGCGCGACGTCCGGAGACCTGGGGAAGGATCGCGTTGACCAGGGTCGGAGCGGAAAGGGGAAGCAGATCGGCCATGCGCTCTCATCCATTTTTCGAGGGCCGCGCTGCGCAGCCGGTTTTCCGTCTATAGAAAATGCTGCAATGCCCTACAAGGCGCGCGGCGGTGCGCGAAGCGGCAAGGCCGGGGCGCAATCTGCCCCGTGACGCGACTGGACCAGGCGACGGGACCCGTATGAGCGAAGACATCGAATTCGATCGGAGCGCCACCGCTCCTTCCGGCGAGGTGGTTGAATTGTCGCCGCTCGTCCGGCGTATCATCGCCGGGAATGGCGGCCCCATGACCTTCACCGGCACCTGTACCTATGTCATCGGCCGGGGCACGGTTGCCGTGCTCGATCCCGGCCCGGACGATCCCTCTCATATCGCGCGCGTCCGTGCAGCGCTTGCAGGGGAAACCGTCAGCCATATCCTTGTCACACACACCCATCGCGATCATTCGCCAGCCGTGCCGGCATTGAAGGCCGCGACAGGCGCCATCGTCGCCGGCTGCCTGCCGCATCGTGCGGCGCGCGAGCTGGCGCTTGGCGAGATCAATCCGCTCGATGCCGCGGCCGATCGCGACTATGCCCCCGATCTGCCAATGCATGATGGTGACACGGTCACAGGCCCCGGCTGGACGCTCTCGGCCGTCGAAACGCCAGGACACACCGCCAATCACCTCGCCTTCGCGCTCGCGGAAGAGGCAAGCCTGTTTTCAGGCGATCATGTCATGGCGTGGTCGACGAGCATCGTTGCCCCGCCCGACGGCTCGATGGCTTCCTACATGGCTTCGATCGAAAAACTGCGGACGATGGAGCACGCTGTCTACTGGCCTGGCCATGGCGGGCCAGTGAGCGAACCGCAGCGCTTCCTGCGCGGGCTCGTGCAGCACCGCCGCCAGCGCGAAGCCGCGATCCTCAACCGCCTCAGGGCTGGCGACGAGCGCATCGCGGAGATGGTGCCACCCATCTATCAGGGCTTGTCGGTCGCGTTGCACGGCGCCGCCTCGCTCTCGATCCTCGCCCAACTCGAGGATCTGGTCCTCAACGGCACGGTCATCTGCGACGAGGCGCTGCCGATGCTGGCGAGCCGATACAGACTGGCACGGGCCTGATGCAGCGGCGTCGATCCGCTCGTCGGATCGCGTCACGCCACTGCCACTGACCTAGCGTGCCTCGACCAGCAGTTCGACCTCCGCGGCAAAGGCGGCGATGCGGGCGGCATTTGCACCGAGATCGTGGCTTCCGATCCGCGAGGCCGAGCGGATATCGATGCGGCTGCCGTCGGCGCGCGGACGGACGCGGATCGTGATGTCCTCGGCAAGGCGCAGGATTCGGGTCCGCGCGACCGCCTCGATCCGCCCTGCCCCGCTGCGTCCGCCGGGGCGCGACGCTTCGAGCACCTGCCAACCCAGCGCGGTTGCGGCCCGGCGCGCGATGGTGAACGCCGTTTCGGCCGGGACCTCCAGCACGATCGGCAGAGTCTTCGGATAAGCCTGGCGCTGGATGCGCCGCTCTCCGGCCGCAACGTCGGGCGGCACCAGGCCATGGCGTGCGGTCAAGGCGGCCTGCGAGCGGCTGAAGCTCGGGGGATCGTCGATATCGGTCGAGATATCGCTCAATCGTGGCAGCACCAGCCATTTGAAGCCGCCATAGAGCACTGGGGCAAGCATGATGAGTGCAAGCACGAAGGCCTGCGCCGCCATGCCGACCCCGCGATGCCCCACCTGCCAGATCCGCATGAAGGCGAGCACCGCCAGCAGCAGCGCCAGCAGAACGAAGCCATAGGCACCGGCGATCGGCGCGAGCCCCTGCGCGGAAGGCTCGCCGAGCCGGGCGACGAGAATGGCCAGCAGCAGAACCGCGACAGAAAACCAGGCGAGCCGCCGGCTCCAGCGTGCGGCGCGCGAGACAGGTTCCTCGAAGACGATGCGGCGATGCATGATGATTACGTGGCGGGGTCCGGCACCGAAGGCAAGCCTCGCGGCTCAGCCTGTCGGCAAGCGATAGTCCTTGAACTGCTCGCGCAGCGCGGTCTTCTGGATCTTGCCCGTAGCAGTATGCGGGATCGCCTCGACCAGGACGACATCGTCCGGCAGCCACCATTTTGCGATCTTGCCGGTCATATAGGCCAACATCTCGTCGCGGCTCGGTGAACGGCCGGGTTTTGGAACGATGACCAGCAGCGGCCGCTCGTCCCATTTGGGATGGGCGACGCCAATCACCGCAGCCTCCGCCACATCGGGATGGCCGACCGCGAGATTTTCGAGATCGATGGATGATATCCACTCGCCGCCCGATTTGATCACGTCCTTGGAGCGGTCGGTGATCTGGAGATATCCGGCGGCATCGAGCGTGCCGACATCGCCCGTGTCGAAGAAACCGTGCTCGTCGAGGATCGCTTCATCCTCACGCCTGAAATAGGCGCCGGCGACGGACGGTCCGCGCACCTTCAGGCGCCCGAAGGTCTTGCCGTCCCAGGGCAGGTCCCGGCCGGCATCGTCGGTGATGCGGAACTCGACGGTAAAGGGCGGATGCCCCTGCTTGACCTTGAGATCGTAGAGCGCGTCTCCCTGCAGATGCCCATAGACCGGCTTGATCGAGCAGAACGAGCCGATCGGGCTCATTTCGGTCATGCCCCAGGCATGTGCGACCGTGACGCCGTACTTGCGTTCAAATGCCTCCGTCATCGCCCGCGGACAGGCTGAGCCACCGATCACCACGCGTTTCAGCGTCGAGAGGCGGGCATTGGTCGCCTCCAGATGCTGCAGCAGGCCAAGCCAGACCGTCGGCACCGCCGCGGTGCAGGTCACGCCCTCGCCTTCCAGCAATTCGAGCAGCGATGCACCGTCGAGCTTCGCGCCCGGCATGACCAGCTTGGCCCCGGCCATCGGCGCGGAATAGGCCAATGACCAGCTATTGGCATGGAAGAGCGGCACGACCGGCAGCACGCTGTCGCGCGAGGACAATCCGATATAGTCCGGCGCCGAGCAGGCCATGGCATGCAGCACGTTCGAGCGGTGCGAATAGAGCACCCCCTTCGGACCGCCGGTGGTGCCGGAGGTGTAGCAGAGCCCCGCGGCGGTATTCTCGTCGAACTGCTTCCAGGCGAAATCGTCATCGGCTTCGGCGAGCCACTCCTCGAAGGCAGTTGCTCCCTTCAGGCTGGTTTGCGGCATATGCGCCGCATCGGTCAGCACGATGTAGCGCTCGATGCTCGGCAGCCTGTCCTGGATCTGCTCGATCAGCGGCACGAAGGTCAGGTCGAGGAACAGCATCCTGTCCTCGGCATGGTTGATGATCCAGGCGATCTGCTCCGGGAACAGCCGCGGATTGACCGTATGCGTGATCGCGCCGATCCCGCTGATCCCGTACCAGAGTTCGAGATGCCGGTCGGTGTTCCACGCCAGCGTCGCGACCCGGTCGCCGAGCCGCATCCCTTCCCGCTCGAGGCGCCTGGCCACCCGCAGGGCGCGGCGGCGGATATCGGCATAGGTCGTGCGCCGCAGCGAGCCATCCTCCACCGCGCGGCTCACGACCTCGCGAGTGCCGTGCTGGACGGCGGCATGGTCGATGATCCGGTGCAGCAGCAGGGGCCAGTCCTGCATCAGGCCAAGCATAGCGTCTCTCCCCAAGATCATTCTTGCTGTTGTTGGGAGCAGCATAGACAGGCTGCTCCCCGCCAGGGAAGCAGGAGTTGAGCCAGAGCGGGAATGAAGGGCTCGCCTGGAGCCACGCGATAGTTTAGGGCAGAACTGACAGATCCTGAGAGTTGGAACCGTGTCAGCGCCCGACGCCCTACGCACCGATCCAGACCGCGTCTGGTTCCGCTTCATGCGGCTGCACCAGCGCATGCTCGGCCAGATGACGGCGCGCATCCGTACGCTCGGGCTCTCGATCCCGCAATTCGATCTGCTCTCCACGCTGACCGAGCGCGAAGGCATCAGCCAAAGCGAGCTGGCCGAGCGGCTCTACGTCACCAAGGGCAACGTCTCCGGGCTCGTCGATCGCCTGGTGCAGGCCGGCCTCGTCGAGCGCCGCGCCATCGCGGGCGACCGGCGCTCCTATGCAATGCATCTGACGCCCGAGGGGCGCAGGCTGGCGGAAGCCGGCATCGCTGCGCAACGCAGCTATGTCGCGACCACGCTCGGCAAGCTGCCGACCGGTGATCTCGCCGATCTCAACCGGCTCGTCCTGGCCTGGCGCGACCTCGCTCGCGCCGCGGACGCCGAATAGCGCCTTCATGTTCGCCGGGCTCGCCTTCGCCGGCGGCGGCAATCGCTGCTACTGGCAGGGTGGTTTCTATGAAACCGTGGCGCCACGCCTGGCGTTGTCGCCGCGCCGGGTCGTCGGTGTCAGCGCCGGCGCCTTCGCGATGCTCTATACGGCACTTGGTCTTGGCCCGACCGTACGCGAGCAGGTCAGGCTAGCCTGTCTCGATCGAACATCCGAGATGGATTGGGCAGCCTTCCGCCGGGGTGGGCGGCTCTTTCCGGTCGGCGAGCTCTATCAGAGCCTCCTCGTTCAGCTCTTCACGCCCGAGGCCCTCTCAACCTTGCGCCTGATGAGCGATTTCCGCATCGCGATCTCGCGCCCGCCGCGCTTCTGGCCCCTGCCGATTGCGGCAATGCTGGGGATCGGCGCCTACCAGCTGGAAAAGCGCCTCCGCCGGCCGGTCCATCCCACCGCCGGGCGCCGCCTCGGTTTCGTGCCCGACCTTGTCCGGCTCGCCGATTGTGCAACCGCAGAACAACTGGTCGCGGCCCTGATGGCGAGCGCTGCAGTGCCCCCCTTCATGCCGGCCGGGCTCGTCGGGCAACGCGCTGCGCTCGATGGCGGGCTGGTCGACAGTGCCCCGGCCTGGGCGCTCGCCGATCTGGAACAGGCCGGCGAGCAGACGCTCGTGCTGCTGACGCGCCCATTCTCCGCGGTGCCGCAGGCTCCGGGTCGAACCTATGCGCGCCCGTCCCGAACCATTCCGGTCTCGCAATTCACGATCCGCGACTGGGAGGGGATCCGCTTCTCCTACGAACTCGGCATCAGTGATGGCGAGAGCTTCCTTCGGCGGATGGAAGTCGAAGCGCGAACCGGCTAGGCAAGAGGCTGGTTCTTGCCAACCGACCGGACGTGCCGATGCCTGCGATCGATCTGACCGCCTCCGCGACCGACCTCCGCGAAGCCCTGCTGGCGCGCCGCTTCAGCGCGAGTGACCTGCTCGAGGCCAGTTTCGTTCGTATCGACTCGCTGAACCCGCTGCTCAACGCCATCATTGCCCAGGACCGCGACGTCGCTCGTGCCATGGCGGCAGAATCGGACCGGCGCCTCGCGAATGGCAGCGCCCGGCCGCTTGAAGGGCTGCCGATCACGATCAAGGACGCGTTCGACGTTGCCGGCCTGCCCTCTTCCGGCGGGCTGCCCGCCTACAAGGACCGCATTCCCACCGATGATGCCGCCCCCGTCGCTCGCCTGCGCGCCGCCGGCGCCGTCATTCTGGGCAAGAGCAACGTCCCGGTCTTCTCAGGTGATTTCCAGAGCTACAACCCCATTCACGGCGTCACCAATAACCCCTGGAATGCGGCCTTCTCGCCCGGCGGCTCGTCAGGCGGGGCCGCAACCGCGGTCGCGACCGGCATGTCGTCCTTCGAGCTCGGCTCCGATCTCGGCGGCTCGGCGCGCTGGCCGGCCCATGCCTGCGGCGTCTACGGCCTGAAGACGAGCTGGGGGTTGATCTCGACCTGGGGCCATCTGCCGCCACCACCCGAGCGCCGCATACCGCGCAATGCCGACCTCCTGGTCGCCGGACCGATCACGCGCGCGCCCGAGGATCTTGCGCTCATCCTTCCGGTGTTGGCCGGCCCGCGCGATCCGCATGTCGCGGGCGCCGCCCTCCCCCCTTCAAGGCTGGAGGAGCCCCGCGGCCTGCGCGTCGCGCTCTGGGCCGACGATGCCTTCGCTCCGACCGACCGAGAGGTCAGCGCAGCGATACGCAAGGCGGCCGATCTGCTCGCCGCACAGGGCGCAATCATCGACGAGACGGCGCGCCCGGCGATCCGCTTCTCCGAAGCCTTCGAAGTCTATGCGCTGCTCAATCATGCCGTCGTCGCCTATGGACTGCCGCCCAAGGTCAGGGCGCGTATCCAGGCGATGGCATCGCGCTTCAGCACCACCGATCTCTCGCATCAATCGCTGCAAGCGCGTGGCGCGCGCATGACGCCGGGGCTCTATCAGCAGCTTTCGCAGCGGCGCTTGGCTCTGAAACGGCAATGGACCCGCTTCTTCCAGACCTATGACGTCGTGCTCTGCCCGCCCGCCCCTGTCGCCGCGATCCCGCATGACCACACGCCGGACATTCACGCCAGGCGCCTTGTCGTGAACGGCGAGGCTCGCCCCTATCTCGATTTCCTGCTCTGGGCCTCGCTCGCGACCGGGGCCGACCTGCCTGCGCTGGTTGCTCCGATCTCGCAGTCGAACGCCGGTCTGCCGCTCGGCGTGCAGATCATTGCGGCGGCCGGCGAAGATCTGACGGCAGTCGCTGTCGGCGGCATGCTGGCAAGGGCGGGCGCAGGATATCGCGCTCCACCCGGCGCGGCCGGACCTTCCTGAGCCGACGCGGCCCGATACGCGCCAGAGTCTGCGTCGATCTGCGTGAAAATCGCTCAGTGCTTGCGCTGATCCCGGTCTATGCTCGCATAAAGGCCGCATAAAAACCTGGAGCTTGCGCCATGCTATCCAACCTCGCCGTCCGCGACATCGAGACCCTGGTCCACCCGTATACGAACCTGGCGACCCATCGCGAGACCGGCCCGCTGGTGCTGGAGAGCGGCAAGGGCGTCTTCGTCTATGACAGCGCCGGCAAGGAATACATCGAGGGCATGGCCGGGCTCTGGTGTACCGCGCTCGGCTACTCCAACCAGGAGTTGATCGACACGGCGACGGAGCAGATGAAGAAGCTGCCCTTCACGCATATTTTTGGCGGGCGCAGCCATGATCCGGCGATCGAGCTGGCGGAGAAGCTGAAAGAGATCGCGCCGGTTCCGATCTCGAAGGTGTTCTACGGCGCCTCCGGCTCCGACGCCAACGACACCCAGGTGAAGATCGTCTGGTACATGAACAATGCCCTTGGCCGGCCGCAGAAGAAGAAGATCATCTCGCGGCTGAAGGGCTATCACGGTGTCACCGTGGCCTCGGCCTCGCTCACCGGCCTGCCCAACAATCATATCGATTTCGACCTGCCGTTGCCGGGCATCCTGCACACTTCCTGCCCGCATCATTATCGCTTCGCCGAGCCTGGCGAGAGCGAGCAGGACTACTCATCGCGCCTCGCCGCCGAGCTGGAGGAGATGATCCTGCGCGAAGGGCCGGACACGGTCGCCGCCTTCATCGCCGAGCCGGTGATGGGCGCCGGCGGCGCGATCACCCCGCCGGATGGCTATTTCGAGAAGATCAACGCCGTTCTCGCCAAATACGACATCCTGTTCATCTCGGATGAGGTCATCACCGGCTTCGGCCGCACCGGCAACATGTTCGGCACCACGACCTATGGCATGAACGTCGACACGATCTCGCTCGCCAAGCAGATCACCTCGGCCTATTTCCCGCTCAGCGCCGTGTTGATGAACGACAAGGTCTACGAGGTCCTCGTCGACCAGAGCCGCAAGATTGGCACCTTCGGACACGGCAACACCTATGCCGGCCACCCGGTCGGCTGCGCGATCGCGGTCAAGACGCTGGAGATCTACCAGCGTGACAAGATCGTCGAGCATACCCGCAAGGTCTCCCCGACCTTCCTGCGGAGGCTCGAGAAGCTTGCCGAGCATCCGCTGGTCGGCGAAGCACGCGGCGTCGGCCTGATCGGTGGCGTCGAGATCGTCAAGGACAAGGTGACCAAGGCCCCGTTCGAGACCAAGAAGGGCGTCGGCCCGAAATCGGTCTTCTTCGCGCAGGAAGAGGGCCTGATCACCCGCGCCATGGGCGACCGTGTCGCCTTCTGCCCGCCGCTCGTGATCACCGAGGCCGAGATCGAGGAGATGTTCGACCGCTACGAGCGGGCCCTGAACAAGACGCTCGCCTGGGTCAAGGCCGAAGGCTTGCTCGCGGCCTGAGCCTGTTTGCTTAAGGGGAGATTAACCGAAGCGACGACATGATTGCGATCGAGGCCGAAAAGCCACGAAGAAATCACGATCACGCCGCTTCGTCGTCCCGATCGGACGTCACCTTCCCTGTGTCGACGGCCAGGAACCGCCGGCACCGTGCAACAAGTAAAGTCAGGACCGATGCCTTCCGCCAACCAGCGTCAGACGACGCAACGCAGTGCGAGCTTCCATGATGCCTCGGCCAAAGAGGCCTACGCATCGCACTTCCGCCCGATCGCATTTCGCGCAATCGCCGCGGGAACGAGACGTGCCTCGCCTGCGTCGGACAGGACGGCAGAGAGAAAACCGGCCCATCCTGTGCCGGCCGTTCTCCGCAACGGTTTTGACGACTGACTTGACGACTGCCAGACTGACTTTCGAGACCCTCCATGATTGACCGGCGCAGAGCTCTCCAAACTCTCGCCGGTCTTTTTTTGGCCGGCTTCGGCACTGGCGGCTATGCCTATGCCTGGGAGCCAACCCATCAGCGGGTGACGCACTACCGCTTCACGCCGAATGGCTGGCCCCAGTCGGGCCGCCTCAAACTCGCAATCGTCTCGGATCTGCACATTGGCGGGCCGCATATGCCGGTGTCGCGTGTGCGCGATATCGTCGCGATGACCAATGAACTGAAACCGGATCTCGTCCTGCTGCTCGGGGATTTCGTTGCGAGCCGGACGCGCCGCGCCTCCGACCCTCCCTATGCCGAATGGGCTATGGCACTCGCCGCGCTCAAAGCGCCGAACGGAGTCTACGCCGTACTCGGCAATCACGACTGGTGGCAGGACGAGCCGACCCAGAGGAACCGCAGCGGGCCGACACAGTCGGGCCTCGCACTCGAAGCGGCCGGGATCACGGTTCTCGAAAATCGGGCGCTGCGCCTGGAGACCGCTGCAGGTCCGCTCTGGCTTGCCGGCCTTGGCGACCAGATCGCCTTCGTGAAACGGTTACGCGGACAGAAAAATGGCGTCGACGACCTGCCCGGCACCCTCGCCCAGATTGCTGATGACGGCGCGCCCGTCATCATGCTGGCGCATGAGCCGGATGTCTTCGCCCGGATGCCGGCGCGGGTTGCGCTGACCTTGTCGGGCCATACCCATGGCGGACAGGTAAGACTGTTCGGCTGGTCGCCGATCGTGCCCTCACGCTATGGCAATCGCTACGCCTATGGCCATGTCCGCGAGGACGGGCGCGATCTGGTGGTTTCTGCCGGCCTCGGCACCAGCAAGCTGCCGCTCAGATTTGGAATTCCGCCGGAGGTCGTGCTGGTGGAGCTGGGCTAGAGCATCGGACCGAAAGGTGGAATCCGCTTTTCGGAAAAATCCGATGCTAAAGCAGAGAGCGAGATCGCCGCTCCTGCGCCCGAACGGACGCACGGCGATCTAGCGACGGCCGCCGCACGCTCTAATGGCCCGAGCACCTTGCTCTGCTCCATCCAGCTCGTTTGTCAGGAAAATGGCCAGGCGACGCCCTGGCGCCGACAGGCGGTGGCCGTCAGACCACCACCACCTTGGTCCCGATCGTCACCCGATTATAGAGGTCGATCACGTCGATATTGCGCATCCGGATGCAGCCGGAAGACGCCGAGCGGCCAATGGTCTCGGGCTCGTTCGTGCCATGGATGCGGTAAAGCGTGTCCTTGCCGTTCTGGTAGAGGTACAGCGCGCGCGCGCCGAGCGGGTTGTCCGGGCCGCCCTCCATACCGCCGGCGCGCGGAGCCAGATGCGGCCAGCGCTTGATCATCTCGGCCGGTGGGGTCCAGCGCGGCCACTCGGCCTTGCGCTGCATCGTGGCTTCACCCGTCCAGCCGAAGGCCTCGTCGCCGGTCGCGACGGCGTAGCGAATCGCCTTCTTGTTCGGCAGCACGAAGTAGAGAAACTTCTCGACCGTATCGACCTTGATGCTGCCGGGCGGCAGACCGGTCGGGTCCGTGATCTCGTAGGGCAACTGCGTGATCTGGTGCTCGAATTTCGGTACCAGCGCGATGTATTCTGCATCGCGCTCGGACAGTGCGGGAGCATTCACGCTCTTGTATTGGCACGCACCGAGAAGGGTCGACAGCGCCAGGGCAACGATTACGGTCTGTTTCATGCCTACCACCAGCGACGCCGCGAACACGCCATTTATGATGAATGAAAAATTAATATTCTATTCCCGCCCCGGGGGTTGGGGCGACGTCGAGCTACGCCGCTGCTCTATGCGGCAAACTGACATGGCGCAATGAAGTTCCAGCCGTGATGCAGGATTCGACGACTTCGACCGCGACCGTGGTAATCGCGCAACGGCAGTGCAACATGACGCGCGGCGACAAGCCCCGCGATGAGGGTGAGAACCAGTGACGACGCTTCTGATTACGCACCCGGCGAGCCTCCAGCACCTGACTCCGCCCGGCCATCCCGAGCGCCCCGACCGCATCCGCGTCGTCGAGCAGGCGCTCGAAGATGAACGCTTCGCCCATCTCGCCCGGGTCGAGGCTCCGCGTGCCGATCTCGACCTCGTCACGCTCTGCCACCCGCGCCACTTCTCGGAGGCACTGATCGCCGCCTCACCGGCAACGGGCCTCGTCGAGATCGAAGCCGACACGACGATGTCGCCCGGCTCGCTGGAGGCTGCGCTGCGCGGCGTCGGCGCAGCCGCCCATGCCGTAGACGAGGTGATGCAGGGCAAGGCGAGAAATGCCTTCTGCGCCACGCGCCCTCCCGGCCACCACGCCGAAAGCGTCAAGGCGATGGGTTTCTGCTTTTTCAACCAGGCTGCCATCGCAGCGCGCCACGCCCAGAAGGCGCACGGCGCAGAACGCGTCGCGATCATCGACTGGGACGTGCATCACGGCAATGGCACGCAGGAGATCTTCTGGAACGACCCGAGCGTGCTTTACGCCTCGACCCATGAGATGCCGCTCTATCCCGGCACGGGCGCTCCCTCGGAACGCGGCGAGCACGGCACGATCGTCAATGCCGCGCTGCGCGCCGGCGATGGCTCCGACGCCTTCCGGGATGCGTTCGAGACTGCGGTGCTGCCGCGTGTCGACGCCTTTCAGCCCGACCTCGTGATCATCTCGGCCGGCTTCGACGCGCATTGGCGCGACCCGCTCGCCAACATCAATCTGGTCGAGAGCGATTTCGCCTGGGCGACCCAGAAGCTGATGGCGATCGCGGATCGCCGCGCCGAGGGCCGCCTCGTCTCGATCCTGGAAGGGGGCTACGATCTCGAAGCCCTGTCGAAATCGACCGCAAGCCATGTCCTGGCACTGATGCGAGGCTAGCCGGCCTGGCGAGGAGCACAGCGCCGACGCAATCCAGAGACCGAGGCAGGCGGACCTGGATTGCCGCGTTCGCCTCCCAACGACGACTCAGTCGCTCACTCCAGCGGCTGCGTCTCAGCGATCTCTATACCGAAGCCGCTCAGGCCCACGAAGGAGCGTGGCGAGGACGCGAGATTGACGATCGAGGCAACCCCGAGATCACGCAGGATCTGGGCGCCGAGTCCGACCTCACGCCATTGCTGCGAGCGCTGGGCGTCCGAGCCGTCCTCGACGCTCTTGATCGGCACCCCCGCGGAGCCGTCGCGCAGATAGATCAGCACGCCGCGACCATCCTGCTGGAAGCGCCGGAGCGCGCACTGGATCGACTTCGCGCCGCCGAGCACGTCCGCCACGACGTTCGCCCGGTGCAGCCGCGCCGGGACCTTCTCGCCGTCGCCGACCTTGCCCATCACGAAGGCAAAATGCTGCGTGTCCTCGAAGGGCGTGACATAGACATGGCCGGTCATCTCGCCGAATTCGGTCTTGACCGGGAAGGAATGCACGCGCTCGACGAGCTTTTCGCGCGCCTGGCGATAGGCGATCAGTTCGGCGACCGTGATCTGCTGCAGCCCATGCGTCTTGGCGAAGGCCGTGATCTGCGCGCCCTTCATCACGGTGCCATCATCATTGGCGAGTTCGCAGATCACGCCGACCGGCGGCAGATTGGCGAGTTTGCAGAGATCCACCGCCGCTTCGGTATGGCCGGAGCGCATCAGAACGCCGCCATCCTTGGCGATCAACGGAAACACGTGGCCCGGCCGCACGAAATCCGTGGCGCCCATATTGCCATTGGCGAGCGCCCGCACGGTATTGTTGCGCTGCTCGGCCGAAATGCCGGTGGTCAGCCCGTGCTTGACGTCGACCGTCACCGTGAAGGCAGTGCCGAGCGGCGCATCATTGGACGAAACCATCGGGTCGAGCCGGAGCCGCCGCGCCTCGTCGGCCGTCAGCGGTGCGCAGACGATGCCGCAGGTATTGCGGATAATGAAGGCCATCTTCTCCGGCGTGCAGAGCGAGGCCGCGATGATCAGATCGCCCTCGTTCTCGCGGTCATCGTCATCGGTGACGATAACGATCTCGCCGCGGGCGAAGGCTTCGATGGCCTGAGTGACGTTCTGCTGCATGACAGCCTCCCGCGGCCCTTGCAGGCCCAGAAAATCATTGGGGGTGACGGCACCGTTCGTGGCGGCGGCGATGCGCTCGGCACTTTCGCGCGAGATCCAGGCGCTCTGGTCGTTGCAGAGCGCCGTCACGCTGGCCGGCGACAGGCCGACCTGCCGCGCGAAGGCGCTGCGAGCCATGCCATTTTGCCGGAGCCAAGTTTCGAGCTTCATGATGGCAAGCTAATACGCCCCCACTTCACTTGCAATGAAGCAGGGAAGAAATTTCAGTAATACTGAATACTAACGAGCAAAGGGCCAGCGCGGCTCCACCACGCCGACCTGGGCGCGATGCCGCAGGAACTGGTCCGCCAGCACGCAGGCGACCATCGCCTCCCCGACCGGCACGGCCCGGATGCCGACACAGGGGTCATGACGCCCCTTGGTGAACATATCCGCTTCCCCTCCGGTCCGCGTCACGGTCGCGCGCGTGGCGAGGATCGAGGATGTCGGCTTCACCGCGAAACGGGCGACAATCGGCTGCCCGGTCGAGATGCCGCCCAGGATGCCGCCGGCATGGTTGGAAAGGAAGAGCGGCTTGCCGTCATTGCCGGCCCGCATCTCGTCGGCATTCTCTTCGCCCGAGAGTTCGGCCGCAGCGAACCCCACACCGATCTCGACGCCCTTGACGGCGTTGATGCTCATCAGCGCCGAGGCCAGCTCGGCATCGAGCTTGCCGTAGATCGGCGCGCCGAGTCCGGCGGGAACGCCCTCGGCCACGATCTCCAGCACCGCACCGATCGAGGACCCGGACTTGCGGATGCCATCGAGATACTCGGCGAAGAACGCTGCCGCCTTGGCATCCGGGCAGAAGAACGGATTATTGCCGACCTCGTTCCAGTCCCAGTTGTTCCGGTCGATCTTGTGCGGCCCCATCTGCACCAGCGCGCCGCGCACGGTCATGCCTGGCACAACCTTGCGCGCGATCGCGCCGGCAGCGACCCGCATGGCCGTCTCGCGCGCCGAGGAACGCCCGCCGCCGCGATAGTCGCGAATGCCGTATTTCACGTCATAGGTGAAGTCGGCGTGGCCCGGCCGGTACTTGTCCTTGATGTCCGAGTAGTCCTTGGAACGCTGGTCGACATTGTCGATCATCAGCCCGATCGAGGTTCCGGTCGTCACCTGCTGGCCGCTCGCCTCATCGGGAAAGACGCCGGAGACGATGCGGACCTGATCAGGCTCCTGGCGCTGCGTGGTAAAGCGGGACTGACCGGGCCGGCGGCGATCGAGCTCGAGCTGGATTTCGGCCTCGCTGAGCGGGATCAGGGGCGGGCAGCCATCGACGACGCAGCCAATCGCCGGCCCGTGGCTTTCCCCAAAGGTGGTGACGCGGAAGAGATGGCCGAAGGTGTTGTGGGACATGGCATCCTGACGGGTTTCGCTCCGGGCTCATAAGCCGGATCGCGCCCGCGCGAAACCCCGCAGCGCGGAAACCACGCCCCAAAAGCCTGCCGCGCCTCGTCCCGCGCTCCGCATCCCCGGCAATACTGCGCTGCAACGCAAGTCTTGACAGCCGCCCGATCCGGCGGCTTCTAGGCCCGATGAGACGCAGGCCTGTCACCCAGCCGCGCTCCTGGCGCCCCGGGAGTGCCATCATCGCGGGCGCCTAGCCCCGAGCCATCCCAAGAGGAGCGGGTTCGGGGAGAGTGGCCTCAGGTCGGCCACGACGCCTGCCACGGCGTGCCGTCTCGGACCTGGCACAGCAACCTATCCCGGACGGGTTCGCGCAGGCGGTTCGCACCGCAAGCCCGCTTGTCCACGGTAGCCCGCCCCGCGCCTCGACATGTCGGCCCGGGAGCCGGCGACCGGTCTTTCGCATTCGGAATTCTCAGACCATGTCGCGACAATCCGGCCCCGACATGCCGGGATCCGTCAGCCTCGCGCGCGCCCTTTCCAAGCTCGGCTATTGCTCGCGCACCCAAGCCGAAGGCCTGGTTCTCGACAGGCGCGTCCGTGTCGATGGGCGCCTTGCCCTGAACCCAAGCCTGCGCCTCGATCTCGCGCGTGCCCGCATCAGCGTCGATGGCGAAACGGTCTCGGCCGAACGCCGTGTCTATCTGATGGTCAACAAGCCCCGCGGCGCGCTCACGACCCGGACCGACCCCGAGGGCCGCGCCACGGTCTATTCCTGCCTGGACGGCCTGGAACTGCCATTCGTCGCCCCGGTCGGCCGGCTCGACAAAGCGAGTGAAGGGTTGCTGCTCATGAGCAACGACACGCGTTGGGCGCAGCGCATCCTGGACCCGGCCTCCGGCGTCGAGAAAACCTACCATGTCCAGATCGACATGGTGCCCGACACCGCCATGCTGGCGCGGCTGCGCGCCGGCGCCGTCGACGGTGATGAGGCGCTCTCGACCAAGGCGGCGACGCTGCTACGCCATGGCCAAAGGAACGCCTGGATCGAAATGGTGATCGACGAGGGCCGCAACCGACAGATCCGGCGCATCGTCGAAGCAGCCGGCGCGCGGGTGCTGCGCCTGATCCGTGTCGGCATCGGGGACTTGCCGCTGGGCGACCTGCCGAAAGGCGCGGTCCGCGCATTGCAACCCGACGAGATCGCACTGCCGCTCGACAATGGCTGCGTCGGCGCTCCGCGACCTCCGGCCCGCTCTTCGGCCGGGGACCGCCTCGACGGGTAGAACCGCCGACCAGCCTTAGTGCGCCGCCGCCTTGGCCGGCACCGCCGGCGCACCTTCCCAGCGCGTATTCGCGGGCAGGTTCTCGCCCTTCATGATCACGGTCAGCAGGCCGATCTGCGCGTAGTCGCCGACATGGGTGTCGTAAAGCACCGTCGCCGCCGCGCCAACGCAGACGCCCTTGCCGAGATGCACGCGGCCGACCTTCATGACTCTGTCCTCATAGAGGTGGGTCTGCAGGGCCGAATGCGCGTTGACCGTGCAGTAGTCGCCGACCTTGATGCAGTCGAACTCGGTGATGTCGGTCGAGTCGAGCCAGACGCCCTTGCCGTATTTCGCGCCGAACAGCATCAGGAACCAGGGCAGGAAAGGCGTGCCACGCAGGTAGTCGAAGAGCACCTTGCCGCCCAGCCCCCAATACAGCACGGAGACTGCCTCGGTGCGCATCGCCCAGAATGACCACATCGGCTTCATCACCGGCTTGTAGACGCCCATCAGCAGCCATTTCATCGCGGCGCAGATCAGCGCCTGCGTGACCGCGATCAGGATGGACACGCCCATGAAGCTGAGCGCGAGCCCGACCCAGTCGCGATCGAAGATCTTCTGCTGCAGCACGAGGTCGACCGCGATGGTGCCGAACGTGATGAACAGCATCGCCGGGAAGGAGGTGTGTAGCGCCTCGAAACCGGCCCGCGCCAGCCTTTTCCCGAGCGAGGGCTTGTAGGTCCAGTCCGCACCGAGATCGACCTTCTGGCGCGTTGGCAGGCGGATCGGGGGCGAGCCGAACCAGGTATCCCCCGGCTGCATCTTCTCATTGGCAGGTGGCTTAGACTTAATGCCGATCAGCACCCTGTCCGGGATCACGGCGCCCGGCGCCACGACGGCGTCATTGCCGACGAAGACCTGATCGCCGGTCTTCGTCATGTCGAGACGCATATAGCCGCGGCGCATGTCCTCGTCGCCGAAGACGACCTCGTCGGCGATGAAGTTGCCGGCCCCGATCGCCGTCAGGTCGTAGCGACCAGACAGATTGGTCGAGATCTCCGCCCCTTTGCCAATGCTGGCGCCCATCAGCCGATACCAGAAGCGCATATAGATCGTGGCGAACAGCGAGGAGAGCGTCTCCAGTGTCACCTCGGTCGCCAGGGCCACCGTCCATTTGCGGGCATAGAAGCCGGAATGGATCGACCACGAGCCCGTGGTCACGCGCGGCAGGATCGCCCAGCGCAGGCCGGCCATCAACAGCACCGTGAAGGCGATGAGACCCATGGCCGTCGGCCAGGTCAGGATCGGCAGGTACCAGAGATAGCTGATCTCCGACCATGCCGCGAACTGGTCGTCGATCCTGTCGAACAGCCAGAAGGCCGGGAAGATCGGCAGCAGGCTGATCGGCGGCAGCACGATCAGCATGAGGACGTAGAAGACCGTCATCGCGAAGCGGCGACGCGTACTCGCCTCGGCCTGCGGAGGCAGCGAGTCGAGATCGACCATGCCGATCTTCCGGCCGGGTGTACCGTCCCAGATCTCGGCCTCGCCGACTTTCCCGCCAGCCGGAATCGCCGTCAGATCGCCAATCTCCGCATGGTCGCCGGTGACACTGCCATGGCCGAAGACCACGGAGGCGCCGGCATTCACGTCCCGGCCGATCTTGATGCGCCCCAGGATCAGCTTGTCGCCAACGGCTTCGCCATTGGCGAAGGTGGTCTTCGAGCCGAAGGTCGTGTAGTCGCCGATCTCGATGAGATCGAGCGCACCCGCCTCGTAATCCGAGATGATGACGTCGCGACCGACCTTGGCGCCAAGCAGGCGCCAGTAGAAGCGCATCACCGGCGTGCCCTGCAGCCATTTGATATGGACGAGCCCCGCGACGCGCGCAGCGAACCACCAGCGGAAATAATAGACGCCCCAGAGCGGATAAACGCCGGGCTTGGTCCGGCCGAGCACGATCCATTTCAGGACGATCGAGATCAGGCCGGTGACGATGGTGATCGCGACATAGACGCCGAGCAGGGTAAAGACCTGCGCCGGCAGCGACAGGTCCTCGCCGGAGATCAGCAGATAGGTGACGAAGATGCCGAGCCACTGCGCCGTCGCCAGGCTGATGATGATCGGCAGCACGGCGGCTTGCGCCAGCCCGCACAGGAAGCGGCGCCGGAAGGAAGGCGGAGTGAAGGAGAGATCCTCCGCCTCCGCGATCCCGCGCCCATCGAGCACCGCCGCCATGCCGCGCAGCGTTCGCGCGCCATAGACGTCCTGCAGCGTGATGCCGGCATAGGCAGGCGTTTCGCGCACGATTGAAATGAAGCGCGCGGCCAGCAGCGAATGACCGCCGAGATCAACGAAAAAATCGGCATCGAGTGGCAGGCTCGAGGCACCGAGCACGCGCTTGGCCGCCTCGAGCAGAGCGGCTTCCGTCTCGTTCCGCGGTGGCTCCTGCTCGCCGGCTGCGGCCGGCGCCGTCAGCGGCGCGGCCCTGAGCATCTTGCGATCGACCTTGCCCGAAACCATGCGCGGCAGGGAGCCGACGGCCTCGAAATGGGCGGGGACCATATAGGGCGGGAGCTGTTCCCTCAGCGCCGCGCGCAACACACCGGCGTCAACCGCAACGCCGGGCTCGCTGACCACGAAGGCGACGAGCCGTTCTATGCCGTCATCCTCGCGCAGCACGACCGCCGCCTGGTTCACGCCCGGCTCGTCTGCGAGCTTCGATTCGATCTCGCCGAGTTCGACCCGAAAGCCGCGGATCTTGATCTGGTCGTCGATACGGCCATGAAAGACGATGTTGCCAGCCGCATCGAGACTGACCGCATCGCCGGATCGGTAGAGAATGGGGTCGTCGATCCCGCCAAACGGATTGGCAATGAATTTTTCCGCCGTCAGTTCGGGACGGCCATGATAGCCCCGGGCGACGCCCGGACCGCCGATCAGAAGTTCGCCCTGCTGGCCAGGCGGCAGCAATTGCAGCTCTTCGCTGACGACATAGGCGGTATAATTGGCGATCGGCCGGCCGATGGTCACCACCTCGCCCGGCTTCACCTCGGTCGCGGTCGCCACCACCGTCGCCTCGGTGGGCCCATAGGTGTTGAGGATGCGTCTTTCGGGCTTCGCCCATTTCTGCACGATCGAGGGCGGCAGCGCCTCGCCGCCGAGCAGGATGAGCCGCAGCGAAGGCACGTCGGAAGGCAGAATACCGAGCAGCGTCGGCACGGTATCGATCACGGTGACGCCGGCGCCGTTCAGGATTTCCGGCAGCTTCTCGGCATCGCCTATCATCTCGGGCGAAGCGACGAACAGCGTCGCGCCGACGAGATAGGGTGTCCAGATTTCCTCCATCGACAGGTCGAAGGCGACCGACGCGCCCTGGAAGACGATGTCGTCGGGGCCCATCCCGTAGAAGGCGTTTCCGGAGCGCAGGAAGTGGCAGATGTTGTGATGGCTGATGACGATCGCCTTCGGCGTACCCGTCGAGCCGGAGGTATAGATCAGATAGGCGGGATGATCCTTGCTCAGCCCGGCCGCACGCGCCGGCAGGAGAGCGCCGTCGTCACGCGCCACGAGATCGGCGGGCGACCAGACCGGACGCCCGATCGCGGCCGCCTTGCCCTGCCAGGCGGCGCAGGTCACGAGCCCCTTGGCCTCGGCATCGTTCAGGCAGGTCGCGATGCGATCGACAGGTGCCTCGGCATCGAACGGCACCCAGGCCGCGCCGCTGAGCGTGATCGCGATCTGCGCGACAAGGAGGTCGATGCCGCGCGGCATCCACAGGCCGACCATGCTGCCGGGGCCGACGCCCGACAGGACAAGGCCGCGCGCCTGGCTGCGCGCCGCGGCCCAGACCTCGTCATAGCTCAGCCGGCGCTCGGCATCCGTCAGAGCCGGGTGCGCGCCGCGCGCGGCCACTGTCGCAGCGAAAATCTCGCCCAGAACCTCATCGCGGATCAGGTCAGGCCGCTTCTCGCCCGCGATCATTGCGAGCGGGGTGGCGCTCCGGGCGGTCTCGTCCGCCGACAGGATGCTGATGTCGTTCATGGTGCCCCGCTGCGGATCGGCCAGAGCAGCCCTGGCGGCACTCACCCCAAGGCGACCCTGCGGCGAACCGCACCTTCAAAACTGCTCCGGAATCCGCATCCTTCGATCCGGCTTCCGGCTGCCTCCCCCCGGCCGAGCGTGTCGCTGTTGCGCGCATCCCTGCTAGCACAACACTCCTTAAAGAGCACCCCTGAACCCGCGATGAATGTCTGCGACTGAACCTCGCGCTAGACCCAGGAGACGCGTCCGTCCGAGACCATCAGGATCTTGCCCTGCCAGATATCGACCATGGCGGCTTCCCCCGGCGCGACCGCGCCGACGAGGGCGAGCACGGCGCGCGCCACACCGCCATGGCTCACCATCACAGTCTCGCCCGTCAGCCCTTCCAGCACCGGCCTGATCCGCTCGGCCAGCATCCGGTAACTCTCGCCTTCGGGGGGAACGAAGCCCCATTTGTCGCGTTCGCGTGCCAGCGCCAACTCGCGCTCGGATTTGCGGACCTCGCGCCAGGTGAACCCTTCCCAGGTGCCGAAGGTCAGTTCGCGCAGGCGCTCATCGATACGGTAGCCCTTGGGCGGCAACCCCAGCCGATAGCGGAGGATTTCCATGGTCTCGCGCGCACGCTCCATGGGAGAAGCCACGAAATCGAGCCCGTCATAGCCCTGCACCAGCTTGCGCAGGCGGCCGGCGGCCTCAGCCGCCTGCTCGCGCCCGAGTTCGTTCAGCGGGATGTCCTTCGAACCCTGGAGACGGCCCTCCCGGTTCCAGTCGGTTTCGCCGTGACGGACGAGGAAGAGGCGGTGAGAGATCGTGAGCGGCAGCATGCTCCGGCTCATGCACGCTCCGCGCCCGCAGGTCAAAGCGTCAGAGGGGCACAGGGGCATGCGTATTCGCCATGGCAACCTGTCATCGCTTTCTGATGGCAGAGCGCGAGTGCGCTGTGTATAGGCGGCTCTCCGCTTCGGATGGATCCATGTCCCCGGCTCTCACTTTGCCAGACGGTCGCAGGCTTGCCCTCGGCACGACGCCTCTGCTCATGGGCGTCGTCAATGTCACTCCCGATTCCTTCTCGGATGGCGGCATGCTGAAGAGCGCCGACGAGGCGATCGCTCATGCCGAGACCCTGATCGCGGAAGGCGCCGACATCGTCGATATCGGCGGCGAGTCGACCCGGCCGGGGCACGCTGAAGTCGATGCCGAGACCGAGCGCGCCCGTGTCATCCCGGTGATCTCGCGACTCGCGACCCGGACACGCATCCCGATCTCGATCGACAGCTACAAGGCCGAGGTCGCCGAAGCGGCGCTCGGCGCCGGCGCAGCGATCGTCAATGACGTCTGGGGCTGCCAGCGCGAGCCGGCGATCGCCGATGTCGCGGCCCGCTTCGGCGCCCCGATGATCCTGATGCACAACCGCGACAGCATCGATCCCGCGCTGGACATCCTGGACGAGGTCTTACGCTTCCTCGAACGCTCCATCGCCATCGCCTTGGCAGCCGGCGTGCCGCGCGAGCAGATCGTGGTCGACCCGGGAATCGGCTTCGGCAAGACGCCTGCGCAGAACCTCGCGATGATCCGCGATCTCCGCCAGCTCGAACAGCTTGGCTGCGCCATCCTGCTCGGCGCCTCACGCAAATCGACCATCGGCCTGATCACCGGCCAGAAGGTCCCGGCCGAGCGATTGGCCGGCACGCTTGCAGCCCATCTCTACAGCGTCTCGCAGGGCGCCTCGATCATCCGCGCGCATGACATTCGTCCACATGCCGACGCCTTCAAGGTCTGGACCGCCATCGGAGACGCGCCATGAGCGAGACAGGCAGCATCCTGATCGAGAAGCTCGATATCTATGCCTATCACGGCTGCTTCTCCGAAGAGGAACGGCTCGGCCAGCGCTTCACCCTCGATATTGCGCTGGCGACCAATATCCACGCCTCGGCCATCAGCGACGACCTCGCGGATACGGTCGATTACGGCAAGGTCGTCGCCGTGGTGAAACAGACCTTCACCACCCGCCGCTACAATCTGCTCGAAGCGGCAGCGCGCGCCGTGGCCCAGGCGATTCTGGCCGAGTTCCCGCCGGTCAGCCGTGTCTGGATCACGTTGCGTAAGCCCGCGCCGCCGATTCCAGCAACGCTGGCAGCCGTCGGCATCCGTCTGGACTTCCGGCGTGAAGACTGAGGCCACTCTCTGCTTCGGCGGCAATCTCGGCGATCCGGTCATTGCCTTCGCCGCGGCGATCGAAGCCCTGGCGCGCCATCCTGCCGTGACCGTGCTGCGGATTTCGTCGGTCTATCGCACGGCGCCCTGGGGCAAGCTCGACCAGCCCGAATTCAAAAACATGGCCGTGATGATCGCAACCGATCTCGCGGCGGTCGACCTGCTAGCCTTCTGTCTGAGGATCGAACGAGAGCAGGGCCGCGAGCGCAAGGAGCGCTGGGGGCCGCGCACGCTCGATATCGATCTTCTGACCTATGGCGAGGCCGTCATCGACGAGCCGGGTCTTCAGGTTCCGCACCCGCGCATCGCTGAGCGCGCCTTTGTCCTGGCGCCGCTCGCAGAAATCGCACCGGCGCTCGTCATTGGCGGCAGGAGTGCGTCCGAGCTGCGCGACGCTCTCGCGAGCGAGGAAGTCAGACGCGACGATACGGATACGGCGCGCCTGCGGAACGCCAGCGCCGGCTGAGGCCGGCGCGCCCCGGGGTCACTCGCCCCGGATCACTCGCCCTTGTCGAGCGTGATGTCGGGTGCAGACGGCACCTTCATGCCGACGACATGGTAACCGGCATCGACATGCATGATCTCGCCGGTGATGCCGCGCGACATGTCGGAGACCAGGAAGACTGCGGTCTCGCCGACTTCCTCGATGGTCACGGTGCGACGAAGCGGTGAGTTGTACTCGTTCCAGCGCAGGATATAGCGGAAATCGCCGATGCCCGAGGCGGCGAGCGTCTTGATCGGCCCGGCCGAGATCGCGTTGACGCGGATCTTCGAGGGACCGAGATCGGCAGCGAGATACTGCACGCTCGACTCCAGCGCCGCCTTCGCCACGCCCATGACGTTGTAATGCGGCATCCATTTCTCGGCGCCGTAATAGGTCAGCGTCAGCATCGAGCCGCCATTGGTCATCAGCTTCTCGGCGCGCTGCGTGACCGCGGTGAAGGAATAGCAGGAGATCAGGAGCGACTTGGTGAAATTCGCTTCCGTCGTCTCGACATAGCGGCCGGTCAGCTCGTCCTTGTCGGAGAAGGCGATGCAGTGAACGACGAAATCGAGCTGGCCCCAGAGCTTCTCGACCTCGGCGAAGACAGCGTCGATCGTCGCCGAGTCGGTGACGTCGCAATGGCCGACAACGTGTCCGCCGAGCTCTTTCGCCAGCGGCTCCACACGCTTCTTCAGCGCATCGCCCTGATAGGTGAAAGCCAGTTCCGCACCAGCATCAGCCGCTGCCTTGGCAATGCCCCAGGCGATCGAACGATTGTTCGCGACGCCCATGATGAGGCCCCGCTTGCCCTTCAGGACATTGGCGGTGGAGGAAGCAGCGCTGGATTCGGGCATCTGGGACCTGCGAACTGGACGAAGCGGAAGGTCTCTTAGCCGAGCCAGCGCGTCAACGAAAGGCTCAGTTGCGCGCTTACTCGCTCCGCGCCTTCATCAGCGCCGTCAGTTCGGGATCCTTCTCCGGCATCTCGATGTCGATTGCGACGAAGAGATTGCCGTGATGGCCCTTCTCGCCTTTCAGCCCTTTGCCGCGCAGGCGAAACTGCTTCGTCGTACCGGTCAGCGGCGGAATCTTCATCTCCACGGCACCCGTGAGGGTCGGCACATGCAACGGACCGCCAAGTACCGCCGTCGCCAGCGGAACCGCCACACGGGTATGCAGATCATGGCCCTCGATCGTGAAGCGCGGATCGGGCTTGACCTTGATGGTCATCAGCAGATCGCCAGCCTCACCCGAGAAGGGATCGGTCTGGCCAAGGCCGCGCAGCCGCATGACCTTGCCGTCCGCAACACCTTCGGGAATCGTGACCTCGACCTCTCGCCCATGCGGCAGCTTCACCCGGCGGGTGGCGCCCGTGGCGGCCTCGGCAAGCGAGACGCTCAGCGAAAAGCTCTGCTCCGGCGGTTTCTGGGGCTCATGTCGAGCCCGGCCGGCGCCACGACGGGCGGCATCACCGAAAAGCGAACCGAATATATCGGCGGGGTCGAAGCCCTGCTCGGCACCGCCACGCCCGGAGGGCGCGCCGCCCTGGCCGAAATTGAACTCGAACCCGCCGGCACGCCCGCCGCGGCCGGCCCCCATGCCCTCGAAGCCCTGGAATTTCGGCTTGCCGTCGGCGTCAATCTCGCCGCGGTCGAACTGCTTGCGCTTGGTTTCGTCACCCAAGATCTCATAGGCGCTGTTGAGCTCCGAGAAGCGGTCCTGCGCCTTGGGATCATCCTGATTGCGGTCGGGATGCAGGTCCTTGGCACGACGGCGATAGGCTTTCTTGATTTCAGCTTCGCTGGCGCCACGGGCGACGCCCAGGACCTGATACGGATCGCGCATGCATGAACCCCAATCTTTGACGAGACGCCGTTTCCCGCGCCCGAGACGGCACGCCGGAACAGCTCCGCCCGCTATGTGGGGAGACTGTGGCGGGAATGCAACGTTTTCCGTCCCGGCTCGGCAGCGGGCCGGGTCGGGCCGCCTCTGCTAGCTCAACCCCTTCCAGGGTTGCGTTTCCTTGACCGCCCATTCTCCGCCGGAGGGACGGCAGGCCGTGCCCTGAAGCCGGACGGGGCTGGTCTGCGTCTGGACATGGGCGATGAAGGCGCGACAGATTTCGTCCGAGCGCAGGAACGGCCCGCCAACCGGCGTGAACGATCCCTTCATGCCGCTCTGCGGATTATCCCAGTTAACCGCTGCACCATTACCCTGCGGGTCAAGGGCCAGCGCCATCGCGCCATCGGCGCGGCGCAGATCCTCTGGGCCGAGTTCGGCGGAGAGGGAACCGAGGACGCTCGGTTTCGTCGTGCCCCGCGCCGGCAGGGTCGAGGTGGTTGTCATTGCCACCTCGTCTTCGGACTTGCTCGACAGGCCCAGGATCGGAAACGAGACCGAGCAGCCGGCGCTGGCGACGGCGAGCAGCAGCACGCTGGCAACAGCAGCCGGACGCATAGGCGCAGCGCGCCGATCGAGGCTTTGGTTCGCCGCCCGGGCTGGCCTATATAAACTCGCAGTCCAACACCAAATCACAGATTGCGCTCGCCCGACGCTTAACCAGAACTTGCCGAGGATTAGACACGTGGAACGGTTAACGCCGGGTGACTTCACCGAAGTCGATGAACCCTTCGCCCTGTTCGCGAGCTGGCTGGAGGAGGCCGCGCGCTCCGAGCCGAACGACCCGAACGGCATGGCGCTCTCGACGGTCGACGCCGAGGGCCTGCCCAATGTCCGCATGGTCCTGCTGAAGGGGCACGACCGCGACGGCTTCGTCTTCTACACCAACACCCAAAGCCAGAAGGGTGAGGAACTGCTCGGCCAGGGCAAGGCGGCCGCCTTGTTCCACTGGAAGAGCCTGCGCCGGCAGGTCCGTATTCGTGGCCCCGTGTCGGTCGTCAGCGATGCCGAGGCCGATGCGTATTTCCAGTCGCGCCCGCGCGACAGCCGCATCGGAGCCTGGGCCTCCCAGCAGTCGCGTCCGCTGGAAAGCCGCTTCGCGCTGGAGAAGGCCGTGGCGAGCTATGCCGCGAAATTCGGTCTCGGCACGATTCCACGCCCGCCGCACTGGACTGGATTCCGCATCGACCCGGTCTATATCGAGTTCTGGCGCGACGGCGCCTTCCGTCTGCACGACCGTGTGGTCTTCCGCCGAGCCTCGGCGGCCGAGCCGTGGACGCGAACCCGCCTTTACCCCTGAGGATCTGACCGCATGGCCATGCCGAAATTCGACTTCCCCAAGACCGAGGCAGGCAAGCGCCCGGTCATGCTGCTGACCGGGGCGAGCCGCGGGATCGGCCACGCGACCGTGATGCAGTTCGCCATGGCGGGCTGGCGCATCCTGTCCTGCTCGCGCCAGGCCTTCTCCGATAAATGCCCCTGGCCCTCAGGCGCCGATGATCATGTCCAGATTGATCTCGGCGACCCCGAGGACACGATGCGCGGCATCGCCGAGATCAAGAAGCGGCTGGCGGCCGAGGGCGGCAAGCTCAATGCGCTGGTCAACAATGCCGGCATTTCCCCGAAGGGGCCCAAGGGCATGCGCCTCGGCGCCGCGACGACCTCCTTCAATGACTGGCACCAGGTCTTCCAGGTCAACTTCTTCGCGCCGATCATGCTGGCGCGCGGCCTGCTCGACGAGCTAACCGCCGCCAGGGGTACGATCGTCAACGTCACCTCGATCGCCGGCTCCCGCGTCCACCCCTTTGCCGGTGCGGCCTACGCCACCTCGAAGGCGGCGCTCGCCAGCCTGACGCGGGAGATGGCCGCCGATTTCGGCCCGCTCGGCATCCGGGTGAACTCGATTTCTCCTGGCGAGATCGACACGGCCATCCTCTCGCCCGGCACCGAGAAGATCGTCGCGACGCTGCCTCTCGGCCGGCTCGGCAAGACGGAGGAAGTCGCGAAGGCGATCCATTTCCTTTGCACCGACGCCTCGTCCTATGTCACAGGCGCCGAGTTGCACATCAACGGCGGGCAGCACGTGTGAAGAGCCAAGGCGGCCAGGTCATCCGTTTTCCGACGCAGGCCAAGGCGGCGCGCCCGACTCTCGCCGCTTCCGTTGCGGTTTTCCGCGACGGCAAGGTGCTGCTCGCAACCCGCACCAAACCGCCGGCCGACCGGCTCTGGTCGCTCCCCGGCGGCAAGGTCGAAGCAGGCGAGACGCTTGAAGCGGCCGCACTGCGCGAGCTCGAAGAGGAGGTCGGGGTCAAAGCCGCCATTCTCGGCTTCAACCGGCATGTCGAGATTTTCGGGCGTGATGCCGCGGGCTCGGTGACGCATCATTTCGTCATCGCCTCATTCGTCGGCGAGTGGATATCCGGCGAGCCGCAGCCCGGCCCCGAAGCAGGCGCCGTGATGTGGGCCGATCCGCTGAAGCTTGGAGGCTTGGCGACGACACGCGAACTCGGTGACGTGTTGCGGCACGCCCATGCCATCCTGCAGAACGGCGGACATCGGCCGTGACCTGCGCTCGCTTCGCGGTCCTTCTCGCCTGGACATTGGCGATTGCGCCGATCGGTCACGCCGTTGCACAGGGCCAACGGCAGCAATCGGCGCCGCAACCGCCTGCCCAGGCCACTCCCGCCCCGGAAGCGCCGCCCCCGCCCTACGAGCCGCAACTGCTTGAACTGGCCGAGATCATGGGCTCGCTCGCCTATTTGCGGACCTTGTGCGGCGGCAAGGAAGCCGATGTCTGGCGCGAGCGCATGACCGCGCTGATCGAGGCCGAAGGCCGCACGCCCCAGCGGCGGGAACGGCTGATGAGTGCCTATAACGGCGGTTTCCGGGCCTATTCCGCGACACATCGGAGCTGTTCCGCCGGCAGCCAGGAGGCCGCGCGGCGCCTTGCCGCCGAGGGCGACCGCCTGGCGCGGTCGCTCGCCGGCCGCTATGGCGGATAGGTCACATCGGGACGAAACTGTGTCTTTCTCAAAACTCTCGCGGTCAAATTAACCTTTCTTAAACACCGTGGTAGCGCCCGCCTTCCCTGATGCGTATGAATCTGAGGCAGTCGATCGCCCCGGTGCAGGCCCGATTCTCGGGTACGCGCCGGTCCTTTGTGACCAGCCGCAGAGTCCGTGCCTTCATGTCCATCCGTCCTGACGATCTGCATCTCGATCCCATGCTCACCGACGAGCCGGGAGATGCACGCCGCGTCGCCTATGGCTATGTCGAGGACGCCTTCAACGAGGCGCAGCAGGACGGGCTCGACAGCGATGCGCTGGCTCACGCAGCCCTCTTCGCGGCCTTTCGCACGCTGGTCGAGACCTATGGCGAAGAAGCCACAGCTGTTTTCGCGGACACCCTGGCGGAAAAGGTGCGTTGCGGCGCCTTTACCATGGGCACCCGGCACTAGATCGCCGTGCGTCCGACCGGACGCGATGTGACGACCCAACTCTTTGCGCAGCATCGGATTTCTCCGACAAGTGGATTCCACCGTCCGGTCCGATGCTTTGGCCCTACCTAGGCGCCGCTAGCGGCCCGGCGCGCGTTCTCCGCACGAGCGAGCAACAATGTTCGCTCCTGCACATTCCTCGTCATCGCTGCCGCGCGCTCGAACTCGGCCTGCGCCTCGCCATGCCGATCGAGCTTCCCCAGCAGATCCGCGCGTACGCTTGGCAGCAGATGGTAGTTTTTCAGCGAAGGTTCTAAGATCAGCCTTTCGACCGCAGCGAGCCCGGCTGCCGGCCCCTCGGCCATGCTGATTGCCACCGCCCGGTTGAGTTCGACGATCGGCGAGGGGTTGATCGCAGCCAGCGCGCCGTAGAGCACAGCAATGCGGACCCAATCCGTCTCTTCCGTGGTGCGCGCCCGCGCATGGCACGCGGCAAGCTCCGCCTGGAGCAGATAGGGACCGATCGCGCCGCCGGTCGCCCGGGCCCGCTCGATCGCCGCAAGACCCCGGCCGATCAGAAGATGGTCCCAGCGGGCGCGGTTCTGATCGAGCAGCAGGATCGGCTCGCCGCTCGGGCCGACCCTGGCCCTGAGCCGCGACGCCTGGATCTCCATCAACGCCACGAGTCCATGGACCTCGGGCTCCAGCGGCGCGAGTTCTGCCAGGATGCGCCCGAGCCTGAGGGCCTCCTCGCAAAGCGCCGGCCGGATCCAGTCTTCGCCGGCTGTTGCCGCATACCCCTCGTTGAAGATCAGGTAGACGACCTCGAGCACCGATTCGAGCCTCTCGGCCAACTCCGCGCCATGGGGCACCTCGAAGGGCATCTTGGCGTCGGCAAGCGCCTTCTTCGCCCGCACGATCCGCTGGGCCATGGTGGGCTCAGGCACCAGGAAAGCCCGCGCAATCTCCTCCGTGGTGAGCCCGCCGAGCAGCCGCAGCGTCAGTGCAAGCCGCGCCTCCGTCGAGAGCACCGGATGGCAGGCCGTGAAGACGAGCCTCAGCAGATCGTCGCCGACATCGTCATCGAGCGCTGCGTCAAGATCGGGCATCGTCTCGGTTTCGAGCTCATGGCCAAGCTCCTGATGCTTGCGGGCGAGAAGCTTGTCGCGGCGAAGGCCGTCGACGGCGCGGTGCTTGCCGGCCTGCATCAGCCAGGCGCCCGGGTTGCGCGGCACGCCCTCCTCCGGCCACTGCTTCAGGGCGGCGACCAGCGCGTCCTGCGCCAATTCCTCGGCGCGCCCGACATCACGCGTGATGCGCGTCAGCCCGGCGATCAGCTTGGGAGCTTCGATTCGCCAGACAGTTTCAATGGTGCGGAGTGCATCGCTCGCCGACATGACGCGCGATACACACCATCAGTGGCATTTGTTGGCAAGCGGCTCAGGCGCCGCCCACAGGAGAGCGCATCAGCCCCTGTCTCCGATCTCACTCTTGAGACGCTGCCACGTGGCCTCGGTCTCGGGCGTCACCACCTCGCCGAAATCGGCCAGATCGCCGATGGGGCGGATCTCGATCTCGGACGGGCCCGGCATCGGATTGGGGCAACGCTTGACCCATGCGATCGCCTCGTCGAGCGACTTGCATTCCCAGAGCCAATAGCCGGCGACGAGCTCCTTGGTCTCGGCGAAGGGCCCATCGACGACAGACCGTTTGGCGCCGTCGAACTGCACGCGCGCGCCCCTTGAGCTCGGCTGGAGGCCATCGCCTCCCTTCATGATGCCGGCTTTCACCAGCTCCTCGTTATAGGCCATCATCGCTTCCATCAGCTCCCGGGTCGGCATCGCGCCGGCTTCGCTGTCAGCGGTCGCCTTGACCATGACCATATAGCGCATGACAGGTTCCCTTCAGTTCGTTGTGGAGGCGGATGGCCGGCGTCCCGTCCGCGGGTGCAATGCCGGCGGACATCCTGCCGGTCTGCCGTGATTTCAGGCGCCGCCGACGCCCATGTCGCGAAAGCGCTGTATGGCCTCGCCCTGCTCGAAATCATCGAGCTCGAACATCTGGCGGATCTCGATTTCGCTATCGCTCATCAAGGGATTGGGGAAACGACTCGCCCATTCCAGTGCCTCTTCCCTCGATGCAACGTTGATGATGGTGTAGCCGGCGATCAGTTCCTTGGCCTCGGCGAAGGGGCCGTCGACGACCGACTTCCGTCCGCCCCTCCATGCGATGCGCCAGCCCTTGTCGCTCGGCTGGAGACCGCCGGCATCAACCAGCACGTCGGCCTTGACGAGCTGCTCGTGATAGTCGGCCATCTGGGAGAAGACCTCCGCGTCCGGCATGACGCCGGCCTCGGAAGCGGACGTAGCCTTGACGATGATCATGTAACGCATGGATTTGCTCCTGGTGTCCGTGGCCCGGAGCCGGTCGGGGCCTCATGCCCCGCCGCTCCTATGGACACGTCGATCGACGCGTCGCGAAATCGACAGGTCAGCCGGATTTTTTCGCGGCCTCGGCGCGGATGCGCTCTTCCTGCTTGCGCAGCTCCGGCGTGAAGGCCTCTCCGAAATCCTCGGCCTCGAAGATCCGGCGGATCTCGATCTCGGAGTCGCCCTGCATCGGGTTCGGGCAGCGCTTGACCCATTCGACCGCCTCTTCCATCGACTTGCACTGCCAGATCCAGAAACCGGCGATCAGTTCCTTGGTCTCCGCAAAAGGTCCGTCGACGACGTCACGCTTGGGGCCTGAAAAACGGACGCGTGCGCCCTTGGAGCTGGGATGCAGTCCGTCACCGGCGAGCATGATGCCGGCCTTTACCAGTTCCTCGTTATAGGCGCCCATGGCGGTCAGCAGTTCCTCGCTCGGCATGATGCCGGCCTCGGAATCCTGGGTTGCCTTGATGATGACCATGAAACGCATCGATCTTCTCCTGGTGGGGTAGGTGGATTCTGATTTTGGTCCGGAGAGGGGAGAATTCCCACTCTCTGTCTTCACGTCGAACGGCGTGTTCCGAAATCGACAACGCGCCGAAACTTTTTTCAGACAGCGCTGAGATTTTTCTCGCGGCGGGCGATCTCGTCCTCGCTCGGCGTCTCAGGTGCGAAGGAACCGGTCGTGACCGCTCCGGCCCGACGATAGGTCGCCATGATGACGCCGGTGCTCGAAACCCTGCTGTCGACCAGTGTGAAAGCTCTGGGCATGGTGCCCTCGCCGAACAGCCGCTTGCCTGCGCCGAGCACCACCGGGAAGATCATCAGGTTGAACTCGTCGATCAGGTCTTTCGCCAGCAGCAGCTGGATCAGCTCGCTGCTGCCCTGGAGCAGGAGCTTGGGACCGTCTTGGCGCTTCAGCGCCGCGACCTCGGCGGCGATCTCGCCACACAGCGCGACCGAATTCTGCCAGTTCAGCGTCTTGGGCGTAGAGGTCGCGACATATTTGGTGCAGGCGTTGAACTTCGTGGCAACCGGATCGTCGCCGGCATGCGGCCAGTGCGCCGCGAAAATGTCATAGGTCCTGCGGCCGAGCAGCAGGTCGAATTCCTCGGCGAAGGCCTTCTCCATGACCTCGCCCATCGGCTCGTCCCAGTAGTGGAAGGTCCAACCGCCATGGCTGAAGCCCCCTGCGGTATCCTCCTCCGGGCCGCCTGGCGCCTGCATCACGCCGTCGAGGGACAGGAATGTGGCGGCAACGACGTTTCTCATTTCCGGATCTCCCGTTGGGCGGGAGCCGTACCCCCGCGCGATTGTCAGGAACTCCGCGGAAGCCGCAATGACCTGCGGCCTCCCCTGCTCCCTGCCAATACGTCGAACGGGGCAGCGCACGATCGACAGGATCGCGCGAAATAAATCAGCCGCGCGGCAGCGCCTCCAGGAAGCGCGCCGGTTCGCCCTGTGACGGCGTCACCACCTCGCGCTCCCACATCACCTTCCGGCCGCGCACATAGGTGCCGACCGGCCAGCCGGTCACGGTGACGCCGTCATAGGGCGTCCAGCCGCAGCGCGAGGCGATCCAGTCATTGGTGATGGTCTCGCGGCGCTTCAGGTCGACAATGGTCAGGTCGGCATCATAGCCCGCCGCGATCCGTCCCTTGCCCTCGAGCCCGAAGATCCGCTGCGGGCCATGGCTGGTCAGATCGACGAAGCGTTCCAGCGAAAGCCGCCCAGCATTGACGTGGTCGAGCATGATCGGGACCAGCGTCTGCACACCCGGCATGCCGGAATGGCTCGCAGGATAGGCATGATGCTTCTCCTCATGCGTATGCGGCGCATGGTCGGAGCCGAGCACGTCGACGATGCCCTGCTCCAGCCCCCACCAGATCGTCCGGCGATGGCTGTCGTCGCGGATCGGCGGATTCATCTGGGCATAGGTGCCAAGCCGCTCATAGCAGTCCGGCGCGACCAGCGTCAGATGGTTCGGCAAGACCTCGACGGTCGCGACGTCCTTGTGATCCCTGAGGAAGACCATCTCCTCGCCGGTCGAGATATGCAGGATGTGAACGCGCGCGCCGGTCTCGCGTGCAATCCGCACCAGTCGCTTGGTGCAGGTCAGCGCGACTTCGGGCGAGCGCCAGATCGGATGGCTCGACGGATCACCGTCGACGCGCAGGCCCATGCGCTCGCGCAGCATCATCTCGTCTTCGGAATGGAAGGCCGCGCGCCGGCGCGTGCGCTTCAGGATCTCAGCGACGCCCTTGTCGTCCTCGACCAGCAGCGAGCCGGTGGAGGAGCCCATGAAGACCTTGATGCCGGCCGCGCCCGGCAGGCGCTCCAGCTCCGGCACATCGGCAATGTTCTCATGCGTGCCACCGACCCAGAAGGCGAAGTCGCAATGCATCCGGTGCCGGCCGCGCCTGACCTTGTCGGCCAGCGAAGCCTCGTCGGTGGTCTGCGGGATCGTGTTCGGCATCTCGAAGACGGTCGTGACGCCGCCGAGCACCGCAGCGCGCGACCCGGTCTCGAGATCCTCCTTGTGGTCGAGCCCCGGCTCGCGGAAATGCACCTGGCTGTCGATGACGCCGGGCAGGATATGCAGGCCCCGGCAATCGACGGTCTCGCCTGCGGAAGCTTGCGACAGATCGCCGAGCGCCACGATCTTGCCGCCAGAAATTCCGAGATCGCGCTGGACGCGACCGTCGTGATTCACGACGGTGCCGCCCTTCAGAATGACATCATAGCTCTGCGGCATCGGAGGCGTCCTGCTGGTTGAGGATGAGGCTGAAGCGGCCTACCTATCGAACGGACCCGCGTCCAGCCCTTGGCAGCGATCAGAAACGAGCTTCACCATGCCTGCAACCCGATTGGTCGATCGCGGCGTCATTCGCGTCAGCGGCGAGGACGCACGCGACTTCCTGCAGAACATCGTCACCAACGAGATGGACGCGGTGACGCCGGACCGTGCCGGTTATGGCGCGCTCCTGACACCGCAAGGCAAGATCATCAGCGATTTCTTCGTGGTCGCGGTGCCGGAGGAAGAACGCGGAGGCTTTCTCCTCGACGTGCCGCTCCTGCAGGTTCCCGATCTGATGAAACGGCTGAAGCTCTACAAGTTGCGCGCCAAGGTCGCGCTCGACGATCTCACCGAGGTGGCCACCGTGGTCGCATCGAGCGGCGGCTTCTCGCTCCCCGACGATGCCGGCCTCGTCTACGCCGACCCCCGCCTGCCAGCGCTCGGCGAGCGCGCGATCACTGACCGCAACGACGTCGACACGCTCGTGAGCGCCGAACCCGATGCCTACCACGCCAGGCGCATCGCGCTCGGCATTCCCGATGGCGGCCGGGATTTCGTCTATGGCGACACCTTTCCGCACGAGGCGCTGCTCGACCAGCTCGGTGGCGTCTCCTTCAAGAAGGGCTGCTATATCGGCCAGGAGGTCGTCTCGCGCATGCAGCATCGCGGCACGGCACGGACCCGCATCGTGCCGGTGGTGTTCACCGAGGGATTGGTTCCCGAGATGGGCGTCGAGGCGACCGCCGGCAGCAAGACGCTCGGCCGGATCGGCTCCTGCGCCAAGGGGCGCGGCCTCGCCATGCTGCGGCTCGACCGTGTCGCTGACGCCATGGCTGCGGGTGAAAGACTCGAAGGCGGCGGCGTGGCCTTTACCCTGGCGAAGCCGGACTTTATCCGCTTCCCCTTCCCCGGCGAGCCCGGCTTTGGAGCAGCAGCATGAGCGGACGCGCAGCAGTCGAAGGCCCGGACGGCAAGTTCCGCTGCATCTGGCCGGGGACCGATCCGCTCTATCTCGCTTATCACGACACCGAATGGGGCGTGCCGGAATATGATTCGCGCGCCTTGTTCGAGAAGCTGATCCTCGACGGCTTTCAGGCCGGCCTCGCCTGGATCACCATTCTGCGCAAGCGCGACAGCTTTCGCTCGGCCTTCGCCGGTTTCGAGCCGGAGGCGATTGCCCGCTTCACCGAGACCGATGTCCAGCGGCTGCTCGGCGATGCCGGCATCATCCGCCATCGCGGCAAGATCGAGGGCACGATCAAGAGCGCTCGCGCCTATCTCGAAATCAGCGAACGGCGCGATTTCTCGGAATTCCTCTGGCGCCATCTCGACGGCCGCGTCCTCCAGAACGCCTTTCGTACCCATGAGGAGGTGCCGACCGAGACGGCGGTCTCCAAGGCGATCTCCAAGGAGCTTAAGGCCGCCGGCTTCACCTTCTGCGGCCCGACCATCGTCTACGCCTTCATGCAGGCCTGCGGACTGGTCAACGACCATCTGACCGGCTGCTTCCGCTACGAGGAATGCGCCGTGCTCGCCCGCGAAACCCGCGTTCCGGCCTGAGCATGGCCAAGGCGCCGCTTCCGCCGCGCGCCTGGCAGCGCATGCTGTCAGGCCGGAGGCTCGATCTGCTCGACCCCTCCCCGCTCGATATCGAAATCGAGGATATCGCGCATGGCCTTGCCCGCGTCGCCCGCTGGAACGGCCAGACGCGCGGCGAGCATTCCTTCTCGGTGGCGCAGCACTGCCTGCTGGTCGAGGCGATCGCGAGCCATCTCAATCCGGGCTGGTCAAAGCCCTGGCGACTGATGGCGCTGCTTCACGACGCTCCGGAATATGTCATCGGCGACATGATCTCGCCGTTCAAGGTGGTGATGGGCGACGCCTACAAGAGCGTCGAGCTCCGGCTGCTTGCCGCGATCCATCTGCGCTTCGGCCTGCCGGCGACGACGCCCGCCATCCTGGCGCGGAAAACCAAGGACGCCGACAAGATCTCGGCCTTCCTCGAGGCGACCGAACTCGCCGATTTCGATCGGGAGGAAGCTTTGATCTTCTTCGGCCGGCCGAAGCCGCTACCGCGCGAGGTCACGGACTGGCTGAAGCCACTATCGACCGAAGTCGCGCAAGCGCGCTTCCTGGAGCGCTTTCAGGCACTCGCTTAGATCATCGGCCCGGATATTGTGTCCAGCTCGATAGTCGAAGCTTCTCCGTCTGCATCGGCTTTTCCGAAATCCGCAATCCACGTTTCGGGCCGATGCTCTAGTGCCCCCGACTCAATCCGCCCCGACGACCGGGCGCATCATGAAACGCGCATCGCTGCCATAGCTCGCAAGCTTGGCCTCGAGCCGCGGGTCGGCGACGACCGAGAAACCCTGCTTGCCCCAGAAGCCGACGGAGGCATTGACCGCGACGAGCGATAGGCTCGGCAGCCGGAGTCTGCGGGCGAGCCTGAGCGCATCCGCGACCGCCTGGACAGCAGCGCCGGTGCCCCGTGCCTGCGGCAGCAGCGCGAGATCATGGATGTAGAAGGTGGCGGGAGCGGGCGGCAACGCGCCAAGCGGCGCGTTCAGGGGTGGGGGCTCAAGCTCGCGCCAGGGATGGCTCAGCAGATAGGCTGCGATCCCACTCCCCATGGCCAGGACCCGGCAGCCATCCCCAAACAGCTTCAGCCGCTCGGCGAAAATGGTAGCCTCCTCCGGAAACTCTGGATGAACTTCGGCTGCCACCGCGACGACGGCGTCGAGATCGGAAACGGTCATGGGCCGCCAGTGAAGTCCTGCTACCTTGGTCATCGCTGATACGTCCTGCCTTTCCGCGCTCCGATATTGCACGCACGCGGAACGAGGGTGAATGCTGATTTATTCTATTTTGGAAAAAGTCATCAAGCATTCCCACGGCTACAGGAGAAAGCGATTTCCTCCGATACTGCGCCTCGCCTCATCACCGCCGAACACGAAGGAGACCGCCATGTCGGACACCAAGACCCTGCCGAAGGGCGTCGTCATCAAGGGCGCGATGGGCCCGCGCTTCGACGAGATCCTAAGCCATGACGCGCTCACCTTCGTGGCCGACCTGCAGCGCCGCTTCAACGAGACGCGCAAGCGCCTGCTCGCCTTGCGCAAGGAACGTCAGAAGCGCTTCGATGCCGGTGAGACGCCCGATTTCCTGGCCGAGACCAGGCATATCCGCGAAGGCGACTGGAAGGTGGCGCCGATCCCTGCCGATCTGCAGGATCGCCGTGTCGAAATCACCGGCCCTGTCGACCGCAAGATGATCATCAACGCGCTGAACTCCGGCGCCAAGGTGTTCATGGCCGATTTCGAGGATGCCTCCTCCCCGGTCTGGGCCAATATGGTCGAAGGCCAGATCAATCTCAGGGATCGCTGGGCCGGCCGCATCGACTTCACCGAGCCGACCACCGGCAAGGCCTACAAGCTCAAGGACAAGCCCGCCGTCCTGATCATCCGACCGCGCGGCTGGCATCTGCCGGAACGCCATATCGAGATCGACGGCGAAATCGCCTCGGGCTCGCTGGTCGATTTCGGCCTCTATGTCTTCCACAATGCCAAGGCGGCGCTGGCGGCGGGCTCGGGCCCCTATTTCTATCTGCCGAAGCTCGAGAGCCATCTCGAGGCCCGGCTCTGGAACGATGTCTTTGTCGCCGCTCAGAACGCGCTTGGCCTCAAGACCGGCACAATCAAGGCCACTGTCCTGATCGAGACCCTGCCCGCCGCCTTCGAAATGGACGAGATCCTCTATGAGCTGAAGGATCACATGGCCGGGCTGAACTGCGGCCGCTGGGACTACATCTTCTCGTTCATCAAAAAGCTCGCCCGCAACCCGGCCTTCGTCCTGCCCGATCGCTCGCAGGTGGTGATGACCAAGGCGTTCCTGCGCGCCTATTCGCTGCTCCTGATCAAGACCTGCCACCGCCGTGGCGCTTTCGCCATGGGCGGCATGGCGGCGCAGATCCCGGTCAAGAACGACCCCGCTGCCAACGAGGCCGCCTTCGCCAAGGTCCGCGCCGACAAGGAACGTGAGGCCGGCGACGGCCATGACGGCACCTGGGTCGCCCATCCCGATCTCGTGCCGGTGGCGATGGAGGTCTTCAACCGGCTGATGCCGCAGCAGAACCAACTCGACAAGAAGCGCGAGGACGTCTCCGTCGGCCGCGAGCAACTGCTCGAGGTCCATGAGGGCACGCGCACCGAAGCCGGCTTCCGCGAGAACATCCGGATCGGGGTGCAATATCTCGAAGCCTGGCTGCGCGGCCGCGGCGCGGTGCCGATCTACAACATGATGGAGGATGCTGCGACCGCCGAGATCAGCCGTGCCCAGATCTGGCAGTTCATCCAGTACGGCGTCACGGTCGACGGAAGCACCACGGTCACCGCGGATCTCTTCAAGCGCTGCCTCACCGAGGAGATGGAGCGCGTGAAGGGCGAGGTTGGGCCTGAGAACTACGCCAAGGGCCGTTTCCCGGAGGCGATCGAGCTGTTCTCCAATCTCTCGCTCGCGCCTGAATTCGAAGAATTCCTCACTGTCCCGGCCTACAGCAAGTTGGGTTGAGTCCGACGACCGGCGCCGCCTGGACGGCGCCGGTCCTTGCCTATGCCCCGGCGATGCGGATCAAGAGATATGATCGCTTCGTCGCAAGGCGATGTTGATCTCGCGCAGGAACTGGACAAGCGAAGCGCCGAAGAGCCCAACGGCTACGATGAAGAGCACGGCCACACCCCGTTCATGCGCCGACCCAACGAAGGCAAACATGAATGCGAGGATCATCAGCAGGATCGTTGAAACGCCGCTTGAGATGGCAAGACGCATCGCGCTGTTGATGAGACGGGCGCGCCGCTCGAGGCGGGGAAGATCAGCCTTGAGTTCGTGAACGACAAGGCCGTCGCCCTGCAGACTGCTCACCATGCGCGACCGGTCAAGAATGCGCTCCAGGCGGCTGATCAGGACCGATATCAGCCCGACGACCGCGCCGAGCAGGAATGCCGGAGCGGTAGCCTGGCTGATGACCAATGAAAGCTGGTTCACGGACGGAAGCTCAGGAATCATGGTTTCTTCGCCTCGTCGCGAACGCCCTCGGCTGCCGAGCGGATTGACCAACCGGGTGCGATAAGGAGCCCCCAACCCCGTCGCAGGCCTAAGCGATCATGCTTGGTTAGAGCGAGACCTCATGAAACGCGCGGCCGACGCGCCTGTCTACGGCGATCCGCTGGTGACGATGGAAATGCTCCGCTGGGCCTCACCGACGCCGCGACACCCATTGCTGCCCGAGCGCCGCTGGCTTCCATCCTCAAGCAACGGGAGTGCCCGCACCGCTCGCGATGGCGAGGGCCATGACGAGCATTGCTCCAGCCAAGCCAAAGGTGACGTGCAATCCGGTCGCGACCATGTCCGGAGATGCGACGGCGCTCCCATCCGTCCCCGCGGCGAGAGCGAACACCGCACCCATCACCGAAGCGCCGGTGATCAGGCCGAGATTGCGGGCGAGGCCGAGCATTCCGGAGACAAGCCCGCGCCGTTCCGGGCCAGCGTCTTGCATCACGGCCGTGTTGTTGGCGGCCTGGAACAGCGCATAGCCAGGCGTGAGAACGATCAGGGGAACGGCATAGCCCACAATCCCGATCTGCAGCGGCATGAGCGCAAACAGAAACGATCCGACGGCCATGGCGGCCAGGCCCACGAAGCTCATGCGTTGCGCGCCGAACCGATCGACCAGGCGGCCGGCCGGCACGCCCGAGAGCGCCGTGGCAACCGGCCCCATCGCCATGACCAGGCCTGCGCCCGATGCATCGAGGCCGAGCGCCAGGGTGAGATGGAAGGGGCCGACGACCAGTGTCGTCATCATCACCGTCGCGACCAGCGCGCTTGTGGCGAGGCCTTTCCGCAGCCTGGGCTCGCGCAGCATCGAGAGGCGGATCAGGGGCGCCGCAACCCGCACTTGAACCAGTCCGAACAGGAGCGTGGCGACTGCCGCGGCGAGCAGGAGCCCGCCATTGAGCAGGCCGAATGCACCGCGGTTCCAGGTCATGGCGAGCGCATAGGCGACCAGCGCAGCGGCCAGCAGCAACGTGCCGAGCATGTCGAAGCGCGGTGTGTCTCCCCTCCTCCCGAGGCGCTCTACCGGAAGGCTCCGCAAGGCGATCATGAAGGCGACGACGCCGAAGGGGGCAGTGACAAGGAAGATCGCTCGCCACCCGAAGCCGTCGATGACAGCACCACCGAGGGAGGGGCCGAGTGCCGTGCCGACGGCCGACATGGTGCCGAGCAACCCCATGGCACTGCCGATCCTGTCCTTCGGCAGTGCATCGCCGACAAGGGCCAGGCTCAGCGTCATCATGACTGCGGCGCCAGCTCCCTGCGCGGCCCGCGCGGCGATCAAACCGGCGAGGCCGGAAGCAAGCCCGCACGCCACCGAGCCCGCTGTGAAGAAGGCTATGCCGGCCAGCAGAAGCGAGCGGCGTCCGACGAGATCGCCAAGTCGTCCGACCCCGACGCTCAGCGTGGTGATCGCAAGCAAATAGGCAAGGACCACCCACTGCGCCTGCTGGAAGGAGGCAGCGAAGGCCTGCGCCAGCGCCGGCAGGCCGACATTGGCAATGCTGGTGCCAAGCGAGGACAGCAACATGCAGAGGGATAGGCCGGCGAGCGTTAAACGAGGCGCGCCACGCTGGGCCGTCGTGGCTTCGGTGGGGGATAGCGGGTCAAGCGTCGCCTTCATCATCGTTGGAGCTCCGAAGCAGGGTTCGAAGCAGGTAGCCTCCATATGACACCTGGCGGAAGACGCAGCATTTGCACTCAATCAGTGCATCTGACGCCACATCATGGCGAGCTGTGCTAGTCTCGCCAGCATGACAAGAGCCGACCTCAACTTGCTCATCACCCTCGATGTCCTCCTCACCGAAGGCAGCGTGGCCCGCGCTGCCCGGCGCCTGCGGCTAAGCCCGTCCGCGATGAGCCGGGCCCTGGCGCGGCTGCGCGAGACGATCGGCGACCCGTTGTTGGTAAGGGCGGGGCGCGGCCTTGTGCCAACGCCGCGCGCACTTGAATTGAGGGAGCGCGTCGGTCCACTCGTTCAGGAAGCGGAGGCAATCCTGCGGCCGGCCGAGGCGCTCGATCTGCAACGGCTTGTCAGGACCTTCTCGGTTCGGGCGAGCGACGGCTTCGTCGAAGCCTTTGGGCCTCAGCTCATCGCGAGCACCCAGGCGCAAGCGCCCGGCATACGGCTGCGCTTCGTCCAGAAGCCGGACAAGGATAGTACGCTGCTTCGCGAGGGCAGTGTGGATCTGGAAACAGGTGTCATCGGGGCGGCGCAGAGTCCGGAAATCAGGACGCGGGCGCTGTTCTCGGATCACTTCGTCGGGGTCGTGCGGCGGGGGCATCCATTGGCCACAGGCGAGATCACCGCCGATCGCTTTGCTGCTGGCCGGCACATCCTCGTCTCGCGGCGCGGTCTCGACAAGGGGCCGATCGACGACGCGCTGGAGGCGATCGGATTGCAGCGGGACATCGCCGCGATCGTCACCGGCTTCTCGCCCGCGCTCTCGCTCGCGCGCGGATCCGATCTCGTCGCTGTTGTGCCCGAACGACACACTTGGACGTTGCGCGACGGCATGATCACCTTTCCGCTGCCGATCGCTGTTCCTGAGATCACCGTGTCGCTGCTCTGGCATCCCAGGCTCGATGCCGATCCTGCGCACCGCTGGCTACGCGAACGCGTCCGCCGAGTCTGCGGGACGCAGAAATCCTCCGATGACCCGTGAGGCGACAACAGAGACAGGCAACATCCAGGCGCCGTCCACAGACTGATCTCCTGCCGATCGCAGATGTTCAATGGCAGCTGTCCCGCTCTCACAAACCCGCTGAGACGCCGGGGTCCCGCAGCGCCAGGCTCAGAGCGCCATCGTTGCCCCGCAGAGCCTGATCGCAGAGCGGCTGAAGCAGCGCGCATATGGCATCTGGCTTGCGGCCGCCGGACCGCAGCATGTGGAAGACGGCGAAGCTCGTCAGCGCAAAGAGTAGGTCGACGATGTCGCGCTGCAACTGCTCGACGCGCCCACCATGACGCCCCACGAGCATAGCCAGCGCCAGCCGACGGCGCTCGTTACGCTCGGCCAGGCTCTCTGCCAGTTCGGCGTCGCCGGCCGCTGCGGCGAACAGCCCAACCAACCCGTCATCAGAGCTCCAGAAGCCGCAGAACACCGCGACCAGTGCCGACAGGGCTTCCCTTGGGTCCGGAATCGCCATTGCTCCGGCAAGATCAGCAATCCCACCGGCAGCCGCGAGAGTGTCGAAGGTCGCCTCCAGCAGCCCGCGCCGCGAGCCGAACTGGTTGTAGACGGTCAGTCGGGTCACGCCCGCCGCGGCGGCCACAGCCTCCAGCGAAAGCGTCTTTCCGCCCGGCTCCCGAAGCAAGGCAGCCGCCGCGGCGAGGAGCCGCTCGCGCGTTTCTGCCGTCTTTGCTTCCCTCTTGGCGCTCGCATAGCGCCTTGACGATCTCTCGTGACTCATGACTATACAGATTGTATATCCAATTTTGCCCCATTCAAGCGGGCGCTGTTTCGGAGCCTAACCTATGGAGCCCTTCCTGATCACTGTCATTGCCATGCATGTTCTCTCCTCGGTGTTCTGGGCCGGCACGACATTCGTGCTGGCGCGCACCGGTGCAAACGACGTCACGCGGCTCTTCCGCCCCCAGTTAGGCGCTGCCGTCATCGCAATCATCTCCGGTGCGCTCTTGTGGAGTTTTGTCCATGCCGGGGCCTTCGGAAACGCAGAAATGCTACTTGCCCTCGGCTCCGGCACCGCGCTGGCGGCCTTGGTGATCCAGGCTGTCGGGGTCCTGCGCGGTTTGCGCGCGACCGGCCAAGCTGCGCCCTGGCTGGGTCTCCTCTACCGGATCTCGGCCGGGTTGCTGTTCGTAACCGTGATCTGCATGGCGGTTTCACGCTATGTCTGAGCAACCGCCACCTATGTCCGACATCCCGATTTTCCCCGATCTCGCCGGCAAGACGGCGCTGGTCACGGGAGGTTCCGGCGGGATCGGCGCCGAAGCCGCGCGTTGGCTGGCGCGCAACGGGGTTTCTGTAACGGTAGCCGGGCGCGATCAGTCCCGGCTCGACGCCGTGCTGCGTTCCCTGGAGGCGATCTCCGCCGGGCATGCCGCCGTCCGGCTCGACTGCACCCGGAGCGAGGAGTTGGAGGGCGCACGTGCCGAGTTCGTCGCCCGGCACGACAAGCTCGACATTCTCGCCGCCTTCGCTGGCGGCGGGACCAGCAGGCCCGCTGCGTTGGAGGATGTCACAGAGGTGGACTGGCGCTCCAGCCTCGATCACAATCTGACCGCCACGTTCTTGACGCTCAAAGCCTTCCTGCCGAGCCTCAAGCAGGGCCGCGGCGGCGCCGTCATCACCATGGCCTCGACAGCCGGCCGCGCGCCTTCGCAGGCGCCGCTCGGCTATGGGGTTGCCAAGGCCGGCGTCATCATGCTCACACAACAGGCGGCTCACGACCTCGGTCCGTCCAGCGTACGTGTGAACTGCATTTCGCCATCGGCCGTATTGACCGACCGCACGGCAGTACACATGCCTCCCGCCGTCAGGGCGCAAGTGGTCCTCGCTCATCCCGTCCGGCGGCTCGGGTCTCCGGCGGACGTCGCTGCAGCCACGCTGTTCCTCGCCTCCGACAGCTCGGGCTGGCTGACAGGCGCGACCCTCGACATCGCCGGCGGACGGCTGATGCATTGATCGCTGGCGCCAAACCCGGAGCGATCACACGGAGCCCTTGCCCTTCTACAAATGGGCTGATGACAAGAGAGCGCATGGGGGCCCCCGCAGTGGAAATCAGCTTCCCCGCATGCGCCTCAGCCGCCCTCGCCGGGAATGAACACGGTGCCGTACTGGAGACAATCGCAGAGATCGCGATAGACCGCGGCCAATCGCTCACGTGATGGGCTGGCGCCGACTGCATCCTCGATCCGGCGGGCTAGGCTGCCATGCTTCAGAATGGTTGCCCAAATTGGTGTCCAGCGCGCTGGATCAATGCCCGAGCTGTCATCCATATTCTCCAGAATGTGCCGCCAGAGATCGGCGGCGCGACAGGAGTGACCGGGATAGTCGAACAGCCTGAGATAGGCCCGGTCGTCGATCATGGCGTCCTCGGCGAATATCACGCAGCTGTCGAATATCCGGGCCAGCTCCGCGGTGGACATATCGCCGCCGAGGCGCTCGGGATCGCCGTAGAGGCAATGGACTGCTCCAACGACAGCAGCCGCAACTGCAAGATCGGCTTCGGGGCACTCCTGGGTATCGATGACGCGAATTTCGATTGTGTTTCGGTCGAAGCGGGGGATGCAGCCCCTGGCATTGAGCCATGGGTGCCTGAGGATTCCGCCAGGATCGACAGATTCCATGACGGCATAGATCGGCTCGAGAATCGTATCTTCGTACGCGCGTTGACTGGAGACCGTGTCGGGAATGATCAGGCCGTTGATCAGGGGATAGGCCTTCGCATTGGCTCCGTAGGCCCTCATGCGGAAATCGCGATGGGCCGTGCGTTGGCCGTCGGCAATCGGCGAGCTCGCAGCCAGCGCTGGAATGATCGGGAGGACGCGGCGGATCGCTTCGTGAAGCCGCGCAAATTCATCGTCGTCGGCGAAGGGCAGATTCAGATGGAGACTCTGCAGGTTGGTCCACCCGTGCGATCTGGTTTCGAAGATGCGTTGATAGGTGCGGTAGATTCCATGGGGGTCGATTGGCCAGGCGCGCGCATCGCGCCGAGGATCCATCCACGGGTGCATAGCCGTCGGCATCAGGCATGCTTCGTGATTCAGCAGGGCCTTGTTCAAGGCGGCGACCTCACCTTGCAGGGGCTGGACGAGGTCTTCCAATCTGGCCGCTGGAACGAGATTCTTCGCTTCCAGGACATGAAGCACGAACTCGTTGGACCAGCCGATCAAGCCTCGCTCCATGGCCACGGCACCTGTGCCGGCGGCGTTCGCCAGGATGATGTCTGCAATGGAGCGGCATTCCAGATCGGCGGCTCCGACGATGGCGTATTCAATCTCGATTCCGAACCCTTCGAACGCATTGAGCGGCCTCATACCAGGGCCTCCGAAGAGCGGGGCATCATCTGACATGTGCACCGGGCCTGAATGGGATCGAGTGTGGCAGACAGCATGGGAGGGCTTTCATGGGAGCGACTCCCGGACACCCTAGGCTCGCAATCACCAGCAATTGCTTTCGCTGAAGCAGGAAGGAGCGCAGGACAGGACTAGGCAGTCATGCCGTTCCCGGGAAATCCAAGGTCGGGACGGGATTTCGGGGGCGGCGGCTGTCGCTCGTACGAAGGAACTGGCGACCGCCATCGCAATGATGAGACGCAGGCTGCCCCTGCGGTCCTCGATGGCCGGCTCTTCAGACGATAAATCCAGCGCCGGCGAACCGCCTTCTCGAAGTCCATGTACGTGGATGTTTAGTCCAACATCGCCAGTCTACAGGCCAGGCGTCCACATCCGCATATCCAGCACATCGACGTTGGAGAAATGACATGAACCCGATATCTGAACCGATCCTCACCTCCGGCTTTCCGCTCGGCAGTTCTGCGGGGTTGGTGACCGCCTTCGAATGGCTCGGCCAGCCCTATCGCCTCACCAGGGTGGATATGCTGGGAGAGATGCGCACCGACGCCTATAAGCGCCTGAACGGCCGGGTGGAGACGCCCGTGCTGATCACCGGGGAAGGCCGCGTCCTCACCGAGACAATGGCGATCGCCCTGTGGCTGGAGGCGCGAGACCCCGAGCGCCGCATCAGCTTCGAACCCGGCACGCCGGAGGCCGACCGGCTGCATCAATACGTCGCCTTCCTCAATACCGGCTTCACCGGTGCGTTCTTCCCGATGTGGGCGGCGCTGGAAGCGGAAGATGCCACGGAGGAGGACCGCGAAACGCTGCGCAAGTTCGGCCGCAGCTTTGTCGCCGAGCGCCATGAACAGCTCGAGGCGATGATCGGCGACAGCGACTATCTGTTTGGCGACAGGCCGACGCTCGCCGACGCCGTGTTTGCCGGCGTCGCGCGCTGGGTGGACTTCCACAAGGCCCTCGACCCACGCGACTATCCGCGCATCCTGGCACTGCGCAAGCGCATCGAGGCCGATCCCGCGTTCCGCTTTGCGGTAGCGATCGAGGACGGCAAGCAGGCCTCAGGCAGTGGCGCAATGAAGGGGCTCGTTCCACTCGCCGATGTCCTGCGCAAGGCAGACAGCGCGCTCGTGGCCTGAGACGCATGAGAACGGATTGCGCGCTATGGGTGGTGGCGCGCAATCCCGCTCCTCGATCAGGGCGTGCGGACGCTTTCGTTAAAGGCCCGGACTGCTGCAGCCGCGAGGTCGCCGACCGATCTGGAGGGATCGGACATCAAGCGAGCCACGATCCCGCCAAGTCTCGCCTTTGCAGCTTCGGCCTCATCTCTGGCAAGATGTGGGTCGCCTCTTACGGTTTCCCATGCCCGGGCGTGGATGGCCTCTGCGACAAGCATCTCTTTTGAATTCAAGACGCCGGGAACATGGAAATCGAGAGGCAGCATAGAAAGGGTCTCGGTGGAACCCGCGCTAGATAGTCCTCGCATTCCGAACGGCAAGGGACCCACCCTCCATCGCCAAGGCGGCGCGACTGGATTCCCGCTCTCCGCTGCAGCCGGGGTGGCGAGAATGCGAGAAGTTCGTCAATCGCATGAAGCCCCGCACAAGGGCGAGCCTGACCGGCCCCGAATGTGCATGATGCGGACTAAGGCTTTGACAGCACCGGGTGCGACGGGCTCAATCCCGCGGCAACCGGAAACCGTGCCATGCCTCGCCTTGCCTTGACGTCGACTGCTCTCGCCGCGGCGCTGCTGCTCGCGCTACCGGCGTCGTCCAAGACGCTGAAGCCCGTACGCAATGTCGAAGCGACCGAGGATTTTGCCGGCAAGAAGCCGGACAAGGCAGCCAAGGATGTCAGCGGCCTCGCCTGCCTGCCTGCAAATGGCGAGGAGCGGCGCTGCCTCCTGGCGAATGACGAGAACCGATCGGCTCAGTTCGCTATCCTGACCAAGGGGCGCATCAAGCCTGCCGGCGTGGTCGAGCTGATCGGGGACAGCCCCTCCCCCACCGCGCTCGGTGCGATCCCGGCGTCTCCCTGTCCGACGATAGGCGGTTATGGCGAATTCGACGGCGAGGCAGTCGCCTATGCCGCGCCCCATTTCTACGTCGCCGGGTCGCATGGCTGCTCCCGCAACAGCAGCGAGTTTCGCCTCTCCTCCTTCCAGCTCGCGCGGGTCAAGGTCGATACGGCCGGCAACCCCATCGGCCAGGTTGAGCTGACCTACCGCCTGAGTGATCTGCTGCGTCGTGCCGGCGAGGTTGCGCCCTTTTTCGGCAAGCCCCTGACGGATGGCAACGGCCTGAACATCGAGGGCATCGCGACCGCTCATGACAGGCTCTGGATCGGCCTGCGGGCGCCGTCGCTGAACGGCCGCGCCTTCCTGCTCGAAACAAATCCGGACGAGCTCTTTGCGCCCGGCAATGAACCCGCGCAGGGCACCCCGACTGTGATCGCCTTCCCGGCTGGCCCGAATCGCGGCGTGCGCGACCTTGCCGCGCTGCGCGACGGACGCCTGCTGGTCCTGGTCGGCCCTGCGCAGGAACAGGACGTTCCCTATGGCCTGCTGCTGCTTGACCCTGCCGCGCCCCAGTCACCGAGGGATCTCGGCACACTTGCACCGCCCAGGGACGCCAAGGCCGAGGTTGTGACCATTCTTGAGGAAAGACCTGGTCGCCTGCGCTTCCTGATCGGTTATGACGGCGTCAAGAATGGCCGATTCCAAGAATACGAGCTGCAACTGCCATGACAATGTCCTTCCGGTCTCGCCTTGAGGGCGTAGTGACGCGCTATCGCGCCGAGGTCGCCTCGCGGCGTGAGCATCTGTCGCTGTTGCGCTGGCAGATTGCCGCAGGGCATGCGCTCGACGAGCGCGACACCTTTCCGGGCCATGTCACCACCAGTGCGATCGTCCTATCGCCGGATCACGCCCAGGTGCTGCTGATCGACCATGTCGTCATCGGTCGCTGGCTGCAGCCTGGCGGCCACTACGAGGCAGCCGAAGCATTCAACCTTTCCGCAGCGCGCGAGGCCATCGAGGAGACCGGCGTCAGCAGGCTTGCGTTGCATCCCTGGCATCGCGGCGACGATCTGCCCTTCGTCATCGACAGCCATGACGTCCCCGGAAAGCCCTCGCGCGGTGAGCCGGACCATATCCACCACGATCTGCAATATCTCTTCATCGCCGATCCCGTGGTGCCACTCGTCGCGCAGCTCGAGGAAGTTCACGCCGCGGCCTGGAAGCCTGTCGCCGAACTCGCCAGCATTGCACCGCTCGTCGCGGCGCGCCTCGCTTCGGTCGCGGTGCGCTAGCATTGTCGCGGCAGCACAACATGTAACTTTATTGCAGTTAAGGAAGCCGGCACGGTCTCGTCATTCCCGACCAATTTCGCGAAGATTCTCCCCGCAACGATCCCGGCGACCAATTAACGCTCTTGCAAATCATTTGCAATTGATCGATCTTGGGCCATCGATATCCGGGGACTGACCGATGCTGCCGAAGATTGCCGCCGCTGCCGTTGCCCTGAGCGCTCTTTCCGCCAACGCCTTGGCAACCGACCTGCCTACCCGCAAGAGCGCGCCTGCCACCCAGCCGACGCTATCAGCCTGTACCGAGAGCGAAGGCATCCCGACCGACGCTTTCGGCTTCACCACCGGTTCGGACGTGGCGGATCTCGGTTCGTTCGGGCCGAGCCTGACCTATGGCGGCACCTTCGGCGCGCGCAGTGGCCGGTCGAACGCCCACGGCGCGCAGCTCCAGGGCTCCTATGGGCTCTTCCCCTGCTTCGAGATCGGCCCCTATCTGCTCGGTGGCTACACCAATGCCTCCGCCGGGGGGATCAGTGCGAATTCAAGCAATAATGGTGCCGGCGTCGAGATGAAATACCGCCTGCTTGGCCGTGACTTGCACGGCATCGGCCTGACGGTGGTGCTCGATCCCAGCGTCAATCGAACCGATCCGGACGGCGCGGGCCGCTTCACCACTTTCAATACCGGCATCCGCCTCTTCGCCGACAAGACGCTGGTGCCGGGCAAGCTCTATGCCGCGCTCAATCTCTCCCAGGACATGACCTGGGCCGGCCCCGCCCCCTATGGGCGCTCCTCGACCCTCACGGCCTCAGGATCAGTGGCCTGGCAGGTCGTCGACGGCCTCTATGTCAGCGGCGAGGTCCGCCATCTGCGGCGCTACAACGATCTCGGCTTCGGCAACGAAGCGGGCTACGCCACATTCGCCGGCCCCGGCATCTACTGGCAGGCGACGAAACAGCTCGCACTCTCGGCCGCCTACAACATCCAGGTCGCCGGCAAGGCCAAGGGTGAACCCCGTAATCTGGACCTCACCAATTTCAGCCAGCATCCCGTCAAGGTGAAAGCCGCTTACAGCTTCTGATCAGCCCACATTGATCAGCGCAGCAGCGAGCAGCCGGTCATCTCGTCCGGCTGCTTCAGCCCCATCAATGCCAGCAGTGTCGGTGCCACATCGGCGAGCCTGCCATCGGCCAGCGCCTTCGCCTCACTGCCGATCAGCATGACGGGCACCGGAAATGTCGTATGGGCAGTATGCGGCTTGCCGGTCACCGGATCGACCATCAGCTCGCTGTTGCCGTGGTCGGCCGTGACCAGCAGGGCGCCTCCCACCTGCTCGATCGCCTTGGCGATCCGCCCCAGGCCCGCATCGACGGTTTCGACCGCCTTGATCGCCGCCGAAAGCACGCCGGTATGTCCGACCATGTCGGGATTGGCGAAGTTCAGCACGACGAGATCGTATCGCCCCGAATTGATCGCCGCGACAGCGCGGTCCGTCAGCTCCGGCGCCGACATTTCGGGCTGCAGATCATAGGTCGCGACCTTGGGAGACGGCACCATCACCCGGTCCTCTCCGGGATAGAGGCGCTCCTCGCCACCATTGAAGAAATAGGTCACGTGCGGATATTTCTCGGTCTCCGCCATGCGGACCTGCATCCGCCCTGCCTTGGCGACCGTCTCTCCGAGACCGTTCGAGAGCGTCTGCGGCGGAAACAGCGCCGGCATGACCTTGTCCAGCTCGGCGCTGTAGGAGGTCATGCTGACCGCCTTGGAAAGCTTCGGCACGCGCGCCCGGACAAAGCCCGTGAAATCCGGGTCGAGCACCGCGGCCAGAATCTCGCGAATCCGGTCCGAGCGAAAATTGAAGCTGAGCAATCCGTCGCCGTCCCGCATGCCGGCATACCCGCCGATCACGGTCGGAACGATGAACTCGTCATTGACGCCCTGCGCATAGGCGCCGGCGACCGCCTCGCCGGCCGTCGCGAAGGCTTTGCCTTCGCCCAGCACCATGGCGCGCCAGGCCTGCTCGACGCGCTCCCAGCGATTGTCGCGATCCATCGCGAAATAGCGACCCGACAGGCTTCCGATCACCGCTCCCCTCGGCAAGGCTCCGGCGAAATCGCGCACATATTCTGCAGCCGATTGCGGCGGGGTGTCTCGTCCATCCGTGAAGACATGGACGCAGACCGGAATACCCTGCCCGGTCAGAATCCGGGCGAGCGCCACCGCGTGATCCTGATGGGCGTGCACGCCGCCGGGCGAGACGAGACCAAGCAGGTGGCAGGTGCCCCCTGTATCCCTGAGTTTCGCGACAAGCCCGGTCGCGTCCAGCGCCTGCGCAATCGACTTGTCCTGGATCGCCTGGTTGATCCGCGGCAGGTCCTGCATGACGACGCGCCCGGCTCCGAGATTGAGATGGCCGACCTCGGAGTTCCCCATCTGGCCTTCCGGCAAGCCGACATCGAGCCCCGAAGTCTTCAGGAAAGCGCGCGGCGAGCTGGTCCAATAGCGATCGAAATTCGGCGTGTTCGCCAGCTTCACCGCATTGTTGGTTTCATCCTCGCGCCAGCCCCAGCCATCGAGGACCATCAGCATCACGGGGCGGTTCGACATGCGGCAACCTGTGGGCATCAATGAAAAACTGCTTGTGCGGATATCACGCACCGCGCCAGCAACGCGAGTGCTAAGAAGAAGCACCGATCTCCGATGTCACGACAGGGGAACCGCCCATGGCGCTCAAGGCCCTCGTTTTCGACGCCTATGGCACCTTGTTCGACGTCCAATCGGTTGCCGTCGTCACCGACGAGGCGTTTCCTGGCCATGGCGAAACGATCACCCAGATCTGGCGGCTGAAGCAGCTCGAATACACCTGGCTCAGGGCGCTGATGGGCCGTTACGAGGATTTCTGGACGGTCACACGCGACTCGCTCGACTTCACGTTGGCGACCCTCGGGCTGGCGGCGACGCCCGATCTGATCGCCAGAATTGCGGCAGCCTATGACGCACTTGAGCTCTACCCGGAGGCAAGGCAAGCACTCGAGGAGCTCGCGGGCTTCCGCCTCGCCATTTTCTCGAACGGCAGCCCGGCCATGTTGAAACGCCTCGTCGCTCAGGCCGGCATCGACGGGTTGCTGGAAACCGTGATCAGCGTCGACGAGATCGGCGTCTACAAGCCGGATCCCCGTGGCTATGAGCTGGTGGAAAGGCGCCTGGGCCTTGCCCGCGAAGAGATCCTCTTCGTTTCCTCCAACGGCTTCGATATCGCCGGCGCCAAAGCCTATGGCTTCACCGTCGCGCGCATCGAACGCATTCCCGCAACAGCCCTCCGCGCCGAGCTGGCAAACACCAGCGGTATCGGCCCCACTGCTCTGTTCAAGGCCCTGCGCATGCAGCCGGAACGGCTCGGGGCGAGCGCCGACCTCACTATCGCCAGACTGACGGATCTTGCAGCTTACGCAACGAAGCAGCGGTAAGACCCGCTTGCCCCCCTGCGCCAGGAGACCCAATCGATGATCAAATTCTACTATCATCCGTCGCCAAATCCCGCGAAGATCGCGCTCTTCCTTGAGGAAGCAGGGCTGCCCTACGAGATGGTGCCGGTCGATACCCGGCGTGGCGACCAGTTCAAGCCTGAGTTCCTGGCGATCAATCCCAATGCCAAGACGCCGGCCCTGATCGATGGCGACGTCACGATCTTCGATAGCAACGCGATCCTGCTCTATCTCGCGGAGAAGACCGGCAAGTTCCTGCCTGAGAACACGCCCGCGGCACGAGGCCAGATGCTCTCCTGGCTGATGTTCGTTGCCACCGGCATCGGCCCCTATTGCGGGCAGGCCGTGCATTTCACCCGTTTCGCGCCTGAGAAGATCCCCTACGCGATCAACCGCTATTCGCGCGAGGCCGAGCGGCATTGGGGCATCATCAATGAGCAACTCGGCAAACATCGCTACATGCTGGGAGACAGCTACACACTGATCGACATGTCGGTCTGGGGCTGGTCGACGCGCGCGGCCTTCGCGCTCGGTGAAGAGGCCTTCGGCAAGCTGACCAACGTCAAGCGCCATCTCGATGAGATTTCCGCTCGCCCCGCCGCCCAGCGCGCCGTGGCATTGAAGGATCAGTTCGCCTTCAAGACGGAATTCGACGAGGAGGCACGCAAGTTCCTGTTCCCGCAGAACGCCCATCTCGTCGGGTGAGCCCAAGCCCGGGCGGGCCGGGTCACGCCGGTTCGCTCAGGCCGCGATCACGAAATCGAACCGGCCGAGACGCCCACCTTCGGCAGCGCGGATATCCATCAGCAGCGCGCGGTCGAAGATGCCGTCGCGCGCATTGCCGGGCTCGCTCGGGAAATAGAGCTGGGTCGTCAGGATCGGCCCCTGTCCCGCCCGAACCTTCACATGAAAATGCCGTGTCCGGCCGGGATAGAGGCCGGGCATGCGGGTGATGAACTGGTACCGGCCCTGCGCATCGGTGAACTGGTGCCCCCGAAACAGAAAGCCCGCATTGTCATAGTCGCCGCTCGCATTGGCATGCCAGAGATCGACCAGGGCTCCGCCGACCGGGCGACATTGCGCCGTCAGCACAAAACCGGACAGCACCAGCATCTCGCCTGGCCCATCTCCGCGCAAATCCTGCTTCAGCGGTGAGGATGGTGTGAAATACGGTCCCTCGGTCTGGCGCCTGGTCACCGCCACCCTGCCCTCGCAGGCAGGCGTCATCGGAAGTTCCGTTCCTTGGGCCCGGGCAGGATCGGGACGAGACAGCGCCGCGAGCCCGGCGGCAGCGAGCGCGGAAGCGACGAGATCGCGGCGGTTGAACCCAGTTTGCGGCATCGCGCACTCCCATCCCGGATCCTAGTTCAGCGCCCCTCCCTTCGGGTGAGGGCCGGAGCCTTGCCAAAATATGGACGCAGCGTTCCGGGAAAGCAGTGGCAGAATGGCCGGTTTCACGGCACTGTGACCGCCGATTCCGCGTGCTCCGGTCTGGGTCGCGACGCGGCGAAGGAAACCGTATGCCGACCGATATCGAAATTGCCCGCGCAACCGAACTCGCGCCCATCGCCAGCATCGCCGAAAAGGCCGGGATTCCCGAGGAGGCCCTTCATCCCTACGGCAAGTACATCGCAAAGATCGATGGCGCCGCGATCCCCGATTTCGAGCAACGTCCGAATGGAAAGCTGATCCTTGTCACGGCGATCAGCCCAACGCCCGCCGGCGAGGGCAAGACCACGACGACCGTTGGCCTCGGCGACGGGCTGACCCGTCTCGGCAAGCGCACCATGATCGCACTGCGCGAACCCTCGCTCGGTCCCTGCTTCGGCATGAAGGGCGGGGCCGCCGGCGGCGGCTATGCGCAAGTCGTGCCGATGGAACAGATCAATCTGCATTTCACCGGCGATTTCCACGCCATCACCAGCGCTCACAACCTGCTCGCGGCGCTGGTCGACAATCATATCTATTGGGGCAATGCGCTCGACTTCGACGCCCGCAATGTCGCGCTGCGCCGTGTCATGGACATGAATGATCGCGCCTTGCGCCAGATCGTGTCGTCGCTGGGCGGCAATGGCAACGGCTATCCACGCGAGGACGGTTTCGACATCACTGTCGCCTCGGAAGTCATGGCGATCTTCTGCCTCGCCCGTGACCATGCCGATCTCGAGGACCGGCTCGGCCGCATCGTCGTTGGCCGCAGCCGCGACAAGCGCGCGATCACAGCCGCCGAACTGAAGGCAACCGGCGCGATGAGCGTCCTGCTCAAGGACGCGCTCATGCCGAACCTCGTGCAGAGCCTGGAAGGGACGCCAGCCTTCGTCCATGGCGGCCCCTTCGCCAATATCGCCCATGGTTGCAACTCGGTGATCGCCACGCGCGCCGCGCTGAAGCTCGCCGATTATGTCGTGACCGAAGCCGGGTTCGGGGCCGATCTTGGTGCGGAGAAGTTCTTCGACATCAAGTGCCGCAAGGCCGGCCTCAAGCCGGCTGCTGCTGTCGTGGTCGCGACCGTCCGCGCGCTGAAGATGCATGGCGGCGCGGCCAAGGATGCGCTTGGCCAGGAGAACCTGAAGGCGCTCGAAGCCGGTCTCTCGAACCTGACGCGCCATGTCGTCAACATCCGAAAATTTGGCGTGCCGCCGATCGTCGCGATCAATAATTTCGACAGCGACACGCATGCCGAGCACGAGCTGATCCGACACTATTGCCGCAACCATCTCGGCGTTGAAGCCGTGATCTGCCGGCACTGGGCCGAAGGCGGTGCAGGCGCCGAGGAACTGGCACGCAAGGTCGCCACACTGGCCGACGAAGACGAGGCAGATTTCGCTCCGCTCTATCCCGATGCCATGTCGTTGCGCGACAAGCTGCAGACCATTGCCGAGGAGATCTACGGCGCGGCCGGCATCTCCCACGACGCCAAGGTGGGCGCCCGCTTCGCGGAACTCGAAGCTGCCGGGCATGGACACCTTCCCGTCTGCGTCGCCAAGACCCAGTACTCCTTCTCGGCCGATCCTACTCTGCGCGGCGCACCATCGGGGCACATCGTCCCGGTCCGCGAACTTCGCCTCTCGGCCGGGGCCGGCTTCGTCGTCGCGATCTGCGGGGACATCATGACTATGCCCGGCCTGCCCCGTGAGCCCGCCGCAGAACGCATCCATATCGATGCGGAAGGACAGATCGAGGGCCTCTTCTAAGCTTTTTGCGCCTGGATCATGCACTGGCTCGGGTGATTTCTTGCTTCACCCGTGCAAGCATTGTGACAGAAACAGGCCGAATCAAACGCGTCGAATCACGACATCCAGTTAGGTTCGGCAGAAGCTGTCGGGGCACTGCTCAGGATGAGGGCGAATATCGCGTGGCCGGCCCTCTCCTCGGGATTGAGGGGCCGGGTCCTCGTCCTGACCCTGGCCGCCCTGCTTGCGGTCGCGATCCCCTCGGCCGCAGCTTTTCTCTGGATCGTCAACGCGACGGTGGAGAAACTGGGCACGCTCTTCGCCGAGAAGCAGATCCTGTTCGATCGCTATCGCGGACTGGAATCCCTGATGCGGGAGGTCTCGCTGGCCGAAACGGTAGCGCGCTCTCCGGCAATCCTCGCCTGGGCGACAGATGAGAACGATCCCGAGAAATCCGAGCGCGGGCTCGCCGAACTCGAGCATTACCGGCTCTCGTTCAAGGACCGCAGCTATTTTGTCGTGCTCGACGGCTCCGGCAATTACTATTTCAACGACAAGCAGAACACTTACGAGACTGCCCGCAGGCGATACACCCTGTCGCGCGAGAACCCGCGCGACGGCTGGTACTACAAGACGGCGGCGCTCGGCTCCGGCTGCCACCTGAATGTCGACCACGACGACAATCTCAAGGTCACCAAGGTCTGGATCAACTGCATCATCAGCAAGGGGGACAAGCAGCTCGGCATCATCGGTACCGGCGTCGATCTCAGCCAGTTCATTCGCGAAGTCGTCGATATCCCGCAGATCGGCGTGCAGAGCATTTTCGTCGACCGCAATGGCGCGGTGCAGGCGCATCGCGATCCGCGCCTTGTCGACTTCCATAGCCTGACAAAGGACCTCAAATCCAAGAAGACGATCTTCGCGCTTGTCGACGAAGAAGCCGACCGCGCGGCTCTGACTGGGATGATGGCAGAGGTCGCGCGAGGGGGTGCCTCCGTCCGCTCACGCTTCATGACCGTCAACGGCCGCGAAACGCTCGTCGGCGTCGGCTATCTCGATCGCATGGGCTGGTTCAACATCAGCCTGATGGATGTCGATCAGATCATCGATCGAAAGCTGTTTCTCCCGATCGCATTGCTGTTGGCAACCATCCTGATGACTGCCGCCGCACTGATGACCTTGCTGTTCAAACGCAGCGTTCTCGACCGGCTGGCGCGGATGGAAGCCTCCGTCATGCGCGTCCGCGCAGGCTCGTTCACACCTTCCGAGACCGACGCCGGCCATGATGAGATCGGTCGCCTGTCGCGCGCCCTCGACGAGATGGCACGCGCGGTAGGCGACAACACCGACCGGCTTGAGGCCATGGTGCGGGAGCGCACTCAGACGCTCGAGCACCTTGCCCATCACGACCCGCTCACCTCGGTGCTGAATCGGCGTGGCTTTGAGGGGGCCTTTGCCCAGGAGCAGAACCGGGCCCTTCGCACCGGGCGCGCGACGGCGCTCGCCCTGGTCGATCTCGACGACTTCAAGACGATCAACGATACCTACGGCCATCAGGCCGGTGACCGGGTCATCGTCGAGGTCGTGCACCGCATGTCTGCAGTGCTGCGCAACTATGATATTTGCGCCCGCTGGGGCGGCGACGAGTTCATCCTGCTGATCGCCGACAGCTCGCTCGCTTCGCTTTCGGCGATTGCAGCCAAGATCGTCAGCGAGATCAGGGCAGCTCCGATCCCGCTGGATGGGACCCAGGCGATCACCGCGACCGTGAGCATCGGCGCCTGCATGGCCGGTCCGCTGGAAACCCTGTCGAGCGCCGCCGCCCATGCCGATGCCGCACTCTATGCCGCCAAGCATGGCGGCCGCGATACCTTCGTCGTCTACGACCCCGCGCTGCACGGCCAGGCGGGCCATCCGACGCTGCGGCTCGGATGATCAGGCGAAGGCGAGTTGCACCTTCATCGCCCGCGACTTGTCGCCAGCCAGTTCGAAGGCCTCGACGGCCCGCTCGACCGGGATCGACGCCGTTAGCAGCGGAGAGAGATCAACGCTGCCCGAGCCGATCATCGCCACGGCCCACTCGAACTCCTCATGAAAGCGGAATGAGCCGCGCAGGTCGAACTCCTTTGCCACCAGCACGTTCATCGGCAAGGTGAAGTTGCCGCCGACGCCGATCTGCACGATGATCCCGCCGGGCCGCACCACGTCGAACGCACCGGTCAGCGCATGCTGGTTGCCCGAGGCCTCGAACATCACGTCAAAAGCCCCTTTCTCCGCGCCGTACTCCGCCTTGAGTCGCTCCGGCTCCGCCATGACGTTGATGGCGCCGGTCGCGCCCATCTTCAACGCCATCGGCAAGGGACCGTCGACAACGTCGGTCGCGACGATCTCGGAGGCTCCCGCTGCCCTGGCGGCGACCACAGCGAGCACGCCGATCGGCCCGGAGCCGGTCACCAGGACTCGCTTGCCGAGGAGCGGACCGGCGCGCTTGGCGGCATGGAGGCACACCGAGAGCGGCTCGGCAAAGGCGGCCTGCGCCGCCGGCACATGCGCAGGCAGCTTCATCGCCTGTCGCTCCTCGACCACGAGCACATCGCGAAACCCGCCCTGGACATGGGGGAAGCGCATGGCGCTGCCATAGAACAGCATGTCGGTGCAGTGCTGCTGCTGACCTGCCTGGCAGTAGCGGCAGCGGCCGCAAGCCCGGCTCGGATTGACGGCGACACGGTCGCCCCGCCCGACGCGCGAGACCTCGCCGCCGACCGCCTCGACCGTCCCGGCGATCTCATGGCCGAGGATCATCGGCTCGCGCACGCGGATCGTGCCAAAGCCACCATGCTGGTAGTAGTGCAGGTCCGAGCCGCAGATGCCGCCCGCCTCGATGCGCACGCGCACATCCAGCGGCCCGAGTTCCGGCACGGGCCTCTCCTCGATCCGCAGGTCCTTCGCGGCGTGGATGACGACTGCGCGCATGGCGGTTCTCCCAGGGAAGACCTTGCCGGGTTCGGCTGATCTGCAATTGTCTAATCGATTGAAAGATGCTTACCCAAGCTATGCGGGCCCGCGCAAATCGAATTTGATGGGCCACCTGCGCCATTGAGGATACGCCATGTCGCTTTCGCTGTTCAGCCTTGAAGGCAAGATCGCACTCATCACCGGTTCGGGCCAGGGCATCGGCCTCGCCATGGCCGAAGGTCTGAGCGAAGCCGGTGCTCATGTCGTGCTCAACGGCCGCGACAAGGGCAAGCTCGAGACCGCACGCGCCGCGATCGCCAATTCTGGCCGCAAGGTCTCGATCTCTGCCTTCGACGTCACCGAGCAAGCGGTCGTCGAGGCGGCCATTGCCACGATCGAGGCCGAGGTCGGGCCGATCGACATCCTGATCAATAATGCCGGCACGCAGAAGCGGGCGCCCTTCACCGAGTTCCCCGCCGAGGACTGGCATGACCTGATCAACACCAATCTCCATTCGGTCTTTTATGTCACGCAGGCCGTGACGAAGCGCATGGTGCCGCGCGGCCGGGGCAAGATCGTCAATATCGGCTCGGTGATGAGCGAACTCGGCCGGCCGACCATCGTGCCCTATACCGCCACCAAGGGCGCGGTGAAGATGATGACACGCGGCCTCGCTGCCGAGCTCGGCAAGCATAACATTCAGACCAACGCCATCGGCCCCGGCTATATCGTCACCGAGCTTAACAAGGCTCTGATCGCCGACGAGACCTTCTCTGGCTGGGTCAAGAGCCGCACTCCGGCGGGGCGCTGGGGCGAGACGAAGGAACTGGTCGGTGCCGCGATCTTCCTCTCATCGGCAGCGTCCGATTACGTCAACGGTCATCTGCTGATGGTCGATGGCGGCCTGACATCTGTGGTCTGAGCCCCGGTTCAACCCGCGGCTTTGGCCTCGTTCTGCCGCATCCGGCTCGGCGGCAGACTATGGAAACGGCCCCAGGCGCGACGCAGTTGCCGAGGTGAAGCGAAACCGGCGCGTTCCGCGACCGCCTCGATATCGAGGCGGGACCCCGTCAACAGCTCCCGCGCGACTGCAACCCGCATCCGATTGACATATTCGGTGACGCTCATGCCCGCATGTTCATTGAACAGGCGCGAGAGATTGCGCGGGCTCGTTGCGGCGGCATCGGCAAGCGTAACCACCGACCAGTCGCGCACCGGGTCCGCCGCGACTGCATCCTGTGCCCGATGCACGGAAGGGTGGATGTGGTTGCGGCCTTCGAGCCACGGCGAAAGCTGCGGATCGGCGCCGGCGCGCCTGAGATAGACGACGAGAAAGCGCGCGACTGCGAGCGCGCAGGCATGCCCCGCCATCCCCGCCACGACATGCAGCATCAGATCGATGCCAGCTGTGATCCCGGCGCTGGTCAGGCGCTCGCCGTCCTCCACATAGAGCCGATTCTCAAGGATCCGGGCCGCTGGCGCAGCCTCCGCGAGTTCGCTGAGGCAGTCATAATGCGTGGTGCAGTCATATCCATCGAGAAGCCCGGCGCGGCCTGCGAGCAGAGCTCCGGAGCAGATCGAGATGAAGCGGATGCCCGGACGAACCACCCGCCGCAGCCATTCAACGATCTGCCTCTCTTGTACCGCCTCCTCCCGGCTCGAGCCCAGTTGGCCAAGGGGGATATCGGCACTGCCAGGCAGGACAAGCAGCGAGCCGTCCGGCAGAGCATCTGGCAAGGGACCGATGGCTGACACGCCAAGGCCGATCGAACTTCCGACGTCAGGCAGCGGCCCGACATAGCTCACGGCGAAGCGCAGGACGTCCTGTTCGAGATTGGCCCGGCGCAGCACCTCGATCGGTCCGGCGACATCGAGCAGCAGCACGCGCGGTGGTACGACCACGTAGACCGGCACCTCGACGGACTGCTGCGCGAGCCTCATGCTGCAAGCTTCTTGCTGCGCGGGGCGAGAGCTGTCTCCACAGTGGCGATGCGCGCAAAGCGATCGGCCAGAACGAGCTCCGTCCGCGCCCGGATTTCCGCTGCGCTCCATTGGCGGCCGGCGGCATCGGTCATCGGGAAGGTCAGGGTCGCCTCGCCGACATAATCGACCTCATAGCCGAGGTCCGAAGCGTGGCGCGTCGTGGTCTCGCAGCACTGCTCGGTACGGATGCCGGAGACGATCACGCGGCGAATGCCATTCTCGGTCAGCCAGACATCGAGCCCACTGCCGACGAGTGCGCTGTGCCGCCCCTTGCGAAAGACGGCATCCGGTTCGATAGCGAGCGGCGCGAGGGTCTTCACGTAGCCGGAACTCTCGGCGAAGGGACCGGTCGGGTCGACGTGGAAAATCTGGACGACGGGAATGCCGGCTGCCTTGGCTCCGTCGACGAGCGCCTGAAGCCGCGTGATGAAAGGCGGCACATAGGTCTCTTCGAAATAGGCACGTTGCCGGAAGGACTCTTGAACATCGATCACGAGCAAGACGGTATCAGAGGACATTTTGCATCTCCCACTTGAGGCATGGGTCCATGCTAAGCCGCTGGGTAACTGACGAAATACCAGATCGAGACGAAGGGCGGACAAATCACGCCACCACGATAGGCGACGCCCCGCTCTCCCGGCAAGCCTCAGCTAGCCCCCGTTCTTCTCCCTCGCCTTCCTCGCCAGCCTCTCGAACTCGGCCCGCATCGCTTCGAGCTTCTCTTCGTCGAGTTCCTCGAGGTCGAGCAGTTCCTCCCGAGCCCCTTCAAGCCGAAGGATGAGCTCGTCGAGCTTGATCTGCATCGCTGCGGTGTCGCGGTTCTGGCTGTTCTGGATGATGAAGACCATCAGGAAGGTGACGATCGTGGTCGAGGTGTTGATCACGAGTTGCCAGGTGTCATTGAAGCCGAAGAAGGGCCCCGACACTGCCCAGACGATGATGATCGCCAGCGCCAGGAAGAAGGTCTGGGGCTTCCCGGCCAAATGGGCCGTGCTCTGGGAAAGGCGCGTGAAGAAGGAGCGTTCCGCGATCGCAGAGCGGCTCGATGCCATGATTGCTCCCCCCGCACGCGGAACGGTTACGTTCATCAACACGGGGCGGGCCAGTCCGTTCCCGGCGCCTGGGAACGGCTGCGATCCACGTCAGGGGGTCAGGCGCTGGGCGTGCCAGGAGATATGCTGGGCCATGAAGGTGGAGACGAAATTGTAAGAATGGTCGTAGCCATCCCGCATGTGGAGTTCGAGCGGAATACCTGCGCTGACGCAGGCCACTTCGAGCAGCCAGGGCCGCAACCCCTCCTGCAGGAAGCCGTCGGCCGTACCCTGGTCAACCAGGAGATCCTTGACCCGGTGGCCGTCCGCGATCAGCGCAGTACTGTCGTAGCGCCGCCAGCGCGCCTCATCGGAGCCGAGATATTTTTCAAAGGCCGGCCGCGACCAACCCGCCGTCGAAGGCTGCGTGATCGGTGCGAAGGCCGAGACCGAGCGGAAGCGATCGGGATTCTTCAACGCGAGGGTGATCGCGCCGTGACCGCCCATCGAGTGGCCGAAGATGCCCTGCCTGCTCATGTCGACGGGAAAGTTGTGAGCGACGATCTCGCTCAGCTCTGCGAGGAGATAGCTCTCCATCCGGTAGTTTCGGGCATAGGGCTCCTGGGTCGCATCGAGATAGAAGCCCGCACCGGAGCCGAACTGCCAGTTGTCGGGTTCGTCCGGCACGCCATCGCCGCGTGGCGAAGTGTCCGGGCATATGATCGCGATACCGTTCGCGGCCGCGGCCGCGCGGTACTCGCCCTTGTCCATGACGTTCTGGTGCGAGCAGGTCAGCCCCGACAGATACCAGAGCACCGGAACCGGGCCATCCTCGATCTGCGGCGGCAGGAAGATCGCGAAGGTCATCGGACAGGCGCAGACCGCGCTCTCGTGTCGGAAAACGCGCTGCGAGCCGCCGAAGGCCTTGGAGTTCGAGAGCAGTTCCATGATGTCCCTTTCGGTCGTTCGCGACGCGCAGTCCAAGCCTGATCCGCATCATCATCCCTGCCGCAGCGAAGCGGGGATCAGGGATGATGGTGGGGTTTCCATGGAGGGTCGATGCGGCGGAAGAGCGGCCGGCTCAGTACACGACGACCGAACGAATCGACTTGCCCTCATGCATCAGGTCGAAACCGTGGTTGATCTCATCCAGGCTGAGCTTGTGGGTGATCAGGTCGTCGATGTTGATCTTGCCCTCCATGTACCAGTCGACGATCTTCGGCACATCGGTGCGCCCGCGCGCGCCACCGAAGGCCGTGCCCTTCCAGACGCGCCCGGTGACGAGCTGGAACGGCCGGGTCGCGATTTCCTTGCCGGCTTCGGCAACCCCAATGACGATGGATTCACCCCAGCCGCGATGGCAGCATTCCAGCGCCTGGCGCATCACGTTGGTATTGCCGGTGGCGTCGAAGGAGAAATCGGCGCCACCGCCGGTCAGGTCGACGATCGCCTGCACCACCTTGTCGTTGCCGATCTCGGCCGGATTGATGAAGTCGGTCATGCCGAACTTCTCGGCCATGGCGCGCTTGGCCGGATTGATGTCGACACCGATGATCTTGTCTGCGCCGACCATGCGGGCGCCCTGGATGACATTGAGGCCGATGCCGCCGAGTCCGAAAACCACGACATTGGCGCCTGGCCAGACCTTGGCGGTGTAGATCACCGCGCCGATGCCCGTCGTCACGCCGCAGCCGATATAGCAGATCTTGTCGAAGGGCGCGTCCTCACGAACCTTCGCCAGCGCGATCTCGGGCAGCACCGTGAAATTCGCGAAGGTCGAGCAGCCCATATAGTGGAAGACCTCGCCGCCATCGCAGGAGAAGCGCGAGGTGCCGTCCGGCATCACGCCCTGTCCCTGCGTGGCCCGGATCGCGGTGCAGAGATTGGTGCGGCGCGACAGGCAGCTTTTGCAGCTGCGGCATTCCGGCGTGTAGAGCGGGATGACGTGATCGCCGACCTTGAGCGTGGTCACGCCCGCGCCGACCTCGCGCACGATGCCGGCGCCCTCATGGCCGAGGATCGCCGGGAACTTGCCCTCTGAATCAAGCCCGGACAGCGTGTAGGCATCGGTATGGCAGATGCCGGTCGCCATCACCTCGACCAGAACCTCGCCCGCCTTCGGCCCGCCGATCTCGATGGTTTCGATGGTCAGCGGCTTTCCGGCCTCCCAGGCAACGGCGGCGCGTGTCTTCATGGTCATATCCTTGCAGAAGGCCAGCGCGAGCGGCGATGGCGCGTGGGCTGGAAGCCTGGTCAGTGGAGGCGTGTCCCGACTGCGAACTGCCTCGGCCAAGCACGAATAGGGCGAAGGGATGGAGGCTTTGTCAACGCGCCCCCTGGGGCCGGGAGCCTCGCAGCATGGCAAAGTTTCGAAATGCAGACGGCGCGGATCGATGACCCGCGCCGTTCTTTGCGAAGCTGGAGAACCAGTTGGTCAGTACTTGCGCACGACCGGCGCCTGGTAGGCAATCGGAGCCGGAGCAGCGCAGCAATCGGGATCGCCAAAATTCCAGCGCATGCCGATCCGGAAATCGTGGCTTTGGATGTCCTTGGCCTTGAGCGGACGGTAGCTCTCCGCAAGGAAGGCGTTTTGGAGAACCCCGGACTGCGCATCGCCGAGATTCAGGTAGCGATACCCGAGTTCAAGCGTCAGATTCTTGTTCACCTCATAGCCGAGACCGGCCATGAGCGCCCAGGCGAGGCCGGACTTGGTGCCTGTGCCCGCGGTTCCCAGCGTCGACGAGACGGGCCCGAACGGCTCGTTGGCGAAGACGATGCCCTGGTCGGTCAGTCCGCTGATGCGGTTCTGCGCGACACCGATACCGGCGCCGATATAGGGCGTCAGGCAGTTCCAGGTGCCGAGATCGACATAGGCGTTGAACAGGGCCACCATCGAGGACAAGTTGCCCTTGTAGGTGTTGGTCTGGTTGCCATTGGCGAACGGATTGAAGAGCTTGTCGCTGACGCCGATCTGCGAGGCGCCACGATACTCCCAGGTGCCGTCGACGCGGAACCAGTTGTTGAAACGATAACCGATACCGACACCGCCGAAGAAGGCCGATTCCTCGGTCTTCCCGAAGAACTGGCCGCCAAAGGCCTGGACGTCTTCCTGGTAGAATTTGTCGATAGACTGCACACCGACCCCGACATCGCCGCGCAGATACCAACCGGACCCGATCGTCCCGCGCAGGGCAACAGGCTCAGGCGGTGGAGGCAGCAGAGGGGCGAGGTCGGCAGCGGAGGCCATTGCGGAACCTCCGAAGGCCATGACGCCCGCCAGCGCGAGAATTTTCAGGCTGCCCATGGCAGAGTCCCTCGAGTTTGCGCGACGCGATACGCAGCTCGCGCGTGTTACCGACGGGAAGGACCCTGGCACGAATTCCTTAAACGACGCTTAACCTTACCGCTTAACCACGAACTCTCGTGCAAACGAGCAAACCCTGTGCATTCCAAAGATGGAATGCACAGGGACCTGCCCTCGTTTCAGGATGATCTTTGACCGAAAACGCAGCCTGCCTGCTACGTCAGGCTGCGGCCTTCGTCACCGCATCGACGATGTCGTCGACAGCGCGCATCACCAGGTCGCGGTCATCGCCTTCGGCCATCACCCTGATCACCGGCTCGGTGCCTGACGGACGAATGACGAGACGCCCGCTATCCCCGAGCATTTGCCTGGCGGCCTCGATTGCGTTGACGACCGGCTTCTCCGTCAGGGGCTGGCCCTGCTTGTAGCGCACGTTCTTGAGGATCTGCGGCAGCGGCTCAAAGCAGTGGCAGACTTCCGAGACCGGCTTGTCCATCCGCTTCACCACCGCGAGCAGCTGCAGCGCCGCCACGAGCCCATCTCCGGTGGTCGCATAGTCGGAGAGGATGATATGGCCCGATTGCTCGCCGCCAAGGTTGAAGCCGTTCGCCCGCATATGCTCGAGCACATAACGGTCGCCCACTGCGGTGCGCTCAAGGCTCAGGCCGAGTCCGGCGAGATAACGCTCCAGCCCGAGATTGGACATCACGGTCGCGACGATGCCAGGCGCCGAGAGACGACCGTCCTCCTGCCAGCTGCGTGCGATCACGGCCATCAGCTGGTCGCCATCGACGGCGTGTCCCTGCTCGTCGATGATCAGCACGCGATCAGCGTCGCCATCAAGGGCAATGCCGATATCGGCGCGCAGCTCGCGCACCTTCTGAGCCAAGGCATCCGGCTTGGTCGAACCGACATCCTTGTTGATGTTGAAGCCGTCGGGCTCGACCCCGATGGCGATGACCTCGGCCCCGAGCTCCCAGAGCGCCTCGGGGGCAACCTTGTAGGCGGCGCCGTTGGCGCAGTCGACGACGATGCGCAGCCCGTCGAGATTCATGTTGCGCGGCAAGGTGCGTTTGGCGAATTCGATATAGCGCGCATGGGCGCTGTCGATGCGCTTGGCACGACCAAGCATCGCAGCCTCAGAAAGTTGTGCTCCGAGATCTGAATCGATCAGGGCGGCGATCTCACTTTCGACCTCGTCATTGAGCTTGTAGCCGTCGGGACCGAACAGCTTGATGCCGTTATCCTCATAGGGGTTGTGCGACGCCGAGATCATCACGCCGAGATCCGCGCGCATCGAGCGCGTCAGCATCGCGACCGCCGGCGTCGGCATCGGACCGAGCTGCAGCACATCCATGCCGACCGAGGTGAAGCCGGCGATCAGCGCCGTCTCGATCATGTAGCCCGAGAGCCGCGTATCCTTGCCGATCACCACGCGGTGGCGGTACTCGCCGCGCCGAAACGCGATACCGGTAGCCTGGCCGACCCTGAGCGCCAGATCGGGCGTGATCACGCCATTGGCGCGGCCGCGAATGCCGTCGGTTCCGAAATATTTGCGCGTCATATCCAGTCGATCCAGATGGCGGCCATGATGGGAGCTTCGCGGACAACCGGGGCGCGGTTGCAACCAGCCCGCTCCCGGCCCTGTTGAGTTCTTCTATAGCGGGACATGCGTTCCGCCTTCTCACGTTTTATGACGAATTTTATCATGGGCGACGCCGCCGGAACGAAGACGGGAACGATCGCGCGGGTCTCGCCCGGTCACACGCAACAGCCCCACCTAACCATTGATCGCAGGCAAAGAAAAAGGCGGCCAACAGGGCCGCCTTCATGTGTCAGGTCCGACCGAGGCCGTTCAGACCAGCGGCTGCGGCTCTAGACCAGCGTCAGGCTCGTCGCGCTTACGGCCGCGGCCGGCACTCGGCACCGCCGAGCCACGAGGCGCCGACGGCGTATCGTCAGCATCGCGGGTCGGACGCTTGCCGGCGATCAGGTCGCGGATCTCGTCGCCGGTCAGCGTCTCGAACTCGAGCAGCGCCTCGGCCACGTGGACGAATTCCTCATGGTGTTCGTTGAGGATCTTCTTGGCGTCCAGGTAGCCCTGGTGGACGAGCTTGCGCACTTCGCTATCGATCTTCTGCGCGGTCGCTTCCGACACGCTCTGGGTCCGGCCCATCGACATGCCCAAGAAAACCTCTTCCTGATTGTCGCCATAGGCGACCAGGCCGAGTTCATCGGAATAGCCCATCTGCGTGACCATGGCCTTGGCCATCTTGGTCGCCTGCTGGATGTCGCCGGTGGCGCCAGACGTGATGTTCTCCTTGCCGAAGGTGATCTCTTCCGCGACGCGACCGCCCATGGCCACCGCAAGCTGCGAGGTGAACTCCTTGAACTTCATCGAATAGCGATCGCCCTCCGGCAGGAACTTGACCATGCCGAGCGCACGGCCGCGCGGGATGATCGTCGCCTTGTGGACCGGGATACCAGCGGGGACATACAAGCCCACGATGGCGTGCCCGGCCTCATGGTAGGCGGTGAGCTTCTTCTCTTCCTCGGACATCGCCATGGATTTGCGCTCGGCGCCCATCATGACCTTGTCCTTGGCATCCTCGAACTCGGCATGGGTGACCATGCGCTTGCCGCGGCGAGCCGCGAGCAAGGCCGCCTCGTTGACGAGATTCATCAGGTCGGCACCCGAGAAGCCGGGGGTTCCGCGCGCCAGGATCTTGAGATCGACATCGGGAGCCATCGGCACCTTGCGGACATGCACGCGCAGGATCTTCTCGCGACCGGCGACGTCGGGATTCGGCACGACGATCTGGCGATCGAAGCGACCGGGACGCAACAGCGCCGGATCGAGCACGTCCGGGCGGTTCGTGGCGGCGATGATGATCACACCCTCATTCGCCTCGAATCCGTCCATCTCGACGAGCAGCTGGTTCAGGGTCTGCTCGCGCTCGTCATTACCGCCGCCGAGACCGGCGCCGCGGTGACGACCGACCGCATCGATTTCGTCGATGAAGATGATGCAGGGCGCGTTCTTCTTGGCCTGCTCGAACATGTCGCGCACGCGGCTCGCGCCGACGCCGACGAACATCTCGACGAAGTCCGAACCCGAGATCGTGAAGAACGGCACATTGGCTTCGCCGGCGACAGCGCGCGCCGTCAGCGTCTTGCCGGTGCCGGGAGGCCCGACGAGCAGCACGCCGCGTGGGATGCGCCCGCCGAGCCGCTGGAACTTCTGGGGATCGCGCAGGAACTCGACGATCTCCTGCAGATCCTCCTTGGCCTCGTCGATGCCCGCGACATCCTCGAAGGTGACGCGACCATGCGCCTCGGTGAGGAGCTTGGCCTTGGACTTGCCGAAGCCCATGGCGCGACCGGCACCATTCTGCATCTGCCGGGACATGAAGATCCACAGGCCGATGAAGATGACGAAGGGCAACGAATTGACGAGCAGCGCCATGAACCAGGGCGTCCCCTCCGACGGCGCACGCGCCGAGACCTGGACACCCTTCTGCGCCAGCGTCTTCAGCAGCGCCGGGTCGCCATAGGGAGCATAGGTGACGAAGCTGCGCCCATCCGAAAACGTGCCCGAAATCTCCTGGCCAGCGACCACGACATTGGAAATCCGCCCGGCCTCGCTCTCGTTGATGAGCTGGCTATAGGGGATTTCGTTGGTGCTGGTGCGTTGGCTCGGGCTCTGGAACAGCGTCACGAGCGCCAGAACCAGCAGGAAAATCACCACCCAGAGGGCGAAATTACGGAAGTTCGGATTCATTCTCTGTCCGATCGGGCCGCCCGGTCCAACCGGAGAGGGCCAAGGGTTTCAGGCGTTAATCTAGGAGCGGCGAAGCCCCTTGCCAAGGGAAACAGCAGATTCGACCCGGGCTCATCGCGACGCAGGGTGAACGCCCCGTCTGCGCACCGGCTCCGGCACCAGCGTCAGGACACCGTCCCGATCGAGCGCCAGTACACACCGCGATAGTGTCCGCGTCATGGCCGCGCCCCGCCGCGCGGCTTCCAGAAGCGCGAACACGCAGCCTTCCAGCCGCTCGAGCCGCGGCAGTTCCGCGCTCGGTCCAGGCGCCTGAGCGAGCGCTTCGGCCACGACCCGCAGGGCAATTTCCTCGGGCTGATCCACCAGAGCGCCGAAGCGCAGCCGCGACCCTCCCCTCCCCTCGTCCGCAAGCATCAGCGAAGGCAGCAAGAGGGCAACCTGGTGTTCTATCGCGGCGTCCACGCGCGCCAGCCTAGCGGCCAGGACGGCCAGGCGCTCGGCCGTAAGCCCCTCATCGGCCAGCATCGGCATCAGGGTCCGCCAACGCGCGCGCTCGAACCGCGGATCGGCATTGCTCGGGTCGCGAATGAAGGGAAGCCCCCTCGCCTCGGCGGTCGCGACGAGACGCGCTTTCGGCACGGCAAGCAGCGGACGTGCCAACACCGTGCCACCCTTGCGCACCCTGGCCCGCATGCCGGCAAGTCCGCTCGGCCCGGAACCGCGCGCCATCCGCATCAACAGCGTCTCGGCCTGGTCGTCGAGCGTGTGCGCCGTCACCAGCACTGCACCACCGAGAGCCTCCGCATGTGTCGCCAGCAGGGCATAGCGCGCCTCACGCGCCCGCTGCTGGATGCCCGTCGCAGGTTTCGGACCCGCCCAGCGCAGGATCATGTGGGGAACCCTCAGCCCGGAGCAGAGCGCGCCGACGGCTTCAGCTTCGCTCGAGGAGGTCTCGCGCAGGCCGTGATCGACCGTTGCCGCGTGGAGCGCGGGGCGACCGGGTGGCTGCGACCAATCCTGCAACAGCGCAAGCAGCGCGACCGAATCCGGGCCACCGGAGACGCCAACCAGCAGGCGCGCTTCATCCGCCAGGCCCGCAAAGAGCTCAGCCGCCTCGCCGGCAGAAACCGGAAGATGCTCAGATGGGCTGGAAGCGAGCGCGCTCAAGCGCAGCGGGCGCGGCGCCGTTCGCGTTCGACACCCTGCCGCACGGCATTGGAGGCGGACGGATAGTCGACGCCGACCTTGGCATAGGTCGCGCAGGCCTGGTCGCGTGCACCGAGCCCGTTCAGCGACATGCCGAGCTTGAGCAGGCTGTCGGCGCCCTTGCCGGCGCGCGGGTAGTCACGCGAAATCTTCAGGAACTGCTCGGCCGCCTCGCGATAGCGCTGGCGCTGGAAATAGCTCTCGCCGAGCCAGAAGGTGGCATCGGCGGCAAGACGATCACGCGGATAGCTCTGCAGGAACTGGCGAAAGCCCATTTCGGCCTGCTCGTATTCCTTGCGCAGGACATAGGCATAGGCCGCGTCGTAGCTGTCCTTGGGGCTCGGCGCGGCGCCTGTCGCTGCAACGCTCGGCCCGCCACGCGGTCCCCCCTGCGGGAGCGCACCCTGCGGGACCTGTCGGCCGACGCCCTGAAGGTCGAGAGGCCCCTGGCCACCACCCGCTCCGGCGAATTCGTCCTCGATGATACCTTCCATGCTGCCGAGCTGGCGCGGCGCCCCGGAGCCACTCGGGTGCGCGGAAGGGTCGAAGGCATCATTCCGACGCGGACGACCAGGCTGTGTCGCCGGCGGCTGGGCAGCCGGTCCCGGCGAAGCGCCACCCGGGCGAGCGCCGCCACCGCTGCCGCCGCGCTCGTTCAGGCGGAAATCGACATCCTCCTGGAACTTGCGGAGCTGTTCCGTGAGCCGGCGGTTCTCGAACTGCAACTGCTCGATCTGACCGGAGAGCGCTCGGACCTGGTTTTCCAGTCGCCCGGTGCGCACGGTCAGCTCGGCGGCATCCTGCGCCGCAGCCGGCAACGCAGCCCATGCAATGGCCCCGAAGGCGACGGCAGCCAGCAGTCGCGCCCGGCTGGGTAGAAAGGCAAATTCTCGAACCATCATGAAGACCGGACTGTTTCTCTCAAGTGACGGGTTATCACACGCTGTCACCGCGGCCAAAATATGAAAAGGCCGGCACTTCCGCAGGGAAAGTGCCGGCCTCGATAGATTTCAGAAAGCCGGATGCTCAGACGCCGCCGGCGCCATCGAGCACGGTCACGGAACGGCGATTCTGCGACCAGCAGGAAATGTCGTTGCAGACTGCCACTGGGCGCTCCTTGCCGTAGGAGATCGTACGCATCCGGTTGGCCTGGATGCCGCGCGAGGTCAGATAGTCGCGCACCGTCTGGGCGCGGCGAGCGCCAAGCGAATAGTTGTATTCGCGGGTGCCGCGCTCGTCGGCATGGCCCTCGACGGTGAAAGTGTAGCGCGGGTAGCGCTGCAGCCAGGACGACTGCTTGTCGAGGGTCGAGACGGCCGTCGGCGTCAGGTCGGTCGAATCGGTCTCGAAGAAGACGCGGTCACCGACATTCACCACGAAATCCTGGGCGCTGCCGGGGGTGGCCGCGCCGCCGGCACCAAAGCCGGCTTCGGCGTTCTGGTCCTTGGCGCAGGCGCCCAGTGCGAGCGTGGCAGCAATGGCGGCGGCGAAACGGGCAGTGCGCGGGCTGGCGAGCGAGGCAAGCAGCATGTTGATTCTCCAGGCGGGTCTAGGTTCCGCAATCAGAAAGTCGTGAAACTCAGACACATCAATGATGTGTCAACCTAAACGAGACCTTGCCAAATCAAGGCGAAGTGGCGGCATTGCGGCGTATGGTTAACCAATTGCAGCGAAATGCAGCATTCTCCGCGCTGTTGCGCAGGAGCAACAGATTGCCGCCTCAGCGCGCCGTCGTCAGGAGCGGCGACCAGCTCGGATCCGAGGCGAAAGCCGGTGTCGGCACCGGCACCTCGACCCGGCCCGTGATATCGACCATGTAGAGCTTGCCGCCGGATTGCCCGCCCGGATCACGAAAGAACATGATGTACTGGCCGTTCGGCGCCCAGTTCGGTGCTTCGTTGTGGAAGCCTTCGGTCAGGATGCGCTCGCCCGAGCCGTCCGGCCGCATTACGCCGATGGCGAAGCCGCCGCCGCCCTGGCGCGTGAAGGCAATCAGGTCGCCGCGCGGCGACCATGACGGCTGAGAATAGGAGCCCTGGCCGAAGGAGATGCGTTTGCCCTCCCCACCGCCGAGCGCCATCACATAAAGCTGCTGCGAACCGCCGCGGTCGCTCTCGAACACCATCTGGGTGCCATCAGGCGAGAAGGAGGGCGAGGTGTCGATTGCGCCGGTCGAAGTCAGTCGTGTCGTCGTGCGCGAGCCGATATCGATCATGTAGAGGTTTGCGTTGCCGCCCTGCTGCAGGCTGAGCGCGATCTTCGCGCCATTCGGTGAGAAGCGCGGGCTCGAGGTCATGTCGGGGAAATTCCCGACGACCTGACGCTGTCCGGTTTCGATATTCAGCACATGCACGCGCGGCTGCTCGCCAGTGCGCTGTGCCATATAAGCGACTTCCTGCGCCACGGGCGAGTAGCGCGGGGTCACGACCGAGACCTCGCCATTGGTCAGGTAGCGGACATTGGCGCCGTCCTGGTCCATGATGGCGAGCCGCTTGCGCCGGTTTTCCTTCGTCCCGGATTCGTCGACGAAGACGACGCGGGTATCGAAGAAGCCGCCGACGCCCGTGACCTTCGTGAAGATCGCGTCCGAGATGATATGGCCGACCCGCCGGCTGTTATTCGGGTCGGTGAAGTACTGCTGCCCGTCGATCTGCTCGCCGGTGACGACGTCCCAGAGCCGGAACTCGGCGCGAAGCCGCCCACCGTCGCGCGAGACGCGCCCCGTCACCAGCCCCTGTACGCCGGCGGCCTTCCAGGCCTCGAACTGCGGCACCGCATCGAAGGCCGGGTTCTTGTCAGGGTGGCGCGATTTGTCGATCGGCTGGAAATAGCCGGAACGCTTGAGATTGTTGGTGATCACGCCGGACACCATCACGCCGGCTTCGCCGCCGAAATCGGCGATCGCGATCGGCATGGGCTGGAAAGTACCCTTGCGCAGGTCGATCACCAGTTCCGCGCGCGCAGCCGCCGGGACCAGCAGCGGCAAGGATAGGGCCGTTCCGGCAAGGGTCAGCGCATGGCGGCGCGTCAGCCCGGAACGGGTCTGACCGGCGCCCTCGATCATGGAGTTGCGAAACATGGGGGTCACAGCACGTCCCTAGAGTCGAAATTGACGACGACATCGCGCCAGTCGTCATAGTAAGCGGCAAATTGAGCAGGAATGCGCAGGGGCGCGCAACGGCGCGTTGCCGTCAGGGCGGAATCGGCCGCGACCCGGAACAACGGATCGGACGAGGTGTTGATCACACTCGGCTGGCCCACGAGCGAGCCGTCGGTATTCAGCTTCATCCGTACTGAGGGCACGACTGGGGCTTTCGCATTCGCGAGCCCGATCGGCACGTTCCAGCATCTCAGGAGCTGGTCCTGAATGATCCCGACAAGTTGTGCGCGCAGCGAGGGGCTGAGCTTTTGCGACGAGCCGCGCTCGGTGCCGAGCGACGCGGTGCGGTTCACCTGCGGCGCGGACGAGCCTGAGGACTGAGCCGGCTCCTTCGATTGCAGAAGCTTGGCGATATCGGTCGGGTTGAAGTTTTTGGCGATCTCCGCCTCACGCTTGGCCTTGGCCTCTGCTTCGGCCTTTGCCTTGGCGGCAGCGGCGATCTTGGCCTTGGCCTCGGCTTCGGCCTTCGCCTTGGCTTCCGCCTCAGCTTTTTCCTTGGCCGCCTCGGCAGCGGCCGCCTTGGCCTGCGCTTCCGCCTTGGCCTTGGCAGCAGCGTCGGCCCTGGCCTGCGCATCGGCTTCGGCCTTCGCCTTGGCGGCGGCCTTGGCATCCTCCTCGGCCTGCTTCGCCTTGGAGGCCAGTTCAGCTTCCTCGGCCAGCTTGGCGAGTTCCTCGCGGCGCAGATCCGGCTTTGGCTCAGCCGCAGCCTCTGCCTTCTGTGGCGGCTGCTTCGCCGGCTCCGGCGGCTTGGGCTCCGGCTTCGGAGGCTGCAGCGCAGGGCGGGCTGGCGGCATTGGCGCCGAAGCGTTGTCGTCCGCGGTCTTCAATTCAGCGGGCCGCGTCGGTGGCGCAGGGGTGTCCTGCTTGGCCTCGCCGGCCTCCTTGCGCTCGACCGTCTCCGACTGGCGCTCAGCGCGCTGGACCGGCTGTTCCTGCACCTTCTCAGCCTTGCGTTCGCCGCGCGTGACCTGATTCAGTGCACTCGGATCGACCATCTCGACGGCGATCGCCTCTTCGTTCTCCGGCAGGGGATTCGGCGACGAGAACGCCAGCAGCCCCGCGACGAGAAACGTCACGTGGCCGAGAGCGGAGAGCGCGATTCCCGGTTCGGAGGTGGAGAGCTTCACGGCTGGAAATACCTCGCCTTCACGTCGTCAGCGCGTTGCGGGCTCGGTGACGAGCGCCACACGCTTGAACCCGGCTGACGTGATCGTCGACATCACCGAGGCGACGCGCCCGTAATCGACCTGACGGTCGCCGCGCACATAGATGCGCTCGTCGAAGCCCTGCTTGGCGAGGCCATGCAACTTCGTCACCAGATCGGGCTCCAGCGTTGGCTGGTCCTGGAGGAAGATCTGGCCCTTGCTGTCGATGGCAATGGTGATTGGCTTCTGGTCGACATTGATCGGCTTCGCCCCGGTCTGCGGCAGATCGAGCGGAACGCCGGTCGCGATCAGGGGCGCGGCCACCATGAAGATGATCAGCAACACCAGCATGACGTCGATGAACGGCGTCATGTTGATCTCGGCGATCGCGCTGTGGCGGCGACCACGCCGGCCCCGCCTGCCTCCGGCCTTGGCGCCGGTCGCTGCTGACATGCCCATCGTGCAGCCCCTTACGCCGCCAGCCGCTCGTCGATCTGCCGCGACAGGATCGCGGAGAACTCGTCGGCAAAGGCTTCGAGGCGGTTCTGGGCCTTGGCCACTTCGGCCTGCAGCTTGTTATAGGCCATCAGAGCCGGAATCGCTGCGAACAGACCGATCGCGGTGGCGAAAAGCGCCTCCGCGATACCGGGCGCCACGACGGCAAGGGAGGAATTCTTGGAGACCGCGATCGCGGTGAAGGAATTCATGATGCCCCAGACCGTGCCGAACAGGCCGATGAAGGGAGCGGCCGAGGCAATGGTCGAGAGCACGAGCAGCTTCGATTCCAGCCGCTCGGTTTCGCGCTGAATGGTGACGTCGAGAACCTTGTCGATACGTGCGGAAAGGCTGGCGACCGAGCGGCCGCCATTCTCGAAGGAGCGCTTCCACTCCCGCATCGCCGCGACGAAGACCGCCGCCATGTCGTTGACCGGCTTGCTCGCCAGATCGCGATAAAGCTCTTCCAGCGACCGACCGGACCAGAACACCTCCTCGAAGGCATCCATATCGCGGCGGGTGCGGCGATAGAGCAGCGTCTTGTCGATGATGATCGACCAGCACCATACCGAGGCGCCGAGCAGGCCCATCATGACCAGCTTGACGACGATATGGGCGTGCCAGAACAGCGTCCAGAACGACATGTCGATCTGTGGCGCAGCCTGCGCAACCTCGGCGGGGTTCATACTGTCATCCTTTCAGACGGTCAGCGCGATCGAGCGCTGCTGATCCAATCTCCCGCCGACCAAATCGATGACCGAGGCCACGAATACCTCGCGCCACCACCGAATTTGCGAACTGGGGAACATGCCGTTCCTGTCAATTGCCTTTGAATCCGGCGAAAGATGGGCGCATCCGGGGTTTTCTTCATCAGCGACTCGTGCTGGTCGAGTTAAGCACCCAGCAAGGTTAATGCCGGGTTGACAGCGAAACGAATCGAACCGCGCGCCACTGCCTCGGGCTTTGGAGCGGCGCGAGCGGACGCCCTGCGTCACTCTGCAAACGGAGCGTCCTCAAAGCAAAATGGCCCGCCTCGTTGCCGAGGCGGGCCATCGTCTGGCGTCAGGTTTCAGGCGGAAGCGTCAGGCCGCATCCTGGTCCGGCTGGCTGCCGGGCCGGCGATCGGCCATGAACTGGTCGAACTCGGCCTTGTCCTTGGCCATGCGCAGGCGCCCCAGGAAATCCTGGAACTCGCGCTGCTCGTCCTCGAGCCTGCGCAGGGTTTCTGCACGGTACTCGTCGAAGGCATGGTTGCCGCTGGACGGCGGACCGCCCCATCGACCCCAGCCGCCGCCAGGGCCGCCGCGTTCACCCATGCGTTCCCGCATGCGGTCCATCTTCTCCTGAAGACGGCTCATCCGGTGTTCGAACCGGTTTCCACCGGCATATCCGCAAGACATGCGTCCACTCCCCCACATGAAGGCCAGGGTCGCAAGACCGAGCGGCCACCACACGATGAAGCCCAGCACCGCAAAAGCGAACCAGGCCCCTCTTCCATATTCATCAAGCCTCGCAACGATCGGCATCGATCCCTCGCGATATCAGTGAGTGTGTATGTTAGTCACATACACATTATGGGAACGCGCCCAACGCCTGTCAAGCGGCGGGGGCGGCTTCAATTCCCTGGTGCCGACAGGCCGAGCCCTTGCAGATAGATCAGCATATTGGCTTCCAGTAATTCGGCCGCCGACATCGGCAGCGAGCGGCGGCCTGCATCGGCTCGTCCGAACAGAGCTGCCACACCATGCGACATCGCCCAGACATGCAGCGCCATCATCAGCGCCGGCGGCCGGCGCCCCGCCGGAAGGGTCGCGATCAGGCCCTCGCAGGCTGCACGCAGCATCTGGAAGGAACGATCCGCCGCGAGACGCAATTCCGGGCTGGCATCGAGTGGTACGCCAGCCTCGAACATCGCGGAATAATAGGCCGGCTGCTCATGAGCGAAGGCGATATAGGTTTGGCCCAGACGCTGGAACGCAGCCCATGCATTGGGCTTGCCCTCGTTCCAGGCGCGCGACTGTGCCGCCTCGAAGGCCTGGAAGCCGCGCGTCGCGACATCGGCCATCAGTTCGACCTTGTCGCGATAATGCCGATAGGGCGCCGTCGGGCTGACCCCGGCCAGTCGTGCGGCTTCGGCAACGGTGAAGCCGTTCGCCCCCTTCTCTGTGATCAGCTCGAGCGCCGCCTTCACCAGCTCCTCCTTGAGGTTGCCATGGTGATAGCCGCGTCGCTCCGAATCCGGCCGCCGTCCGATCATGTAAGGAGCGCTAACATAGCAGGCGAATGGCGTCGACGGTGTTCGCCGCCCATCACGCCTCGAGCCCCAGCCGGTGGCGCAGCGTGTCGGGAATACGCCGGGCCCGACCGCCGCCGACGCAGGCGACCTTGACCTCGGCGGTGATCAGAACCTCTTCGCCACGGAGCACGCGCTGGGCAATATCCATCGTCGCGCCGCGCGCAGCAGTCGCCACGGTCTCGACGGTCAGCATGTCGTCCATCACGGCAGGCTTAAGGAATTCGATCGTCATGCGGCGCACTGCGAAACCCAACGCCGCGCCCCCGTCGAACAGCTCGCGCTGTTCAACACCGAGCGCGCGGATCAGCTCGGTACGGCCGCGTTCCATGAACCGCAGATAGGAGGCGTGATAGACGACACCGGAGAAATCGGTGTCTTCATAATAGACCCGGATGGGAAGCTGGTGGACGGCGCTCATATGGCTGCGGGATTTCCGTGATGATGTTTCCCGACCTTTAGACCGGGCATGGCCGGCGGAACAACCACCGCGCCCTGGCGACGCCGCGCTATCGGGAACCTGCCGGCCTCGCTAAGGTTGATTGGTCGACAGCCTCACAAGGAGAACTGGTATGGCCCTTTCGCTCAAGGCAATCGAGCGCCTCCTCGACAAATCGGAGTTGCAGCTCTTTGCCCGTACCCGCCGCAGCACGATCGGCGCGGCAAGTGATGCCGACTTGCAGGACCTCGCCAAGCAGATCCGTGAACGCCGCGACCGGGCTCGCGGCATTGCGCGGCAGCAAAGGCGCGAAATGCGCCGCAAGGCCGAGCCGCAGGGAGCCCGGCCCGCCTCCGACAATAGCGGGACAAAGGCCAAGGCCGACGCCCTTACCGCGGCGCTGAAGCGCGTCGGCGCCGAGCGGACGCGTCGCACCGAGAAGCTGCACGCTCCCAGCCAGCGCAGCCTCGCCCGCAAGGCTCTGGCGCTGAAGCAGCGCCAGGCTGCCGCCAAGACGCAGCCTGCGAGCCGGCAGGCCGGCAAAGGCATGAAGCCCGTGCCGAGCAGCAAGGCAGGGAAATCCGGCGCGCTCGACCATGCGGGCCAGCGCTCGGCGATGCACCGAGCGAAATTCGCGCGGTAGCAGCAGACCTCAGCGCGTGCAGGGTTTCTTCATGAAGGAGCCGCACTCATAGGGTTGCGACAGCGCCTCGCGGATGCTGTCGCTGCCAGTGCCGATATCGTCGATGCGCCAGGCACCGCCTTCCAAGATCATCCGGAATGGTACCTTCACTGGCTTTCCAAGGCTCTGGAAGCTGGCGGTGACAAACGCCAGCCCATCCGCCGGCTTCCCGGTCGCCACGACGCGCAGGTTCTTCACCTCACCATCCTGGCCATTGAGGAAAGGATCGGCGCCGATATTGCCCATCTCACCGCTCTCATCCTGATAGAGGTCGTCGCGCGCGAACAAGGCCGCGAGTGACCTGCTCATCAGCATGTCGCGATGCGGTGGTCGCCATGCTGGCGGAGCCGCTCTCGGGCCGGTGGTGGCAAGACTGCGGATGGTGGCGGCATAGGCCTGTTTGACTGTCGCTTCGGGCGTGGACTCGGCTGCGGCAGCCCATTGCGCGGCGAATCCCGCAACGAGCGAGACGAAGACGGCGAGCAGAAGATTCCGCAGCATTCCCAGCATCACTCGCCTTCGGCCTCGTCCCCGAACAACCCGAATTGCGCGGCCTCGCGGTTCGGCTCCGGCATGCCGAGATGCCGGAACGCATGCGGCGTCAGCAGGCGCCCGCGCGGTGTGCGCTGGATGAAGCCTTGCTGCAGCAGGAACGGCTCGATGATCTCCTCGATCGCATCGCGCGGCTCGGAGAGCGAGGCGGCGATGGTCTCGATCCCGACAGGACCGCCGCCGAAATTGATCGCGACGGTGGTGAGATAGCGCCGGTCCATCTGATCGAGGCCGATGCCGTCGACATCGAGCAGGTGCAGCGCCTTGTCGGCGACCGAGCGCGTGATCACCGGATCGCCGTCGACGATGGCGAAGTCGCGCACGCGCCGGAGCAGCCGGCCGGCGATGCGCGGTGTCCCTCGGGACCGGCGGGCAACCTCGTTGGCACCATCATCCGACATGCCGATGCCGAGCACGCGGGCGCCGCGCGCAACGATGCCCTGCAATTCCTCGACCGTGTAGAATTGCAGGCGGATCGGAATGCCGAAACGGTCCCGCAACGGCGTCGTCAGCAGGCCGGCACGGGTGGTGGCGCCAACCAGGGTGAACTTGGGCAGGTCGATCTTGACCGAGCGTGCCGCCGGTCCCTCGCCGATGATCAGGTCGAGTTGGTAATCCTCCATCGCCGGATAGAGGATTTCTTCGACCGCCGGGTTCAGACGGTGGATCTCGTCGATGAAAAGCACGTCGCGCTCTTCGAGATTGGTGAGCTGCGCCGCGAGATCACCCGCCTTGGCAATGACCGGCCCCGAGGTCGAGCGGAAATTCACGCCGAGCTCACGGGCAACGATCTGCGCCAGCGTCGTCTTGCCGAGGCCCGGCGGGCCGACGAAGAGCACATGGTCGAGCGCATCGCCCCGCGCGCGCGCCGCATTGATGAAGACCTGGAGATTGGCGCGCGCCGCCGCCTGACCGGTGAAATCGGACAGCGACAGCGGCCGCAGCGAGGTTTCGCTGTCGTCGTCGCGACGGTCGGCCGTCACGAGGCGGCGGGGTTCACTCACAGTTCAATCTCCAACTCCAGCGCGTCATGCACCGGGATGTCCCTGTAGCCGGTCTTGATAATCGTCGGAATCACAGAGCGATAATGATCGATCGCCTCGGGATAGAGGCCCGACAGGCGAAAGCCCTGGCGCTGATAGAAGGTCAGACCGGGCATGTTGTCATTGGTCAGCATCGCCTTGAGCTTCTTGGCACCCGCAGCCCGGGCGGCAGCCTTGACGGCAGCCAGCATCTGAACTGCCACGCCCTCTCCCGGCCGCAGCGAATGCAGCGCGCAGAGATAGGCGGTCTCGTCGCGTCGCGTCCAGCTCGCCAGCGCGGCCGTCTGCCCCGCAGCCGTGAACAGGCCGAGCGCATCGATCACGGCGACGTCGTAGGTGTGCAGGTCGATCATCATCTTATGCGAGCCCCAGACCACCAGCATCAGCTGCAGCAGCTCGCTCTTATCCTCGACTGCGCGGACGATCAGGGCGTCGGCATTGCTCACTTCGCCAGTTCCTTGAGGCCCAGCTTGATCAGCTGTGCCGTCCCGGCCCCCTCGCCGGCCGCTTTCGAGGCCGCGGCCACCGCCGCCACCGCCTGCGCCTGCGGATAGCCGAGATTGGACAGGGCAGAGATCGCGTCCGCCACCGCTTGCGGCAGCTTCCTGTCCTCCAGTGCGCCCGCGAGCTGCACCACGCCGGGATCGATGTGGCCGAAGGCGGGCGCCTTGTCCTTGAGCTCGGCGCAGAGCCGCTGCGCCAGCTTTGGACCGACCCCGGGGGAACGCGCCACGGCTGCCTTGTCGTTGGTCGCGATCGCCGTCGCCAGCGCGCCGGGCTCCAGCGTCGAGAGAATGGCGAGCGCCACCTTGGCGCCGACGCCCTGTACCACCTGCATCAGCCGGAACCAGTCGCGTTCGACGTCGGACAGGAAGCCATAGAGCCGGATCGCGTCCTCGCGGACATGGGTCTCGATCGCCAGCGCCGCCGCCTCGCCGGGTTTTGGCAGGCGCTGCAAGGTGCGCGACGAGCATTGCACGACATAGCCGACGCCCTGTACGTCGAGGATCACGAAATCCTCGCCATAGGAATCGATCAGCCCCTTGAGCTTGCCGATCATCAGAGGCTCCGTCGCATGTGCATGTCCAAGCTGTAGCGCCTCACGAAGCTGCGCGCATCTGCGCGACCAGCGCCCTCATGCCGCGATGCTGTGAATGACAGATCGCCACGGCGAGCGCGTCCGCCGCATCCGCAGATTTTGTCTCGGCTTTCGGCAGCAGCACACGGATCATCGCCTGGACCTGCTTCTTGTCGGCATGGCCGACGCCGACCACCGTCTTCTTGACGAGATTGGCCGCGTATTCGGCAACACTGAGGCCGGCGATCGCCGGCACGACCAGTGCGATGCCGCGCGCCTGGCCAAGCTTCAGCGCCGATTGCGGGTCGCGGTTCACGAAGGTCTCCTCGACCGCGACCTCGTCGGGATTGAAGGAACCGATCACCCGCGCAATGCCGTCATGCAATTGCTTCAGGCGCTCCGAAAGCGGGCTCGCTCCGTCGCTTTCGACGCAGCCGCAGGCAACGAAGGAGAGTTTGGTCCCCTCGCTGGTGATGATGCCCCAGCCGGTCTTTCTGAGACCGGGATCCAGGCCGAGAATCCGAATCGCTTGTGCCATGCCCGCACACTAGTCTGGACACGGTTTGTACTCCATTACCGAGGTTCCACTGAGGAGCGCTGCCGGAATGCCAGGGCATGCGGCGCAGCATGGCCTGCCTCTATACGCTGCGCGCGGCTTGCCCCTATGCTTCGTCAACTGCGGTCATCCCGGACGTTTTTCGTTATCGAGAAGATCTCAGCGCAGAAATCCAGGGGAATACGCCATGAGAACGTCGCTTTTCGTCTCTCTCGCCGCATCGCTTGCCCTGTTGCTGCCACCGCTGGCACTGACGGCGCACGCGCAAGCTCCTACCCCCGCCGAAGCCCGCGCCATCGCCAAGGAAGCCACGATCTATGGCTTCCCGCTCGTCGACAATTACCGCATCCAGCATTCCTATTTCGTCGATCGCAGCAGCCCCGAGTTCAAGGCTCCCTGGAACACGCTCGTCAACAACGCGCGGGTCTATACGCCCGACGACAAGGCGATCCAGACGCCCAACTCGGACACGCCCTATTCCTATGTCGGCGCCGACCTGCGCGCCGAGCCGCTCGTCTTCACGGTGCCCGCGGTCGAGAAGGGCCGCTACTATGCCCTGCAGTTCATCGACCAATATACCTTCGATTTCGCCTATGTCGGCAGCCGCGCCACCGGGAACGGCGCGGGCAGCTATCTGCTGGCGGGGCCGAGATGGAAGGGCGAGAAACCCGCGGGCATCAAGCAGGTGATCCGCTCCGAGACCGATTTCGCCTTCGTGCTGTACCGGACCCAACTATTCAATCCTGATGACATCGACCAGGTGAAGGCGGTCCAGGCCGGCTACAAGGTGCAGCCGCTGTCACAGTTTCTGGGACGGCCGGCGCCAGCGCCGGCGCCCGCGGTCGATTTCATCAAGCCGCTGACGCCCGAGCAGGAGCGCAGCTCGCTCGAGTCCTTCAACGTCCTGAATTTCATCCTGCAATTCGCCCCGACGCATCCGTCCGAAAGGGCGCTGATGGCGCGCTTCTCGAAGATCGGTGTCGGTGGCGGAAAGAGCCTCGATGCGAATGCGCTCTCGCCTGAACTGCGCAAGGCACTGCAGGACGGCATGGCCGATGGCTGGGCTGCGTTCAAGCTGCACAAGGAAACCCAGATCGACACGGGAAAGACGCCGAGTTCGGACGGCTTCGGAACGCGCGCCTTCCTGAAGAACGACTACATGCAGCGCATGTCGGGGGCGGTGCTGGGCATCTACGGCAATGCGAAGCAGGAGGCGCTCTATCCCGCCTATTTCATCGATTCCGCCAAGCAGACGCTGAACGGGGCGAAGCGCTACACCCTGCGCTTTGCGCCGGGGCAGCTGCCGCCGGTCAACGCCTTCTGGTCGCTGACCATGTACGAGCTGCCGGCGAGCCTGCTCTATGCCAACCCGATCAACCATTACCTGATCAACTCGCCGATGCTGCCCGGCCTGAAGCGCGACGCGGACGGCGGGATCACGATCCATGTGCAGAACGAGTCTCCCGGCACGGAGCGCGAAGCCAACTGGCTGCCCGCGCCGAAGGGACCGTTCTTCGCGGTCATGCGACTGTACTGGCCGAAGCCGGCGGCGCTGAACGGCAAATGGAAAGCTCCACCGCTTCAGCAGCAGAACTGACCGAGAGGGACGCCGAGACGGACTCGAGACAGACGATCTCCACAGTTGCCCACATGCCGGCGGCCTCTGTTGTCCCCACCGGGGGGCGGGGGAGAACTGGCGCGCGACCCTCATGGCATCGATGACGTGCACATATCGATGCCATCACAAGGAAAGAGTTGATCCCGCCGGAACTTGGGTGATGGTGGGTTGCCCCGCCTGCCTGACCTCCCCGGACCGATGACCGACCTGCTTTCCGCGCTGTTTCCCAGCCTCACGCTCTCGGGGATAGCCACCCTTCTCGGCGCAACGCTGCTCGGCGGGCTGGTCCGCGGCTTCACCGGCTTCGGCTTCGCCATGGTCTTCATGCCGCTGGCGAGCCTGGTGCTGGGTCCGGTCGCAGCGCTGGGTCTGATCTGGGTGATCGACCTACCCTTCGCGCTGCCGATCGCGGCCCGCTCCGCCAAGCGTGCCGAATGGAGCGAAGTCATCCCGCTGCTAATCGCCGCGACGCTGACGCTGCCGTTCGGGCTCTGGCTGCTGACCTGGCTGGAGCCGAGGACGATGCGCTGGATCGTCGCCGGGCTCGTTCTCGCCGCGGTGACGCTGATGGCCTCGGGCTGGCGCTATCACGGCAAGCCGGGCATCCCGCTCTCGCTCGGCGTCGGCTCGCTGTCGGGCCTGTTCAACGGTCTCTCCAGCATTGGCGGCATGCCGCTGGCCGTGTTCTGGCTCGGCGCCCAACGCAACGACCGGCACAAGGCCCGCGCCAACCTCCAGACCTATTTCGGCCTGTCGACCGTGGTCAGCGGTGTCTTGCTCTGGCTGAAAAGCATCATCACGGCCGCATCGCTCGCGATGGCGCTACCGCTGTTTGCGATCTACGGCGCCGGTCTCTGGGTCGGCACGCATGCCTTCCGGATCGCCTCCGAGGAGACGTTCCGGCGCATCGCCTATCTCGTGATCTTCCTCAGCGCGCTGGTCAGCCTGCCGCTATGGGATGGAATACTGGGGCGTTGAACCGCCATGTTCGCCTTCCTAGGGGAGCAGTCACGTCTTGCACCACGCGATGAAGGAGCAGGCGTCATGGCCGGGACGAGCCCGACCATGATTGGCGGGATGCACTAGCTCCTTACGAGCCGAGTTTCGCCATGATCTCGTCGGCGATCTCGAAATTGGCGAAGACGTTCTGCACGTCGTCGTCATTGTCGAGCGCCTCCATCAGCCGCATCATCGAAGCGGCTTTCTCCTCGTCGAGCGGCGCGGTCGTCGTCGGACGCCAGACGGGCTTGGCCGAGGCCGGCGCGCCGAGCGAGGCTTCGAGCGCCTTGGAGACTTCGTTCAGCGCATCGAAGCCGCACAAGATGGTGTGGCCGTTCTCGTCGCTGACGACGTCGTCGGCACCGGCCTCGATCGCCGCTTCCATGACCTTGTCGGCATCGCCGGCCTCCGGCGGGTAGGTCACCTCGCCGACGCGGTTGAACATGAAGGAGACCGAATTGCTTTCGCCGAGAGCTCCACCCGCCTTGGTGAAGTAGGAGCGGACGGCAGAAGCGGTGCGATTGCGGTTATCGGTCAGCGCCTCGACGATGACGGCAGCACCGCCCGGGCCGTAGCCCTCGTAGCGCACCTCGTCATAGTTCTCGCCGTCATTGCCGGCCGCCTTCTTGATGGCGCGCTCGATATTGTCCTTCGGCATGTTTTCGGCGCGCGCGGCGAGCACCGCCATGCGCAGACGCGGATTCATGTTGGGGTCAGGCATGCCCATTTTGGCCGCGACGGTGATTTCGCGCGCGAGCCGCGAGAACAGCTTGGAACGCACCGCGTCCTGCTTGCCCTTGCGGTGCATGATGTTCTTGAATTGGGAATGCCCGGCCATCGAGGTCAGCCTCTTTTGTCACAGTGGACCTGCCAAGGCGGACCAAAGGGGGCCCGGCGAGGCAATCCGCGCCTTATAAGCGGGGCTTTTGCCGGCAGGCAAGCCGCCGGCTCGCCCTGAATGACGATGTTCCTACCGCATTTCCACGGCAGAAGCGCGGCAAGAGCAGCGTTAAGCCAATCTTTGCCGAACTGGGTCAGGCTCAACTCAAACCAGTCCCTCCTGCCAGATTGCAGCTCTCCCGACCTCATGAAATCTATGTCCAGCATAGCCATCGCGGAACAGGACATGCGCTTCCGCGCGTTCCAGATCGGCGCCGACGATCTCGCCCTGTTGCACCAGCAATCCGCCTTCGCCAAGGCGAGACTACCGGGGTTGCTGCAGGAACTGCACGCCGAATTCGATCCCTGGCCGGAAACCAGTCACGCACTGAAAATCCCCGAGGTTCATGAACTCAGGCTGGCACACTGGATCAGGCTGGCCTCGGGCGACCTTGGGGATGGCTACCTCCAATCCGCCCGCAGCCTCGCCGCAGCCTTCCATCGTCACGGTGTTCCGGTCTATGCGGTCGCGATCTGCCACACCATCGTCTCGAACGCGATCGGCGCCGAACTTGGTGTCGACCGCGACGGGCTCCAGAAGCTGAACGGCTTCTGGCAGCACAAGCGTTTCGTCCGGGGCATCGCCATGCGGGCCGCGCTCAACAAGGCCGTACAGCTGGATCTGGAGCTGCTGCTCGAGACCTATGCGGAGGTCCAGCGCGAAACCCGCGAGCGCACCCGCGCCGAAATCGAGGCCTTCGAGGTCACGGTTCGCGGTGTGGTCGACACGGTCAACACCGGCGCCGCCCGCGTCGAGACCATGGCACGCGCCGTCAGCAACGTCGTGCAGGATACCGGCACGCAGGCCATCGTCGCCGCTCAAGCCTCCGACGAAGCATCGGCCAATGTCCAGAACGTCGCCAGCGCAACCGAAGAGCTCTCGATCTCGCTGAACGATGTCTCGTCTGAAATCTCGCGCGCGGCGAACATGGCGCATGACGCCAATGCGGCCGCGATGAAGACCGACATCATCGTCAAGAGCCTGGCGCATTCGGCCGAAACCATTGGCGCCGTGGTCGAGATGATCAAGACGATCGCTGCCCAGACCAACATGCTCGCCCTCAATGCCACGATCGAGGCGGCGCGCGCCGGTGAAAGCGGGCGCGGCTTCGCGGTCGTCGCTACTGAGGTGAAGCAACTTTCGGCCCGCACGGCCCAGGCAACCGACGAGATCGCGGCCCAGGTGCCGGCGATGCAGGCGGCGACGCGCGAGGCTGTCGCGGCAATCGAGAGCATCGTCGCCTTCGTCACGCAGATGGAGCAGACGACGGTGACGATCGCGGGCTCGATCGACGAGCAACGCGCCGCAACGCAGGAAATTGCCCGCAGCGTCAACCTGGCCGCGCTCGGAACGCAGGAAGTCGCGCAAGCCGCCAGCGGGGTCAGCGAGATGGCGCAGACGGCCGGCGCCAATGTCTCGGATGTCCTGAGCGTCGCGGAAAACCTGGCGAAGCAAGCCTCGTCGCTCACCTCCGCCTTTGAGAATCTCGCCCGTCAGGGCCGTACCGTCTGAACGGTTCAGGGCGGGGTGATCAGCCCCGCTCCCACGCCTCCGGCATGGCCTCGCTCAGATGCGGTCCCAGCCGGACGGCCCAGACCGCCCGGGCCAGCCCCGTCGCGTCGTCGATATCGACCGCCACGCCGGACAGCGTTCCGGGTCCCGTCGCAGGCTCCAGCCTCGCGCCCGGCACCTTCTGCAGGAAGCGGCGAACCGGCTCTTCGCGGTGCATGCCCAGAACGGAATCATAGTCTCCGCACATACCGGCATCGGACTGGTAGGCAGTGCCGCCAGGCAGGATGCGCGTATCGGCGGTCGGGGCGTGGGTATGGGTCCCGACCACGAGACTGGCGCGGCCATCGACGAAATAGGCCATGGCCTGCTTCTCGCTGGTCGCCTCGGCATGGACATCGATGATGACGGCGTCGGCGACCTCGCGCAGCGGACAAGCTGCGAGTTCGCGCTCGACCGCGGCGAAGGGGTCATCGAGCGGGTCCATGAACAGCCGCCCCATCACATTGACGACCAGCACGCGCGCGCCGTTGCGCGCTTCGATCACGGTCGCGCCGCGGCCGGGCGTTCCCGGCGGATAATTGGCGGGGCGGACCAACGCCGGCTGGCGCTCGATGAAGACCAGCGCCTCGCGCTGGTCCCAGGAATGGTTGCCGAGCGTCACGGCATCGGCCCCGGCGGCCAGAAACTCATCGCAGATCGCCTCTGTGATGCCGAAGCCACCGGCCGAGTTCTCGCCATTGATCACGACGCAGTCGAGCTTCCAGCGCTCACGCAGGCCTGGCAGGCGCTCCTGAACCGCAATGCGACCGGGGCGACCGACGACGTCGCCGAGGAAAAGAAAACGCATGACGGGAACCCTGAAGGAAGAAGGAGCGCTTCACTGACGCGAACGCGAACGCGAATCAACCGCAGCGAATGGTTTCGCGCTCGGTCACGATCCAGTCGAGCTTGCGGTCATGAGGCTCATCGGGAACAGCCGCGATCTCCTGCGCGCCATAGGCGAGGCCGATCGCTGTGACCGCTCCGAGCTCGGCGAGCGTGCGGTCGTAGTAGCCTTTGCCGTAGCCGATGCGGTAGCCGCGGCGATCGAAGGCCGCGAGCGGCACAAGCAGGATACTCGGCCTTGCCTGAGGCTGCTGCGGCTCGGGCACGAGCGTACCGAAGCCGCCGGGCACGATCGGCTCCCATGGCGCCCAGCTCCGGAAAATCATCGCGCCATTCACGATGGCCGGCAGGCAAAGCGGAACGCCCCGCGCGTGCAGCGCTTCGAGAACCGGCCTGGGATCGGCCTCAGAGCGCATCGGCCAATACGCCGAGACGGGTCCGCCGGCAGCCAGCGCCGGAAGCGCCAGGGCACCGGCGGCGATGGCCTGGTCCCATTCGAGCCGGTCATCGATCTCGAGCGCGTCACGGCGCGCGAGCGCCTCGAGCCGCAGCTCACTCTTGCCGCGGGGCGGCGTCATCTGATGGTCAGTGCGCATGGGGAAAGTGCGGAGCCACCCTGGCCGTGGAGTTTTCGATCCCGGGACACCTACTAAGTAGGTGGGCGCCATATGTCTGGGTCCAGGGACCCAGTCAGGGACAGCTCCCGAGGAGATCGTATGGGCCCGGGAATACATACTCTCACGCACCGGGCAGCCCCGCCAGAGCTATGTAAGACGCGCGCCGGCAAAGCGCCAGTGGCGAGTTGCAGCCGGCGCACAGGATGCTGTGTTCACGCCGAGATGAACTGCCGCACGTTCCGCGTGAGCTGCTGCGGCGTCGCCTCGAACGGCAGCAGGTCGGTGTCGACGATCAGGTCGCTGAAAGGACGCTCCGCATAACCTTCATGAAGCATGACGCGGATGCGCTCATGCTCCTCCTCGTCGAATGCGCGCCCCCGCGCCACCGATGTGATCCCCGCATAGGAGGCACGCAGGCTGTGAAGAGCGGGCGAACGCCCGCGTCCGTGAAATGACGCCTGTAGAAGATCCAGGTGCTGCACCCCAGCGGATAGGCGATCACGACATAGGGCTGAACCGCGAGGATCTTCAGGCCAGTTCTGACCACGGATCGGCTCGTCTGCAGGATTGAGCCATACCAGGGCAGATCCGGATCCGAATGGTCGTCACCGTCGATGAAGCCGCCACCGAGCTCTGCGGCAAGCGCCTCGCCGAGGGTCCTCTTGCCGGCGCCGATCGGGCCGCTCAGGAAAATCGCATAGCGCTGCATCTGCGCTGTTTCGCCGACGCAACGCCTTCCGGCAAGGGGCGCGCCCGCGCGCCTACGGCCACGCCGCCCACGCCAGTCCGTCCTGGATCACGCGGTCGATCAGGTCGGGCTAGGCACACCATGCCGTCGCAACCAGGCGCATGGAGCGCCTTCAGCGCCAGGCCAGCTCACATCTGTCAGGTGGCCGGCTTCAGCCGACCGGACTCGGGATCAGACTGCGTGCCACGCTTTCGATGCGCTCTGCTGCAGTGACCAGTGCTTCCGCGGCGCGCTCCTCGACCTCACCCAGGCGCTGATCGGCCGAGCCGGCGTCGCCACGCACAGCCGCGAGCATGTTCTCCAGCGTCGCGACGCGCTCCTTGAGCTCCGACACCTCATCGGCAACCATCAGCGCCGCCATCACATGCAGACGCATGTCTCCGATCTCACCAAAGGCCTGGCGCATTTCGTCGATCTTGCCGTCATAGAGATTGGCGAGCCCTTCGAGATGGGCTTCCTCGCCGTCGCCGCAGGCCATGCGATAGGCCTTGCCCGCGATCGTGACATTCACCTGCGGCATCACGCCCTCCGTCTTCAGTGCTCGCGCGCCTCGGCGCGGGCGATCACGTCACCCACCGCGCCCAAAGCCTTTTCCAGCCTGCGTTCGACGTCGCCCGCCGCGGTTTCGACCTGGCCGACGCGCGCGATCGCGCCGTCGAGCTCCGCTGCGAGCCGGGCCCTGTCATCCTGCATCAAGGTCAGCTCGGTTTCGAGATTGGCCCGTCCGCGCTCCGCCTCGATGCGTCGGCGCGCAGCCGCCTCGAGTTGCGCGAGTGCGCTATCGAGTCGCGCAAGCGCATTGTCCAGCATCAGGCTCGCCACGGTCGTCTCCTCCCTTTCAGTTCGAAGCCGGCTCCATGATTCGCGAGCCTAAAGCAGGATATGAGCAAGTGGGAAACGCTTTCGGGCAGATATTCGCAGCTCTCAACTGTGATAGCAGCCCCCTGATGAATTGACTCCGGGAGAGCGGGCATCCTATCGAGCACCCGCACGAAAACTATGCCCCAAAAGCCTACCGGACCGTCGCCCTCATGCCCTTCCGGCATGGTTCGGACGCGGGACGCGCCCTTCCGCCCGCCGGAGCCAATGACACCATGACCACGATCGACCGCGCCCAGCACGACAAGCTCGCCAACGCCATTCGCGCCCTGGCAATGGATGGCGTCGAGCAGGCGAAGTCCGGCCACCCCGGCCTGCCGATGGGTGCTGCCGACGTCGCAACCGTGCTGTTTACCCGCGTCATGAACTATGACGCCGCCGATCCGCGCTGGCCGGATCGCGACCGCTTCATTCTCTCGGCCGGTCACGGCTCCATGCTGCTCTACGCCCTGCTCTATCTCACGGGCACGCCGGGCTTGGCCCTCGACGACCTCAAGAAGTTCCGCCAGCTCGAGTCGAAGACCCCGGGGCATCCCGAGAACTTCATGACTGTCGGCGTCGAAACCACCACCGGCCCGCTCGGCCAGGGTCTCGCCACCGCAGTCGGCATGGCCATGGCCGAGCGCATGCTCGCCGCCGAATTCGGCAAGAAGGTCGTCGACCACAAGACCTATGTCCTGGCCTCCGATGGCGACCTGATGGAAGGCATCAGCCAGGAAGCGATCGCGCTTGCCGGCCACCACAAGCTCAACAAGCTAATCGTGCTCTGGGACGATAACGGCATCTCGATCGACGGCCCGCTCTCGATCTCGGACTCGGTCGACCAGGTCGCGCGCTTCAAGGCCTGCGGCTGGCGCTCCGAGCGCGTCGACGGCCATGATCCCGACGCGATCGAGGCAGCGATCCGCCGCGCCCAGAAGTCGAACAAGCCGACCATGATCGCCTGCAAGACCGTGATCGGCTTCGGAGCACCGAAAAAGGCCGGCACATCCAAGGCCCATGGCGAGCCGCTCGGCGCCGAGGAACTCGCTGCCGCCAAGGCCAAGCTCGGCATCACCGGCGCTGCCTTCGAGATTGCCGCCGACGTCCTCAAGAGCTGGCGCGCCTTCGGCTCGGCCGGCCACCTCGCCCACAAGGACTGGCTCGCCCGGTTCGAGGCGCTGTCGCCACGCAAGCGCGCCGAGTTCGAGCGCCGCCTCGCCCACACGGTTCCGGGCAAGCTCGACAAGGTGATCGTCGCCCACAAGAAGGCTCTCGCCGCCAATCCTGTCACCGTCGCGACCCGCAAGGCCTCCGAGCTTGCCCTCGACGTCATCGTGCCTGTCATGCCGGAACTGGTCTCCGGCTCGGCCGATCTGACGCCGTCGAACAACACCAAGGCGAAGGGCCTGGAAGACTTCACGCTCAAGACCCCGAAGGGCCGCTACATCCGTTACGGCATCCGCGAGCATGGCATGGCTGCCGCGATGAACGGCATCACCCTGCATGGCGGCTTCCGCACCGCCGGAGGCACCTTCCTGGTCTTCGCCGACTACGCGCGTCCCTCGATGCGTCTGGCAGCCCTGATGGGCCTGCCGGTCGTCTATGTCATGACCCATGACTCGATCGGCCTGGGCGAAGACGGCCCGACCCACCAGCCGGTCGAACATCTCGCCTCGCTTCGCTCGATGCCGAACATGCGCGTGCTGCGCCCGGCCGACGCGATCGAGACGGCGGAAGCCTGGCAGATCGCGCTCGAGCGGACCGGAGGGCCGACCGTCCTCGCGCTCTCGCGCCAGAATCTCGCACAGCTGCGCACAGATGGTACCGCGACCAATCGTTCGGCCAAGGGCGCTTATGAGTTGCAGGCGGCCGAGGGCGGCAAGGCGCAGGTCTCGCTCTTCGCGTCCGGCTCGGAACTCGAGATCGCCGTTGCGGCCCGCAAGCTTCTGGCCGAGAAGGGCGTCCGCGCCCGTGTCGTCTCCGTGCCTTCGCTTGAACTGCTGCTCGCTCAGGACGAGGCGACGCAGAACCAGATCATCGGCGAGGCCCCGGTCAAGATCGCGATCGAGGCAGCAGTCCGCTTCGGCTGGGACGCGGTGATCGGCCATGACGGCATCTTCATCGGAATGGCTTCCTTCGGCGCCAGCGGCCCCTACAAGGACGTCTACAAGCATTTCGGCATTACGCCCGACGCAGTGGTCGAAGCCGCATTGAAGCGGCATAACGGCTGAGTTTCACGCGGACACTTGCGTTTGGCCATGCTTTGGCCGATTTGCCCGCGTGAATAACGGCCAACCCGCCGTGAATCGGCGAAGGAGAGGATTGAGATGACGGTCAAGGTGGCGATCAACGGCTTCGGCCGCATCGGGCGCAACGTTCTGCGCGCGATCATTGAGTCGAAGCGCAAGGATATCGAGGTCGTGGCGATCAACGATCTCGGCCCGGTCGAGACCAACGCCCATCTCTTCCGCTTCGACTCCGTCCATGGCCGCTTCCCCGGCACAGTAACGGTCTCCGGCGACACGATCGACGTCGGCCGGGGACCGATCAAGGTCACCGCGATCCGCGATCCCAAGGACCTGCCGCACAAGGCGCTCGGCGTCGACATCGCCCTGGAATGCACCGGCATCTTCACGACCCGCGACAGGGCGGCCGCCCATCTCGCCGCCGGTGCCAAGCGCGTGCTGGTTTCGGCCCCCTGCGACGGCGCCGACCTGACCGTGGTCTTCGGCGTCAACAACAACGCCCTGACCAAGGACCATCTCGTCGTCTCGAACGCCTCCTGCACGACGAATTGCCTCGCGCCGGTCGTGCGCGTGCTGCAGGACGCGGTCGGCATCGACAAGGGTTTCATGACCACGGTCCACGCCTATACCGGCGACCAGCCGACGCTCGACACGATGCACAAGGATCTCTACCGCGGCCGCGCTGCCGCGCTGTCGATGATCCCGACCTCGACCGGCGCCGCCAAGGCGATCGGCCTCGTCATCCCCGAGCTGAAGGGCCGTCTCGACGGGACGTCGATCCGCGTGCCGACCCCGAACGTCTCGGTGGTCGACTTCAAGTTCATCTCGAAGCGCAAGACCACGGTCGAGAAGATCAACGAGGCCATCATCAAGGCTTCGAAGCGTGGTCCGCTCAAGGGCATCCTCGCGGTCACCGACCAGCCGAACGTCTCGATGGACTTCAACCACGACCCGGCTTCGTCGACTTTCGCGCTCGACCAGACCAAGGTGCTGGACGACAAGTTCGTCCGCATTCTGTCCTGGTACGACAACGAGTGGGGCTTCTCGAACCGGATGAGCGACACCGCCGTCGCGATGGCGAAGCTCATCTGACGTAACGGCCGGCGGGACCCGGCGCGCTGCCGGGCCCCGCCTGACCCTTCTCGAATGAACGGAAAGCGCATGACCAAGATCGAGCCGACCGTCGCCGCGCCGGCGAGCCCATCCGAGCCCTTCATCGCTGCGCCCAGCGCGACTGGAGCCACGGTGACGGCTCTCTCCGCAGCCAGCCGGACCGAAGAGGCAGCGCCGACCTCGGAGCCGCGCAAGCTCGACCAGCTCTCTCGCATCGAGGACAAGGCGGCGCGCATCGAGGAAAAATTTGCCCGCTACGAGGCTGTCTTTACCCGGGCCGAGGCCTCGCTGGAGCGCAGTGCGGCCAAGGTCGAGACCGCGACCGGCGCCATGGACTTCGCGGGAATCCGCCAGGAGGTTGCGGCGCTGCGCGAACGCGTCGACGCGACGCCGCGTTCGGCGACCCTGTTCACCACCGCCCTCGTTACTGCCGTTCTCACCGTGCTGCTCACCATCCTGGTGCTGAAGTTCGGCGTGCCGGGCCTGTTTCCGGGACTTCTGCCGCGATGAGCTTCCGCACGCTCGACGACGCCGATCTCGCCGGCAAGCGCGTCCTTGTCCGCGTCGACCTGAACGTGCCGATGGAGGCCGGCAAGGTCACCGACACGACCCGCATCGACCGTGTCCTGCCAACCATTCGCGAGATCTCGCAGAAGGGCGGCAAGGTCATCCTGCTCGCGCATTTCGGCCGGCCGAAGGGTCGCGATCCCAAGGATTCGCTGAAGCCGGTCGCCGTGGCGCTTGCCCATCGGCTTGGCCAGCCGGTGATCTTCGTCGATGACTGCATCGGCGAGGACGCCGCCAAGGCCGTCGCCGCGGCCAAGAGCGGCGAAGTCCTGCTGCTGGAGAACACCCGCTTTCATGCGGGCGACGAGAAGAACGACGCCGCCTTCGTCCGGGCGCTCGCCGCCAATGGCGACATCTTCGTCAATGACGCCTTCTCCGCCGCCCACCGCGCCCATGCTTCGACCGAGGGCCTCGCCCATGTCCTGCCGGCCTATGCCGGCCGCACCATGCAGGCCGAGCTGGAGGCGCTGAGCGCCGGGCTCGACAATCCCGCCCGCCCGGTGATGGCGATCGTCGGCGGCGCCAAGGTTTCGACCAAGCTCGAGCTGCTCGGCAACCTCGTGAAGAAGGTCGACGTCCTCGCCATCGGCGGCGGCATGGCCAATACCTTCCTCGCCGCCCGCGGCATCAATGTCGGCAAGTCGCTCTGCGAGCATGATCTCCTCGCGACCGCCCGCGAGATCGAGGAGAAGGCCAGGGTCGCCGGCTGCGAGATCATGCTGCCGGTCGATGCGCTGGTCGCCCGTGAGTTCAAGGCCAATCCCGGACACCGCGTCGTGCCGATCACCGAGGTCGCTGCCGACGAGATGATCCTCGATGCTGGCCCGCTCAGCGTCGCCGAAGTCGTGCTCAAGCTCGACACCGTCAGGACGCTGGTGTGGAACGGCCCCTTCGGTGCGTTCGAGCTGCATCCCTTCGACACGGCGACGGTCACTGTCGCCAAGGCTGCGGCCGAGCGCGTCAAGGCCGGCCGGCTCGTGGCCGTCGCTGGCGGCGGCGACACCGTCGCAGCAATGAACCATGCCGGGGTCGCCGACGAGCTGTCCTATGTCTCGACGGCGGGCGGTGCCTTCCTCGAGTGGATGGAAGGCAAGGCCCTGCCAGGCGTCGAGGCATTGCGGGCGCGGTAAGCCGCACCTGGCACTTGGATCTCTTTTCGCCGTTCATGCCAGCGTCGCCCCGATGGCGACGCTGGCGATTCTCCTGCCGGAGCGCGGCACCGGCAGGAGCAGCGCGCCGTGCCCGCTGCCGGCGTGAGCGCCTTTCTCGCGACGGCACGATCAACAGCTTCGCATCGAGCGCGTATCAGCGCTGGTTCGCGCCCGAGTGTTGACCTCGTTCACGACTTTCGCCGCTCTTGTTTTGCCCCCCGGCGCTGAATTCGTCTCTCGTCAAAACGCGTGAGAGCCGCATCCCTGCGAAAAACCGGTTTCCCCTTTTTGGCATCCTGCTCTAAATCCTCCCGGAAACCTGACGCCTAAAGGGAGGACCATCGTGGCCCGCATCACGCTTCGCCAACTGCTCGACCATGCCGCCGAGAACGATTACGGCGTGCCCGCCTTCAACATCAACAACATGGAACAGGCACTGGCGATCATGGCCGCAGCGGACGCGACCGATGCGCCCGTCATCATCCAGGCCTCGCGCGGCGCCCGCTCCTACGCCAACGACATCATGCTCAAGCACATGATGGACGCCGTCACCGAGATTTATCCGCATATCCCGGTCTGCGTTCACCTCGACCACGGCAACGAGCCGGCGACCTGCATGACCGCGATTCAGGCCGGCTTCACCTCGGTGATGATGGACGGCTCGCTCAAGGCCGACGGCAAGACCCCGGGCGACTGGGACTACAATGTCGGCGTGACCAGGACGGTGACCGAGATGGCCCATCTCGGCGGTATCTCGGTCGAGGGCGAACTCGGTGTGCTTGGCTCGCTGGAAAGCGGCGAAGGCGAGAAGGAGGACGGCCATGGCTTCGAGGGCAAGCTCTCCCATGACCAGCTCCTGACCAATCCCGAGGAGGCCGTGAAATTCGTCGCCGAGACCAAGGTCGATGCGCTCGCCATCGCCATGGGCACCTCGCACGGCGCCTACAAGTTCACGCGCAAGCCCGACGGCGCGATCCTCGCCATGCATGTCATCGAGGAGATCCACAAGAAGCTGCCGAACATGCATCTCGTGATGCACGGCTCCTCCTCGGTGCCGCAGGACCTGCAGGACATCATCAACCAATACGGCGGGAAGATGCCCCAGACTTGGGGCGTTCCGGTCGAGGAGATCCAGCGCGGCATCAAGCACGGCGTGCGCAAGATCAATATCGACACCGACAATCGCATGGCCATGACCGGCCAGATCCGGAAGATCCTCTCCGAGCATCCCGGCGAATTCGACCCGCGCAAGTATCTGAAGCCCGCCATGGAGGCGATGGCCAAGCTCTGCACGCTGCGCCTGCAGGAGTTCAACACCGCCGGACAGGCCTCGAAGATCAAGCGCGTCGCGACCACGGCCGAAATGGCCAAGCGCTACGCCAAGGGCGAGCTCGATCCGACCTTTGCGGGCCATAGGGCCGCGTAGAACACTCAATTCGGCCGAATGGATCAGCGGGGCGCAGATTCGCGCACCAAGCCTGAACCCATCGAACAGAAACGCCCGGCCTCTCGCCGGGCGTTTCGCGTTCAGGGTGCAGCGATGACAGCTCCGTGACAGGCGCCGCGGACATGAGCCGGTTTCGTCCCTGCCCTTCCGGGCGCCTTGCTTTTCTGGTTCAAGGAAAGGCCCGTCTGGCTGCGCGCTCCCTGCGCGGCTTGCCTTACTGCCACGGTAGTGCCTGATGTCGATCGTCTTTTCCGCGCTGGTCGCGGTCTTTGTCGGCTTTGCCGCCTCCGTGGCGGTCGTGCTTGCCGCAGCGCAGGCCATTGGCGCGACGCAAGCACAGACCGTGTCCTGGATCGTCGGGCTTGCCATCGCCAAGGGGCTCGCCAGCATCTGGCTGTCCTGGCGCCATCGGATGCCGATCATTTGCGCCTGGTCGACGCCCGGTGCAGCTCTTATCGCGGCCGCAAGCGGCTTTGACCTTGCAGCCGCGATCGGCGGCTTCCTCGCCGCTGCCGCCCTGATGATGCTGACCGCCACCTTCCGACCGCTCGGTGCGCTGGTCGAGCGGATTCCGATGACCATCGCCTCGGCCATGCTCGCCGGCGTCATCTTCCGCTTCGTCGTCGCGGTCTTCGATGAGATGAAGCTGCAACCCGCACTTGTCCTGATGCTGCTCGCCGTCTTCCTGGTCGCGCGCCTGATCAACCCGTTTCTCGGCGTCATCGCCGCGCTCGCCGCGGGCCTGGCGCTGAGCTTTGGAACCGGACTCGCAACCCTGCCCGGCGGCGACATGGCGCTGACCGAACTCGTCCTGACCTGGCCGCGCTTCGACCTGACCGCGATCATCGGCATCGGCATCCCGCTCTATCTCGTCACCATGGCCGCCCAGAACCTGCCGGGCTTCGCAGTGCTGCGGGCCGCCGGCTATCATCCGCCGACTGCGCCCAGCCTGTTCGTCACCGGGCTGATGTCCTTCATCACGGCGCCGACCGGCGCGCACATGGTCAATCTCGCAGCGATCAGCGCCTCGATCTGCACGGGTGCCGACACCCATCCCGACCCTAAGCAACGCTGGAAGGCCGGCATCGCCTACGGCCTGTTCTGGCTAGGCATCGCCGCGACGGCCGGGCTGCTGCTCGCACTCATCATCGCCATGCCCAAGGCGCTGATCGTCGCGGTCGCAGGGCTCGGCCTCATCGGCTCGCTGACAGGCGCGCTCGGCCAGTCCATGGCCAAGGACTCCGAGCGCTTCGCCGCCGTCATCACCTTCGCCGTTGCGGCTTCCAGCCTCTCGCTTTTCGGTGTCGGTTCCGCCTTCTGGAGTCTGGTCGCCGGGCTTGCGGTCTTGACATTGGACGCTCTCGCAGGCCGTTTGCGCGCAAGATCATGACCATGACAACCTCACAGACTCGTCTCATGCTCGTCACTCCGCCCGTCGCGGATGCCGAGGCCATGTCATTTCGCCTGATGCAGGCCTTCGCCGGCGGCGACGTCGCCGCCGTGCTGCTCCGCCTCACCGAGGGCGACGACCGCAGCCGGATCGAGCGCGTCAAGCGCATCGCCGGTCCCGTTCAGTCCAACAGCGTCGCGCTCGTCGTCGAAGGTTCGGCGCTGATCGCGACGCGCGGTGGCGCCGATGGCGTGCACTTGGTCGAGGGCCCGGAGGCGATCCGCGAAGCTCGCTCCAGCCTGCGCGATGAGCGCATCATTGGCGCCGGCGGCCTGCGCGCCCGCCACGACGCCATGGATGTCGGCGAGGCTGGCGTCGACTACGTGATGTTCGGCGAACCGCGGCCTGACGGCTCGATGCCGCCTTTGCCGGCAGTCGTCGAGCGCGCCACCTGGTGGGCGGAGATCTTCGAGACGCCATGCGTCGCCTATGCGCCCGACGCGGCATCCGTGCCGGCACTTGTCGAAACCGGCGCCGAATTCATCGCGCTCGGCGAATGGGCCTTTGGCGAAGATCAGGACATCCGCGCCCTTGTCGAGGCCGCCAATGCAGCGATCGCCGCCTGCGCAACCCGGAAGGCCGGCCGGTGAGACGCCTCCGGCGCAGCCTGCTGCTCGTCGGGCTGGCGCTCGCGCCGGCCGGGCTTGCGTCGGCCGCCGATATCGACCTTGCCTATGGCGCCCTTCAGGCTGGCCATTATCGCAGGGCTCAGGAAGAGGCGCTAAAGCGCGTCGAGGCTGATAACACTGACGCTGCTGCCATGACATTGCTCGGCGAAATCTATCGCCAGGGTCTCGGCGTCCCGGAAAACACCACGGCCGCCACCGAATGGTATGAGCGCGCAGCCGACCGCGGCGACATCAACGCCGTCTATGCGCTCGCCATCGCGCTGCTCGACCAGCGCAGCAGCAAGCGCGACCCCGCCAAGGCCGGCCAGCTGCTGGAACGTGCCGCCGCAGCCGGACATCCGGCCGCCAACTACAACCTGGCCCTGGCGCTGCTCGCGACAGGCAAGGAGGCCGACGACAAGCGGGCCGTTGCCGCTCTCGAAATCGCCGCGAAGGCCAATATCGGCGATGCCGAACACGCACTGGGCGTGCTTTACAAGCAGGGCCGCGCCGTACCGCAGGACAATGCGAAGGCCGCCGAATGGATGGCAAAGGCAGCAGAGAGCGGCAATGTCGCGGGCGAGATCGAATATGCGATCATGCTGTTCAATGGCGAGGGCGTCGCCACCGACGAAACAGCTGCCGCCAGGCTCTTCCTGCGCGCCGCCTACAAGGGCAATGCGATTGCGCAGAACCGCATCGCCCGTCTCTATCTGGCTGGCCGCGGCATCGCGCCCGACAGTGCCGAGGCCGCTGCCTGGCATCTCGCCGCCAGGGCCCAGGGCCTGGACGATCCCATGCTCGACCAGATGCTTGACCGCATGACACCTGAGCAGATGAGCCGGATCGCACGCGTCGCCGCCGACCGGATCGAGGGCACGGCCTTGACTACGCCGAGCCAGCCGAGCAAGTGACGGCAGAATTTCCAGGCCGGAGCGATGGCGCTGCCGGCCTTCTCGCGTTCAAGGCGCGCATGAGGTTTTAGATGATCCGCTCTCCCCTGATGACCGTGATGACCGACGCCGTGATGAAGGCGTCCCGTTCGCTGAAGCGCGACTTCGGCGAAATCGAGAACCTGCAGGTGCTCGCCAAGGGCCCGGGCGATTTCGTCTCGAAGGCCGACCACAAGGCCGAGAGCATCCTGCGCGAATCGCTGGAGAAGGCCAGGCCCGGCTACGGCTTCGTCATGGAGGAGAGCGGCGTCGTCCACGGCACCGACGAGAGCAACCGCTGGCATATCGACCCGCTCGACGGCACCCATAACTTCCTGCGCGGCATCCCGCATTGGAACATCTCGGTGGCGCTGGAGCGCGACAACCAGTTCGTCGCGGGCATCGTCTATGATGCGGCGAAGGACGAGCTCTTCATCGCCGAGAAGGGCAAGGGCGCCTATGTCAACAACCGCCGGATGCGCGTCTCCGGCCGCCGCGAGCCGACCGACATGCTGATCGGCATAGGCGTGCCGCATATCGGCAAGGGCGGCCACCCGCTCTTTCTGCGCGAGCTCGGCGCCGTCATGACGCGCTTTGCCAATGTCCGCCGTATGGGCTCCGCTGCGCTCGACATCGCCTATGTCGCGGCCGGCCGCATGGACGCTTACTGGGAACGCGGCCTCAACACCTGGGATTTCGCGGCGGGCGCCGTGATGATCCGCGAGGCTGGCGGCACCTTCGGCACGCTCGATGGCAAGCAGCCCACCAGCGCCAAGGATATCATCTGCGGCAACGAAGTCGGTGAACAAGCGCTCCGCGCCGCGCTCAAGACGGCTGGCTGACATACAGCTTTGATCTTTCACGCTTGATCATGGCGCAGCGGGAGGCGACAGTCTGCCTCCAGCGTTGCGGCCGTGGACAGGGGTGACCGGATTCGGGTCCACCCCGCTCACGGCCGGATGGTTGATGAGAGACGCCAGCTCGGGATCACCCGGGAGTGGCAGGCTCCAGGCGAACGGAAGACGAGGCATGGACAGAGAGGTCCCAGCGGCCGAGATGGGCACGGTCGCGACGACACGGGAAACCACCCGCTTTTCGCGGCCGCTGCGCTACGCGATCCGCGCAATCCTGTTCCTCGCCCTGATCGGATTCCTGGGCTTCATCCTCCAGGGCGGCCTCGTCACGGCCTTCATGACCAATCCCGGTCTCAACGGGCTCATCCTCGGCGCGCTCCTGGTCGGAGCGCTGATCGCACTGCGTGAGCTCTGGCGCGTCAACAGCGAAGCGGCCGCTGCGACCCGCCTGGCCGCAGCGCCCGGGCTCGCCGATGTCGAGCGCGGCCAGGTCATTGCCCCGCTTGGTCCCGTGCTGCCGGCCCTCGACGCTGGTACCCTCGCCCCTACTCAAGCGGCCTCCGTACTCGAATCGATTGCGGTCAGGCTCGATGACGGTCGTGAGGTCCTGCGCTATCTCGCAGGCCTGCTCGTCTTCCTCGGCCTGCTCGGCACCTTCTGGGGCCTCCTCGAAACCGTGAGCTCGGTCGGAAACGTCATCAAGAGCCTGCGCACCGGCGCGGAAGCCGGCGTGCTCTTCGACGAACTCAAGGCCGGCCTCGCCGCACCACTTGCCGGCATGGGCCTCTCCTTTTCGTCTTCGCTCTTCGGCATCGCGGGCTCGCTGATCCTCGGCTTCCTGGAACTGCAGGTCGGCCAGGCACAGCGCCGCTTCCGCAACGAACTCGAGAGCTGGCTCGGCTCGCGCAGCCGGGAGGCGGCCTCGGCCGTCGCAGCCCCCGGCTTCGGCCCCGATATCGGCCGCAATCTCGGCGACAAGCTCGACCGGCTCAGTGCAGCGCTGGCCGACGGCCCCAATAACCGCGCCGCCACTCAGGCCATCTCGAACCTTGCCGAAGGCGTTCAGGGGCTGGTCCAGCACATGCGCGCCGAACAGCAGCTGATCCGCGACTGGGTCGAGGCGCAGGCTGCCCGCGAGAAGGATCTGAAGCGCCTGATCGAGCGCCTGACCGCAAACGGCGTCTCCGAGCCATGACCCCCTCGTCGGGCTTGCTGACGAAGGCGTACGCGAAGCCGAAGGAGGCCTGAAGCCATGGCTTTGTCTCGCACCTACCGCCGTGAGCAGCTGAACTTCTGGCCCGGCTTCGTCGATGCCCTCTCGACAATGCTGATCGGCATTGTCTTCCTGCTCTCGGTCTTCGTGCTCGGACAGTTCTTCCTGTCGCAGGAACTGACCGGCAAGGACACCGCGCTGGAACGGCTGAATCGCCAGATATCAGAGCTGTCCGACCTGCTTGCGCTGGAGCGCGTCTCCAACCGGCAGGCCCAGGAGAACCTGCTCCTGATGCAATCGACCCTGACGCGCGAACAGAGCGAGCGCGGCCGCTTGCAGGGTGCGCTCGAAGCGCAGGCGACGAACGGACCAGCCCAGCTTGCCGACACCCAGAAGGCGCTCGACGCGGAGAAGCAGCTCTCGGCGAGAGCCCAGGCGACGGTCGAGCAGGTCAACATGCAGATCCAGGCCATGCGCCGGCAACTCGCTGCGCTCGAACAGGCCATCGAGGCTTCCGAAGCCAAGGACAAGGAATCGCAGGCCCGTATTGCCGATCTCGGCTCGCGCCTGAATGTCGCCCTCGCCCAGCGCGTGCAGGAACTGGCCCGCTATCGTTCCGACTTCTTCGGCCGTCTCAGGCAGGTGCTCGGTGCACGTCCCGACATCCGCGTCGTCGGGGACCGTTTCGTCTTCCAGTCAGAGGTGTTCTTCGATGCCGGCCAAGCCGTGCTGAAGCCCGAAGGAAAGGCCGAACTCGACAAGCTCGCAACCATCCTGACCGATCTCGGCCATGAGATGCCCCCCGATATCCCGTGGATCCTGCGCGTCGACGGCCACACCGACGCGCGCCCGATCCGCTCCGCACAGTTCCCGTCCAACTGGAGCCTGTCGACGGCCCGTGCGGTCGCGGTTGTCGAGTATCTGATCACACGCGGCCTCCCCGCCGACCGCATCGCCGCAACCGGGTTCGGCGAGTTCCAACCGCTCGACCTCGCCAGCAACGATGAAGCCTACCGCCGCAATCGCAGGATCGAATTCAAGATCACCGAGCGGTAAGGGAAGGCCGACCTTGCGGCCTCCCCGACCCGCATCGCGTCGATCCAGCCAGACGCCCTGGCCGGAGAGGTATGCGGCACCAACCTTAGAATGCCAGCTTCGATCTCTGCTGACCGTTCGCATCGAAATTATCCGGGCTCAGCCAAGCCTCGTAGCCGGCCTTCAGGCGCGGCCAGTCGCCATCGATCATCGCGAACCAGGCCGTATCGCGGTTTCGCCCCTTGGTGACCATGTGCTGCCGGAAGACGCCCTCCGGCGTGAAGCCGAAGCGTTGCGCAGCGCGCTTGGAGGGCTCGTTGAGGTTATTGCATTTCCACTCGAAGCGGCGATAGCCCAGCGTGTCGAAGGCATGGCTGGCAAAGAGATAGAGCGCCTCGGTCGCGACGCGGCTGCGGGCGATCGCGGGGCCCCACAGGATGTTGCCGATCTCGATCACGCCATGCACAGGCTCGATCCGCATCAGCGCCTGGCGTCCCTCCGCCCGACCGGTCCTCTTGTCGATCACGGCAAAGAACAGCGGATCGGGCGATGTTGACGCTTTCTCGAGCCAGGGATTGAAGGCTGCCAGATCGGCTGGCGCCTCTTCGAACAGATAGCGGAAGCGGTCATCCGCCCCCGGTTCCTGGGCCGAGATGAAGAGATTCTTGCCGTGCAGCGCAGCATCGAGCGGCTCGAGCCGGGTGTAGCGCCCATCCAGTGCTATGCGCTCCGGGCGCGCCACGCCCTTCCAATGTGAGAGATCCATGATGCGTTCCTGAAGTCGAACCGGGTTAAGACCGAGACAGGCGACAATTGTCGGGATTGCCGGTAGGATATAAACGGCCAGTTCATGGATTTTCACCAGACCACTTTGGACGTCGCGACAACGCCTCTGCATCCGGTGTGGTCTCCACTCGATCGAAGCGCAGGGGATCTTGAAGGACAGGTCTACCGCGCGGTACGCGACCGCATCCTGCAGGGACAATTGCTTGCAGGTCAGCGCCTGCCGTCGACGCGCGTTCTGGCCAACGCGCTTGGTGTCGCCCGCTCGACCGTCGTCCTGGCTTATGACCGGCTCAAGGCCGAAGGATATCTTGAGGCCGCGTCAGGATCGGCCAGCCGCGTCGCCCCCGTTGCGAAACTGCCCTCCCCCGGACCGGATCGCGCTGAGCCCACCACCCCATGGCCGATTGTCGAACCGCCCGCCCAGAGATTCTTCGAGCCCGGCATTCCGGACCTGGCCGACTTCCCGCACGCAACCTGGGCACGGTGTCTTGGCGCCCGAGCCCGCTCGCTGCGGATTCACGATCTCGGCTACGGCGACGCCGGTGGCATTCGCGAGTTGCAGGAAGCGATCATCGCTCATGTCGCCGACCGGCGCGGGGTTGTCGCGCGGCCTGAGCAGGTCCTCGTCCTTCCCTCGACCAGGGCGGCGATCGGCCTGCTCGCGTCCATCCGGCTCCAACCCGTCGCAGGCGATGCCAGCATCGCCTGGATGGAAGAGCCTGGATACCCGGCGGCACGGGCCTTGCTGCAAGCGGCCGGAGCCCGCATCGTCCCGGTCCCCTGCGACAGCGCAGGGATCGATGTCAGCAAGGCCTCCGGCCCGCCAGCGCGGCTGATCTATGTCACGCCCTCGCATCAATATCCCACAGGCGCAACGATGAGCCTGCAACGACGACTGGCCTTGCTGGAGGTCGCGCAGGCCAGCGATGCTCTCATCATCGAGGACGACTACGACAGCGAATTCCAGTACGCATCCCGCCCGATCGCGGCGCTGCAGGGCATCGATCGGAACAATGTCGTCGCCTATCTCGGAACGTTCTCGAAGGTTCTCGCGCCGGGTGTTCGGGTCGCCTATGCGATCGTCCCGCCCTGGCTGCAGGAAGACGCCAATCTCGGTCTGCAACTCCGGGGCGCGGTTGTACCGATCCATGTTCAGGCGGCGCTTGCCGATTTCATCCGGGAGGGACGGCTGCGCGCCTATATCCGCAAGATGAACGCCGCCTATGCCGCGCGCATGGCCATGAGCCTCGCGGCCCTGAGCCATCATTGCGGGCAGGTTCTGCACCTCAGCAGCGGCGCGGGTGGCCTGCAGCTCGCCACATGGTTCAAGGATCAGCGGATCGATGATCGCGCCATGGCTCACAAACTCAGCCGACACGGCTACGCGATGCAGCCGATGTCGCGCTTCCATCTTGGTCAGCCCCGGCCCGGGCTCGTCTTCGGTATCTCACGCGTATCCTCCGACACGGTCGAGGAGGTTGTGGCGAAACTGGGTCGGTTGCTCCGGGAGTGACCGCGCGACCGTTCAGGCGGCGGCGCGCCGGATGACATCCGGCCCCGAACCGTGGATCACCTGCCTGTCGTGATAGAAGGCGATGAACTCCTTGGCAGGCAGCGGCTTTGCAAAGAACCAGCCTTGGGCAAAATGCACGCCGTGATCGAGCAGGTATTCGAACTGCTCTCGGGTTTCGACGCCTTCTGCGACAATGAACAGGTTCAGCGCCTTGGCCATGTCGATGATGTGAGAGGTCACCGAACTGGTCGCCGTGTTTCGGCCGATCGTATCGATGAAGGATTTGTCGATCTTGAGGGCATCCAGCGGCAGGCTCTGCAGATATTGCAGGCTGGAATAGCCCGTCCCGAAATCGTCGATCGCGACGGAATGCCCGAGCTTGCGGGCCTGAACGATCGTCTCCCGCGCCGGATCGATATCGATGAAGCCGCGTTCCGTCGCCTCGAGCCAGATTTGCTGCGGCCTGATGCCCGTCGGTTCGAGCGCCGTCTGGATGAACGACAGAACCCGCCCGGTCCTGATATCGTCCGCACAGAGATTGATGGCGACGTGAAGGGACCGATCGGCCACCAGCAGTGCTTTCAGGTCGTGGATCACCGCGTCCATGATCTGGTCGGTGATCGGCATGATCAGCCCGCTTTCCTCCGCAAGCGGCACGAAGAGATCCGGCTGCACCAGGGAGCCATCGGGGCGCCGCCAGCGCACGAGGGCCTCGGCGCCGACGCAGATGCCGGTCTTGAGTTCGATGATCGGCTGATAGTGCACGATGAATTCGCGATTGCGCACGGCGATCGTCAACTCGCCCAACGGAGAGAGGCGCTTGCGGGACAGCCAGATGATGATGCCGACAACGAAGGCCGCGATGAAGGCCCCGACGGGCAGAAGCAGCATTCGCTCACGCCGAAGGGGCTTCAGCAGGCTGTCGCGCGACTGGGCCGCCACCGCGACCCAGCCTTGTCCGTGGGCTGCGGCAAAGAGGCTGTGATCATCCATGCCTTTGCGAGGATTGGCGAGGAGGCTGTGCAACAGTCCGGGATCAGGATCGTTCAGGGCACCGATCAGCACGCCCTTGTCGTTGCCAACCGCGATCTGGATGCCGGGGTCGACGATAACGTCAACGAGGCGCACCGGATCGATCAGGACATTGTAATCCCTGTAATGCAGCGCCATCCTGGCATCGCCGCCACTCACCAGCGGCGACATCCTGACAATGACCTCGACGCCGTCTGCGGTCACGTAATCGCCGGGAGAGTGAGCGATCCTCTCGGCCGTCTGCCCCCAGGATGTGCATTTCAGCATTCCGTCGCGAAAATACCCGACCTCATCGATCGAGCGGTTATTGATGGTGAGCCTGCGCATCGCGGCAATATGCTCCTCCGAGCACGGCTCATGCGAAGTCCCGGCGATGGCTCGCAAGGCCTCACTGGCTCCGCTGAAGGCGGTGTCCGCGCGCACGATCACCCGCCTGGCAAACAACTCCAGCCGCGCCTGCTCAGCGCGTACGGCAAGGGTCCAGGAAATATGGAGCATCACGGCAATCGGAAGCATTGCGCCGACCAGGGCCAGCACTGCCGCGACAAGGATGATGTGAAAACGCTTCACGCTCGCGCCTTCAATGGCGTGCACCCCATCAACGAGTGGAGCGTACGGGTTCCGGTACTGCCGCGCAATTTGCGCCAGGGAACGGAACCAATGTCTTGTCGAACTGCGGCAATATCGAACCGACGCCCTGCAGGAACGACGCAGACGTTACGATCCGCTCCAGGGTTTGCCCCGTGCGAACAGTCGGAAATCTCAGCGAGCGCGCCGGTTCACCTCTGAAACGTAACGTCTGCTCGCAACTTGATGCCTCGCGAAAGCATCGGCCCGAAAAGTGGATTGCGGTTTTCGGAAAAGCCGAGGCAATCACAGATGGTTAGATCATCCTGCGGCGCCGCTCGCGTGGAGCGCCCTGGCGTTGAGGGCGATCGAAGGGAGGCACGCGGGCGCCCGTCCCCATGCGCGAGGGCAGAGCAAAGCGCCAATGCGCGATGGCGGCGTCATCGCCGTCATCGCGTCGTGAGACCGGGGACTCGGCATGGGTCCGGTTACGTCCGGAGCACTCTGCTACGTCCGGAGCATTCGGCTACGCCGCCTCCAGCCCGAATTGCAGGGCGGCCAGCCTGGCATAGAGCCCGCCTCTCGCCTTGAGTTCCGCGTGGGTGCCCTCCTCCACCACCCGGCCCTCGTCCAGAACCAGGATGCGATCGGCAGAAAGGATGGTGGCAAGCCGATGGGCGACCACCAGCGTGGTGCGGCCCTGCATCAGCCGGTCGAGCGCGTCCTGGACCGCGCGTTCGCTTTCGGAATCAAGCGCTGAGGTGGCCTCGTCCAACAGCAGGATCGGCGCATCTTTCAGCACCGCCCGGGCGATCGCCAGACGCTGGCGCTGGCCGCCCGAGAGCGTCACGCCCCGCTCGCCCACGAGAGTGTCGTAACCCTGCGGCAGAGCCCGGATGAAGCCGTCGGCTGCAGCAAGGCGGGCGGCTTCCTCGACCTCCTCGCGGCTCGCATCGGGGCGCCCATAGGCGATATTGTCCCGCACCGAGACTCCGAACACGGTCGGTTCCTGCGGCACCAGGGCGAAGCGTTGCCGCCAGGCTTCCGGGTCGGCGTCGGTCCCCGCGACGCCATCGACCATGATGCGGCCCGCAGTCGGATCAAAGAAACGCAGCGCAAGCTGCAGCACCGTGCTCTTGCCGGCCCCCGAGGGGCCGACCAGTGCAATGCGCTCGCCGGGGCGGACGCTGAAGGACATCTCGTGCAGCGCCGAGACGGTCCGACCGGGGTAGGAGAAGGAGACGCGTTCGAAGGCGAGTTCGCCGAGCGACGGCTCGGGCATCGGCTTTGGCTGCGCAGGTGCGGTGATCGCCGGTTGGGTCGCGAGAATTTCGCCGAGGCGCCCTGCCGCACCGGTGGCCGCCGAGATCTCGCCATAGACCTCGGAGAGCTGTCCGAGCGAGCTGGCAGCCAGAACGGCATAGAGTACGAATTGCGAGAGCCTGCCGCCGGTCATCCGGCCGGCAAAGACATCCATGGCGCCGACCCAGAGCACGCAGACCACGCTCGCGCTGACCAGGAAGATCGCGACACCCGAGAGAATGGCTCGCGAGCGCGTCGCCGAGCGCGAGGCCGCATAGGCATCGTTCGAGGCACTCTCGAAAGCCCGTGCCGTCTGTCGCTCGGCCCCGAAGGACTGCATGGTGCGGATCGCACCGACGGCCTCCGAGGCGAAGGCCGAGGCATCAGCCAGGCGATCCTGCGCCGCCCGCGCCCGGCGCCGGACCGAGCGTCCGGAGAAGACCAGCGGCAGCACGATCAGCGGGATCGCGGCGATGACGATGGCCGAAAGCTGGGGGCTCGTCACGACCATCAGCGCCAGCGCGCCGAGAAACATGATGCCGTTACGCAATGCGATTGAGGCAGCCGAACCGAAAGCCGATTTGATCTGCGTCGTATCCGCCGTGAGGCGCGAGACGAGGTCGCCGGCGCGGCTCGAATCGAAGAATGCGGGCTCGAGCCGGGTCAGATGAGTGAAGACATCGGCGCGCAGGCTGGAAACGATGCGCTCGCCAATCGTCATCACCAGATAGAATCGCGCCGAGCTCGCCAGCGCCAGCACGGCGACGACGCCGATCAGCAGCATGAAATAATTGTGGGCGAGCGCCTGGTCGCCGCCGGAAAACCCGACATCGATGACGCGACGGACGGCGAGCGGCAGCACCAGTGTCGCGCCCGAGGCGACGATCAGTGCGAGGACGGCCAGCGCGATCCGCCCCTTCTGCGCCAGCGCATAGGGCCAGAAGGAGGAGAGTGAATGGAAATCGGGGCGCGTCTTTTTCTGGTCTTCGTTATCTTCGGCCACGCTTCACTGTCCTGTCATGCTTGCGCTGTCGCTTCGCCTGCGCTATTGCGCTGGCGACTTCACGACAGGCTCATACGAATTGTTCGACGGGCCGGCCAGCTAGCCTGGTTATCGACCGTGCCCGCTTACGATTGAGGATTTCGCCATGAAGACCGGCATCCATCCCGACTACCACACCATCAAGGTCGTCATGACCGATGGCACCGAATACTTCACGCGTTCGACGCTCGGCAAGGAGGGTGACACCCTCAATCTCGACATCGACCCGAAGACCCACCCGGCCTGGACCGGCGGCACCCAGCAGCTGATGGACCGCGGCGGCCGCGTCTCGCGCTTCAATTCGCGTTTCGGCGCCCTCAGCGCACTCGGCAAGAAGTAATTCGGCCGTCGATCGTCCCCGATCGACGCAGCATGCAAACACGAAAGCCCGGCCTTACGGCCGGGCTTTTTGCGTTTCGGGCGGCGATTGGTCGCGGGCGCGAGCCCGCGCATCAGGCTCAGTTGAGCAGGGCGAGTCGCGATTGCAGGCTGCGGATCTGGCTCTGGACAGGGTTCGGAGTGACCTCGAATACGTCTGAACCGGACATCAGCCCTTCGAGATGGCGGATGCGATCCTGCAGGCGGATGGAGTGGGCAATCAGATCGCGCAGCCTCTGCGGCAGGCGCATCGCCTCTTCCTGCACCGGCGAGAGCATCGGCTCGGCGATCTTGACCTTGTTCTTCTCCAGCCGAGCCTGCTCCGCGGTCATCTCCCCTTCGGCCACGGCGCGCTGTACCAGCAGCCAGGAGGCGATCTGCATCAGCCGCGTCGTCAGGCGCATGCTTTCGGTCGCATAGGTCAGCGCAACATCGCGCGGGAGTGCCGCCGACTCGGCGCGGCCGTCGCCATCGAGATAGCTCGCCGTCAGCTCGACCAGCGCCATGCCCTCGCGAAACAGCAGCATGAAGCCGTCCGATTTGACGAAGCCCCTTGCAAAGGAAAGTGCGCCTTCATCCGGCCCGGACTTCAGCAGCGTCATATCGGTCATCGCGACGTCTCCAATCGGCACAAAGGCGTGTGCGTCTGGGACGCGCCACGGATTGATACCGTCACAACGGCAAGAATAGCGCCGTTGCATTGTCGAGACTCTGGTAAGATGTTGTTAACCTTAACACGCCATGAAGGCCAAAAAAGAGCCGCCCCGAAGGCGGCTCGAAGGTCAACAGGGAGGCGTCAAACAGAGTGGGCAGGAGCCACTCGACATCCAGAGAAACTGGATGATCGGATTCATACTTTGGAATCGTTAAGGAGCGGTTAAGAGCGCCGCCGCGCCAGCATATTTGCGCAAGGAAACGCCAGGATTGGGCGACAATTGCCCTCCTCCCGTGCCGGTCGGCCGGGTCGATGCGCGCTTCTGCAAGGCGGGCACGACGAAGCCTGGGCCATTCGTGCCGGGTGTGTCCCGTGCCTCAGCCTATCTTACGGAAAAAGGCATCCGCGGCCGAGCGCGAGGCATCCTTCTTGGCCCTGATCTCCATCAGGCGCGCAATCTCGCTCTTGAGCGCCTCGATGCGTTGATCGATCTCCGCGAGCGACAGCATCGCGAGATCCTGCCCGATCTGGTGAATGGGTTGCGGCGCGGGGCGGTCATCCTCTGAAAATATCGACATGGCTGCCTCATTTTCGAAACGCGACGGCGGAGACTAGCCGGCTCGCCGTCGCAAGGCCACTATCTCTGCGAAGCAGGCGTCGAATGCGGACGCCTCATGACCGACGAGGAACAACCAGACGTGATGCCAACCCTTCCCGAGACGATGACCGCGATCGGCTTTACGGCCCCCGGAGGTCCTGACGTGTTGCGTCCTGAAACACGGCCCGTGCCGAAACCGGCCGCAGGCGAGGTTCTCGTCGAAGTTGCGGCCGCCGGCATCAACCGGCCCGATGTCCTGCAACGGCTCGGCGGCTACGCTCCGCCGCCCGGCGCCTCGGATATCCCGGGTCTCGAGATCGCGGGCCGGGTCGTGGCGGTCGGGGACGGCGGCAGCCGCTTCGCGATCGGCGACCCGGTCTGCGGACTCGTCACAGGCGGCGGTTATGCCCAATATGCGAGCGTCCACGAGAGCAACGCCCTGCCGATCCCCGTCGGGCTGTCGCTGATCGAAGCGGCCGCGATTCCCGAGACTTATTTCACCGTCTGGACCAATGTCTTCCAGCGCGGGCGGCTGAAGGCCGGCGAGAGCTTCATGGTCCATGGCGGCACGTCCGGCATCGGCACCACGGCGATCCAGCTCGCCAAGGCCTTTGGCGCGACCGTCATCGCAACGGCGGGCTCCAATGAGAAATGCGCGGCCTGCCGCGAGCTCGGTGCCGATTTCGCGGTCAATTACCGGGAGCAGGATTTCGTCAGCGCAGCGAAGGAGGCGACCGGCGGCCGCGGCGTCGACCTGATCCTGGACATGGTCGGCGGTGACTACATCTCCCGCAATTACGAGGCGGCGGCCGAGAGCGGTCGCATCGTTCAGATCGCCTTTCTGAACGGCCCCAAGGCCGAGGTCGATTTCCGTCGGCTGATGATGAAGCGCCTGACCCATACCGGCTCGACATTGCGGCCGCGTACCATCGCCGAGAAGGCAGCAATCGCCGCCGAACTGGAAGGCAAGGTCTGGCCGCTGCTGGCCCAGGGTCGTTGCAAGCCGGTGATCCATGCGACCTTCCCCTTTGCAGAGGCCGCGGCCGGGCATCGCCTGATGGAGAGCAACGCCCATATCGGCAAGATCGTCCTGACGATGTGAGGCCCCCGCTGTCGCGATGGCGGTGCTCGCATTGCTTGCCGGGCCCTGTCATCATACCGATCACAGGGCTGTCCGAGCCACCAGCGCCTTCCGCGCTTTTTCTTGGACAGCCTCCATGGCTTTGCATATAACGCCCGCATCCTGCTCATCGCTGATGATTTGGATGGCCGGCCGAGGAGGCCGGTCGGCGCATGAGAGCTTTTGTCCGCGACCCTGATCCGGCGTAAGCCGCCGGCCTTCGAGATCCAGGAGACGATGCCGTGTCACAACCCCCGCTGATGCCGAAAGCCACTGCGGTCTGGCTCGTGGAAAACACGTCGCTGACCTTCGAGCAGATCGCCGAGTTCTGCAAACTCCACCCGCTCGAGGTTCGTGGCATCGCCGATGGCGAAGTCGCCGCCGGCATCAAGGGCCTCGACCCCATCACCTCCGGCCAGCTCACCCGTGAGGAGCTCGAGCGCGCCGCCAAGAACCCGAACCATCACCTCAAGCTCGCCGAGCGCAAGGTTAAGGTGCCCGAGATCAAGCGCGCCAAGGGGCCGCGCTACACCCCGGTCTCCAAGCGTCAGGACCGCCCGAACGCGATCCTCTGGTTGCTGCGCAACCATCCCGAGCTCAAGGACGCGCAGATCATCCGCCTGATCGGTACGACGAAATCGACCATCGCCCAGATCCGCGACCGCACCCACTGGAACGCGCAGACCCTGACGCCGGTCGACCCGGTCAGCCTCGGGCTCAGCTCGCAGATCGATCTCGACTTCGAGGTCGGTCGTGCGGCCAAGGATCGCCCGGCCGCCCTTGCGGAGGCAGGCTCGACCCTGCTCCCGGCCGAGGAGACCACCGCGCGGGAGCCGGTCCACGCAAGCCAGCCTTTCGCCGACATGAGCAAGCCGAAGCGCGAGGAGGAAGCGGCCATCGACGTCGATTCAGTCTTCGCCAAGCTCAAGCAGCTCAAGCGTCCGGCCGACGAGGACGACGAGATCTGAGGTCGCTGACGACCGAGCGGCCTGCCTGTCGCGGAGAATGGCCTTGGCATCCGATCTTGCCTTCACCTTTCTCGGCACGGGCGCGCCGCCGGTCAGCCTGCGCCGGGCCGGTCCGTCCCATCTCGTCGAGGGAGCCGGACGCAAGGTCCTGATCGATTGCGGTTCAGGCGTGAGCCAGCGCCTGGTCGCCGCTGGCCATCGCGGCGCCGATATCGACCTGCTCATCGTCACGCATGAGCATTCCGACCATCTGGTCGATTTCTACCAGCTCGTGGTCTCATCCTGGCACCAGGGCCGCGCCCGCCCCTGGCGTGTGCTGGCCCCTGCCCCCGCACTTGCCAATATGCGCGCGCAATACGAGGGCTTTGCCCGCGAACGCGCCTTACGCATTGCCTTCGAGAAGCGGCCCGACGCCACGGGGCTCGATGTGCAGTTCGAGGAACTGCGCGAAGGCGTTGTCTCCGGGCTGGGCGAACTCGCGATCGATGCCTTCCTGGTTGATCACCGACCCGTCGAGCCCGCTTTCGGACTCACGATTTCACTCGCAGGCAGCCGCCTTGTCTTCTCCGGCGACACGCGCCTGACACAGTCGCTCGAACGCGCCGCGCAGAATTGCGATCTGCTGGTCTGCGAGGTCTTCATCGACAGTGAGATGCCCATCATCGCCGGTATTCGCTCGGCCGAGACCGTGGCGGCCGTGCAGGCCTATCACATGACCCCCGCCATTGTGGCGAAACTGGCGACGCAGGCCTGCGCCGGCATGCTCGCGCTGACGCATCTGGTCCCCCCTGGCGCCGACACCTCTCGGCTTGCTCGCGAGATCAGGACGGCAGGTTATGCCGGCCCGCTGATTGTCGGCGAGGATCTGATGGCGCTCGATGTCGGCGAACGGCTGTTGCGCTGGAATGGCGCGACGATCGGGGTCTGAGCCTCGTCATCGCGAGCCCGGCGATCCTGTCTCGCCCTCGGACTAGCCAACGCCTCTCGCCTTGAGGACCTCGCCGATCTCGTCGAGCACGACAGGATCGTCGATCGTCGCCGGCACGGCGTATTCCTCGCCATCGGCGATCTTCTTCATCGTCGCGCGCAGGATCTTGCCGGAGCGTGTCTTCGGCAGGCGTGCCACGGTCACCGCGAGCTTGAAGGCCGCAACCGGGCCGATCTTGTCGCGCACCAGCGCAACCAGTTCCTTCTCGACCTCGGCCGGGCTCTGCGTCACGCCCGATTTCAGCACGACGAACCCGCAGGGCTGCTCGCCCTTCAGTGCATCCCTGATCCCGACCACGGCACATTCCGCCACCGCCGGGTGCGAGGCGAGCACCTCCTCCATGCCACCGGTCGAGAGTCGGTGGCCGGCGACATTGATGATGTCGTCGGTGCGGCCCATGATGAAGACATAGCCGTCCTCGTCGATGAAGCCGGCATCCGAGGTGTTGTAATAGCCTGGGAAGGTCGTGAGATAGGATTGCCGGAACCGCTCGTCGTCCTGCCACAGCGTGGGCAGGGCGCCGGGAGGCAGCGGCAGCTTGACTACGATCGCCCCCATGGTGCCGGCCGATACGGGTCTCCCGGCCTCGTCGAGGCACCGTACGTCATAGCCCGGCAGCGGCACGGTCGGCGAACCGTGCTTCACCGGCAGGAGCTCCAGCCCGACCGGATTGCCGACCATGCAGGAGCCGCTCTCGGTCTGCCACCAATGGTCGATGACCGGAACCTTCAGCACGTCCTCCGCCCATTTCAACGTATCGGGATCGGCCCGTTCTCCGGCGAGGAAGAGCGTGCGGAACTGCGACAGGTCGTAGCGTGCGAGATGGGTTGCCTGCGGATCCTCCTTGCGGATCGCGCGAAACGCCGTCGGTGCGGTGAACATCGCCACCGCCTTGTGCTCGGAAATGACGCGCCAGAATGCGCCGGGATCGGGCGTACCGACCGGCTTGCCCTCGTAGAGCACCGAGGTCGCGCCATGCAGCAGCGGGCCGTAGACGATATAGCTATGGCCGACGACCCATCCGACATCGGACGCGGTGAAGAAGACCTCGCCTGGCCTTACGCCGTAGAGGTTCTCCATCGTCCATTTCAGCGCGACCATATGGCCGCCATTGTCACGAACCACTCCCTTGGGCCGCCCTGTCGTGCCCGAGGTGTAGAGCACATAGAGCGGGTCCGTGGCGGCGACCTCGACGCAATCGGCCTTGCGTCCCGCTGCCTTGGCCGAGGCGACCAGCGCCCGCCAGTTCCGGTCGCGCGTGACATGCATGGAGGCATCCGCCTGGGGACGCTGCAGCACGATGCAGGTTTCAGGCTTGTGGGCGGCGAGCGCGATCGCGCCGTCGAGCAGCGGCTTGTATTCGACGATGCGTGTCGGCTCGATGCCGCATGTCGCGGTCAGAATGACCCTTGGCCTGGCATCATCGATGCGCGTCGCCAGTTCCTTCGCAGCAAAGCCGCCGAAGACCACCGAATGCACGGCCCCGATCCGGGCGCAGGCCAGCATCGCAAAGGCAGCCTCCGGGATCATCGGCATATAGATGATGACGCGGTCGCCCTTTCCGACGCCCAGATCCTGCAGGACGGCCGCAAGCGTCGCGACCTCGCCGAGTAGCTCACGATAGCTGTAGCTCGCCTTGGTTCCGGTGACGGGGCTGTCATAGATCAGCGCAGTCTGCTCGCCCCGCCCATCACGCACATGCCGGTCGAGCGCATTGAAGCAGGTGTTGCAGCTCGCATCCGGGAACCAGCGCCCATAGACACCGGCTTCGGAGTCGAAAATCGCCTGAGGCGGCTTGATCCATTCGATCTCGCCTGCCGCCTCGCGCCAGAAGCCGATCGGATCCGCCTGCCAGCGCGTATAGGTTTCGCGATAGCGGCTTGCATGCGTGGCATTCATCGGACGCGTTCCTCTTCGCCTGGTTCTGGCCTAGACCCGGCAAGCGGGTCGGGGCGATTTTGCGCGGGATCGTGCTCACTCTCCCCCGCCCGCGCAAGCATGCCGCCGTCAGACTTTAGCTACGCATCTGCGCACGACCGCCCCCGCCCTCGCCCCCGGACAGCCATGAGCTTCGACCCAGCCTATCTCGCCGCGATGGTGCCTGCCGTCATCCTGGTCGGGCTTGCCAAGGGTGGCTTCTCGGGCCTGGGGTTGCTCTCGCTGCCGCTGATGGCGCTCGTGCTCCCGCCGGTCCAGGCGGCCGCGATCATGCTGCCCATTCTGATCGTGCAGGACATGGTCAGCGTCTGGGCCTATCGCCGCGAGTTCGACAGACGCAACCTCGCGACGATGTTGCCGGGCGCTCTCCTCGGCGTGCTTGCGGGCTATGCCTTGGCATCGCGGGTTTCCGACGCGGCGGTTGGCCTTTCCGTCGGCGTCATCTCGGTAGCCTTCGCAGCGCGTCGGCTCTTTGCCGACCGCAAAGCGCAGTCGCCGGTCACGAAACCCGCCTTCGGGCCCGGCAGTTTCTGGGGCGCGGTCTGCGGTTTCACCAGCATGATCGCTCACGCTGGTGGCCCTCCGTTTCAGATCTACGTCATGCCGCAGCGGCTCTCGCCCCCGACCTTCGTCGGCACCGGTGCGATCTTCTTCGCGCTGCTCAATCTCATGAAGGTCGGCCCCTATATCGCGCTCGGCCAGTTCACCCGCGAGAACCTCGCCGCTTCGACGGCACTGTTTCCGGTTGCGATCCTCGCGACCGTCGCCGGCGTCTGGCTGGTGCGCCGCGTGCCGGCGGAACGCTTCTACACCATCATCTACTGGCTGCTGATTGCCGTTGGCAGCAAGCTGATCATCGACGGGCTCCTGGCGCTGCGCCTCCATCCCTGACCTTTGAGTCCAGCTGCGTCGATTGCGCCGCATCGGAAAAAGGGATGGATTACGGGACAGCGCGGGACCGGCTAGATCCGAAGGCGACGCGACGGAAGAAGGCGCCCCGATGAAGACCTCGCCCTATGACATCGACCTCGACCGCAACCCGGCCAATTTCCAGCCGCTGACGCCACTGACCTTCCTCGAGCGCGCCGCCGCCGTCTTCCCCAACCATATCGCGATCATCCACGGCCCGCTGCGCCGAACCTATGCCGAATTCTATGCTCGCTCGCGCAGGCTTGCATCCGCGCTGGCGAAGCACGGCATCGGCCGGGGCGATACTGTCGCAGCGATGCTGCCGAACACGCCAGCCATGCTCGAATGTCACTACGGCGTGCCGATGACCGGCGGTGTGCTCAACACGCTGAACACGCGGCTGGACGCCGCCATCATCGCGTTCTCGCTCGACCATGGCGAAGCCAAAGTGCTGATCGTGGACCGCGAGTTCTCGAGCACGGTCAAGGCGGCGCTGGAACTCTGCAAGGTCAAGCCATTGGTCATCGACTATGACGACCCGGTCTATGACGGCAGCGGCGAGCGGGTTGGCGGCGTCGAATACGAGGATTTCCTCGCGACCGGTGACCAGGACTTCGCCTGGACGCTACCGGGCGACGAATGGGACGCGATCTCGCTGAACTACACATCGGGCACCACCGGCGACCCGAAGGGCGTGGTCTATCATCACCGCGGCGCCAATCTGCTCGCAACCTCGAACGTCGTGACCTGCGGCATGGGCCGGCATCCCGTCTATCTTTGGACGCTGCCGATGTTCCATTGCAATGGCTGGTGTTTTCCCTGGTCGATCTCGATCCTCGCCGGCACCCATGTCTGCTTGCGCCAGGTCCGCGCCAAGGCGCTCTATGCGGCGCTGGCCGATCATGGCGTCACCCATCTCTGCGGCGCCCCCATCGTGATGTCGACGCTGCTCAACGCCCCGCCGGAGGAGCGTCGACATTTCTCGCAGAAGGTCTCCTTCTTCACCGCGGCCGCCCCGCCGCCCGAAGCCGTGCTCGCCGCGATGAAGCAGGCAGGGTTCGAGGTGACGCATCTCTATGGACTGACCGAAACCTATGGCCCCTCCGTCGTGAATGAGTGGCAGCGCGACTGGGATGCTCTGGAAGCTGCGGACCAGGCCGCGCTGAAGGCGCGTCAGGGTGTGCGCTACCCGGCCCTGGAAGCCCTCGATGTGCTCGACCCGGAAACCATGCAGCCGGTCCCCCGCGATGGCCAGACACTCGGCGAGGTGATGTTCCGCGGCAATGTCGTGATGAAAGGCTACCTCAAGAATCCGAATGCGACCAAGGCTGCCTTTGCCGGTGGCTGGTTCCATTCTGGGGACCTCGGCGTGCGCTATGCCGACGGCTATATCCAGCTCAAGGACCGCTCGAAGGACATCATCATCTCGGGCGGCGAAAACATCTCTTCGATCGAGGTCGAGGACGCGCTGTACAAACACCCCTCCGTGCAATCGGCGGCGGTTGTCGCCAAACCGGACGAGAAATGGGGTGAGTCGCCCTGCGCCTTCGTCGAGCTCAAGCCTGGGAAGAATGTGACGGAGGCCGAGATCATCGCCTTCTGCCGCGGGCTTCTGGCCTCATTCAAATGTCCGAAGACGGTGGTCTTCACCGAGATCCCCAAGACCTCGACCGGCAAGATCCAGAAATTCAAGCTGCGCGAGATGGCAAGGGCCCTGTAGCGCTGCGCAGGGCTTCCGGGCCTGCATGTCCACTCAACGAAAAAGCCGGCCCCTCCTGGGGCCGGCCCGATCGAAGCCATCCTATGCGGCGGGCGGTGTCTACCCGATTATTCCGTTCAGTGCAGCGTGGGCTGCGGCATCGTCATTCTGACGCGCTCGATCTCTTCCTTCAGCAGCAGCTTCTTTCGCTTCAGCTCGGTCACACTCAGCGTATCGGAGGAAGGGCGCGCCGCGGCTTGGGCGATGGCTTCCTCGAGCTGACGATGCTTGCGCTCGAGCTCGGCGAGATGGGTCTGCAGCGACATCTGGATTCTCCTGATGAGCGATTGACGGGGGGAGTCTGACACAGAGCCGGCTTCAAGTCTCCGGGGCAGCAGTGCACTGCACCATGAGTTTCCGTGATCCTGGGCCTCTCCTTCCCGCAGGGCGCGAATGGCACGCGCTGTCCCTGCGCGAAGCGACACAGCGCTCTTGCCGCGCCGCCCGCGCCTGAGCATAGTCGACCCCGATCGCGGCAATGATGAGACGGCTTCATGGGATTCGAGCTGAGCCCTGAGGAGATCGAGGCCTTTACGGCCGAGTTGGCTCGTCTGCGCGAGGAGCATCGCGACCTCGACAGCGCCATCGACGCGCTGGAGCGCATGGGCGCGATCAATCAGATCCAGGTGCAGCGCCTGAAGAAGCGGAAGCTCTATCTCAAGGACCGCATCACGCAGATCGAAGACGCGCTGACGCCCGACATCATCGCCTGATGCGGAAAACAGCACGCAGAACAATGATTTCGGCGAATCGGCGCTTGCCTGCCGGGCTACCCACAGTTTAAGTCGCGCGCTTCCTCCCCTCGCATGGGAAGCGAGTGCACATGGCCGATACCAGCCCTCCTGTCGCCATCATCATGGGCAGCCAGTCCGACTGGGCGACGATGCGCCATGCGGCTGAAGTCCTCGACATGCTCGGCATAGCGCACGAGGCTCGCATCATGTCCGCGCACCGGACCCCCGAACGCATGTTCTCCTTCGCCAGGGAAGCCAAGGCGAAGGGCTTCAAGGTCATCATCGCGGGCGCCGGCGGGGCCGCACATCTGCCGGGCATGACGGCTTCGCTAACGCCGCTTCCGGTCTTCGGAGTACCGGTCGAATCCAAGGCCCTCTCCGGCCAAGACAGCCTGCTCTCGATCGTGCAGATGCCGGCGGGCATCCCGGTCGGCACGCTCGCCATCGGCCGCGCCGGGGCGGTCAATGCCGGCCTCCTCGCCGCCGCCGTGCTCGCTTTGGGCGATGAGCCCCTGGCCGCGCGGCTGGAAGCCTATCGCAGCCGCCAAAGCGAGGCCGTAGCCGAATTCCCCAGGGACGACGCATGAGCACGCCCGATCCGCGCGGGCTTGGCCCAGGCGCCATGCTCGGCATCCTCGGCGGTGGCCAGCTTGCCCGCATGATTGCGCTCGCTGCCGCCGATCTCGGCATTCGCGCCCATATTTTCGCGCCCGAGGCCGATAGCCCGGCTTTCGACGTCGCCGCCCGCCACACGATCGGGGCTTATGAGGACGAGGCTGCTCTGGCTGGATTTGCCGACGCGGTCGACCTCGTCACCTATGAGTTCGAGAATGTGCCGCATGCGACGGCGGCCTTCCTCGCCGCGCGCACGCCGCTGCATCCCGGAGCGCGCGCGCTTGCCCTGACGCAGGACCGGCTGAGCGAGAAGAGCTTCGTCGCCGATCTCGGACTGGCGGTTGCACCCTTCCGCGCCGTCGATTCGCTGGCCGATCTCGAGCGGGCCGTCGCTGAACTCGGCCGGCCCAGCGTCCTGAAGACGCGGCGCTTCGGCTATGACGGCAAAGGGCAGGTGAAGATCGCGGCTGATACCGATCTGGCCGAAGCCTATGAGGCGATCGGGCATTTTCCCGCCATCCTCGAAGGCTTTGTCAGCTTCAGTCGGGAGGTTTCCGTCGTCGCAGCCCGCAATACTGGCGGCGACTTTGCTGCATTCGACCTTTGCGAGAACGAGCATCGCGATCACATCCTCGCCTTCACGCATGTGCCGGCGCAGGTTGCGGCTGGAACCGCTGCTGGCGCCATCGAGGCGGCGCGCAAGATCGGCGAGGCGCTCGGCTATATCGGCGTCTTCGCCGTCGAGATGTTCGTGGTTGGCGAGGGCGCGGGCGAAACCGTCATCATTAACGAGATCGCGCCGCGGGTGCACAATTCCGGGCACTGGACCAGTGAAGGCGCCGAGACCTCGCAATTTCACCAGCATGTCCGCGCTGTCTGCGGCCTGCCGCTCGGATCGGCCGCCCGTCGCGGCACTGTCGAGATGGAAAACCTTGTCGGCGACGCCGCCCTGCGCTGGCGGGAGATCCTGGCCGAGCCGGGCGCACATCTGCATCTCTACGGTAAGCGGGATGCCCGCCCCGGCCGCAAGATGGGCCATGTCACACGGCTGAAGCCGGCCCGCACATAACGGGCTTCCTCGGGAAGCCGGCGCTCATCCCCGCCGGCTTGTCAGGGCGAATCCCGCGGCGCCTCTACCCCCGCGATTTCTCCACGTTTTCCGGCTCTTCCGGCGTGGACAGCCGAATTGAATTCTGTTATCCGCACAACCCTTCCTGCGAGTTGAGAAACTTCGCCGGACCCGAAATCTTGACCAACCCGCTAAAGACGGACAATCACGTGCAGGTTCTCGTTCGCGACAACAATGTCGATCAGGCTCTTCGCGCCCTCAAGAAGAAGATGCAGCGCGAAGGCATTTTCCGGGAGATGAAGCTCCGCGGTCATTACGAGAAGCCTTCCGAGAAGAAGGCGCGCGAGAAGGCGGAAGCCGTCCGCCGCGCCCGCAAGCTGGTCCGCAAGAAGCTGCAGCGCGAGGGCCTTCTGCCCGCGCCTGTGAAGCCCAAGCGCCCCTGATCTCCTGTTGAGGGCGGCTGCATTGGCCGCTTCACACGGATGCGTCATGTCGAAACAGCGCCTGGAGCCTCTCCGGGCGTTGTTGCTTTTTCGGCGGCGTTAACCAAAGCTTGGCAGGATGCAGGCGTTCTCGCGTGAAGGGGCGCTGTCGGCTGGGGAGCGCAATCAGGTCATGACGACCAACGGGGTCGAGCATGGCAGTCGAGGCACAGAACCGGGACCGATGAGGCAGAGCATGTTTCGAGGCAAGAGCTGGCTGGCTGCAGCCGGCATCGCCGTCGCGCTGGCAGGATGCGACACCGTTTCCAATATGGGCTCACAGAGCGCAGTTGCTGAAATCGATGCGGAATCATCCGCCAATGCGAGCGTGAATATCGGCTCGCTCAGCGAAGTCATCAACCGCAACCCCAACGATCCGCAGGCCTATAACACCCGCGGTGCGGCCTATGCCCGTGCCGGCCGGTACTCCGACGCGATCGCCGATTTCACCAAGGCGGTGCAGATCGACCCGAACCTGGCCTCGGCCTACACCAATCGCGCTCTGGCGCTGCGCCAGAGCGGCCGCAACGACGCGGCGATGGCAGACTTCAACCGCGCCACCACAGCCAGTCCGAACTATGCGCCAGCCTATATCGGGCGCGCCAACCTGCTGCGCCAACAGGGCAACAGTCAGCAGGCGCTGGCCGACCTCAACACCGCCATCCGCCTGAACCCGGAATCGGCAGAAGCCTTCCATGCCCGTGGTCTGGTCTATCAGAAGGAAGGTCAGCACCAGCACGCGATCACCGATTTCGACTCGGTCATCGATCGCAATCCCTACAACGCCCCGCCCTATACGGCACGCGGCCAGAGCCTGATCGCGGTTGGGAAGTTCGAGCAGGCGATCGAGGATTTCACCGCTTCGCTCAATGTCGACAACCGCAACGCCGAGGCCTGGGCCGGTCGCGGGCTTGCCAGCGAGAAGCTCGGCAAGAAGACCGAAGCGGCCGAGAACTATCAGCGCGCCCTCAGCCTGGATGGCAACAACGCAACCGCACGCGCCGGCCAGGCGCGCCTCGGCGGAGGCAGCCTCTTCCGCTGACCAGAGTGCCGGGAAGCCGCGCTACTCGACGGCGCGGCTTTCCTGGCCGGTAACGGCACCGTCCGTCAGATTGGCCAGGAAGCGCCGGATCTCCGGCAGCGAGCCATGCGCCGGCAGGTCCCCGTGGCCGCCGCTGGAGAAGCGAACGAAGCGTTTCGGCATGTTCGCCATCTCGTAGAGCGCCTGCCCCTGCGCGAAGGGAATGACGGCATCGCGGCCACCATGCAAGACCAGCAGTGGCGCAGTGACGCGGCCGATGATCGCGGCCGACCGGAACTGGTCCTTCATCAGCCAGCCGATTGGCGCGAAGGGATAAGCGAGCTGCGCCACGGCGGCTGTCGACAGATAGGGCGCCTCGAGAATCACGGCCTTGAGCGGGTGCTCCACTGCGAGCTTGAGCACGACACCAGTGCCCAGGGATTCGCCATAGCCAACCAGCCGATCGGCGCCGAAGCGTGAGGCGGCAGCGTCATAGGCAGCACGCGCATCGAGCAGCAGCCCCTCTTCCGACGGCGCGCCGCTCGACCCGCCATAGCCGCGATAATTCACGGCGAAGAGCCCGGTCCCGTCCTCGGTCAGGTTACGGAATCGCGCCTGGCGGGCGGATCTCGCGAAATTGCCGGCATTGCCATGGAAGAACAGCAACACCGGTTTGCCCTCGCGCGGCGGCACTATCCAGGCGACCAGCCGCTCACCATCGGCAGCAGTAAGCGTCGCCTCCTCGACACCTGGCAGATTGGCCGCAGCGATGTCTGCTCGTGCCGGGTCGCGCGGGTACAAAAGCGCGCGCTGTTCGACATAAAGCAGCACCAGAAAGGCCAGATAGAGAGCAAGCCCAGCGAGCGCGAGACGGCGAATGAGCTTCATGCCGATCATGGTCCCCGATCACCGTGACGGCTCTGCGACGCTCAGTCCAGCACCTTCATCATGTCCACGGAGGCCGTCTCGAAGCCTGCCCGGCGATAAGCCTTGAGGGCGAGATCATTGCCCTCAAGCACACCGAGATGGAGGACCTTGCGCCCTGTCGCCCGCGCAAAGCGTTCTGCTTCCGCCAGCAGGATCTGGCCGATGCCGGTACCACGCTCCGCGGCGCCAACGACGATGTTCTCGATATAGACGTGATCGCGCAGGGGCTCGTGTACGAACGGGCCGGTCCGGCCGAGCTGCAGCGCGAGATAGCCGACGACGCGGCCCTCGCTCTCGGCGACCATCAGCGCACCGCCGGTGTCGTCCGCCTTCTCGCGATCATCTGCCAGGCAGGCAGCAGCCACCTCCGGCCCGGTCCCGCGCGCCGGGCTGAGGCTTGCCTCATGGGCGGTCAGTTCCTGCAAGAGGGCCAGCACGGCGGGACGGTCCGCCTCCGCCATCGGTCTGATCGTGATGCCCACCGTTTGAAACTCCAAAAGAAAAGGGCCAGCGAGATGCCGGCCCTTTGCAACTTGCCGTGGGCCCTGTGGCTCAGTGCGCCATGGCCTTGACGATCTCGTCGGTGACCTTCTTGGCGTCACCGAACAGCATCATAGTGTTGGGCATGAAGAACAACTCGTTCTCGACACCGGCATATCCCGAGCCCATGCCGCGCTTGATGAAGAGCACGGTCTTGGCCTTTTCGACATCGAGAATCGGCATGCCGTAGATCGGCGACTGCGGGTCGGTCTTGGCCGACGGGTTGGTGACGTCATTGGCTCCGATGACGAAGGCCACATCCGCCTGGCCGAACTCGGAGTTGATGTCCTCGAGTTCGAAGACCTCGTCATAGGGCACGTTCGCTTCGGCGAGCAGCACGTTCATGTGCCCCGGCATGCGGCCTGCGACCGGGTGGATGGCGTATTTGACCTCGACGCCTTCCTTCTTCAGCGCGTCGGCCATCTCGCGAAGCGCATGCTGAGCTTGCGCCACCGCCATGCCGTAGCCCGGCACGATGATGACCTTGCCGGCGTTCTTCATGATGAAGGCCGCATCGTCGGCCGAGCCCTGCTTCACCGGGCGAGCTTCTGCGGCGCCACCGGCAGGGCCAGCAGTCTCGCCGCCGAAGCCACCAAGGATGACCGAGATGAAGCTCCGGTTCATGCCCTTGCACATGATGTAGGACAGGATCGCACCGGAAGAGCCGACCAGCGCGCCGGTGATGATCAGCGCCATGTTGCCGAGCGTGAAACCGATGCCCGCCGCCGCCCAGCCCGAATAGGAGTTGAGCATGGAGACCACGACCGGCATGTCCGCGCCACCAATCGGCACGATCAGCAACACGCCGAGCGCGAAGGAGACGAGCACGATCAGCCAGAAGACGACGTGGCTCTCGCTCTTCAGGAAAACCAGCAGCAGCACGACGAGCACGATGCCCAGGCCGAGATTGATGCCGTGGCGCTGCGGCAGCATGATCGGCTTGCCGCTCATGCGCCCGTCGAGCTTCAGGAAGGCGATGATCGACCCCGTGAAGGTGATCGCGCCGATGGCACAGCCCAGCGCCATCTCGAACAGGCTCGCGCCCTTGATCTTGCCGACCTGCCCGATGCCGAAGGCCTCCGGCGCGTAGAGCGCGGCTGCCGCGACCAGCACCGCCGCCAGACCGACCAGCGAGTGGAAGAAGGCGACGAGCTGCGGCATCTGGGTCATTTGCACGCGCCGGGCCATGACGGCGCCGATGCCGCCGCCGATGGCGATGCCGAGAATGACCAGGAACCAGCCTGAGAAACCGGAAGGCGGATAGAAGATCACGGTGGTGGCGATGGCGATGCCCATGCCCACCATGCCGTAGAGATTGCCCTGACGCGATGTCGTCGGATGCGACAGGCCCCGCAGGGCCATGATGAACAGGACGCCGGAGACGACGTAGAGAAGGGCGGAGAGATTGGCGGCCATGTGCGCTCAGCCCTTCTTCTTGTACATCGAGAGCATGCGCTCGGTGACCAGGAAGCCGCCAAAGATGTTCACGGACGCCAGGACCAGCGCGACGAAGCCGAAGACCTTGGCCCAGATCGGGCCATCGCCCAGAGCAGGCGCCGCATTTACGCCAACGGCGAGAAGCGCGCCGACCACGATGACGGAGGAGATCGCGTTGGTCACCGACATCAGCGGTGTGTGCAGCGCCGGCGTCACCGACCAGACGACATAGTAGCCGACGAAGACCGCGAGCACGAAGATCGCAAGCCGATAGATCGTCGGGTCCACGCCGGTAGCGGCACCCGCTGCGGCCGCCGCCTGATCGGCATAGCGCTCCGCCAGTTCTGCAGCCTGTTTCGCGAGGGCAGCCGCCGAGCGGGCCTGCTCGAGCGCTTGTTCAGGTGTCGGATTAGCCATGGTCGGACACTCCCCCTAGCTATGCTTCAGGCCTTCGGCGCGAAATTCGGATGAACGACGGCACCGTCCCGGGTCAGCGCGGTAGCCTTCACCAGCTCGTCGTCCCAGTTCACGGCAAGCTTCTTCTCGGCCTTGTCGATCAGGGTTTCAACGAAGGCGAAGAGATTCTTGGCGTAGAGGCTGGAGGATGTCGCAGGCAGACGCCCCGGCACGTTCAGATGGCCCACGATCTTGACGCCATTCAGCGTGGTCACGATCTCACCCGGCTTGGCGAGCTCGCAATTGCCGCCGCGCTCGACAGCGAGATCGATGATCACCGAGCCCGGCTTCATGCTTTCGACCATCGCGGCGGTGATCAGCTTTGGCGCCGGACGGCCCGGGATCAGTGCGGTGGTGATGACGATGTCCTGCTTGGCGATATGGCCGGCGGTGAGTTCCGCCTGCTTCGCCTGGTATTCCGCGGACATTTCCTTGGCGTAACCGCCGGCGGTCTGCGCCTGCTTGAATTCCTCGTCCTCGACGGCGAGGAATTTCGCACCGAGCGACTCGACCTGTTCCTTGGTGGCTGGGCGCACGTCGGTCGCGGTGACGATGGCGCCGAGACGCCGCGCGGTCGCGATCGCCTGCAGGCCGGCGACGCCGACGCCCATGATGAAGATCTTTGCCGCCGGAACCGTGCCCGCGGCCGTCATCATCATCGGCAGCGCCCGGCCATATTCGGCGGCGCCGTCGATCACGGCCCGATAGCCGGCGAGATTGGCCTGAGAGGACAGGACGTCCATCGCCTGCGCACGGGTGATGCGCGGCATCAGTTCCATGGCGAAAGCAGCGACATTGGCCTTCGCAAGGCCCGCGACCGCGTCCTCGTTGCCGTAAGGATCCATGATGCCGATGACGAGCGCGCCCGGCGGCAGACCGGCGAGTTCGCTCTCGGCCGGGCGGCGCACCTTGAGAACGATATCGGCGCCCTTCAGCGCCTCCTTGGCGTTCTTGGCGGTGGTCGCGCCGGCAGCCTGGTAGTCCGCATCGGTAATACCGGAAGCGAGCCCCGCCCCCTTCTCCACTGCGACATCGGCCCCGAGGCCAATGAACTTGCGGACGGTTTCCGGCGTCACGGCGACGCGGGTTTCCGTCCCTTGCGTTTCGGCTGGGACAGCAATGCGCATGGCAGGCGGGGCCTTTCCGGCGTTACATAAGGAGGAGCGCGAGCAACATCAGAACCAGCGGGACCGCCGGCGCACGCCAGGACAGCGAGGGAGCGGCAATGCCGACGCCCGTGCCGACGAGGGTCAAGAGCGTACCGACGACCGCAGTGCCCCAGGCATGCTTGGTCCCGCCGACGGCCAGCGCCGCCACGATGGCAAGGCAGGCGGCAGTGGTGACTTCGGCGATGTGGACGAAGCCGCGATAGGTCCGCTCGTGTTCCTGATAATCCATCTGCGGAGTATCGGCTGCGCTGTGTCCGTGGTGGGCCATAAAAACTGTTCCCGCATAAAAAGGTCTCATTGCCGTGTAGCGCACCAGCGAAGGGTCTGGCAACGCGTCAACACGCCATCGCCGCCTGTTTCAAGGGCATTTCAGGCTGTGAAACCGCTCGCTCTTCGAAGCCATGGAAATAGCGGGGATGCCGGGACGAACATCCCCGTCAATGCGCAGCAGCGAGTCCGGCGCGATCGAGTGCTTTCGACTGAACCGCAGCTACGTGCTCGGTCGAGAAATTCTCGATTTCCTGCTCGAACAGGCGATGGAAATTCAGCCCGGCATCGAGATGCAGGAAGACGCCGCCAAGGCCGATCGCGGCGCGGTCCATGAAGACGAATTCACGCGGCACGGTCACCGGCCCGCGCTTCTTCAGCGCCTGATGCACCTGGAAGGCCTGCTTGCGGCCATACTCCGCCGGGCTGACATCTTCGGCGATGCGCCGGGTCCTGTCCTCCAGCAACGGCCCATAGATGAAACGCGCCCAGATGTTGAGGGTATCGACCAGCTCCTTGGTCAGCCCCTTGAAGCCCCAGGTTTCATAGGCGTGGATCACGCGCGCCTGATCATTCTCCAGGAGGCCGCGGTAGAGATCGACCACTCCTCCGACGAAGGAGGGCGGGAAGATCCGGATGCAGCCATAATCGAGCAGGTTGATGCCCTGCGGCGCGCCATCCTCCGAGAACACCGTGTAGTTTCCGAGATGCGGATCGCCGTGAATGACGCCGTGATGGCTGAAGGGGCGCCACCAGGCGTGGAACATCGCGGTCGAGATCCGGTCGCGGGCTTCCTGCCCGTCCCGCTTGTGGTCTAGGATTCGGTCACCCTCGAGCCAATGCATGGTCAGGAGTCGCCGGGTCGACAGCCCGGCTTCCAGCGCCGGCACGCGCACGTCCGACGTCTCGGCCAGCATCGCGCGGTAGAGCGCGATATGTTTCGCTTCGCGGACGTAGTCGAGTTCTTCTCGAACCCGCGCGCCGATCTCCTTGGCGATCTCGGTCGTGTCGATCACCGGATCCATGCGCCGATGCAGCGCAAACAGGATGTCGAGCTGGACGATATCGGCCTCGACCGCCGATTCCATATCCGGATACTGCAGTTTGCAGGCGACCGGCACGCCATCATGCGTCGTCGCCCGGTGCACCTGGCCGAGCGACGCTGCCGCCGCAGGCTTCAGGTCGAACTCGGCGAAGCGTGTGCGCCATTGCGGCCCGAGCTCCGCCATCATCCGGCGCTTGACGAAGGCCGGCCCCATCGGCGGCGCCTGGGATTGCAGCTTCTGCAGCTCGGCGGCGTATTCCGGCGGCACGACGTCGGGAATGGTGGCGACGAGCTGCGCCACCTTCATGATCGGCCCCTTCAGCCCGCCCAGCGCCTTGGCCAGCGCCTCGGCATTGCTGAGGTTGCGGCCTTCCAGTCCGAGCAGTCGCGTCCCGGCAATGCGCGCTGCGACCCCGCCGACATTCGCCCCGACGCGGGCGTAACGGACTGCGCGGGCGGAGAAACGATTGGCTTCGTTGTCACGTTCGGACATGTCGCTCACAGGATCGGCTGCAGGGTCGCGTCCAGGATGTAGGGCACGATCACGGCAGAACAAATGCCGCATGTTGCCCCGTCGCCGCAGCACAGCGTGCCGACGCCCCCTTACGCCAGGAAGGCCGCGAGATTCGCCAGCGTCGACCTCAAGCCCACGTCATGATCCTCCTGCTGGATGCCCACCGGTACATTCTCGCAGCGGATGGTGACCTCTGTGCCGCCCCCGACCGGAGCGAGGCTCCATGTCATCGTCATCGTGCCTGCGAAGGACGAATCCTCCGACACGAACTCAACTGACTGTACGATCCGCTCGTCCGGAACCAATTCCAGAAAACGCCCTTGAACGACGTCCGTGTCCTCCGAGGTCTTGCCGGGCCCAGGATGCTGCGATGTCTCATAGGTCAGGACCATGCGATAGCGTCCGCCTACCCGTCGCTCGAATGAGAGAATCTCGCCAGTCATGCCCCGTGGCGGGAGCCAGGATGCCAATGCCTTGGGGTCAAGCAGTACCCGATAGATCGCTTGCGGCGACGCCCCGATGAGCCGCGAAGCGGTATCTATTCGCGTCCCACCAACCCGATGTGCCATGCCCACTCCATGCCGGCCTCATCTTGCGCGCCTCGACATCGTCCCAACCGCGCCGGCCACCGTACCGCAACGGACGCCCGGCGCTACCCGCAACACCAAAGGCCCAATGGATGCGACCTAACCGGCAGCCCCGCCGCAAGTGTCATTTCCGCTTTGTATTTGAGCCTCCGGAGATTATGCTGTTGGTGATCAGTTGTCCCAAAGCCGATTTAGGGTTGCCCGAGAAACCCATCCAACATTTGTTGCCCAAACTGTTCGAGCCTTCCGGCATATCTGAAACCGAATACTTAGCGCATTAGCATAGCAAAATGATTTCGCGCCGCGAAATCGGTTCTCGATGCATCCAGCGAGAACCCTCTCACGCATCAATCTGAGATTCATCCTGTATTGGAGGGTCCGATGGCGTCTAGTCGTAGTCAAATCGAAACACCGATGGATGGACGCTGCCCCCGCCAATCAGGCCCAGATTGGCGCGCGCGATCCCGCGCCGTCCTGTTCGGCGCGGCAGCGCTGATATCGCTCGCACTCACCGCCCCCGCCGCCGCGCAAGCGCCGGCGCAGCCACCCGCACAGCAGCAGCGGCCAAACATCGTCTTCATCATGGGAGACGACATCGGCATGTGGAACATCGGTGCCTACCATCGAGGCATGATGGCAGGTCGCACGCCAAACCTCGACCAGATTGCCGCGGAAGGCATGCTGTTCACCGATTACTACGCCGAAGCGAGTTGCACGGCCGGGCGCGCCAACTTCATCACAGGCGAACTGCCGATCCGCACTGGCATGACCACCGTCGGCCAGGCCGGCGCCCCGACCGGCCTCCCGGCCGAGGCCGTCACGATTGCCACCGCACTCAAGGGTATGGGCTACGCCACCGGCCAGTTCGGCAAGAACCATCTTGGCGACAAGAACGAATTCCTGCCGACGGTACACGGGTTCGACGAGTTCTTCGGCTATCTCTATCACCTCGACGCGATGGAAGACCCCTGCCATCCCAACTACCCGCAGAACCTCAGGTCGCAGGTCGGCCCGCGCAATATGGTCCACTCTTTCGCGAGCGCCACCGACGACCCGACCGTCGATCCACGCTGGGGCAAGATCGGCAAGCAGACGATCACGGACGCGGGAGAGTTGTGCCCGAAGCGCATGGAAACCGTGGACGACGAGATCCGCGACAATGCGCTCAAGTTCATCGACAAGGCCAAGGCGGACAACAAGCCGTTCTTCCTGTGGCTCAACCCAACCCGGATGCACATCGTCACGCATCTGTCGCCAAAATACGAGGCAATGCGGAACTCGACGAATGGCTGGTCCATCCACGAGGCGGGCATGGCACAGCTCGACGATGACGTCGGCATCGTGATGAAGAAGCTCAAGGACATGGGCGTCGACAACAACACCATCGTGGTGTTCACCACCGACAATGGCACCGAGGTCTTTACCTGGCCGGACGGCGGCCAGACCCCGTTCGCTCAGAGCAAGGGAACGGTCTTGGAAGGCGGGTTCCGCGTACCGGCGATCATCCGCTGGCCCGGCAAAGTGCCGGCGGGCAAGGTCGAGAGTGGTATCATCTCAGGGCTCGACTGGTTTCCCACATTCCTCGCAGCTGCCGGCAACCCCAACATCGCTGAAGAACTGAAGAAGGGTAAGCAGATTGGCGACCGGACCTACAAGGTCTATCTGGACGGCTATAACCAGATGGACATGCTCACCGGCAAAGGCCCGTCGAACCGGACCGAGATCTGGTACTTCGGGGAAAGCGAGCTCGGTGCCGTCCGCATCGGCGATTACAAATACCGCTTCATCGACCAGCCCGCTGGTTGGCTCGGTGAGAAGACGAAGGTGGACGTCCCCTATCTGATCAATCTTCGCCTCGACCCATTCGAGCGCACAGGTTGGCCGGACAACGGCACGAAGTACGGCTCGCAGGAGTATTTTCAGTGGTTCAAGTATGAGTTCTGGCGCTTCGTGTTCGTGCAGCAGCAGGTCGAGAAGCTGGCGATGACGGCGATTGAATTCCCGCCGATGCAGAAGGGCGCGAGCTTCAATCTCGATGCCGTGAAAGCGAAGATCCAGGCCGCCCAATCCGGGATGAGCAGGTAACGAAGCTCGTGCCTGCACGATCATGACGGGCGGTTCGCGCGCGGACCGCCCGTTTGCTGTGCCGAGCGCTCATTCTCGGCAGCTCCCGAGTGGAGCTCTCATCCCCGCGCACTCAGGTCGGCCCTGACCTCGGTTGCGTTCGCTGCCCGTCCGCCCGCCGCCTCGACACGCCGGACCGCCTCCGCGATCAGGGCGGCGTTGCTGCGGCTCTCACCGAACGGGGCGTCTTCCAATCCCGCACGAACATGCACGCCGCGCGCGACCGCGTGCGGGATCAGGTTGCCGAGTTCGACGCCTAGCCCCGCGATCATCACCGGTGCCTGCGGCGCAACCTCGGCAAGCAGCGCAAGATGGGCCTCGAGCGCATAGGCCTTCGGCGGGAAGCCCCAGGCAAAGGCGTCCGAGAACATCAGCCGGTAGATCGGCATCGGCATGCCGGGATAGGCCTTGGCCAGCGCAGCCCCCAGGCGTGTGAAGCCGGGCTCGTAGATGGCATAGCTCGGATGGACCTTGTGGCGCTGCGCCACCTCCATGCCCTCGCGAATATGCTCGCCGGGGTTCTGGTAGATGAAGCCTGCCTCGCCTTGCGGGATGCCGGCAAAGGTCGTCCAGTTGCAGGATCCGGGATCGAGCACGCCCCACTCGGCCAGACCGCGCTTCGCCAGTTCCTCCAGATGCCAGTAGCGGCCGGAACCGACGATATCGCCAGCATAGCCGGAGCCGACGATCGGGATGGTCGGATAGACGATCGCGTCGACCTTGGCGCGGATACCCTCGATCGCCTGCGCATAGAGTTCCCAATCGTCGCGCTGGCGGCCACTCACGACGTCATAGACATGAAGATGGACGATGGCTGCCCCCGCCTCGACCGCCGCGATGCCATCGGCAACGATCTCGGGGATGCTGATCGGAATGCCGGGCTGGCGCTCCCTGCCCCAGGGACCGTTGATCGCGGCTTCGATCCAGATCGGTGTGCTCACGGCGTTTCGTCCTCAGGCCAGGTGTCGGGAACCGAGCGACCGTCCCCTTCGATGTCCATGCAAGAGAGAACCGAGTGTCGCTATCAGTGCAACACCGCGGTGAGCAAATGAGCCCTGCTTCGGCCTTGCCAGCAGCCCGCGCCAGCACGCTAGAATGCGCAAAGGCCGGGAGGAACGGATGGGGCTCCATTTCGAGGACTTTGACCTCGACAGCAGCATCACGACCCGCGGGCGCACCGTCGGCGAGGGTGACATCACGCTGTTCGCCGGCCTTTCCGGCGATTTCAACCCGCTGCATGTCGACAGCGATTATTGCGCAGGCACGCCCCTCGGCGAGCGCATCGCCCACGGCCCCCTGACGCTCGCCATGGCGATCGGCCTGATGTCGCAGCAGAACCTGATCGATGCCACCACCATGGGCCTGCTCGATCTGCACTGGACGTTTACCGGGCCGGTGAAGATCGGCGACACCGTCCATGCCGTCGTCACAGCGGTCGAGAAGACACCCAGCCGCAAGCTGGACCGCGGCATCGTCACCCTGCGCCTCGAGGTCCACAACCAGCGTGGTGAGCACATCCAGACCGGCCATCTCAAGCTGCTGATGAAGCGCCGCACCGGGGATCAGGATTGATGTTGGAACGGCGCCCCTCCTTTCGCGAGACCTTTGACCGGTTCGCCTGGCAGATCCCCGAGCGGTTCAATATCGGCGTCGCAGCCTGCGACCGCCACGCGGACGGCAGCGGCAAGCCGGCGCTGATCTATGAAGACCAGGGGCACAGCGTCGCCACGATGAGTTTCGACGCGCTCAAGCTCGGCACGAACCGGCTCGCCAATATGCTGCGTGCCCACGGCGTTAAACCGGGTGAGCGCATCGGCATTCTGCTGCCGCAACGCCCGGAAACGGCGATGGCCCATCTCGCCATCTACAAGATGGGTGCGATCGCCCTGCCGCTCTTCACCCAGTTCGGGCCGGATGCGCTTGAACACCGGCTGCAGCATAGCGGCGCCTGCACGCTGATCACCGATGGCGAGAACATCGCCAAGGTCGAGGCGATCCGCGGGAGCCTGCCGGAACTCAGGCGGATCTTCCTGATTGACGGCGCGGGCCATCTCGATTTCTGGAGCGAGTTGAACAAGGCGTCCGACCGTTTCACGCCGCTCGACACCACGCCGGACGATCCGGCGCTGATCATCTACACCTCCGGCACCACGGGAAAGCCCAAGGGCGCGCTGCATGCCCACCGTGTGCTGCTCGGCCATCTGCCCGGCGTGCAATTGCCACAGGAATTCTTCCCCCAGGCCGGCGACCTGTTCTGGACGCCGGCGGACTGGGCTTGGGCCGGCGGATTGCTCGATGTTCTGCTGCCGAGCCTTTATTTCGGCGTTCCGGTGCTGGCCTCGCGTGCCCGCAAATTCGATCCGGAGGCAGCCTTCGCCCTGATGGCGCGCCACAGCATCCGCAACGCCTTCCTGCCACCGACGGCGCTGAAGCTGATGCGGCAGGTTCGCAATCCAAGAGAGCGCTTCGCCTATGCGATGCGCTCGATCGGCACCGGCGGCGAAACGCTCGGTGCCGATATGCTGGCCTGGAGCAAGGAAACCTTCGGCTTCGAGGCCAACGAATTCTACGGCCAGACCGAGGCCAATCTCATCGTCTCCAACTGCGCCGGCCTGTTACCGGTCAGGCCGGGCTCGATGGGGCGCGCCGTTCCCGGCCATCGCGTCGCGGTGATCTCGCCAGAGGGCGCGGTCCTGCCTGCCGGAGAGCAAGGGCTGATTGCGGTCGCGCGACCTGACCCAGTCATGATGCTGGAATACTGGCGCCAACCCGAGGCGACCACGGCGAAGTTCATCGGCGACTGGCTCGTCACCGGCGATACCGGCGCCTGCGACGAAGACGGCTACTTCTGGTTCCAGGGCCGCGATGACGACATCATATCGAGCGGCTCCTATCGCATTGGCCCCGGCGATATCGAGGACTGTATCATCCGCCACCCCGCCGTGCTGATGGTCGCGGTGGTCGGCAGCCCGGACCCGCTGCGGACGGAGGTGGTCAAGGCGTTTGTCCTGCCCAAACCGGAGATCCCCACCTCGGCGGCGCTCGCCGCCGAGATCCAGGACTTCGTCAAATCGCGCCTCGCCGCCTACCAGTATCCGCGCGAGATCGAGTTCGTGACGGAATTGCCGATGACCCCGACCGGCAAGATCCGGCGCAAGGATCTGCGGGACCGGGAGATCGCAAGGAAGAGCGGCGGCGAATAGCCACGAGTGGGTGGATCAAAGCCAGGTCTTCTTCAGGAAGGCTCCTGCGGCCTCGAACAGGCCGGAGCGCGCATGTTCGAGATGCATCAGATGCGTACCTTCGGGAATGACGACATCTCGGGTCTCGCTCGTACCGAGCTGCCCGCGCAGCCATTGCGCATCGCTATCCCTGCACAGGCTGTCCCAGGCCCCGCGCACGATCAAGGTCGGTGCCGTGACCTGTGTCGGGTCGTAGCCGAGCCGGCCCGACCAGGCCGAGGAGATATCGACACGAGGCCCTGAGGGAATCTTGACCGCCGCTTCAGGCCTTCGGTTCGCGGCTTGCGCATCGCTGGCGAGATAGGCTGGCCCCCAGTCTGCAAGCGTGGGCTCGATCAGGACCGGAGCATGGTCTTGCGGGACGTCCTCGACGAAGCGCGCGAGTTGGTCGCAGACCGAGACGAGACGCCACGCCCCGATGCTCTCTGGGGCGAGGGGGCCAGGCGTCTTGCGCTGTGCGATGGGTCCGAACAGGACCAGTCGCTCGACACGCTCCGGATGCAGCGAGGCATACAGCCCGGCGATGATCGAGCCCCAGGAATGAGCGATGAGCGACACGCGCGTTCTTCCGGTCACGTCCAGCACGTACTCGATCACCCGCGCCAGCTGTTTCGTCGCCTCGGGCGCGCGCCCGAATGGTGCATTGTCATGCGCCTGGGCAAGGAAGCTCGCTGGCCTGTCCGAGCCACCATAGCCCGCGAAATCAAAACTCCAGACATCGAAGCCACGTTCCTGTAGGTCGTCCATCCAGGAACGTCCGTCGAAGCGGTAGGCAACAGAAAGGGCTGATGGAAAGGTCGCGCCATGGACATAGATGACGCTCGGCCCGGCCCCAGCCGCCCGCCGGATCAGCAAGCCGGGCGTCTCCGCCGTTCCCGCCAATCGCATGACCTCGCCCCGCCTGCGGCGCGCGCTGCACTCATCGAAGCTATGTTCATGGCCGGCTCCCGCCCTTGCTGAGTGGGCGGGAGACTGCGCCTTCGAATACTCGCTGACACCTGGAAACACTTCGGTGCCGACCGAAGGCTTCGGTGGAACTGCCTGTCTGGGCGCCCTACAAGGCCTCGAGCACCAGCTCGAAGGTCATCAACACCGGATTGTCGCCGCGCCTCAGGCGGCCTTGTGCCATTGCACCGGTGAAATCGACCAGCGCTACATCGATCTGCGCCGCGTGCCCCCCCTGCACGGGCTCGACCACGCCGGCCTGAATCGCGACTTCGGTCGCAAAATTCTCGACGATCCGACCATCCCCGAAATGCGCGCCGATCGTGCTGCCGACGCCGCCATGGATCACGGCACGCCGGATGCCGCGTTCGGCACAGAACTCTTCCAGCGCCGTGGTGAAATCGGTATTCGGGCCCACACGCAGGGCGAAATAACGCCCTTCGCGCGAAGCCCCGGAGAACGGCACCGCGACCGGGCCGAACAGCTTGAAATTCGTCTCCGGATCGGGCGCGGTTGCAAAATCGGCGCCATCGAGACCGAGTGCCGGCACGGTGATCGCCTCCGCGAGAACGGTGTCGTCTGGCAGGATATGGCCGCCGCTCGTCTTGCCGTCGGCTTCGGTCCAGAGCGCGTGGCAGTGGAAGAAGGGCGCTCCATCGCGCAGGCCGAAGGTCATCGCCCCCGTCTCGACGCGCGTCACGCCGGCCGGTCTGAACGTATCGCTATAGAAGGCGGCATGTTCCGGAGTCTTCGACAGCGCCGGCATGACATAGGCGAAGGGTCCGAGGACGAGCCCATCGACCGTCACCACGCCGCTGGTGAAGCCCATCGCCGCGAAGCCTCGGCGCACCGCTTCCAGGAGCGGAAGCCCGGCTGCAAGGGGCATCGCGAAACGCCGGCCATGCGCTTCGACCCACCGAATGCGCTCAGGCGCCGCGGGACCAGGCTGGATGATCTGCCGCATCACCTCTCGCCCCGCATCCGGGCGAGTTCGCCACGCGCTTCAAGTTCGTCCTTGACCAGCCGCTTCGGCACCTTGCCGTAACCCGACTTCGGCAGCGCCTCCCAGAACAGGAAGCGCTTCGGCATCTTGTAACGTGCGATCTTGGTCGAGAGGAATTCGGCGAGCTCCGCCTCGCTGGCCTGCGCCCCCGAACATGCGACGCAGACGGCGATACCGATCTCGCCCCAGACCGGATCGGGCACGCCGACAACGGCCACCTCCGCGATTGCCGGATGGGTCAGGATCTTCTCCTCGATTTCGCGCGGGTAGATGTTGGAGCCGCCGGAAATGTACATGTCGGAGGCGCGCCCGGTGATGTAGACGAAGCCCTGTTCGTCCATGTGACCGAGATCACCGGTACGGAACCAGCCATCGCGGAAGGATTTCGCATTGGCCTCGGGGTTGTCGTAGTAGCCGGCGAACACGGCCGGGCCGACGACGCAGATCTCGCCCTGCTCCCCTGCCGCAACCTCACGCCCCTCATCATCCTGGATCTGGACCTGCATTCCCGTGCGCTCGAAGCCGCAGGTCCCGATGCGCGCATTCGGACCGTCTTCGGGATCATGCAGGGCGGGCGGCAGCACCGTGATATTGCCGGTGACCTCGCCGAGCCCGAAATATTGCACGATCACCTTGCCCAGTTTGGCAAGCGCCGCCTTCTGATCCTCGCGATACATTGGCGCGCCGGCATAGATGACATAGCGCAGCGAGGAATGGTCATGCGTGTCGACGGCCGGATGCTCGACCAGCATTTTCAGGATCGTCGGCACGGTAAAGATATTGGTGATGCGGTGGCGGGCGATCAGGCGATAGGCCTCGTCGACGTCGAAACGCTCCGACGGCAGCAGGATCGTCGGTGCGCCGCGCGCCGAGATGACGAGTTGGTGCACGCCCGCGCCATGCGAGAGAGGCGCGACCACAAGCGATGCATCGGCCTCCGTCGTTCCCGGCATCAGGTCGCAGAGATGATTGGTGACGACGAAACCCATCTGGCCATGGGTGAGCACCGCGGCCTTTGAGCGGCCCGTGGTCCCCGAGGTGAAGAAGAACCAGCAGGGGTCGTCGCGATCGACGGCGGCGTTCGCAACGCTTGTGCCGGCATGGCGCGCGATCATCTCGCCGACCTCGGCCTCGCCAAATGCCCCCGCCCCGATGCGCCAGGTAAAGCCCGGCGCGGGTTCCGCAGCAGCGACGGCCGCGGCATGCTCCGGAAAATCGCCATGGCACAGGAAGGCCTTTGCACCGGACGCCGTCGCGAGATAGGCGACCTCGTCCGGCAGCAGCCTGAAATTGGTCGGCACCCAGACGGCGCCGAGCCGGAAGGCCGCGAACATCGAGAAGAACATCGCCTCGCAGTTCTTGGAATGAACCAGGACGCGGTCCCCCTTACCGATGCCCCGTGCCGCCAGCGCCGCGGCCAGCGCCGAAACCTGCGCATCGATCTCGGCCCATTTCCACTGCCTGTCACCCCAGATGAATCCTGAGCGCTGGCCGAAGCGGCGCGCATTCTGGGTGACGATATGGGCAAGGTTCATCACGCGGCGCGTCACGGGCGCGACACCGCCGCGCGGGGCGGCCTGGCTGGCAAGGGCTTCGGTCACGTCAGGCGCTCCTCGATTTTGTAATTGGGCGTGCCCTCTGCTGCGGGCCGTCGCCTTGGGATGTCTTGCGGACGAACATCTGCGCGAGCAGGCGCTCCATCCTCTCGGCTTCAGTCGAAAGATGGCGCGCCAATTCGACCTGGCGCGCGGGAACCATGCGACTGTCGATCGCCGCCAGGCTGAGCGCGCCGGCGACGCGACCGTCCGGATAGCGAAAGGCGATGCCGACGCCCCAGGAACTGGCCACCAGCCGGCCGGGATTGAGCGAAAAACCGCGCTGGCGGGCCAGCGTCAGATCGGCGCGGATCTCGTCAGGCGGAAAACCCGGATACTGGGTCAGCAGCACCGCCTCGTTCGCCGCCATGATCCGTTCGATCTCGCCGTCCGGCAGCACCGCCAGCATCGCGAGCGAGCCGGCGCCGACCCCGAGCGGATGCTGCTGGCCAGTCTGCAGCGCGTGCGTCCGGACCGGATAGGTTCCCTCCTCCCGATGCAGGCAGACCGAGTAGTTCTCACGCCGGATAGAGAGAAAGCTCGTATCCATGGTGATCTCCGACAGGCGCCTCAGGCTCTCCATGGCGAGTTCGAGCAGCCCGTGCCGGCGCGCAGCCAGGACGCCCAGCACGAAAGCCTCCTCGCCAAGGCAGTAATGCCGCGACAGAGCCTCCTGCTCGACGAGACCTGCGCGTATCAGGGCGAGCAGCAGCCGCCGCGCCGTCGGCTTGTTGAGCCCGCTTTCGATGACGATATCGCTCAGCGGCAACCCGCCCGCGGGCTCGCGCCCGATCAAAGCCAGGAGCCGCAAGGCCCGGTCGACACTCTGCGAGCCCGAGAGATCGCCGGCTGATGCAACGAAATGTTCCATCCTGCGGCCTCAGAGACAGTCCATAATATGGACCCTTTGGTTGTTTGCAGCAGCCTAGTTCGGGCTCAGATAGATTGCAACGCAGGGCTGCTTGTGTATTCTTGGCCCCTTCCGCTGGATCAATCATCCACAGTATGGACCGCGCCGGGCCGCAAGAACGTTCACAAGATCGGCGCGCGGGAGGAAGGGCAGATGTTGTCACGGGATTCCGGCTGGCCGGAGGCCAACGCCATGGCTGAAGCGGATATCCGCTGCGGTTCCGTTCCGACATGCGCGCGCTCCGGCGTTGCCATGCTCCCGCAGGCTTGAGCCCGGACATGGCACAGCTCAGCGAGAGCATTGCTCCTACCGAGAACCCGCTGGATACGGATGCAATCCGTACCGGCTCGGCGATCATGCGGCCGATCGAGATGATCAGCGCCGCGCTGCTGCTGCTGATCGTCGGGCTGCTGCTGCTCGGCGTCACCACGCGCTACGTCTTCTCCCTGCCGATTGTCTGGATCGACGAAGCCGCCTCGATCTCTTTCCTCTGGCTTGCCATGCTCGGCTCCGCGATCGCAATCGATCGCAACGAGCATCTCAAGCTGACACTTTTCATCGGCATGATGCCGGAGCGCGTGAGCCAGTTCGTGCAGACGCTGGCCCTCGTCGTGGTTGCCGCCTTCCTCGCGGCAATGATCTACCCGGCGATCGACTATACGATCGAGGAATCCTACGTCACCTCGGCCGCGCTCAACATTCCGAACAGCTGGCGCGTCTCGGCCATCGCATGCGGCATCACCATGATGCTGGTGCTCACGATTCGCCATGCCATCCACACTGCGAGGCTGCCGGACCTGATCGTCGCCGTCGCGCTCGTCGCCGGGCTCGCCGCCGCCTGCTGGGGGTTGATGCCGGTTTTCAAGGGCCTCGGCTACACCAACATCCTGATCTTCCTCGTCATCACGGTGGCGCTCTGCCTCGTCGCCGGCGTGCCGATCGCCTTCTGCTTCGGCATGGGCACGCTCGCCTTCCTCGCCTTCAGCACCAATGTCCCGATGATCGTGATGATCGGGCGCATGGACGAGGGCATGTCGAGCATCATCCTGCTCTCCGTGCCGATCTTCGTACTGCTCGGCTGCATTCTCGACGCGACCGGCATGGGCAAGGCGATCGTCGACTTCCTCGCCTCGATGCTCGGCCATGTCCGCGCCGGCATGTCCTATGTGCTGCTCGGCTCGCTCTTCCTGGTCTCGGGCATTTCGGGCTCGAAAGTCTCCGACATGGCGACCGTTGCGCCCGCGCTCTTTCCCGAGATGAAGCGCCGCGGCTACCAGCCCAAGGAGCTCATCGCCCTGCTCTCGACGGGCGCGGCCATGGCCGACACGGTGCCACCGAGCATCGTCCTGATCGTGCTCGGCTCGGTCGCCGGCGTCTCGATCGCCGGATTGTTCAATGCCGGCTTCGGCATCGCCATGGTGCTCCTCGTCGCGCTGGCGCTGCTGGCACGCTGGAAAGCCATCGGCGAGGACATGAAGGGCGTGCGGCGCGCGCCCATGGCCGTGATCGGGCGGACCGCTCTGGTCGCGGGTCCGGCTCTCGTCCTGCCCTTCCTGATCCGCGGCGTGGTCGGCGGCGGCATTGCGACCGCGACGGAGGTCTCGACCATCGCGGTGCTCTACGCCTTCGTCATCGGCATCATCCTCTATGGCGGCATCGGCCTTCGCAAATGCTACGCGATGCTGGTCGAGACGGCGGCACTCTCGGGCGCGATCCTGATGATCCTCGGCACCGCGCTCGCCATGGCCTGGGCCCTGACCCAGACCGGCTTCGCGCGCGACCTCGCCACCTTCATGGCCGGCCTGCCGGGCGGCTGGCTGACCTTCATGGCGGTGACGATCGTCGTCTTCCTGGTGCTGGGCTGTGTGCTCGAAGGCCTGCCCGCGATCGTGCTGATGGCGCCGCTGATGTTCCCGATCGCCAAGAATCTCGGCATCAACGATGTGCACTATTCGATGGTGGTGGTCACGGCGATGAATATCGGCCTGATGACCCCGCCGATCGGGATCGGCTTCTACATCGCCTGCAAGATCGGCAATGTCTCGCCGGACGAGGCGATGGGCGCGATCTGGCCCTATCTTGTCGCGCTGCTGATCGGCCTTGTCGTCATTGCGGTCGTGCCCGGCCTGTCGACCTGGGTGCTCTGATGCTCCGGCATGGTCGCCACCATCGCAGTGAGGGTTGCAGGGCTGCAGTCCGAAACGCGAGAATTTAGGATAACCGAGATCCCGTCGTCGCGAAGCAAACCAGCGGCGGCGTGAAAGCAACATCGACAGGGAGAGAAACGCTCATGACCATCTCACGCCGCACTCTGCTGCAGGGCACTGCCGCTGCCGCCACCATCGGCTCCTTCCATATCGGCAGGGCCGAGGCGCAGGCCGCCGAATTCACCTACAAATACGCCAACAACCTGCCCGTCGCGCACCCGATGAACATCCGTGCCAATGAGGCGGCGGAGAAGATCAAGCAGGACACCAAGGGCCGGGTCGTCATCCAGATCTTCCCGAACAATCAGCTCGGTTCCGACACCGACATGCTGAGCCAGGTCCGTTCGGGCGGCGTCGAGTTCTTCACACTGTCGCCGCTGATCCTCTCGACTCTGGTGCCGAACGCCTCGCTCAGCGGAATCGGCTTCGCCTTCCCTAACTATGATGCTGTCTGGAAGGCTCTGGACGGGGAGCTCGGCGCCTATGTCCGCGGCCAGATCGGCAAGGCCAACCTCGTGGTCATGGACAAGATCTGGGACAACGGCTTCCGCCAGATGACAAGCTCGAAGGGCCCGATCAACACGCCCGACGACCTCAAGGGCTTCAAGATCCGCGTGCCGGTCAGCCCGCTCTGGACCTCGATGTTCACCGCCTTCCAGTCGGCTCCGGCCAGCATCAACTTCGCCGAAGTCTACACCGCCCTGCAGACCAAGGTGGTCGATGGCCAGGAGAACCCGCTGGCGATCATCGCCACTGCCAAGCTCTTCGAAGTGCAGAAGTACCTCTCCATGACCAATCACATGTGGGACGGCTTCTGGTTCCTGGCAAACCGTCGCGCCTGGGAGAAGCTGCCGGAGGATCTCCGCAAGATCGTCGCCAAGAACCTCGATGACGCAGCGCTGCTCGAGCGCGCCGACGTCGCCAAGCTCAATGCCGGTCTCAAGGATGAACTCGTCTCGAAGGGCATGATCATCAACGACACTCAGGCAGCTCCCTTCCGCGAGGCGCTTCGCAAGGCTGGCTTCTATGCCGACTGGAAGAAGAAGTATGGCGACGAAGCCTGGGCCATTCTCGAGAAGGCCGTCGGCAGCAGCCTGAGCTGATCTTGCCCGCTCGTCTTTCAAGCCCGGCGGTGCAACAGCGCCGCCGGGCTTTCACTTGAACCACTCGGGACCTGAAGGAGCACGTCATGGCCGACCGGCTGAAGGGCAAGACCGCGATCGTTTTCGGTGCCGGCTCCTCGGGCCCGGGCTGGGGCAATGGCAAGGCCGCAGCGGTCGCCTATGCGCGCGAAGGCGCCAGGGTCATCTGCATCGATCTCGTCCAGGCTGCCGCCGACGAGACAGCGTCCATCATCGAGGAAGAGGGCGGCGAAGCGCTCGCGATCGCAGCCGATGTGACGGCACAGGGCTCGGTCGACGACGCAGTCGCGACCACCATGGCGCGCTTCGGTGGCATCCAGATCCTGCACAACAATGTCGGCGTGACCCATATGGGCGGACCGGTCGAACTCAGCGAGGAGAAGTTCAGGGCTGCGCTCGATCTCAATCTCGGCTCGGTCTACCGCACGGCCAAGGCGGTTATCCCGGCGATGCTGGCGAGCGGTGGCGGCGCGATCGTCAACATCTCCTCGCTCGCCGCGATCCGCTGGACCGGCTACCCCTACTTTGCCTATTACGCCACCAAGGCAGCGGTGAACCAGGCGACGATGGCGCTCGCCATGCAATATGCCCGGCAGAACATCCGGGCGAACTGCATCATGCCGGGCCTGATCGACACACCGCTGATCTACAAGCAGATCTCGGGGCAGTACGGCTCGGTCGACGAGATGGTTGCCGCCCGCAACGCCGCCGTCCCCATGGGCAAGATGGGCACGGCCTGGGATATTGCTGCGGCCGCCGTGTTTCTGGCCTCGGACGAGTCGGCTTTCATCACCGGAGTTTGCCTGCCCGTCGACGGCGGTCAGAGCTGCGCAGTCGCAGCCTTCCCAAGCTGACGGGATTTAGTCGAACGCCAGGAGCGATACGAGCCGGGGATGATCGCGCGATGCCCCCACGTCGGCGCTCACCGGGAGCGCCGTCGACCAGACGCCCGGCGAAGATCGTGACGCGGACCGTTTGGCCAGATTGGCCGGCTCCTCGTTCTCAATCCCCGATCTTCAGTAGCTCATGGCCCGGTTGCGGGCGTTTCCGATATGCGCGCTCATCTCGGCTGCGGCCCGCTCCGGGTCGCGCGCCTCGATAGCGGCAATGATCTTCAGGTGGTCCTGCATGACAGGAACCAGGATGTGATTCTGGATACGCGTCTCGTACTGACGGATCAGCCTGATCTTCAGCCAGGTGACGCGGAAGGCCTTGGAGACGATGTCGTTGTCGAGGCGATCGATGATCGCCTCGTGCATCAGCCGGTCGACATCCTCGGCGTCCTCGATCAGCGTCTCGTCGCCACCCGCCTCGGCCCTCCGGATGATCGCCTCGTGGCGTTCACGCTGTTCGGCGATCTCTTCGTCCGTCGCCGTTTTCACGTAGAGCGCAGTCGCTTCCTTTTCGAGGAAGAGCCGGAACTGGAACGCATTGCGGATCAGGTTGAGATCGACATGGGCAACCTGCATGCCGCGCTGCGGCACGGTCTTGATCAGACCTTCCGCCTCGAGGCGCGGGATCAGTTCGCGAATGGCACCGAGCGGCAGGCCAGTCATCGCCACAAGCTCGCGCTGGGTGACGAACTGGCCTGGCTTGATCTCGCGCGCCAGCAGCCGTTCGGTGAAGCTGACATAGGCCTTGTCCCGCAGCTTCAGCGGTTCGCCGTCGCGCTCCTGATCGTTCTCGCCCATGCGCTCCTGTTCCTCTCGTGGCTCCTCAGGCGGCCTTGGCCCGCGTAATCGTGTCGAAGGCCGCGAACAAGCGCTGTCGTTGCGCCTCGCTCAAGGCCTCGAGCGGCGGCCGCATCGCGCTATAGCCCTTGTCGCCATGCAGATGGCCGACCAGGGCCTTGACTGCCGGCAGGACCGGATAGCTGCAGACCTCGTCGACCAGCGCATTCACCACCGGGCTCTCCGTCCCTTCATAAACCATCGGCCGAAGCAGGCCCGGCACCAGATTGGCGACGCCGCAGATCGAGCCCTGAGCCCCGGCCCTCACCGCGCGGGCGAGCAGCCGTTCGTCACCGACCAGGATGGCAAGCTCACCGTGAGCCTTGAGCAGGGCTTCGGTATTCGCATAGCTGCCCGAGGAATCCTTCACCCCGGTGACGATGCCCGGAAACGCCTTCTTCAGCCGCTCGACGAGCCCGACGCTGATATCGACCGCCGTGACCGAGGGGATGTGGTAGAGGATGGTGTTGCGAGCGGACGGCCCCAACTTCTCGAAGAACTGCGAGAACCAGGCATAGAGGCCCTCGTCGCTGACGCCCTTGAAGTAGAAGGGCGGGGCGACCAGCAGGCCCTTGGCGCCGATATCGAGCGCGACCTTGGCCTGCTCGATCGATTCATGCAGCGAGGCAGCGGCGACGCCGGCATAGATCTGCGTGCCAGGATCGACGCCGGCACCGACCAGCGCGCCCAGCATCGCGGTACGCGCCGGCAGGCCAAGGGCCGCCCCCTCGCCTGTCGTGCCAAACAGCGTGACGGAGTCACAGCCCTCGGCCAGCACGTGGCGCGCATGCGTGACGAGGCGCGGCAGATCGACGGCTCCGCCGTCCCGCATCGGCGTCGTGATGGCGCAGGAAAGGCCAAAGCGGTTCGGGTCGATAGCCATTGGAGGGAGCTTTCCTGAGATATGAATGTCTGACATGTTAGTTTGCGGTCAAAACTGACGCAAGGTCGGGAAGGCACGGAAATCGGGGTGCGGCTCAGCCATCCTTCAGCCCTCCGGCCGACAATCCAGCAACGATCTCACGCTGGGCCAGCACCGTCAGCAGCAGCACCGGCAGCGTCACCAGCAGCGCGGCAGCGGCGAGCGGCCCCCAGGAAATCTGCTCGAAGGTCAGGGAGTTGTAGACGGCGGACGGCAAGGTACGGCTGTTCTTGCCGCCCAGCACGACCGAGAAGATGAAGTTGTTCCAGGAGAAGATGAAGGCGAGGATGCCGCCGACCACGATGCCCGGCCGCGCCAGCGGCAGCGCGACATGGCGGAAAGCCTGCCAAGTCGTCGCGCCATCGATGCGCGCCGCATCCTCCAGTTCCATCGGCACATTCTCGAAATAGCCGATCATGATCCAGACGATGATCGGAATGGTGATGACGAGATGCGTGATCACCAGCGCCGTGATGCTGCCGACGAGCCCGGTCATCTGGAACAGCAGGAAGAGCGGGATCAGGTAGGACAAGGCCGGCGTCATGCGGGCGACCAGGATCAGGATCGCGAACTTCGTCGCCTTGCCGCGGGCGATGCCGTAGCCCGCAGGCACGCCGACCCCGAGCCCGATCAGCACCGCCCCGCCCGTGACCAGGATCGAATTCCAGAGATAGAGCGCGAAGTTGTTCTTCTCGAAGACGTCGAGATAGTTCGCCAGCGTCGGCGGGTTCGGGATGAAGACCGGCGGGAAAGCGGTATTGTCGAGTTCGTTCTTGAACGAGAGCGACAGCATCCAGAGGAAGACGAGGACGGCCGGCGAAACCAGTACGAAGACCGAGAGCGCAAAGCCGATCTTGGAGGCGAGCCGCTTCATTCCGCGTTCCACTTCGACTTCTGGCGCGCATAGAGCAGCAGCAACGAGAGCATGATGATGATGACGAAGAAGATCACCACCACGGCCGAGGCGTAGCCGATCTTGTAGAACTGGAAGGCCTGAAGATAGAGGAAGATATTGAGGGTTTCGGACGCCGTGCCCGGGCCGCCCTGGGTGATCACGAAGATCGTGTCGAAGGCCTTCAGCGCATCGATGGTGCGGATCACGATCGCCACCATGATGAAGGGCCAGACCAGCGGCAGCGTGATGTGGCGGAACATGTGCCAGGAATTGGCGCCGTCGATCAGCGCGGATTCATAGGGTTCCTTCGGCAAGCCGGCCAGACCGCCGAGCACGATCAGCATGACGAGCGGCGTCCAATGCCAGACTTCGACCAGGATCAGCGTCGGGATCACGGTATGGGGGTCGTAGACCCAGGGCTGGGGTCCAACCCCGACAAGCGATAGCAGGTAGTTCAACACGCCAAGCTGCGGGTGGAACATCATCGTCCAGACCAGCGCGACGGCGACGGGCGTCGCCATCATCGGCATCACGAAAACGGTGCGCAGCAGCCCCCGGAACGGGAACTCGCGGTGGAAGACCAGCGCCGCCGCCGTGCCGAACACGATCGGCAGCACCACGGCCAGAACCGTGAAATAGGCGGTATGTCCCATCGATTCGAGAAAGCGCGTATCGCGGAACAGCTCCGAGAAGTTCTGCAGGCCCACGAATTCGGGGCCTCCGCCGATCTTCCAGTCATGGCCCGACATGTAGAGCGTGAATAGCCACGGGAAGACGATCACCCCGAGGACGACCAGCACGGCTGGCAGCGAAAACAGCCAGTAGCGCGGGGTAAAATCCGCTGAATGTCTCGCAGGCAACACCTTGGGCGTCGCGAGATCCGCTGGCATGGCGGTTGTGTTGGTCATGCTCTGCGCTTTGCTGAAAACGGTTTGCCATGCCCGCCCTGTGGCGGGCATTCGCGTCGTGAACATCGCCTCCCCAAACGGGGAAAGCCATCATGGCCAGAACAATCCCGGCCATGATGGCGATGCTCGTCAGCCTTGTTCGCTCTTGACCAAGACCGGCGCGAAGGTTTCGGTCGCCTTCTTCAGCTCTGCAGCGACATCGGCACCGCCGAGCGCATTGGTCAGCGCCACGCCGAAGACATCGCGGAATTCGGTCACCGGAACGATCTGCGGCAGCGCAGCGCGGGCGACCTTGGCCGAGCCGAGCAGACACTCGAAATACTGCTTGCCAAATTTCGACTGCGAGATGGTCTCGGTGTCGAGATAGGCGGAGGCACGCCCGGGTGCACCGGCGCCGGCCTTGAGCATCGCGATCTGCTGAGCCTTGCTTGTCATGAACTGGAGATAGAGCCAGGCGGCCTGCTTCTTCTGCGAGCCGCGCGAAATGCCCATGCCATCGGCGAACATCCCGGCGTGATGCGCCTTCGGCCCGGGCGGCGTGATGCCGTAGCCGACCTTACCGACGATACGCGACTTCGTCGGGTCCTCGAGCGGCGTGGCAAAGCCGATGCCGTCGAGCCACATCGCGGCGCGACCCTGCATGAAGGTGGTCTGGCATTCATTCCAGTTGAAGCCGACCTGACCGGCTGGGCCGGTTTCCTTATTCAGCTTCTTGTAGAGTTCACCGGCCCAGGCCGCCTCGGGCGTATCGGTGAGCAGCTTGCCGTCGGGCGACGTGGTCTCGATGCCCTGGCCGAGCAGCAGGCTGGCCCAGACCGGGACATTGGCGTTCTTCAGGCCGCGCGAGACGAAGCCTGCGATACCCTTGGCCGGGTCATGCAGCTTGGCCGCGACCGTGGCGATCTCGTCCATCGTCTTGGGATAGGCAACGCCCTTCGCGTCGAAGAGCTCCTTATTATAGTAGATCATCCAGTAATCGACGAAGAACGGGATCGTATCGAGCGAACCGTCGGACTGGCGCGCATAGGCGACGGGCCCGGCACCAAAGTCAGCGAAATTGAAGTCCGGCGAGGTCAGCGAGGCGTCCTTGATAAAGGGTGTCAGATCCTCGAACCACTTGCCCTTGGCGGCCATGCGCTTCTGCACATGCAGCGAAATGCCACTGACGTCGAAGCTCGGCTTGCCCGAGGCAAACTCGATCACCGCCTTCTGGCGCTGCTGCTGCTCCGGCACCTGCTCGGCCGAGACCTTGATTCCGGTGAGCTCGGTGAACTCCTTCTCGGCCGCCTGCATCAGGTCGGAACGCGGGTTCTTCACCAACAGCACGTCGATTGTCGTGCCGGCGAAGCGCTTCCAGTTGAAGGCAGCCTGCGCATGGGCTTCGCGCAGAACCATCGGCGAACCGATGGCGCCCGCCGCGCCCAACGCTGCAGCCCCGCGCAGAAGCGCGCGCCGGCTCGGCTTCAGAATGCTGTCTGTCATGATTGTCCTCCCTGTGGACGCAGATTGCGGCCCGTTTACGAGCCTGCCTGTTTATCCGGCTGTGCGCCGGTCCCGTCGAGTCTTTGCCCTTCGGATCCGACGCCGACGCTAATCGCGTTCGAGGTCGGTTGCAAGCTGACATGTTGGCGTGCACATAGTCGCTGCAGCACATCCTGGACCCGCATCCATGCCCGCAGTTGCGCCACCCCTCCCCTTGCGAAACCTTGGCCGCACCGGACTGAAGGTCTCGACGCTCGGCTTCGGCGGAGCCCCGCTCGGTGATCTCTATGCAAGGCTCGACGAGGCTCAGGCCGTCGCAACGGTAGAGGCTGCCGTCGCCGGCGGTGTCACCCTGATCGATACCTCGCCGCTCTATGGTCACGGATTGTCCGAGCATCGCATCGGTGCGGCACTGCGCCGGGTCGGCCGCGAGAATGTGCTGCTCTCCAGCAAGGTCGGCCGCGTCGCGCAGCCCTTCGCGGGGCGCGGCGACGGCTCGGGCTATCTGGGCGGCCTGCCGCATGGCATGCGATTCGACTATTCCTATGACGGGACCATGCGCTCGCTTGAGCAGTCGGCACTTCGGCTCGGCACGGACCATATCGACATCGTCCTGATCCACGACGTCGACATCTGGACCCATGGCGCGGACGCCATCGAGAACCGGTTCTTCGAGGCAATGGCCGGCGCCTACCCGGCGCTCGACAAATTGCGGGCGGCCGGTACGGTCAAGGCGATCGGAGTCGGCGTCAATGAAGCGGAGATGTGCGAGCGCTTTGCCCATGCCGGCGACTTCGACACGATGCTGCTGGCCGGCCGTTATTCGCTGCTGGAGCAGCCGGCGCTCGCATCCTTCATGTCGCTCGCGCAGAAGAAGGGTATCGGCCTGATGCTCGGCGGCGTCTTCAACTCCGGCATCCTGGCCACCGGCCCCGTCACTGGCGCCAAGTACAATTACAGGCCGGCTCCGCCCGAGATCCTCGCGCGGGTCGCCGCCATCGAGACGATCTGCCGGCGCCACGAGGTGCCACTGCGCCGTGCCGCGCTGCAGTTCCCGCTGGGCCACCCCGCCGTTTCCAGTGTCGTCATGGGGGCGGTCTCACCCGCGGAGGTCGCCGACCAGCTTGCCGAAATCGCCGCGCCGGTTCCGTCCGAGCTCTGGAGCGCGCTCAAGACCGAAGGCCTGCTCGGCGCTGACGTTCCTGTGCCGGAATAGCCCGATGCGGATCGACGCCCATCAGCATTACTGGCGGCTCTCACGCGGCGACTATGGCTGGCTGACCCCGGCACTGGGCCCGATCCATCGCGACTTCGGCCCGCAGGACCTGGCGCCGCTGCTGGCACGGCACGGCATCGCGCGCACCATCCTGGTCCAGGCCGCGCCGACCGAGGCAGAGACGGCATTCCTGCTCGGCATCGCAGAGCAAGACCAAAGCGTCGCCGGCGTCGTCGGCTGGTGTGATTTCGATGCGCTCGATGCGTCCGAGCGGATTGCCCGCCTGAGCGGCAATCCGCTGCTGGTCGGGCTCAGGCCCATGGTCCACGACATTCCCGACGAGAACTGGTTGGCCCGCCCTTCCCTTGCGCCCGCCTTCGCAGCGGTGGCAGCCCATGACCTCGTCTTCGACGCGCTGCTGCGACCGCAGCACATTGCGCCACTATTGGCCGTTCTCGATCGACATCCGACGCTCGCCGTCGTTGTCGACCATGCCGCCAAACCGGATCTCATCAGTGGGGAGATCGCGAATTGGCGCGAGGATATCGCCGCAGTCGCAGCGCGGCCGCAGACCTTCTGCAAGATCTCCGGCCTCGTCACCGAAGCCTCGGCCGGCTGGACGATCGAGACCCTGCGCCCGGTCGTTTCGCATCTGCTCGCCGTCTTCGGTCCCGACCGCCTGATCTGGGGCAGCGACTGGCCCGTCGTCACCTTGCGGACCGACTATTCCCGCTGGTTCGAAGCCGTCGCGGAATTGCTGGCGCCCCTGCCCGAAGCCGATCGCGCCGCGATCATGGGCGGTAATGCCCAGAGGCTCTATCTCTCCCACCGAGGACGCAACTGATATGCTGAAGGGCATCGACCCTGTCTTGAGCGCCGATCTGCTCTGGGTTCTGGCCGCGATGGGCCATGGCGACGATCTGGCCATTGTCGATGCCAATCATCCGGCCGATACTGTTGCCAGCGCGACCGCCAGCGGAAGGCTGATCCGACTGCCCGGCCTTTCGATGGCGCGGGCGACCCGCGCCATCCTCTCCGTCCTGCCAATCGACGATTTCGAGCCCGGCTCGCTGCGCCGCATGGAGGTTGTCGGCAAGCCTGACGAGATCCCGCCGGTCCAGGCCGAGGTTCAGGCCGAAATCGACCGCGCCATGGGAGAGCCCGTACCATGCCTCGGCATCGAGCGTTTCGCCTTCTATGCCGCGGCGAAGGCGAGCTTCGCTGTCGTCCAGGTCGGCGACCCGCGGCCCTATGGCTGCTTCCTGCTGCGCAAGGGCGTCATCGCCGGTCTTCCAGGCTGAGCCCGCACGAGGGTTGGCAAGCGCGCCTGCACCGCTCAGGATCGTGACGCCGTCGGCGCGGCTTCGACAAACTGCGCTGACGTGCCTGGAGGATGGCTTCATGGCCCGCGCGAACGCCCATATCGGCACGACGAATTTTGCGACAACGATCAGGATGGGCGGCCGCACACTGGTTGCCGACGAGCCGGCGGCCTTGGGCGGAGCCGATGCCGGGCCGGCGCCCTATGACCTGCTTCTCGCCAGCCTCGGCGCCTGCACGGCCATCACCTTGCGGATGTATGCCGAGCGCAAGCAGTGGAGCCTTCAGGCTGTCGATATCGACCTGCACCACGTCAAGGTCGAGAACCGCTCGAAGATCGAACGTGTCATCACGCTGACGGGCGATCTGTCTGGGGATCAGCGAATGCACCTCGCCGATGTCGCCGAGCGCACACCCGTTACCCTGACGCTGAAGGCCGGCGCCGATATTGCGACAAGACTGTCGGACGGTTGACGCCCTCGTGAGTCCGTTTCCGTTCCGGCACCCACGCCCTAGAAGAACCACGCTGAGCGATCGATCACGCCCGTGGGTCCTTGGCGATCCAGTTCAACCGAGCCCTGCCTGCTGCGAGCCTGCCCATGCCTGACACTCTTCTCTATCTCGCCGAAGCCGACATCGCCGGGCTCGAACTCGATCCGGCGCTCGCCCGCGCGGCGGTAAGGACGATCTTCAAGGCTCATCACGACGGCCAGACGCTGAGCAAGCCCAAGCTTGCGCTGGAGATCGGTCCCGGCCACGGCTTCCAATCGCTTTGCGCGGCCTCGCCCGCGATCGGCATGGCGGCGACAAAATGGCTCGGCATGGCGCCCGCCACGAATGGCGCGGGCACGCCCGGCATCCACGCCATGATTGCTCTCAACGACTATGCGTCCGGCAAGTTGCTGGCCGTCCTCGATGGTAACCTCGTCACGGCGATCCGGACGGCGGCCATGTCGGCGGCAGCAGGCGAGTTCCTGGCGCGGCCGGAGAGCCGCACCATCGGCTTCATCGGCTGCGGCCTGCAGGCTCGCTCGCATCTTGCCGCGTTCAAGTCCCTGCTGCCCGGTCTGACCGAGGTTCGCGCTTTCGGTCGAAGCCGCCGCACCACCGATCTCTTCATCGCGCATGCCCGCGAGCAGGGCTTTGCGGCCGAGGCTCATGATGGCGCCATCGATGTCGTTCGTAGCAGCGACGTCGTCATCACGACCGTGCCCATGCAACCCGGCTTCGCGCCCTTCCTCGATGCTGCCTGGTTGAAACCGGGCGCCTTCGTGGCGGCCGTCGATGTCGCCCGCAGCTGGCTGCCGAATGGCTTGCGCAGGCTCGACCTCGTGGCCACCGACGATCACCAGCAACAGGCTGAGAATCCTCCGATCGCCACAGATATCGGCCCACTCGGCAGCTTCGATGCCGACCTGACGGAACTCGCCGGCGGAGTCCGCCCCGGACGCAGCGACGCGGAGCAGCGCGCCATGTTCATTTTCCGCGGCTTCGCGCTCGCGGATCTCGCCGTGGCGGCTGCCGTCTATCGCGCGGCCCTGGCCAGGGAAGCCGGCCTGCATCTCCCGCGCTGAGATTGCGGTTGCAAACAGGAAGACAACGCATCGGAGCTCTGCTAGCGTCACATATTCATCCATAGGAATATGTGAGATCTTCGATGCTGAACCGTCGCGTTTTCACTCTCGGAGCCAGTCTGACAGCGGCGGCCTCGTTCTGCGGCGGAGCAGCACGAGCCCAGGTCGTGGCGCGAGCCGGGCTCGGCAAGGCCGAGATCCTGGTGCTGAGCGACGGTGGCTTCCAGCTGCCGCTCTCGATGCTCGCGCGCGACACGCCGCTGCCCCAGCTCGAGGCGATGACCGGCAGCAAGGGCCCATCCGAGACGGTGCTGAACGTCACCTGCCTGAAGCGCGGCAGTGAAACGATCCTGTTCGATTGCGGCTCCGGCCCGAACTTTCTTGCCGGAAGCGGCAAGCTCGCAGCAAGCCTGGAGGCCGCCGGTATTGCGCCCGACAGCGTGAGTCATATCGTCTTCACCCATTTGCACCCGGACCACCTTTGGGGGGCGCTCGACGAGTTCGACAGCCCGGCATTCCCCAATGCGACCTGGCTGGCGGCCCGCGACGAGGTCGCGTTCTGGACAGATGCCAAGGTCTATGAGCGACTTCCCGAGGACCGTCACGCTTTTGCGGCCGGCGCGCAGCGTGTGCTGAAGGGTCTCCAGGATGGGCTGAAGACCTTCCTCGCAGGCGAGGAAGTGCTGCCGGGAATCGCCGCAGTCGCGACGCCCGGTCACACGCCGGGTCATGTCTCCTTCGAGATCAAGGACGGCAGCGACAGGCTGCTCGTGCTGGGCGACGCGGCGACGCATCCAGTTGCATCCTTCGCACACCCGGAATGGCGCCCAGCTTCCGATCATGACGCGGATCAAGCGGTCCAGACCCGCAAGACCGTACTGGGCCGGGCCGCCGACGAGAAGCTGCGGGTGATTGGCTATCATCTGCCGAAGGGCGGGATCGGTACGGTCGAGCGTACCGGGCAGGCCTTCCGCTTCATCCCGTCCGCGGCCTGATAGGCCGAAGAACGCTCAATCGCAGCGACGGCGGCGCCCGAGGCGTTCGGCCAGCATCTCGCGCACCGAGCCCTCGACCAGAACTGCGATGCCGATGCGGGCGCCGAGCATCATGCCGGCAACCGCCAGCGGCCAGGACAGCGCCATCAGCGAGCCGGCCGTGACGCCCTGCCCGATGGTGCAGCCGCCAGCGAGAATGCCGCCGAACCCCATCAGCGCACCGCCCGCCAGATGGCGGCGCATCTCGTGGTGGTCGTCAAAGGCCTCCCAGCGAAACTCGCGATCGTAGAGTGCCGAAGCAAAGGCTCCGAGCATCACCCCCAGAATGGTGCCGACCCCGAAATCGAGGAATCCGATAGGGTGGGTCAGGACCGCGTAGAGCGCCCTGCCGATCGGCGAGACGAAGGTCAGGCTCTGCGGGCGGGGAAACGCGGTGAATTCGTCGATAGCCACACCTGTCGCCCACCAGCCTGCAACCACACCGAACCCCAGCGTGAGCCCGGCCAACACCAGCCGCGGCGAACGTCGCAACCGAGGGTCGGCCAGGACAGCCAGTATCAGCACCAGGGCGGCGACGAGAACGATGGCAAGCCGCCAGTCGCCCAGACCAAACCAGGCGAGCAGTGAAGGCAGATCACCCTGCACTCCACCAGGTATCGGCAGGGCGACCGTCTCGAGCACATCGATTCGAAAGGAAGCCAGCATGCCGCGGAGCGTGGCATAGGCGACGGCGCCGAAGACCATCATCACGATCAGGCTGCGCAGGTCGCCGCTGCCGAGACGAACGAGAGAGCCAAAGCCGCAGGTGCCGACCAGCGCCATGCCGATCCCGAAGACCGTACTGCCGAGCAGGATCGAGAGCCAGGGCAAGGCCGAGGGCACATAGGTCGAGAGCCGGGGCGAAAGCCAGCCGAGACCGACCAGAAGCTGCGTGCCCACGAGCGCAACGGCGAGCGCAAGCCCGAAGATGCGCAGGCGGCGCGTATCGCCGCCCATCCAGGCGTCCTCGATCGCCCCGAAGGAGCAGAGCCGGGCACGCCGGGCAGTGAAGCCGCAGGCCGCGCCGATGACGACGCCGATCAGCGTCACGGCCCAGGTCGGCAGAGGTTCCATGATCGTCAGACGCCCCTGCCGGCCCGCATTTCAATCACGCAAGCGGTCCGTGCTCTCGGGACGGTTGCAGAAGATGTCGTAGATCACCGAGATGACCTGGCGCACATCGTCATTGGCGAGGCTGTAATAGATCGCCTTGCCGTCGCGACGCGTGGTGACCAACTGGTCGAGCCGCAGCCGCGCGAGCTGCTGCGAAACCATCGGCTGGCGCAGCGAGAGGATGTTCTCAAGTTCCGTGACGGTGCGCTCGCGCTCGGCCAGCAGGCAGAGCAGCAGCAGCCGGTTTTCGTGGGACAGAGCCTTCAGGAAATCGCTGGCCTTGCGGGCCTTGCGCATCAGTTGATCGAGCTCGGCCGAGAATTCGGCACCATCGCGCAGCTCGGCTTCGAGGGCCTTGGAGACAATCGCGCTCATTTTCGTTCCATTGTCGCGGACTGGCCGCGTGTTCGATGGCTGGGACTGTCCATGCCAGCAAGCATCTTGCCAAGCAAACCCCAGAATGCATCGTCGCCAATATACCCGGTGATCCGGCCGACCTCGCGCCCCTCATCCATCAGGACGAAGGTCGGCGTGAAGCGAACCGGTGCAGCAAGTCCAGGCTCATCTGCGCGGGTGGAACCGAGATCGACCCGCCTCAGCGGTGCTGCCTTGCCCTCCGGCGTGTTGGCATAGACAGGCGCGACCTCCCGGTCCCAGCGGGCGCACCAGACGCAGCCGTCGCGTTCAAACATCACCAGCTCTGCCGCCCGCAACGGCAGGCTGACAAGCGCCATCCCCACCAGTGCTGCGAGGCCGGCATGCCAGCTCAGCCATTTCGCGATTGCTTTCATCCGACAAACATAGTCGTATTCATATGTTTAAACAATTGGCGGGCTGAACCTTGTTCGACATCTCGATCGCAGGGGCTTTCGCAGCAGGTCTGCTCTCCTTCCTGAGCCCCTGCGTGCTGCCCCTGGTGCCGCCGTATCTCTGCTTCCTCGCGGGTGTCGGCATCGGCGAATTGTCCGGCTCGGACGGCGCGCTGACGGCCGCGCAGCGTCGCCGCATCATCGCCATGGCCGCCGTTTTCGTGCTCGGTTTCGCCACCGTCTTCGTCGCACTCGGCGCCACCGCCTCGACCATCGGGACCTGGATCACCGCCCATTTCGACACGCTGTCCATCGCCGCCGGTGCAATCATCCTAGTCATGGGCCTGCATTTTCTCGGCTGGCTGCGGATTCCCCTGCTCTACCGGGAGGCCCGTTTCCAGACATCCGCACGTCCCGCCGGCCTGCTCGGCGCCTATCTCGTCGGGCTTGCCTTCGCGTTCGGCTGGACGCCCTGCGTCGGACCTGTGCTGGCGACGGTGCTGATGGTCGCGGGTGCCGAAGGCAGCGCCTCGCGCGGCGCGCTTCTGCTCGCATCCTATGCGCTCGGAATCGGCCTGCCCTTCCTGTTGGCGGCGGTCTTCGCCGGCCCCTTCCTGACCTGGCTCTCCCGCTTCCGGCGGCATATGGCCGTCATCGAGAAGGCCATGGGCGCCGGGCTCGTCGTGACAGGCCTGCTGTTCATCACCGGAATGATGCCGGCGCTGGCCGGCTGGCTGCTACAGACCATCCCGATCCTCGGTACGATCGGCTGAAGGGAGTGTTTCCATGCTGACCCGACGCAGGCTTCTCGGCTCTGCCCTCGCCGTCCCCTTCGCGCCTCAGGCCCTCGCCGCCGCCAGACTCGGCGAGGACGGGCTCTACCAGCAGGACTGGTATCTCGAGAGTTTCCTCGATCTCTCCGAGGACATCGAAACCGCGACTCGCAACGGCAAACGCCTCGCGATCATGTGGGGCCTCAAGGGCTGCCCGGCCTGCCGGCGAATGCATGAGGTGCATCTCGCCGATCCCAGGATCGAAGGTTACATCAAGGCCAATTTCGAGGTGCTGCACCTCAACCATATCGGCGCCCGCGAGGTCACCGATTTCGACGGACGCAAACTGGGCGAGAAGGCACTGGGCGAGGCCTATGGCGTGCGCTTCACTCCGACGATCCAGTTCATGCCCGACAGCGCGGAGGGTCTCGGCCAACGCAAGCCGCAGGCCCGCGAGGTCGCGCGCATGCCGGGGCTGCTCGAACCACGCGATTTCCTCGCCATGTTCCGCTTTGTGCGGGAGGAGGGCTACGAGACCGCGCCCTTCCCGGAATGGCTGAAGCGGCAAGGCGCCTGACGTCTGCTGGCTCGAAACGCAATCATCCCGACCACGGAGGAACCGAGGGCGGGATGATTTTTACTGGCGCTGGGCCCTGCCGCTACTTGTTCACCGGCGATTCCGGGTCGAACAGATAGGCCATCACGTCCTTGATCTGCTGTTCGCTCAGCACCTTGTTGGTGCCGAAGCGGGGCATGTTCGAGCAGGGCACCACGGCCTGTGAATTGTAGATCTTGGTGTAGGCGTCCTTGATCGCCTCAGCGTCGTATTTCCGGTCCTTGCCATAAGCGGCGAGGCTGGGGCCGAGCGTGCCATAGCTCAGCTCCTTGGGGTCGAGCTGGTGGCAGGCGAAGCAGTTGCCCCCGGAAACTGTGTCGGGCGGATCGGAAAACTGACCGCCCCGGCCATTATTGGCGACCTTGTAGCCTTCCTTCCAGTTGCCGAGGAACTTGCCGTCCGCGGGATAGCTGACCCTGGCAAGCTCGCGCTTGGTGATGGCCTCCGCATCTGCGGACGAAACCTGATTGCGATGGACATTGCACGCCGCCAGCGATTCATCCGGCGTGATGCGTGCCTGCCATTCCGCCGGCGCCTTGCCGAAAGTGGACTTCACATAGGCCTCGATCGTCGCCTGGCTCGGCTTGGCGGGCTTGTCCTGCGCCAAGGCCGGAGCACAGAGCGCGAAGGCACTGAGGGCGAGGGAGGCGAAAGCTGATCTGATCATCGGTTCCGTCCCCTCAGCGCTTGATCGAAGGCACATTGAGTTCACCGCCGGCCGCCTGCTTGTTCAGGAAGACGGTCAGCGCGGTCAGGCTGTCCGAGCCGAAATCCGGTACCGGCCAGCGCTGCTGCCGATAACAGTCCCAAAGACGGTGCTGCATCGTGCGAAGCGCGCTCTGGGAGACGCGATAGGTCGGCCAGGTCGCCATCGTCGCCTGCGCAGTCGCGCCCGGCACGGACAGGTTGGGCAGGCCCTGCAGACGGATGCGCTTGCCTTCCTCGGCGTGGCAGGTGGCACAGGAGAAATCCATCACGCCGCCACGGCGATAGAACAGCTCCTCCCCGACGGCCGCCATTTCAAGTTCCTTGGCGTGCTTGAGCTGCGGCTCCAGCTTCATGCCGTTCGACTTGTTGGCGATGAAAGCCGTCAGGTCCTCGAGATCGGAGGCCTTTCCGGGAGAGGAGAAGCGCCGCGACAGCACGTCCTTGGTGTCGAGTCCCTGGACCTTGTCCATGCACCAGAGCAAGCGCTGCTCCAGATCCATGACCTTGTCGGCATCCGCGAAATGGCGCGGCAGCCGCGCATAGGCGCCCTCCAGCTTGCCGGCCCCCTCGCCGAGATCGCAACCTTCCAGCGAGACATTCTTGGTGCCGCGCTTCGTCGTCCAGATCTCTTCGCCGCGATCGACGGCGAGGTAGCCGGGATTGGAGAATGGGTCCGAGAGCATCTGGCGATAGCGCTCGATCTCCTTCTCGCTGTCGTCCTGCGGCGGCGATTGTGCGGTCAGATGCCCGGCCGCGAGCGTCATGGCCGCGGCAAGAACTGCCGCGCCGATCACAGTGAGCTTCATGCCCTGCCCTTTCGTTTCCCCAGCCGGCCGCTTCATGCGACCTTCATTCCCGGCTTTCTTGATTTGAAAGCCTTTACATTCACAAAAAACAATATCACGATATGTCGAAATGATGTGCGACGGACGGTCGCGTCGTCAAGAGCTAACCAGAATAATTCCAGGGAGGATGTCCGAATGGATTTTCAGCAAGCGGGGCTGTCGCGCCGTCACGCTCTCAAGGCGGGTGCCTTCGCCGCCGTGGCCAGCCTTCTCGGCTCCAAGCTCGCCTTCGCAGATGAAAAGACGGTCGCGGACGAACTGAAGAAGCTCTATGGCGACAAGCCCTTCGCCGCGGGCAAGATCAAGCTCGACGTTCCCGAGATCGCCGAGAACGGCCTCGTCGTCCCGATCAATATCGAGGTCGAAAGCCCGATGACGGATGCCGACTACGTCAAGGCCGTTCACGTCTATGCCGACGGCAACCCGCTTCCCGGCATCGTCAGCTACAGCTTCACGCCGGCCTGCGGCAAGGCCTCGGCCGCGACCCGCATGCGTCTCGCCCAGACCCAAAACATCGTCTGCGTCGCCGAGATGTCGAGCGGCGCGCTGCACATGGCCAAGGCCAATGTGAAAGTCACGATCGGTGGTTGCGGCGGCTGAGACCCGCGTCTTCCAGCCCCGACAACGACAAGATCACGGTGAGGATACACCCATGAGCACCAAGCCCACCCCGCGGGTCCGCGTTCCCGCCAAGGCCGCCGCTGGCGAGATGATCGAGATCAAGACGCTGATCTCGCACGAGATGGAATCCGGCCAGCGCAAGGACGCCAAGGGCGAGACTATTCCGCGCAAGATCATCAACAAGTTCAGTGCAAGCTTCAACGGCAAGCCGGTCTTTTCCGCCGATTGGCATCCCGCGATTTCGGCCAACCCGTACCAGTCCTTCTTCTTCAAGGCGACGGAATCGGGCGAGTTCACCTTCACCTGGAAGGATGACGACGGCTCGGAATACACCGCCAAGAACAAGCTGACGGTCGGCTGATGTCTCGCCGGCCGCGACCCGGCCGGTTGCTCGCATCGAACGGACAAGCGGGGCGAAACGTCCCCGCATGAGGGCGGCTGCGCGCCGCCCAAGGGTGGATCATGATCTCACGGCGCGATTTTCTTCAGGCGACATCGGCTGCTGCGGCCATCACGCTGGCTTCCGGGCTGGGCCCGCTCGGGCGCGTCGCGGCGCAGCAGCGTCTGTCCCAGGCCGACATCCTGCGCTTCGACCCGCTCGGCACCGTGACGCTTCTCTATGTCACCGATATCCACGCCCAGCTCGTGCCGCTGCACTTCCGCGAACCCTCGATCAATCTCGGCGTCGGCGAGGCCAAGGGGCAGCCTCCGCACCTGACCGACGCCGAATTCCGGGAGCATTTCAAAATCGCCACGGGCTCGGCCGACGCCTTTGCCCTGACCTCCGACGACTTCACCACACTGGCTCGCCAATATGGCCGGATGGGCGGGCTCGACCGCATCGCGACGCTGGTCAAGGCGATCCGCGCCGAGCGCGGTGACGACAAGGTTTTGCTGCTCGATGGCGGCGACACCTGGCAGGGCAGCTGGAGCTCGCTCCAGACCAAGGGCCAGGACATGGTCGACGTCATGTCGGCGCTGAAGACCGACGCCATGGTCGGCCATTGGGAGTTCACGCTCGGCGCCGAGCGCGTCAAGGAGATCGCGGAGAGCGCATCCTTCGCCTTCCTCGCCCAGAACATTCGCGACAAGGAGTGGAACGAACCCGTCTTCAAGCCGCGCAAGGTCTTCGAGAAGGGTGGCGTCAAGATTGCGGTGATTGGCCAGGCGCTGCCGCGTACCGCCATCGCCAATCCGCGCTGGATGTTCCCCGACTGGGAGTTCGGCATCCGCGAGGAGGAGATCCAGAAACAGGTCGAGGAGGCCCGTGCCGAGGGCGCAGCCATCGTCGTGCTGCTCTCGCATGACGGTTTCGACGTCGATAGGAAACTGGCCGCGCGGGTCAAGGGCCTCGACATCATCCTGACCGCCCACACTCATGACGCGATGCCCGGTGTGGTGCGCGTCGGCAATACCGCCCTCGTCGCCAGCGGCTCGCATGGCAAGTTCCTGTCGCGGCTCGATATCGCGGTGAAGGACGGCAAGGTCGCGGATATCCGCTTCAAGCTGATGCCGGTCTTCTCCGAAGCGATCACCCCCGATACCGAAATGGCGGCGCTGGTCGGGAAGCTCCGTGAGCCCTTCGCCGCCGACCTCGCCCGCGAGATCGGACGGACAGAGTCGCTGCTCTACCGGCGCGGCAACTTCAACGGCACCTTCGACGACCTGATCTGCGACGCCATGCTGAGCCAGCGCGACGCCGAGATCGCGCTCTCCCCTGGCTTCCGCTGGGGCGGAACGCTGCTTCCCGGCGAGCCGATCACCTGGGAGGCGATCACCAACGCGACCGCGATCACCTATCCCAACTGCTACCGCATGGAGATGACCGGCGCCCAGCTCAAGGAGATCCTCGAGGACGTCGCCGACAATATCTTCCACCCCGATCCGTATTTCCAGGGCGGCGGCGACATGGTCCGCATCGGCGGCATGGGCTACGCCATCGATATCGGCAAGCCGATGGGCGGCCGCATCTCCGGGCTGACGCATCTGAAATCCGGCAAGCCGATCGATGCGTCCCGGAAATACGTCGTCGCCGGCTGGGCCAGCGTCAACGAGGGCACGCAAGGGCCGCCGATCTGGGACGTTGTCCGAGACCATGTCGCCCGCACCAAGACCGTTTCGATCACGCCCAACGACGCCGTGAAGGTGACCGGCGCCTGACCCGCGCCGTCCTCCCTGAACCCTCCCAATCCAGAGGAATCTGCCGCCATGACCTCCCCCCGCAACCGCGAAAGCCTGAGCAGGCGCCGCTTCCTCGGCGCGGCCGGAATGGCTGGCGCGGGGCTGGCCGCCTCGGCCAGCGGTGCCCGCGCCGGGGCTCCCGACCCGCTGATCACCGAAGTCCAGGACTGGAACCGCTATCTCGGCGAAGGCGTCGACAAGCGGCCCTACGGAATGCCCTCGCGCCACGAGAAACATGTCATGCGCCGGGACGTCTCCTGGCTGACGGCATCCCCGGAATCCTCGGTCAATTTCACGCCGCTGCATGAACTCGATGGCATCATCACGCCGTCCGGCCTGTGCTTCGAGCGGCATCACGGCGGCATCGCCGATATCGAGCCGGCCAATCACCGCCTGATGATCCACGGCCTGGTCGAGAAGCCGCTGGTCTTCACCATGGAAGACATCCGGCGCATGCCGCGGCAGAACCGCGTTTACTTCCTCGAATGCGCCGCCAATTCCGGCATGGAATGGCGCGGCGCGCAGCTCAACGGCTGCCAGTTCACCCACGGCATGGTCCATAACGTCATGTATACGGGCGTGCCGCTGAAGGCCCTGCTCGAAGAAGCGGGTGTGAAGCCGACCGCCAAATGGCTGATGCTGGAAGGTGCGGATTCCTCCGGCATGAACCGCTCGCTCCCGCTCGAGAAGGCGCTGGGCGACGTGCTCATCGCCTTCGCCATGAATGGCGAGGCGCTGCGGCCCGAGCAGGGCTATCCGCTGCGCGCAGTCATCCCTGGCTGGGAAGGCAATCTCTGGGTCAAGTGGCTGCGCCGCATCGAAGTCGGCGACAAACCCTGGATGGCACGCGAGGAAACCTCGAAATACACCGACCTGCTGGCGGATGGCCGCTCGCGGCGCTTCACCTTCATCATGGACGCCAAATCCGTGGTGACCAATCCCTCGCCGCAGGCGCCGCTGAAGCACAAGGGGCGCAATGTGCTGTCCGGGCTGGCCTGGTCGGGACGCGGCACGATCAAGCGCGTCGACGTCACGCTCGACGGCGGCAAGAACTGGCAGAGTGCCCGCATCGACGGCCCCGTTCTCGATAAGTCGCTGACCCGCTTCTATGTCGATTTCGACTGGGCCGGCCAGGAACTGCTGATCCAGTCCCGCGCCATGGATTCCACCGGCTATGTCCAGCCAACCAAGGACGAGCTGCGCAAGGTGCGCGGCGTCAATTCCATCTACCACAATAACGGCATTCAGACCTGGCTCGTCCGGGCGAATGGGGAGACCGAGAATGTCGAGATCGCCTAAGCTCGCCCTGCTTGCGGGTTTCGCGGCGCTCGCCGTCGTCGCAGCAGGCCCGTTGATCGCGCAGCCTCAGAAGCAGGCCCAGCCCAAGCCGGTGCCGCATGCGGCCAGTCAGCCCGCGCACGCGAAACTCAATCTCGGCCGCCCGGCGCTGCCGGAAGAGATCAAGGCCTGGGACATCGACGTGCGGCCGGACGGCATGGGCCTGCCGCCCGGCAAGGGCACGGTGAAGCAGGGCGACGAGATCTTCCAGACGCAATGCGCGAGCTGCCATGGCGAGTTCGGACAGGGCAATGGCCGCTGGCCCGTGCTGGCAGGCGGCCAGGGCAGCCTGACCTCGGACCGTCCGGAGAAGACGATCGGTTCGTTCTGGCCTGATCTCTCCACCGTCTACGACTACATCCGCCGCGCCATGCCCTATGGCAATGCGCAGTCGCTCTCACCGGACGAGATCTACGCGCTGACGGCCTATCTGCTCTACCTCAACGACATCGTGAAGGACGAGGAGTTCGAGCTGTCTGATAAGAATTTCACCAGTGTCAAACTGCCGAACGCGTCGACCTTCTATGACGATGACCGCGAAACCACCGAGAAGGCGTTCTGGGGCAAGGAGCCCTGCATGAAGGACTGCAAGGCCGAGGTGAAGATCACCGGGCGGGCCGCCGTGCTCGATGTGACGCCCGATTCCAAGACCGCCCCCAAGGTGGATTGATGGGGACAGGCGGCGCCATCGCAGAATGTGCATCCCGGGCGGCCCTGGGCGCGCTGGCCGCCTTTGCGGCGCTGATCCCCGCGATGTCCTGCGCACAGGCGGCCGGCGACCGCGCGCTCGGCGAGTATCTTTCGTCCGAATGCACCGCCTGCCACCAGACCAGCGGGCGCCATGATGGAGGAATTCCTGCCATCGTCGGCGTCCCCGCCGACCAGTTCATCGCGCTGATGAACAGCTACAAGGACAAGCAGCGGGAGAACCAGGTGATGCGCACCATCGCCGGGCGCCTGAGCCAGGAAGAGGTCGAGGCGCTGGCAAGCTATTACGGCAGCCTCAAACCAGCTCCATAGACCGGAAGCCGGCGAAACCCGAGGGAGGGCCAAATGTCACATTCATTAGCGGACGCCACTCGTCGCAGCATGCTTCTCGCAGCGGCCTCCGGCCTTGCCGCCGCAGCAACACCAGCACGGGCTGCGCCGCGTGACCTCAAGCTCACGGACCTCCAGAAGGAAGCCGATGTCGCCTGTGTCTATCATTGTGATTTCGGCGAACCGCAGCGCTTCGTTCAGATGCTGACCAACATCGCAAACCATTATTCTGCCTATGGCGCCGATCCGTTCGCCCTGCAGTTGGTTGTCGTCGCGCATGGACAGGGCGTGAAGTTCTTCCTGAACGACCTCACCGACACCAGCTGGCGCGACGAGGCCATGGTGCCGAAGATTTTCGAGCGGATCGAGGATGTCGCAAAGAACGGTCTCAAGGTTCATCTCTGCGAGATCACCTTCGATCGGCTGAAGCTCGACAAGGCCAAGGCTCGCGATGCCGCGTTTATTAGCTTCGTGCCGTCGGGAGTGGCAGCCGTGGCTGCGCTTCAGGCCAAGGGCTTTGGCTACATGAAGGTTGGATAGGCCCGCAGAAGGCCTGCCGGGATCAGGACCACCGGGTTCACTGACGATAATGGGGAGAGAGAGATGCTGATCGATCGCCGTTCATTGGTTCTGTCCGGGCTGGCGCTCTCCGGAGCGACGACCCTTGGCGCCCCCGCAGTGCTCGGCCAGGCGAAGCCGCGCGTCGTCGTCGTCGGTGGTGGCGCGGGCGGTGCGACCGCAGCCCGCTACATCGCCAAGGACAGCAATGGCGCCATTGCGGTGACGCTGGTCGAGGAGAACGAGCGCTACCAGACCTGCTTTCACTCCAACCTCTTTATCGGCGGGTTCAAGAGCTATGACGAACTCGTCCATGGCTATGACGCGCTGACGAAGAACAACAGCATCACACTTGCGCGCGCCCGCGCCACCGCGATCGACCGCGACAAGAAGGAGGTCGTGCTCTCCACCGGCGAGCGCCTGCCCTATGACCGGCTCGTGCTCTCTCCCGGGATCGACCTCAAATATGATTCCGTCCCCGGCTGGTCGAAGGAGGCCGAGGAAGCCATGCCGCATGGCTGGAAGCCTGGCCGCCAGACGCAGCTGATCAAGGAGCGGCTCGACGCGGTGCCCGATGGCGGCCTGATCGTGATGATCACCCCGCCCAATCCCTATCGCTGCCCGCCAGGTCCCTATGAGCGTGCCTCGATGTTCGCCCATGTCCTGATGCAGACCGGGCGCAAGCAGGCGAAGATCGTCATCCTCGATCCGAAGGAGAGTTTCTCCAAGCAGGGCGTCTTCCAGCCCGACTGGGAGAAACGCTACGGCACGATGATCGAGTGGCTCGGCCCCAAGGTGCATGACGGCATCAAGTCGGTCGATCCCAAGACCAACACCGTGGTAACCGGCTTCGAAACCTACAAGAACTGTGCCTTCGTCAATGTCATCCCGGCCCAGATGGCGGGCGCGATCGCGCGCGAGGCCGGACTTGCGCCGGCCGGCGGCTATTGCGCCATCGATCCCGCCACGATGAAGTCGGCAGCCGATCCCGCCATCTTTGTCCTCGGCGATGCCTGCATCGCGGGCGACATGCCGAAATCCGCCTTCTCGGCCAACAGCCAGGCCAAGGTCGCAGCCATGGTCATCCGCGGCGAATTGTCCGGGTCGCGCACCTTCCCGCCGCGCTACGTCAACACCTGCTGGAGCCTGGTTGACACCGACGACGCCATCAAGGTTGGCGGTCGATATGAGCCGAAAGACGGCAAAATCGCCGCTGTTGAGACCTTTGTCTCGCAGCCCGACGAGAGCGACGAACTGCGCAAGCAGACCCAGGCCGAGAACATCGGCTGGTATGCCGGCATCACCGCCGACATGTTCACATGATTGGCGCAGGCGCCGATTAGAAGCATTCTGAATTCTCCGCCGCGCGAATCCGCGCGGCCTGCTTGCCGATGAAGGAACCATGATGAAAGCGATTGCCTGCGCCACGATCCTGATCGCTGCTGCGATCTTCGGGAACTCAGCCCAAGCCCAGGACGTCGCCGCCGGCGAGCGCTCCTGGAACAAGTGCCGCGCCTGCCACCAGCTCGGCGAAAGCGCCAAGAACACGGTGGGGCCCGTCCTGAACGGTCTCTTCGGTCGGCATTCCGGTTCCGTCGAGGGCTACAGCTACTCCAACGCCAACAAGAACTCCGGCATCACCTGGGACGAGACCGTCTTTGCCGAGTACATCAAGGATCCGCGGGCCAAGATCCCCGGCACCAAGATGGTCTTCGCCGGCATCAAGAACGAACAGGAGATCAAGGATCTCACCGCCTTCCTCAAGCAGTACGACAAGGACGGCAAGAAGATGTGAGCCGGAGCCAGCCTCGACCAGGCTGGCTCACGCCTGCGCGACGACGGGATCAGCCCTGTCGTCGCGTTGCTTGTTCCGCCAGGCGTATTTTGGCATGAGCGCTCGCAAGCGTTCCGAGCCCGGAACGGATTCTCTGCTCGCAAGCCAAGGCTCCCGCCATGTCGGACACGAAGCGCCCCCGCATCGCCATCACCTACTGCACGCAGTGCAACTGGCTGCTGCGCTCGGCCTGGATGGCCCAGGAACTGCTGTCGACCTTCGGCCCCGATCTTGGCGAAGTCGCGCTCCTGCCAGGTACAGGTGGGACTTTCCAGATCCATTATGACGACATGCTGATCTGGGACCGCAAGAACGATGGCGGCTTCCCCGACGTGAAGGCGCTGAAGCAGCGTGTGCGTGATCGCCTCGACCCCGGCCGCGACCTTGGCCATCTCGACCAGAGCCACGGCTGAGCGGCCCTGCTCGAGCAAGCCTCACGATATCTGCGCCCCGCCGGCGCAGATATCAGCTGTCGGACACGTGACTTCTGCCCGCTTATCGGCCGGAGCCCGGCAAGTTGAAACTCAGGACCGCGAGTTCTGTCCTGTTATGCGCACCGAGCTTGCGCATGACGTTGCGGACATGGACCTTGACGGTGCTTTCCTTCAAGTCGAGTTCATAGGCGATGACCTTGTTCGCCTTTCCATGCTGCACCGCTTCCAGCACTGCCGCCTGCCGGGGCGTAAACATCTGCCGTGGCCCGACAGCGTCTCCCGGCTTGCCGGCGCGACGGGACAACAGGCTCCCGGACGGAATGAACACGCCCCCCGAACGCACCAGGCTCATCGCGCCGCGCGCCACGTCGAGACTGAGAGTCGTCGGGATATAGCCTTTGGCGCCGGTCGCGATGGCCTCGAGCATCTCGTCGACGTCCTCGGTATCCGAAAGGAGGACCAGAGAGACGTCCCCATCCCCCGCGAGATCCTCGATCTCCCGCTCGATTTCCTTGCGGCAGCGGGGACCGCTCACATAGCGCAGAACGACCGTTCCCGGTCGCGGCGGGCTCGACCGTTCGCGGCGCCATTCCGCCAGCGACGCAAAAGTCTCGACCTCGTAATCACGATTTTGAGAGAGCAAGGATGAAGCCAGGCAATCACGAATCAATTGCCTGGCTTCGATGATGACGATGGCGGCCGGCTGCTCTCGAAGACGCGAAATCTCTTCGGCTCCCGAGCGAGTCAAGGAAGACCGCCGATCGGCCATGAGCGGCAGATTCTCATGTATATTTTCGAATATCATAATAATATCCTTAAATTAAAACCGCATCGCCCCATAATTTTGCCAAAAATAAGTCTAAAAGGAGAACTGCCGCCGCTTTCTCCATGTATTAAATTTTACATCAATTCTAAGCCAGCCAAAGAAAATTATTCGACGAATTGAACAAATGTTACCTTTCTCACTCACCTCCCGAACAAAAAATCGTGAAGACCACATCAGAGGACGGTCTCTGCCTCTGCCCCATTGACGGAGAGACCAGCCATACGGCGTAGGCGCTCCATGTCGTAAATGCTGAACTGGCCGGCCGCGAAGGACATCACCCGCTCAGCCTGCAGGAATTGCATGACGCGATGCAGGTGGACCCCGGTCACCCCGCAGGCCTCCGCCAGATGGCGTTTTCCGAGTGGGGTCTTGAACCCCCCGTCATGCATCAGCCCTCGGATCTGCAGGCGATCGTGTAGCGTCACGACGAAATGAGCGAGCGCACGAGAGGTCCGCCCCGCACCGAGCGCGGTCAGCGAATCCACGAGGCGGCGGCGCCCGGCAACCGCGGCGCGCGTGATGCTCCGCATGAAGCTCTCGTGCCGGAACATCTCGTCGACTCTCGCCGGCGCGAAACTGCACAGCATGACGGGAGTAAGGGCAATGATGGTGCTCTCGGACGGGCCCGCCATGACCGTATCGAGACCGATGAGATCCCCGGGGAGGAGGATGGCGACGAGTTGACGCTCGCCGGATCCCAGAGCCCGGTACTCCGCAGCCCAGCCGGAGAACAGCGTGAACAGCCCGGGCCGCGCACCCCGTTCCAGGATCACGCTAGCGGCTTCCGCAAATCTTTGTCCCTGCTTGAACTCTTCCAGGGTCGTAGCATCCGCATCCGACACGCCATGGAGCGCAGGAATCTGCCGCAACGGGCATGTCAGGCACCACACGCGTTCCCGCGCGGCGCCCACATGGTTCGACGCTACGGCCGACTGGATGCGATGCATAACCCCCTCCGCCAAGGCTGCGCGATGGCCCGACGGGTTAACTTATGTTAACCGCAAATCCCCGATAAGCTGCATTTATCGGACCCAGTTTCGACCAATTCATTGTACTTTGGCGCCCCAAAGGACTCCTCCAGATCTCCTGCACGGCCTTGCTGCGAGCGGCGGCGATCGACAGCTTCACGCATCGGCCGCGTGGACATGCCGCTCCTCGCAGCACCGGATGAGAGCGGAAGCGACCCGCGCCAACTGGGGAGCGACAAGTTCCGGGAAGATCGGCAGCGAGAGAAAACGCCGCGCCAGCCGCTCCGAGACCGGGAAGTCTCCAGGCTCGTAACCCAGCCCGGCATAAGCCGGCTGCAGATGAACCGGGCGAGGATAGTGGATGCCGGTCGAAACCCCCGCCTTGGCGAGTTCCGTCCGCAGCTTGTCCCGCTCTTCACTCTGGATCGCGTAGACATGGAAGACGTGTTCCGCACGCCGAGCCGGGGCAGGAAGCTGCAGTTCGGTGTCCCCCAGCAGCCGCTCATAGGCCGCAGCAATCCGTCTGCGCTTCTGTGTCCAGCCATCGAGATAGGGCAGCTTGACCTGCAGCGCCACGGCCTGGATCGCGTCGAGGCGCAGATTGAAGCCGGGTCTAACGTGATTGGACCGTCCCTCCTGCCCCCAGTCGCGCAAGCTGCGCAGCAGCTGAGCGGCTTTGGAATCGTGAGTGACCACCGCGCCCCCCTCGCCGCAGGCCCCGAGATTCTTGCCGGGATAGAAGCTGAAGCAGCCATATGAGCCGAAGGCGCCCGCCCGTATGCCATCGCGCTCTGCGCCATGGGCCTGGGAAGCATCTTCGATCACGGTGATGCCATAGCGATTGGCGATGGCGCCAATCGCCGCCATATCGGCAAGTCTGCCATGGAGATGGACCGGCATGACGGCACGGGTCAGCGGCGTGATTGCGGCCTCGAAGGCTTCCGGCGACATGGTGAAGCTATTGGGATCAACGTCGACCAGAACCGCCTTCGCGCCCGCATAGTGGATCGCGGCCACCGTTGCGACGAAGGTCATCGGTACCGTGATCACCTCGTCCCCCGGTTCGACGCCGGCCGCGAGCAGGGCCAGGTGCAGGGCTGCCGTGCCGCTGCTCACGGCCACGGCTTCACCGACGCCGCAATATTCCGCGAATGCGCGTTCGAAGGCCGCGACCGGTTCACCCAGTACATAGTTGCCGCTGCGCAGGACCGAGAGGACGGCCGCCTCGAGCGGCTCCTGCACCGTCTTGAACTGAGCCTTGAGATCGAGAAATGGGATCATGAGGTTTCCCCCAGTACGGTTTCAAACAACCTGGGCGCAGTGGCGTTCGCTCCGGCATGGCCGATCACGCAGGCCGGTACTCCGGCGACCACCGCGCGGGCCGGCACATCGCGCATCACGACTGCGCCGCAGCTGACCACAGCGAAGGGTCCGATCTCGACCCCGCAGCCTATGGTGGCATTCGAGCCGATCGACGCCCCACGACGCACGACCGTGGCCTCTTGGGCCCAGGCCTGCGCCTCTCGCGATCCCCCCGGCCTGACCGCGCGCGGCATGCGGTCATTGGTGAACATCACGCCATGGGCGATCATGACCTCGTCCTCGAGCACCACCCCCTCACAGATGAAGGAGTGAGAGGAGATCTTGCAGCGCCGGCCGATACGGCTGCCGCGCTGGATTTCGACGAAAGGGCCGATCCGTGTGCCTGAGCCAATGGCACAGCCATAGAGATTGACGAGATCGGGGTGGCTGACGACGACATCATCACCGAAGTCCACGTCGATGATGGGCATGGCGCTCCCCTTCCCTGCTCCGGCAGAACGCTAGCTTGCAAAAGCGGAACCGGAACGATGGGAATAGGGCGCGCCTCGTTCGGATGAAGCCTATAGGCGGATCGCCCGGAGCAGTAGGCTCCCTACACCTTCCGACGAATTGCTCCTCCTCCCGTGGCAGCAGCACCTTGCAGGCCGCGCCACAAAGGTCTGCTGCGCCCCCGCCCGACGCAGCGCCCGACAATCGCCGGGGAAGGCTGGACGGCGCCGGCCTGGCGCACTGCCACGGTCGAGATTCTCTCGATTTTGATTCGCGAATGATCCGCCTGACTGGCCGTCGCCGAGCAGATGCACACTCTTGCTCAGTGGACCGTCGCCGCCAGCGCTCGACCTGATTGGACAGAAGGGCCCCCGCCTCGGCAGATCGGGCCTGCGATTCAGGGAGCGTACAGGTGGCGGCGACGCGTGATCCGGTCGACGGCAGCGGCGCTCCGACGCGAACGGGCCGCCGCTCTCATGGCCGCCCGGCATCCAGGAAGCTGCGGACCAGAGCGATGGTCGCCGCAGGATTCTCCTCCATGATCCAATGTCCGCTACCGGGCACAACAGCGCCCTGGACGTTCTCCGCCGCAAACTTCATGACCGCGGCCATGCCCAGTCCGAAGGATTTCTCACCCCCAATCGCAAGCACAGGTATCGTCAGCTTGCCCTTGGCCAGGAAGGCCTTGTTGTCGACAGCGTCCTGATCGAAAGCCGCGAACTGGGCAAAGCCCGCGCGCATCGCCCCCGGCCTGGCGTAGAGCGCCGCATAATGCTCTCGCGCAGCTTCGCTGAATCGGCTGGGGGTCGCCGAGAATTCATTCCAAAAGCGATCCAGATAGATGCGCTCGCGGCCGGCAACGAGCCGCTCCATGTCCGGGCCACCGAAGCGAAAGTGCCAGAGCAGCGGGTTCTTCAGGATCTCGTCCCAGGGGCCGACGCCCGGCAAGGGGGCATCGATCAACACGAATTTCGTCACGCGATCGCGATACCCGGCCGCAAGAGCAAAGCCGACCATGTTGCCGATGTCATGGGTCACCAGCTCCGCCCGGTCCACCTTCAGCGCATCGAGAACGCCGGCAATGTCGGCAGCCTGGTTTTTCTTGTCGAAGCCCTTCTCGGGGATGGCCGAAAGGCCCATGCCACGCAGGTCGGGAACGATCACGGTCCGGTCCCGCGCGAGATCGGCCGCCATCTCGCCCCACATGTCACCGGTTTCACCATAGCCGTGCAGCAGGACGACCGCCGGCCCCTGTCCGCCGACTCGAACGTGCAACGTCGTGCCGTTGGTCGGGATTTCCTGCGTGCGGAAACCCGCCGGAAACGGGACAATCTGCGCCAGCGCAGGGGCGGCGAAGAGAAGGGCGCCGGTAGCGGCGGCCAGCAAGCGAAGCATCGCGATCTCTCCTCATGTCTGGCCGAGCACTCCAGGGCACAGCCTTGCTCTCGACGAGATGATGGCGCTGCGCCATTGTCTGGAGTAGCCGCCAGAAAGCGAAACTGGCTTCCGGAAAGAGCGAACAATGATGAAGCTCGACGGAGTCGCTGCCTTCGTGAGGGTCGCGGAAGCCGGATCGATCACCGCTGCGGCCCAGCGCATGGGGCTGGCCAAATCCGTGGTCAGCGAGCGGCTGGCGGAGCTGGAGCGGCTGGTCGGCACGCGGCTCGTGCAGCGAACCACCCGCAAGCTGTCGCTGACCGAAGGCGGCATCGCCTTCCTGGAGCGCGGCAGGCGCTTGTTGCGTGAGGCCGAGGAGGCCGTCGCAGAGCTCGCCGAACGGCGAAGCGAGCTGGTTGGACCACTGCGGATTTCCGGCCCAGTCAGCTTCGGGGTCCTGCATCTCGGCCCGGCGATCTTTTCCTTCCTGGCGGCCAACCCCAAGATCGAGCTGGCACTGGAGCTGGAGGATCGCTTCGTCGATGCGGCGGCGGATGGCTACGATGCCGTCATCCGCCATGGCCCCATTCACGACACGCGACTTGTCGCGCGGCATATTGCGAGCAGCCGCCGCGTCCTCGTCGCCTCGCCTGCCTATCTGGATGCGTGTGGGAGACCGGGGACGCTGATCGAACTCAGGCAGCATCGTGCGATCCTCTACATGAACCGGGACTCGGACTGGCGGTTTCACAGCGAGAGTGGTGCAGTGGTGGTGCGGGCGCAGCCGGCCGTGCGTGTCAATAACGGGCTGATGATGCGCGACGCCGCCCTGGCAGGGCTTGGCATCACCTTGCTGCCGACCTTTGTGATCCATGAGCAGGTTGCACGCGGCGACCTGCAGATCGTCGATGTCGGGATCGAGGCCGAAGGCGCGGAAGTCCACGTCGCCCATCCCCGCGAACGCGCAGCCTCCGTCAAGGTACGCGCCTTGACGGAACATCTGCGCCAGAGCTTCGGGGATCCACCCTATTGGGAGACAGCGGTCGCCCAGGCTTCTCCGATATCGTGAACGCGACGCATTCTCGGCATTGCGCTGCGTCGCCGAGACATTGGGTGCAACCGCGCTCAGACGGAGCGGCTGTAGCTGCGCCCCGGCTGGGCGAGATAGGCATCGAAGACCGAGGCCACCTTGCGAACCAGCAGACGCGAGTCCTCAGGCATCAGCACGCGGCTGCCATCGAAGTGAATGACCCCGTCCTGCGCCAGCGCCCTCAGCCGCGGCAAGGACGGTGCCAGATCCTCTGGATTCGCCTTGTGCCTGGCGCAGACGGCGCCGATATCGACCGTGAGATCGCACATCAGGCGCTCGATCAACTCAGCGCGGAGCCGGTCGTCAGCACTGAGCCGGACGCCTTTGGCCGTGGCCAACTCCCCGAACAGCACCCGCTCGGCATAGCGGCCGATGACGACCTCGTTCTGGACATAGCCGGCGGGCAGGCGACCGATCGCCGAGGCACCGAAACCGATCAGTGCCTCGGCACCGTCGGTCGTGTAGCCCTGGAAATTGCGGTGCAGCACGCCATCTGCCCCCGCCTGCCCCATGGTATCGTCCGGCAGGGCAAAATGATCGAGGCCGATGCGGATATAGCCGGCGGCGACCAGCGCCTGGGCCATTGCCTCAGCCTGCTCATGGCGTTCCAAGCCGTCGGACAAATCCTCCTCGTCGATCCTGCGCTGATGTTTCTTGAAGTCGGGCACATGCGCATAGCCGAAGACCGAGAAGCGGTCCGGCCGCAACGCGACGCAGCGTTCGACCGTCTCGATGCAAGATCGGACGGTCTGCTTCGGCAGGCCGTAGATCAGGTCGAGATTCAAGCCACGGATGCCTGCAGCTCTGAGCCCGGCGACGACGCTTGCCGTCTGCTCGACGCTCTGGATGCGGTTGATCGCCTTCTGCACGACCGGATCGAAGCTCTGTACGCCGAGGCTCGCCCGGTTGACGCCGGATGCAGCCAGCGCCTCGGTCACCGCCCTTGTCAGCCTGCGGGGGTCGATCTCGACGGCGATCTCGGCCGACGCGTCGATGGCGAAGCGCCGCCGCAGCAACGCGACCAGACGGACGAAATCGTCCGGTGCGATGATCGTCGGTGTGCCACCGCCGAAATGGACATGCTGGACCTTGAGCGGCGCAGCGAGTCGATCGGCAACGAGCGCGATCTCGCGGCGCAGGACTGCGAGATAGTCGACGATCGGCTGGTCACGCAGGGCAACTGTGGTGTGACAGCCGCAATACCAGCACATCGACCGGCAGAACGGGATGTGGAGATAGAGCGAGGCCTTCGCTCCGGGCCTCAGCGTCTGCAGCCAATCGCCGTAGCTTTCCGCACCGATCTCGCCCGTGAAATGTGGCGCAGTCGGGTAGCTGGTGTAGCGCGGCAGGCGCTCGTCGAAATACCGCGCCCGGACATCTGTCATGACCCGTATCCCTGTCTTGCGAGAGTCGATCTCCATGGCCCGTGTCTAGCGCCCCCCCGCGGGCGATCCTTGATCCAGGACAAATGCCGCCCCGGTCGGCGTGGCTTACCGACTTGAGAGGACTGGGCCTTGCAGGTGACTGACATGGCTCCCAACGCAGTTCCGACCATCGCTCAGAGCTCTTGCCAAGCACGGGCTCCTCTCCTGGAATACGCCATGCGCCGCCTGCGCTGTCGTCGCAGGCGGCTGTCGAGGCGGGCCCTGCGCTTGCCGCGGCAGTTGCGTGCACGAAAATGGGGGACAGACCACACATGACGAAGACGCGGTTCGATATCTGGCTCGACCAGCATCACGCTGAGTTCACGGCGATCCGGCGCGACATCCATGCCCATCCGGAGCTCGGCCTGGAAGAACACCGCACGGCCGCTCTGGTTGCGGGCAAACTCCGGGAATGGGGCGTCGAGGTGACCGAAGGTGTTGGCGGGACCGGCGTGGTCGGCGTCATCCGTGGCCACCGGCCAGGCCAGGGCGCGATCGGACTGCGCGCCGATATGGACGCGCTTGCGCTTATCGAGGAGACGGGGTTGCCCTATGCCTCGCAGAATCCAGGCCGCATGCACGCCTGCGGCCATGACGGGCACACGACCATGCTGCTCGGCGCGGCGCGCTACCTCGCCGAGAACCCCGATTTCGCCGGGAGTGTGAATCTGATCTTCCAGCCGGCGGAGGAAGGGCGCGGCGGAGCGCTCGCCATGCTGAAGGACGGGCTGTTCGCGCGCTTCCCCTGCGATGCGATCTACGGCCTGCATAACTCACCCGGCATGGCGGCCTCGTCCTTCGGCACCTGCAATGGCCCGATGCTGGCTGCGGCCGATAGCTGGCAGGTGATTTTCCGCGGTGTCGGCGGGCATGGCGGCTCGCAGCCTCACCTCTCGACCGACATCACCTATGCCCAGGCCCATTTCGTGCTCGGATTGCAGGGCATCATCGGGCGCAATGTCGCGCCGCTCGACACCGCCGTGATCAGCGTCGGCTATGTCCATGCCGGCTCGGCGGAAGCCAGCAATGTCATCCCGGCAGAGCTCGTCATCGGCGGCACGGCGCGCACCTACGCGCCGGAAATCCGCGATCTGGTCGAGCGACGGATTGCCGAACTTGCCGCGGCAACCGCGCAAGCCTGGGGCTGCACCGCGGAGGCCTCCTATCGGCGCGGACCGAGCGCCTTGCGGAACCAGCCGGATCAGGTCGCAGTCGCAGTGGCCGCTGCGTCCGCTTCGGTCGGCGCCACCAATGTCAATGGCGCGATCCGGCCGGGAACCGGAGCGGAGGATTTCGCCGAAATGATGCAGATCAAGCCGGGCGCCTTCATGCGCATCGGCAATGGCGTCGAGGCGGACGGCTCCTTCAAGGGACTTCATACGCCGCTCTTCGACTTCAACGACGAGATCATTCCCGACGGCATTCGCTACTGGGTGAACATTGTCAGCGAAGAACTCGGCGAGGATCTGCGGGCAGCCGCGGCCTAAAGCCACGCGACCCGTATCCCGCGCCGCGCGGAGCGGCGCGGGTTTCTGCCCTCCGGCCGAATAGGCGCAGCCTATCCACCGCCTTTGCCTTTGCCGTTACCGTTACAGGCAACAGTTCCAGGCGCGCAAAACCGCGTCGCGCTGGCAGTATGCCCCGCAGATGCGGACCCTCAGTGCTTCGGCCGGAGGCTGCCATGGAGCAGGCGCAAAAGCGTGGACTGACGAGGCTGTTGCTGCGCTGGCCGGAACGGCGCGCGCAGCTGCGGGAAAAATTCGCCCGGGATCCCGGCTTTGCCGAGCTGTGCGAGGCTTATGAGGCGGCCTGCGAGGCCGAGGCCTACTGGACGAAATCGACGCTGCCGGTGGGCCCGGCGCGAGCCAGGGAATACGACGCGCTCGTCTCCGCGACAGAACAAGATATCTTGATCCGGCTAGCTCTTTCTTAAGGGAGCTAACCCGGATTCTGCCGGAATTCATCGAATACTGCCTTGCTCCATTTTCGTTCGCGAGGCATCATCGCGCTTTCTAGAGCTAATTGCGGGTTTTCTTCAGTCCTAGCTGTCGAGGCGAGTGATGGGCGGGCGCATTGCAAGGCTGCATGACGGGAATCCTCCTCCCCAACTCATCCTTGCAGCCTTGGACACTCTGCTGGCGCATGAGACCTTGCGCCTTTCCGAGCGCAACCGGCGCTTCCTCTCCTTTGTCGTCACGCAAACCGTTGCCGGCCATTCCGACCGTATCAAAGCCTATTCGATCGGCGTCGACGTTTTCGGCCGCGACGACAGCTTCGACCCTGGCACCGACCCGATCGTTCGGATCGAAGCGACACGCCTGCGCTCGGCTCTTGCGACCTATTACGAGACTGCGGGAGCGAGCGCTCCCGTCAGAATCGCGATGCCGCCGGGCAGCTACGTTCCCTCGTTTACATGGCGGCCGTCAGGGAATGGGTCCACGCGACCGGCCTTCGCTGCCGATACGGGGAGGGCCACGTCCACCGGCACCACCCTGCCGACAATCATCATCAAGAACCTGACGGACCGCGCGGCCCGGCTTGCGGCAACTCATGGCGACCTGTTCATCGAAACCATCATGAAGCGGCTCGTCGCAGCCGGCTTCAGGCTGTTCGCGATGCCGTCAGCCGAGCGCAGAGCCGCCGCGACCGCGATCAGCAAACTCCTCCTGCACCCGGACGAGACTTACGCGCTCGATATCGCGGTCCATCCGATGTCGACCGGCCAGCGCTTTTCCTGGTGCGGGACTGATTTGCGCAGCGGCGAGATCATCTGCTCCGATTTCGTCGATGAGGCTGACCGCGACGCGCCTTGTGCGAACACCATCGACATGATCGCCATGCAGGCGGTTCAATCGGTGTCAAAGGCCCTCGCGGGCTGAACAGGCCGGTCACCGCTCTCGCAGCTTACCGTAACAGTTACAGGCTTAAGCCTCTGCTGGCGTCATGCGACCCTTGCCGAGCGCGCCTGGGCGATGTTCGACATCTCTGTCGGGCTGGCCCGGGGCGTCGATCCGGCACCGGGAGTAATTCATGGAACGCCACAAATTCATGGCCGCCGCAGCCCTGGCACTGACGCTAGGGCTATCCGGCGGGGCAGCGAAGGCCCAGACTGCGCCTCCCGCCAAACCCAATATCCTCGTCATTTTCGGCGATGACGTCGGCCAGGCCAACATCAGCGCATATACGCATGGGGTAGTCGGTTACAAGACGCCGAACATCGACCGCCTCGCCCGGGAAGGCATGATGTTCACGGACTACTACGCCGAGAACAGCTGCACGGCGGGGAGATCCTCCTTCATCACCGGGCAGACGCCGCTGCGCACCGGGCTGTCGAAGGTTGGTATCCCCGGCGCCCCGGTGGGTCTGCAGAAAGGCGATATTACTATCGCCCAGGCGCTCAAGCCGCTCGGCTACGCCACAGGTCAATTTGGCAAGAACCACCTTGGCGACAAGGACGAATACCTGCCGACCAATCACGGCTTCGATGAGTTCTTCGGCAACCTCTATCATTTGAACGCGGAGGAAGAGCCTGAACGGCCCAATTGGCCGAAGGACGATCCGACATTCGTCAAGCTGATGTCCCCACGCGGTGTTCTCAGGACCTCCGCCGACGGCAAGATCGAAGATACGGGCCCGCTGACGCGCAAGCGCATGGAAACCGTCGACGATGAGACCACCGGCTCCGCGATCGACTTCATGCAGAGGCAGGTGCGCGCCAACAAGCCGTTCTTCACCTGGATGAATTTCACCCGGATGCATGTCTTTACGCATGTGCGGCCGGAATTTCGCGGCAAGAGCGGCATGGCGGGTAACGAATACGCCGACGGCATGTGGGAGATGGACCAGAATGTCGGCAAGCTGCTGAAGACGCTCGACGATCTCGGCATCGCCAACAACACCATCGTCGTCTTCACGACCGATAACGGCCCCAACGCCTTCACCTGGCCGGACGCGGCGACGACGCCGTTCCGCTCGGAAAAGGATACGAACTGGGAAGGCGCGTTCCGCGTGCCGGCGATGGTCCGCTGGCCAGGCCAGGTCAAGCCGGGCGAAATCGCCAACGGCATCGTCTCGGGCCTCGACTGGTTCCCGACGCTGCTTGCCGCCGCCGGCGATACCGGAGTGAAGGATCGTCTCCTCAAGGGCTGGCAGCCGCAAGGCAACCCGACGACCTTCCGCAACCATCTCGACGGCTACAACCAGATCGACTACCTCACCGGCAAATCCGACAAGAGCGCCCGCAACGAGTTCTACTATTTCAACGATGACGGCGCACTCGTCGCGATGCGTTTCGACAACTGGAAACTCGTCTTCGAAAAGCAGGAACAGCCTGGCCAGATGGATGTCTGGGCGAATCCCTTCACCCCCCTGCGTCTGCCCAAGATGTTCAATCTGCGCATGGACCCCTACGAGCATGCGGAGATCTCCGGCAGCGGCTACGATCAGTGGCGGACCGAGAATGCCTATCTCGCCGGCCAAGGGGTGATGAAAGCCACGCAGTTCCTCGAGAGCTTCGTCGAATATCCGCCGAGCCAGCGCCCCGCGAGCTTCGGCGTCGATCAGGTCCGCAAACAGGTGGACAGGAAGATCGACGAGTCGTTCAGGAAGCGTGGTCTGGAGTGAACCTGCAACTCTGATATGCTGCCAGCCGGCGTCGCGCGGTGCCGGCTGGATACCTTCTTATGGGCCTTAAGCTGGAAGCCGGCATGAGCGTGGGGACAGAAGCGTCAAGGCGACGTCGCGGCGCTGGCGCGATCCCGGATCGCGCCGCGCCGGTTGTCGGTGCTGCGCTCGCCCTGCCAGCCGGCCTGTTGTTCATGTCAGGCACGGCCGCGCTGATCCTGCAGGTGATCTGGATCAGGCAGCTCTCGACAGTGGTGGGGGTCGAGGTCTACGCCGTGACGACCGGCGTCAGCGCCTTCTTCGCCGGCCTCGCGATTGGCGGCCTGATCTTCGGACCTATTGCCGACCGCAGCCTTCAGCCCTTGCGTCTCTACGCCGCTCTCGAAGGTGGTGTCGCCCTCCTCGCCATGGCAGCGACCATCGGCCTGTCGCAGGCAGCCCCGCTCTTTGCCCGCCTCGAACTGACGACACCGGTGCTCGCCTGGGCGATGGTGTTCGCGCTCGTCGGCTTGCCCGCCGTCCTGATGGGCGGCACGCTGCCGGCCCTGACGCGCTTCGCCGCCACCCGGCACGACAATGTCGGTCAGGTCGGTGGCCGGCTCTATGCGGCCAACACGGCGGGCGCCATTGCCGGCGCCCTGCTCGCCTCGTTCCTTGTCATTCCCACGGTCGGCATGCGCGGTTCGGCACTTGTAGCCGCCGCAATTTGCCTGGTTGCCGCCCTCGCGGCGCTTGCAATGAACCGGAAGACTGGCGTCGCGAGCGCCGACGCGCCTAAGCCGACCGACAGCGGCTTCTCGCATTCGGCAGCGCTGGCCATCGCCCTTTATTCGGTCGCAGGCGGCATCGCGCTCGGTTACGAGGTCGTGTGGTCGCAGACGATCGTGCCCTTCATGAGCACGCGCAGCTTCGCCTTCTCCGTCCTGCTCGCGACCTATCTCACCGGGCTCGCGCTTGGCGCAGCCATTTTCGCGCGCTGGGCCGATCGGGTCACGAAGCCATGGTGCGTCTTCGGCCTGCTCATCACGGGGGCAGGCCTGTCGGCTGCTCTGGCCATCGCCGTGCTCGGCCCCTGGCTGAGCCAGCTCCAGGGCCTCGCCGAGGCGGCAGTGCTGCAACTGACGGGCAGCGCCTTCGCCGGCATGTCCGCCCGATTTGCCGTCGCCGCGATCTGCGTCGTCCTTCCCAGCACCCTGTTCCTGGGCGCAGCCTTTCCAGCGGCGCTGCGCCTGATCGTCGATCCCCGGCATGTCGGCCGTGGTGTCGGCATGATCGTCGCGCTGAACACCCTCGGCGGCATTCTTGGCACGGCCATCACCGGCTTCGTGCTCATTCCCGCGCTCGGGCTCGTCCAGACCCTCGCAGTACTGGCCACGGCCGCCGCGCTGGTGGGAGCGGTCGCTGCCTTGCGCGAACGGCGCACCGGCTCAAGGGTCTGGATCGCGGCGCTCGCCATCAGCGCCGCCACATGCGCGACCGCCCTCCTCCTGCCATCCGATCGCCTCGCCAAGCTGCTGCCCGGTGCCCGCGGCGCGAGCCTTACCTTCTATGACGAGGGCCTGGGCGGCACGGTCGCCGTCGTCGAGCGGAACTCGGGCCGAAATCGCTTCCGCCGTCTCTACATCCAGGGCGTCTCGAATTCCGGCGATGCAATGCCATCCCTGCGCTACATGCGGATGCAGGCATTGCTGCCCCTGATCATTCACAACCGCGAGCCGAAATCGGCTTTGGTGATCGGCTTCGGGACCGGCATCACGGCGGGAGCCTTGCTGACCTATCCCGGCCTCGAACGGCGCGTCGTTGCCGAATTGCTGCCGAGCGTCATCCGCGCGGCACCGAATTTCGACGGCAGCTTCCGGGCCTCAACCGACCCGCGTCTCGAAATCCGCCTGCGCGACGGCCGCCGCGAACTCCTGCGCAACCCCGATCGCTACGACCTGATCACGCTAGAACCGCCGCCGCCCTCTGCTGCGGGGGTAGCCAACCTGTATTCGAGCGATTTCTACGCGCTGGCGCAATCGCGCCTTGCCGAAGGCGGCCTTGTCGCGCAGTGGCTGCCCCTGCCGACCCAGAACGACGAGGACACGCGGTCTCTGGTGCGCAGCTTCCTCGATGTCTTCCCATACGCCACCCTCTGGACCACGGAGCTGCACGAGATGCTGCTGATCGGCTCGCAGGAGCCGGTCTCGCTGGATCTGCAGAGGATCGCCGGCCGCCTCGCACAGCCGGAGGTGGCAAGGGCTCTGGGTGATGTCGGCATCGATTCCCCAGCAGCCCTCCTCGCAACCTTCGTCACTGATCGGACGGGGCTGGAGGGCTATGCAAGCGCTGCTCGCCCCGTGACGGATGACGATCCACGCATCGAATATGCAGGCTGGGTACGGCGGCTCGAACTGGCCCGGACATTGCCGCTTCTCCTGGAGATGCAGGCAGAACCGCCGGTCATCGGCGCCGACGATGCATTCCGGACCGATCTTGCAAACGAGCGCAGCAGACTCGTGACATTCTACGATGCCGGCCTTGCCGCCTATGTCGGCGACCGGGCGCGCTGGGCGCGGCAGATGCGGCGCGTGATCCAGGCCGATCCCACCAACCCCTATTACAACTGGTTCACGGGGGGTCCTCGTGAATGAGCGAGCGCGGGAGCGTCTTGTGGAATTCCCGCCCCCTGAAGCCCGACATTGAGAGGGAGAATCCGGTGCTGAACGCTCGAGCTGCCTTGGCCGCGTTGTTCCTGGTCTCATCCTGGGCGTGGAATGGCGCCGTCCTCGCCCAATCCGACCCTCTGCCATCCTGGAACGACGGCAAGGCAAAGACCGCCATCGTCGAATTCGTCAGAAGGGTGACGCGGGAGGGAGGACCCGATTTCGTCAAGCCGGCGGCCCGCATCGCAACCTTCGACAATGACGGAACGCTCTGGGCCGAGCAGCCGGTCTATTTCCAGCTTCAGTTCGCCTTCGACGAGGTGAAGCGGCTCGCTCCCCTGTATCCGGAGTGGAAGAGCAAGGAACCCTACAGGTCGGTCCTTGCCGGCGACATGAAGGGTCTCGCCGCCTCCGGAGAGAAGGGCCTCCTGCAGATCATGGCGGCTGCCCATTCCGGGATAACGACGCAGGAATTCGAGCGATTGGTCGCCGGCTGGCTCAACACCGCCCGGCATCCGACGAAGAAGCGCCCCTATACCGAGATGGTCTACCAGCCGCAGCTGGAACTGCTGACCTATCTGCGCGCCAACGGCTTCAAGACCTTCATCGTCTCGGGCGGCGGCGTCGAATTCATGCGCGTCTTCGCCGACAAGGTCTACGGCATCCCGCCGGAACAGGTGGTCGGCTCCGCCGGAGGAGTGACATTCAGGCTGAGCCCGAGCGGCAGGCCCGAACTGTTCAAGGACGCCAAGGTCGAGTTCATCGATGACGGCCCCGGCAAGCCTGTCGGGATCAACCGCTTCATTGGTCGGCGCCCGATCCTGGCCTTCGGCAATTCCGACGGCGACCTGCAGATGCTGCAATATACGGCGGACGGCGATGGGCCACGCCTGGCCCTCATCATCCATCACACCGATGCCGAGCGCGAATGGGCCTATGACCGCAAGTCCCGTATCGGTAAGCTCGACAAGGCCCTCGACGAGGGCCAGGCCAAGGGCTGGACCATTGTCGACATGAAGTCGGACTGGAAGGCCGTGTTTCCGCCGGAGCCGTAGCGATGAACAAAGAGGACGTGGTCAAGCGCTTCAGGATCACGGACGGCGACAAGTTTCGGCTTTCCGATGTCGACCCCGCCGATGTTTGCGGTTTCGACCTCGAGAAAGACGACGCCAAGGAGTTGCTGGGAGCCGGGGTCAAGCGTCTGCACGGGCTGCAGGAGCGGCTCTATGCCGAAGGGCGCTGGTCGCTCCTCGTCATCTTCCAGGCGATGGATGCGGCCGGCAAGGACGGCACGATCGAGCACGTCATGTCGGGCATCAACCCGCAAGGCTGCGAGGTGACGTCCTTCAAGGCTCCAAGCACCATCGAGTTGCGGCACGATTTCCTATGGCGCACCACCTGCGCACTGCCCGAACGCGGTCATATCGGGATCTTCAACCGCTCCTATTACGAGGAGGTCCTGGTCGCGCGGGTCCATCGCTCGGTCCTTGAAGCACAGAACCTCCCGCCCAAGCTGATCACAGACGATATCTGGCGCGAGCGCCTCGAAAGCATCCGCGATTTCGAGCAGCACCTTTCGCGCAACGGCGTCGCGATCGTGAAGTTCTTCCTGCATGTCTCGAAGGACGAACAGCGGCGCCGTCTCCTCGCCCGGATCGACGAACCGGACAAGAACTGGAAATTCGACTCCAGGGATCTGGCCGAGCGCGGTCATTGGGACGAGTATATGGACGCTTATGAGAATGCGATCCGGGGCACCGCGACGAAGAGCGCCCCCTGGCACGTCATTCCCGCAGATCACAAATGGTTCACGCGTCTCGCCGTAGCGGCAGCCATCGGTGAGACGCTCGAACAGCTCGACCCGCACTTTCCGACGGTCGACGACGACATGCGCAAGGCCATGGCACAGGCGCGCAAGGTATTGGCGAGCGAGGAGCGGTCCCAGCGCGCCAAGGCGGATTGAACAGTGGCGGAGGCCCGACGACCATGACGGATGGCGCGGTACTGGACAGGATAGAGACGCTGAGCGGCATGATCCGCATTCCCGGCGGAACCTTCCGCATGGGCTCGGACAAGCACTATCCGGAGGAGGCGCCGAGCCATCGCGTCACGGTCGATGGTTTCTGGATCGACGCGACTCCGGTCACCAATGCGCAGTTTCGCGCCTTCGTCGAGGCGACGGGATACGTCACCTTCGCCGAGATCCCGCCGGACCCGAAGGACTATCCCGGCGCCCTGCCCCATATGCTGCGCGCGGGCTCGCTGATGTTCAACCCACCGACCCACGCGGTCGACCTGCGCGACTGGTCGCAATGGTGGAAATTCCAGTTCGGCGCGACCTGGCGCAAACCCTATGGTTCGGGATCGTCGATCAAGGGGCTCGACGACCATCCGGTCGTGCATGTCGCCTATCGCGATGCCGAGGCCTATGCGGACTGGGCCGGAAAGGCCTTGCCAACCGAGGCGGAATGGGAATTCGCCGCGCGTGGCGGGCTTGAGGATGTCGAGTTCGCCTGGGGCGACGAGTTGACGCCTGGCGGCCGTCATATGGCCAACACCTGGCAGGGCAATTTCCCGCATGAGAATACGCGCGAAGATGGGTTTGCGCGCACCTCGCCCGTCAGCGCGTTTCCCGCCAATGGCTATGGGATCCACGACATGATCGGCAATGTCTGGGAGTGGACGACGGATTTCTGGTTGACGCGCCATCAAGGCGATGCGCCCAAGGCCTGCTGCGTTCCGCAGAATCCCCGCGGCGGCCCCGAGGCCGACAGCTATGACCCGCGCCAGCCAGAGATCCGTATTCCGCGCAGGGTCCTGAAGGGCGGGTCGCATCTCTGTGCACCGAGCTATTGCCGACGCTATCGTCCCGCCGCCCGCCACGCCGAACCGGTGGATACCTCGACGAGCCATGTCGGCTTCCGCTGCGTGGTCAGGCCCGAGGGCAACCGCCAGACCTGAATAGACCTGTAACGGTTACGTTGCTGACTGGCGCTGCGCTTCGTTCAGAATTCCAGCGGGAGCCCCATTCGCGCGCGCCCCGGAAGGAACAGGCTCATGAGCGACGGCACGGGATCGGCGGCTCGGGATGCTGTCGCCGATCTGCAGAAGCGGATCGACCAGGATATCATCGGCCAGGAACGCGTCGTCGAGCGCCTTGTCGTTGCGTTGCTTGCCAATGGCAATGTCCTGCTTGAAGGCCTGCCCGGCCTCGCCAAGACCCGCGCCATCAAGAGCCTTTCGAACAACCTCGAATCCGATTTCAGCAGAATTCAGTTCACCCCGGACCTTCTGCCCTCCGACGTCACCGGCGGCGAGATCCTGCGCGGCGACGGCCAGTTTGAATTCCGCAAGGGGCCGATCTTCGGCAATCTTGTCCTGGCGGACGAGATCAACCGTGCCCCGCCCAAGGTCCAGTCGGCGCTGCTGGAGGCGATGGAGGAACGGCATGTGACGGTTGCCGGCAAGCGTTACGACCTGCCGGAACTCTTCATGGTGCTCGCGACGCAGAATCCGATCGAGCAAGAGGGAACTTATCCTCTCCCGGAAGCGCAGATGGACCGCTTCCTCATGCATATCCGGATCGACTACCCCAGCGACGCCGATGAAGTGAAGGTGATGCGGTTGGTTCGTGCGGAAGCCGCTGCAGCAGCGGGCTCGGCCACACAGCCTCCGCCGAAGATCCCGCAGAAGCTGATCTTCGAGGCGCGCTCCGAGATCGACCGGGTGACGACGAAGGCGGTCGTCGAGACTTATATGGTCGCCCTCATCGCCGCGACGCGCAGGCCTGCCGAATTCGGCGACAAGCTGAAGAACTGGATCGCAGTCGGCGCAAGCCCACGCGGTTCGCTCGCGCTCGATCGCTGCTCGCGCGTCTATGCCTGGCTCAAGGGACGCGACTACGTCACGCCCGACGATGTCCAGGCGGTTGTCCATGACTGTCTGCGCCACCGCCTCTCACTGAGCTACGAGGCTGGCGCCGAGGGCGTGAATGCGGACGATGTGCTGGACGAGATCGTGAAACTGGTTGCGGTCGCGGCCTAGGCGGAGCGGCTCATGGCGCTGATGCGGGCAAGACAGGGAACTGGCAGTGCCGCCCCGGCGACGGATGCCCGCGCCTTTGTTTCGCTCGATGACCTGCTGCGGCTGAAGCAGCGCGCGAAGGGGTTCAGCTTTCTGCCTCATCAGCCGGTCCACAGCCTGCTCGCCGGCCGGCACGCCTCGCGGCTGCGGGGACGCGGCCTGAACTTCGAGGAGTTGCGGCACTATTTCGAGGGAGACGATACCCGCTCGATCGACTGGCTGGCGACGGCTCGTCTCGGTGCTCCCCATGTCCGCGTCTATTCGGAGGAGCGTGACCGGCCCGTCCTGCTGATCGTCGACCAGCGCAGCACCATGTTCTTCGGGAGCCGGCGGGCGATGAAATCGGTCGCGGCGGCGGAGGTCGCCGCGCTCAGCGCCTGGCGTGTCACCTCCCTCGGCGACCGGATCGGCGCAGTCGTCTTCGGCGATCAGCAGGTCGTCGACATCAAGCCGCAGGGGCGTGATGTCGGCGTGGTCCGCGTGCTTTCGGAAGTGGTGAAGCAGAATCATGTTTTGGGCCAGCCAGCACCGACACCGGCGGCGGGCCAACTCAATGAAGCCCTTCGCCATGCCGTGCGCATGGCGACGCATGACTGGCTGGTCTGCCTGATCTCCGATGCGGCCGGCGAAGATGAGGAAACAGCGCGGCTGATCACCCGCCTCTGCGCGCACAATGATGTTCTGGCGGTCTATGTTCACGATCCGCTCGAGCACGACCTGCCGGATGTCGGTCCCGCCGTTTTCAGCGCAGGACTCGGGCAGATCGAAGTCGACACTTCATCGCAGGCGTTGCGCAGCCGCTATGCCCGCGAGCACGCGGACTGGCGCGCTCGGCTGGCGGATCTCTCCCGGCACCGGGCGATCCCGATTCTGCCGATCTCGACAAACCTCGATGTTCCCGCGCAACTCCGCGAACTGATCGGCAGGCGCAGCGAACACCGTGCCGCAACATCGCAAGGGCGGGGGCTGCGATGAGCGACGACCCCGGAAGCCTGGCCAATCTGCGTGATCTGGTGCAGCCGCCGGACATTGCGTTCTGGCCGCCGGCGCCCGGGCTTTGGATCGTCGCGGCAGCCTGCCTTGCAATGCTCGCGGTTCTGGCCTGGCGCGCGGTCCACCGCTACCGCGCCGCCGCCTATCGCCGCGCAGCAATCGCCGAATTGGAAGCCGTATCGGCTGGGATAGAGCAGAACGATCCCGACGCCGTCGCGCGCATCTCGGCAGTGATGAAACGCGTCGCCATGGTGGAATACGGCCGCGATCGAATAGCATCGCTCACCGGCCAGGCCTGGGCCGAGTTCGTTGCGCACGAGGCAAGCACCGGCTTCGATCCGGCGACCATATATCGGCTGCTCACGGAAGCCTTCGACGGCCGAAGAAAACCGGAGCCGTCCGACCTGCGGCTCCTCGTCGGGCATGCCGAGCTGTGGGTCCGCGCCCACCGCACACCTCCCGCTGCGGAGGCCTGACGATGCTGACCTTCGCCTATCCCTGGCTGGCCCTGATCGCTCCGCTGCCCCTGGCGGTCTGGCTCCTTCTACCTGCCCATGCCAGCAACCGGACGGGCTTGCGCGTTCCGTTCTTCGATCGGCTTGCGGCACTCAGCGGCCAGAGCCCGCAGATCGGGGGGGTGATCGCACCCCGCCGTACCCTTCCCTTGCTCGTCCTGATCCTCTGCTGGCTCCTGGCCGTCGCCGCGCTCGCACGGCCGCAGTGGATTGAGCCGCCCCTGCATCAGGACCGCCCAACGCGGGACCTTCTGGTTCTGGTCGATCTGTCCGGATCGATGGACACGAAGGACTTCGTCGATGCGTCAGGCAGGACTGTCGACCGGCTGACGGCGGTGAAGCAGGTGCTCGACGACTTCCTGTCGCGACGCAAGGGAGACCGGGTCGGCGTCGTCGTGTTTGGCGATGCCCCCTTTGTCCTCGTGCCCTTTACGACCGATCTCGATCTCTGCCGGGCACTGCTGCGCGACACCGTCGTCGGCATGGCCGGCCCTCGCACCGCCTTCGGCGATGCGATCGGCCTCGGCATCGGGCTCTTCGACCACAGTACGGTCAAGGCAAAGACCATCATTGCCCTGACTGACGGCAACGACACGGCCAGCAAGGTAGAACCTGTGGATGCGGCAGGTGTCGCCAGGGACAGGGGCATCGTCATTCATACCGTCGCGGTCGGCGACCCTACTGCCGCCGGCGAAGACAAGCTTGACGAGGGCGCGCTCAAGGAGGTCGCCAGTACGACAGGGGGCGGCTTCTTCCGCGCGCTCGACCGGGCCCAGCTCGCCGAAATCTACCAGCGGCTCGACCAGATCGAAACGCGCAAGATCGAAACGGTGAGTTTCCGCCCGAAACGGGATATCTATTGGGTGCCCGTGGCCGCGGGCCTCAGCCTGTCGCTGCTGCTGCAGGCAGTGCGTCTGCTGCGGCGCAGATACCTGCACCCCTCGCCTCGGACCAGCGATGCCGCGATCTCGAGGGGCGCGCCATGATCGAGGCCCTGTCGGCGTTCCACTTCCAGCGTCCACTCTGGTTGCTCGCTCTCATTCCAGCATTCGTCCTGGTGCTGCTTGAGCACCGGATCGCGGATGCGGCTGGACGGTGGCGCCAGGTCATCGATCCCGAGCTGCTGAAATATCTTCTGGTCGACAACGCCCCTGTGTCGCGCCTCACGCCCAATGCCGTGCTGCTCATAGCATGGACGCTCGGAACCATCGCTGTCGCCGGTCCGGCCTGGCAACGCGAGCCCTCTCCCTTCGCCGATGCGAAACCGCCGGTCGTCATTGTCCTCAAGGTCACTCCCTCGATGATGACGGAAGATCTTGCCCCGACCAGGCTGGACCGGGCGCGCCAAAAGCTCTCCGACCTGCTCACCTTGCGCGAAGGGGCCGCCACCGGCCTCATCGCCTATTCCGGTTCGAGCCACCTTGTCCTGCCACCGACCCAGGACAGCGCGGTGGTGCTGGATCTCGCCAAGGCGCTGTCGCCCGAGATCATGCCGAAGGAGGGCGACGACCTTGCCAGTGCCGTCGCCATGGCGCAACGGGTTCTGGCCGGCAACGAGCATGGCGGCTCGATCCTGGTGATGGCCGACACCGTCGCGAGTGATCAGCTTGCCCGGCTAGGCGAGACAGCAGCAGCCGCGACCACCATCCTGTCTCTGTTGCCGGCCAATCTGGATGCAGCCAGCATCGGAGAGGCAGCCCGCGCACTTGGGGGCGCCGTCATCGCCACCACGCCGGATCAGGCGGACATTGCCGCCATTGCCCGCCGGCTCGATCGTGTCGGGCGCACAGCCGATATCGCAGGAGAGGGTCAGCATTGGCAGGAGGCCGGATACTGGCTGACCCCCCTCATTGCCCTGCTCGCACTGCTCTGGTTCCGCCGTGGGTGGGTGCTGACATGACCCGGCGGATCGTCAGAATGGGTGCGCCCTACGCGGTCATCGCGACTGTCGCCGTCCTCGTGCTCGCACTCGTGGCCTACCGGATCGGCTGGCCCAATCTGTTCCTGACACCGGACCAACGCGGCCGCATCCTGCTCGACAATGGCCGACCTGCCGACGCAGCCAATGCCTTTCGCAATTCGCTCTGGCGGGGCGTTGCCCTCTTCCGGGCGGGAGATTTCAAGAGTGCCGCGCAGGCCTTTGCCGCGGTCGACAGCGCCGAAAGCACTTATGATCAGGGCAATGCCCTGATCATGCTCGGCCAGTACGATGACGCCATAAAACGCTACGACCGGGCGCTGACCTTTCGGCCAGGCTGGCCGGAGGCCGTCACCAACCGCGAGATCGCTCGCATCCGCGGTGAGCGCAAGAAGGAGGAAGGCGGGGTCAATGACGACACCGAGTCCAAGCCCGATGAAATCGTCTTCGACAAGACGAAGAAGGGCGGCGAGGACACGACGGTCGAGGACCCGGCCAAGGCGATGTCGGACGAGGCCGTCCGCTCGCTCTGGCTCAAACGGGTCCAGACCCGGCCCGCCGATTTCCTGCGCGTGAAGTTCTCCTACCAGCTTCAATCGCCCGCCTCGGGGACGCAGCCATGATGCGCCGGGTGGCGGCTGTCGTCGTTGCGCTCGCCATGGCTATGGCCCCGGCACTGGCGCAAGCCCCCGCTACCACGCCGCTGGTTCGGTCAACGATCGCGCCCTCGGACGGTATCGTGATCGGCCAGCCGGTGCAGCTTCACGTCGAGGTTCTGTTTCCTGGCGAGATGCCACGGCCTCCGCTGGTCAAGGTTCCAGAGAGCCCAGGGGCTCAAACCCTGCGTTTCGAAACACAGGCAATCACCATCAGGGACCGCATCGGCGATCAGGACTATGTCGGCCAGAGGTTCGAGTTCGTGATTTTCCCGAGACGCGGCGGCGACATCGCGGTGCCGGCCGCCGATGTAACGCTTCTCGACCGCGCAGGCGATCCTGTGGGGTCCGCCACGGGATCGCCGATACATTTCGCCGTCACCGTTCCCCCGGGTATCGACCCTTCAGGCCCTGTCCTTGCCGCATCCGACGTCCGCGTCAGCGAGACCTGGTCTCCCGATCCAGCATCGCCGTTCAGGGTCGGGAGTGCGATCACCCGCACAATCCAGCGCAAGGCCAGCAATGTCCCGGCTCTTGGCATGGCGGATTTTCGCTTCACCGCGCCCGAAGGCGTTCGTGTCTATGCCGATCCGCCCGTCATCGACGACAAGGTCGACCGCGGCTCGGTCCAGGGCTTTCGAACCGACAAGGTCACCTATGTCTTCGAGAAACCGGGCAGCTACGTCCTGCCAGCACTTTCGCAGCCCTGGTGGGATACCGACGACAGGCAAGCCCGCACGGAGACGCTGGCCGGGATCACGGTGAAAGTCTCAGCGGCAACCGCCGCTCCACCGCAGCCAGGCTGGCGTGACGCGGTGGCGGATTGGCCCAAGCTCGTCATACCCATGCTCGGCGCAGCGCTGGGCCTGCTCCTGTGCGTCATGTTCTGGCCCCGCCTGAACGCCCTATGGCGCAGACGCAGGCAGCGGCATCTCGCCTCTGAAGCCTTTGCCCGGAAAACCCTGCGCCGGATTGCCCGCACCGGCGATGCCCCGGCGACCTATCGCGCGCTCGTCACGTGGCTGGAGCGACTGGCCTCGAACGGCGACGACGCCGCGAGACGGGACAGCCGCTTACACTCGCTGATCGGCCAGCTCGAGCGCTCCCTGTTTGGAACGGGCAGCAGTTGGTCGAAACAGAACGGAGCGGAGTTGGCCGAACTGATCGCACGCCTTCATACGCCCCCGAGGAGTGGCCACCTCCAGCCCTCGCCACCTCTCCCTCCGCTCAATCCGCCGGAGTCATCGCGGCACCTTGCAATGCAGGAGGCTTCGTGACCGCACGCTTCCATCCCAATGGTGCCAGTGCCCCGTTTCTCTCCGGGACTGACCTGCGACGACAGAGCACCATCACACCGCACGAGAATTCGTCCCGATCGTTCGGAGCAGTCGCTCCTGTGTGAAAATTTCCATGCGATTTCAAAGCGGAGACTGACATGCAGCATCCCCTCAAGGCCCGGCTCCAGAATACGGTCGCAATCATTGCGACGGTCACGCTCCTTCTCCCGCCGCCCACCATCGCTCTTGCCCAAACCCCGCGGGCCGCAGCCGCCTCGACAAACGCGCCACAGGCAGGCTCGACCCAGTCCTGGCCGCGTACCGTCTCGGATGCCACAGAGGACATCACCATCTATCAACCGCAGATCGAGAGCTGGCGGGGTGACATCCTCGAAGCGCGTTCGGCCGTGTCGATCCAGCGTCCGGGCAGCCAGGCACCGACGCTGGGAGTGATCTGGATGAAGGCGAGAACCTCGGTCGACAAGGAAAGCGATCTCGTCGCGCTGGATGGCATCGAGCTCACCAGGGCGAGCTTTCCCTCGGACGCCGCTAATTCCAACGCCTATCTGACGACCTTGCGCGGGCACGTCCCCAACGGCCTGCGGACGATCTCGCTCTCGCGCCTGCAGGCCAGCCTTGCCGTCTCCGAGGCCGAAACCAGCCAGACACAGGCTGTGCGCAACGAGCCCCCCAAGATCTTCTACAGCGAGACACCGGCCCTGCTCGTCCTGATCGACGGCAAGCCCCAGCTGCGCCAGGTTGCCGGCAGCAAGCTGCTGCGCGTGATCAACACACCCGCCCTGATCCTGTTCGACGAGGCTGCCGGCGCCTACTACCTGCGCGCCCTGAAGACGTGGTGGAATGCCAAGGCGCCCGAAGGTCCCTGGGCCGTGGCGCCACAGCCTCCGGCCAGTCTGGCCGGCGCTTTGAAGGCAGCCGGGACCCAGGTCAATCTGATGGACACGCCGCCGGCGGATATCGAGGCTGCAGTTGCAGGAGGCGCGGTCCCAGCACTGCATGTCAGTCTCGGGCCAGCGGAGCTGATCCAGACGGAAGGTCAGCCGGAATATCTGCCGATTCCGGATACGCAGCTGCTCTATATCAAGAACACCAGCAGCCATGTCGTCATCGACGTCGCCAGCCAGGAGAACTATGTCCTGATTTCAGGGCGCTGGTTCAGCTCCAAATCGCTCCCCAACGGCCCCTGGAGCTTCGTTGCGGGCGACAAGCTCCCAGCGGACTTCGCCAAAATCCCCGACAGCCACCCGAAGGGCGCGGTGTTGGCCTCAGTGAGCGGCACGGTACAGGCGCAGGACTCGCTGATCGACAATCAGATCCCGCAGACCGCGACGGTCGACCGCAAGAAGGCGAAGGCGAGTGTCCACTATGACGGCAAGCCCGAGTTGAAACCGATCGAAGGCACCGGCCTCGAGTATGTCGCCAACGCCGCCGTACCGGTGATCAAGGCCGGCAGCTCCTATTATGCAGTCCAGAACGGCGTCTGGTTCGTCGCGAGCAGCGCGGCCGGCCCCTGGGCTGTCGCGGCCGAAGTCCCGGCAGCGATCTACGCGATCCCGCCGAGCTCGCCCCTGCATTTCGTGACCTATGTCAGGGTCTACAATTCCACTCCCGAGACCGTCTATGTCGGCTATACCCCGGGCTATTACGGCACGGTCGCCGCGCCCGGCGGCGTCGTCGTCTACGGCACCGGCTATGTCTATCCAGCCTGGATCGGATCGGCGTGGTATCCGGCGCCTCTGACCTATGGATACGGCACGGCCTTCGCCTGGGGCGCGGTTTCCGGGTTCACTCTGGGGGCCGTTGCCGGAGCGGCCTGGGCTGGTGGCGCCTGGGGCTGGGGCGGCGGCTGGGGTTGGGGCCACAACAATGTAGTGATCAACAATTTCAATGCGTTCAACCAGTTCAACTTCAACCACGCCAACATCTACAACCGCTGGACGAACAACTCGGTGCATAGCCGCATCGACACCCGCATCGCCAACCGGGGCGCGCTCACGCCCGGCCAGCGGGCCAATTTCGGCAATGCGCGCGCGAATCTGAATGCACGGGGTGAACTGGGCGAGCGAGCCGGCAATCTACGCCAGAACGCCGGGAACATCAGTCAGAACGCTGGCGACATTGCCCGCACCCACCCACGCGCGAATGACCACTATGCTGGTCGCAACGGCGAGGTCTTCCGCCGCGGCAGCAATGGCTGGGAGCAGCATCAAAACGGTCGCTGGGCCAATGCAGGTGGCGGAGAGATCCGCAATCTCGACCGGGAGCAGATCGGCCGGTTCCATGGCGAGAGGATGGAGAACTTCCGAGGTGGCGGTGAGTTCGCGGGGGCTGGCGGCTTCCGTGGCGGCGGCTTCACCGGGGGCGGTGGCTTCCATGGTGGAGGAGGTTTCCGCGGCGGCGGGGGATTCCCCGGCGGTGGCGGGGGATTCCACGGCGGTGGCGGCGGATTCCATGGTGGTTTCCGTCGCTAGCGGAGACGCCGGTGCGGCCACGGCCGGCCGCATCCGGTCACTGCACCTCCACGCATCGCCCCCGCTCTCGTTCGCGGCAAGCTGTTTGCTTGTCGCGCCCGGCATGGCAGGTTGCCATCCGCCGGACAGGGAGATGCGTCGCGATGGAGCTGAAGTGGCTGGAGGACTTTGTGAGCCTCTCGACAACCTTGAGTTTCTCGCGCTCGGCCCGGGAGCGCAATGTCACGCAATCTGCCTTGAGCCGCCGGATCCGGCAGCTCGAGAGCTGGCTCGGCCTCTCCTTGTTCGACCGCAGCAGCTACCCGATCGGCATCACGGACGAGGGCAAGATCTTCCTGCCACGGGCGCGTGAGATCCTGAAGCTGGTCCAGACGTCGCGACAGGAGGCGCGTCAGCAGCATGACGATACGGCGGAGGTGCTGGTCTTCGCCACGCTCAACACCCTGTCGCTGACCTATTTCCCCGGCTTCATCAGGCGCATCGAGGAGCGGCTTGGTTCGGTCAAGACCCGGTTCTGCGACCAATATTCGTCCTATGACGGTAATGTCGCGGTCCTGAACCAGGGCGAGTGCGATTTCCTGCTGACCTATGCGCATGAGACCGTGCCGCTGCTGCTCGATCCCGCTCGTTTCATCTATCGCCGCCTTGGCTCCGAGCGCGCGATCCCGGTCTCGATCGCCGGCGCCGATGGCAGGCCGGTGCATGCTCTCCGCCCCACCGGAGAGCCCGTTCGGATGCTCAGCTACGGCAGTTGCTCATTTTTTGCCCGTCGTCTGGCCAAGCTCTTCGCCGACCGGCCCGCCCCGCATGTCACAGTCTATGAGAACCCGATGTCGGTCGGCCTCAAGGCGATGGTTTTGGCTGGGCGCGGCATGGCCTGGATCCCGGAAAGCCTGATTGCCGAGGAGCTGCGCAGTGGCGTACTCGTGTCGGCGGCCGATCCCTCCTGGGAACTGACCGCCGAAATCCGCCTCTACCGTGCCGCAGCGCCAAGCCGGCCCGGTGCCGAGCTGTTCTGGGCGGCCGTCGACGAGAACATGTCCCTGGGCCAGCCGGACGCACCTGCGCGCCCCATGCCCGGCAGGCTCTCCTATGCGCGGCCCGTCGCGACCAATGCGGGGGACAGGAAGTTGAGATTGGCCGCAGCGTCGATGCCGGCAAGCTGGTCATAGAGCGTCGCGATCTCGGCTTCGTTCATCGTGGCCGCGCAGCAATCGAGGAATTTCGACTCGCGATCGATATCGTCGAAGGGGTCCGCAATCGAGCCCTTCGCCTCGGAGCGCTCGGCGGTCAGCATTCGCCCGTCCGCAAGCCGCACGCTCACCCGATGCGGCAGGCGCCCGGCAGCGGCCTCCTGGCTCTTGTCATAGGCCCTCATGACGGTGCGGGGCAGGAGTTCGCGCACGGCCTGGCGATGAACCGCCTCAGGCGTGAAGTCGGCCAGCGACAATCGGTCCTGCAGCAGCGCGAGCGCAACGCAGTAATGCATCGAGAAACGGGCCTGCATCTCGTCTTCCGGGTCGGGATAGGCAAGGTTGCGTGCATTCGCGATTCCGACCAGCGTCTCCACCGCAACCACGTCTTCGCTCGTAAAGCCATGTTCGGCCTTCAGCCCGAGGATCGCGTCCACCGTGTAATGCGTGGAGCCGCAGCAGGGATGGCGCTTGGGAATGAGACCCTCGCTCTCAATGACATGCGGCTCGGCAATGGCCATCCCGGCCCATCCCGCCGTGCTCGCATCACCGAACAGTTCGGCCACCCCCATCGGGCATTCCAGGATGTCGAGACGGCCGGTCATGCCGGCCGCCGCAAGCGCAGCCGCATCAACGGCATTGCGGGCAGCAAGCCCCGCATGCAGCGGCTTTGCCGGGGTCCCGAACTGCCCCTTGGGCCCGGCCGCCATGCTTGCCGCAACGCTCATGGCGCGCGCGATACCTGCCGCATCGAGTCCCCTCAGCCAGGCCGTGCCTGCTGCGGTTCCGATCGCACCCACCGTCGAGGTCGCGTGCCAGCCGAGCGTGTAATGCGCCGGATTGATGCCTCGCCCGACGAAAGCCTGCGCCTCGAGCCCGACGAGATAGGCGTCCACGAAGCTGCGCCCGTTCGTGGCTCGCCCATGCGCAACCGCAAGCAGGGCCGGCACGAGCACAGCCGAAGCATGGGTAATGCCCGGCCGGAAATTGTCGTCGTAATCGAGGGCATGCGCTGCCGTGCCATTCACCAGGGCGGCGACGGCTTCCGGTGCCCTGCCGCCGCCTATAACGGCGGCTGCACCGGACGGCCCGATGCTGCCGGCGAAAGCCGCACGCACCGACTGCGTCGCCTGGTCGTCGGCACCGGCAATCATGCAGCCGATCGTATCGGCGATCGCATGACGTGCACGCGTCCGCGCCAAGGGAGCGAACGCGGGTGCGGACCGGCTCCAGGCCGCGATGCGTTCGATGGCACTCGACATAGGCTCTCCAGATCTTCGATGAGGACGCCGAGAAGGGCCAGCGTCCGTCAGCCCGCTCGAGCGTCGAGGATGAGGCGCAGCAGGCGCCCGAAGGCGAAGCGGTTGACCTCCTCGCCCTTCTTGTCGGTGTTGACGCGGTGCACGATCACCAGGTCGAGCGAGGGAATGACGAGGCAGTACTGCCCGCCGACGCCCTGGGCGCTGTAGCTGCCATCCGGCAGCACGACGCCCGGAAAACCAGCACCGGAGCGCGACACCCACCACATATACCCGTAGCCACCACGCGGGCCTGCATCCGAGAGCGGCAGGACACTGGTCGCCACCCAGTTGGCCGGCACCACCTGCCGGCTTCGCCAGCGGCCCTGCCGCAGGAACATCAGGCCGAAGCGGGCGAGATCGCGCGTCGACATCCGGAACGGATAGGCCGGATGCACCGAGCAGTCGTCGGGCTCGATCCAGCCGTCGCGACGTTCCTCGTCGAAGCGGAAATCCTGCATGCCGAGCGGCCGCGCGATGCGCCCCTGGAAGTCATCATGGATGCCGGCACCGGTGAGCGAGCCGAAGATCGTGCCGAGAGCGTTGAAGTCCCAGTTGTTATAGGACCAGAAGGTGCCCGGCGCGTGCGAATGGCGCGGCTCCTTGATCGACTTCATCCAGGCCGATTCATACCCGGCCGGGTGAAAGATGCCCGAGCGCGCCGTTAGCAGGTCGTAGATCGTGGCCGCCTTCTCGCGTTCACTCAGGCCGTCCTTGTCGTCGATTCCGAGCTGCGCCAGGCTGCGCGACAGGTCGATGGTGCCTTCGTCCTCATGGATACCGATGAGAGCGCTGAGGAAGCTCTTGCGGATCGAATGGCACTGGTAACGATGGCTAAGATCGCCGCGGCTGGCGACAACCCGGCCACCTTGCACGATCATCAGCGTCGCAGTCGGGATCGTGTCGGCATAGCTCCAAACCCGGTCGAGGCCATCTGCGGACCAGCCCGCATCAGCGGGGCTTACCGGACTCCAGTCCTCATGCGGCCAGGCCGCATCCGCAGCCTGGCCCTCGCCCGAAACGTCCTTACGCATGGAAAAATCGCCTTCCCCCTGAGGATTGCCGTCACGAGGCTGGCCGGTAACCCGTGCTCGCCTCCAGGAATTCCCGTGTGTAAGGCTCGGCGGCACGGCCCGCGCGGACATCCTCGGCGCTCATCTCCTCGATGATACGCCCTTCGCTCATCATGCCGACGCGCTCGCACAGATGCGTCACCACCGCCAGATCGTGGCTGACCATCAGATAAGTCAGGTCGCGGGCACGCCGGAGCTGCTTCAGCAGGTTGAGGATTTCGGCCTGAACCGAGACGTCGAGCGCCGAAGTCGGCTCGTCGAGGAGCAGCAGTTCCGGCTCGATGATGAGCGCGCGTGCGATGGCGACGCGCTGGCGCTGGCCGCCCGAAAGCTCATGTGGGAAGCGATAGCGGAACGACGGCCCGAGCCCGACGGCGGACAGGATTTCGTCGATGCGCTCCTGATGCCGGTCGAACCCGTGAATCCGGAGAGGCTCGGCCAGGACGTATTGCACCATCTTGCGCGGATGAAGCGAGGCATAGGGGTCCTGGAAGACCATCTGCACCCGACGAAAGAAACTCTTGTCGCGCTGGCGCGGCACCACCGTGTCGCGGAACCTGATCGTGCCCTCGTAATCGCGGTTGAGCCCGACGAGCGCGCGCAGGATCGTCGACTTGCCGCAGCCCGACTCGCCGATGAGCCCGAAGGCTTCACCGTGCCCGAGCGTGAAGGAGACGTCGTCGACTGCGGTCATCGCGGCTGCGCCGCTACCGAACGTGATGTTGAGATGGCTGACGGCGAGAGCGGTTTCCTGCGCGGCCCCTCGAGCGTTCTTGGTCGGAGCACTCATGTCGCCACTCCGGTGCGGATCGTCGGGCCGTCGAGCCAGGCCGGGTCACGGCTCGGGACCTGGAGCATGTCGGTGGCACGGTCGAGCCGCGGCAGGCTGTCGAGCAGCGCGCGCGTATAGGGGTGGCGCGCATTGCGCAGGTCGCGCGCGGCGATGTCCTCCATGATCCGGCCGGCATACATGACCAGCACGCGGTCGCAGAAATCGGCGACGAGGTTGAGGTCATGGCTGATGAACATCAGCCCGGCGCCACGCCGCGTCACGAGCTCGTCGAGAATGGTCAGGACCTGCCTTCGCACCGTCACGTCGAGCGCCGAGGTCGGCTCGTCCGCGATGATCAGGTCCGGCTCGGGGATGAGCATCATGGCAATCATGATGCGCTGCCCCATGCCGCCCGAGACCTCATGCGGGAAGAGTTGGTAGACGCGGTCGGGATCGCGGATCTTCACCGCCTCGAGCATGGCCAACGCCCGCGCCTCGGCCTCGCGCCGGCCGACCTTGTGATGCAGGCGGTAGGCTTCGGTGATCTGCTGGCCGACCCGCATCAGCGGATTGAGCGAGAATTTCGGGTCCTGCAGGATCATCGAGATGCGGTTGCCACGAATGCTCCGCATCTGCCGCTCGCTGGCAGCGAGCAGGTCGATGCCGTCGAAGGAGAGCCGCCTGGCGTCGATATGTGCGGCCTTCGGCGTCAGCTTCAGCACCGTGCGCCCGGTGAGCGACTTGCCCGAGCCGGACTCGCCGACGATACCGACCTTCTCCCGGCCGACATTGAACGAGATGCCACGGACCGCCTGGGTGGTGCGATGAGCGCCCCTGAAGGACACGAAGAGGTCCTCGACCTCGAGCAGCGGCTCAGCCATGACGCGGATCCAGGATATCGCGCAGGCCATCACCGAAGAGGTTGAAGGCGAGGCTGGTGATCAGGATGGCGGTACCGGGAATGGCCGCGATCCAGCCATTGGTCAAAATGAACTCCCGGCCGGAAGCCAGCATGGCGCCCCATTCCGGGCTTGGCGGCTGCGCGCCGAGGCCGAGGAAACCGAGCCCTGCCGCGGTGAGGATGATCGCCGCCATGTTGAGCGTGAGGCGCACCACGACGGAGGGGATGCACATCGGCACGACATGGCCAAGGATGATGCGCAACGGCGAGGCTCCCTGCAGCCGCACGGCAGCAATATAGTCCGACTTGCGGATCGACAGGGTTTCCGCCCGGGCAAGCCGGGCGATCGGTGGCCAGGCGGCGAGCGCAATCGCGATGATGGCGTTCTCGATGCCCGGGCCGAGCGCGGCGACGAAGGCGAGCGCCAGCACCAGGCTCGGGAAGGCCAGGAAGACATCGACCACGCGCATCAGCACGATATCGACCCAACCACCGAGATAGCCGGAGGTGGTGCCGATGATGAGGCCGAGCGGCGCGACGATGATCGCCGTCAGCAAGGCGATGTAGAGCGTGATGCGTGCACCGAAGATAAGCCGGCTGAAGATGTCGCGACCAAGCTCGTCCGTGCCGAGCCAATGCGCCGCGGACGGCCGCATCAGCCGCTTGCCGAGATCCTGGGCATAGATGTCATGCGTCGCGATCAGTGGCGCAAACAATGCCGCCAGTACGATGAGTACGATGACGGCCAGCCCAAACAGCGCCGACGGGTTGGCCTTGAGCCGCCACCATTTCAGGGACAGCTGCTGCATCCGCGCCTGGAATGGCGAGGCCGGAACGGGGGCCGTAAGCCAGGCCTTGAGGCCTGTGCCGGACGTTTCAAGAGGGGGAGCGGACATGGCGTGCCTTCACCGGGTGCGCGGGTCGAAGACCCGGTAGAGCAGGTCGCAGAGCAGATTGAGCGTGACGAAGATGACGCCGACGAGCAGCGTGCAGCCGACCACGGCATTCATGTCGCCAACCAGCAGGGCATTGGTCAGGTAGCGACCGAACCCGGGCCAGGCGAAGACCGTCTCCGTGAGCACCGCGCCTTCCAGCAGGAAGGCGTAGGAGAGCGCCACGACGGTCACGACCTGCACGGCAATGTTGCGGAAGGCATGGCCCCAGACGGTGCGCGACCAGGACAGGCCCTTGACCCGCGCCGTCACCACGTACTCCTGGCTGAGCTGCTCGATCATGAAGCTGCGCGTCATCCGGCTGATATAGGCAAACGCACCGAAGGCCAGGATCGAGGCCGGCAGGATGATGTGCGAGAAGGCGTTGCCGAACATCTCCCAGTTGCCCGCCATGGCGCTGTCGATCAGCAGGAAGCCCGTCACCGGCTCGAGGTCGAACTCATAGGTGAAGTCGATGCGCCCCGGCCCCGCCACCCAGCCGAGGGTGGCGTAGAACAGGACGAGCCCCATCAGCCCGAGCCAGAAATTGGGAGCGGAATAGCCGATCAACCCGATAATGCGCGACGCCTGGTCGATCCACGTGTCGCGGTACATGGCAGCGAGCACGCCCATCGGAATTCCGAGGCCGGTGCCGATGATGATCGCCACGCTGGCAAGCTCGATCGTCGCCGGGAAGACGCGGGCGATGTCCTCCATCACCGGTTTCCCGGTGTTCAGCGCCGTCCCGAAATCGAGATGCAGGATGCCCCAGACATAGCGCGCGAACTGCACCCAGAGCGGCTGGTCGAGACCGAGCTGCCGGTACATCGCGTCATAGGCTTCCTGGGTCGCGTTGTCGCCGAGCACGGCGGCAACGGGATCGAGCGGCAGCAGGCGGCCGATGAAGAAGGTGAGCGCCGCGAGCCCGAACAGGGTCACGGCAACGGAAATGATGGTCCTTCCGGTTGCCCAGACCCAGGACGGAAGACCCTTCCGCCCTGGACTCGCAAACCGACGGGAGCCGACCTCGGCGACTTCGGACACCGGCCGGCCTTACTTGCTGGTTCGGGCGTAGTAGGTCTTGAAGCCGGTCCAGCTCCAGTCCTTCAGGTCCTTGCGGACACCCGCGATGTTGTACATCTGGAACATGAAGGCCATCGGCCCCTTGGCCATGACGTCCTTCTGGATCTCGGCGTAGAGCGCGTCGCGCTTGGCCGTATCGGCTTCCAGCAGGGCTTCGTCGATCTTGGCGTTGAGCGCCAGGTCCTGGTACGATGAGCGCCAGCTCGGATACTGCGTCTGCTTCGCCTCTGCCCGGTTGTCGGGATTGAAGACGAGGCGCGAGGCATTCCCATGCGCATCCGGCACGCCGGTCTGCCAGGCCAGCATCGCCGACTGGAATTCGCGGCCGCGGACCTTGCTGAACAGCTGGGCATTGGCCATCCGCTCGAGCGACAGCTTCACGCCGATCTTGGAGGCGTTCTGCTGCACGCTTTGGGCGATCGGCGCCGAATGCGGCAAGGTGCCGAAGATCAGGCTGGCTTCGAAACCGTTCGGATAGCCCGCCTCGGTCAGGAGCTGCTTGGCCTTGTCGAGGTCGAGCTTGAAGGGCTGGCCCTCCTTCTCGTCCAGCGCGCCGACCGCTCCAAGCTGCGCGAAGCTCGCGCGCGGCACGCCGAGATAGGTCATGATCGTCTTGCCGAGACCGTCATAGTCGATCAGGTAGCGCATCGCGAGGCGCACCTTCTCCTTGGAGAAGGGGCCGTCCGCAACGTTGAAGTTCCAGAAGAACAGCTGCGGCCGCAGAACCTTGAGGATCGAGACATCCTTGGAGGCTTCGAGGTCCTTGACGTCCTCGGGCGTCAGGTCACGCGCGACGTCGACATCGCCCTGCCCCAGCAGCAGGCGCTGGGTGCCGGCTTCCGCGACATGCCGGATCAGCACGCGCTTCAGCGCCGGCGCCTTGCCCCAATAGCCCTCATTCGCCTCGAGCACGATGGATTCGCCCGCGTTCCAGCGCGTCAGCTTGTAGGGACCGACGCAAGCCGTGCGAGTGCCGAGATATTTATTGCCGAGATCGCCATTCTGCTCATTGGCCATGATGGCCTTCATGTCCATCACGGCCGCGACGCGGTTCGCGGCGATCGCCTGCAGGATCAGCGTCGTCGGATAAGCCTTGTCGAGCTTGAACACGACCGTATTGGCATCAGGCGCCACGATGCGCTCATCGACCGTGTCCTTGGTGAAGCCGTATTCGGTCAGGGTCGCGGCATTGCCGAAATTGAGCTTCACCACGCGGCGCAGCGACCAGAGGACATCCTCTGCGGTCACCGGGTTTCCGGACGGGAACTTGGCGCCCTTGCGCAGGTGGAAGGTAATCTCCTTGCGATCCGGCGAGACGTCCCACCGCTCGGCGAAGAGCGGGACGACCTTGCGCTCGTCGGCCGGGTCGAAATCGACCAGCGTGTCGCAGGTGTTCTGCAGGATCTCGTTGGTCACGACCTCGCCGACCTGGGCCGGATCGAAAGTGCTGATCGCGTCGATATTCCACGCCATCACCAGGGCGTTCTTCGGCGTGGCGGCACCGGCCGTAGTCGCGGCAGCGCAAACAGCAGCCACAGCGGCGACGCTGGAAAGAAGATACCGCGCAGCGCGCGGAGCACGCGTCTCGGTCGACTGGTCTTGCTTGGCCATGGTCAGTTCCCGCTCTCGTGATTGCTTTTGGTCAAGACTTGGTGTGGTCGCCAGGCCTGCGCTGTGTCTCTCGCGCAGGCCCGGCTGAAATGGTCAGGCGGCTTCGGGCCGCGGCTGGATCGGCGGCTTCACTTCGGCCGGGATCGGGCAGATATAGGGCGTCCTGGTCGTCCGCTCCTGGTGATCCTTCTTGGCCCGCGCCAGCAGCGTCTCGTCGCTCATCACGTCGACGGCAGTGCCGGCCATGATCTTGGCGGCATGAACCATGCCCTTATGTGCGGCCGGGGCCTTGCCTTGCGCCGTGATCTGCCAGGAATGGCCGGGCGTGCCGATGGCATGCGTTGCGACGCGCGCCTGGATGGTCGGCACCTTCCAGCTGACATCCGCGACGTCGGTCGATCCGACCATCGGCACGCCTCTGGCATCCCTGGGGATCACGAAATCGCAAAGCGGAGTGTTCTCGCGCGGCGCGACGCCAGTGCGGCGATAGTCGTTCAGGATATCGGCCTCGCTCAGCGTCGCCTGGATCTGAGCGGCGTAGGCGCGGTCGGCGTCGTCGAACGGCACGGGCCCGAGGCGCTGGATGTTCTGGAACATCGCCTCTTCGAGCGGCGTATTGCCGAGCATGTTGGAAACCGCGCTCATGATCGAGATCGAGACCTTGGTCTCGGTCATCAGCGCCGCCCCCTCGGCGACTTTCTTGACCCGTTCATTGAGCTCCAGCATGCCTGCAAGGTCGCGGGCGCGGATCGCATAGCGCACCTTCGCCGAAGCCTGCACGACGTTGGGCGCGATACCGCCGGAATCGAGCATGGCATAGTGGATGCGGGCATCCGACGGCATATGCTCGCGCATGTAGTTGACACCGACATTCATCAGCTCGACGGCATCGAGTGCGCTGCGTCCGAGATGCGGCGCCGCCGCCGCGTGCGAGGCGCGGCCGGTGAAGTGGAAGTCCATCCGCGTATTGGCGAGCGACAGCGCCTCGTCGACCCGCGTCATCGACGCGGGGTGCCAGGTGATGGCGACATCGACATCGTCGAAGGCGCCGGCACGCACCATGAAGGCTTTGGCTGCACCGCCCTCTTCCGCCGGGCAGCCGAAATAGCGCACCCGCCCGGGGCGCCCCGTCTCGGCAAGCCAGTCCTTGAGCGCGGTTGCGGCCAGCAGCGCGGCCGAGCCGAGCATGTTGTGGCCGCAGCCATGGCCATGTCCGCCCCCCTCGATCGGGCGTGGCTCGGCGATATTCGCCTCCTGGCTCAGGCCGGGCAGCGCATCATATTCGCCGAGGAAGGCGATCACAGGGCCGCCCTCGCCCGCTTCGCCCATCACCGCAGTCGGAATGCCGGCGACATTCTCCGTCACGCGGAAGCCCTGTTCCTTCAGCATCGCCGTATGCTCGGCGACCGAGCGGTACTCGGTATAGGCGATCTCGGGCATGCCCCAGACCCGGTCGCTCAGCGCCTCGAAGGGTTGCCGCTTGGCATCGACCAATTGCCAGATCGTCTCTGAATTACGCATGGCGTCCTCTCGTATTCCAGATGCTGTCACAGATGCTTGCGCAAAAAGCGCGCGACGGCCCCGAAGACCGTGCGCCGGTTCTCGATCCGGGCGAAGCCATGGCCCTCATGCGGGATGCGGACATATTCGACCGGATGGCCGCGGCCGCGCAGCACCGAATAGATCATCTCGCTCTCGCCAGGAGGCACACGCGGATCGTCGAGCCCCTGCGCGATGAACAGCGGCGCGCGGATACGGCCTGCCTTGTGGATCGGCGAGAAGCGGATCAGGTCGTCTCGATCGGCAACGAGATCGCCATATTCGACCGCGCGCAGGTACCTGCGCCACGGTCCCGTGGTTTCCAGCATCGTCAGGAAATTGGCGATGCCGTAGAACTCGACGCCGACCTTCCACAATTCGGGCTGTTCGGTCAGCGCGGCGAGCACCATGAAGCCGCCATAGGAGCGCCCATAGACCGCGACGCGCTCGTCATCGACCTCCGGCTGTTCGCGCAGCCACAACCGCACCGCCTTGAGATCCGCGACACTGTCCATGCGCAGATGCTTGTCGTCGAGATGCTGGTAGGAGCGGCCATAGCCGGTCGAGCCACGCACATTGGGGGCGACGACCATGATGCCCTGGCTCAGGAAGAACTGCAGGTCGGCCCGGAAAATCGGCGTCCACTGCGCTTCCGGTCCGCCATGCACCACGACCACGACCGGATAGCCGCCCGCCGGAGCCTTGCTCCGCGGCCGGTAGACGAAGAAGGGTATTTCGAGACCGTCGAAGCTCGCGACGCGCTCGACGCTCGGCTCGACGAAGCTGCTTGGATCGAGACCTGCCTTGGATGCATCCGTCAACCGCCTTGCCGTGCGGGTGGCAACATCGAAACGCCAGATATCCGGAGACGAGGTTGCGCCGTCGAGCGGGAACACGAGACCACTGCCATCCGGAACCCAGGCCACCGAGCCGACGGTCCCGCGCGGCAGGCCGGAGACCTCAAACTCCTCGCCCGTCGCGAGATCACGAATGAAGACGCGGTTCCAGCCTTCTTCGTTCGCGACATAGGCGAGGCGTGCCTGGTCGGGCGCCAGCGCGATCGCCTCGATATCCTGCTTCTTCCGCTCGACGATCCAGGTGACGCGCCCCTCGGCCAGCGCACAGAAGGCGACGCCGAGATGCTCGCGCCCCTGGTCGGACACGAAGAAGAAGCCGCTGCCATCCTTCTTCATGCGGCTGACGACATAGCGCGCGCGGCCCTCATGCGGCAGCAATGGCGTAAGGGCGCCGGTCTCGAGATCGAGGCGATGCAGGTCCTGATCGCTCATCGAACGCGTGGCATTGGCGACCAGCAGCGACTTGCCATCGGGGAAGAAGGCGACCGCCTCACGATAGCCGGAGCCTTGATGGACGCGCTTTGCGGTGCGCGTGGCGAGATCCATGACGTAGACGTCCATATGCTCGCAATCGCGGGCATTGGAGGTGAATGCGATGCGTTGTCCGTCCGGCGCCCAGGCGCCCCAGGCGTGCACGACCGTCGGGTCGTCGGTAAGCGGCTCAGGCACACCAGAGGCGCCCGGCACCAACCAGAGCTGATGCCGCTCATCGCCACCGCAATCCATGGTGAAGAGCAGGTCGCGGCCCTTGGGGTTGAAGGAGATCGCGCCGATCGGCTCCTGCATATCGGTCAGGCGCCAGGGCGCTCCGCCCGCGAGCGGCCTCAGCCAGATCTGGTGCGTGCCGCTCTCGTCGCTGAGATAAGCCAGCAATTCGCCATCGGGAGCGATGGCGGGGCTCTTTGCGCTCCGGACCTCGAGATAGGGCTCGATGCCGATGCGAATCTGGTTTGCGGCCTCGTACATGGGCTCTCCCTCAGGCCGCCTTGGCCAGCATCACATCGCGCAACCGGTCCGTTGCCTCGCGCAGGGCTTGCGACAACGCCGGCGCATTCGGCGTCGCTGCATGGTTCGCCTGGGTCACGATCGTGAACCGGGCTTCCGGCCAGGCCTTTTTCAGCTGCCAGGCCGTGCTCATCGGCGTCACCGTATCGTAGCGCCCCTGCACGATCTCGGCCGGCAGATGGCGGATGCGACCGATGTCGCTCAGCAATTGGCCGGGGGGAAGGAAGGCCCCGTTCATGCAGTAATGCGTGAAGATCCGGGAGATCGCGAGCGCGGCGTCGGTGTCGGTCAGCGTCGCGACATGGTCCGGATCGGGCAGGAACGTCTGGGTCTGCGCCGAAAAGGTCCTGAGGCTGACGGCAGCGGCAGCGCGCAACCCGGCGTCGTCGCTGGTCAGGCGCTTGTAATAGGCCAAGAGCAGATCATGGCGCTCCGCCTCCGGTACGAATTCGGCAAAAGCCTCCCAATGATCCGGGAAGATCATGCGCGAACCCTGGAACCACCAGTCGATCTCCGAGCGCTGGGCCATGAAGATGCCGTGCAGACGGAACCCAAGACAGCGCTCGGGATGGCTCTGACCGTAGGCGAGCCCAAGACAGCTGCCCCAGGACCCGCCGGTGACGAGCCAGCGCTCGATGCCAAGATGGCTGCGGATGCGCTCCAGATCGGCGATCAGGTCCTGCGTCGTGTTGCCATCAAGCTCCGCATGCGGGGTCGATTTCCCGGCGCCGCGCTGGTCAAAGGTCACGATATTGAAGACAGCCGGGTCAAAGGTGCGGCGCTGGGCCGGCTTGGTACCGCCGCCCGGACCGCCATGCAGGAAAACGACCGGAATGCCGTCGCGATTGCCGCTGGTCTCGACATGGAGTTCATGCGCGCCCCCCACCGCAAGCCGAAAAGCGCGGTAAGGCTCAAGCGCGGGGTAAAGAACGTCATCGTAGGCCGACACGCCTTGCTCCAACGAAAAACGCGCTGAAGCCAGCGCTCAACCATCTCGATGACCTAACGATGCCACGCTCGGCCCGATGCTGGCTAATGCAATTTGGGTTCGATGTTATGCGCCTGTGGAATAGTTTTGCAGCATACCCGTCCCCGACCTCCTGTCGCCGCGGGCGCCGCAACCTGCCGCGCGAGTAGGCTCCTATTTCCGCGGAGGCAAAGGCCCTCGCCATGTCCCCAGCAGCATATCGAGAAAGCGCTCCGCAGCCGGAGCCAGGCGAACGCCGCGGCGACGCACCACGCCAATGGTCCGCGAGACCTCCGGATCGCGGATCGGGCGTGTCACGATGATAGGATGCTCTCCGGTCGGCGTTGCAAGGCGCGGCAAAACCGAGATGCCAAGCCCGGCTTCGACCAGCCCCAGCGAGGTCGACAGATGCGTGACTTCAAAGGACCAGTCCAGCCGCACACCGACCCGCACCAGGGCCGCATCGAGGATGGCGCGATTGCCGCTCGCCCGGCTGACGGTGACCAGTGGATGCCCTTCGAGATCGGCCCAGGCGAGCGACGGCTTGCCCGCCAGGATATGGTCGCGCCGGCAGGCGAGGACGAACGGGTCTTCGAGCAGCGGCTCGAAGCTCAGATCGGGATCGGAGCCGCCGAGCAGATTGATGCCGAATTCGACTTCGCCGCGTGCCACGCTCTCCAGGCCGTCATTGGCCGAGAGGTCGAGGATCCGGAACCGAATATTGGGATACTGCTCCGAGAAGCGCGCGATCACCGAGGGCAGGAAGTAGAACGCAGCCGTCGGCACACAGGCGAGCGCGATCTGCCCGGCTCGGCTCGTGCCAAGATCGCGCATCGCGAAGATCGAGGAATCGAACTCGTCGAGCATGCGTCGCACCAGCGGCAGCATCTCGCGCCCGACCATGGTCAGCGCCACGCGCCGCGTCGTGCGTTCGAGCAGGGCCGCACCGACCGCGGCCTCGAGCCGTTGGATGCGCCGGCTCAGCGCCGGCTGCGACATGTTGAGGGCCTCTGCGGCCCGGTGGAACCCCTCAAGTTCGACCACCGCGATGAACGCGCGCAGATCAAGCGCTTCGAAATTGATGCTCATGACGCATCAATAGCACCGATCTCTGCATTTCACAGCGGTTTCGCGATCTGGGATGAGAGCCCGTCACTCACCGCTGGACGCCGCCCTTGCCCGATCCGCTCAAGCCCGCTCATGCACGTGCCCTGCGCATTCCCTGCGTGCTGATGCGCGGCGGCACATCCCGCGGCCCGTTCTTCCTGGAAACCGATCTGCCGGCCGACCCGGCGGCGCGCGACCGCGTGCTGCTCGCGGCAATGGGGTCGCCTCACACACTGCAGCTCGACGGGATCGGGGGCGGCAATTCGCTGACCAGCAAGGTCGCCATCGTCGGCAATGCGTCACGGCCGGATGCCGATATCGATTACCTCTTCGCCCAGGTCGCCGTCGACCGGGCTCATGTCGATCTCGGTCCGAACTGCGGCAACATGCTGTCTGCCATCGGCCCCTTCGCCATCGAGGCCGGCCTCGTGCCGGCCTGTGAGGGCGAGACGATGGTTCGGATCTATAACCGCAATACCGCCTCGCTGATCGAGGCGGTGGTGCAGACCCCCGGCAAACGGGTCGAATATGACGGCGCAACCGCAATCGACGGCGTGGCCGGCACTGCAGCCCCGATCAAGCTGACCTTCCTCGAAGCTGTCGGCTCGAAGACAGGTTCCTTGCTGCCGACGGGCAAGCCGCGCGAGTTGATCGATGGTGTGCCGGCCACGCTGATCGACTATGCCACGCCGATGCTGCTCGTCCGCGCCACCGATTTCGGCCTTGCCGGTGACGAGCCACCGGCGGAGCTCGACGCGAACACGGCCCTGCTGGCACGGCTGGAGGAGATCCGGCGCGAGGCGGGCAGGCGCATGGGTCTTGGCGACGTGGCCGGCCGGGTCATTCCCAAGATCGGACTGCTCTCGAAGGCCCGCCAGGGCGGCAGCCTGACCTCACGCTATTTCACGCCGGACCGCTGCCATCGCAGCCATGCCGTCACCGGCGCGCTCTGCATCGCCGTCGCCAGCCAGGTCCCCGGTAGCATCGCGCAGGACGTCAGCCTCGCGGACGCCGCCTCGCTGGTGACGATCGAGCATCCAAGCGGCCGCATCCAGGTCGATCTCGCTCTCGACGCATCTGGCCAGGTTGCCAGAGCCAGCCTGGTGCGCACTGCGCGCCGTATCTTTGAAGGCCATGTCATCGTCCCCGCCAGCGCGATTGGCGCGCTGCCAGAAGGGACTGCAATCGGAGGAAATTCCCATCATGACACCGACGCGTCGCCACTTCTGCAGCCTGCTGACGACGGCGGCCGCCAGCGCCTGTCTGCCTGAGCTGGCATTCGGTCAGGCGGCATTTCCCGAGCGGCCGATGCGCTTGCTGGTGCCCTACGCCGCCGGCGGCGGAACGGACGCGATCGCGCGTCTGGTCGCCCAGGGCGTTGGCGAAAAGCTCGGCCAGTCGCTGGTCGTGGAGAATAACGGCTCGGCCGGCGGCAACCTGATCACCGCTCAGGCTGCCACCTCCCCGGCGGATGGATACACCGTGCTGATGGCCAATCAGGGCCCGATGGTAGTCAACCCGCACCTGTTCAAGAACGTCAAGGTCGATCCGCTGACGGCCTTCGACCCGATTACCCTGATTTCAGCGGCTCCGCTGGTCGTCGTCGTGGCCCAGAATTCGCCCTACAAGACGATCAAGGACCTGATCAGCTTCGCCGAGAAGAATCCCGGCAAACTGACCTACGGCTCTGCCGGCAACGGTTCGGCCAGTCACCTGGCCACCGTTCTGCTGGCACAGATGGCGCAGTTCACGGCCGTGCACGTGCCCTATCGCGGCGCAGGCCCGGCTCTGACTGATCTCCTCGCCGGCCAGTCCGATTTCATGATCACCACCGTGCCGTCGGTTCTCGGACTGATCGAAGGCAGCAAGGTGCGCGCGCTGGCGGTGACCGGCAAGGAGCGAGCCAAGCTCTTTCCCGAGGTGCCTTCGGTCGCAGAAAGCGGCTGGGCCAGTTACGAGGCGACAGCCTGGTATGGTTTCGTCGTGCCGAAGGGTACGCCGAAGGACGTCGCTGCGAAGCTCCGCACCGCCACCGTGGAAGCCATCAACGACGCAACGATCCGCGAACGGCTGAAGAACGAAGGCGCCGAGCCGATCGGCAATACGCCAGCCGAGTTCGCCGCGATGATGGAAGCGGAGTCGAAGCGCTGGGCCGGCATCATCAAGCAGGCCCAGATCGCCATAAACTAGGCCCCAGACAGACCATTCCATACAAAGACCAGCGTCATGGGCCGCCAGAGCGGGCCATGACGCTGCATGCAAACCAGCCTGAGCGATTCCGGGGACCTAGCTCTCACCCTTCTGCGGCAGGCGAGGCAGCAGGATCGTGAGCAGACCCAGCAGCGGCAGGTAGGAGCAGACGCGGTAGACGAAGGCGATGCCGTGCGTATCCGCGAAGTTGCCGAGCAGGGCCGCTCCAAGTCCGCCGGCGCCAAAGGCAAAGCCGAAGAACACGCCCGCGATCAGGCCGACACGGCCGGGCACGAGTTCCTGTGCGAAGACGACAATCGCAGAGAATGCCGAGGCGAAGATCAGGCCGATCACGACGCTTAGCACACCCGTCCAGAACAGGTTCGCATAAGGCAGAAGCAGCGCGAATGGGATCACACCCAGGATCGAGAACCAGATCACGAAGCGCGCTCCGAACCGATCCCCGATCGGCCCGCCCAGAAAGGTCCCGGCTGCGGCCGCCCCAAGGAAGAGAAACAGCATCAGCTGCGCATCGCGCATGCCGAGCTGGAACTGATCGATGACGTAGAAGGTGAAATAGCTCGAGATGCTGGCCATGTAGACGTTCTTGGTCGCGGTCAGCAGCACGAGGATAATCAGCGCCAATGCAACCCGCCCCTGCGGCAACGGCAGCGAGCGACTGACGGCAGGACGGCTGGCATTCTGGCGGCGATGACCGGCATACCAGGCCCCGACCCAGCCGAGCACGATCATGCCCAGCATCGCTATGGCAGAGAACCACGCCACGCTGCCCTGACCGAATGGCAACACCACGAAGGCCGCGAGCAGCGGTCCGATGGCCGAGCCCATGTTGCCGCCGACCTGGAAGAGCGATTGCGCCAGACCATGGCGGCCGCCGGAGGCAAGGCGGGCCACCCGTGACGCTTCCGGGTGGAAGATTGCAGAACCGAAGCCGATCAGGCTCGCCGCCACGAGCAGCATCGCAAAGCTATGCGCGTTGCCCAGCAGGATCAGCCCGACGCAGGTGCAGGCCATCCCGGCCGGCAGCGAATAGGGCATCGGCCAGCGATCGGTCACCATCCCGACCACCGGTTGCAGCAGCGAAGCCGTGACCTGGAAGGTCATGGTCAGCAGTCCGATCTGAACGAAATCGAGAGCGTAGTTTGCCTTGAACAGCGGATAGAGCGAGGCAAGAAGCGATTGCATCACATCGTTGAGAAGGTGGCAGAAGCTCACCGCCAGCAGGACCGATGTCGTCGTCTTCTCGAAACGGGACCGAGTCCCGGGGAACGCCGCAACCATCTCAATTCGTCTCCAGCGCGGGCCGCAACCACCGGCTTATCGCCGCCATGCCTCTTTACAGAGCGCCCCCTTGACCTGCATTCGTGTTTCGGTCGAGTTCTTTTGCGTTTGGGCCAAAGATGAGAAAACTGCCGCAGCATCTGCTCGAGGCGCGCGACGAGGCTCACCGCCGTAACCTCGGATGGATTGCCTATGCCGAGGCCGACATCCTGGTGCACAGCAACGAGGATCCGGCGGGCTATACCATCCCTCTCCATAGCCACCAGCGCATCCAGCTGCTCTGTGTCTTCTCCGGCGTTGTGGTGGTCGCAACCGAGCGCGGTCGCTGGATGATCCCGCCGGGCCACGCCCTCCTGATCCCGCACCATCTCGAGCATTCCGTGGAAATGCTGAGCGATGTCAGCATGAGATCGGTCTATCTGCTGCCCGGCGAAGGCGTCCTGGCCGATCCCGAGCCGGTGGTGCTCGAAGTGACGGATCTCGCGCGCAGCCTGATCATCGAGGCGATCCGCCTGCGCGAGGCGCCCGCCGGAAGCCGCAAGCTGACGTTGAGTCTGCAGCTTCTGATGGAGGAGATCGCGTCCCTCCGGCCCCGTCCTCTCGGCCTTCCCTTCCCGTCCGACAGGAGGCTCGTCGCACTATGCCTGGCCTATACTGCGGCTCCGTCAGCGAATGCCCGACTCGACACCTGGGCGGAAGCGCTGGCGATGAGTCGCCGAACCTTCACGCGCTTCTTCCTCAAGGAGACCGGCGTCAGCTTCGCGACCTGGCGCCAGCAGGCCAGCCTGTTCGCCTGCCTGCCGAAACTCGCGGAAGGCGCTCCCGTGACGCAGATCGCCATGCTGGCGGGTTACGAGAACGTCGCCGCCTTCACCACGATGTTTCGCCGCCTGCTGGGGACCTCGCCGCGCAGCTACATGAAGGCCTCGATCAGCGCGCAGGCCGCACAGTCGCGCCGATAGGGCCCTTGCCTCACGAAACCAGAGCTTCGAGCTGCGCAGCCCGGCTTGCCGGCATCGCCAGGGCCGCTATGTCCGGGTTCCTTCCGGCGGAGCGGAACTCCACGAGGGGTCGGCGTCGATCCTGGTGCTGGCGAAGCGCTCGCGGAGCCATTTGGCGGCCGGGCCGCATGGCCGCTGCTTGTGCCAGATCATCTCTAGCGCAATCGGCCAATCCGCGTCGTCGAACTGAAGATCAGGAGTCACCAGATGTGGGGCGGCCGGCGATTTCGCGATGACATGGTCGGAAACGAAGGCCCAGCCGATGCCGTGCTTCACCATCTCCAGAATGACCCAGTGGCTTTCCACCCACCAGACCTCGGCGGCAACGCGCAGCCGCCGCTTCTCCGGCCCGTCGCTTCTGGCAGCGACGAGGATCTGCCTGTAGCGCTTCAACTCTTCCCAATCGACGCGAGCCTTGGCGAGCGGATGGTCCTTGCCGCAAACAAGCTTGAGCGGAACCCATCCGATCGTCTGGAAACCAAGCTCCGTCGGCAGAACCTCCTGGCGCCACATCACGCCGATATCGGCCTTCCCTGCCACGACCAGCCGGCTCACATCCTCCATCAGCGGGAACAGGATCTCGAGCTCCACATGGGGAAAATGCCGCGCAAAATCAGCGAAAAGCGCCCCAAGCGCGTGCTCCGGGTAAAGTTCGTCGATCGCGATGACAAGCCGCTTCTCGACATGCGCCTCGAAGCTGCGCGCGACGCCGATGAGGTGCTCGCTGCGATCGAGCACGACCTTGGCCTCGCGCAGCAGTCTTTCGCCAGCCGGAGTGAGCACAGGGTTGCGCCCGGCCCTGCTGAACAGGGCAACGCCCAGATCCTCCTCCAGATTCGAGACCTGCGTGCTTACAGCAGATTGCGCCTTGCGCAGCGCGCGTGCGGCCCCGGAGAACGAGCCATGTTCCGCTGCCGCGACAAAGGCCCGAAGTTGGTCCAGCGAAACCGTCATCTATCTGATTATCAGATATGATCTAACTTGATGCAATCGTAATGACAGATAGAGAACGCGGCCATCGATCATAGTGAAGGCCCTTTAGCATATGCGCTCCGTTCGAGACCGAATCCGCCATGCACTCATGTTCGAGGCGATCGGATTAGCCATCGTTGTTCCGGCGGGAGCCTATCTGTTCGGCCTGCCGGCAGGGCATATGGGCGTCATCGGCGTCGGCAGCGCAACCGTCGCGACGATCTGGAACTTCCTGTTCAACCTGGGCTTTGACCACGCGATGCAGCGCATGGTCGGCCATACCAACAAGGGAATGGGCACGCGCATCCTGCATGTCGCGTTGTTCGAGGGCGGGCTTCTGATGATCCTGCTGCCGCCGATCGCCTGGTATCTCGGCATCACCCTGATGCAGGCCTTCGTGATGGATATCGCGATCGTCATCTTCTATGTGGTCTACGCTTTCAGCTTCAACCTGGCCTATGATCGGGTCTTCCCGATCCCAGCGAGTCCGGCCTATGCCATGTGACTCTGAAGCTGTCGTCGCGGCGATCATGACGGCCGCGCGCTCGGCTGCGGATTTCGTCTCCAGCGGAGGCGAAACCCGCCCGGTGACGAGTGCGAGGGCCTGAAACGCTGATAAATCCGCTGCTGCGGGCGAACGGATCGAGGCGCCATTCAGGCCGATTCCGGCCCGGCCCGAACAGCCCCTTCACTTGGCTCTGCGCCTGAGGATTGGCGCTAACCGCCAATCTTGAACGAATAGGTCGTGCTCAATCCGAACGAGAACTGGTCGCGCGCGCCAATGGTGCGGACGATCGGCGAGCGCGCGGCATCCTGCAGAAGACGATCATAACGGGCGTAAGCCGTCGTTTTCCAGACGTCCGACCATGCATATTCGAGTGCCGCTGCGAGGCCTGCCGATTTGACGCCTCCCGACGGGCTGTAGGCAGCGAGGAGGCCGTTCGCGGCCGATTCCTCCGGTGTCACACCAAAATTCCTGCGCATATAGGCCTGGTTGCCGAACGAAAAGCGCGGACCGCCCGAGAGCTTGAAGCGGCCAATCGGTTGAACCCAGTCAACGAAGATATCGGCGACAATGCCGTGATGGCCGTGGAAACCCTGCCGCACCTCGATGCGGGTCCGCAGCCGGTCCTCGATCGGCCAGAATTCGGCGAAGGCGCCAGCCTCGATCGTCCAGGGCACATCGCGCATTCCGAACAGTTTTCGCTCTGAGCCGGAATAGCGACCCGACTTCAGGTCGCCGACGACGCCGATGCTGTAGCGGCTCGTCTCGTACAGGGCGAAGTCCAGCCCCTCGTCGGGTGCGCTGAACCCTTCCGGTTCGCCAACCCGCCGCCAGCTCAACGACGGCGTGCCCGACGGTCCATAGGCCTTTGCGCCGTCATATTTGGGACCGATCTGACCCGAGCCGCCAAGCGTCACGATCCAGCCGGAGGCCGGAGTGGGATTGAGCAGCACCGGAGCCGGATCAGCCGCTAGAGCAACCTGGGATCCAGCGGCCAGGCACAGACCGGCGACGGCAAGCTTACGGTAGGCGGGCACAATCGTCGCTCCTGCAGGACACCCACGCTTGCCATATCTGAACTCTGTCGCAAACAGGTAAAGACCGAACGGAACGTCACTCGGCGATTTTTCTACCGAGTTTCACGTCCAGTTTCTTAATGCGGTGCCACAGGCTGCGCTCGGCAATGCCGAGGAGCCTCGCGGCCTGGACCTGGACGCCGTCCGTACGCCGCAGCGCCTCGATGATGAAGCCGCGCTCGAGCCGCTCGAGTTCGGCATCGAGATCGTTCGGGAGGCGATCCCGCTCGGCGCGCCGCGCGCCGCCTTCAAACAGGTCGCGAGGCAGGTCCGGGACGTCGATGGTCGGCGACTTCGCGACGATCACCGCGCGCTCAACGCAATTATGCAGCTCACGGATATTGCCGGGCCAGTCATGGCCGTCCATCGCCGAGAGAGCGGCCGGGGTAAAGCCGGTCACGCGCTTGCCCATCGCCTCGGCCAGCGTCGCGAGGAAATGGGCGGCGAGGATCGGGATGTCCTCGCGCCGCTCACGCAGGGCAGGCAACTGGATCGGGAAGACGTTGAGCCGATAGAACAGGTCCTCCCGGAACTCGCCGGACGCAACCGCCTGGCGCATGTCCCTATGGGTTGCCGCGATCAGCCGGACGTCCACCGTCTGGCTGCGGGTGCCCCCGACAGGCTCGAAGCTGCGCTCCTGAACCGCACGCAGCAGCTTCGCCTGAACGGCGATCGGCATATCGCCGATCTCGTCGAGGAAGAGGGTTCCGCCATCGGCGGCGGCGAAGCGGCCGACGCGGTTGGCCAGCGCTCCGGTAAAGGCACCTTTCACATGACCGAAGAGCTCGCTTTCGAGCAACGTCTCAGGGATGGCAGCGCAATTGATCGCGACAAAGGGCTTATTCCGGCGCGGACTGTTGAAATGGATCGCGCGTGCCACAACCTCCTTGCCGGTGCCGCTCTCTCCGTTGAGCATGACCGTGGCGCGTGTCTCGCAGACCTCGGTGACCTGTTCGATCACTCTCCTGAAGGGCGGGCTCGTTCCGATCAGATTCTCGAAGCTGTAGCGGCCCTCGAGTTCGCCCCGCAGCCGTTCATTGTCGCGCACCACCTCGGCCAGCCGCAACGCACGACGAATGACGGCTGCGACATCCTCCATCTCGAACGGCTTGGCGATGTAGTCGAAGGCGCCTTCCTTCACGAGCTCGACGGCATCGCGAACCGTGGCGAAAGCCGTGATGACCACGACGGGGACCTCTGGCCAGCGCTTGCGCACCTCCTGCAGCAGGGCGCGCCCGTCCATCCCTGGCAGGCGCAGATCAGTCAACACGAGGTCGAACCGTTCCTGCTCCAGACTGGAAAGCGCCTCGCGGGCGTTTTCGACGGCGGTCGCGCGATAGCCGAGATCCTCCAGCGCAGCCGCCAGAACATCGGCCAGGCGAGCTTCGTCATCGACGACCAGGATGCTGTGGGTCATCAGGATGCTCCACGCTCCAGCAGAGGCAATGTAATCGTGAACGAGGCGCCCTGCCCCGCCGGGCTGGCGTAATGGGCGCGGCCTCCATGTGCCGCGGCGACCGATTGCACTTTGGCAAGGCCGAGCCCCGTTCCCTTCGTCTTGGTCGTGATGAATGGGTTGAATATCTCGCCCCTGATCTCCTCGGCCACACCATCCCCCTGATCGCTGATCGTCAGCGAAATCTCGCCATTGCTCGACGTGAACTCCGCCGTGATCACTCCGCCGGCGGGCATCGCGTCGATCGCGTTCAGGACGAGATTCAAGCCCGCCTGATGGAGCTGATCCGGATCGCCCGAGATCAGCCCGCCCCCGCTACGATCCTTGATGTCGAGGACGATGCCATGGCGGTCAAGCTCCGGCATCGCGATCGAGGCGACCCGATCGATCACCGCGCGGAATGGAAAGACGGTCTTGCTCGGCGCCTTGGGCTGAGCGAAGTCGAGAAAGTCCCGCACCAGCGTTTCGATCCGGCGTACCTCCTCGATCACATAACCAAGCATGCGGTCCTCGGCGACCCCGAGCTTGGCACGATTGCGCACCACCTCGGTCGAGGTCTTGATGATGCCGAGCGGGTTGCGGACTTCATGGGCAATCACCATCGCCGCTTGCCCGAGGGCGGAGAGCCTGTCGCGACGCCGGAGCTCGGTCTCCAGAGCATGCAGCTTGCCGAGCTGCTCCGCCATACCGTTGAAGCCTGCGGCGAGCTGCGCAATCTCCCTCCCGCCGGTCTCAGGAACCCGTTGCTTGAAATCGCCGGCCGCGATCGCTCGGACGCCGCGCGTCAATGCTCGCAGCGGCTTGACCAGGATACCCGACATCGCAGCCCCGACGATGATCGAGATGAGGCTGCCGAGCAGGAAGATGCCGATGAAGAGCTGGGAAGGTCCGAGCTGCTCGAAGAAGTCGGCACCGCTCGGTAGCCCAATGAATGCAACAGCTGCCAGCTTGCCATCGATACCACGGAAGGCCGTGTAGACGGCACGATAGGCGCCGTCATCGGCCTCGCGGTCGAAGATCGTATCCTCGCCTTTCGCCAGGCGCTCACGGATCGCATCCGGCACCGTGCGCGTGTCGTCCGGATGCGTCAGCATGACGGCTTCCAGTCCCGAGCTGGTTTCGGCGAAGAGCCGGACATCCAGCGAGGTCACGACCTTGATGCTGCCGAGATAGGAATCATCGAGCCAGGTGCCGACAAGGACGTAGGCCGGCTTCTCATTGACCTGCACACTCTGCACGGCACCGGCCATGAGGTGGTTTTCCTCGCCAGTCGTGATCTTGAAGATGCCCTGGCTCGTTTCGGTGGGCAGGGCAGCCGAGGACGTGAAGTCGCGCGACGTGAACAGCATTTCGCGCCGATCATCATAGATCGCGATCAGGTCATAGCCGACCGTACTGAGCAGCGCGAACTCCCGCTCGATGACCTTGGGGCGGCGAAGATCGCCATGAACCGAGGTCTCCAGGCGGTGGCCGACGACGCTGGCGACGCGCTGCGCCTCCTGTGTCGCCTCGGTCACCTCGAGCATGAAGAAGCGCGAGGTCTCGCCGAGCCATTGCTCGACATTCGCCTCAAAGGCGGAGGAGATCAGCCGCGCTGCGACATAGGCGGAGGTCAGCATCGCCGGGACGCTGACCAACAGGAAGCCGATCACAAGCCTCAACCGCAGCGACGTCTTGCGAATAGGCATCAAGCCGTCTCCAGGACCATGGAAGGCTGCGTTCTGCCCAAGCAGGACATCCGCTCAGGGTCGCCTCGTCCAGGTGTCGTCATCGCAGATAAAGCCACCCAGCACGCACCCCTTTACGACGAGTGTCCTCTGCGACTGCAAGCTGATCGTGGTCTTGTAAGTGCGACCATCCTCCGGATTATACCCCTCCCCGGCAAGCAGCCCCGCCGTACCCTCAGGCCTGAAGCCAGTCAGGACCTGGACACCGAGCAGGGAGCGCCCGCGCAAATTGCTGTCGGGGTTTGATTGGTCGACCCGCTCCTGCTTGAGCCAAACAATCTTGCCGCAGAGCGCCTGCCCGCAGCGCGCGATCGCAATCTCGGACTCGCCATCGGAATCGCGCCAGCGCCCGACGATCTCGCTCATCGGGTCCGCAGCGGCGGCATGCAGCGACGACATCGCCACCAATGCGGCGAGAACAAGCATTCTAGCGTTAAGTCTGGCCATCGCCATCCTCCTCATCCTCCCAACCCAAAGCAATGACGCCGGCTACGATCAGGGCGATTCCGCCGGCTTGAACGGCATCGATCCGTTCGCCGAGCGCAAGCCAAGCGAGCAGAGGGACCGTGACATAGGCGAGCCCGGTCATCGGGAAAGCGCGGCTCAGCGGCATGTCACGCAGGATCAGCATCCAGACGATGAACGTCGCGGCATAGCCGAGCGCCGCCAGCCAGACGCCCGGTAGCGACGATGCCCTGATCATCATCTGCAGCCCGAAATCCATGTCGGCGAGCCCGTCCGCTCCCCATTTGAAGGCAAGCTGGGTCGCGGTATCGAGCGCGATGAAGATCGTCCAGATCCAAAGCTGGCGCCATGGCAAGCTCTGCCGCGAGGTCTCGATCGTGCTCATGCCGCCTGCTCCCTTGCCGCCTGCTCCCTTGCCGGCGTCCGGCGCAACGCCCGCAGGTCCGGATCGAACCTGTCGAAGGCGAACCAGGGGCTGGCCGATTTCAAGGCCCATTGCAGCGCGGCGTTCCGGTGCCTGAAGAAGACCGTTGAAGGCACCAGCCTGCTGCCGAAACGCAGCTTCGAGGCATAGGCGGTCTGGCCGGTCTGCAGCCGCACGATACCCCGTTCGAGGCAGAAGCGAACATTCGTCATCCAGCTCACTGCATAGAGGTTATGCTGGCGGGCAAGCGGGTAGCGCATGCCGAGGAACTTATCGATCACTCTGTCATTCTCGATCAGCAGCAGGTTGAAGGCAGCGAGCGTCTGGCCGACCCAATAGAGCGCAAAGATAGCGCGCTCGCCGAGCGCCGCCGAGACCGCCTTGAAGTAATCGGGGGGAAGCACCTCCAGATCACCGTAGTCGAGGCCGCTCTCGGCCCGCGTCGACTCGTAAAGCTCGGTAATCTCACTTTCGATACCCTCGAGCCCATGCCGCATCTCGACCCGGACCGCGCCGGCCTTCGCCAGCTTGCGCCGGACATCCTTACGCGTGGCGGCCGAGAGCGAGGCGAGATAGTCCGCCTCGCCAACGAAGGGCAGATCGAGCACCGCGAACGGCAGACTGCCGACACGAGCAAATCCCCGCGACAGCAGCGCATCACGCAGGCCTGGTGCACCCTGCTCGGCAACATCTTTCCAGGCCACGAGATCGGCCCCCACGCTTCGGGCGTGCTGGTCGAGAATATCGCCGAGCGCCGCGAAGGCAGACGCGGATTGCTCGGAACCAAGCCCATTGCGCACTGAGGCATGACAGCGTTCGGCATAGGGTGAGCCGACACAGAGCACCTTGAGGGAGACGAGGCGCGGCGCCAGTCTGAACACCGCATCGCCGAAGCGCCGGAGCCCACCCTGAAATGGCGTATCAAGCCGGTAGTTGAACAGGAAGAACGGCGCGATGGCACTGATGCCAAAGGCATCCTCGACACAGGCCGCGCCCATGGCGATGCTGCTGCCGCTCCCGGCCAACGCCTGCTCGCAGGCGCTGTAATAGGCATGGTTTTCCGCTTCGCCGGGACAGCACCGATCCCACGCCTCGGGGGTGATCTCGGCGATCCGTTCGACGATGCGGGCGCGCGGCGCGGTCATTCCGCCGCAACGGCGCAGAGGCTCGCCGGCTCCCGTCGGACCTTGTCTGGAACGGACAACCGCGCCGCCAAGGCAAGCGAGCGGTCGATCACAACATCGCGCTGCTGGTCGATCGTCACGAGATGATAGCTGTCATTCAGCACGACGGTATCGACGATCCCGCCGAGGTGCCGCTGGATATAGGCGGCATTGGAGAGACCGGAGATGTCGTCCTCGCGCGCCTGCACGACGAGCGCGGGACAGGTGATTTCGCCCATCCGGCGGCGCGTATCCTTGATCAGCGCCCACATCTGCTGAAGCGAGCCCGCGGGCGTGCCCAGAAGGCCGGCCTGCGAGCTGTCCCCACCCCCCATCGCCCCCACGATCATCGCGCGGGTGCGCTCATCCTTGACGCCATAGGGCTCGCGCTCGACAAAGCGATAGCGGCGGCCCATGGGCGTGTTGATGAGCAGCTTCAGCAGAAAGCTGTACCAGGGGATCGACCAGCCATCATACCAGAGCGTCGGAGCGTAGAGGGCAAGCCCCTGCACGTCGTCGCGGTGGCGTGCCGCGATATGCATCGCCATCACCGCCCCCATCGACAATCCCCCGACGATGATCGTGTCGCAGATCAGCTTCATCCCCCCGAGTTCGGCTTCGACGCTGGCTGTCCAGTCGCGCCAGCCCGTCGCCAGAAGATCTCCCTCGCTGCCGCAATGCCCCGCCAACTGGGGGCAATGAACGGTGTGACCGGCCCGCGCCAGCGCACGTGCGACGAGCCGCAGCTCCACCGGCGTACCTCCCAGACCATGGATCAGGAGGAACCCGGTCCGGCCGCCGGAGAAGCGAAGGCTGTTGTCTTTTGCTGCCACGGAACGGATCCCTCAGGCGGTGCGGGCGACGATGACGACGCCAAGAGTGATGAGACAGGCGCCGAGCCATTGCCGACGCACGACGCGCTCCTTGAGGAACACGGCGCTGGCAAGCGTTACGCCAAGGAAATTCAGGCTGGCGATCGGGAAGGCGATCGAAAGCGGCACTTCGGCAAGGATCCGCAGCCAGACCACGACCTCCACGAGGTAGATCAGGATTCCCCCGCAGATCCAGCTGTCGCGCAGCGCCGCAAGAACGAGCGCCCGTCCGTGTTTGTCGGGCAACCGATCGGCCCCGAGCTTGAAGCAGAGTTGCCCAGCGACGTCGCATACGACCGACAGGGCGAACCAGAGTATGAGCGCGAGCGTCATGACAGCACCCGTTCGAAGCAATCCAGCAACACACCGTTCACCCGCGCGTTGACCGCCAGCTCGGCGTCCGTGACCTGGCGCCGCGGCGGGTGGTCGAAATAGGCGAGCGTCGCCCGGAACGGATCGGCGAAGCGAGGCTCGGAATAGTCGCCGCAGATATCGACGCCGACGATCTCGCACTGCTCCGCCAGCCGTTCGATCGCGAGCAGCAGATTCTCAAGAGGTAGCTCGCCCTGATCCCAGTTGGTCGCGGCGTCGCCCGGGCCCAGAACATCCTTGTCGATCGTCAACCAGATGCGGCGGGTCGGCAGGTTGCGGATCAGCTCATCGACGAAGTCGCTCCAGTTCTCATCCGCGAGATTGCGCCAGTGCAGCGCGCCGGCTCTCTGCTTGTGCCCACGCCCGTCACGATAGCGGCGCCAGACACGAGAAGGCGCATGCCGCCATGGGTAGAGCTCGATCCGCCCATCAGAAACCGCGTCAAGATTGGCAAATTGCCATTCCGGCCTGACCAGATCGCTGCTGCAAGGGCCGATCGTCACGACCCGTTTGACGTGATCGAGTTCGAGGGCGCGGTTGACCCAGGCGCCGCAGTTCACGGTCGCCGGAAACCGCACCCAGTCGGGATGATTGTCGAAATGCACGACCGTGAGCGGCCGACCGGTCTGCGCAAGCAGGCCGGCAGTCAGATGATGGAAGTCGCCAGATCCGTAGAATGTCACGGAAGCCTCGCCTTCGCGCATCGGTTTCGCGCGCAGTCGCTCGTACAGCAGGCTCAGCGCCTGCCGGCTTGCGACGATACGCAATGCGCTTCCAAGATCGGTCGCATCGATGCGGGTGGCGGCTCCCGCATCGATGCGCCGGCACAGAGGCTCCTGAGCCGCTGCACTGCCGTCGAGGTCGATCACACGCAACTGCACGTCCGACCTCGCCGTTTTCAAACCCTGGCAACCCGCGTGAACAGCTGATCGAGCAGTGCAAGCGCCAGATCGATCTCCGCGCGGGTCATCGTCAGCGCCGGGGCTAGCGTAATGACGTTCTTGTGGTAACCGCCGATGTCGAGGACGAGCCCGTAGCGCTGGCCATCGACCACCAGATCGGCCTTCATGCCTTCGTCGCACATCAGGTCGACCAGCCGCTTCGACGGGGTGTAGCTGTCATGCGGCTCGCAGATCTCGATGCGCAGCGCCATGCCGAGACCGTCGACATCGCCAACGATCCGGTGCCGGCGCTTCAGTTCCTGGAGGCCCTCGAGGAAATAGGCCCCCTTCTCCATCACCATGGTCTCGTAGTCGTCCTCTTCCATCATCTTCATCGCCTCGAGCGCGACGGCCGTGCCGAGCGGGTTCGCGTTGAAGGTCGAGTGGGTCGAGCCTGGCGGGAATATGGTGGGGTTGATCAGCTCTTCCTTGGCCCAGATGCCCGAGAGCGGGTTCAGCCCGTTGGTGACCGCCTTGCCGAAGACGATCACGTCCGGCTTCACGCCGAAATGCTCGATCGACCACAACTTTCCGGTTCGGTAGAAGCCCATCTGGATCTCGTCGACGACGAGCAGGATGCCGTGCTGATCGAGAACCTTCTTCAGCTCGATGAAGAAGTTGGGGGGCGGAATGACGTAGCCGCCGGTGCCCTGGAGCGGCTCGACATAGAAGGCCGCATATTCCGACTGGCCGGCCTTGGGATCCCAGACGCCATTATACTCGCTCTCGAACAGGCGCGCGAACTGCTTCACGCAATGCACGCCGTATTCTTCCTTGCTCATGCCCTTGGGGGCGCGGAAATGGTAGGGAAACGGCACGAACTGGGCCCGCTCGCCGAAATGGCCGAAGCGCCTGCGATACCGGTAGGACGAGGTGATGGCTGAGGCACCGAGCGTGCGGCCGTGATAACCGCCCTCGAAGGCGAACATCAGGCTCTTGCCGTTGCTCGCATTGCGCACGAGCTTCAGTGAATCCTCGACCGCCTGCGCACCGCCGACATTGAAATGGACCCGGCCCTTGCTGCCGAATTTCGCCTGCGCATCACGGGCGATCATCGCGGCGAGTTCGATCTTCTCGCGGTGGAGATACTGGCTCGCGACTTGCGGCAGCGTGTCGATCTGGCGCTTCAGCGCCGCGTTCAGGCGCGGATTGGCGTAGCCGAAATTGACCGCCGAATACCACATCTGCAGATCGAGGAAGCGATTGCCCTCGGCATCGAACATGTAGGAGCCGTCGCAGCCCGAGAAGATCTTCGGGAACTGCGTGTAATGGACCGTGTCGCCATGGGAGCAGTATTCCGCTTCGAGGGCGAGCAGGCGCGCCTCCTCCTCGGCATGGAGGCTCGTCGGCCGGGATTGCAGACCAGCCAGTGCCGTGGAAGCCGGCTCAAGCAAAGCGTATCCGTCATCCATCGATCATATCCTTGAGTTGGTTCTGGGCTCCGCTCGTCACCGGGCTGGCCAGCAGTTCTTCCAGCAGGCCGACGGCCTCGGAAAAATCGGAGAAGGGGTGATGAGGCAGAGCGTTGTCGTGGCAATGCCCGATGAGGCTTTTCTTGGCGAAGACGAGATCCGCCTGCCCGGCGAGGCAGAAATCCGAGCGACCGTCGCCGACGAGCAATGTCAGCGGTCGTCCGAAGCCGTCGGCCACACGGCATTTGCAGGTGCCGCTCGCGCAATCGCCGGATAGTGCGGCATGCGGCGACGTCAACTGCCAGCGATCGCCGCCGACCGCGGCGAGGTGATTGGCGATGACGGGCAATGCGCCGAGTCCGATCCGGCCCAGCACCGCGCGGATCGTGCGATCAAGGCCGTCGGAGACGACCGTAACCGGGATATCGTGCCGTCGGCAGAGCGCGACAAAGGCACTGAAGCCGCTATCGATCGCAATCGCCTCGGTGAAACCGTCGAGCACGGCCGGCAGCACGCGCAGCAACTCGACCTGCCTGGCCATGCATTCGCGAGAACCGATCCGGCCGGAAACCCAGTCGTCCTCGATCGCCTCCCAGCCCGGCTCCGCGAAACGCGCCAGAATCTGGTCGGTCGTGTCTTCACACGTTATCGTTCCGTCGAAATCGACGATGGCCTGCCACAGCATGCTCGGCGCTCATTTGTAGCTCTCGGTGAATGCCGGTAGCGCAAGCGCTGTGCCATCTCGTAATCAATTGATATTACTACAAATTCAGACAAATTGTCCGCGCCATCCGCCCCCCATTCGCGGAGCTTCCATCAAAAAATGGAGCTAAACCATGCGTCGGCTCATCGGCCGGAGGCCGATAGTGGCGACCTCATGAAAGCGCGGCAGCGACGCGGCGTTGGCGTTATCTTCAGATGTGATGCCGAGAGGACCGCCTGGCGGAGGAGGTCATTGCCCGCCAGCGCGGGGGAGGCCGACATATCTGCCAGCCCGGAACCGCCCCGTGCTCAGACGCATTCCAGGCCGCGCATCGTTACACAGCAGCGCGCGCCAACTGGAGCCCGCTGGCCATCGCTGCCTGCTGCTCCGCGACGACCAGGAGTGACGCACCGCGATCCCCGGCGAAGGCTCGTTCTGCTGCCGACCATGCCGGCATGATCCAGGGCTTTTGTGCTGCAGCGCAGGCGGAAGCGATCCGGCCGATATCGCCCCTGTCGGCATCATTGAAGCGATAGCGACCTCTCCCGCGCGTCAGTGAAAGGTCCGAGGGGCCAACGAAAACTCCATCCACGGTCGGCAGGGCGAGGATGGCTTCGACATCGGCAAGCGCCTCGGCCGTCTCGATCATCGGGTAACAGGCGGTTTCGCGGTTATCGTCCTCGAAATAGCTGGCGGATGGCGCGCCATAACGGACACTGCGGGCTCCGGCATAACTCCGGGTTCCCAACATCGGGTATTTCGCCGAACGACAAATTTGCGTGGCATGCGCCACCGCACCGACATGCGGGATCACGACGCCATTCGCGCCGAAATCGAGCGCTTGCTGGATCGGCTCGGCCTGCGGCCCGGCAACCTTGACCAGGACTTCGAGCTTCAGGGCGCGAGCAAGCGGAATGAGCTTGTCGAGATCACTGAGCGACAGTGTCCCGTGCTCGACATCGAGAACGAGCGTGTCGAATGCCAGGTCCGCCGCGATTTCGATGAAAACCACGTCGGGCGCCGCGAGCCAGCAACCGATTCTGGGGTGTTTGCGTGTCATCGGATGCTCACCTGACAGACGCGAAGGGCAGGCGGCGGTGGCGCGCCAGCGGGATGCGCGTGCGGGCGAGATCGATCGCGGCAAGATCCAGCCGCGCTGCAACGATGCCTTCGCCCAGGGCGCGCTTGGCGATGACCGCGCCCCATGGCTCGGCGACAAGCGAGTGCCCGTAATTGTACAGGATCTGCCCATCTTCCTCGAAGGGCCCCTCCTGCCCGGGCGCGAGAATGAAGCACTGGCTCTCGATGGCGCGGGCCCGCAGCAGCGGCTCCCAGTGCTCCTTGCCGGTGTGCAGGGTAAAGGCTGCCGGCACCGCGATCAGGCGGGCGCCAGCGTCGACAAGCGCGCGAAACAATTCGGGGAAGCGCAGATCATAGCAGATCGTGCAGCCGACAGTGACGCCGTCGAGATCGAAGGTCACCAGCTCGGATCCCGCGCCGTAGATCTTGCCTTCGTCATAGACCGTGCCATCCGGCGCGGTGATCGCGAAGAGATGGATCTTGCGATAGCGGGCCACCTCGCGCCCCATGCGGTTGAAGACGAGGCTGGTGTTGAAGATGCGATCTCCGTCACGCTCGTTCAACGAGCCGCCATGGATGTAGACTTCGTGGCGGGCGGCAGCCGCTTGAAGCATGGCATAGGCTTCGCCGCCCGGGCACGGCTCGGCCGCGGCACGCTGGGCGTCGGCATCGCCGCCATAGAGCGTGAAGCACTCCGGCAGCATGACGAGATCGGGGCTCTCTTCGCGGCAGGCCTGCTCGATCAGGCGCTGTGCGATGGCGATATTGGCGGCCTTGTCCTGACCGGCATTCATCTGGATCAACGCGACTTTCATCATGTCTCGCTTGTTGGGGAATCCTGGTGGGCGACGGCGCAGGCGAGCCGCTGGAGGGCGGCTTGCCTGCGCGCGACCGGTCACTTCCTGAGGCTGACGGCCCAGAGTCTCGGCTTCGGCATGATGGTGGCGGCATAGCCCTGGACACTCGCGCGCGCCGCGGCGACTTCGACACCGTTATAGAGCATCAGAAACGGCGCCTGCTCGATGAAGAGAGCATGGAGCTTGTCGAACAGGGCCTGACGTTCGCCATCCTTGGTCGACGCCAGGATATCGCGCAGGAGTTCCTCCGCCTGCGGATCGTCCCAGATCCGGTTCGGCCGCTTGTCCTTCGAGCCCATCACCGCGCCATAGGCCAGGGCGGGGTCATAGCGGGCCGAATAGGAGAAGGACTGCATCTGGTAGTTGCCCTTGCTGTAACGATCGAGCTGCGTCGCCCATTCCAGCACCTCGAGCGTCGCGTTGATCCCGGCCGACTGCAGCATCGCCTGGGCGATGACAGCGCTCTCATAGGTGTCGCGCTCGTTCTTGTTCGCCATCAGCACGATCGGCTGGCCGGCATAACCCGCCTCCTTCAGCAGGCGGGCAGCCTTGGCCGGGTCATAGCTGTGGAGGCGGGCCTGCTCCTTCGAGTAGAAGCGCGATTCCGTCGGGACGACCGAAGCATTTGACTGCCCCAGCCCCTCCGATACGGCCTTGACGAGTTCGCGCGTGTCGATCGCGGCGGCTATGGCCTGACGCATCTTGACGTTGGCCAGCAGCGGATCACGGGTCTGCAGCAGGATCGTGTTGAGCATCATGGTCGGCGAGGACGAGACCTTGATCTCGGGCCGCGCCTTCAGCTCTGGAATATCGGCTGCCGCCAGCGAAGGCAGGATGTCGATATTACCACGAAGCAGCGCGGCCTTGGCCGTGGCGTTGTCAGGGATCACCATGAAATTGACGGTATCGACGAGCGCGCGCTTGCCCCCGACATAACCATCCGGCTCGCCGCCACGATCAGTATAGCCGTCGAACCTGTCGAGGCGGACATATTCACCGCGCTTCCATTCCCCGAACTTGAATGGCCCGGTCCCGACCGGCGCCTTGAACGAGCCATCAGGGTTGAAGGACGAGCGGGCGATGATAGCAGTCTGCCCGCACTGGTTCCGCGCGATGCCCGCGAGAAAGACAGAACTCGGCCGGTTCAGGGTGAAGACGACGGTGTCCGCATCGGGAGCGGCGATCTCGACCTTGAGTATGTCCGATCCGTTGTACTCTCCCGTGCAGAGCCAGCCCGTCTTCGGGTCCATGTAACGCTGCCAGTTCCAGACGACATCCGCGGATGTCAGCGTCGTGCCATCGTGGAACTTCACGCCCTTGCGCAGCTTGAGCGTATAGGTCAGCCCATCCGGCGACACCTCGATGCTGTCTGCGAGCAGCGGCTTCGGGGTGCCGTTGGCGGAGTAGCCAACAAGGCCCTCGACCATGTGAAGCACCACGCCATCCGTCGTGTCGTCCCGGTTCACCCCGGGATTGACGCTCCGGATATCGGCATTGAGACGCACGCGCAGAGTGTCGGCCTCAGCCTTCGAGGCCTGAAAACAGGCAGCACCCATCATCAATGCGAGTACTGTGAAACGCATTCTCATTCATTCCTCCCGCGGATAGAAATGTCAGGCCGCGAGCATCTTCGGCTCGTCGGCAAGGCTGTATTGGGTGAAGCGGCGATCGAGGGCGGGAAGACCCGCCACCTCCATCACGCCACTCGCCGGCTCCATCACCACCATCGCGACGGTGGCCGAGAGGTGCTCATCGCGCAGGCCCGGCCGCGGCGGCCGGCAGACGCTGTAGGGCGTGGCGAAATCGTCGAAGAGCGCAGCCTTCACCTCGGCAGCGGACAGGCCGCCACCGCCCTGATCCAGCAACCGGCGCACGCGCCAGTCGCGGTAGACGCTGTCGGGCACGTTGACGAGACCGGTATCCCTGAGCTTGCCGAGCGCGATGGGACTGACCCAGTGATTGGCGTGCACGATCAGCCCTTCGCTCGGATAGATTGCGAAAGCCTCGTCCGGGGCGCATTCATAGTTGACCGCAAACCCCTCGGCGCTCGACAGGATCATGTTGTTCGAGCAGGTCTTCTGCGTCGTCGCCACGGCCCTGATCGCGAAGGCGAGATGGGTTTGCTCGAGCACCTTGCGGCGGATCAGGGCGAGCGGCACCCCCTGCTGGCGATAGTCCCTGTCGCTGTCGAGATAATTGGCGGTGATGGCGAGGCCCGCCGCATTCATGCCCGAGCGGGCAAGCCCCCCGGCCTCGACGAAGGTCAGGAAATCCGGGCCGTTATCGGGGCGGACCCGCAGCACGATCGCGGTCTCCGCGCATTCGGCCCGCCAATCCCAGTTCTGGGCATGGATCAGACGCCCCGTCAGGCTGCGCTCCGGCATGACCACGAGGCCGGTGCAGCCATCATCGGCTTCATCCTGTTCCCGCTGCGGCCGGCTCCGCTCGATCCGGGCCTTGGCGATGACCTCGGTCCGGGCGTTGATCATCACGATGTCTTCGAGCGTAACGCCGGCCCCTTCGGCGATCCCGCGCATCTCTTCGATGTAATGGGCCCCGAAGGCCTCGATCTCGCCAGCGAACGCCATGATCAGTTCGGACTGGGCCGCAGCCGAATAGCCGAACGCCGCCAGCTGGTCGCCATAGAGCCCGACGCTCCGGCGCACGCGCTCCCTGGCTGCCTCGCCATAGTGCCGGCCGCGCACGCGCGGGGCGCCGGAAACGGAGACGAAGGGAAAGGGCGAGGTTGTCATCGGCATGCTCCTGCTAACGGGTGATCCACACGCCCCAGGCCCGCATCTTGCCGAAGCCGGTGACGCCGATGCCGTCGACGCGATCGGTCGAGGCTTCGACGAGGGGGGTATTGTAGAGGCTGACGATCGGCGCCTGGTCGATCATGCGCAGGTGCAGTTCGTCGAAGATCGCCTGGCGTCGGCCGGGGTCAAGTTCCGCCGTCGACGAGGACAGCAGCGCGATCGCCTGCGGGTCCTCCCACTGGTTGTCAGGGTCGACATCCTTGGAACCGACGATCGTCTTGTAGTTCAGCGAAGGTTCGAGCCGTGCCGTGAAGCGGAACGACTGGAGCTGGAAATTACCCTTGCTGTAACGGTCGAGCTGGGTTGCCCATTCCAGCACCTCGAGATCGACATTGAAGCCGGCCTGCTTGAGCATCGACTGGAGAATGATGGCGGTATCGTAGAGATGGGCGAGCTTCTGCGACGTCTGCAGCTTGATCGGCCGCCCGTCATATCCGGCCTCCTTCAGCAGCCTGCGTGCGAGATCGGGGTCGTAGGCATAACCCTTGCCGTGGACGGCCGTATGGGCCGAACTCGAGTCCGGGATGGCCGAGGGATTGGGCTTGCCGAGCCCGTCCGTCCTGGTTTCCACCAGCGTCTTGAGATCGATAGCATGGGCCAGCGCGCGTCTGACTCGAATATCGGCGAAGAGCGGATCGCGTGTCTGGACGAGCAGCACGTTCCAGCTCAGCCCCTGTGCGGTAGAGACTCTGACGCCCTTGGCCGCCCTCAGCTCGACCACATCCGAAACATCGGTGACGATCCAGTCAATCTGGCCTGCCCGCAGGGCCGTCCTGCGCGTGGCATCGTCGGGCACCACCATCCAGCGCACCTGATCGACATGGGCGAGGCGCGCGCCGGCATAGCCGCTCATCGGCTCGGAACGCGGTCGGTAGCCGGCAAATTTCTTGAGGAGGATGAACGAGTTCTTGCGCCACTCGGCGAAGGTGAAGGGGCCCGTGCCGACCGGCTGACGCCACTCGCCGTTCGGCCCGACCGAATCCTTGTGCAGGATGCCGGTCAGGCATTGGACATTGGCGACATAGTGCAGGAAGAGCGCCGACGGCGCGGCGAGCCTGAAGACCACCGTGCGGGCATCGGGCGTCTCGATCGCCTCGATCTTGGCGTCCTGCGAACCGTCATACCAACCCCGGCACTGCCATTTCGTCGCCGGGTCCAGCAGGCGGTCCCAGCTCCATTTCACGTCCGCCGAGGACATCGGCGCACCGTTATGGAAGGTGATGCCGTCGCGCAGGGTGAAGCTGTAGCTGCGGCCGCCATCGCCGATCGTGTAGGACTCGGCCAGCAACGGCGCGATGGTCAGGTCTTCGCGATAGGCGACCAGAGCCTCGAGCACATGATGGAGGATGGTGTCGCTGTCGCCGCTGCGCCGAACACCCGGCTCGCTGCTCGTGATATCGGTGGAGAGCGCGATGCGCAGCTCGCCACCCTGCTTCGGGACCTGAGCGAGCGCCTGCATCGGGCAGGCGAGCGCGGCCAGGGCCGCAAGCCATGCAACCTTCATGATCTCTCCCTTTCGTTCACGAGCGGCGCCCGGTTTTCCGGTGTCACCGCCCAAATGGCTGGCAGATCGCCGCGCCCTACCCCGCTAGAGGTTTTGCCGTTGGGCAAGCGCGCTGGCGAAGAACTCCTTCACCGGGGGGTGCACGAGATGTCCGATATGCTCGACGCCGGGCACGACATCGAAGCGCACCGGGATATCGAGGCTCAGGAAGGCGCGCTCCAGCGAGCGCAGGCGATCGACCCGCGTCACGCCGGTCTCGTTGATGCCCTCCATCCAGTTCGAGGAACTGGGAGCGACGGTGACGTCCCAGGTCTCGGTGTCATCGCCGCCGATGACCATCTGGACTGCGACCTTGCGCATCGCGGACAGATCAAGTTCACGTCCGAAGATGCTCTTCAGATCGCCTGTCCCGAGCCACCACGGCTTGTCCGGGTTCGGCAGGGTCACGACGCCGGGAGCGCCGATCGAGACCGCCAGCAGTCGCTCCGGGTGCAGGTAGAAGAAGCGGTGCACGAACTGCCCGCCGCCGGAGAAGCCGTGCATCAGCACCTTCTCGGCGTCGAGGCGATAGAGTTCGCCGATCTCCTCGATCATCGCCAGGACTAGGAGGTCGTAGCGGATGCCGCGATAGAGGATGCGCTTGTAGTTATGCGTGTCGCCCGGCTCCCCGATCCCGCAGGGAAAGAGCGGGACCAGGACGACGCATTGGTTGGCTTCCGCGAAGTCGATGAACTGGTCGCGCAGGCTGTCGACCGTGCGGGTACTGCCGTGGATCAGGACGGCCAGCGGATAGCGCCTTGTGCCGTTCTCCTCGTAGCCCTCAGGAATATAGCAGCAATAGGAGAAGCGCTGGTCGGCCTGGCAGGCAAAGATCGCCGTCCGCCCGAGCTGGTAATAGGAGAGCTTCTCGCCATGTCCGCTGCGCGTCATCGGTCGTCTTTCTCCGGTCGTCTCAGGCTTGGCTGATCGTCTTGGTGACAAGATAGGCGTCGAGCCCCTCGGTGCCGCCCTCGCGGCCGTCGCCGCTATCCTTGACCCCGCCGAATGGGGTTTCCGCCGCCGCGATCTCGAAGCGGTTGATGCCGACCATCCCGGCCTCGATCCGTTCGCCGAGCGCCAGGGCCCGTGAGCCGGAGCCTGTGAATGCGTAGGCGGCGAGCCCGACCGGCAAGCCGTTGGCACGACTGATGACCTCGTCCAGATCGCGGAAGCGGGCGATCGGAGCCACCGGCCCGAAGGGCTCCTCGCTCATGATCGCCGCAGCCTCCGGCACATCGGCGAGAACGGTCGGCGCATAGAAGAAGCCACGATTGCCGATGCGCTCGCCTCCGCAGACAAGCCTGGCGCCATGGCGCTGGGCATCCTCGATCAACCCGTGCACCGCCTCCAACCGCCTGGCATTGGCAAGCGGCCCCATGCCGATGCCCTGGTCGAGGCCATTGCCGACCTTGATCCGCTGGGCGGCCGAGGCGAAGGCGGTGACAAAGCGATCATGCACCGCCTCATGGACATAGAACCGTGTCGGCGCGACACAGACCTGGCCGGCATTGCGGAATTTTCGCTGGGCGCCGAGCGCAGCCACCGCCTCGACATCGACATCATCGAATACCAGGACGGGGGCGTGGCCGCCGAGTTCCAGTGTCGCGCGCTTGGGCCCCTGGGCGGCCAGGGCCGCAACCGCACGCCCTCCCGCCGTGGAACCGGTGAACGACACCTTCCGGATGACCGCTGAGCTGACGAGATGCCGCGAGACCGTTGGCGGATCTCCCAGGACGAGATTGATCGCGCCCGCCGGCACGCCTGCCTCGACGCAGGCCTCGACCAGGGCCAGGCAGGTCGCCGGGGTTTCCTCCGAGGGCTTGATGATGATCGAGCAGCCGGCCCCGAGCGCACCGGCGATCTTGCGCGCCGGCGTCAATGCCGGAAAATTCCAGGGCGTGAAGGCGGCAACGGGGCCGATCGGTTCTCGCACCACGATCATCCGGGCGCCGGCCGTGCGGCTCGGAACGACCCGCCCATAGGCGCGGCGCCCTTCCTCGGCATACCATTCGAAGACCTCGGCAGATGCGGCCACCTCGCCGCGCGCCTCGCCGAGAGGCTTGCCCTGCTCGCGCGTCATCACCTCGCCAATGGCGTCCTGACGCGCCCGCAGCAATTCGCCGACGCGACGCAGGATCCGGCAACGTTCGAAGACCGAGGCCGCGCGCCAGGCAGGAAAGCCGGCCTCTGCAGCCTTCAGCGCGTCGTCCAGATCGGCCGCCGATGCCAGGCGCGCCGTGGCCAGGATGTCGCCGGTCGCAGGATCATGGATCTCGATCTCGGCGCCGGAGCCCGCGCGAGCCGCGCCGCCGATATGCAGGGTAATCTCGGGATGGGCGCTCACGTCGCGCAACCTCTTCAAACGGGAATGGGCAGGATCAGGCGATGGTTGCGAGCGCCTTGCGGATGCTGGCGAAGAGGCGGTCGATCTCGTCGGGCTCGATCGTCAGCGGCGGCGACAGCACCAGCAGGTCGGCGCCGGCGCGGACGAGTACACCGTCCTGGAAACAGGCCTCGGCGCATTCCGAACTGCGTTGGCCTGCTCCGCCGGGCCGCGGTTCGAACTCGATCGCGGCCACGAGACCGATAGTGCGGATATCGATGACGTGCGGCGCGCCCTTCAAGGCATGCGCCGCATCCTCCCAGTGACGTGCGATCCGCCGCGCGCGTTCGAACAGCCCTTCCTCTTCATAGACCTGCAGGGTGGCAAGGCCCGCGGCGCAGGCGAGCGGATGACCCGAATAGGTATAACCGTGGAAGAGCTCGATGCTGCCCTCCGGGCCCGTCATGAAGGCCTCGTAGATATGCGGCCCGACAATGGTCGCCCCCATCGGCACGGCGCCATTGGTCAGCCCCTTGGCACAGGTGATCATATCGGGAATGACGCCGAAGGCCTCGGCTGCGCAGGAGGCGCCGAGCCTGCCGAAGCCCGAGATCACCTCGTCGAAGATCAGCAGGATGCCGTGCTTGTCGCAGATCTCGCGCAGGCGCTTGAGATAGCCCTTGGGCGGCGGCAGCACGCCGGTCGAGCCCGCAACCGGTTCGACGATGACGGCCGCGATCGTCGAGGCATCATGAATCTGCACGAGCCGCTCGAGATCCTCGGCGAGATCAGCGCCATGATCGGGCTCGCCGCGCGAGAAGGCATTCCTGGCCAGGTCCAGCGTGTGCGGGAGATGGGCAACGCCCGGCAGAAGGGGGCCGAAATCGCGGCGATGCCGGCTGATGCCGGCTACCGAGAGACCGCCGAAACCCATGCCGTGATAGCCGCGCGCCCGGCCGATCAGGCGGGAGCGCCCCGCCTCGCCGCGCTGGCGATGATAGGCCAGCGCGATCTTGAGCGCGGTATCGACGGCCTCCGAGCCCGAGTTGGAGAAGAAGACATGGTCGAGCCCCTTCGGCATCATGTTGGCGATGCGGCTCGCCAGCGTGAAGGCGTCGGGATGCCCCATCTGGAAACAGGAGACGTAGTCGAGCCGGTCGACCTGGGCCTTGATCGCCTCCTTGATCCGCGGATGGCCATGCCCGGCATTCACGCACCAGAGACCGGCCATGCCGTCGAGGATCCGGCGCCCATCGGCCGTCAGGTAATAGTTGCCCTCCGCACCGACGAAGAGACGCGGGTCACTCTTGAAGCGCCGATTGGCCGTGAACGGCATCCAATGGGCGTCGAGGTCATTCGGGCGGGTGGCGGCGGAAGCGAGCAAGATGGGACCTCGGGAGGGCTGGATGATTTTTTGATCTTTTTGCAAAAATAATACAATGTCAAGCGTGCGTGACAGCCGCCTTCGAGCCAACGGAATGTCACGAATGCAAAGGCGTGACGCCTTCGGCTCAGCCGCGGGGAAAGAACGACCGTCTCAGCGCGGCGCGCGCGTCAGATGCTGGCGCATCAGGGTCGCCGCCCAGTTGGTGTCGCCCTGCTCGAGCGCATCCAGGATGGCGAGATGCTCCCGGCAGGAACGCAGCAACGCCTCTCGGTCGAGGCCGCCGTAATCGGCGTACTCGGTCAGGCGCCGCAGGGAGTTCTGCGCCTCCATCGCCTGAACGACGAAGCGATTGCCGGAGCAGGCGGCGAGCATGCCGTGAAAGCCGGCGTTGATCTCGAAGAAGCGCTCGGCGGACGGCGTATGATCGAGATCGGCGATGAAGGCGTCATGCGCGGCCCGGCTCCGGGCAAAAGCCGCCTTGTTGACCCGAAAGCTGGGCTCACACAGCCCCATGCACTCGATCATCATGCGGAAGCGATAGCTTTCCTCGCGCGCCTCAGGCGAAGCGAGCGAAGGCACGAAGCTCCAGCCGTGGCCGCGGCGGCGCTTGATCAGCCCATCCTCCGCAAGGCGCAGCAGAACCTTGCTGAGGGCGCTCCGGCCGATCTGATAGGTCTGCAGAAGGTCGGTCTCGATGAGGTTCTCGGGCAGGCGGCCAGCCTCGCGATCCCGCAGGATGGCATGAATGATGTCCTCGTCGCGGGCGCTCGGCAGGGAGCGCTCTGCGGCCTCGAGATCCTTGCCGTCCCGTGCGAGAAAAAAGCCTTGGTTCACGCGTGCTTCGACTGCGCCCTGTTCGGCCAGCAGGCCGAGCGCGGCCCGCACCGGAGTACGCGAAACCTCAAAGGCTCGGGCAATCTCGGCCTCCCGCAGGTGGAAGCCGGCCGACCACTGCTTCTCGGCAGCGCAGGCCAGAATTCGCTTCGCGAGAGCGGTATGGAGATTGCTGGGCTTCCGCAATGTCTGGCCGGGAAGCGAACGCTCATTCATCGAGACAACTCCGTGCGCCGCAGCCCTAACCGAATTGCATTATTTTTTCAACGAGAACCGAACCCTATCACGACCTCTCGTGCTGCAATCCGGATTGAGCTTCCCCGCGGTCGACCTTACCGGCCCGATCCTTGGCTCACTCTCGTCGGGCTCGCGACGTGCAGTTCTCGCATGTCAGCCTTCAGCCAAGATCCCATGGAACCCGGATTGACCGGCGCATGCTGACGTCATCGCGCGCCATCCATGCGGAGAAATGACCAGGCGGCAAGCGGCTGCGAGGACCTGGATTGCGGAGCGGTCCCCACCGTGCAATTGCAATCGAGTGGTAACTCTTGGTTAGGGGGAAAATATGGGTGGAGCATCGATTTGGCATTGGCTCGTCGTGTTGGCGATCCTCGGCGCGCCGATCATCCTCAAGCTTTGCGGTGTCGGCGCGAAACCGGTGATGATGAAGAACAACGCAACAGGCCAGCTCCGCTCGGGCTTTTACGGTTTCTCGTGGACGTATTTTTTCTTCGGATTTTTCGTCCCACTCTTTCGCAGTGAGATCGGGATTGCGGCGCTGCACTGCCTTCTCTCACTCGTGACCCTTGGCCTCTGGCAAATCATCGTCAGCTTCCTCTACAACAAGCAGTATACGAACCGCCTCATCGAGAAGGGCTTTCGCTTCAACGACACCGTAGAGCGCAATCAACGTGCTGCCGAAGCAATTGGTGTCGACCTCGCGGTCCATCAGCGGGTGCCTGCCCCGATCTAAGGCAGACGCACCAACCGCCGTGCTCTGGTCGCGTTTGCGTATCACGCCAGGAGACGGTAGCGCCGAGAACCTCGAAGAGCTCCTCGGCGCTACCGTCTCAACTGACTGGCCGTCTTCGCCCCCCGTACCGAGCATCGGATATGACAAGCGGGAAGATGACCCGTTGCAGGATATGACGCGGGTCATCTGCTCAGCTGCGCCGGTCCGAGTGAAACGCGAACATTCAAGCCGAAGCCGGTTGTGCACTGATGCGTCGGCCCGTTTCGCCCTTGAAGACTGGCCGAAGATCGATGTCCTGAGGGATGCCTACGTCTCGTGTCAGAGACGGAACGGCACTCCAATCACTCTTCCCCATGATCTGGACTGCCTGGCCGATGCGCTGCGTCTTGCAGTGGGGACAGCCACGGAGTGTCGAAGTTGCGAGGATCGTGCCTTCCCGGATCAGCCCTTTGTCTGGATCATGCCCCATCCACTGGGCGAAAACCGGCCCGTCGACGGGATGGTCGAAAAGATTGTCGTAATAGGTGGCGAAGGCCTCGCGATCGTTGAAATGCTGCATGCTCGTCGCGAGTTTGCGCGGATAGCGCGAGCATATTTTGCAAACCGGATGATCCTTGAGGAATACGTAGGTCGCGATACCGCCCAGAATGAAGCCCACGAACTGGAAAACGGCTAACCAGTATCCAAAGGAGCCAACTGCGCCGGTGTCTGTCTGAGCCCGCCCAATCCGCATGTGAGCCGTCGTCAGTCGGATGTCGAGGTAATCGAAGAAGCCTATTCGATCGGCAACACGGATGCCGTTGTCGAGGACCAGCGTCGAATACTCGGCATAGTAGATCGCGAACTGCGCGAGCGCCGCCACGATCATGACCTGCACAAGCAGGAACCAATTCGGGCGAGTGTGGAAGAGCAGACTCCCGAAGTAATAGCCGGATGCAGCAGCAGCTCCCGTCAGCGTCGCCCCAACTGGGACGACGACCCAGACACTCAATGCAAACAAATTGAAGCCTGTCGCGCGATCGATGGCCGTCACTAAGGCCACCGTGATGGCGAAGGACAAAATCCCGAAGAATGCCACACCGACGTGGCCCCCCAAATTCTTCATCTCCCCCCCGTTCCCCCGGTATCGCATCCATGTAATCTATCCCACCGATGAAGGCGACAAGCAACAATTCCAATGTTCCCTTACGGCGACAATCTCATTCATGGCTTCCGGTCCCCCGTCGTTTGGGCTCTGCTGGCTCTGATGATTGCGGTCACAGCCGCCGACGAGCTTTCTGGGCTGCACCGCACTCTCGTTGCCGAGCTCGGGTTCACGCCGGCGCTGTTTTCCACCCGGCCTTGGCGCCATGTGCATACCTTGGTCACCGCCAGCCTTTTGCACGGCGATATGTTCCACCTGGCGGGCAATTGTCTGTTTCTGTGGGTGTTTGGCAGATCACTGGAGCGCTTGTTCGGTTGGTGGCGTTTCGCCCTGGTATTCCCGTTTTTGGGTGTCATGGGATTTGTCGTGCATTGGTTATTGTCGCCAGCCTCTCGCGTTCCCGTCATTGGGGCTTCGGGCGCGGTCTCGGCCTTGTTGGGCGCCTATCTCGTGCTTTTCCCGTATGCGCGGATGCGCACGATCATTGTCTACCTGCCGTTCTGGAAGCGGATCGCCGTGCCGGCCTGGGCTTTTCTGGGCTACTGGGCCGGGCTGCAGGTTGCGTCCCTGGCACTAGGCATGGGCGAGGATGACGGCACAGCCTATGCCGTGCATGTTGGCGCACTCGCCCTCGGCATGATGATCGCCGCGATTTGGAAGACATCCTACCCGGCAGCAGAAGAAGAGCTTGAAGCCTTCGTGGATACGTCTTTCGCGGCGGCCCCGCCCCCTGCTCGGACGTCCCGACTTTGCTGATGGGCGACGTCGAAACCTTACGGACGCAGGACCGCGTCGCCGACCGCAGCGCGTCAAGCGCGGGGGATGCAGATATCTCTGAGGACGCTGGATGCCCAGGAGGCAGTGGAAGCGTTTGACACGCTGATGCTCTCCTCGCAGCGCGGGGCTTCCAACACGATGCCTATCTTCTCCTCCGCCGAGAACGGTCGACGCTTCGCGCGTCGGCGACAGACAGTATCCAAGCAACCACGATGCTCCAGACATGGTTTCCGACAGGCTGGCCGGGCCGACCAGTTAGCCAGGACGCATCGCATAGACGCCCCGCCGGAGACCGAGCGGCTGGTGTTACGGCAACATGCTGGCCCTGCCGTCACGCGCGGCGGCGACAACGTCGCGGATGGCATCGATCACGAGTTGCGGCCGGTCCTTGTGGATCTCGTGGCCGCTGTCGGTGTTCGTGACATGCCTGGCGCCCGGCACGAGTGCAGCGAGCCTTGCCTGCGCCTGCTTTTGCGCCCTGTCGGTGACGTAGCCGAAATCCCAAGGAATGCCGGCGGGCAGTCGGCCATCGGCGATAAGCCCCGGGACGAGTGGTCCCCAGGGGTGATCCGCGCTCAGCACGGTCAAAGGCATCCGCCGGAGCGGCGCTGCAGCGAGCAGCTGATCGAAGCTGAGATTCGCATCGGCACGCTCGATCGCCGGATAGACTTTGAGGGCTTCAGTCAGGTCGCCATCGAGCAGCACGCGTTGGATCGCCCATTCACGAGGGGCCTGCGCTGCCCGAAGCCCCTCTGACAAGGCATCGACGAGCACCATCCCATTCACCTCGTCGGGATAGGTCATCGCATAGAGCCGGCTGACGAGGCCGCCATAGGAATGCCCGACGACCACGAAAGGCGTCGCGATGCCGGCAGCGGTCACCAGCGCATGCAGATCGGCGACCGCCGCCCGCGCGGTGACCGGCTGCGAGACCGGGTCGGTGCGGCTCGGCGCTTCGCCGACCGGAGTTCCCGGCCGGTCGTAGGCGCAGACCCGCGTGGACCCCGCCACTGCGGAAAAGACGTTCACCTTGCCTGGCTCGGACTGGGTCCAATCAGCGGCGGAGGCTCCCGCGCCTGCCACGATGACGACGGCAGGAGCCCCCATGCCACGACATTCGAGGTACATATTGCGACTGCCGTCGATGTTGACCACGCCTGAGACATCGCCGCTCTCCGCAAGCGCTGAGACTGATGAGGCGACCAGACCAAGCACGAGGATCAGGGAGCACTGAGGCGACATTGGGTGGGCTCTCCGGCGCGGCATTCGGCATCCCCGACTGGATCAGCGAGCTCACGCGGCGAATGCCCGGCCACGAGGTTAGGCAGCGACGGCTTGCGACGCAAACGATGGCCTTGCTAAGCAGAACGTCGGCTTCGCCTCACTGGCTGCATTCCAGGCAGCCTCGCCGAGCGTGTCGAGATCGACCTCGACATGCACGCAGGCCGGCCGATTTGGCCGGTGCGCCGAGGACGTTTCAAGAGGCAGATCAGGTCGGCTTCGTGCAGTCAGAGCCCATCCCAACTCTCGGCACCTCCACCGGATCGGTCTGGTTCCGATCGCTGCAGGGGCAAGGCCGCTCGGGCGCAGGAACAGGCGGCGATCCCGGACGCGCGGTCATCAAGTTGGGATGTACGGTCATGGTGCCCGGCAACGATTTCCCCTTAGTTTCAATCGAAGTTTCCCCTTGTCCCACGCCCGTAGCGACTGCGGCATGCCCCAAAGCTCGCCATCGTCAGCTCCGCGATATCCATTCGGCGATGATCCTGGCGACGTCCTCCTCGCGACCATTGTCTTCGCAACTCTCAGCTTTGGGGCGCCAAATGTTCTTTGCAGCCAGGCTCGCTGTCATATTCATGGGCTGCGTCGGCGCATCATGGCCAAGCGCGCAGGCACAGGAACTCGACCTGGGGCGCCTGGAAGAGATCCGCTCAATCGCTTCTGAGCAGTTCGAAAAGCACCACCTGAATTCGCTTCTCTTGCAGGTGCGCATCGACGGTAAGGACGTGACGAGCCTCGCGCTCGGCGAGGCGATGACCGGCGTGCCGGCGAAGATAGATGGGCGTTTCCGCAACGGGGCCGTGGCCCTCACATATATTGCGGCGCTTGCCTTGAGACTCGCGGAGGAAGGTATCGTCGATCTCGACATGCCCATCTCGCGCTGGCTTCCTGATCTGCCCGCCTCAGGCCAGGCGACCATCCGCATGCTGGCGAACATGACGGCCGGCTATCCCGATCATGTCGCCAATGACGAAAAATTCGTGAAGCCTTTCATCGCGGATCCCTTCAGGACGTGGACGCCGCAGGATCTCATCGCGGTAAGCCTGTCCAAGTCGAGGCGCTTTGCCCCCGGAGAAAACTGGGACTATTCCCATAGCGGGTATGTCATTCTCGGGCAGGTTCTCGAGGTCGCCACGGGCAAGCCGATGCATCGCCTGATGGACGAGTACATCCTGACACCACTCAAACTTGGCGGCACCTTCGGATTCGACAACGCGACGATCCCAGAACCCGCCATCCACGCCTTCACGGCAGAGCGCGGCGTGTGGGAGGACGCGACCTACTGGAATCCGTCATGGACGTTGCCTGCCGGTGCGATCCAGGTCACGACGATTGACGACATGGCCCGCAGCTTCGACACGATCGTCGGAAGCGTTGGCTTTCTCTCCGCGCAATCGCTGAAGCAGATGATAGAGCCACGCTTGGTCGGCTTTGGCGTACCGCTCGAAGGCTGCCCAACCTGCCATAGCCTGACAAAGCGCTTCAACTATGGGCTCGGCGCCATGCTGCGCGGCGACTGGGTGTTTCAAACCCCACTTTTCGGTGGCTACGCTTCTGCCGTCGGCACTTTACCGCAGGAACGCTCGAAAATCGGGCGCATAACCATCGCCGTGGCGGCCACCTTCACCCGCGACTCCGTCGCGGATTGGAATGAACGCGCTCCCAATCTTGCCGATGCGACGGTCTCTCTCATCGCCGCCAAACTGGCTCCCGAACACCCTGTTCCATTTCTCTAGGTTCCGACTGCGCTGAAAGCGTGGGCTGAAGCCACAAGGGGAGTGGATGTCCTGAAGGCCGCATCGCCGTGCCCGCGGGATGGCCGTCATCCTCCAAGCCATATTGGCTCGCCCCCGACCAATCAGTCCGCTCCGATCATTGTAGACGGCAAGTTCGAGCGGGAGCGAGGGCGGTCGGCGGCCTTGGACGGATGGTCATCAAGTTGAGATGCACGGTCATGGTGCTCGCCCGCGATTTCAACTTAGCTTCACTCATAGATCCACCGTTTCCAAGGACCGCGGCGGCCGGGCTCCTAACGGGCAGCGCACAGGCGTCGCCTTCTTAGAGCTTGGTCGCCAGTTTCGGCCTGTCGTCCAGAGCAACCGTTGGGGAGCGCGGTGAAGCAATTCAGACTGGATGGCAGCGCGACACGGCCGGCGGACATGGATCGCCAGCCACCGATTGTCTCAGCCTCGCGTCACCTCGCCCTGAAGCTGAGGCTGACGTCACTGGCGCTTGGCTGCTCGACCCACAAGGAACTCTGCGCGCGCTTTGCGGCCAGCAATCGGACGACGCTGTTCGTGCCCCAGAACGCCTATAAATGGCTCAGCGGCAAGGCCGTGCCCCGCGCATCCAGCGTTTATGAGGATTGGGCGCGGGTGCTCGGCGGCATGCTGACCGCTCCGTTCCTCGCCTCGTCCTCCTTCGATGAGTTTCAGGACGCGATCAGCACCCACTTCGCCGTGCCGGAAACCGCGCTCTCGGCGCTGCGGAGCGAGGCAGGCCTACGGTCGGGCTCGCCCCCCGCCCCGACCGTAGTCGAATCGTCGGTAGCCGGGCGACGTGGGCTGCACCCCGGCGAGCATTGGCTGGAGGGCGTCTATCTCGCGATCTCACCGGCCTGGTCTCGCGTCGAGGCGGGCCGGCTGATCATCGGGACAGTGGCAATCCACGCGGATACCATGCAGCGCCTGCAGATCAGCTACAGCGAAAACCTGTTCAACCGTCAGGTCCGCATGAGCGGGCAATTGCTGAGCGATGGCCGTACCGCACAGAGTGCCCTCGCCTGCTCCTACACGCAGCGGCTGTTCCTTCTGGCGCTGAACCTGCCCACCCTGCCGGCCAATCTCATCGGCGGCATTCTCAGCGGCGCGGCAGTGCATGATCCCGACGCTCGTGCCGCCGCCTGCCGCATCCTGCTTCTGAGGGCGCATGGCGGCCAGGCCGAGGATCTGGTCGCACGCACGGGCTATCTCGATGCGGACGGGGCACTGGTCGAGAGTGAATTGGCCGCGCTCGGCTATCGCCGCGATGCCGCAACGGTCGCACTAGGTTCCGGCATCGTTGATTTCCTGAATGCGCCTTCGTCCTCCGGCCTTTGTGAAGCGAAACTTAAAGATTTGGCACCACTTGAGCGGATCATTGATCGAATACCATCCTCTGAATTCTTACAAAAATCAGCATCATGGCATTAGATTCAAACCACCAAATCGCTGCATCTCAGCCCCCCGTGGCATTTATGCCAAATATTGACGCCAAATGCCGTGTCAATGCACTTTGCTCGAAAGTGGATAACCATGAAACACTGCGGTAGTCTTGTCGCTGCGGCGCTCTTCACGCTCGCTGCCGTTCATCCTTCCAAGGCGGAAATCACAGGCGAAAGGCTTCAGGCGCTCCTGCCCGGCCTCGAGAAACAGGCTGCTACCGGGATGAAGGAGTTCTCGGTTCCTGGCATGGCCATCGGCATCGTCTTCGACGACCGGCTCATCTACAGCAAGGGCTTCGGCGTCAAGACGATCGACAAGGCCGACCGCGTCACGCCCGACACCATTTTCCAGATCGGCTCGACGACCAAGGCGTTCCTCACGACGTCGCTCGCCCAGGCGGTGGATGCCGGCCGGCTGAAATGGGCCGATCCCGTCATCGATCATATACCCACCTTCCAACTGGCCGATCCATGGATCTCGCGCGATTTCCGTATCCTCGACCTCGCCGCGCAGCGCTCCGGCCTCACCCCTTACGTCAATGACGACCTGACCCTTCTCGGCTTTGACAAGCAGACGCTGATCCAGTCTCTGCGCGTAGCGCCGCAGACGGGCATCTTCCGCTCGCAGTTCGGCTATCTCAACATCCCGCACATGGTCGCCGGCGAGGTGCTGGCGAAGGTGAACGGCTCGCCAAGCTGGTACGAATCGGTGAAGCGGACGCTGCTTGATCCGCTTGGCATGTCATCGACGACGGCCACCCTGGAAGCCATCACGCAAACCGCCGACCATGCCACCGGCCACAGATTTGCCGAGCGCCCGGTCGCAATCCCGTTCCACGCTGCCTTCCCCTATGCGTACGGCCCCGCTGGCGCCTTCAACTCCAATGTCAAGGATATGGCCCAATGGCTGCGCCTGCAGCTCGGGCGTGGGCATTTCGGAGAGAAGGCCCTGGTCTCCGAGGAGAACCTCGATGTCACCTGGACACCCCGCGTCGCGATGAGCGAGCGCGTCAGCTATGCCGTCGGCTGGGTCGTCAACGCCACGCCAAACGGGCGCGTGATTTGGCATAATGGCGGAACCCCGGGCTTCGGCGCCCATGCCGGCTTCCTGCCAGATGGCAGGACCGGCATCGTGATCCTGACCAATCTCGGCAATGCGGCCATGGCGGATGCGCTCGCGCAATGGTTTTACGACCGGGTTCTCGGCAATCCTGAGGTCGACAACATCGCACTCGCCGCCGCCGCCATGCGGACAAACCGTGAGCTGCAGCGCAAACAGGCGGCCGCCTTCATCCCAGGGCCGCTTGCTCCCTCTGCCGGCGCACTTGTCGGGAGCTATGTTTCTCCGGTTCTCGGCACGGCGACGGTCGCCGCCGTCGACGGAAAACTGCAGATGACTCTCGAAAAGACCGAGGCGGTCGCTCTGCTCGTGTCCAGCAAGGATGACCCGAACCTGTTTTCCGCGCGCCTCATGGCGACGGCTGGCTATGAGCCGATCGTGGCCATCGCAGGCGATATTCCCTTCACCCAGATCCGGTTCGAGCGCGACAGTTCCGGCAGCATCGCCGAACTCCGCTGGCTGTCTCCGGAACTGCCGCATGTCTTCACACGCCAGCCTGGCCAATAGGCCTGAACCCTTCCGCGCCATTCCAAGGACGAGCCCCATGAGCCCCCTCTCCCACAAGCTGGCCCGGACTTCATTGGTCCTTGCCCTGAGCATGGCTGCCGCTGCGGCTTACGCGGCCCCGCTCACTGCTCCCTCTCAGGCCATGAGCGAGCAGCGGCATATCGTGCCAGCCGGCGACATGTTTCGCGGGATCATCGATTTCCTGGGCGATCAGGACAATTACGTTCACGACGATCACTACGACTGGCAGCGTTACCGGGACACGACGTCCCGGAAGGAGCGCATCCGCGATTACTATCAAATGCAGCAGGAGGCGCAGAAGGACTACTGGCGTCACCAGAAGGAGGCGCAAAAGCAGATGATCAAGCAGCAGCGTGGCTGGTAAGACCTGACGACCGCTCCATCATCCGGGGAGCGGCATTGAGCTTACGCCGCCTCGCGTTGGACCGATCCCGCGCGAGGCGGCGATGATGCCGAACCAGGGCCGTGGTTCCAGGGCAGGCCGGACGCCTGAGCCCATCGACAGTCCAACCCGCCGCGCCGGAAGCCTTGGTCTTGAAGTGCGAAGACGTTCGGCTTCGTGCCGCGTGCCCCCCCAGAACCCGACGTCCGGGTTTGCGGACAGCAAAGTCAACTGTGCCATTCTCGCCCTGACCGATAGTGGGGTAACCAACTCCGCGGCGAGAGACCCCGCTGGCGCACGCCGCAGCCGATCCGCTTCATTCAATCTTGCCGCTGAGCACCGCCCGCAATGGTAACGGCCCCTGTCGTCACCGTGCGTAGCTTCCAGCCCTCGGATCGGGACCCCGCGAGGTTGAGACGCCCGGCCATGAAATGCAGCCGCTTCGTATCCTCGCTCTTCGAGGTGCAGAAGCGGTCCTGAAGATAGAACGGCGGCATCGCCTGGTAGAAGAGCGTCGCCTCGATGGCAGCTGGCTTACCGTCGATCTCCGGCAGGGCGATGCGATAGAGCGTCGCGTCGCCGCCACCCTCCCGATAGTCGGGATCGTCACCGACCTGCACAGATCCGGCCTCGTCAGCCAGTTCCGGGCCGGCGCCGAGGGAGGCCGCGAGCTTCACCCGGTCATCGCGCCCGAGATAGCCCCTCGGCAGCAGGCGATTGTCCTTCACATTCGAGCAGATCGACAGAAAGCTCGTGGTCAACTGCCCCGCGGGCTGGGAGCCGATGCCACACTGGGCCGGCCCGGACAGCGGGGGGCTCGAAACCAGCTCCTGATAGATCTGGACCTGATCTTGCCGGGTGATCACCTCCCGATGCGGCTGATGCGCGAGCGGATCGAGTCTGGCCGAGCAATCGGCATTCCACCAGACTTCGCCGACGACGGGCGCGCCCATCCCGTCGGTGATGACGCCGAGTGCGTCAGTGCGCCCCGAAGCCCAGATCGCCTTGCCGCCGGCGTCGAGCACCTTGAACGCGATGAAGGCGCGCCGGAAGCCGACGCCGCTCGGGAATTTGTGCCCAGTTTTGTTGGTGACACGTACCGACGCCTCCAGCGCCGATTCAGTCATCCTGATGCTTTCGACGGCGATCGCGGCGGTGCGTTCCGCAGCCTGATGGTCGATCGCCTTCTCGGTGAAGAGCAGTGGATCGACGCCTTTCTTCGTCAGCATCGGATCCTGCGTCCGGATTCCCATCAGCTCCGGGAACTGCTGCGCCATCTTGATCAGGAACGAGTTCAAACCGACCAGCACATGGCTGGCGAAGCCGGAGCGCACCGGCAGGTCGATCTCCTCGGGCGGCAAATTATGCTCCGCCTGCGGGAAGTTTGAATATTCCTGGATGCTGGCGATCTTGCTGCGATAGGGGTGCCCGTCCGCATCGCGGCTGGGCATGTGGCAGCCCTGGCAGGTTTCGGGGCTTTTGCCGGCGCCGAATGGCAGCGCCCCGTCGGGCGAGTGGCCGGTGCGGAAGTCGCTGAACGCCCATTCCGCATAGGTCGTCTGCTCGTAGGTGTGTCCGATGACCTTGCCCTTGTCGAGCACAGGCAGGTGAACGGTGTGGCAGCTGCCACAAACCTCTGAGCTCTTGATGGCGGGGTTTTGCACCGGCGTCATGCCGAGTGCATTCTCCATCGGCTTCGCCTTGGGGCCCTCGAATGGCCCCTTCATCTCCGTCATCGCGCCCATCAGGAAGCTGCCGGTGAAGGTCCTGGCGAAGCCGGTATTCTCGGGATTGAGCCGTTCCTGGCGCTCCTCGACGCAACTGTTCTGCGGCTGCGCCTTGACCCGGCTCCGTTCGGCCTCGCTCAGCGCCATGGCGTGACAGGTTGTGCAGGAGACGCCGTCGCGGGCGAGCGCACCGTGCCGGGCCTCCAGGCCGGAATGACCGGCGGGCCAGGGCGTGGCGGCGACGGCGGCACGCGAGAACGAGGAGCAGCCCTTGCCCCTTGCTCTCTCGTCGATCTTAAACTGTCGCTGCCCCATCACACCGTGGCAGCCGAGGCAGGTGTCCTGCACCAGCTCGGCGGCTTCGGGATGGAAGGTCTCCGTCTCGCTTGCGAGCTGGGCGAAGAAGACCGGGTCGCGTCCAGCCAGGCCCATGGGCGACGAGCTCCAGGTGCCATAGGGCGAAAGATTGAGGAAGCGGCCGTCCGGCCCCGGCAGCGTCATGTCGAAATGCAACCCGGTCGACCCGGCATCGTGGCAGCCGAGGCACTGGTCCGAGGTCAGGAACTGCTGCTGGGCCTCGCGCCGGTTCGCACTGGCCCAGACCACGTCATAGGTCTGGGATGGCATCCGCATCACCTTGTCTGCGGTCGGATGCGCAAACGGGATGCCATAGAAAGTGGTGAACTCGGGCGCAGGGCTTTCGCGGGCCGGAGCGCCGAGCAGCGTGATGTCGTCGGATTCCTGCACGATGCGCAGGTGGTTGAGCATCGCGGACAAATCGTCATGAGCTTGGGCGGAACGGTCGGTGAAGGCATTCTGGCTCAGGAAGACCAGCGGGCGCCCGGGCTCGCCCTTGATGTTCTTCAGGTCCGCGAAGGTCGAATTGGCCTTGGCGCTGGCATGGCAGTTCACGCAGTACTGACCGAAACCCATGTTCGGGTAGCCGTTGCCGGGCCCCGCCGGCCAATCGGGCTTCCAGTCGCTCCATCCGAACCAGCCCCAGAACCAGCCGTCATGTGAGGCCTTCGCGTCGCGCACCATCACGGCCGCACCGCTCGTCGGCAGCAGCCGCAGCGGATCGACATCGCGGCACAAAGCAGCAGGCGCCGGGAACATCTCCTTGATCATCATCGCCCCGTCAGGCACGGGGGGCTCCGCTGTCCCCTCATGGGCCTGCGTCCGGTTGGCCTTCAGCCAGCCGAACATTTCCGGCGAGTACCAGATGACCACCGGTGCATGGGTGCCATGGTAATTGCCACTGGTCTTGTCGTTGCGCAGGGTCGCGGTGAACGGCCCGGTATCGCGAACCATCTTGTCGACGCGCCAGCCGACGGCGAGGTTGCGGTGGCAGAAGGCGCCGAGATAGCGGCCGAGCTTTTCCTGGTAGACATCGAGAGGAAAGGCGCCGGGCCTTCGGATATCCCGGTCGAGCGCGGCGCAAAGGGCAGCGTCGGCCGGCACAAGCGGCATCGGGCGTTCAGCGGGACACTGGGACGCGAACGCAAGTCCTGGCACCAGGGCCAGCAAGACAAATAGCGCGATCGTGCGGAGCATGAATCAACCCGGGCGACATTCCGTTTGAGGCTGCGCACAAGATGAGCAGAGCGCAAGCGCATCCCTCCTACTCACCGCGCAGCCTCATTCTGATCGGAGGAGCAGCGGCTCCTGTCCCCGATTTCTCTCGCCACGACCTCGCGCGTCACGCCGCGACCGATTGCTGCTTCGCGACCTCTACGAGATGGCCGGCCAGCCTGTCGGCCAGCGCCATGATCGTCAGCGTCAAGTGTTTGTCGGGGAGTTCAGGAATGACCCCGCCATCGCAGATATAGAGGTTGTCGATGTCATGGCTCTTCAGGTCGGCATCGACAACGCCGTGTCGCGGATCCTGCGCAATCGCCGTGGTGCCGGCATAATGGATGCCGGTGCCACTGTTGTCGCGGCTGGCGTAGATCATCGTGGCGGAGGCCCGCCGCAGCACGCGCCTGCCCCAGACCGTCATTGCGTCCATCATCTGATGGCTCGCCGCGGGAATCGTGAAATCGACCTCGACCTGCCGGACGCCATAGGCATCGACGCTCCGGCCCGGACGCACCCGGTTTCCGGTCGTCGCCTCGCCCTGGCAGAACAGGCCGAGCGTGACGTAGCTGTGGAACATCATCCGCGCGAGCCGTTCCTTCAGGAAGGGCGGAAAGCCGCGCATCGCGGTCAGATAATGCGGCACGTCAGGCGCGCTGTGGATGGCATGGCCGATGAAGGGGAAAGGCACGCCATTCGCAAGCTTGCCTTGCGACAGCAGGATCAGCAGATCGCCATAGCCAAGGTCGTAATCGCGGCGCTTGCCCCAGAGCTTCAGCAGGGAGGTGGAAAGCACGACCTTGGGATTGTCCTGCAGTCCTGCCCCGACCCGCCCATGCCGGTTACCGAGGCCGGCGGGATCGGCGTCGTCGGCCGAATTGAACAGGATGCGCGGCGTCTCGAGCGCTCCGGCGGCCAACACGACGATGCCGGCACGCAGAAGCCGCCGCTTGCCGGTCGCCAGGTCGAGATACTCGACCCCCTCGATCCGCCGGCTGCTGTCGTCGCGGAGCAAGCGAACCACTTTTGCCTGGGTCCGCAGCTCGTAGTTCGGCAGGTCGATGATCTGAGGCAGCAGCCGCGTCGAGAATTTATAGACCGCGCCGACAGGGCAGCCCGAGGTACACATCCCCGTCGAAATGCAGGATGTCGGGGTTCCAGCCCGGGTGTTGATCGCCTTGCGGTTCGGGATGGCATGGGAATGCGCGTCGTTCAGCGACTTGACCGCGTCGACGACCAGCCGGTCGGCAGGGCGCAGCGGCTTTGGTGGCAGATAGTCGCCATCCGGCAGATCCGGCAGCCCCTCCTTCGTGCCGCAGACGGCGATCAGGCGCTCGACGGCGCCATAATGCGGGGCGAGATCGGCATAGGAGAACGGCCAGGATTTGAAGTCGTCCGCCGAAAACCGGACGCTGACACCGTTCCAGAGATTCTGTAGCCCGTTGACGGCCAGGACCTGGAAGTGCCGAAACCCCTCCTTCGGCCGTGCCGTCGAACCAATCTTGCCATCGGCGAAGAGCGGGTGGACGAAGAGGCTGTCATGCGGATCGCTGGGCCAGGTCGTGCTCGGATCGATGCCGAAATCCTTGGTCACGCCAGGTGGAAGTGTCGTCCTGAAATGGTCCTCCGGCAGCATTGCGCCATGCTCGAGCGAGATGGTGCGCAAGCCGGATTTGGCGAGCTTGTGGGCGAGAATACCGCCGCCGGCCCCGGTGCCGACCACCACGATATCGCAGAATTCAGCCTCGGTCACGCAGGCCTCCCACGGGCCATTCCCCGACTGAGCGCAAGAAATCCGGCGAGGCGAAGCGGATATACTCGAGGAAGCCGAAGAGCGCGGTCCGGTCAGGACCGAGATCGGCGCGGCGCAAGCGCCCTGTCTGCGCGAAATCGGCGCGCTGCTCGACCGCCGCGAGCGCCGTGCCGATCTGCCGATTGGCTCGCGCAATCCGCGTGATGTCGGTCAGGAGCGGAAGCAGGACCGCGCGATACGGACTGAGCCCGATCAGTGCGGCTACCAACCGCTCCGCATCTTGGGAGGCAGCCTCCCCGGCAGCATCAGCGTGCTCCGACGGCTGCCTGTCGAGAATCGGCGGCATGAGGCTCATGCCGTCACGGTCCGAACCGGGGTCGCATCGAGCGTCCGGAACGGCCGCCCCGATTCCAGATGCCGTTCGATCTCTTCAAGCGAGACACCATTGGTCTCCGGGACCAGCAGATAGGTGAAGACCAACCCGGCCGCGCAAACCAGCGCATAGACTGCGAAAACCCCGCCGAGGCCGAAGCTGCTGACGAGCATGGGGAAGGAGAACACGACGAGAAAGTTGAAGGCCCAGTTGGCGAGCGAGGCCACGCTCATGCCGAGGCTGCGCACCTTGAGCGGGAAGATCTCGGACATCATGACCCAGGGCAGCGGACCGATGCTGGCTGCGAAGGCCGCGACATAGAGCACGAGGCCGATCGTCGCGAGGATATCCAGCGCCTCCGCGTCGGTCGCCGCCGCGATGGCGATCATGCCGAGGCTGAGGGCCGTTCCGGCAAAGCCGATGAAAAGCAGCCGACGCCGTCCGATCCGGTCGATCAGATACATTCCGACAAAGGTCATCGCGACATTGACGATGCCGATCCCGACCGTCGCCAGGATCTGGGTCGAGGTCGAGTTGAAACCCGACTCCTTGAAGACCGTCGGCGCATAATAGATCACGGCATTGATGCCGCTGAGCTGCTGCAGAAAGAACAATCCCATCCCGACCACGAGCGCCGGGCGAACCGAGGGGCTGAGCAAATCCGCCCAGGTGCCGGGCCTGGTCCGCTGCTGCACCGCCTGCCGGATGCTCGCCAGTTCGGCATCGACCGCGTGATCCTGCGGCGCAAGGTCGCGAATCCGCGCGATCGCCAGACGAGCCTCTTCGGTGCGGCCCTTGAGGGCGAGCCAGCGCGGCGTGTCGCCCATGCGATACATGCCGATCAGCAGAGCGAGCGCAGGCAGGACCCCCATCAGGAACATCAGCCGCCAGGACTCCGCGAATGCGAAGTCGACGACATAGGCACCGAGAATGCCCAGCGTGATCGCCAGCTGATAGATCGAGACGAGCATGCCGCGCTTCTCGGCGGGCGCGCTCTCGGAGATGTAGAGCGGCGCCACCATCGCGGCGATACCGACCGCCAGACCGAGCAGCAGACGCGACGCAGTCAGCATCCAGACCGCGCCAGCCGCGGCTGAGAAGAGCGCCCCCGCAGCAAACAGCACCGCGGCGACCAGCAGCAGGGCACGGCGGCCGTAGGTTTCGGTAGTGCGCCCCGCCAGCAACGCCCCGCCCAGTGCCCCGAGCGGGACGGCGGCCGTCATCAGCCCCTCGTCGAACGGACTGATCGCGAATTCGCCGCGCAGAAGATGCAGCGCGCCGGCGATGACACCCTCGTCGAAGCCGAACAGGAATCCGGCAATGCCTGCGATGGCGGCTATGAAATAGATCATCGTCTCGGCCTTGGTTGATCTGGGTTGGAGCACATCAAGCCAGCAGGCCGTTCGCCACCTTGCGGAATGCGGTGACGATGTCGCTTTCGTCGGCTTCGGTCAGCGTCGAACCGATGGCGAGCAAGGCGCCGCGTGCATGGAAATCGTCGCATCGCGGCAACGCCCCAACGCCATAATCATAGGCTTCGCCGAAGGCATTGGCTGGATGTGTCCAAGGGAAGCCATCCCGGCTATTGGACCGGCGCTGGACCAGGCTCGGAATGTTGAAATACCAGTGCATGCCCCATTCCTGCATGGTGATGCAGGCAAGGCTGCCGGGCGGCCCGGCGATGCCTTCGGCGCGCAGCGCATCGACGAAGCGTCGCGCCAGGTCGGCATCGGGCAGCAGCATCAGCAGGAACGGACCGGTATCTCCGGCGGGGTCCGGGATATGGCGGAAGCTGATGCCACGCAGATCCGCCAGCTGTTGGCGAATGCGCCATTTCGAGGACCGCATCGCGCCGGTGATGCGCGACAATTTGCGCATCTGCGCCAGCGCCATCGCGCCCGCGAGCTCCGACATGCGTGCGCCCATGCCCCAGAGCTGGCAGGCCTCGTCGGAGGCGTCGAGCCGACCCTTCTCGTTTCGGGGATAGCCGAGGTCGTGCAGTGCCGCGATACGCCGGAACAGCGCATCATCCTCGGCGACGATCATCCCGCCATCGCCAGAGGTCATGTTCTTGTTTAGCTGGAAGCTGAAGATGCCGATATCGCCGAAACGTCCGACTGCACGTCCGCCGACATGCGCGCCGGCCGCCTGGGCGCAATCCTCGACCAGACCCAGGCCATGTGCGCGGCAGATCTCCGCGATCTCAGTGATGCGGCCGGGCGCCCCGCTCATATGCACGCACAGCACGGCCCGGCTATGAGGCCCGATCTTGCGCCGGAGATCCTCGGGATCGATGCAGAAGGTCTCGTCGATATCGACCAGGCGGGGAATGGCGCCGACCCGCACCACAGCCGAAAGGCAGCTCACCCAGAGATAGCCCGGCACGAAGACCTCGTCGCCCGGACCGACCCCGAGCGCCGACAGTGCAATCGTCAGCGCGGCCGTCCCCGACGAGACCCCGAGCGCATGACGATGTCCGAAGGCTTCACACCATTCACGTTCCAGCGTCTCGACCATATGCTGCGGGTCGGGCCCGTAGAAGCGGAATGGGCTGCGCGCACGCACAACACGATCGACCAGTTCGCGCTCTTCTTCACCGATCCAGTGCACCCCCGGCAGCTCCCAGGGCAGCGGCTCGCGCCGGACCGGAACACCACCGTCAATGGCGAGCCGATTGGCCCGCTCCTGACCAATCCGCGATCCTGTCTCGGCCAGATCGGTCATGCGTATCTCCTGTCAGCGGCTCGTCGGCTTGGGGCGGCCAGATCATCAAATCCGGGAAGATGTTGATCTAGCCAACGTACCGCTTGTAGCATGAAACAGAAGAGCAAATCCGGCCCCTAATTCTGGAAATAATTCGAAATGATTAGAAATATTTGGATTTACAGATTACGAGATCCAATATTTTTGATTTTGATGCTCATCTTTGCCAGCGGAACTGCCTTCGGTTTCGGAATAGCATCTGTTTCTGGCGTTCTGGATCTTATAAAGATAGAATTTGAACTTTCCGAACGTGGGGAACAACTCGTCGTGGGGATCCTGGTACTCGGCTGCTTTGTCGGCGCCGCCATGGCTGGCCCCATCTCGGCCCGCTGGGGCAGAAGACGGACGCTCATGCTGGCAGCTGCGCTCGGCGGGCTTGGCTATACGCTGATCCTGGCCAGGTTCGGGCTCGGCGGATTGCTGGCCGGGCGCAGCCTTGCCGGGCTGTGCATCGGCCTGCTTTCAATGGTGGTCCCGATGTACGCGGCCGAGACGACGCCGGCGCACCGGCGCGGCGCGGTGGTCTCGATGTTCCAGCTCGCGATCACGCTTGGCATTCTCAGTGCCTATGGCGTCACGCTCGCCTTCGCGGCAAGCGTGCCCTGGGCGATCCTGCTCGGCGCCGGCATCCTCCCCATTGGCCTTTGCCTGTTGGCGATCCTTCTGCTGCCCGAAAGCCCGCGCTGGCTGGCGGCGCGGGGCAACCACGCAGCGGTGCTGAAGGCGGCGCGAACGCTCGGCCTCGCCGATGAATGGCAGGAGACGCGGCCGACCCTCTCCCATGCCGGCGCGAGCAGCGGCGCCCTGCTCCGGCGCGGCAGCACTGTCGCTGTGCTTCTGCTGTGCAGCGCACTCTTCGTGCTGCAGAACCTGAGCGGCATCGACGGCATCCTCTACTACGCCCCGCGCATCTTCCAGGAACTCGGCTTCTCAGCCGGAACCGCCGCACTGGCCGCGACCTTCGGCCTCGGCCTGGTCAATGTCCTCGCCACGATCGCGGCCATCGCCATGGTCGATCGCCTGGGCCGCAGGCCGCTGCTGATCTTCGGCTCGGGTGCGATGGCGATCGGGCTCGCCGCGGTCATCGTCGCCTCCCAGCTCGACTGGCCCTGGGTCGGCCTCGCGGGGCTCGCAGTCTTCATCGGGGCCTTCGCGCTGAGCCTCGGCCCGCTGCCCTATGTGCTGATGTCGGAGCTGTTTCCGACAGCCATCCGCGAATCTGGCATCGCCATGGCCTCGGCGACGAGCTGGCTCTTCAACGCCTTGATCGCCTTCACCTTCCTGTCGCTTGTGGCAGCGATCGGCCTCTCTGGCGCGATCGCGCTGTTCCTCGTGGTCTGCCTGCTCTCGCTCGGTTTCTGCCTGGCCTTCACCCCGGAGACGCGCGGTATCCGGCTCGAAGAGATCGAAGCGGCCGTGCTGGCTGGACGCCCCTTGCGGCGCATCGGTGGCTGAGGCGGCGGCGAACCGATCAAGCACGCCCTGCGCATCCATACGCTCGGACGAATGCACGCCCGCAATTCGCGGGTGACAGCCCCACCTACCATAACCGGCCCCATCCTTCTGACAGGGCCCGCCACTTACCCCCGCTGTCCGAGTGCGATGACGACGCTCGCTAAGACAAGCAGTTGAGAGGAGACCCGACGCGGTTCTCGACGGCGATCCGAGCGCTCAGCGATAAACCAGGACGGGAATCTTGGAATGCGTCAGAACCTTTACCGTCTCGCTGCCGAGCACAATCGCAGCGATGCCGCGGCGGCCGTGCGATGCCATGGCGATCAGGTCGCAGCCTCGCGCAACGGCGGTGTCGATAATCGCCTGATAGGGGTGCTCGCTCTCGACCTGAATGGCGTCGCAATGAATGTCCGCGGCCGCAGCCTTCTCTTGGGCGGCAGTGAGATACTGCTGCGCACGCGCTTCGGTGAGCTCTTGGTAGTCCTCCAGCGTCGCAATCACCATGCCGGGTTCAGAGGCGAAGATGTGAAAGGGCTCCGTTACAGCGAGCAATGTCAGTCGGGCCCCAAGGGACTTGGCAAGCTGCGTGGCCTGTTCGACGGCCGCGGCGGACAAGGGTGAACCGTCAGTGGGAACCAGAATGTGTTGATACATGGCGTCCTCCCCCCAGCAGCTAGGTGCGCGGCCTCCACGTTCGCAATGTCCACGTCTCCGGGCCGAAGGCCACGCAAAACAGCGAATTCGAGGCTCTAATGGCCGGCGGGATCTCGGTTCATTTCCTCCAAGAGCTCGCGCATTGCATCGAACTGGGTACCGAAGCCTTTCCAATCTCCGGACTTCAATCGCTCCATTGCTTGATTGTAGCGATCAAGCGCCTCGCGTGCTTGACTCGCCGCTGGCCTTGTCCCGGGCATCCCCTCTGTCGCGCTTGAAGCTGCCGCCGCAGCACCGGGCTCTATGAACAGCGCTGACAAAGCCTCGGCGAGCGTTTCCTTCATCACCACATGTTCACCGTAGGCCGCGATCACACGTTTCAGCTCCGGCAGATGTCCGTGCTCCGCTCGCAAATAAAGCGGCGATACATAAAGGATCGAGTTCTCGATCGGGATTACGAGCAAGTTCGCACCGCGGATCACCCGCGAACCCATCTGGTTCCACAACGTGATTTGTTGGGAGATCTCGGTACTCTGATTGATCCGCGCTTCGATCTGGAACGGCCCGTAGACAAGCTTCTCCTTGGGAAATTCGTAAACGATCAGCTTGCCATAGCCGGGACCATCGCAGCGCGCCGCGAGCCACGCGATCATGTTGTCGCGGCGGCTGGGCACCATCGGGAGCATGAGGAAAAACTCAGCATGCGTTTCTCCAGGCAGCCGCATGATGATGTAATAGGGCGTCATCATTGCAGTGCCGCCGCCCCCCGGTTGCAGGGGGAATTGCCAAAGATCTTCCCGGTTATAGAAAACGTCGGCCGCCTCCATGTGGTAGGTTTGATAGAGCCGCGCCTGAACCAGGAACAGGTCCTCCGGATATCGAATATGCTTCTGCAGGTCTGAAGGCATGGCCGCGAACGGTTTGAACAGGCCCGGAAAGATGCGTTGGTAGGTTGCGGCGATGGGATCGCCGGGATCCATAAGGTAGAAGTCGACGGTCCCGTTATAAGCATCGACGACAGCCTTCACCGAATTGCGGATGTAATTGAGATCGCTATCTTGCGAGGGCTGCGCATAGGGAAAATAGGAGCTCGTCGTGTAGGCATCCTGCATCCAGAGCATCCGCCCATTGCTGATGACCAGATAGGGGTCATGATCGAGCCGGAGAAACGGAGCAATCGTTCGCACCCGTTCCTGGATATTGCGGCGGATCATGATCCGGCTGTCGGCAGTGATATAGCTTGAGAGAAGCAGGTTCGGGTCGTTGAAGTAATAGGCGAACAGCATTCTACTCGCCATCGCTCCGATCGGAACGCCACCGGTGCCGTCATAGGCCGCATAGACATTGTCTTTGCCCTTCGGATAATCGAACTCAGGTGTGCTTCCCTTGACAATGACGTAGCTGTCGCTCTCTTCGCCGTAGTAGATGCGCGGTTCAAGGATTTTGGGACCCCCATCTGCGACGGGTGGGATATCCCGCAAATAGAGGACGGGTAGTCCTTCGGAACTCTTTCGGGTGACCGGGCTCATCACCGCGCCATTGCCGTGAGTAAACAGCACGTGGCGGTTGACCCATGTCTGGGCATTCGGCGGCAGCAAGGAGGGCCGTAGCTCGCGAGCCGAGAGCATTACGCTTTGATAGGAACCATCGAGCCAGTAGCGATCGACGTCAGGATCATGGAATTTGTAGTAGGTGCGAATCTCCTGCAACTGCGCGTAGGTATCCGACAAGGGCAGCTGGTCCCACAGCCTGATATTTTCGATTGTCGCCTTGTTGGCCGCTAGCGTGTCGAGAGAAAGCATCTGTTCGGCGGCAAACGGCTTGGCTGCGATCTGATCCAGATTGTAGGCCTGCCGGGTGAGCGCGATGTTGCGTTCGATATACGGTTTCTCCAGCTGCAACTCGCTTGGTCTGACGAAGTACTGCTGGAACAGCACAGGAGCTGCACCCGACAGCACGAAAGAGCCCATGGCGACGAGTATGAACGCTGCGGCAGGAAGCCGGTAAGTCCGCACCCAGAGGTTTGCCCACGCGGCGAACGCCGCAATGATCGAAAGCCCGATCAATAGCCACAGACCCGGTAGCCCCACATGGACATCGGTGTAACTGGCGCCGACGACCACGCCGTTATCGCCATAGAGCAGCAGATAGCGGTCGAGACCATAGGACCAAGCCTTCACCGCGAAGAGAAGACCGAGCACCGCCGAGCCGTGAGCAATCACTGTCGGCGATATTGACCGGTGCTGCACGTCGTATTCGATGTCGCCGTGCACCCAGTAGATCGTTCCGGCGAAAAGCGCGCTCAAAACAAGCGTGAGCAACATCCAGTTCTTGATGAGGAAATAGGCAGGCAGTGAGAAGAGATAGAAGCCGATGTCCTTGTTGTAGAGCGGGTCGTCTGCGCCATATGGCACCTGATAGAGAAACCGCAGGAAAATGCCCCAATTGCCGGCTTCCGCCGCGGCGACGAGCAGCGCGAGCAAACCAGCACCGCCTGCAACAACCCGGGGCCAGGACAGTCGATTGCGCGCGAGCGCGAGCAGATCGGGCAGCAGCACGGTGCCCGGGGATTGCCACGTGAGGCCGGCGACAGCCTGTATCCGCGGTGGCCGGGCAAAACGCACGGCCAGCCATCCGTTGAGCCAAAGAACGATGGTAGTCGCCGTCCAGACAGAAAAAAAGACGACAGCTTCAGCTTCGATTGTTGTCCAAAAGACCTGCAGATAACCGATCGAGGAAAACCACAGCCAATCGACCAGCCAGTCACTCGCGAGCCCGAGCAGGACTAGGCAAACCCCGACGGCGACCGCCGCAATGATGAGCCTGACCACGGCGTTCTGCCGTGGCGCCTTCCGTCCGGGTCCGGCGATCCCGATCGTCATGGTCCAATTATAGCGGAAATGACGGACGCCTGCCGCTTGCTTCGTGATCGGGATCGCGCGTCAAGGCGACGCGACGCCGATGCTCAAAACTCTGTCGCCGGGACCGCGGAACGAGTGAAGCTGTTTCGAACTCTTGGGGGCAGACCGGATCAGCCGATCGCGTCCTCGCGACGCCGCCTGTCATCTCCAGCGGCTCTCGCGTCCGCTATCGGCCGGCGAACTGCGGATTGGCAATCGCGATCATATTGAGGTCGCCGGGGATATCCCCCATATCATTTTGATTGAGGGAGTCCTTGCTGTGCAGACGGTACAGGCGACCCTTGTCGCGGCGATTGCAGCCGCCGCTTTGGCCTTCTCTCCCCTTTCCGCCGCGACGGGGGAGAACAGCAGAGCTGCATTGATCATTTCCGTCGACGGCGCGATCGGACCGGCGACGGCCGGTTACGTCAAGGACGCTCTGGCCAAGGCAAGCGAGCGACGCGCCGAAGTTGTCATTCTGCGTCTGAACACACCGGGCGGCCTCGCGACCAGCATGCGCGAGATCATCGCAGATGTGCTGGCCTCGTCCATTCCTGTCGTCGGTTACGTCTCTCCTTCCGGCGCCCACGCGGCCAGCGCGGGCACCTATATCCTCTATGCGACGCACATCGCAGCAATGGCGCCGGGCACCAATCTCGGCGCGGCGACGCCGGTGCAGATCGGCAGTCCGGTACCCGGCCTGCCGAGCAAACCCACCGACAAGGACGGCAAGGACAAGAAAGATAGCGCCCAGCAAACAGCGCCGACGGACGCGATGACGGCGAAGATGACGAACGATGCCGTCGCCTCAATCCGCAGTCTGGCCGAGTTGCGCGGACGCAACGCCGATTGGGCCGAGAAGGCTGTCCGCGAGGCCGCCAGCCTATCCGCCAGCGCCGCGTTGCAGGCGAATGTCATCGATCTCATCGCGCGCAATCCGACTGAGCTGCTCAAGCAAATCGATGGTCGCGTCGTGGAAATTGCCGGCGGCGAAACCCGGCATCTGGCAACGAAGGATGCAACGATCGGGGCGCTCGATCCCGGATGGATCTCGCAATTTCTGTCGGTCATCACCGACCCCAACGTCGCCTTCATTCTTCTGCTGGTCGGCGTCTACGGCCTGATTTTCGAGTTCGCGTCTCCCGGAGCCATCGCCCCCGGAGTGGTCGGTACGATTTGTCTGCTGCTGGGTCTCTATGCCCTCAACATGCTGCCGATCAACTATGCCGGCCTCGCGCTGATGCTGCTGGGGATTGCACTCTTTACGATCGAGGCCTTCACTCCGACCGTGGTCGTCGGCACCGGTGGGGTCATCGCCTTCGTGCTCGGAGCGATGATGCTCTTCAAAGTCGAAGCACCGGGGTATCGCTTGTCATGGTGGGGCATTGGCATCGCGGCGGCGATGTTTATTGCTCTGATTGTCGTCATACTCAGTTCGCTTAGGCGAGCCCGCAAAGGTCCTGCACGTGTCGGCGCACAAGCCATGCGCGGCCTGTCCGCCGAGGTCCTCGACTGGGCTGACAGAGAAGGCCACGTCTTCACACAGGGTGAGCGCTGGCAAGCGCGCAGCGCGGAAGCCTTCAGACCAGGAGAGATGGTCGAGGTGGCCAGCATCATGGATCTGACGCTGACGGTACGTCGCCGGCCGGGACTGACCGCCGGCGAAGGAGGTGCGCGGTGATGCTCGATTATTTGATCTATGCACTGCTCGCGATCGCCGTGATCGTATTTTTCTCCTCGGCCATTCGCATCCTGCGGGAATATGAGCGCGGTATCGTCTTCACGCTCGGACGCTTCTCCGGCGTGAAAGGTCCGGGCCTCATCATTCTGATTCCGTTCGTCCAGCAGATGGTGAAAGTCGACCTCAGGGTGATGGTTCAGGACGTGCCGCCGCAGGACGTGATTTCCCGCGATAACGTCTCCGTCAAGGTAAACGCCGTTCTATACTTCCGCATCATCGATCCCGAGCGCGCGATCATCAAAGTCGGAAATTTTATGACTGCGACCAGCCAGCTGGCGCAGACCACACTGCGCTCGGTGCTCGGAAAGCATGAACTGGACGAGATGCTCGCGGAGCGGGACAGACTCAACGCCGACATCCAAGAGATTCTCGATCAGCAAACCGACGCCTGGGGCATCAAGGTCACCAACATCGAGATCAAGGATATCGATCTCAATGAAAACATGGTGCGCGCCATCGCCAAGCAGGCCGAGGCGGAACGACTTCGGCGCGCGAAGGTGATCAACGCGTTGGGCGAGCAGCAAGCCGCCGAAAAACTAGTCGAGGCTGGCCGGATACTTGCCCATGAGCCGCAGGCGATGCAGCTACGCTACTTCGCGGCGCTTCACGACATCGCAGGCGAGCGATCCTCGACCATAGTCTTTCCTGTACCGACGGATCTTCTCAACCATCTCACTCCGCAGCGGAGTGAAACAACGTGACCTTGGTCATTGTTGGAGAACGGCCGCATTCGGGAAGAAGCTGAGTCTGCCGATTGGCTGGACTGTCGAAACGGCCTCCGGCGAACCCGGGGCGGTTCACTTGTCCTGAACGGTCGCCTGCCGCAGCGCCAACGGGGTGGGTTGACCGGGAGCGAGGTCGCCGCGAAATGAAGACTGCGTCCGCGGACCTCGTGCCGCAACCGATGACCTTCTTCGCTTCGCCGAGAGCGGTTAGTTTCACCTGTAGCGCGGCGCGGGCGGAGCTTTGGGAGAGTGCGACCTGATGCGTCGCGCTCTCGGGTTACCAGCCCGTGATCAAGTCAGATCCTTGCGATAGACGACGAAGCCTGAGCACAGGGCAACGTCGTTGAAGAGCTTGCTTGCCGGCTTGCTTTCATGAAACCGTCTATAGACGCGTTTGGCACCGACCCGGCCCGCACTCTGATAGACGTCGGCGATCAGCGTCCGACGTCTTTGCCCGCGCAGCTTGGCTCGTGAACAGGTCCTCAGACAGCGAAGTTCGAGGCTGACGTCTGAGTTGGAAGCCAGTTGATAAAGTCTGAGATTTGGTGCTCGCGAGACAGTGGGACCGTTTCCATCATTTCAGCTGCCACGCCTGCAGTTTCTTTCGAGCCGTTCCGAAATTGCCGAGCTGATAAACCGACAACGCGGCGGACGAGAATGTGAACGTATCGAACGGTTCGGCGACCATCTTCTTTAAATAATCCGGCGAGGCGACGCCGACCGTGACGTGTGGCACGAGTTTTTTGCCGCTTGAGGCCGGCACGTAGCGAGCCACGTAGTCAATCGTTGGCTGGCTGATTTCGCGGTCGTCGGTAGTGATGAAGAACGCAGCAGCAGTTCCCTTCTCGACGGTAAAGGGGGCAATTGCATCGATCAGTTTCTGTTGGAACCTGATAAGTTGGTCAGTCGGCTCGATTAGGATCACGGCCACACCGGTCTTATCCCATACGACGAAGTCGTACTTGAACGCCTTCAGCGTCAATCCGGCCGGTTTCTCGACGGCAAGGACATCGCCGACCGCAGCGTAGACTTTGTCGAGGGCTGCCGTCTGGACGAACCGCTGTAGCATCGTGATGTGCGGGCGGTGCGTTGCATCTAAAGCGTAGCCCTTTGGGAAAACCTCGCGTAGGCGGGCATTGGCCGCCTCCGCGTGTTTGATCATTGTTGCGTCCGGTTCCAGGGCAATGTCGATGGCCGTGACAGGATTTTCCTGCGCCGCCCCTGGGCCAGCCAGCAATCCCAAGCCTGTTACGAGCGCGGCCATGAAGTTCAGATATTTATGCATTTTACTTCCTGCGCTTCAGACCGATGTACTCGAGCGTGGCACGACCTAACGGATCACAATCGGCCGTCGATCAATGACGACGGGGCGCGGGCGAACGACCGTGCGAGGAGCGACCACAACGGGCCGGGGAGCAACGACCACCGGGCGAGGAGCGACAACCACGGGGCGCGGCGCAACGACGACGCCCCCGCCACCCCGGACACAGCCGCCGAGCGGTCCACGATAGTAGCCGACACCGCATCCGCCCGCGACCTTTGTGACGTCGTAAGCCCCTGCCTGTGAAAGGGCGGATGACATCTGCATGGCCTGCGCCCCGAACGATGTCAGGGCGAAGAACGTGACGCCCATGGAGGCCAGAACCATCTTTATGAGCATTTTTGTCGCTTCCTGTCCTTTGAATATATGGGCGCTCAATTCCGTTTGGGCCGGAGCCAGCGGCGCCGAAGGTGCAGCGGCAAAAACAAAAGCAAGTCGTCTCATCATCGAATTTCCCGTTCGTAAGTCAGCAGCGGCTTCGGCCAGAATGTGCCTCCGCCCGGCTCTGGAGAGTGGAGTTTCCGCGCTGTCGGAACTTGAAAGGAGGCGACGAACATCGTGTTCGCCGCCTCCAGCCGGTCGGCGCTCAGTCCAGATATTCGACCTTCAGATGTCGGATCGTGCCATTGAAGGCGAAGGGCTTGCGGTCGAAATACGCAAGCGAGACGGGGGAATAGCTGTCCCGGCCGACGTCAAAGGCGTCATTGGCGGTGAAGGTCAGCGCCGCCGAGCGTGGAACACGCCCCTTGCTGACCTCTTTGCCGTCCACCCGGATGAGGATGTCGAGAGGCGCCGGGCGGACGGCGCTGGCCTTGCGTGTTTCGACCTCGATCTTGACCTTACCGGTCGGGAGCGGGGCGGACGTTTCCAGCCGTGTCCGTTCGATCTCGAACAGGTTGTACTCGTAGTGGAGCGTCCCGTTCTCGACCCACAGGGCGACACCGCCCGAGATGGCGCCGAGCGCGTAGAGCACGCCCTTCGAATCAGGCTGCAAATCCGCATCGATGGTGACGAGGTTGCTGCGTGATCCGAGACGCGGTGCGGTGAACTCGGGAACGCCAACGACCTCCTGCGTGAAGCTGAACGACTTGGCGGGATTGGACGGTGCGTCCTCCGGGTGGAAGATCGCGGACCATAGCCCGCCGCCCACCGGATCGACCTTGTTGTCTTTCGCGCTCACCTCGAACGCCTTCTTCAGCTCCTTGAGCTTGCCGGGATTGGCGGCGGCGACGTCCTTCGCCTGCGAGAAATCCTTGTTGAGATCGTAGAGTTCCCAGACATCGTCCTTCGGCGACCATTTCATGATCGAGGGATCGACGCCCGTTTGCCAGGGCACGCGCGGCCCGAATGCCGAAGCGATCCACCCGTCCTTGTAGTAGGAGCGACTGCCCATGACCTCGAAATACTGCTCCTTCTTGCGGTCCGGCTCTGTCGGGGACGCGAAGGAGTAGGTCATGCTGGTGCCGTCGAGCTGATCCTGACTGATGCCGTCGACGCGCTTCGGCGGCGTGATGCGCAGGATGTCGTAGATCGTCGGCACGATATCGTTGACGTGATGGAATTGCGGACGCGGCGTCTTGTCCGCCTTGATCCTGCTTGGCCAGGACACCGCGAGCGGCGTGCGCGTTCCGCCGAAATGCGCGGCGATCAGCTTTGTCGACCGATGGGGCGTGGAGCCGGCCCAGGCCCAGCCGGCATGGTACATGTTGTCGACCTTGGGCGACCCGAGCACGTCCAGGCCGCCGAGCTCGTTCATGGTACGGATATGGTCCTTGACCTCGGAAGGAATGCCATTCTGCGCCAGGAGTTCGCTGATGGTGCCGTTCTGGCCTTCCGCACTCGAACCGTTATCGCCCCAGATGTAGAAGACGAGCGTGTTGTCGCGGATGCCGAGCTCGTCCAGGGCATCGATCAACCGGCCAGCCTGCGCATCGGCGTGTTCGGTGTATCCGGCGAACACCTCCATCAGCCGACGCTGGAATGGCCGTTCGTCCTCGGGAATATCGGCCCATGCGGCAAGGGTCTTCGGCCGCGGCGTCAGCTCGGTGTCTTTCGGGATCCAGCCGAGTTCCTTCTGGCGGGCGAAGACGCGCTCGCGCATGACGTCCCAGCCTTCGTCGAACTTACCCTTATATTTGTCCGCCCATTCCTTGAAGATGTGATGCGGACCATGGGAGGCGCCGGGGGCCCAATACATGAAGAAGGGCCGATCCGGCGTCAGCGCGCGGACCTGCTTCATCCATGAGACAGCCTTGTCGGTCATGTCTTCGGTGAAGTGATATTCCTTCTTCCCTTCGGATGGATTCACCCGGACCGTGTTTTCGACGACCGCAGGCTCCCATTGCGAGGATTCGCCGGCAAGGAAGCCGTAGAAGTAGTCGAAGCCGATCCCCTGACCTGCCGGCCAGTTCGTATAGGGGCCGACGGCCGTGGTCTCGTTGGCGGGCGTATTGTGCCATTTTCCGAAGGCGCTCGTCGCGTAGCCATAGTAGCCAAGGACCTTCGCTGCGGTCGCCGATGTGCGCGGGATCCGGCCGGAATAGCCATCCCAGTCATTCGCCAGTTCGGCGATCTGGCCGTAGCCGACGCGATGGTGATTGCGCCCGGTTAGCAGCGACGCTCGGGTGGGTGAGCACATCGCGGCATTGTGGAAGCGATTATAGGTAATCCCGTCGCCGGCAACGCGGCTCAACGTGCGTGTATCGATCACGCCGCCAAAGGTGCTCGGAAGCGCCGGGCCGACGTCGTCGAGCATGATCACGACGATGTTCGGCGCGTTGGCCGGGAGATGCGACCTCGCCGGCAGGGGGCTGTAGGTCGATTCCGCGATCGTCGGACCGGCTTTGCTCCCCGAGGGAGTTGGCGGAAACGGCAACGAGTCCTGAGCTATCACGGGCGATCCCAACATCAGGAGCGTCGTGCTTACGCCCAACCAGCGCGCTCTGAATGGGTGACTAAGAGGCCGTTTCATTCAATTCTCCGTTCCGAACGACACATCTGAACCCGACATGGCTTGTCGACGTATCGATCGCCTCGGCAGCGCAATCTGGCATCGCGCTTGCCCGCGTCGCAGTCGCTGCATTCACGTCCGCTTTCGCGGCCTTGCGATCGGCGAGGAAGGCCGGATCGGTCTGCAGCGAGCTCGTACAAGCAAGCCGACATCAAAGCTGATGGCGAAATCGCGCGCCGTTGCGCCTGACATTGTTGCCTGTCCCCTGCCAGCCGTGCCTGCGCCTGCGCGAGTGCTCCGGCTCGCTGCCGCACAGGCTCGCGCCCCCGATCAGCGGGCGAATTCCGTTGCGAGCATTTCGTGCATGGGCAGCTTGCCCGTCTTGCCATTTCGCGCCAGTCGCAACCGGCTATGCTCCGTCACCGCCGATCACGAATCCCCTCGGGATTCGGCCTTGCAAAAAGCAACGATCCGGTGATCGCCGGCGCTTGTCCCGTGGGAAACGGCTCCATGATCGCTGGAAGCGAACTCAGCGCTGAATCAAGCCGGGGCAACCGTCATGCCTCGGAAATGATGCTGATAAATTGCTCCTTATCCAAATTCCGACCGCTGACGACTGCAATTGAGGTGCGGCCTTGCAGCAGACTTGGTTCGGCAAGCAAGGCAGCTAGCGCTCCGCCTCGCAGCGTTCCGGCATCCGGCTCACGCGTGCGATCCCTTCGGACTGGGCGCAGGCGGAACAAGCAAGCCCGCCGCGGCAAGTCACCTGAAGAACACAATCGGCCTGGCCAAGTCTGTAACGGCCCTGCACGGCGCCGAACGCCGGCGCGACCTGGAGCCCATCAAGGAAGTCGATCCCCTCGACAGGCCGCCGCCGCGCTTCCGGCTCTGGGACTTGGACCGCTGCGTCGCGCTCCTACGCCGTCATTTTATCGACGATCGGGCCGGCACGAACCTGCGCTGAATTCGCGCGCCGCGATCCGCTGGAAGGAATCGGCTTCGCGTGGCAGCGATCCGATGCGCTTTCCGCACCAGCCGGCGATCGGTGGCTCGGGGATGCAGAGGACGGTCACGCCATTTTTTCCAGAATGTCGCGAAGACCGTTTATTCTCTGCCTTGGCAAACCCTGCGGGTTAAGGCCGCTCATTGAATGCATAGATCGGGTGGCTCGAACCTCTGACGGGCTCATCCCGAATTCCTTTTTGAACGCTCGGGTGAAACCTGAGGGGTCTGCAAACCCCATTTCCTCGCCAATGGCTGCGATCGGGCGGAGATTGGTGCCCCTTGATAGCTCGGAATAACATTTCTTGAGACGCCGCCGCTGGATATAGTTTTTTACCCCGCCTTCGGCTTCCAGCAGGCGATAAAGCTGGGAACGCGACATACCTGCTTCTCGACACAGGAAGTCAGGACCAAAAGCGAGCCTATGGAGATTTTGATCGATTATTTTTCGAACGCCATCCTTGCGCACAACTGCGATCGGTGTGGCCGCCTGGGCAGCACTGTCTTTTGACGGAGCAATACAGGCAAGCACCATCCCCCGGACTGCGGATTGTAGAGCCGGCGTATTCGCTCCGGAACAAGCCCGTGCATTCCTCGCCAACAACACCAGGAAGTCCCCTAGTAGTTGGCCCATCGCTCCTGGAATCGCTCTTCCATCCATCCCGTCCAGGACGGCCGCGAGCTCCGGAAAGCTATCTCGTGGGAGATAAAGCTGAACCCGCTCATCGTCGTCTCTGACGCTCGTGAGCGTCCGCCCCAGCGAGGAAACGTAAGGTACTCCGGCAGGAACATCGATAGCACGATGACCGCCCACCTCTCCCGCCGTTCGCTTTCTGCCGACCGCGATGTTCCAATGGTCGATCGGATTTTGGCGAATGAGGCCAGCGCTTCTAATGGCTTGCAACCTGGGCGCTTGAACCCGGCTTAAGCCAAACCCGCCGAAGTTCCAGGTTTCACAGATAGCCACAAATCCTGCTTCGGGCTCGTCAATGACCGCATTGAAAACAGTTCCGAACCATCCGCGCCAAGCGTCGAACTGCTTATTCGGAGAAATTTCTTCTGTAGAGAATGATGCATGGACAACAGTCATCCAATTTCCGTCCATAACTAACAAATTATTCTAGGAAATAATTATCAGACCTTCCTATATCCCTACGTTAATCGTGTCAGTAAATCAACACTATGGTCGAATTTATAGGATGCTAACGCCTTGGGATAGAAGATATCTTCAACAGGCAGCTCTCCGAGGAAGAATGCCGAATTGCGCACCGCCATAAAGTGAGCTCCCGGTCACCCGCAAACGCGACCGCGTGATCGTCGAGCGCGGCGGGCGGAAGATGATCGTCCGCGACAACGGCAGCAAGTTCACCAGCGATGCCAAACGATGCTGATCGTCACGTTGCACCAGGCTTCACGCGCACACGCCGCGCTACGAATCTTACTTGGGAACGATCCAGAAACGAGATCCGTTGCGGCTGCGCAGTTCAGCGAAGATGATCTCACCACTGTCCAGGCGCGCAATGTCGACGTCACAGATGGGTACAGCGCTCAGGGTTCTTAGTCCACGAACGTCCGGTGAAAACCCACGGTCGCACCCCACGGGCTGCGCAAGGCCATCTCCGCACGGCTGGCAGAAAGCCAGGCCACTGCCCACGAACTCATGTCCATTACAGCACATCGGACGCTTGAGGAGGTGGAGCGATACACCCGCGCAGCAAGCAAGCCGCAGATGGCCGATTCAGCGATGAAGAAGCTTCAGGCTCGCTGACAATTGTCCCACCGAAAACGGAAGTGGGACAAGAGAAGGAAAAAAGCCTTTAAAACAGGCTCATTTGGCCGCAATGGCGCTCCCTAGGGGACTCGAACCCCTGTTTTCGCCGTGAGAGGGCGACGTCCTAGACCGCTAGACGAAGGGAGCAGCGCGGCACGGGCGGTGTTTAGTCGGGCTTCCGCGCCGCTGCAACTGTTTTCGTGCACAAATCTTGGGATAAAACGAATGAGGGCGGACGATGCGCTCGCCCGCCCTCATGGTTTCATGCGTCGCAGCCCCCGATCAGGCCGCTTTTTCCGCCAGCGAAGGGTAGTCCGTATAGCCCGCGGCGTCGCCGCCATAGAAGGTCGCGACATCCGGGGTATTGAGCGGCGCGTCCTGCTGCAGCCGCTTGACCAGGTCGGGATTGGATATGAACAACCGGCCGAAGGCGATCAGATCGGCCCGGTCCTCGGCCAGCGTCTCGATTGCGAGTTCGCGGGTGAAGCCGTTATTGGCGATATAGGCGCCCTTGAAGGCCTTGCGCAGCGCCAGATAATCGAAGGGCAGATAGTCGCGGGCCTCGCGCGTCGCGCCTTCGACGACATGGATGAAGGCGACCCCGGTCTCGTTGAGCCGCTCGATGAGATAACCGAACAGCGCCTGCGGGTCGCTGTCACGCGCATCATTGGCGGGACTCACCGGCGAAATGCGGATGCCGATGCGCCCCTTGGGGAACACCGTTGCCACGGCCTCGATCACCTCGAGGACGAGCCGCACGCGATTCTCCAGCGAACCACCATAGGCGTCGCTGCGCTTGTTGGAGCCGTCACGCAGGAACTGGTCGAGCAGATAGCCATGCGCACCATGAAGCTCGATGCCGTCGAAACCGGCCGCCTTGGCGTTCTCCGCCGCCCGGACATAATCGGCGATGATGCCTGGGATCTCGTCAGCCGCGAGCTCGCGCGGCTCGGAGACCGGGGTAAAGCCGCTTTCGATATAGGTCTTGGTATTGGCCGGGATGGCGGAGGGCGCGACCGGCGCCTGCTGGCCGGGCTGCAGCGAGACATGGCTGACGCGCCCGACATGCCAGAGCTGGGTGATGATCTTGCCCCCGGCCGCATGGACCGCGTCTGTCACGTGCCTCCAGCCGGCGATCTGCTGGTCGCTGTAGATGCCCGGCGTCCAGACATAGCCCTGGCCCTGCCGCGAGATCTGCGTGCCTTCGGTGACGATCAGCCCGGCGCTGGCGCGCTGGCGGTAATATTCGACATTCAAGGCATTCGGGGCATCGCTGCCCCGCGTCGCGCGGTTGCGCGTCAGCGGCGCCATGACGATGCGGTTCCTGAGTTCGATCTCGCCGAGACGGAACGGAGAGAACAGGGAGGCAGCATGATCAGCGGACTGGCTCATCGGATGGTTCCTCTTGGCTCGCGGCCCTTGCCATGAAGCGATTGAAAACCGCATGGCGCGACAAGTCACCCCGCCTCGCCATGCGCTGGACGCAAGAGGAGATAGGACTTGCTTGCGGAATTGGCAGGGCCACAAATGCTGGCAAGGAATGAAAGCAATGCAGCCGCTCATTCCGGGCCGGGATCGATACGGACATGGTCGCGCAGGGCACTGACGAGAGAAAATCCTTCTCCTTGACCGGCACCGGCTATCGCTGGCTGAGCGCTGTCGGGGCCGCCTCCCGGCTTGGCTTGCGCAGCGCGATCAGCCTCGTCTATCCGCCGTCCTGCGTTGCCTGCAAGGGAGCGACAGCCGAGGCACAGGGCCTTTGCCCGGCTTGCTGGAGCGGAATTGGCTTCATCGAGCGGCCCTATTGCGAACGCCTCGGCACGCCCTTCGCCATCGATCTCGGCGATGGAGTCGTCTCGCCTGCGGCGATCGCCGAGCCGCCGGCCTTTGCCCGCGCGCGTGCCGTCTGTCGTTTCGACGGTACAGCGCGCGAACTGGTTCACCGCCTGAAATACGGCGACCGCCTCGAGCTCGCGATCACGCTCGGCCGGATGATGACGCAGGCTGGCCGCGAAATCCTCATCGAGGCCGATTGTGTCGTTCCGGTGCCGCTGCACCGCACGCGCCTCTGGCGCCGTCGCTTCAACCAGGCCGCGGCACTCGCCCAGGTCGTCGCGCGCCTAAGCGGCATCGCCCTCGCCCCCGACGCGCTCACCCGCGTCAAGCGGACGAAACAGCAGATCGGCCTGACGCGCCCCCAACGTGTCGAGAACCTGCAGGGCGCCTTCAAGGTCCTGCCGTCGATGAGAGCCACGATCGCGGGCCGCCGCATCCTGCTCATCGACGATGTCCTGACCACCGGCTCGACCGCCAATGCCGCCGCACGAGCCCTGTTGCGCGCCGGCGCCAGCGACGTCGATGTCCTTACCTTCGCGCGGGTGGTGACGGATGGCTGATGGCACACTACATGATGTGCCAGGACAGTATCATATGTCAGGACAGTAGCGCCGGAACCGCCATGCCGCAGATCACGCTCTACACCACCAGCTGGTGCCCCTACTGCACCGCCGCCAAGTCGCTCCTGAAGAAGAAGGGCGCGGCTTTTGAGGAGATTGATGTCGACGGCAAGCCGGAACTGCGCCGCGCCATGAGCGAGCGGGCCGGCGGCCGCAGCTCCGTACCGCAGATCTTCATCGGCAACCGCCATGTCGGCGGCTCCGACGACCTGCATGCGCTCGATGCCCGCGGCGAGCTGGATACGCTGCTCGCGGCATGAGGCCGCATCATGAGGAATGACAGGGTTGCCGGATGTCCGCGCCAGGTGACGCGGCGACGGTCCGGGCGTATCGCGGCAGCCAGCCGCTTCATGAGTCAACGATGATCCGCTATTCCCTTCTTTGCGACAGCGCCCATGAGTTCGAAAGCTGGTTCGCGAGCTCCGCCAGCTTCGAGGAGCAGTCGCGCCGCGGCCTCGTCTCCTGCCCGGTCTGCAACAGCAGCAAGGTCGAGCGCGCCATCATGTCGCCGAACGTGACGCGGACAGATCGCGGACCGCGCGTTGAGGCGCCTGGCTCGGATGCGCCCCCCGCCCCGGCAACGCCGGCACCTGCGCCCGTCGCGCTGATGGGCGAGAAGGAGATCGCCTTCCGTGAGATGCTCACGGCCTTGCACAAGCACGTCACCGAGACCGCCGAACATGTCGGCCCCCGCTTTGCCGAGGAAGCCCTCAAGATCCATCACGGCGAAGCCGATGAGCGCGCGATCTATGGCGAAGCAACGCCCGACGATGCCCGTCTGCTGCATGAGGAAGGCGTCGAGTTCATGCCGCTGCCGCGGCTGCCAGGCGGTCGAAACTAGTTTTTTCCCACCAGTCACCCGGCACGCCCAGGCCATCCACGCGCTCGTCGCTCATTGGTCCAAGGCGGGATGCTCCCCCTGTGATGTGAACATCCCGGAGGGCACCTTCGGGATCCACCGCAGCGCGTGCCCATTCCAGCACCCCTTGCAAATTCACGATTGCGGGCATATACCCGCACATATGCTCAGCCCCTGCATCTGCACGACCCTGCGTTCGGCCTCTCGCCGCATGGCTGCCTTCTACGACGAGGCCATTGCGCCGGTCGGGGTCAATATTGCGCAGTTCAGCCTGATGCGAACAATCGCACGCTCCGCCCCTGTCACCTTGACCGAACTCGGCCGGTTGACCGAGCTCGACCGCTCGACGATCGGCCGCAATGTCCGTGTGCTCGAGAAGATGAAGCTCGTCGTGCTCGGCCGCGGCAAAGACCAGCGCGAGGCCACGGTCTCGCTCTCCGATGCGGGCCGCAAGGTCCTTGAAGACGGCGCTCCACTGTGGGACGCAGCGCAGAAGGCGCTGGATGACCGCCTCGGGGCGGAGGCCATGCAGAACCTGCGCACGGCACTCGATTCGCTTTGATATCTCGCTCAAATGCGGGCATATACCCGTAAATAGGAGACTGGCATGCTCACTGACGCTCTCGCTCCGCCGGCCCCGACCGGGGTTGCGGCCCTCTTCGCCCGGCGCGGCGTGCATTACGGCTGGGTCGTTGCCGCCGTGACCTTCCTCACCATGCTGGTCACCGCCGGAGCGGTAGGTGCACCAGGCGTGCTGATCGGCCCCCTGCAAAAGGAGTTCGGCTGGGCGACCTCAGAGATTTCCTCCGCTCTGGCGATCCGGCTTGCCTTGTTCGGCCTGATGGGGCCCTTCGCTGCCGCCTTCATGAACCGCTTCGGCCTGCGGCCCGTCGTCGGAGTCGCCCTGACTTTCATCGCCGCCAGCGTGCTCGGCTCCTTCGTGATGACCCAGCTCTGGCACCTGATGCTGCTCTGGGGCATCGTCCTCGGCCTCGGCACCGGCATGACCGCGATGGTGCTCGGCGCCACCGTGGCGACGCGCTGGTTCTCGCAGCGGCGTGGCCTGGTGGTCGGGCTACTGACGGCCAGCACTGCCACGGGGCAACTCGTCTTCCTGCCCTTGCTGGCGGAGCTGACCGAGCGCGTCGGCTGGCGCTTCGCCATGGTTTTCGTACTGGCCATGATCGTGGTCGCAGCCCTGGCCGTGCTCCTCTTGATGCGCGACCGGCCGTCCGATGTCGGGCTCGCTCCCTATGGCGAGAGCAGGATCGTGCCCGCCCCGGCAGAACCGACCAGCCTGCTGACCATGCTGGCCTCTCCGCTCGTCGCGCTGCGCGAAGCGGTACGCACCCAGACTTTCTGGGTGCTGTTCGGCACCTTCTTCATCTGCGGCGCGAGCACCAACGGCCTGGTGCAAACACATTTCATCGCGCTCTGCGGCGATTACGGCATGGCTGCGGTGGCGGCGGCCGGCGTGCTCGCCGTGATCGGCATCTTCGATTTCGCCGGAACCGTCGGCTCGGGCTGGCTCTCCGATCGCTATGACAGCCGCCGGCTGCTGTTCTGGTATTACGGACTGCGCGGCCTCTCGCTGCTCTACCTGCCTTTCACCGATTTCTCGTTCTACGGCCTGTCCCTGTTTGCTATCTTCTACGGCCTGGATTGGGTCGCGACCGTGCCACCGACCGTGAAGATCGCGGCGGACCGCTTCGGCGACAAGACCAATCTGGTCTTCGGCTGGATCTTTGCCGGGCACCAGCTCGGTGCAGCCTTTGCCGCCTATGGCGCCGGCTTCAGCCGGACGGTCTATGAGAGCTATCTCCCGGCTTTCTTCATTGCCGGGGCCTTGTGCCTATTTGCCGCCGCCTTTGCCATCACGCTGCGCAGGAGCGAGCCCCCGCAGGCGAGTGCGACGGCAGCGGCCTGAGGCGTTGTCGCCAGGACTGCTATCTGGCCTTCATGATTGCCGACAGGGAAAAGCCGGCAAGAAGACGGGGCGATGGCCGCAGATGCCGATCTCGCAATCGTCGCGGCCGGCATTGTCGGCCTCGCTCACGCGCTGGCCTCGCCCCGGCGCGGGTGGAAGGTCATCGACCGCGACGCGCAAGCCAATGGTGCCTCGGACCGCAATTTCGGTTCATCATCGTCACCGGCCAGCAGGCCGGCGCGACCTGGACACGAGCGGCGCTCCGCAGGCCTGCGCGGCCCCACCGGCGCCGCTCCGTAACTCTCAGAGCGGCTCGATGGCAGGAACCTTGAAGACCTCGACCGTCGACTTGCCGCTCGCCAGGACCTTCTCCCACTCCCCTTCGGCGCGAACGCGTGCGAGGCAGGGCTCCAGTTTCGCCTCGGCCAGCGCATGTGGCACAAAAACCAGCCCGTCATCATCGCCGATGACGAGATCGTTCGGTTGTACCGCCACACCGCCGAACACGATCGGGCCGTTGACGATGCCCCGTTCCATCGAGGAGGGGCCGCGTGGCATCACCCAGCGCGAGAACATGATGAAGTCCGGCCATTGCGAGACCGGCCCGACATCCCGTACCGCCCCGTCGACGACGACCCCGGCAATGCCCTTGAGGCGCGCGGCACCGCCGAGCAGATCACCGATCATCGCCGCATCACGCCGTCCGCCTGCCGCGACCACCACCACATCGCCGGGGCCGGCGATCGCGATTGCATGATGCACCGGCCCGTAATCGGCGGGCTCGCACCAGGCCGTCACGGCCGAGCCGGTCAGCCGCGTGCCGGGCGCGAAGGGCCGGATCGGCCGGATGCGCGGATCGGCATGGCCGACACCGCCGAGCTGGTCGGCAATGACCGAGCTCGGGACAGCGCGCCAGGCGTCGATCAGGCCATCGGGAAGGCGCGAATAGCGTGGGTTGTCGAGGCGGGTCGGCATGGCGATGGCCTTTTCTGGCAGCGGTTCAGAAACACGATCCATGTCCGTCATCCCGGCGGCCAGAGGAAGACCTGGAAGCCATTCCGGAACATGGTAGGAAGAGGCTCAGGATGGTTCCCGGTTCGTCGCTGCACTCCGTCAGGGCTGACGATGAGAAGACGCAAACTCAGGCTGCCCGGGAGCGCCTGGCAAGATAGCGCTGAACAGCCCGCTCGAGCCGGCGCACGCCCTCGCCAAGAACCTCTGGCGAGGAGCGCGTGAAGTTGATCCGCATCGCGCTGTTGAGCGCCCCAACGGGATCGAACACGCTGCTCGGCACGAAGGCAACCTTGTCCTCGAGCGCGCAGCTATAGAGTTCGTTGGTGTCGATCTCGCTGGACTTCGCCCGCATCCAGACGAACATGCCGCCGGGCGGGATATCCCACTCGAACCATTCGCCGAGATGGTGGGAAGCCGCGGCACACAGCGCGTCGCGCCGCTCGCGATAGGCCGCGACGATGCGCGGAATATGCTCGACCTCAAAGCCGCTTTCGAGCAGTTCGAGCGCAACCGCCTGGGTGAACATGCTGCTGCTGATATCGGTCGACTGCTTGGCGAGCGCCAATGTCGCGATCATCCCGGCTTCGGCCACGATCCAGCCGACGCGTAGGCCAGGCACGAGGCTCTTGGACAGCGTTCCCAGATAGATCACCGGGCCATCATAGGCTCCATCCGGATAGCGCGCGGCATGGGCGGCGAGAATGCTGGGCCCGGCCTCGCCATCAAGCTGCAGCGGCAGATAGGGATCGTCCTCGACCAGCCAGGTGCCGGCCTCGAGAACCTTGTCGAGCAAGGCCGCACGCTCGGCCTGGCTGACGAGTACGCCGGTCGGATTGGAATAGTTCGGCACGGTATAGACGAACTTGGCCTGGCGCAGCGCCGCATCGAAGCCGGGCCGCTGCAGACTCCAGTCCAGCCGCTCATAGCGCGGGTGGCGCGGTCGCCAGGCATCGAGCGCGCCGAGATAGGTCGGGAACTGATTGACGATCAGGTCGCCCGGATCGATCAGCGCCTTGCCGATCAGGTCGAGCCCCTGCATCGCTCCTGTCGTCAGCAGCACGTTCTCCGGTCCGAACCGCCTTCCCGTGCTGGCCGTGACGCGCTCGGCGATGGCTTGGCGCAGCGCCGGCAGCCCCTCGACCGAGCCGTATTCGAGCGCGACGGCGCCCCAGCGCTTCAGTGCCCGGTCGCTTGCGGCAGCGATCGCATCCACCGGGTAGAGCTCGGCCGCCGGCAGTCCGCCGGCAAGGCTGATGATATCCGCCCGCCCGCCGATGGCCATGAACTGCTGGGTGATGCTGTTGCCCGATTTGAACCACTGCGAGAGCGCCGGACGCGCAGCCGGCAGCTGGGCTTTCGATATCGCCATGACGCTTGAACCACCTTCTCGTTGGCCGGGCAGCCAAGGCCCTTTGAGCGATTATAGCAGTCGCGAGGCGAGGGAATCCGTGCAATGTTCCGAGCTATTGGATAAGCCTTGCGATTAATCACCATTCTTTCGTCATTCTGAAGTGAGAATCACTCATGATCGAATTGGACCGGATCGACCGCCGGATCCTGGCCGCACTTCAGGATAACGGGCGCATTTCCACTCTCGAACTCGCCGAAAGAGTCGGCCTGTCGCCGACGCCGTGCAGCCGCCGCATCAAGCGGCTCGAAGATGCCGGCGTCATCGAGGGCTACGCGGCGCAGATCAGTCCGACGGCGCTCGGCTTCGGCATCTGCGTGATGGTGAGCGTAAAACTGGCCAAACAGAGCCCGGATGCGGCAAGTCAGTTCATGACGGCGATCCAGGGCCAGCCCGAGATCACGGAATGCCTGCTGGTCACCGGCAATGTCGACTATCTCTTGCGCGTCTGGGTCAGGGATATCGAAGCGCTCCGCACCTTCATCAGCGCTGCATTGCAGGCGATTCCCTGTGTCGCGGAGACCTCGACCATGGTGATCCTCGACACGCAGAAATCCAACCAGCTCCTCGAGATCGCTGGCCCTGCACCAGGCAGGAAACCACGGTTCAACCAGCCCAGGCATCAGACCGTTATCGCATAGTAGAGGCTCATCCGAAGGTCGGAGACGACTTGCGCGGCCCTCTGGCGTTATCTTCGCCGCAGTGCAACATTGAGATTGCATTGGGTCCAGGGTGGAACGGCAAGGGAGCGGCGATGAACGCGATCGGCCCAATCGGCGACAAGCCGGCGCAGCGTGAGAAGCCCTGGATTTTCCGCACCTATGCGGGCCATTCGGACGCGGCCGAGTCGAACAAGCTCTATCGCACCAACCTCGCCAAGGGGCAGACCGGCCTGTCCGTCGCCTTCGATCTGCCGACCCAGACCGGCTACGATCCCGACCATGTGCTGTCACGGGGCGAGGTCGGCAAGGTTGGCGTGCCGATCAGCCATCTCGGCGACATGCGGGCACTGTTCGACCAGATCCCGCTGGCGCAGATGAACACCTCGATGACGATCAACGCGACCGCAGCCTGGCTGCTCTCGCTTTACGTCGCCGTCGCCGATGAGCAGGGCGCGCCGCGCGCGACGCTGCAAGGCACGACCCAGAACGATCTCGTCAAGGAATACCTGTCGCGCGGCACCTATGTGTTCCCCCCGCGCCCTTCGATGCAGCTGACCACCGACATCGTCGTGTTCACGGCACGCGAGCTGCCGAAATGGAACCCGACGAACGTTTGCTCCTATCATTTGCAGGAAGCGGGCGCCTCGCCGGTGCAGGAACTCTCCTATGCGCTGGCGACCGCGATCGCGCTGCTCGACTCGATTCGGGCCCAGCCGGAGGTCAGCGAGGCGGAATTTCCGGGAATCGTCGGGCGCATTTCGTTCTTCGTCAATGCCGGCATGCGTTTCATCACCGAGCTCTGCAAGATGCGGGCTTTCGTCGATCTCTGGGACGAGATCACGCTGAAGCGCTATGGCGTGCAGGAGGAGGCGATGCGCCGCTTCCGCTACGGCGTGCAGGTCAATTCTCTCGGCCTGACCGAGCCGCAGGCCGAGAACAATGTCTACCGTATCCTGATCGAGATGCTGGCGGTGACGCTCTCGAAGAAGGCACGCGCGCGGGCCGTCCAGCTTCCGGCCTGGAACGAGGCCCTTGGACTGCCCCGCCCCTTCGACCAGCAATGGTCCCTGCGCATGCAACAGGTCCTGGCCTACGAGACCGACCTGCTCGAATTCGGTGACATCTTTGACGGCTCGGCTGCGATCGACGCCAAGGTCGAGGAATTGAAGGCCGCTGCTCTCGACGAACTTGCGAAGATCGATGCCATGGGTGGCGCGCTGGCCGCAGTCGAGTCCGGCTACATGAAACAGGCCCTGGTCGAGAATGGTGCACGTCGCATCGAAGCGATCGAGCGGGGCGAGCAGATCGTCGTCGGTGTCAATAAATTCACCACCAGCGAGCCCTCACCGCTCTCGGCCGGAGAGGGCAATGTCGTCACCGTGCCGGATTCCGTCGAGATGGAAGCGATCGGCCGGCTCAAGGCCTGGCGTTCGGCCCGCGACGCCAAGGCAGCCCAGGCTGCGCTCGCTGAGCTCTCGGCAGCCGCCAGGGAAGTCCGAAACGTCATGCCGGCTTCGATCGCCTGCGCCAAGGCCGGCGTCACCACTGGCGAATGGGCCCAGGCCCTGCGAGAGATTTTTGGCGAGTATCGCGCCCCGACCGGCGTCGACACCGGCAAGCGCGGCGACGATCCCGGTCTTGCGACCGTCAAGGCCGCGGTCGCGCGTGCAACCGAGAAACTCGGCCGCCCGCCGCGCTTCCTCGTCGGCAAGCCCGGCCTCGACGGTCATTCCAACGGCGCCGAGCAGATCGCGGTCCGCGCCCGCGATGCCGGCATGGCGGTGAACTATGGCGGCATTCGCCAGACCCCGGAGGAGATCGTCACGCAGGCGCAGGAGACCAAGGCCGACATCATCGGCCTCTCGATCCTCTCCGGTTCGCATCTGCCATTGGTGCGCGATGTCACGGCCCGGCTGCGCGTCGCCGGCATGACGATCCCGGTCGTGGTCGGCGGCATCATCCCGCCCGATGACGAGAATGCGCTGCGCAACATGGGCGTGGCGGCGGTCTATACGCCGAAGGATTTCGCTTTGGACGGTATCATCGCGGATGTCGCCGGGCTTGCGGCGAAAACGCAGAAATGAAAGCGCAAGAATAGAGAATCAGGCGCGTCATGGGCAAACGCGCCGGGGTTCAGCTGGGGCGAGCCGGAGCGAGCTGGCGCACCGGCGGCGCAGCAGGTTGCGTCACACAGCCATCCCGGAGGGCCCGATAAGTGGTCTCAGACCAGACCCGTGGTCTTCAACTGCTGGTACGCCTTGAGGATTTCTTGCAGCGTGCCTTCGCGCGAGCGGTCGCCACCATTGGCGTCGGGATGGAAGCGCTTCACCAGTTCCTTGTAGCGCGCCTTGATCGCGACGGAATCGGCCGTGTCGTCCAACCCAAGCGCATCCAGTGCCTTGCGCGCCACGGCGCCGACGCGGGGCTCCGGCTTTGCCGCCTGCTGCTCCCTGCGCGTGCCAAAGATGTTGAAACCGTCCTGCACCTCGGGCCCCGCATCGCCGGCAGCCGCCGCGCGTCCGCGCTGCGACATGCGTGCCGCCTTGGAATTGACGCCGAGTTTCCAGGTTGGCCGGTGGCCGATCTCTTCCTGCTTCTGATAGGCGGCGAGCGCCTCGTCATTCATGCCGGAGAAGTAGTTATAGGTCGCGTTATAGGCCTTCACATGTTCGAGGCAGAACTGGAAGAACTGGCCTTCCCGCCCCCTGCCCTTCGGCGCGCGGAATTCACCAGCGCGCTGGCAACCGGAATGGTCGCAGCGCACAGCCACAGTCTCGACCACTTCTTCCGCCTCGGAAGGGCCGATCCTGATCCGGTCGAAAAGGCGAGAATTGAAATTCATGGTCTCTCGGTTATGCGGGCGGAAAGCCAAACGGACAAGCTCTGCACGACAGGCGCTGCCAGGCGCCTGCGGCGGATGCATTCGAAACGCTGCAGAGATCGGCCCCGATCGCGTCAGAATCCCAGCAATCCGGGTGGCCGTCAATGCGTCCTAGATAATGACGCGCTGCGCCAGTCTCAACGGCTGCATGCGGGATCACCGCCCGAAGCCAATATCGGCCTGGCCCCGCGCGGCACGCGGTAGATCGGAGCCTCGCCCGAATCCGCCGCGACCTCGACCAGGCCGACGCCGACATGAGAGCCCGGAGAATCCGGCTCGAATGAGGCGGCGATGACATTCGCTCCCGATTGCGTCATCGGCACGAAGACAGCGGTCGCCGGAACGTCCAGCCGGCGCGACCTGAGCTCGACCTTCACCGCCTGGTCCGGATTGATGTTCTCGCGGTCGGCCTTCTTCACCGTCCCCTTCTGCTCGACGACGAAGGCCTCGACATCGAGCGAAACCGGCCCGCCCAAGGCGCAAACGGCGATGCCCTTCAGCTTCAGGGCTTCAACCGCAGGCTGGCCCGAGGCCAGCACGATATAGCCATCGGGCCGCACCCGGCGCCCGGTGACCGTGACCTGGCGCGAGTCGCGGAAATCGACTTCCGTCGGCATGTCGGCGGCCGTGTCGGGATTGACCAGCGGGATCGCCATCTTGACGGTGGCGATGCGGTGGCCGACGACCAGTTCACCTTCGTTCTTCGCCAGTTCGCCGCGCGCAGCCGCGACCGCCTGCAGCACGGCCTTGTCATTGGCGGCGACCGTATCGAGAACCGACCGGGAAATGACGTAATGCGTCGCGATGCGCCGCTCCAGATTCTCGAGTTTGAGGCCGACGCCGCGCGTCTCGATCAGGAAGGAGACCGCGCCCGAAAGTCCAAACAGGTTGCGCGCGATGCCGGGCGCATTGCCGCCCATCGAGACGACCTTGTCGTCCTTGTTGTAGCCCGTCGTGAAATACCAGAAGGAGGAGAGCCCTTTCTCGGCCATCGCCTTGTCCATCGCAGGCTTGACCAGCTCGGACGCGAGCTTCGTCGTCTGCTGTGGCACGGCCGGATTGGTCGCGTACAGGATCATCGCATCGGCGGCATTGAGCCCGCCGAACTTCTCGAGCCAGCGATTGGCGACTGAGAACTCATGCACGTCGACGATGACGTCGGGCGGCAGCTCGGCGAGCTTGGCATGCAGCGCCTTCGTCTCCGGCAAGGTCAGCAGCAGATGATCGCGGTTGAGATCGAAGCCGTTGGCACCAGTGCGCTTGTCTGCCGCCGCCCCGTCAGGGTTGGTGCGCGGCACGATCACCACCACCAGCTTGTCGAGCACGGCCTTGAGGTCGGTCGTGGCCAGATCATTGGCGAGTGCGAGCATCGCTTCACCACCGGCCGGCTCGTTGCCGTGCTGCTGGCCGACGAACCAGACGATCGGCCGCCCCAGCGCCCTGAGCGCCGCCGGATCCCTGGCGCCTTCCTTGGAGAAGATCAGATAGGGCAGATCACGCCCCTGCTGCGACGTGCCAAGCGAACCGAGCACGACCTGGGCCGGCGCCTTGGCGGCGAGATCAGCAACGAAGGCGTCGAGCTCGGCCTGCGTGGTCAGCCCGGGCGTGCTGCGTGTCAGCGACGGCGTCGCCAGCGGGATCGGCACGGATTTGTAGCGGGCAAGCACGGCCTCGCTCTGCCTGTAGTCGGCGACCTTGCCTTCCTCCTGCGCCAGAGCGGGAGCGGTTCCGAGCAGCGCCAGCAGCCCAAGCGCGAACGCCGTTCTCGTCTTCATCCCAACCTCCAGCGAAATGCCGCATTCACCTGACACCAGGCGGCGACTATGAAACGGCGACGGAGACCGGACAAGCAATCCGCGATTGCTGACGGCACAGCGGAACGAGGCGACTGATGACCAGCATGGCGGAACGCATCACCAGCAAGCTCGAGTCGGCACTGGCGCCAGAACATCTGCGTGTCATCGATGAATCGCATCAGCACCAGGGCCATGGTGGCTGGCGCGAGGGCGGCGAGACGCATTTTCGCGTCGAGCTCGTCTCCTCCGCCTTTGCCGGCAAGAGCCGACTGGAGCGTCATCGTCTGGTCAACGCGGCTTTGGCCCAGGAACTGGCCGACCGGGTGCATGCGCTGGCGATTGTCGCCAAGGCGCCGGGCGAGGCCTGAGCCGATCAGCTCTTGACCGGCCGCTCCGGCATGAAGGCGTAGATCGCGCTCGGGACGAGAAGCAGCGCGGCAAAGCCCCAATGGAGATGGGCAAAGGTGGTCGCGGCGTCGAGCCCGGCCTGACGCTGCTCGGCAATGAACCAGCCCGAGCCCGACTGGATCGCCGCCGCGCCCGCAATGAACAGGAAATTGACGAAGGTCATGCCACGCCCGATCAGGTGCTCGGGAAAGAACAGCCGCGCATGCGCCATCAGCACCGCATAGGTGAACCCCGTCGCGCCGATGAGCGCGAACAGGCCGATGGCCAGCGCCGAATGCGCATCCCCCCAGAGCGCCAGGGCGATGAAGCAGAGCGCAGTCAGCACCGTCCCCCACAGGACCAGCGGCTTGCCGCGGCCGAGCCGCTGTTCTAGGCCGCCATAGAGGAAGGCGCCCGCGATCATCGTCAGCGCCATCGACGTTGCGACATGGCCGCCGGCGATCGCATCGAAACCGTGCACGCCGCTCATAAAGGGCGCAATCCAGAGACCGCGGGCCGTCGCGATGATCGCGTAACCGGTCAAGGTGATCGGCGCGAGCAGCCAGAGCGGACGGAGCGCGAGAATGCTCTGCAGCCCTTTGAGCAGGCCTTCGTGACCGCCTGAAGCCGCCTTGGCCCTGGGCGGATCACGAACCAGCGCGGCGGCGACCACGGTCGCGGCCAGGAAGCAGCCGGCCACGACCAGCATCGACGGGCGCCAGCCGAAGCGGGCGGCCGCGACTGCCAGTGGCCCGGCGCCGACGAGATTGCCGATCGAGCCGAGGCCGATAAAGACCGAGGTCAGGAAACCGAAGCGCTTGGGATCTTGCGTCCATGCGAACAGGAACAGCGCCGACATGAAGATCGGGGAACAGCCGAGCCCGATCATCGCCATGCCGAGCGTGCCGGTAACGGCGTGCGTCGCTGTCGCGAAGAGAAAGGCGCCGGCCGAGCCGATTGCCATCGTCACGGCCACGGTCCGGCGCGGTCCCAGCCGGTCGAGCGCCCAGCCGACCGGGAACTGCGCCAGGGCGAAGGTTATGAACCAGGCCGCACCCAGAAATCCCAGCTCGCGTGGCCCGATCCCCAGATCCGTCATCACCGGGTTGGCGATGACACTGAGGAAGGAACGGTAGAAGATCGAGAGGATATAGGCCGGCAGCAGCGCCAGAAAGATCGTCACGTCAGACGGTCACTTGATCCGCTCGAGCACCGAGACATAGTTGGCGACTGCAGCCCCACCCATGTTGAAGATACCGCCCAGGCGCGCGTCCTGGACCTGCATGCCTTCGGGCGCCTCGCCGGTGAGCTGCATGGCGCTGAGCACATGCATCGAGACGCCGGTCGCACCGATCGGGTGGCCCTTGGCCTTCAGGCCGCCGGAGACATTGACCGGCAGCTTGCCGTCCTTCTGCGTCCAGCCTTCCTTGATGGCGCGGGCGCCCTCACCTTCCCTCGTCAGGCCCATCGCCTCGTATTCGATCAGTTCGGCGACGGTGAAGCAGTCATGCGTCTCGACGAAGGAGAGATCGTCCAGCGTCACGCCGGCAACGGCGAGCGCCTTCCTCCAGGCTTCGGCACAGCCGTCGAACTTGAGGATGTCGCGCTTCGACATCGGCAGGAAGTCCTGGACATGGGCCATGCCGCGGAAGCCTACGGCCCGGCGCATCTCCATCGCAGTCGCCTGATCGGCCAGCACGAGCGCGGCAGCGCCGTCCGAGACCAGCGAACAATCGGTACGCTTCAGCGGCCCGGCGACATAGGGGTTCTTCTCGCTCTCCTCGCGGCAGAAGGCGAAGCCGAGATCCTTGCGCATCTGCGCATAGGGGTTCGCGACACCATTCTTGTGGTTCTTGGCCGCGATCATGGCGAGCGCATCCGACTGATCGCCATGGCGCTGGAAATAGGCGGCGGCAATCTTGCCGAACACGCCGGCGAAGCCACCGGGTGTCTCACCATCTTCCGGCAGATAGGAGGCCTTGAGCAGGAATTTGCCGATATCGGCCGAAGGTGTCTTGGTCATCTGCTCGACGCCGACGACAAGCACGATCTTGGCATCGCCGGCCTTGATGGCGCGCACGCCCTGGTGCACGGCAGCCGAGCCGGTGGCGCAGGCATTCTCGACCCGCGTCGTCGGCTTGAAGCGCAACGCCGGGTCCGCCTGCAGCACGAGCGAGGCGGTGAAATCCTGCGCGGAGAAGCCGGCATTGTAGTGGCCGAGAACGATCTCATCGACCTGTTCGGCGGTAATGCCCGCATCGACCAGCGCGTCCGTCGCCACGCGGACGATCAGGCTCTCGATGGTTTCGGCATCCTGCTTGCCGAATGGCGTGTGGGCCCAGCCGACGATTGCAGCGCTCATGACGACCTCTCAGAGTAATGTGCAGTTACACTTATCTGCGCCCGGTCACCGTATCGTTCAAGCCGGAGACAGCGCAATCCGGCCGTGCGCAGAAAGGGGGGCTGATCACGAAGCCCGCTCGTAGCGATATAGCGCGTCGCTGCTCATGAGGGGAGAGGACGGGCTTGCTTTGGCAGCACGCACCGGCCCTCTGCGTGGAGCCGGGGGCCGTGCCAAGGCTTGTCTGGTCGATGACGCCGCGTTCGCCTGTGCCGGGCACGTCCAACCGACGGCCTACATTTTCTCGCCGGGCAGCTGGCTGGCTTGTATCACCCAAGCGGCGAACTGCGCCTCGTCGAGTTCGCCCTCATGGATATCGAGATAGCGCACGTCCTTCTGCTTTGATGCGCCAGGCGGAACCGGCCTCAGCGATGCCCCGCGGAAGAACGCCACTTTCACGTATTTGGTCATGCAATGAAAGCCGAGGAACCAGCCTTGGTCCTGGTCTGCGACTCCATAGAAGGGCGAATTCCATTTGACCGCCTTGCGCACGGCGGGAACGGTACGTTCGATGATGGCATCGAGGCGGCGTCCGACATCGCTCTTCCAGCCTGGCATGGCCGCGATATAGGCCTGCACGGGGGCATCACCATAACCCTTGGCAATCTGGGGATTGCCACCCGAGAGGAGGACGACCTCGCCCGGCTGCGCCTTCGGCGCCGATTTGCGCGGCTTGACCCGCTTCTCGGCAATCGGCTCGGCGGCCTCGTTCTCCGTGACCTGCTCCGGCTTCCTGGACATCCCTGCCATCATTTTCACCGCTGTCTGGCGGTGCGTCGCCCGCCGCCCCATGTGGCGACATAGGGCAGCACGAACATGTAGAGACCGGTCGGTAGAAGCACGAAGAGCGGGAACAGCGGCAGGAAATACACCCACTCGGCGGGCTGCTTCCCAAGGCCCAAAGCGATGAAGATCGCGATGACGACCACCGTAAAGATAATCGACATCCAGCGGTGGATCTGCCGAATCCAGTCGTTCCAGTTCATTGGGACCTCCTCTGAAGGCATGGTGCAGCGGATCGGGCAACGCAGACGTCAAACCGTCCGCGCCATGACCTCTTCCAGGTTTCCGAAGAACCGCTGCCAGCCAGCCTGCGCTCCCCTGTAATAGGGCTGCTGGTCCGGCCTGAATCCCGTCTGCTCCATCCGCAGGAAGGTCCCAGTGCTTGTGGGGGTGAGCGTCCAGGTGACAACGCTCTCGAGATCCTTGGTATTCCACGTGTAGGTCAGCGTTTTATTCGGCTCGATCGCCTGTATTTGACACTGAACGACACCCCAGTCCGCGCTGAGATCGAACCGGTGGCCCACATCGGGCTTGAAGTTGTTCTTCATCAGCCACTCCTCGATGAGATGTGGTTGCGTGAGAGCACGCCAGAGCTTTTCCGGCGGATGGGCTATCTCCCGCTCGACAACGACCGAGAGCGTTTCGGTCGACGTTTCGTTCATTGGTCCATCCTCTTCAGCAGGTCTTCGAGGTCATCGAATTTACTTTGCCAGAACCCGGCCATTTGGTTCGTCCAGTCGATCAGCGGGCCGAGGGCGCCGATTTGCGCGCTATAATGCGTCTGGCGACCTTCGTGGCGATCCCGCACCAACCCGGCCTGCTTCAGAATGCCGAGATGCTTTGAGACGGCCGGTTGCGAGATTCCGGCTTGAGCCGTCAATGCCCCGACCGTCTGCTCTCCTTCGCGACACAGCCGTTCGAAAATGCCCCGCCGCGTCGGATCGGCGAGCGTTCTGAAGAGCGCGTCGTGAGTGTTCAGCATCGGAACCCATAACTCGTTGGCTATCGATCAAACTCATAACCGCTGGGATATGTGTAGGTCAAGCATGTTGCTGCCGCAGCGCCATGATGATCCCGGTCAGAGGAACCATTGGACATGCCGCACGGAGGAGCGGCTACGCCACCGTAGTGGCTGCCATCGATCAGTCAGCACATATCGGCGCTGGGTCGAACCCGTCAGGCGCCCAAGATCGGCCGTGTCCGCACCATGATCGCCCAAGGACGCGGGCGCAACGGCGACCCGCTAGATCGCCAGCATCAGGAGCAGGCCGACGCCAAAGACGATCATTGCCATTCCCAGCAGTTCACGCCGCGTCGTACCTTCCGAGAACATCTTGCGCGAGGCGATCTGCGCAAGCGGCACCTCGATCAGGGCCAGGGTCCGGACATTCGCCGCCGTCGTCAGCGAGAAGCCGATGAACCAGAATTGCGAAGCGGCCGCGCCAAGGAAACCTGCCGTCAGCGACCGGCGCCAGTTCTTCAGGCTCAGGACGAGAGCCTTGCGGTTCGCGACCAGCATGTAGAGCGTCAGGATCAGCGTCTGCAGGCCCAACCCCAGGGCCAGGGTCGTCGTCGCCCGGATCAGGAAATCGCCATCGGGCAGCGACTGGATCGCACCACGATAGCCGATGGCAGACAGCGCGAAACAGGCCCCTGAGCCGATGCCGAGCAGCGCCGGGCGCAGGCCCGCCCGGCTCAGCTTCTCGCCCGGTTTCCAGGAAACGAGCACGACTCCGGCCGTTGCGATCACGATCGCTGCGAATTTCGCCGGGCTCAGCGCATCACCGAGCAACAGCGCTCCGAAGATCGCCACCTGGACCGGCTCCGTCTTGGTATAGGCGGTGGTCACCGCGAAGGAGCGCTCTCTCATCGCGGCCAGCATCAGGGCCGTGGCCGCGATCTGGGTCAGCGCGCCCCAGCCCGTGATGCCCAGTGTCCCAAGGCTGATCTGCGGCGGCAGGCGCCCCAGGCCGAGGCAGACGAGGAGCAAAAACAGCAATGCGAAGGGCAGACCGAACAGGAAGCGCACCTGCGTCGCGCCGACGACGCCGATCACGTCCGTCAGCGAGCGCTGGGTGAGGTTGCGCGCCGTCTGCAGCAGCGACGCGACGATCGTTGCCGGGATCCAGAAGAGGGTAAAGCTCACGCGGGCATCCCATGAAAATGTGACCAAGGCTTTACGGCTGCCCGACATGACTAGGCAAATCGCTCCGCTGGGGGTAGGTATGCGTCCATGGGCGGGCCGATCGGTCGCGCCGTCTCGAAAATGCCGCACGTGTCGCGTTGAACCCTGCGCCTTCAACCCTCGTCCAGACAGGTTCAAGACCCGCCCGATGAACGTTCCCCGTCTCGCTGTCCTCGCCCTTGCCCTGTCCGTCAGCGCTCCGGCCCTCGCCGGCACGAGTCTGGTGGTCGACGCGTCCAGCGGCGCTGTTCTCTCCAGCGAGAATGCCAGCCAGGCCTGGCACCCGGCCTCGACCACCAAGATGATGACGGCCTATCTCGCGCTCAAGGCGGTGCGGGCCGGCAAGCTCGGGCTTGAAACGGCGATCCCCGCCTCGAAGCGGGCCGCGAGCCAGCCGCGCGTCAAGGTCTATATCCGTGCCGGGCAGGAGATCACGCTCGACAACGCCCTGCGCATCATGATGGTGAAATCGGCCAACGACATCGCCTATGTCATCGCCGAGGGCGTCGGCGGCGATGTCGAGACCTTCGTCGGGATGATGAATGCCGAAGCCCAGCGCCTCGGCATGAATGACACGGTCTTCACCAATCCGAATGGCTGGCATGATCCGAACCAGCAGGTCAGCGCCCGCGACCTCGCGGTTCTCGCCATGGCACTCATGCGTGAATTCCCGGACTATTCCGATTACTGGAACACCGGCTCGGTTCAGCTCGGCAAGCAGGTACTGCAGAACACGAACGGCCTCGTCGGGCGCTATTCCGGCATCTCCGGCATGAAGACCGGTTTCGTCTGCGCCTCGGGCTTCAACGTCGTGGCGACGGCCACGCGCGGCGGCCGTACGCTCATCGCAGTCGTGCTGGGTGCGCTGTCCGCCTCCGAGCGCACCGTCAAGGCGGCGCAGCTGCTCGATGACGGCTTCTCGAAATGGGGAGGCTCCGGCTATACCCTCGCCAGCCTGCCCTCCGGCAATGGTGGACACGCCTCCAATATCTGCGACGAGGTTCGCCGCAGAGGCGGCGGCGTCGCGTTGGCGGACGATTCCGACGTGTCCGGCCCCATCGCCGCCAATGCCGCATCCGGCAGCGGCAATGACAACGCCATGAGCGAGCGCTTCGGCGGACCGCAGCCGCAGGCTCGCGCCACAGGCGCCTTGCTGATGCGCACGCCCTCCGGCCGGATTACGCTCGGACCGCGCGCGCCGATGACACCGGTTCAGGTCTCCTTCGGCCGCACGCCGGGGTCTGCTTCGGCCCCGATCGCCGCGAATGTCACGGCGCGGCCCGACACGCAGGTCGCTCGCGATCGCGCGCCGGTCATTACGCCAGGAGCCCCTGTTACCGCTGGAGTAGCGTCCGGCCCCGCGACACGCACGGCCTCGAGCAATGGCGCCATTCCGCGCGGGACGACGGCCTTCGCTCCGAGCAGCGAGGATGTCCAGCCTTCATCGAATGAATTCCAGAGCGGCCCGATGAAGCTGCAGGGCGCGATCCGGCCTGGCGCGGCTGCGGCATCAACCCTGCGCCCAAGCTCCGCCGCAGGCATCAAACAGGCTGCCCGCCCGCCGGCAAGACCGGCCCCAGCCAAGCCCGACGCGGCAGCCAAGACCAAACCGGAAGCGGCGGCCAAGGCCAAGGCCAAGCCGGGCCAGAGCGAACCCAAGGCTCAGCCGGCCCGCACGGGCGCAGCGAAGCCCCCTGTCAAGCCGAAGGCCAAGGTGAACGACGACGCCTGAGTCCTGAAGGGTGCGCGCCGAGACCGCCCGCACCGCCGGTCGACACGGCATCGCCCTGGCGTTTGCCTCGGCTGCCGCCTATGGCAGCAACATCGTCTCGGCCCAGCTCGCGGGCCAGGCCGGCCTGAGCGGGCCGCTGCTGGTTTTCTACCGGGTTTTCATCATGCTCGCGCTGGTGGCCGGAGTCGCCTGGCTTCTGCGGGCGAACTTCAGGGTTCCGCGGGACCAATACCGGGCGCTGCTGGCCTTCGGCCTGACCAGCGCTCTCGTCGGCTCGGCTTACCTGTCCTCGGTCGCCTTCCTGCCCGTGACCGTCGCCGCCGTCATTTTCTACACCTACCCGGTCATCATCGTCCTGGCCGAGCCGCTGCTGACGCCTGCGCGCTTCAGCCTCGACCGACTTGCGGTGGCGCTGACCGCCTTTCTCGGTGTCGGCATGGTCGTCGGCCCCGATCTGCATGGGCTCGATCCGCGCGGGCTTGCGCTCGCGCTCGCAGCCAGCCTCGCGGCCGCGGCACAGTTTTTCGCGGGCTCCGCCTGCGCCGCGACGCCGCTCGCGCCAAAACTGTTCTGGTCCCATCTGCTCATCCTGCCGGTGACAGCGGGCATTCTCGCTTTCGTTGGCGGCTTTGCCCTTCCGAGCGCGCTGGCCTTGGCACCGTTGGCCGTCGCCATCACCATTGGCGGCTATCTCGTCGGCTTCCTGTTCCAGGTGATGGCATTGGCCCGTGTCGCGCCAGGCCCCGCTGCGCTCACCTTCTGTGCCGAGCCGGTCTTTGCCGTCGGGATCGCCGCCGTGATGCTCGGCGAGCGGGTCGGCGCGCTGCAATATGCGGGCGGCGCCCTTGTCGTCGTCGCGATCCTGGCTAATGTAATATTGGAACAAAATCGGGCGCGACGCGTGCCTGCCCTCAGCCTTGATCGATGATGCCCGACATGACCGGTAGCGACCAGAGACCCATCCCGATCCCGCTGACCTTGCTCACCGGTTTCCTTGGAGCCGGCAAGACGACCCTGCTCAACCGGCTGCTCAAGGACCCGGCGTTTGCCGATACCCTCGTGATCGTCAACGAGTTCGGCGAGATCGGACTCGACCATCTGTTGATCGAGGGTGTCGAGGAGAACATGGTTCTACTCGCCTCCGGCTGCCTCTGCTGCACCATCCGCGATGACCTCATCGTCACGCTGGAAGACTTCTTGCGCCGCCGCGACAACCATCGCATCGCGCCGTTCAAACGCGTCGTGATCGAGACCACCGGCCTTGCCGACCCGGCGCCGATCCTCAACGTGCTGATCAATCACCCCTATCTCGCCATGCGCTTCAGGCTCGACGGTGTCGTCACGCTGGTCGATGCCGTCAATGGCATGGCAACGCTCGACGCCCATGAGGAGGCACGCAAGCAGGTGGTCGCAGCTGACCGGATCGTGCTGACCAAGGCGGATCTGGTCGCGGATAGTCAGGCGGTCGAGGTGCTGCGACGGCGACTGCTGGCGCTCAATCCCGGGATTGGCCTACTCGCGCCGGATGCTCCAGCTGCGGACTTGATCAGCGCCGGCCTCTACGACCTTGCCGACAGGCCGCACGCTCTGCGGGACTGGCTTGCCGTCGAGGCTCTGGCGACCGGGTCTGGCAACCATCACCATCACGACCATCATGCCCATGGGCACGCCCATGACCATCATCATCATGATGTGAACAGGCATGACGAGAGCATCCGCGCCTTCTCCCTCTCGGCCGATGCTCCGATCAACCTGGCGACCTTCGAGCTGTTCTGGACCTTGTTGCGTTCGACCCATGGGGCGAAGCTCCTGCGGCTGAAAGGGCTCGTCGCCATAGCCGAGCACCCCGGCCGGCCGCTGCTGGTCCATGCGGTCCAGCAGATCCTGCATCCCCCGATCTTGCTCGACAGCTGGCCTGATGCAGACCAACGCTCGCGCCTGGTCCTCATCGTCAAGGACCTCGACGAGGCGATGGTGCAGCGCCTCTGGGCCGCCTTCCTTGGTCAGGCTTCGGCGGCGCTCACGCCTCCGCGCGCAACAGCCGCCGGATGATCTTGCCTGTCGTCGTCAGCGGCAATTCCTCGCGAAAGGCGATCTCGCGCGGATATTCATGTGCCGAGAGTCGCTCGCGCACGAAGCGCTGAAGCTCACCGGCCAGATCCTGCGAGGGCGCAAAGCCGGCATTCGGCACGACGAAGGCCTTGACGATCTCTGTCCGGAGCTCGTCCGGCTTGCCGACGACCGCAGCCAGCGAAACCGCGGGATGCTTCAGCAGGCAGTCTTCGATCTCTCCCGGCCCGATCCGATACCCCGATGAGGTGATGACATCGTCGTCGCGGCCGACGAAGTGGACATAACCATCGGCATCCCGCACCGCCTGGTCGCCGGTGGTCATCCAGTCGCCGATAAATTTGTCGACCGTCGCCTCCGGTCGGCGCCAATAGCCGAGGAACATCACCGGGTTCGGCCGGCGGATGGCAATCTGCCCTTCCTCGTCCGGCGCGCATTCCGAGCCATCGGGCCGGATGATCGCGACCTCATGGCCGGGCGTCGGCTTGCCGATGAAGCCGGGCCGGCTGACCCCGATCGTCGCGCAGGACGACAGCACGAGATTGCACTCGGTCTGGCCATAGGCCTCGTTGATCGTCAGCCCCAGCGCCTCGCGCCCCCAGTTCAGCGTCTCGGCTCCAAGCGTTTCGCCGGCTGCCGCGACTGTGCGCAGTTTCAGGTCAAAGCGGTCGCGCGGCTTGCCCACGCTGCGCAGCATCCGGAGCGCCGTCGGCGGGATGAAGGCATTGCGGATACCGAGATCGGCCATCAGCCGAAAGGCGTCTTCGGGGTCGAAACGGGTATGGGCGCGCGCCACGACCGGAACGCCGAAATGCAGCGCCGGCAGCAGCATATTGAGCAGACCGCCGGCCCAGGCCCAGTCGGCCGGCGTCCAGGCGAGGTCGCCGGGCATCGGCAGGAACTCGTGCACCATCTGCACACCGGGCAGATGCCCCGGCAGGACCCTGTGGCCATGCAGCGCGCCCTTCGGGTTGCCCGTGGTGCCGGAGGTATAGATCATCAGGGCCGGATCGTCGGGCCCGGTGTCCGCAACTGAGAAATCCTCGCTCGCATCCGCCAGCAGCTGCCCCCAGTCCTCAGCACCCGCCCCGGCGCCATCCGTGGACACCATCAGGTCGAGATCGGGCAGCGGCTCGGCAATCTGCCGAACCTTCATCAGGCCCGCAGCATTGGAGATGAGCGCGCTCGCGCCGGAATCGCGAAGGCGATAGGCCAGCGCATCGACCCCGAAGAGCGCGGCCAGCGGCACCGCGATGGCGCCCAACTTATAGGCGGCGAGATGCGCGGTGAGCACGGCCTCTCCCTGCGGCAGCAGGATCGCGACCCGATCTCCGACGCCGACGCCGCGCGTCGACAGCGCAGTTGCCAGTCGGTTCGATTGCGCCCGCAGACGGCCGAAACTGACCGGCGTTACCGTCCAGTCCGGGGAAACCTCGAGAATGGCGGGGCGATCGGGTTCCAGTGCAGCCCAGCGATCGCAGACATCGACAGCAATGTTGTAGCGCTCGGGAATCCGCCACTGGAAGGTCTCGCGCAGGCGGCCGTAATCGCGCAAATCGGGAAGCATGAAAGATGGAGGTCCGGCGTTGATGGCGCGGCACGATAGGCAGCGCTCGCCGCGCTGTCACCTTGGCGCTAGGTCAGGCCCGCTCTGCGCTCCGCTCAGCCATTCGCCATCTGCGAGCGTCGGGCCCAGCCTGTCATACGACTCTCGACAAGGTCGACGATGGCGACGAGCAGAACGCCGAGGACCGCAAGCACGATCAGCGCCGCAAAGATCAGGGGCACGTTGAAATCCGCCGAGGCCCGCGTGATCAGGTTGCCGATGCCGAGATTGGACGCGTTCTGCTCGCCGATCACCGAGCCGACATAGGCGAGTGTGATCGAGACCTTCAGGGCCCCGAAGAAAAACGGCAGCGCGCGCGGAATCCCGACCTTGGTCATGATGTCGTAGCGGCTGGCGCCCAGCGCCTTCAGCACATCCTCGGTCTCGGGCTCGATCGTGGCCAGGCCGGTCGCGACATTGACCACGATCGGAAAGAACGAGATCACGAAGGCGGTCAGCACCGGCGGCTGCCAGCCGACACCGAACCAGATCACCAGGATCGGCACGACCGCGACTTTGGGGATCGAGTTGAAGCCGACGAGCAGCGGGTTCAGGCCCGCATAGATCAGCCGTGACGAACCGACGAGGAGGCCGAGCGCCAGGCCGAACACGATCGAGAGCGCAAATCCGGCCGTGGTCATCCAGAGCGTGTGAAAGGCATTGGTGTAGAGCGGCTTCTGATACTGCACCAACGCAGCCCAGATCGCGGAGGGTGGCGGCAGGATGAAGGAGGAAATCGCAAAGGCGCGGCAGGCGATCTCCCAGACCGCGAAGAAGCCGAGCGTGAACAGATAGGGCGCGAGCCTCAGCCAGAGCGAGCGCTTCATGCCGCCTCCCGCGCCGTGCGGATATGGCCGCGCAGCTCATGCACGACCGACGCGAATTCGGGCGTATAAGTGATGTCGAGATCGCGCGGGCGCGGGAAGTCGATCTCGCGCTCGGCGATGATCCGCCCCGGCCGCGCCGACATGCAGAACACCCGGTCGGCCAGGAAAACGGCCTCGCGCAGATCATGCGTCACCAGGATCACGGTGATGCCACGCTCGGCATGAAGATCACGGATCACGCACCAGAGCTCCTCGCGCGTGAAGGCATCGAGCGCCCCGAAGGGCTCGTCCAGCATCAGGAGCTTCGGCTCATGGATCAGCGAACGGCAGAGCGAGGCGCGCTGCTGCATGCCGCCGGACAGCTGCCAGGGGAATTTCTGGCCCATGCCCTCGAGTCCGACCTTGGTGAGCAGGGCCTCGGCCCGCGCGACATAATCCGACTTGTTGGCGCGCAAGCGTGAGCGATACGGCTCGACGATCTCCAGCGGCAGCAACAGGTTCCGCAATGTCGTGCGCCAAGGCAGCATCACCGGATTCTGGAAGGCCATGCCAGTGATCTTGATCGGCTGCGTCACCTCCTGCCCGGCGACGATCACCGTGCCGCGCCGTGGCCGCTGCAGGCCGGTCGCGAGCTTCATCATAGTGGACTTGCCGCAGCCGGAGGGGCCGACGATCGCCGCGAACTCGCCCTCCCGGATCTTCAGCGAAAGACCGTCCACGGCGGGAGTGCTTTCGCCTCCGCCATAGACATGGGTGACTTCGTGGAGTTCGACGAAGGCGCTCAAGCGCGAGCCTGCGAGGTCGAGCGCATCAAAACTTCCGCTCGGCCGCCGGCGGCAGGTAGCTGTCATCGAAGGCTGCCCCGGCCTTCGCCTTGTCCTTGAACGTGAAGGTCAGCCCGATCTGGTCGAGCGCCCTCTCCCAGCGCGCCTTGTCGATGCCGCCAAAGCCATCAGCCTTGACCGCCGGGGTCATGACGTTCTGGGCGATCGTCATCTTGAGGCGCTCGACCTCGACCTCGAGCTTCGCGACATCGTTGCGCTGGATCACGAGCTTGCCGCCAAGTTCGGGGTCGGCAACCGTGTCGCGAACGCCCTTGGTGATCGCCCTGAGCAGGCCGCGCACGGCCTCGGGCTTTTCAGCCGCGAATTTCGGAGAGACCATCACGACATTGCCGTAGAGCTCGACGCCGTAATCCGACATCAGCAGGGTGACGATGTCGTCGACGGGAACGCCGCGTGATTTCAGGTTGATGTAGGAGGAGTTCGCGAAGCCGAACACCGCGTCGACCTCGCCCGAGGCCAGCATCGGCTCACGCACGGGGAAGCCGACATTCTCCATCCGCATCTTGCTGTCGTCGAGCTTGTTGACGGTCTTGAAGATCGGCCATTGCGCAAAGGCCGCGTCGGCCGCCGGCGCACCGAACTTCTTGCCCTCGAGGCTCTTCACGTCGGTGCTGATGCCGCGGCTCTTGCGGCCAACGATCGAGAAGGGCGGCCGGTCATAGACCATCATCACCGCCTTCAGATCGACGCTGGGGTTCTCGTCGCGAAACCGGATCAGCGAATTCACATCGCCAAAGCCGGCATCGTAGGTGCCGGACGCCACGCGCGGGATCGCCTCGCGCGAGCCGTTGCCCGTGTCGATCGTGACGTCGAGGCCCTCGGCTTTGAAATAGCCCTTCTCCTGCGCCATCAGGAACAGCGCAGCCGGGCCCTCGAAGCGCCAGTCGAGCGTGAAGCGAACTGCGGTCTGAGCGAAGGCGCTGCCCGCACCGGTCAGGCAGGCTGCGGCGAGCCCCAGGGCGCCCAGCGCACGGCTCATCCCACGCCGGGAGAGCATCGTGGGGCGGAACGGGTTCGTCGACATCGGCAACTCCGGATCATCGCATGCAGGCGGGTCGGGAAGACCCGTTTGAACGGAACGCGGCCAGCAAATCCCATGCCGTCGCGCCCTATGCTCAAACTGGCCGAATACAAAACAAGGTCAAGCGCATAGCGCCGAAAATGCATGCACTGCGCCTAAAATATAACGCGACGTCACCAGGCCCGGCCGCGATCGGCTAGAGCGGCAGCGCTCCGTCGGTCTTGACCTCTTCCATCACGGCATAGGTCCGCGTCTCGCGTACTGCCGGCAGCGCCAGCAGCACTTCGCCAAGGAAACGGCGATAGGCGTTCATATCGGCGACCCGCGTCTTCACGAGATAGTCGAAACCGCCGGCAACCATGTGGCATTCCAGCACTTCGGGCGCCCGCTTCACCGCGGTTGCAAAGCGCTCGAAGGCGTCGGGCGTCGTCTTGTCGAGATAGACCTCGACGAAGACCAGCAGATGCAGCCCGAGTTTCAGCGGATCGAGCGTCGCGCGATAGCCCGTGATGTAGCCGTCACGCGAGAGGCGCTTCAGTCGCTCACCTGTCGCAGTCGGCGACAAGCCAACCTTTTCAGCCAGTTCGACGCCCGCGATGCGCCCGTCGGACTGCAGCATGGCGAGGATACGCCGGTCGGTTCGATCGAGCACGGGATTATTCTCTGAAAACATCAAAAGATTCGAAGATAGATAAAGCCATAGACGGAAAATGACCATTGATATCCGGCCACGCAAGCGCGATCCTTTAAATCATCCCGTCATTCATTCGGAATCGCCCCATGGCCGCTCCTGCCCCCCGTCCGGTCGCCCCAACCGCTCTCTACGCCTTCCGTGCGCCCTATGCCGAAGACGACGCGACGATTGCGGCGCGGCTGCTTGCCGGAGCCAGGCGCGAGCCGGCAGCCAAGGCGAGGATCGACCAGCGCGCGACCGGGCTTATCGAGGCGATCCGGACCCGCAAGGTCGGCCTGGGTGGCATCGAGGAACTCCTGCGCGAGTACTCGCTCTCGACCAAGGAGGGCCTTGCGCTGATGGTGCTGGCAGAAGCGCTGCTGCGCGTGCCGGATTCCACGACCGCCGACCAGTTGATCGAGGACAAGCTCGGCCAGGGTGATTTCGCCCATCACGAATCCAAGTCGGACGCATTCCTGATCTCGGCTTCGTCCTGGGCCCTTGGCATCACGGCCCGCATCATCCAGCCGGGCGAAACGCCGACTAGCATCATCGGCAATTTGTCGAAGCGCCTCGGCCTGCCAGCCGTCCGCACCGCCACCCGCCAGGCGATGCGTGTGATGGGCAATCATTTCGTGCTCGGCCAAACCATCGAGGAGGCTCTGAAGCGCGCTCGCTCGGGCACCGGCAAGCTCTATCGCTATTCCTTCGACATGCTCGGCGAAGGCGCCCGTACCCAGGCCGATGCCGACCGCTACTTCGCCTCCTACGCCGCCGCCATCGACGCGATCGGTCGCTCGGCCGGCAACGAACCTCTGCCGAACCGGCCGGGCATCTCGGTCAAGCTCTCCGCCCTGCATCCGCGCTATGAGGCCACCAGCCATGAGCGCGTACTGAGCGAACTCGTGCCCAAGGTCATCAAGCTGGCCCAGCAGGCCAAGAGCTACGACCTGAACTTCACGATCGACGCCGAGGAAGCCGACAGGCTGGAGCTCTCGCTCGACGTCATCGACGCGGTGACGGCCGATCCGTCGCTCGCCGGCTGGGACGGCTTCGGCCTCGCGATCCAGGCCTACCAGAAGCGCGCCTCGGCGGTGATCGACCATATCGCGGCCCTGGCCGAGCGCCACAACCGCCGCATGATGGTACGCCTGGTCAAGGGCGCCTACTGGGATACCGAGCTGAAGCGCGCCCAGGAGCGCGGCCTCTCGGACTACCCCGTGTTCAGCCGCAAGGCGATGACCGACCTCAATTACGAGGCCTGTGCCGCGCAACTGCTCGCCCTGCGACCGCGCATCATCCCGCAATTTGCCACCCACAACGCGCTGACTGTCGCAGCGGTCGCCGAGATGGCGGGCGGTTCCCAGGGCTTCGAGTTCCAGCGACTGCACGGCATGGGCGAGGCGCTCTACGAGCGGCTGCTCCAGGAGGATTCCGGCTTCGCCTGCCGGACCTACGCGCCGGTCGGCGGCCATCAGGACCTGCTCGCCTATCTCGTGCGCCGCCTGCTCGAGAACGGTGCGAACTCGTCCTTCGTCAGCGTGTCCGGCGACCCTGACGTGCCGGTCGCACAGTTGCTCGTACCGCCTGCCGACATCATCGGCACTTCGGCAGCGGCTCGCCATCGCCGTATTCCCCTCCCCGCCGACATGTTTGGCGCCTCGCGCAAGAACTCGGCCGGTGTCGAACTCGGTCATGAGGCAAGCCTCGCCGCGCTCCAGTCGGAGATCGCCAAAGCTGCTGCGAAGCCATTCCCCGAAGCGACGGTGATCATCGACGGCAAACCGGCCGGAGGTGTCTCCCGCCCGGTCCTGTCCCCGATCGACGCCCGACAGGTCGGGACCGTCCTGGAAGCCGACGATGCCCTGGCCGATCGCGCCATCCAGGCAGCCCAGGCCGGCTTCACCCGCTGGAGCCGCACCCCGGCCCGGACTCGCGCCGCCGCCCTGCGCAAGGCCGCGGACCTGATGGAGGAACGCCGCGGTCTGCTGCTCGCACTGCTCCAGGCCGAAGCCGGCAAGACGCTTGACGACGCCATTTCCGAGGTGCGCGAGGCCGTCGATTTCTGCCGTTACTACGCGGCCGAAGCCGAAGCGCATTTCGCCACGCCGCAGGTGCTGCCCGGCCCGACCGGCGAGGAAAACCGGCTTATCCTGCGCGGACGCGGACCGTTCGTCTGCATCGCGCCTTGGAACTTCCCGCTGGCGATCTTCTCGGGCCAGGTCGTGGCCGCGTTGGTCGCCGGCAATAGCGTCGTCGCCAAGCCCGCCCCGCAGACGCCGCTCATCGCCGCGGTAACCGTCCGCTTGCTCCATGATGCCGGCATTCCAGCGTCCGCCCTCCATCTCGTGCCGGGTGACGGCAAGGTCGGCGCCCGGCTGGTCGCTCATCCCGCCGTCGCCGGCGTCGCCTTTACCGGCTCGACCGCAACGGCACGTGCCATCAACCGCACGCTTGCCGCCAAGGATGGGCCGATCGTCCCGTTGATTGCAGAGACCGGCGGCCTCAACGCCATGATCGTCGACGCGACCGCCTTGCCCGAGCAGGTCGCCGACGACGTCGTGATGTCGGCCTTCCGCTCGGCCGGGCAGCGCTGCTCGGCACTGCGCCTCCTGGTGGTGCAGGAGGACGTTGCCGACAAGATCCTCGAGATGATCGTCGGTGCCGGCAAGGAGCTGAAACTCGGCGATCCGCGCGCGATCGACGTCCATGTCGGTCCTGTGATCGACGCTGCCGCGCGGAGCCGGCTCGACAATCATGTCGCAGCGATGCGCAGCCAGGGCCGGGTCGAATGGGCCGGCGACACACCGGCGCTCGGCGGCACCTTCGTCGCGCCGCATATCGTCAAGCTCGACGGCATCTCCGACCTCACCCAGGAGCATTTCGGCCCGATCCTGCATGTCGTGCGCTGGAAGGCCGGGGAGCTCGACAAGGTCATCGAGCAGGTCGAGGCCACCGGGTATGGGCTGACGCTCGGCGTGCATTCGCGCATCGAGACGACGGTAGAGCGGGTCGCCGAGCGGCTCTCCACCGGCAATGTCTACGTCAACCGCAACATCATCGGCGCCGTCGTCGGCGTGCAGCCCTTTGGGGGTCACGGCCTGTCCGGGACCGGCCCCAAGGCTGGCGGCCCGCACTATCTCGCCCGCTTTGCGACCGAACAGACGGTTACGGTCAACACAGCGGCAGCCGGCGGCAATGCCAGCTTGATCGCGATGGGAGAGTGAGCGAAGCAGGGCCGATGGACAAACCCTATCGGCCCAATGTCGGCATCGCTCTCTTCAATGCTCAGGGGCTCGTCTTTGCCGGGCGCTCATGGAGCGACGGCCCGGAGATCGTCTACCCCGGGCATGACTGGCAGATGCCGCAGGGCGGCATCGATCAGTCCGAGGATATCGTGGCAGCGGCGCGTCGTGAGCTGGCCGAGGAAACCGGCATCAGCGAGGCCACGGTACTCGGCGTGACCGCGGAGTGGTGGCGCTATGACTTCCCGCCCTATGACGGGCCACCGCACCGGCTCGATCGCTTCGCGGGGCAGGAGCAGCGCTGGGTCGCGCTCCGCTTTACCGGCAACGAGGCCGCGATCGATATCGGCCGCCCGAACGGGGATTCGCCGCCCGAATTCACCGAATGGGCCTGGCTGCCGCTGGCCGCGATGCCCGCACGCGTGACCCCGTTCAAGCGCAGGACCTACGAGCGCGTGGCCGCGGCCTTCGGGCATTTCGCCAGACCGGCGTGATCTCGGGACGCAGCACGCAAGAAAAAAGGGCCGCTCACGCGGCCCTTATGTCATCTCGCTGCCGAGCGGCAGGACACGCGATCTCACGCAGCCTTGCGCTGCTGAAACACGCCCTTGAACTCCTGGAGCTGGATCAACAGCTCCTGCAGGCGGCGCTGTTCATCCTCGTTCGGGGCAGCCGCGAGGCGGGTCTCAGCCGTCAGGATTTCCGCGTCGAGAACATCGTTGTCGACGTCCTCGATAAAGCGGGCCTGCTCGGCCAGGATCGTCAGCGCGGTCTGGTTGACCTCGACAATACCGCCGCCGACGAAGAACTCCTTGCCATTGCCGGGGCCGGTCTGAGCCAGGACGATACCCGGCTTCAGCGCGGCAACGATCGGCACATGGCCGGCGAGAATTGTCATCTCGCCCTCGACCGACGGCACGATGACACTGACGACTTCGCCCGAGAACAAGATGTTCTCCGGCGAGACGAGTTCGAACTTGAAGGTGGCCATCAAGGCTCTCCCGCTGCTTCAGTCATCCCGGCCGGAGCGCAGCGTGGAGCCGGGATCCAGGCAAGGGCCTGTGTCGTCGATGCTTGGGCGAGGCCCCCCGAGATTGGCTCAACGCCACCCGGGACGGCCGTTGCCCCAGCGGATTACGCCGCTTCGGCAGCCAGGCGCTGGGCCTTCTCGACTGCCTCGTCGATCGAGCCGACCATGTAGAAGGCCGCCTCCGGGAGGTGGTCGTACTTGCCCTCGACCAGGCCCTTGAAGCCCTTGATCGTGTCTTCGAGCGCGACAAGCTTGCCGGGCGATCCGGTGAAGACTTCGGCAACGAAGAAGGGCTGCGACAGGAAGCGCTCGATCTTGCGGGCGCGGGCGACCGAGATCTTGTCCTCTTCCGAGAGCTCGTCCATGCCGAGGATCGCGATGATGTCCTGCAGGGCCTTGTAGCGTTGGAGGATCTGCTGGACCTGACGGGCGATGTTGTAGTGCTCCTCGCCGACGATAGCGGCGGACAGCATGCGCGAGGTCGAGTCAAGCGGATCGACCGCCGGGTAGATGCCCTTTTCCGCGATCGAACGCGACAGCACGGTCGTGGCGTCCAAGTGGGCGAAGGAGGTCGCCGGAGCCGGGTCGGTCAGATCGTCCGCCGGCACGTAGATCGCCTGCACCGAGGTGATCGAGCCCTTGTTGGTGGTGGTGATGCGCTCCTGCAGGTTGCCCATGTCGGTCGCCAGCGTCGGCTGGTAGCCCACCGCGGACGGAATGCGGCCGAGCAGCGCGGACACTTCCGAGCCGGCCTGCGTGAAGCGGAAGATGTTGTCGACGAAGAACAGCACGTCCTGGCCACGGTCGCGGAAATCCTCGGCGACGGTCAGGCCGGAAAGTGCGACGCGCATGCGGGCGCCCGGGGGCTCGTTCATCTGGCCGTAGACGAGGGCGCATTTGGAGCCTTCGCCGCCGCCCTTCTTGTTCACGCCCGATTCGATCATCTCGTGATAGAGATCGTTGCCCTCGCGGGTACGCTCGCCGACGCCAGCGAACACCGAGTAGCCGCCGTGAGCCTTCGCGACGTTGTTGATCAGCTCCATGATCAGAACGGTCTTGCCGACGCCGGCGCCGCCGAACAGGCCGATCTTGCCGCCCTTGGCGTAGGGAGCCAGCAGGTCGACGACCTTGATGCCCGTGACCAGGATCTGGGCTTCCGTGGCCTGCTCGGCATAGCTCGGGGCCGGCTGGTGAATGCCACGTGTGGTGGAGGTCTTGATCGGGCCGGCCTCGTCGACCGGCTCGCCGATGACGTTCATGATGCGGCCAAGGCACTCATCGCCGACCGGAACCGCGATCGGCGCGCCGGTGTCGCTGACCTCCTGGCCCCGGACGAGACCCTCGCTCGAATCCATCGCGATGCAGCGCACGGTGTTCTCGCCTAGGTGCTGCGCGACCTCCAGAACCAGGCGATTGCCGAGGTTCGTGGTCTCGAGCGCGTTCAGGATCGCCGGCAGTTCGCCATCGAACTGCACGTCGACGACGGCGCCGATGACCTGAGCGACGCGGCCCGTACCGGTGTTGGCGGACTTCTCGGTCTTGGTCTTGGTGGTCTTGGTTGCGGCTTTGGCCATGGTCGAACCTCGATGAGCGTTCAGCTTTACGGACAAGCCTGCGGGCTTAAGCGCCGCGCAGGCCCTTCAGGCGTTAGAGCGCTTCCGCGCCGGAGATGATTTCGATCAATTCCTTGGTGATCATCGCCTGACGCGAGCGGTTGTAGAGCTGCGTCTGCTTCTTGATCATCTCGCCGGCGTTACGCGTGGCGGAATCCATCGCCGACATCCGCGCGCCCTGTTCGGAAGCGGCATTCTCGAGCAGCGCCCGCAGCACCTGAACGGTCAGGTTGCGCGGCAGCAGCACGTCGAGAATTTCGCCTTCGTCAGGCTCATACTCGTAAACTGAGTCGCTGGTCTGCGTGCCGGCCGGAATCTCGGCAGGAATGATGCGCTGAGCCGTCGGGATCTGCGAGATGACCGATCTGAACTTCGAGAAGAACAGTGTCGCCACGTCGAACTCGCCGGCGTCGAAGCGGGCGAGCACGTTTTGCGCGATCGTCTCGGCATTGACGTAGCCGACCTGCTTGAAGCTGCGCAGGTCGATCAGCTCGATGATATCCCGCTCGAACTGGCGGCGCAGGATGTCATAGCCCTTCTTGCCGACGCAGATGATCTTGACCGTCTTGCCTTCAGCCTTCAGCGCCAGCGCCTTGTCGCGCGCCAGACGCGCGATCGAGGAGTTGAACGCGCCGCACAGGCCGCGCTCGGCTGTGCAGACGACGAACAGATGGACCTTGTCGGAACCCGTCCCGGCAATCAGCCTTGGTGCGCCGTCACCGGCGACGCCGGCAGCCAGGCTGGCCAGCACCGTCTCCATACGCTCGGCATAGGGACGTGCCGCTTCCGCCGCGCTCTGGGCGCGGCGCAGCTTGGCGGCCGCGACCATCTGCATGGCCTTGGTGATCTTCTGCGTCGCCTTCACTGAGGCGATACGATTTCGCAGATCCTTCAATGAAGGCATCGACGATCCTCATATTGCCGGGGTGTTTAGACCCCGGTCGACCTCAAGCGAACGACTTGGCGTAATCAGCGACGATCTCTTTCAGCTTCGCGGCATTCGCGTCCGAAAGATCCTTGGTGTCGCGGATTTCGTTGAGCAGGGCGACATGCTTGCCACGCACCAGCGCGAGCAGGCCGTCCTCGAAAGCGCGAACCTTGTTGACCGGCAGCGGGTCGAGATAGCCGTTGACGCCGGCATAGATCACGACCGTCTGCTCTTCCATCTTCAGCGGCGAGAACTGGCCCTGCTTCAGGAGCTCGGTCAGGCGGGCGCCGCGGTTGAGCAGGCGCTGCGTGACGGCGTCGAGATCCGAGCCGAACTGCGCGAAGGCGGCCATCTCGCGGTACTGCGCGAGCTCGCCCTTGATCTTGCCGGCGACCTTCTTGGTTGCCTTGGTCTGGGCTGCCGAGCCGACGCGCGACACCGAGAGGCCGACGTTCACGGCCGGGCGGATGCCCTGGTAGAACAGGTCGGTCTCAAGGAAGATCTGGCCGTCGGTGATCGAGATCACGTTGGTCGGAATGTAGGCCGACACGTCGTTGGCCTGGGTTTCGATGACCGGCAGTGCGGTCAGCGAGCCGTTGCCGGCCTCGTCGCCCATCTTGGCGGCGCGCTCGAGCAAGCGGGAGTGAAGGTAGAACACGTCGCCCGGATAGGCTTCGCGGCCCGGCGGGCGGCGCAGCAGGAGCGACATCTGGCGGTAAGCGACGGCCTGCTTCGACAGATCGTCATAGATGATGACGGCATGCATGCCGTTGTCGCGGAAATACTCGCCCATGGCGCAGCCGGCGAAGGGAGCCAGGAACTGCATCGGGGCCGGATCGGAAGCGGTAGCCGCCACGACGATCGAGTACTCCAGCGCGCCGCGCTCCTCGAGCACCTTCACGAATTGCGCAACGGTGGAGCGCTTCTGACCGATGGCGACATAGACGCAGTAGAGCTTCTGGCTCTCGTCGTTGCCTTCGTTCAGGGCCTTCTGGTTCAGGATCGTGTCGAGCGCGACGGCGGTCTTGCCGGTCTGGCGGTCGCCGATGATCAGCTCGCGCTGGCCGCGGCCGATCGGGATCAGGGCGTCAATCGCCTTGAGGCCGGTCGCCATCGGCTCATGCACCGACTTGCGCGGAATGATGCCAGGTGCCTTCACGTCGACGCGCGAACGGGCCTTGGCCTTGATCGGGCCCTTTCCGTCGATCGGGTTGCCGAGCGCGTCGACGACGCGGCCGAGCAGCTCCTTGCCGACCGGAACGTCGACGATCGCGCCGGTGCGCTTGACCGTCTGGCCTTCCTTGATCTCGCGATCGGAGCCGAAAATGACGACGCCGACATTGTCGCTCTCGAGATTGAGCGCCATGCCGCGCACACCGCTCTCGAACTCGACCATCTCACCGGCCTGAACCTTGTCGAGGCCGTAGACGCGGGCGATGCCGTCACCGACGGAGAGAACCTGACCGACTTCGGTGACGGAGGCTTCCGACCCGAAATTGCTGATCTGAGCCTTCAGGATCGCGGAGATTTCAGCGGGGCGGATTTCCATCAGCCGACCTCTTTCATGGCAAGACGAATTGAATTGAGTTTGGTTTTCAGCGAGGCGTCGACCATCCGCGAGCCCATCTTGACGACGAGACCGCCAATGATGGCCGGATCGACCTTGATAGCGACGGCAACGTCCTTGCCGGCCACATCCTTGAGCGCAGCGCGGATCTCGTCGAGGCGCTTGGCCGACGGCTCCTCGGCGACCGTGACTTCGGCGCTGACGATGCCTTTGGCTTCGGCGACGAGCGCACGATAACCCCGGATCATGCCCGGCAGCGCGAACAGGCGGCGCTTGCTGGCGACGAAACCGATGAACTTGGCGGCAATGCCGCCGATGCCCGCCTTGGCGAGCAGGGCCGTGACCGCCGAGACCTGCTCCTCGGCCGTGAAGACCGGGCTGCTGATCAGGCGCCTCAGATCGTCGCTCTCGGCGATCATCGCGCCGAAGGTGTCGAGATCGGTCGAGACGGCGTCGATCGCACCGGCTTCTGTAGCCAGTTCGAACAACGCCGTGGCATAGCGCCCGGCTACGCCCGACACCAATGTCTGATCCTGCGATCCGCCTTCAGCCACGCTCACATCTCTCGTTCAATGGACTGCACCGGCGACCTTCGTGATGAAGGTGGAGTGCATCGTCCTGGCGCTGCGATGTTTCAGACAGACGAAAGCCGCGCGAGTGCGCACCTTGCGTCCGAAATGTGGCGGTGCACTAACATGAGGCTTTGGGGGGCGCAATCCGTAGATCGCGATCAACTGGGCCGTTTTCCGCAGTCGTGCCCTGCACTCACAGGAAGCTTTGCGGGTCGACGTCGACCTGAACCCGCACAGAACCCTTCGCTCGCGGCGCGCTCTTCAGCCAGTCGCGCAGATAATCCTGCAGATTGACCTCCCGGGCCGTTTTCACGATCAAACGCATGCGATGCCGCCCGCGCAGTACGGCTAGAGGCGCTTCGGCGGGCCCCAGGACGACGACTCCGTCCGGTGGCGCTGCGCAGCGTGCCAGCGCGCGAGCATGATTTTCGGCCTCGGCCTGGCTGTTGGCGGAGACGATCAATCCGGCAAGACGCCCAAAGGGCGGCAGGCCCGCGGCCTCTCGGGACACCGCCTCTGCGGCATAAAACCGCTCCGGGTCGCCCGAGACCAGCGCCTTCAGCACCGGGTGGCTTGGATCATGGGTCTGAAGCAGGGCCCGGCCCGGCTTCTCACCCCGGCCCGCCCGCCCCGTCACCTGCCGCAAGACCTGGAAGGTTCGCTCGGCCGCGCGGGGATCGCCAGAGGTCAGCCCGAGATCGGCATCGACGACGCCGACCAGTGTCATCCCCGGAAAATTATGCCCCTTGGCGACGAGCTGCGTGCCAATGACGATGTCGAACTCGCCCTCCGCCACCGCCATCAGTTCCTGCTTCAGCCGCTCGGTACCGCCGGGAAAATCACTGGAGAGCACGATCGAGCGCGCATCGGGGAACAGCGTCGCGACTTCTTCCGCAAGCCGTTCGACGCCGGGGCCGCAGGCCGCGAGGCTTTCCGGCGCATGACACGCCGGGCACTCATGCGGCCGGCGTTCGACATGGCCGCAATGATGACAGACCAACGCCCGGCGAAAGCGGTGATCGACCAGCCAGGCCGAGCAGTTCGGGCACTGGAACCGGTGGCCGCAATCACGGCAGAGCGTCAGCGGCGCATAGCCGCGGCGGTTCAGGAAGAGCAACGACTGCTCCTTCGCCTCCAGGTTGGCGGTAATGGCGTTGACGAGAGCGCCGGAAATCCAGCGTCCCCGTTCTGGCTTGTCGCGTTTGAGGTCAACCAGATCGAGCGTCGGCAACTCCCGCCCGCCGAAACGTTCCGGCAGTTTCAGATAGGCATAGCGCCCGCGCTCGGCATTGACCCGGGTTTCGAGCGAAGGCGTCGCAGAGGTGAGGATGACCGGGGCCTTCTCGATCATGCCGCGCACCACGGCCATGTCGCGGGCGTGATAGCTGACGCCGTCCTCCTGCTTGTAGGCAGCCTCGTGCTCTTCATCGACGACGATCAGCCCGAGATCGCGGTAAGGCAGGAACAGGGCCGAGCGCGCGCCCGCCACCACTCTCGCTTCGCCGCTCGCGATCGCCGCCTGCAGCCGCTCGCGCCGCCGGCCCGAGACCGCCGAATGCCAGAGCCCGGGCCGCACGCCGAACCGGGCCTCGAAGCGGTCGATGAACTGCGCCGTCAACGCGATTTCCGGCATCAGGATCAGGCTCTGTCGACCGAGCCGGATCGCCTCCGCCACAGCCTCGAAATAGACCTCCGTCTTGCCCGATCCCGTGACGCCCTCGAGCAGGGTCACGCCGGGGCCCGCCGCCTTGACGGACGCAACCAGTGCCGTCGCCGCCTCTGCCTGTCCCGCCGACAGGGCCGGTCGCGCGTGATCCGGATCGGGAATCTCGACGACCTCTCCGCGCGGCAGTGCTTCGATGGCGAAGGTCCCCGCATCGACGAGCGAATCGATCACCGCGCCACTCACCGAGGCCGTCTCGGCCAGCGCCGATTTCGCGATCAGAAGGCCGCCTTCGGCCGCCGCAATCGCTCGCGCCCGTGCCGGCGTCATGCGCTGGGGCGGCGGCCCGACGAGTCGGACGCCCATCTTCGGTCGTTCCGGCGTGTCATCGGGCGGTCGCCGCAGCGCAAGCGCCAGCACCGAACCTTTGGCCGCAAGCGTGTACCAGGCGACCCAGTCGACCAGCTTCATCAGGGCCGGATCGAGCGGCGGCATGTCTATTTTGGCACTGACGCGCTTCAGATTGCCGCCGCGCCCCGAGCCCAGGCTCCAGACGACGCCAACAGTCTCGCGCGGCCCCAGCGGAACCTGCACGATATCGCCGGGTTTGAGGACGAGTCCCTCCGGAACCGCATAGCTATAGGCCTGATCGAGCGCGAGCGGGATCAGCACGTCGACCGTGCCACCTGTTTCGATGCCTGTCTCAACCTCGCTCATGCGCCCGTGTCTAGCATCGATTCGGTCCCTGTTAAGGCAGGGGCGTCATGCTCGATTGAAGACCACACGGGACGCCGATGACCGATTTCGAGACCCTGCGCCAGAACTGGCTCGTCCATCTCGCGAGCGAGCGCCGTCTTTCGCCCAAGACGCTCGAGGCCTATGGCCGCGACCTTGCGCAATTCTCCGCCTTTCTCGACGGCCATTTTGGCGGCAAGCCGACCCTCGCGGATCTGGCAGCGCTGAAACCGCTCGACCTGCGCGCCTTTCTCGGGCAGCGCCGGCGGGACGGTGTCGGCAACCGCACGCTGATGCGCCAGCTTGCCTCGCTGCGCTCCTTTGCCCGCTTCGGAGAACGCACCGGCAAGCTTACCGCCTCGGCCTTTGCCGCGACGCGTGGGCCCCGCATTGGAAAATCGCTGCCGCGCCCACTTGATGCCAAGGCCGCGAGGGCCGTGACGCAAGCGGATATCCGCGCCGGCGAGGACCGTGAAACCTGGATCCTGGCACGAGACGCAGCCGTGCTCGCCCTGCTCTATGGCTGCGGCCTGCGCATCTCCGAGGCGCTTGGGTTGTCGCGTGCGCAGGCGCCAAGGAGCGCATCGGATACGCTGACCGTGATCGGAAAGGGCCAGAAGACCCGCATGGTGCCTGTTCTGCCGGTCGTGGTCACCGCGATCGAGGAGTATCTCTCGCTCTGCCCCTGGCGATTGCCGCCGGAGGGCCCGCTCTTCCTCGGCGCCAAGGGTGGACCGCTCTCGCCCCGCATCATCCAGCTCGCGGTCGAGGGCCTGCGCGGCGCGCTCGGCCTGCCCTCGTCTGCGACCCCGCATAGCCTGCGCCATTCCTTCGCGACCCATCTGCTTGGTCGCGGCGGCGATTTAAGGGCCATCCAGGAGCTGCTCGGGCACGCATCTCTCTCGACCACGCAGATCTATACCCGCATCGATTCGGCCCGTCTGATGGCGGCTTATGATGCGGCCCATCCCCGCGCCCAACGATAAGAGCTCAAGGCGAGCGAGCCCCCTTGATTCCGCCGCGGAACCCGGCCATTGCGCGCCGTCTCCGGGGAACCAGAATCACATGTCTTCGCCTGCAGCCGACGTCACCGAAACCGCGACAAGCGGCAGCAACAAACGAATCGCCTTGCTCATCGCGATGCTCGCCCTGATGCTGGCCTTCTCCGAAATCGGCGGCAAGAACGCCGAACAGGAATCGATTGCCAAGAACATAGAGGCCTCGAACTTCTGGTCATTCTTCCAGGCCAAGACGATCCGCGGCACGACGCTGCGCACGGCCGTCGAGGCAATGGAAGTCGATCTTGCAGCCGCAACGGAGCCGGCCACCCGCGAGCGCATGCAGAAGCGCATCGACGGCTGGAAGCAAACCATTGCCCGCTACGATTCCGAGCCCGAGACCAATGAAGGGCGCAAGGAGCTGGTCCTGCGCGCCAAGACGGCCGAGGCCATGCGCGATATCGCAGCGGCCCGTGACGACAAATACGACATCGTCTCAGGCCTGCTCCAGATCGCGATCGTGATTTCCTCGGCCGCGATCATCACCGGCGTGACGATGCTGGCCGTGACGGGCGCCGGCCTTGGCCTGCTCAGCTTCGCCCTGATGCTGGTGGCGCAGTTCGCACCGACCGCGCTGTTCTAGCTCTTCACCCGGCCTGAGGGGGCGACGGCCATGCCACTTCGCTGCCACGCAGCATTTCCCAGGCCCGCGCCATTCTCAGCACGCCGAGATCATCGAAGCGCTGCCCGGTGATCTGCAAGCCGATCGGCAACCCCTCGGGAGTAAGCCCGGCATGGACCGAGACCGCCGGCTGATCGGACATATTGGCCGAGACCGTAAACGCGATGTGCTCGAAAGGCCGCTCGGGGTCGTGGATGGGCGAGGCCAGCTCTGCCGCATAGGCCGGCACGGGCGAAACCGGCGACAGCACGAAATCGAACGGTGCGCAGGCGTTCAACGCCGCATCGCGCATCGCCAGCATCTGGCTCATCCCGCGATAAACCCTTTCGCCGCTCAAGTTCCGGCCGCCCTCGGCCCAAGCGTAGATGTAGGGCAGCACCCGTCCCTGCCTGGCATCCGACAACCCGCCGATATCGACCCAGGCTCGCTGCCGCCAGAAATCATCCAGCCCATCCAGCATTTCGCGGGTCAGAAAGGGTGCAACCGGCTCGACGGTCGCGCCGGCCGCCGCGAAGGCCCTGGCCGCCGCCTCGATCGCAGCCCGGGTCCGCGGCTCGACGGCAAGCCCGACCCCGGCATCGAGCTGGAGTCCCAGGCGCAAGCCCCTGACGTCAAACTGCAGCGCCAGCCAGTCGATCTCCTGCGGCGGCAGGCTCATGCCGTCGCGCCTGTCCGGCCGGGATAGTTCCCGCATCATCAGCGCCGCATCCGCGACCGAGCGGGTCATCGGCCCGGCGACGCGGCCGTAATAGGTCGGGTCGATCGGCACGCGGCCAAAGCTGGGCTTGAGGCCGACCAGCCCGCACCAGCCGGCCGGCAGGCGGATCGAGCCTCCGATATCGGTGCCGATATGAAGCGGACCGTAGCCCGCAGCTCCCGCCGCGCCCGCGCCCGCCGAGGAGCCACCGGGATTCTTGGTCAGGTCCCAGGGGTTGCAGGCGAGATCATGAAAGCTCGACAGTCCCGAGGAGAGCATGCCGTAATCCGGCATCGTCGTCTTGGCGAGGATGACACAGCCGGCCTCCCTCAACCGCGCCGCCGGCGGTGCGTCCGCGGCCGCCGGTTCGAGATCGCGCGCGGCCGTGCCGAGCGGCACCGGCACGCCCTTGGTCGCGATGTTCTCCTTGATCGTCCCGGGCACCCCGTCGAGAGCCAGCGCCTCCCCCTTCCGCCAGCGCGCCTCGGAGGCCCTTGCCATCGCCCGCGCAACGTCGGGCTCATAGGCGTAGAGCGCCTTGAGCCGCGGCTCCCATGCGGCAATCCGTGCGATCACCGCCTCGGTCACCTCGACCGGCGAGAATGTCCGTGCGGCATAGCCGGCGAGAAGCTCCGTGGCGCTCAGATCGGCAAGATCGGTCATCGTCTCATCCTCATCATCACTCAGCGGCTTCGACGGAGGCGGGGGTCGATGGCATCGCGCAGACCGTCACCGAGCAGATTGAAGCCGAGCACCGCGATGGCAATCGCAGCCCCGGGAAAGATCGCCAACCAGGGCTGCACCGCCATGAAGGTCTGTGCCTCGTTCAGCATACGCCCCCAGGACGGGTTCGGCGGTTGCGTGCCGAGCCCGAGATAGGACAGCCCCGCCTCCGCCAGGATCGCCAGAGCGAACTGGATCGTCGCTTGGACGACGATGACGCCAGCGACATTCGGCAGGACATGGCGGACGCTGATCTGCACATTGTCGAGCCCGGCGGCCCGCGCCGCCTGGATATAATCCCGCGTCCAGACCTGGATCGCCACACCACGCGCTAAACGCGCAAAATAGGGCAGGTTCAGGATGCCGATCGCCACGATCGCGTTGAGCATGCCCGGCCCGGCGATCGCCGTGATCATGATCGCGGTCAGCACCGCTGGAAAGGCGTGGGTGAAGTCGGCCGTGCGCATGATCAGGTTGTCGAGGAACCCGTCGCGCCGGATCGCGGCCAGCAGCCCGAGCGTCGTGCCGAGCACGAGACCGAATCCGACTGCGCCGAGCCCTACCGCCAGCGAGTTGCGGGCGCCCACCATGATCATCGAGAAGACGTCGCGACCGAATTGGTCGGTCCCGAACCAGTTCGTCGCCGAAGGTGGCTTCAGGCGATTGAGGATCATCATCTGCGTGGGCGGATAGGGCGTCCAGACATAGGACAGCAGCGCCCCCGCAACGATGACCCCGGTCAGCGCGAAGCCGATCAGGAAGGAGGGGCCCGTCCACCAGCGCTTCGCCGGGACCGGGGCCGACGCGCCGGCCCGCGTCACGACGCCTCCCTCAGGCGCGGGTCGATGAGCCCATAGACGAGCTCGACCGCAAAATTCACCAGGATGGCGAGACCGGCGAACAGCATTACCAGATCCTTCACCACGATCAGGTCGTGCTGGGTGATCGACTGGAAGACGAGGCGCCCGAGTCCCGGCAGCGCAAACACATTCTCGATGATGATGGCGCCGGCGATCAGCACCGAGAATTGCAGCCCCATGATGGTAACGACCGGAATCAAGGCATTGCGCAGCGCATGCCTGACGACCGTGACCGGTTCGGCCAGCCCCTTGGCGCGAGCGGTACGGACGAAGTCCTCCTGCAGCGTGTCGAGCATCGAGGAGCGCGTCACCCTGGCCAGGATCGCCGCCTGCGGCAAGGCAAGCGCGAAGGCCGGCAGCAGCAGCGCCTTCACGGCAGCAGCCGGCCCGGCCTGCCAGCCCGGGAAGCCGCCGGCCGGAAACCAGCCGAGCCCGATCGCGAAGAGCAGCACGAGCAAAAGGCCGAACCAGAAATTCGGAACAGCGAGCCCGAGCTGCGCGAAGATCATCACGGCCGCATCGGTCGGCCGGTTATGATTGGCCGCAGCGAGCAGGCCGAGCGGAACGCCGATCGATGTGGCCAGTATGATCGCCGCCAGCGCCAAAGGCAGTGTCACCGCCATCCGCTCGCCGATCAGTTGCGCGACCGGCACGCGGTAGGTGTAGCTCAGGCCGAGATCGCCGGTCAGGATACCGGAGATCCAGGCGAGGAAACGGACCGGCGCGGGCTTGTCGAGCCCCATCTCCAGGCGCAGGGCCGCCAGCGCCTCGGGAGCCGCATTGAGACCAAGCGTCACGGCGGCCGGATCACCCGGCAGGACCTCGAGCGCGACGAAGATCACCAGCGCTGCACCAAGCAGCGTGGCGACAAGCGCCACGCATCGGCGCGCCAGGAACGACAGCACGACCTAGCGCCAGCGCACCTCGGCGAGCGGCGTGATCGGGAGCGGCCAATCGGTCCACATCCCGTCCAGCCCGGCCGCCGTCACGGTGATCTTCGGCAGGATGAAAAGGAAGCCGTTGACCGCATCGCGCGCCAGGATGCGCTGAGCTTGCCTGTACATCTCATTGCGCTGGCCCTCGTCGAGGGTGACGTCGATCTTCGCCATCAGCGCCTTGAACTCGGGATTCTTGTACTGGAAATAATAGTCGTCCCGGGCATAGATATTGATGTCGAGTGGTTCGGTATGGGCGATCACACTCAGGTCGAAATCCTTGCCGCGGAAGACGCGCTCCAGCCATTGCGGGAATTCGAGCGGCTCGATCGAGGCGTTGATGCCGATCTGCGCCAGCAATGCGGCGATGATCTCGCCGGAACGCCGGGCATAGGTCGGCGGCGGCAGTTTCAGCGTGCAGGAGAAACCGTTCGGGAAGCCGGCTGCGGCGAGTAGCGCCTTGGCCTTCGGGATATCGACCGGGTAGGTGGCGGTCAGGTCGATATAGGCCGGGTGCAGCGGCGAGAAATGGCTGCCGATCAGGTCGACGTCGAAGCCGTAGACCCCGAGCGCGATCGTCTTGCGGTCGAGCACATGGGCAATCGCCTGACGCACGCGCAGATCGTTGAACGGCGCCTTGGCATTGTTGATGGCGAGGATGACTTCACCCTCCGTCTTGCCGAAGCTGACCTTGAGCTTGGGATCGGCCTTGAGCTGCGGCACGGCTTCAGGGGCCGACAGATTGGTCTGCGCGTGGACATCCCCGGCCCGCAGCGCGGCGACCTGCGCCTGCGGATCGGCAATGAAACGGAAGGTCGCCTTGGCGAGCGTCGGCTTCTCCCCCCAATAGCCGTCGAAGCGTTCGAGCTCGAGCCTGTCGCCACGATTCCAGCGCACGAACTTGAACGGGCCGGTGCCGATCGGATTGGTCTTGTTGTTGGCGGCGCTCGCTGGCGCGACGATCACCGCATCGCCCCATGCGAGCCCATAGAGGAAAGTCGCCGTCGGCTGTTTCAGCCTGATGACCACGGTCCCCGGATCCGGCGTCGTGATCTCCGTGATCGGCGTGAACAGCTGGCGCTGGGCGTTGGTCGATTCCGGCGCCACGGCCCGCTCAAACGAGAACCTGACCTGTTCGGAGCTGAATGGGGTACCGTCATGGAATGTCGCGCCCCTCCGCAGCTTGAAGCTGTAGGTGACATTGTCGGGCGCGATCTCCCAGCTTTCGGCGAGGCAGGGCACGATCTTGCCGGTCCGGTCCATCTTGACCAGACCTTCGAAGATGTTCTGCAAGGTGACCTCGCGGATCGCCTGCGCCGCGCCCGAGGTCGGGTCGAGCGTCGGCGGTTCCAACGTCATCGCAATGATGACGCTGTCCTTGGCTTGCGCCAGAGCAACGAGGGGCAACTGGGCCGCGAGCGCGGCTGCGCCTGCTCCGGCAAGAAGGTCACGCCGCGTCGTCATCAGCCACTCCCATGCATGTCGCGGCGCAAGATGGCGCGGGAGATGGGCCCGGCGCAAGACGGCTCTTCCGTTTCGTCCACGCGACAGATCGATCGCGTCAGACGAAGTAATCCGGGTGCTTTGCCTGAAGATGCACGAGATCGGGCAGGAGCGTGCCGAGATGTGTGCGCATCGCCGCAGCCGCCTCGGTGGTGCGGCCCTTGCGGATGGCATCGACGATCGACAGGTGCTCGCGGATCACCATCGCCATGCGCCCAGGCACAGGCAGGGTCATGCGCCGGCAGCGGTCGATCTGGCTTTTCGCCGCCTGTGCGATTTTCCAGATACCCGGATACCCGGCGGCATCGGCCAGCGTCTCGTGAAACGCCTCGTCCGCGAGATGGAAATTCTCCTGGTCGCCGATGTCAAAGGCTTCGTGCAGGCGCGCGATCGTGGCATCAAGACGGGTAATGGCCTCCGGCGTCGCGATGCGGGCAAGCAGTTCCACGGTCGCACATTCCAGTGCCTGCCGGATGAAGACCGCTTCGGGAATAGCCCCCGTCGGGATGCGCGCAACGAAGGTCCCCGCCTGCGGGAAAATCTCGACCAGCCCCTCTTCCTTGAGACGGATCAGCGCTTCGCGGACCGGGGTACGACTGACACCGAAGCGCGCTGTGAGCTCCTTCTCGGAGAGCGGCACGCCGGGCCTCAGCTCCATGGCGAGAATGGCGCGTCGGAGATCGTCCTGAACCAGCGAAGCGGCCGTCGAGCGCCCGGCCGGTGCCACGGCCCGCCCCAGCGGGCGTCGCTCGCGTCGATGATCCGCGCCATGGCCGCGGCCGCCTGCGAACTCGCTCATCGTCCGGTCCCAGCCACCTACGTCTCCCGAACGCTCCGGGCCGAGCCTGAAAGCGTCATCGCCCTCAGGCACTACCACAATCGCCTTTGACATACTAGTATATTAGTATATTGATCCACTATGCTTCTCGCCCGTATAGTTGCGGGCCTATCGGGACAGATTGCTGATGTTGCTGCACGATGATCGCCTGTTTCCTGCCGATCCGGTGACGCGAGGCATCGCGCGCCGTCTCTATGCCGGGATCCGCGATCTCCCGATCATCTCGCCACATGGCCATACCGACCCGCGCTGGTTCGCCGAGGACAAGCCGTTTCCGGATCCGGCGACGCTGCTGGTCAAGCCAGACCACTACATCTTCCGGATGCTCTACTCGCAAGGGGTTCGACTCGAGCAGCTCGGCATCGCCCGTAAGGATGATGGCCCGGTCGAGACCGATCCGCGCGCGATCTGGCGGCTTTTCGCCAGCCATTGGCGGCTGTTCCGTGGCACGCCGACGCGGCTCTGGTTCGAGCATGCCCTATCCGGCGTCTTCGGCATCAATGAGCGCCTGAGCCCGGAGAATGCCGATCGCATCTACGACCGCATCGCCGAGAAGCTGGAGCAGCCGGAGTTTCGTCCGCGCGCGCTGTTCGAGCGCTTCAAGATCGAGGCCATCGCGACCACCGAAGGCGCACTCGATGACCTGAAATGGCACGACATGATCCGGGAATCAGGCTGGGGCGGCAAGGTCATCACAGCCTATCGCCCAGACAGTGTCGTCGATCCCGAATTCGAGGGCTTCAAGGACAATCTCGCACAGTTCGGCGAGTTGACCGGTGAAGATGTCACCAGCTGGACCGGCTATCTCGCGGCCCACCGCGCTCGCCGGGCCTATTTCAAGCAGCGCGGCGCAACCTCCTCGGACCATGGCCACGCCACCGCGCGCACCGCAAACCTCTCGCAGGCCGAAAGCGAAAAACTCTTCGCCAAGATCCTGAAGGGCAAATTCTCGGCCGAGGATGCCGACCTGTTCCGCGGTCAGATGCTCACCGAGATGGCGAAGATGAGCCTCGACGACGGCTTCGTCCTGCAGATCCACCCCGGCTCCGTCCGCAACCATAACCCGACGCTGTTCGAAACCTTCGGCCGCGATATGGGCTGCGACATCCCCCGCGGCGTGGATTACGTCTCTGCACTGAAGCCGCTGCTCGATGCGGTGGGCAATGAACCCAACCTGACGGTCATCGCCTTCACCCTCGACGAGACCGTCTATTCCCGCGAACTCGCGCCGCTCGCTGGACATTATCCCGCTTTGAAGCTCGGACCCGGCTGGTGGTTTCTCGATGCGCCGGAAGCCATGCTGCGCTTCCGTGAACTCACGACGGAGACGGCCGGCTTCTACAACACCGTCGGCTTCAACGACGACACACGCGCTTATCTCTCGATTCCGGCCCGTCACGACGTCGCTCGCCGCTGCGACTGCACCTACCTCGCCAAGCTCGTTGCCGAGCATCGCCTCGGCGAGGACGAGGCAGCGGAAGTCGCCTACGACCTCGCCTATCGCCTGGCCAAGGAGGCCTATCGCCTGTGACCAGCGCAGCGAGCTCGATCGACGAACGCCAGGCCGCGCATCCCCGCGATGTGAAGCGCTACGACACCGAGGCGCTGCGCCAGGATTTCCTGGTCGAGCGCATCTTCGTGCCGGGCGAGCTGACCCGGACCTACAGTCATTACGACCGCATGATCGTCGGCGGCGCGACCCCGGTGAGCCAGCCGCTGACGCTCGATCCCTTCGCCCCGACCGGTACGCCCTTCTTCCTGGCGCGCCGCGAACTCGGCGTGATCAATATCGGTGGCGCGGGCACTGTCACCGTCGACGGCAAGACGTTCGAGCTGCCGAACCTCGACGCGCTCTATGTCGGACTGGGCGCGAAGGAGGTCAGCTTCTCCAGCGCCGACCCGGCCAACCCCGCCAAGTTCTATCTGACCAGCCCCCCCGCCCATCGCGAGGCACCCCATCAGCTCATCCGCCAGTCTGATGCCAACACGCTGCATCTGGGCTCGGCCGAGACCTCGAACAAGCGCACCATCCGGCAATACATCATGCCGAACACCACGGGTACCAACCAGCTCGTCATGGGCATGACGGCGCTCGATCCCGGCTCGGTCTGGAACTCCATGCCCTGCCACACCCATACGCGGCGGATGGAAGCCTATCTCTATTTCAACCTCGATCCAGCCCATCGCGTCTTCCATTTCATGGGCGAGCCGACCGAAACCCGGCATCTGCTCGTTGCCAACGAGCAAGCCGTGATCTCGCCGAACTGGTCGATCCATTGCGGCTGCGGCACCTCGAACTACGCCTTCGTCTGGGCCATGGCCGGCGACAACGTCGAGTTCACCGACATGGACGCCGCGCCCGTCGAGATGCTGCGCTGATGACTGCGCGTGCGCCCTTCGATCTCGTCGGGCGCACGGCGCTCGTCACCGGCGCCAATACCGGCATCGGCCAGGGCATTGCGCTGGCGCTGGCCGAGGCCGGAGCCACGGTCGTCGCCGCCGGCCGCTCGTCCATGGCCGAGACAGTGGCAAAGATCACCAATGCCGGCGGACGCTGCCTGCCGCTCGTCGTCGATCTGCAGCAATCCGGGATCGCAGCCGAAATCGTCGCCAGAGCCACCGAAGCCGCCGGCCCGCTCGATATCCTCGTCAACAATGCCGGCATCATCCGCCGCGCCGATGCCCTCGACTTCAGCGAGAACGACTGGGACGAGGTCATGAACGTGAACCTCAAGGCGAGCTTCTTCCTGTCCCAGGCCTTTGCGAAGGCAGCCCTCGCGGGCAGACGGACCGGGCGCATCATCAACATCGCCTCGCTGCTCTCCTTCCAGGGCGGCATCCGCGTCGCCTCCTATACCGCGAGCAAAAGCGGGCTTGCCGGCCTGACCCGGCTGCTGGCCTGCGAATGGGCGGGCAAGGGCATCAATGTGAACGCGATCGCGCCCGGCTATATCGAGAGCAACAACACGCAGGCCCTGCGCGAGGATGCCGATCGCAACGCCGCCATCCTCGCCCGCATCCCGGCTGGCCGCTGGGGCAAGCCCTCGGATATCGGCGGCGCCGCCGTCTTCCTCGCGAGCGACGCAGCGGCTTACGTGCATGGTGCAATCATTCCCGTCGATGGAGGCTGGCTGGCGCGATGAGCGAGCGTCTCAACTCCTTCTTCCAGCATGAGCGCGACTTCGCCTGGGAGGCGACCGAGCCGGGCGTGAAACGCAAGATCATGGCCTATGGGCCGGACCTGATGATCGTTCGCGTCGTCTTCGAAGTCGGAGCCATTGGCAAGGCGCACCAGCACCCGCATCGCCAGGCATCCTATGTCGAGAGCGGTGTCTTCGACGTCACGATTGACGGCAGAACCAGCAGGCTAACGGCCGGCGACAGCTTCTTCGTGCCCGAGAACCTCGTCCATGGCGTCGTCGCCATCGAGGCCGGGCAGCTGATCGATTCCTTCACGCCGATGCGGAGGGAATTTCTCTAGGGCCGAAGCCGGCATAGGGCGGCACGGCTCCCGAACACGGGGCAAGAACGACCGGGAAAATCCGGCGGATTGATTCAAACGGGAGGAATCTGAACATGCTTATGAGACGGACAGTCGCCGCGCTCGTCGGCGCGGCTTTCATGGCAGCGACCGCCGGCGCGGCTCAAGCGCAGAACGTCACCCTGCGCTCCACCGACATCCACCCTGACGGCTATCCGACCATCGAAGCGGTCAAATACATGGGCCAGCTGCTGGATCAGCGGACCAATGGACGCATCAAGATCAACGTCTTCCACTCCGCCCAGCTCGGCCAGGAGAAGGACACGATCGATCAGACGCGCTTCGGCGTCATCGACCTGAACCGCATCAACATGGCGCCGTTCAACAACCTGATTCCGGCGACCAACATACCCTCGCTGCCCTTCATCTTCCGCTCGGTCGATCACATGCGGAAGGTCATGGACGGGCCGATCGGCGACAACCTGCTCAAGGACTTTGAGAAGCACGACCTGATCGGCCTCGCCTTCTACGATTCCGGTTCGCGCTCCTTCTATAACGGCAAGCGCCCGATCGGATCGCCAGCCGACATGAAGGGCATGAAGATTCGCGTCCAGCAGTCCGACATGTTCGTGGCGCTGGTCTCGGCGCTTGGAGCCAATGCCACCCCGATGCCGTTCGGTGAGGTCTACTCGGCCCTGCAGACCGGCGTCATCGACGGCGCCGAGAACAACTGGCCGTCCTACGAATCGACCCGCCACTTCGAGGTCTCCAAGTTCTATTCGATGACCGAGCACTCGCTCTCGCCGGAGGTGCTGGTGATGTCGAAGCGCAGCTTCGACAAATTCAATGCGGCCGACCAGGCGCTGATCAAGACCGCGGCCAAGGAATCCGTGGCCAAGATGCGCGAGCTCTGGGATGCGCGCGAAAAGGAGTCGGAAGCCAAGGTCAAGGCTGGCGGGGCTCAGATCAACACGGTCGAGAAGCAGCCCTTCGTCGACGCGATGAAGCCGGTCTACGACAAGTTCGTCACCGATCCGAAGCTCAAGGACATGGTGGCAGCCATCCAGGCGGTGAAGTGAAGACCGGCGCGGCCCCTCCGGCTGCGCCCAGTCCCTTGCGTCTCCTTTTTGGCCTTCCCCGGGTGGGGCGGTTCTGACGATCCGGCTTCGCAGGCGGTCTTCACCGCTGGCGAATCCGGAACAGGCCGGCACCACCCGGGAAAAAGCGCCTCACATGGCGCCGGAGCGACCTGATGCTTCCCCTTGCACAAATCCTGACCCGGTTGGGCGCCAGGCTCTGCCTCATAGCCCTGTTCATCGCCGGGGCAGGTCTCGTCGCCATGACCGTGATCGTCGCATGGGGCGTTTTCGGGCGTTATGTGCTGAACGACACGCCGATCTGGGTCGAGGCCAGCGCCCTCTTCCTGATGTCCTGGTTCATCCTGCTCGGCGCCGCGGTCGGCGTGCGCGAGAGCGACCATCTCGGCTTCGAAGTCGGCCTCGCCATGTCGCCGCCGCCGCTGCGCAACGCGCTGATCATCCTGACCGAACTGCTCGTCATTGCCTTCGGCCTCGCCATGCTCGTCTATGGCGCACAGCTCGCGATCGGAACCTGGAGCGACCGCCTGCCGATCATCGGCATCTCGCGCGGCTGGGATTATGTCCCGATCGCGGTTGGCGGCGGGCTGATCGCCCTCTTCTCCCTAGAAAAGCTCATGCTCTTTCTCACGAAAGCGAAATCGGCCCCGCTCGGCTTCACGCATTTCGGCAGCGCACAGGAAGTCTGAGCGATGGAACTCTGGATCCTCTTCGGCACCTTCTCGCTGCTTCTCCTGATCGGCGTGCCCGTCGCCTTCTGCCTGGGCATGTCGTCGATCGCCACCGTCGTCTACATGGGCCTGCCGCCCGTCGTCGTCTTCCAGCAGATGAATTCCGGCATGAACGCCTTTGCCATGATGGCGATCCCGTTCTTCATCTATGCTGGCGACCTGATGATCCGCGGCGGTATCGCCGAGCGGCTGATCCAGATGGCCTCGAGTCTCGTTGGTCACCTGCGCGGGGGACTGGGGCAGGTGAACGTCGTCACCTGCACGCTGTTCGGCGGCATTTCGGGTTCGGCCGTCGCGGACGCGTCCGCTGTCGGCGGCCTGATGATCCCGCAAATGGTCAAGCGCGGCTACGACGCGGACTATGCCGTCAACGTCACGGCCAATGCGGCGATCATCGCGCTGCTGATCCCGCCTTCGCACAACATGATCATCTATTCGCTCTCGGCGGGCGGAAACATCTCGATCGCCGATCTCTTCACCGCCGGCATCATTCCCGGCCTGATGCTCTGTGCCGCGCTGATGGTGGCGGCCTGGGCCGTCGCGGTCCGGCGCGGCTATCCGCGTGAAGCGTTCCCGGGATTTGCTGCGGTGGGCCGCTACATGGTGCTGGCGCTGCCCGGCATCCTGCTGATCTTCATCATCTTCGGCGGTGTGCGTTCCGGCGTCTTCACCGCGACGGAATCCTCTTGCGTGGCAGTCGTCTACGCCGTCCTCGTCACCATCTTCGTCTATCGCCAGCTCACCTGGACGGCCTTCGTCGAAGCGACCCTCGGCGCGGTCCGCACCACGGCCATGGTGCTGCTGGTGATCGGCACGGCCGGCGCCTTCGGCTGGCTGATGGCCTTCCTGCAGGTGCCGCAGGCAACGATCGGCGCGATGAAGGCGGTCTCGGACAACCCGCTCGTCATCCTGCTGATGATCAATCTCATCCTGCTGGTCCTCGGCACGTTCATGGACATGGCGCCGATGATCATCATCTGCACACCGATCTTTCTGCCGGTGGTGAAAGCCTTTGGCGTCGACCCCGTGCATTTCGGCGTCATCCTGATCCTGAACGCCGGCATCGGCCTGAACACACCGCCGGTCGGCTCGGTGCAGTTCGTCGCCTGCGCCATCGGGCGCGTCTCGATCGGGGAATCGATGCGGACGATCTGGCCCTTCTACGGCGCCAGCGTTGCCGTGCTGCTGCTGGTGACCTATGTCCCTGCAATCTCCCTCTGGCTGCCAAGAGTGTTCCATTGACCAGACTGTCGCCGCAAACCCTTGCCAGCCTGCCCAAGACCGTCCGTCGCCCGTCCTATGACCGAGCAGCGCTGACGCCCGGCATCGTGCATCTCGGGCTCGGCGCCTTCGCCCGCGCCCATCTCTGCGAGTTTACGGATGATGCGCTCGAGCGTGCTTTCGGCGCCTGGGGCATCATCGGCGCCAGCCTGCAGCGCCCGGACCAGCGCGACCGGCTGAAGCCGCAGGGCGGTCTCTACAGCTTCCTGAAGCGGGCGCCCGAAGGCCCGCAGATGCGCATCATCGGCTCGGTGCTCGATGTGCTTGTCGCCCCCGAAAACCCTGCCGCTCTCGTCGCGCGCCTCGCTGCCGCCGAAACGCGCATCGTCTCGCTGACCGTGACCGAGAAGGGCTATTGCCACGACCCGGCCACCGGCCGCCTGCGGCAGGATCATCCCGACATCCTTCACGATCTGGAACATCCCGATGCCCCGCGCTCAGCCATTGGCTTGATCGTGGCAGCGCTGAGACTGCGAAAGGCCGAGGGGCTCGCTCCCTTTACCGCGCTGAGCTGCGACAACCTTCCGCATAACGGCAAGGTCCTGCGCGGCCTGGTGCGCGATTTCGCGGCTCTGCAGGACGACACGCTTGCAGCCTGGATCGAAGCGAACGGCGCCTTCCCGGCGACGATGGTCGACCGCATCGTGCCCGCCACCACCGACGCCGATATCGCGGAGGCCGCCGGCCTGCTCGGTATCGAGGACGCCGCTCCGGTGATCGGAGAACCCTTCCGGCAATGGGCGGTCGAGGATCGTTTTGCCAGTGGCAGGCCCGCCTGGGACGAAGTCGGCGCCCAGATGGTCTCCGAAGTCGCGCCCTTCGAGTTCATGAAGCTGCGCATGCTCAACGGCGCTCATTCCAGCCTCGCCTATCTCGGCTATCTCTCTGGGCACGAGACCGTGGCCGAGGCGAGCGGCGATCCTGTGCTCGCCCGCTTCCTGCAGGGGCTCTGGGCCGAGATCATCCCGACCGTGCCTGCCCCACAGGGCGTCGATCTCTCCGACTATGCCAGCGCGCTGCTCACCCGCTTCCGCAACCCGGCCATCCGCCACCGCACCTGGCAGATCGCTATGGACGGCTCGCAGAAGCTGCCGCAGCGCCTGCTCGGCACGATCCGCGAACGGCTCAAGGCCGGTGCGCCGATCGATCACCTTGCGCTCGGCGTCGCAGCCTGGATGCGTTACGTCACCGGCACCGACGAGACGGGCGCAGCGATCGAAGTCCGCGACCCGCTGGCGGGCGAATTCGCCCGCATCGCGACGCAGGCGGGCCGGAATGCGCGGGCGCTGAGCAGCGGGCTTCTCGGTATCGAAGCGGTCTTCGGCAGCGATCTGCCGCGCGAGACGGCCTTCACCCAGGCGGTCGCCCGGCAGCTTGAAAACCTGTTCTCGAAGGGCGCGAAGGCAACAGCGGCAGCGATGGCGGCCTGAGGCCGAAGTCCGGGAAGCGACCGCGCATGTGGAACCCTCTCCTGCTGGGTCAGGGTTCCACATGCGAAAAAGCGAAACCGCTTGATCAGGCTCCTCCCCTGTCGCCAGATGCGGCCATGAAGCGGCTCGCCCTCCTTGCCTCCACATTCTGCCTTGGCCTTCTGCTGGTCGGCACAGCCGCGGCGCAATCTCCCGCGACCGTCCCTAATTTCTGGGATGGCAAGATCAGGCTCGATCGGCCGGAGCCCGGCCCCCCGCGCGTGGTTCGCTTCCTGACCGACGACGACTACCCGCCGCTGCATTTCACGGCCCCAGACGGCACGCTGACCGGCTTCTCGGTCGAGCTCGCCCGTGCGATCTGCGAGACAATGCTGTGGACCTGCACGGTTCAGGCCCGCCGCTTCGACACGCTGCTCGACTCCCTGGCCGAGGGGCGTGGCGACGTCCTGGCGGCAGCGATGGCGCTGACGCCGCAGATCCGCAGCCGCTTTAGCGCCAGCCATCTCTATTTCCGCTCCCCTGCCCGCTTCGTCACCACCCGCGGCAGTGCGCAGTCGGAACTCGACAGCCGCGAGTTGCAGGGCAAGCGGATCGCCGTCATCAGCGGCTCGGCCCATCAGGCCTTCCTCGAGCGGCTGATGCCCTTTGCCCAGCGCCGCGAAGCCCCCAGCCTGCCGGCAGCGATTGCTGCATTGCGCAGCGGCGAGGTTGAATATGTCTTCGGAGACGGCGTCGCGCTTGCGCTTACGCTCGCTGGCAGCAATGGCGGCGAGCTCGCCTTCAGCGGCGGCCCCTTCCTGGAAAGCCGCTATTTTGGCGAGGGTGTCAGCTTTCTCACGCGCAAGGATGACCCGACACTGATACGCGCGATCGACTATGCGCTCCAATCGCTCTGGGACGACGGCACCTATGCGCGGCTCTATCTGCGGTTCTTTCCGGTGAGCCCGTTCTGACGAGGCGCTAACCCGGACTCTCCGCAAGCCCCTCGGGCAACTGCCTGTTCCGAAGCGCTTCGCCGATCTCGTACGCCAGAGGGCGTCGGGGGAGGCTGCTCCGAGGCCCGCCTCCCCCTGTTTTCATCGCGCGGGGCTCGTGTTGGAAAGCTCGCCCTCGAGCGCCAACCGGGCCGCACTTGCCATCCAGCCGGCTGCGGCGGGCAGGATATCGTCGTTGAAGTTGTAGCGCTCGTTGTGGAGCTCGCCACCGTCGGTGACCGGGCCATTGCCGATCCAGACATAGGCGCCCGGCCTGTCCGCCAGGAAATGGCAGAAATCCTCGCTCGCGGTGCTCGGCGGCACGTCGCGCCGAACCGTCAGGCCAGCCTGCTTGGCTGCCGCGACCGAGATCTCCTCCTCCAGTTCGGTATTCGCCGTGGCGCGACCGCCCGTGATGATCTCGATCTCCGCCCGCATCTCGAAGGCCTCGGCCGTGCTGTTGGCAATGCGCTTGAGGCTCCCGATCACGCGATCGCGCACGGCCGGCCGATAGGTCCGGAAGGTGCCGTCGATGGTGACGGTAGATGGAATCTGGTTCGGCGCCTGGCCACCATGCACCATGCCGACCGAGACGACCGCGCTGTCGAGCGGATCGACATTGCGGGCGACGATCGTCTGCAGCGCCACGATCAGATGGCTCATCGCAACGATCGGATCGCGCGTCAGGTCGGGCTTGGCGGCATGGCCGGCCGTGCCGTGCAAGGTGATCCGGAACCGGCCTGGCTCCGCCATGACCGGTCCGCGATGAACCGCCACGGTGCCGGCTTCGAGTCCGGGCCAGTTATGGAAGCCAAAGACGCGCTCCATCGGGAAGCGCTCGAACAGCCCGTCGGCGATCATCGCCCGGGCGCCGGCGCCATTCTCCTCCGAAGGCTGGAACAGCAGATGGACCGTTCCGCTCCAGCTTTCGTCGCGCGCCAGCAGGGCGGCGGCTCCGAGCAGAGAGGTCGTGTGGCCATCGTGACCACAGGCGTGCATCACGCCTTTGTTCGTGGAGGCATAGGGCAGGTCATTTGCCTCGAGGATCGGCAAGGCGTCCATATCGGCCCGCAATCCGACGCTGCGGTCCGAGTTGCCGCGCTTCAGCGTCGCGACGACGCCGTGGCCGCCAACATCGGCGGTGAAGGGGATGCCGAGTTCGGTCAGCTTCTCCTGAACGAAGGCGGCGGTCGCGCTCTCCTTCAGCGAGAGTTCGGGATGGGCGTGGAGATGTCGTCGCCACGTCTTGAGCGTTTCGAGGAGAGCGTGATCCATGAGGTATCCGGTACAGAGCCAATCGCGGAGCGGAGCCTATACGCATGCGCCGCAAGAGCAATTCGACCGGACGCGACCCGGGCAGGCAATGAATGCGGTGCAGGGCAGGCAACGGCCCAGGACAGCCGCCGCCGATTGACGCCGCCCGTTCTCATCTGTCAAAGCCGGAGCTTCCGAAAACCCAGAGACAGACGAGGACCCGCCGCAAATGTCCGCTTTCGATCCCACGCTCGTGGATGCCGCCCAGCGTTCGGCCGCCTGGCCGTTCGAGGAAGCACGCAAGCTCGTGGCCCGGATCGAGAAATCGGGCAAGAAGGAGGTGCTCTTCGAAACCGGATACGGCCCTTCGGGCCTGCCGCATATCGGCACCTTTGGCGAGGTCGCGCGCACCTCGATGGTGCGCCACGCCTTCCGCGTCCTGACCGACGACAGGGTGCCGACGCGGCTGATCGCCTTCTCCGACGATCTCGACGGCCTGCGCAAGGTGCCGGACAACGTCCCGAACAAGGAGTTGCTGGCGAAGCATCTCGGACGGCCCCTGACCGAGGTCCCGGATCCGTTCGGCACGCATGACTCCTTCGGCCGGCACAACAATGCCCGCCTGCGCGCCTTCCTCGACCAGTTCGGCTTCGACTACGAGTTCAAGTCCTCGACCGACAGCTATCGGGCGGGCGAGTTCGACGCGACCCTGCTCAAGCTGCTGGCGCGCTACGACGCGGTGATGAAAATCATGCTGCCGACGCTGCGCGAGGAGCGCGCCGCAACCTATTCGCCCTTCCTGCCGATCCATCCCAGGACCCGCATCGTCATGCAGGTGCCGATCGAGGCGCGCGATGTCGAGAAGGGGACCATCACCTGGACCGACCCGGAGAGCGGCGAGCGTTTCGAGACCCCGGTCACCGGCGGCCATGTCAAGCTGCAATGGAAGCCGGATTGGGCGATGCGCTGGGTCGCGCTCGGCATCGACTACGAAATGGCGGGCAAGGACCTGATCGATTCCGTCAAGGTCTCATCGGCGATCACGCGCGCGCTCGATGCGACGCCGCCGGAGGGCTTCAACTACGAACTCTTCCTCGATGAGCAGGGACAGAAGATCTCGAAGTCGAAGGGCAACGGTCTGACCATCGAGCAATGGCTCTCCTATGGCTCACAGGAGAGCCTGGCGCTGTTCATGTACTCACGTCCGCGCGAGGCCAAGAAGCTGCACTTCGACGTCATCCCGCGCGCGGCTGACGAATATCTGCAGTTCCTCGGCGGCTATGAGCGGCAGGACTGGAAGAACCGCCTCGGCAATCCCGTCTGGCATATCCATAACGGCACCCCGCCGGCGCCGGAGGTGATCGCCTCGGGCGAAGGCGATAACGCCGCCAAGACGCAGGTCACCTTCGGCCTGCTGATGAACCTCGTCGCCGTCGCCAACGCCGAAGACAAGGATGTGCTCTGGGGCTTCCTGCGCCGCTATGCGCCAGGCGCCTCGCCTGCGACCCATCCGCGCCTCGACGCGCTGGTCGGTTACGCGATCCGCTATTTCCAGGATTTCGTGAAGCCTGCCAAGCAATATCGCCCGGCGACGCTGGAGGAGCGGCAGGCCCTGGAGGATCTCTCCGTCAGGCTCGGCGAACTCTCGGCTGCAGGCGTCACCGATGCCGGTACGATCCAGGGCGCGGTCTACGATATCGGCCGGCGCGATCCCTACAAGACCGTGCAGAAGGACGGCTCGGCCGGCGTCTCGCTCGCCTGGTTCAACACGCTCTACGAGATCCTTCTCGGTGAGCCCAAGGGCCCGCGCTTCGGCTCGTTTGCCGCGATCTACGGCATCGAGAACACCCGTGCCCTGATCGCTAAGGCGCTCGCCGGCGACCTGCTCGCCGAGCACAACGCCTTCCTGAAGGCGCGTGAGGCCGCGCGGGGATGAACAAACGCACCGCGCTTGCGCCGGATGTGGTCGAACAGGCCATCCGCAGCCGCCGCGCGGTGCGTGCCTTTCTGCCGGATCCGGTCGATCCTGCGCTGGTGCGGCGCCTGCTGGAACTCGCCGCCCAGGCGCCGAGCGGGACCAATATGCAGCCGTGGAAGGCGCGCGTGCTCGGCCCGAAGAGCCGGGCACGGCTGGAAGCAGGGTTGCTCGCAGCGCTGGACGATCCCGACTTCAAGCCGGCAGAGGAATACCGCTACTACCCACAGACCTTCACCGAGCCCTATCAGGCGCGCCGCCGCAAGGTCGGCTGGGACCTCTATGGCCTTCTCGGCGTCACCAGGGGCGACCATGAGGGCATGAAGCGGCAGACGGCCTATAACCTGCGCTTCTTCGGCGCACCCGTCGCGCTGATGGTGACGATCGACCGCGACCTCGAGATCGGCTCCTGGCTCGATCTCGGCATGTTCATCCAGAATTTGCTGATCGCTGCCCAGGCGCATGGCCTCGATACCTGCCCACAGGCGATATTTGCCCGCTTTCATCCGGTCGTGCGCCATACGTTGGCGGTCCCCGAGAGCGAGGTCGTCGTCTGCGGTATCGCAATAGGCCATGCCGACCCTGACGCAGCTGCGAACCGACTCGTGCCGGAACGAGAGCCGGTCGAGAACTTCACGACCTGGCTCGATTGAAGGCAGAGGTTAGACCGTCTTCGGCGCATTCTTCCGGAACAGCTTCAGCACCGGCGCAGCGCCGAAGTGAACGCCGATCATCGTTGCCAAGCCTGCGGCCAGTCCGACGACCGCTGATAGCGCCGCCGTCACGACCCATTCGACAACCGCGCCCAGGCCGGGGACGGGGCGGGCCGATGCCATGGCAGCATCGTGAATGAGATGCCCCACCGCACTGAGGCCATAGCCCTCGAAACCGTGGATCAGGATGCCGCCGCCGACCCAGAGCATGGCAACGGTCCCGACAGCGCTGAGGACCGAGAGGAGCACCGGCATGCTCACCACCAGCCCGCGCCCGAATGCCTTTGACAGAGGCCGCAGCAGGCGATCGGCGAGGTTGGGCTCGGCTCCCGTGGGTAACGTGCCACGCCCCAGGTGAAACAGGCTGGAGACGGGGTGATCGTTCTTCGCCAGCGCGACGCCGGCATCGTCCGCCTTCACGATCAGCGCAACGATGCCGTAGACGAAGGCAGTCATCCCGATGCCGACGACGGCCAGAACCAGCGCCTGCGTCCAGAATGAGGATTGAGACACGCTCGCGAGCGTGATCGCCATGATCTCCGCCGAGAGGATGAAGTCGGTCTTCACCGCGCCGCTGATCTTCTGGTTTTCGAGCTGCGAAGCGTCGATCCCCGCCGAAGCGTCCTCGCCTTCGATATCCGCGCCATGAGCCCCGACCAGTTCCAGGACCTTCTCGGCTCCCTCGAAGCAGAGATAGAGGCTGCCCAGCATCAGCAGCGGCGTGATCGCCCAGGGTGCAATCAGTGCCAGCAGGAGCGCCGCCGGTAGCAGGAATACCAGCTTGTTCCGCAGCGAGCCGAGCGCGATCCGCCCGATGATCGGCAGCTCCCGATCGGCGCTGAACCCAACGGCATAGCGTGGCGTCACTGCCGTATCGTCGATGACGATGCCGGCAGCCTTGGCGCTCGCCTTCGCCGCCTGGCCCGCAGCATCATCGAGAGACGCCGCGGCGACCTTTGCAAGCGCCGCGATATCGTCGAGCAGGGCGACAAGGCCGGAACTCAAGATCTCACCTCCGGGACGCGCGCTGGTCCAGGCCAGTCAACGACGCGGCCCCGAAGATGACAAGGCGAGCCTCCGTTCGGCAACTCGCCTTAGGATGCAGAGACCAGTCCGCCGGCTTGCCCGACCCGCCGCAGATGATGGGAGGTATCCCCGAACAGGCTCTCGATCATGGTCAGGCGCTTGAAATAATGCGCGCCGAGATATTCCATCGTCATGCCGATGCCGCCATGGAGCTGCACCGCCTCCTGCCCGACCAGCCGGCAGGAGCGGTTGATCTGGACCTTCACGGCCGACAACGCGGCCGTTCGTTCGGCCGCATCGGGATGGCCGACCATCATCGCGGCATAGAGCGCCATCGAGCGGGCTTGTTCGAGCGCCATCAGCATGTCGACGGCGCGATGCTGCAGCACCTGGAACTGGCCGATCGCGACGCCGAACTGCTGGCGCGTCTTGAGATAGTCGACGGTCAGGCCGTGCAGCGCATCCATGATGCCGACAGCCTCGGCGGCCAGCGCAGCAATGGCGTGGTCAGCAACGCGCTCGAGGATCGGCAGCCCTGCGCCGAGCGATCCCAGCAGGGTCTCCTCGCCGAGCACGACGCCGGAGAATGCGATCTCCGCAGCTCGTCCCCCGTCCTGTGTCGGATAGCCACGGGTTCTCACGCCGGGCGCCGCCGCATCGACGAGGAAGAGGCTGATACCGGTCTCGTCGCGCCGCCCACCATCTGTCCTGGCGCTCACCACGATCCGGTGCGCGCTGTCCCCATTGATCACGACGCTCTTGGCGCCATCGAGCACGAACCCTGTCTCCGTTCGCCGCGCGCTCGTCGCCACGTCGTACAGATCGTAGCGCGATTGGTTCTCGGTGAAGGCCAGCGCCAGACGTAGGGAACCGTCGACGATGCCCGGAATGATCCGCGCCTTCTGTTCGGCCGAACCGCTGAACCGGACTGCGCCGCCGCCCAGCACAACGCTCGCTAGATAGGGCTCAAGCGCCAGTCCCTTGCCCAGCGCCTCCATCACCACCATGGTCTCGACAGGACCGCCGCCGAAACCGCCCTCCTCCTCGGAGAATGGAATGCCGGTGAGGCCGAGTTCCGCGAACTGCGCCCAGCCCTTCTCGGAGAAGCCGAGCGGCTCCTTCGCCAAGGCCTGCCGCGCATCGAGCGAGCCATAGACCGCGCCCATCAGCCGCTCGACGCTGTCCTTGAGCTGGGCCTGTTCGGAGGAGAGGTCGAAATCCATCGGGTTTCATCCAGCCTGGCGGGGCGCTCGCCACCGCGTCATGCTCGCCCTCGTGGCGAGCGCCTGCGTCCTGCAACGCGCAAAGGGGAAAGACGGTGATGGCCAGGACGAGGCAGGGCGCCAAGCCTCATCGTCAAAGCCCCAGCACTGCCTTGGCGATGATGTTCTTCTGGATTTCGTTCGAGCCGCCATAGATCGAGACCTTGCGGTTGTTGAAATAGCTCGCTGCAGCGGCATCGGCCCAGTCATGCTCGAAGGGCCAGTCATTGCTGAGGTCGCCCGTCCGCAGCGGCGCGGCAAGCGCGAATGGCCCGGCCACCTCCAGCAGCAGTTCCGTCGTCGCCTGCTGCAATTGCGAGCCCTTGATCTTGAGGATCGACGAGGCAGGATCGGGTTTGTTGGGATCGCGCCTGCCCTGTGCTGCAACCACCCGCATCTGGGTGATTTCCAGCGCCTTCAGTTCGATCTCGACCAGCGCAAACCGTTCGCGGAAATCGGCGTCATCCCACAGCACACCGTCGCCGGCCGGCATCTCCTTCGCCAGCCGCTTGATCCGGGCAAGACGTTCCTTGGAGAGGCCGATCCGGGCGATGCCGACACGCTCGTTGGCAAGCAGGAACTTGGCATAGTCCGAGCCTCTGTTCTCCTCGCCGACGAGGTTTTCGACGGGAACGCGGACATCGTCGAAGAAGATCTCGTTGACCTCGTGCCGGCCCTCGAGCGTGATGATCGGGCGCACGGTGATGCCGGGCGTCTTCATGTCGATCAGGATGAACGAGATGCCCGCCTGCTTCTTCGCCGCGGGGTCGGTGCGCACGAGGCAGAAGATCCAGTCGGCGTGCTGCCCGAGCGTGGTCCAGGCCTTCTGGCCGTTGACGATGTAATGCTCGCCGTCGCGGACCGCCCGCGTCTTCAGCGAGGCGAGATCCGAGCCCGCGCCGGGCTCGGAGAAGCCCTGGCACCACCATTCGTCGAGATTGGCGATGCGCGCGAGATGCTTCTCCTTCTGGCTCTGGGAGCCGAAGGCCGCGATCACCGGCCCGACCATGTAGCAGTTGAACTGCTGCGGCAGCGGCACGGCGGCGAGCAGCATCTCCTCTGTGAAGATATAGCGCTGAATGGGGCTCCAATCCTGTCCGCCCCATTCCCTGGGCCAATGCGGCACGGCCCAGCCGCGCGCGTTCATGATCCGCTGCGAGGTGACATAGTCCTCCCGCGCCAGCCCGAGCCCCTCGGAGACCTTCCTGCGGATCGAAGCCGGGATCTCCGTGCGGAAGAACTGCCTCACCTCGTCTCGGAAGGCGATTTCCTCGGGCGTGAAGCGCAGGTCCATGATGGCTAGCCCTGGTTGATCTCGAACAGCCCTGCGCACCCCATGCCACCGGCGACGCACATGGTGACGACGGCATAGCGCACCTTGCGGCGGCGCCCCTCCAGCAATGCATGGCCGACCAGCCGTGCCCCGCTCATCCCGAAGGGATGGCCGACCGAGATCGCGCCGCCATTGACGTTGACCTTCTCGGGGTCGATGCCGAGCTCATCGCGGCAATAGATCGACTGGGAGGCGAAGGCCTCGTTGAGTTCCCAGAGATCGATATCCGAGACCTTCAGTCCATTGCGCTCGAGCAGGCGCGGCACGGCGAAGACCGGGCCGATGCCCATCTCATCCGGCTCACAGCCAGCCGATGCGAAGCCACGGAAGATGCCGAGCGGCGACAGGCCCCGTCGTGCAGCCTCCTTCGCCGACATCACGACGCTCGCAGCCGCACCGTCCGACAGCTGGCTGGCATTGCCGGCGGTGATGAACTTGTCCTCGCCGCGCACCGGCTTCAGCTTCGCGAGCCCCTCCAAGGTGGTGTCTGGCCGATTGCCCTCGTCCTTGGCGAGCGTGACCTGCTCGTTCCGCGTTTCGCCGCTCGCCTTGTCGGTGACCGACATCACCGCGCTCATCGGCACGATCTCGTCGTCGAACAGCCGGCGCTGCTGGGCCGCGGCCGTGCGGCGCTGGCTTTCCAGCGAGAACAGATCCTGCGCCTCACGCGAGATGCCATAGCGCTCCGCGACATTGTCGGCGGTCTCGATCATCGTCGTGTAGATCTCGGGCTTGTGCTTCATCAGCCAGTCGTTCTGGGTGAGCTCGCGCCGCACCACCGGTTGCACCAGGCTGATCGACTCGACGCCGCCGCCGATCGCGACCGGCACGCCATCCATGACGATGCGCCGTGCCGCATGCGCGATCGCCTCGAGGCCCGAAGCGCAGAAGCGGCTGACGGTGACGCCGGCGGACGCAACCGGGATACCGGCGACAAGCGCGGCGTGACGGGCGACATTGCCGCCGGTCGCAGCCTCCGGATAGCCGCAGCCGAGCACGATCTCCTCGATCGCTGCCGGCTCGATCCCGACCTTCTCATAGGCAGCCTTGATCGCGTGCGCCGCAAGATCGGCACCACGTGTCTGGTTGAAGGCGCCGCGATAGGCCTTGCCGATCGGCGTACGGGCGGTGGAGACGATGACGGCTTCAGTCATGGATTTTCTCAGGTCCTATGCGGCGGATTCGGGAGAAGCGGGCCTGGCCCGCTTCTCTTGTTCTTCGGCAATCAACACTTTCGCCAGCAGCTTCCCGGCAGCGCTGCGTGGCAGGCCGTTGCGAAATTCCAGCGCGCGAGGCATCTCGTGGCGGCCGAGGCGATCCTTCAGGAAGAGCAGCAATTCGTCGAGCGTAAAGACAGGCATACCGGCCTTGAGCACGACGAAGGCCTTTGCCGCCTGGCCGCGATAATCGTCGTCGATGCCGATCACCAGCACTTCCTGCACGGCGGGATGCTCGTAGATCGCATTCTCGATCGCCACCGGATAGACGTTGAAGCCGCTCGAAATGATCATGTTCTTGCGCCGGTCGACGATCTGGAACAGCCCATCTGCGCCCATCCGGCCGAGATCCCCGGTCAGGAACCAGCCCTCGTGGAAGGCATCGCGCGTCGCCTCCGCATCGTTCCAGTAGCCCTTGAAGACATTGGGACCACGAATGGCGATCTCACCGATTTCGTCGGGCGGGCAATCGGCACGCCCGGCATCGAGCGAGACTATCTTCATCTCGAGGCCTGGCAGCGGCACGCCGATCACTCCGGGCCGGGGCTGCGCCTGTTTCGGCAGGCGCGAGCCGGCGGGTGCGGTTTCGGTCATGCCCCAGCCATTGTTCAGCCTGACACCCAATATGCCTTCGAGTCGGATCTGGACCTCGAAAGGCAGAGGCGCCCCGCCCGAGACACAGGAGCGCAGCGAGGAAAAGTCGACCGTCTCGACGCCTTTGCGATTGAGCAGGGCAAACCACATCGTCGGCACGGCGGAGAACATGGTCGCCCGGCGGAGCGAGATATCCTCGATCAGGGTTTCGACATCGAAGCGCTGGCGCAGCAGGATGCGATTGCCGTCTCGCAAATGGCGCAGCAGGATCGTGGTCAGTGCATAGATGTGGAACAGCGGCAGCACCGCGATCGCAGTTTGCGCTCCGGCTTCGAGCGGTTCGCCATCCGTCCAGAGCCGGTAGATATTCACCGCCGAGACAAGATTGCCATGGGTCAGCATCGCTGCTTTCGGCAATCCGGTGGTGCCGCCGGTGAACTGCAGCAGCGCCACATCGTCCGGCAAGAGCATCGGCCAGCTTGCCGGGAGTGGCGCCGTCATCAGGCCGTCGAGCCAGACGAAATCGCCACCGGCCGGCAGATCCAGCGGCTCGGCCTCCCCCGGCCCCCAGCGCATATCGTCGCCGACCAGCACGCGTTCGGCAAATCCCGCCGCATGCAGAGATTGCACCTGCGGCAGGAAACCCGGAAGATTCGTGGTGATCAGGCAGACCGGCTGCGTTGCCTCGAGCTTGTGCTCGATCTCCCGCAAGGCATCGAGCGCGCTCAGGTGTACGACGGTCGCGCCGCAGCGCGCGACCGCGAAGAACGCAATGGGATGCCAGGGCGTATTAGGGAGGAACAGCGCCACCCGATCGCCCGGCCTGACACCATCGGCGATCAATCCTGCAGCGAGTCGGGTGGCCAGCCTGTCGAGTTCGCCATAGCTCAGCTCGCCCTCACGGAACCCGATCGCCACCGCATCCGGGCGCGCCGCAACGGCCGGTACGAGCAGGTCCGGCACCGTGCCGGTTTCCACTGCCGCGTCCCAGTCGCAGGCCTGCGGAAAGCGCTCCTGCCAGATCGGGCGCCGCGTCCGGCTCACGCCGCCCCGACCTTCAATTCCGCAAAGCTCTTGCCCTCGGCCGCAAGCTTGCGCAGCAGCGGTGCCGGCTCGAGCGCGGGATCGCCGCTCTCCACGGCGAGCACTTCCAGCCGCTTCACGATCACGTCGAGCCCGACCGAGTCGGCCCAGTGCATCGGGCCACCGCGCCAAGCCGGCCAGTTATAGCCGTTGATCCAGATCGTATCGATATCGCCCGGCCGCGCAGCGATGCCCGCCGCGAGGATCTTCGCGCCTTCATTGACCATCGGATCGAGCAGGCGCGCCAGGATTTCGTCGGATTTCATCGCCCGGCGCTCGACGCCCTGCTCCTTGGAAACCTGCGCGATCAACGTCTCGACCTCCGGGTCGCGCTGCCCGGCACGCGCTCCCTCCGGATAGAGGTAGTAACCACGCCCCGTCTTCTGACCGAACCAGCCGCGTTCGCAGATCGCGTCCGCAACCGCTGCGGTCTTGCCGCGGGACTTGCGCGTGCGCCAGCCGATATCGTTGCCCGCGAGATCCGACATCGCGAAGGGGCCCATCTTGAAGCCGAACCCGGTCAGCGCCGCATCGACCTCATGCGGCAGCGCACCGGAGATCAGCAGCCGCTCGGCGGCCCGCGTGCGCTGTTCCAGCATGCGGTTGCCAACGAAGCCGAAGCAGTTCCCGACCACGACCGGCACCTTGCCGAGCCTGCGCCCGAGCGAGATCGCAGAGGCCACCGCATCATCCGCGACGCCGGCGGGCCGCACGATCTCGAGCAGCTTCATGACATTGGCCGGACTGAAGAAATGCATCCCGATCACATCCTGCGGCCGCTTCGTCGCCATGGCGATGGTCGCGAGGTCGAGATAGGAGGTGTTCGAGGCCAGGATTGCGCCCTGCTTCGCAATCCGATCGAGCGCGCCGAAAATCTCCTGCTTGACGCCCATCTCCTCGAAGGCCGCCTCGATCACGATATCCGCCTGGGCTGCGGCTTCGAGCCCGAGCTGCGGCGTGATCAGCCCCATTCGCTGGTCACGCGCCGCTTCCGTCAGTGAGCCGCGCTTGACCGAGAAGCCGTAGGTGTCGCGGATGCGGGCATAGCCCTTGTCGAGCTGCTCCTGTGTCGTCTCGATCACGGTCACCGGGATGCCGGCATTGGCGAAGCACATCGCAATGCCGCCGCCCATCGTGCCTGCGCCGATCACGGCCGCCTGCTTGATCGGGCGCGCTGCCTTGCCCTCGTCGATGCCCGGAACCTTGGCCGCCTCGCGCTCGGCGAAGAAAGCGTATCGCAAGGCCCTGGAGCGATCATCGGCAACCAGCGTGAGGAACAGCGCACGCTCGGCCGCAAGCCCCTCGCCGAATGGCAGGGTGAAGACGCCGCGCACGGCCTCGATCAGCGCCAGCGCATTCGGCATGTCGCCGGACTTGGCTGCCGCGTCCTGGGCCAGAGCCTCGAACGCCTCGCGGTCGGATGATGTGAGCCTGTCCGCTCGCTCGCCGGTCTTCACGGGCGCCCCCTTGGCCGCCAGCTCCTGCGCCAGCGCGACGGCTGCAGCAACGAGGTCGCCCTCGACGACACGGTCGACGAGGCCAAGTGCAGCGGCCTTCTCCGCAGAGATCGGCTCTCCGCCGAGCATCATCGGAAAAGCCTTTGCCGCACCGATCACGCGCGGCAGGCGTTGCGTACCGCCGGCGCCCGGAATGATGCCGAGCTTGATCTCGGGCAGGCCGAGCTTTGCGACGGGTGCGGCCACACGGCCATGGCAGGCGAGTGCAAGCTCCAGCCCACCGCCGAGCGCGACGCCCTGGATCGCAGCCACAACTGGCTTCGCAGAGCCTTCGATGATCGCAAGCACGGCAGGCAGCGTCGGCTCGACCGGCGGTCGGCCGAACTCGCTGATATCGGCACCGGCGATGAAGGCCCGCCCGGCAGCCGCGATCACGATGGCCTCGACCGCCGGATCGGCAGCCGCGCGCGAATGCGCATCGACGAGAGCGGCCCGCAGACTGGCGCTCAAGGCATTCACCGGAGGATTGTCGATGGTCGCGATCGCCACCGAGCCGCGCTGCGACAGCCGGACGGTCTCCATGGGCATGTTCCTCACGATTTTATTCTGCATCGCAGAATTAAGTGCTGCAATTCATAGATTAGAGAGGTGACCGGCAGCTTCTTGTCAAGAATGCATGAAGCAGCGTCGATCGAGCGACAGAGTGAAAACTGCATCGCAGAATGCGCGCCTGCAACTTGACCGCCACAGAAGCAGCATGTCATGCCTTGAAGCCATCGACGCTAGGCGGCTCGTTACCGCGAATCCAGCATTGCCGTGCGGCCTTCCGACAGGCGGAACAGCGCTGCTGGAATCGCGCGAAGATGACAAGGACAGGCAGGGAATGACCGCGACCGTTCTGACTCAAAACCCCTCTCCCGGCGTCCTGCAGATCACCATCAACCGGCCCGACCGGCGCAACGCGCTCGACCGCGCCACCTATGCTGGATTGATCGCCGCCATCACCGCCGGCGAAGCCGATGAGAATGTCTGCGCGCTGGTCCTCACTGGCGCGGCGGGGTGCTTCACCAGCGGCAACGACATCAAGGATTTCGCGGCCGCGTCTGGCGACGGTGCCCGCATCGCGATCGATTTCCTGACGACGATCTCGACAGCGAAGAAGCCGATCATCGCCGCGGTCGAGGGCTTTGCCGTCGGCATCGGCACCACGATGCTGTTGCATTGCGATCTCGCCTTCGCCGGACGCAGCGCCAGCTTCCGCCTGCCCTTCGTCACGCTCGGGCTCTGCCCGGAAGGCGGATCGAGCCATCTCCTGCCGATGATTGCCGGCAGCAAGCGCGCCGCGGAACTGCTGATGCTGGGTGAGGCCTTCCCCCCGGAGACGGCAGCCGAAGCGGGCCTCGTCAATGCCGTGGTGGCGGAAGGCGAAGCGCTCTCGATCGCGCTCGACAAGGCACGTGCACTCGCTGCCCTGCCGCCGCAATCGGTCGCCCTGACAAAGATGCTGCTGAAGCGCGGCAACGCTGCCGCCGTGGCCGAAACGATCGCCCTCGAAGCCAGGCATTTCGGCGAGCGCCTGGTCTCGGCCGAGGCACAGGCCGCCTTCGCCGCGTTCCTGATGAAACGCTGAGGCCATGGCGGCACAGTTGTCGGATCTCCCCGAACGCGGCGAACGTGCCGGCCCGAAGGAGGACCGGCATTTCGTCACCGCCCTGGCGCGCGGGCTCGATGTTCTCGCTTGCTTCAAGCGCAACGAGGATGCGCTCGCCAACTCGGAAATCGCAGCACGCTGCGGACTTGCCCGCTCCACTGTTTCGCGGCTGACCTATACGCTGACCAAGCTCGGCTATCTCCATCATGTCCCGCATAGCGGAGCATACCGGCTCGGCACCGCGCTGATCGCGCTCGGCGCGACCGCGCTTGCCGGGCTCGATGTCCGCCAGATCGCCCGGCCCGGCATGCAGGAACTCGCCGATTTCGCCAAGGCCTCGGTCGGCCTCGGCGTCCGCGACCGGCTGAGCATGCGCTATATCGAGTGCTGCCGGGGCGAGGTCGCGATCGCGCTCAACATCGATACCGGCTCGCGCATCTCGATGGCGCGTAGTGCCATGGGCAGGGCTTATCTCGCCGCCTGCGACGCAGCCGAGCGCCAGACCATCATGGACGACTTCCGCTCCGTCGACGACACTGCCTGGCCAAGCCTGCGCGAGGGCATTGAACAGGCGCTCGAGGAGTATCGGCTGACAGGTTGCGTCCGCTCCTTCGGCGACTGGCAACCGACGGTGAGCGCGATCGCAGTGGCCTTCCACCCCGGCGGAGGTCTGCCGCCGATGACGATCAATTGCGGCGCGCCGACCGTCATCCTCGATCCCGGGTTTCTGCTCGAGGACGTCCGGCCGCGCCTGATCGCGCTGGCAGCCAGCCTTGAAGGAGTGATGGGTTCGTGACCGCTTCCGACCTCCCCCTCGCCGGCATTCGCGTGCTCGATCTCTCGCGCATCCTCGCCGGCCCCTGGTGCGGGCAGGTCCTCGCCGATCTCGGCGCCGATGTCATCAAGGTCGAACATCCCCAGCGCGGCGACGATACGCGCGACTGGGGCATGCGGCTTGGAGAGCGCAACACCTGCTATTTCAACAGCGTCAACCGCAACAAGCGTTCGATCGGCATCGATCTCGGCCAGCCCGAGGGCCTCGCCATCATCCTCGAGCTCGCGCGCAAGAGCGATGTGCTGATCCAGAATTTCAAGACCGGCGGCGCCGACAAGCTCGGCCTTGGCTATGCCGCGCTCAGCGCCGAGAACCCCGGCCTGATCTACTGCTCCATTGCCGGCTACGGCTCCGTTGGACCCGAGGCCGCACGCCCCGGCTACGATCTCGTGATCCAGGGCGAATCCGGCCTCATGGCCATGAACGGCAATGACGACCAGCCACCGCTGAAATTCGGTGTCGCGATCGCCGATCTCTTCACCGGCCAATATGCGGCGCAGGCCGTGCTCGCGGCTCTCGTCCAGCGCGGACGTACCGGCAAGGGCAGGCATGTCGAGATGGCGCTGTTCGATTGCGGTCTCTCGGTCACCTCCTATTACGGGCTGGAGGCCCTGGCGCTCGGCGAGGATCCGCCGCGCTACGGAAACGCCCATCCCTCGATCGTGCCCTATGGCGTCTTCGATGCGGCAGACGGCGCCCTCGTCCTCACCGTCGGGAACAATGCTCAGTATGATCGCTTCTGCCGCACGGTAATCGACCGGATCGATCTCGCTGAGAACCCGCGCTACGCCACCAACCTCCAGCGCACCATCCACCGTTCCGAACTGCTCCCGCTCATCGAGGCGGAACTGCGAGCCCGCCCGCGCGCCGAACTGCTCGCGAAACTGGCGGCGAACGGCATCCCCTGCGGCGAGGTGCTCGGTCTCAACCGCGCCTTGCGTTCGGAACGGGCCGGCCAAGCCGGCATGCTGGTGGAGGATGGCGACAATGCCGGCGCACCCGCCGTGCTCGCTCCGCCCTATCGGCTCGACGGCGAACGGCTGCCGGTGCGCCATATGCCGCCAGCACTGGGCCATGACACCTGGGCAGTCCTTGAGGAAGAACTCGGCCTGCCGGCCGAGCGCCTGGACGCGTTGAAGGCGCTAAACGTGATCGGCTGAGGCCGCCTCCCGCGGCACCTACGCGGCAACGGCCCGCCTCGCCCGCAGCTTCTCCAGGGACCACATGAAGACGGGCCAAAGCAGTGCCGCGATCGTCATCGAAGACAGCACCATCGAGACCGGGCGGCTGAAGAAGGGCAGGATGGAACCGTCCGACTTGATCAACGAGGTGACGAAGCTCTGCTCCACCATCGTGCCCATGACGATGCCGAGCACCATGGCTGCGACGGGATAGCCGTTCTTCTCCATCACAAAACCGAGCAGGCCGAAGATCGCGACACACCAGACCGCGAACAGGTTGTTGCCCGCCGTGGAGAAGGCGCCGACCGCGCAGAAGATCATGATCACCGGCATCACCGCCGAGCGAGGAGCCCCGACGACCCGGCTCGCCAGCCTGATCATGATGATACCGAACGGGATCATGATGATGTTGCCGAGTATGAAGATGATATAGAGCGCATACATGCTCGACGCCTGCTCGGTGAACAGCGTCGGGCCCGGATTGAGCCCCTTCATGTAAAGCACGCCGATGGCGATCGCGGTGATCGTATCGCCGGGAATGCCGAAGAGCAGCGCCGGAACCCAACCCGAAGCGAGCGAGGCGTTGTTGCTCGCACCGGCCTCGATCAGCCCCTCGGGATGGCCGGTCCCGAATTTCTCCGGGGTCTTTGAAAAGCGTTTCGACATGGCATAGCTGACCCAGGCAGCCATGTCGGCACCAGCACCGGGCAGAACGCCGATGATGATGCCGACGATGTTTCCGCGTGTCTGCTGCTTCGGATATTTCTTGGTCAGCTCGATCTGTCCCTTGAGGATGCTGCCGAGCCGGCGATGCTCCAGCTTCGGCGGCTCGCGCTCGGTCAGGGCGCGCATCACCTCGGCAAGCGCGAAGACGCCGACCAGCGCCGGTATCGGCTCGATGCCGCCAAGAAGGTCGGTCGAGCCGAAGGTGAAGCGCGGGACGCCGCCAGGATTGTCGATACCGATGCAGGTGATCAGCAGGCCAAGCAGCATCGCCGCGATCGCCTTGATCGGCGAGGAGCGGGCGACCAGCGTCGAGCACATCAACCCCAGCATGGCGAGCCAGAAATTCTCGTAGGTCGAGAAGGACAGCGCGAACTCGGCCAGCAACGGTGCGATCAGCATCAGCGACAGCGTGCCGGCAATGCCACCGAGCGCCGAGAACCACAGGCAGATGCCGAGCGCCGTCTCGGCTTGGCCCTTGCGGGTCATGGCATAGGCTTCGTCGGTGTAGGCCGCGGAAGCCGGCGTCCCGGGAATGCGCAGCAGGCAGCCCGGAATGTCGCCGGAGAAGATCGCCATCGCCGATGCGGTGATGATGGTGGCAATGGCAGCGATCGGCGAAAGATAGAAGGTGATCGGCACCAGCAGCGCCGTCGCCATCGTCGCCGAGAGCCCCGGCAATGCGCCCACGGTCAGGCCATAAAAGGCCGAAGCGACGATCGCGATCATCACATCGGTCTGGAAGACGAGTCCGAAGGCCTGGATGACGGTATTCATCGGCTCACCACGGGAAAGGCAGAAGGCCGCCGGGCAAGGGCACGCGCAGCAGCTTCAGGAAAATCAAGTTGATGACGAAAGGCGCGATCAACGCCAATGGCACCGCGAGCTTCGGCCGCGCCCCGAAGGCGAGGCTCGCAATCACAACCATGATTCCCGCCGTCGGCAGGAAGCCCAATGCCTCGGAAGCAAGTGCATAGAAGGCGAGCAGGGCCGGCGGCAGCAATGCAAGCCAGTTCCGCCAGGCCGGCAGGGGCTCGTGCAGGTCCGGCGCACTATGGCTCGCGACATCCGCCTCGGCCACTTCTTCGAAATGTCGCCCGATACCGAAGACGATCAGCGTGCCGCAGAGGACCAGGGCAGCCCCGACGGCCATTGGAAAGGCGGAGGGGCCGACCTGCTGGCCAGGGACCGGCGGAAGCGTGGATCCGTAGATGAAGGCAGTGGCGCCGAGCGCCACCATCACGCCCCCGGTTATCTTGTCGGATAGAAGCATCGCAAAACGTCCGCTGATCCGTGCCGGGGCGGCGCCATGAGCGCGACCGCATCTCCCGCACTCATTTCAGGCACAGTCTGAAAGATCGAGAAGCGGCGGAAGGATGAAGCTGCCTCACCCTTCCGCCAACCGTTTTCCGCCTCAGGCCTTGGCCAGGCCCGCCGCCTTCATGGCGGACGCCATGGCCTTGTCACCTTCGGCCATGAACGAAGCGAAGCCTGCCGGGTCGGCGAACTTCATGCCGAAGCCCCGGGCGTTCATGAAGTCCTTGTACTCCTTGGAGTCGAAGGCCTTCTTCAGCGCGGCGGCGAGCTTGCCCTGGATATCGGCCGGCAGCCCCTTGGGCGCGCCGATGCCACGCCAGGCGCCGACCGAGTAATTGACGCCGAGTGTCTCGTTCAGCGTCGGAACGTCCTTGAACTGCGGATTGCGCTCGGTCGCCATGATGGCGAGCGACTTCGCCTTGCCGGCATCGATCATGGCCCGGGCTTCGGGCACCGAGCAGGTGACAATGTCGATGCCGCCGGCCGCGAGATCCTGCATGCCGGGTGCTGCGCCATTCGACGGCACCCAGGCGACATGATCGGGCTTCAGCCCCATCGCCACCAGCCAGCCGACCAGCGCGAGGTGCCAGATGCCGCCCTGGCCTGTTCCCGAGGCCTTGAGCTTGCCGGGAGGCGCAGCCTTGATGGCTTCGGCAAGAGCCTTGATGTCCTTGTGCGGGCTCGAGGCGCTGACCTGCACGCCTGGCGGATCCTCGTTCATCAGCGCCAGCGCGGTATAGCTTGCCGGCGTGAGATCGGTGAGCCCCTGATGATGCATCATCGAGATCTCGACCGTCAGCATGCCGATATTGTAGCCGTCGGGAGCCGCCGTCGCGATCGCCGAATGGCCGACGACGCCCGAGCCGCCGGTGCGGTTGACGACGTTGCAGGGCTGGCCGAGATCCTTCTCCAGGAGCGAGGCAACGATGCGCGCCGTCGCGTCCGTGCCGCCACCTGCACCCCAGGGGCAGATCATCGTCAGAGGGCGACTTGGCCATTGCGCCTGTGCGATCGCCGGCTTGACGATCAGACCTGCCGCACCCGCGGCTGCCGCACCCTTCAAAAGCTTACGTCTGCTGATGCTGTCGGTCATTCCCGTGTTCCCTCCGCTTAATCGATTTAGTTTGCGGGATGCTTCTCCGCGGATGCGGGGCTCCCTTGTCAGTCCGACGCTATCTGAGCCGATTGTCGTAGCGGAAACAACTGCTCTTTGAAGGTGGGTTCACAGCCCGCATGCGACGGGCAATGCGGCCTTTCCGACCTTCTCGACCACTGCCCCGGTGCTGATCTCCGGCCCGGACGTCGCGGTCTGAAGCGTGATGCCCGCCTTGCCCAGCAACGCCTGCATGGCAGCCCCGGCGGCAACCGCATAGGCGCGCTGTGGCGCGACACCTGCAATCAGCACCTTGTCCGAGGGGTTGGCCGTTACCACCCCGGCAAGCCGACCCTGGCGGTCGAAGACCGGGCTGCCGGCCTGGCCTGGTTGCAACGGCGCGAACACGGCCTCGCCGGCGCCGAGGCGCACGGATTGTCCGGGCAGGGCCATCGCGGTGCGCTGCCCGCCGGAATCGCCGAATGCCATCAGCACGACGCTCTCCTGCGCCCCCAGCGCCTCGCTCCGAAGACCTGGAGGAGTACCCGCTGCGGCGCCGTCGACCTCCAACACAGCAAGGCCGCTCGCATCGTCCTTGATGCGCAGCCGCGCCGGCCGACCGGAAACCTTCAGCGATTTGCAGGGGTCGATTGCCGCCGTCGCCGTCAGGACGAGCTTATCCGAGACAGCGAGGCCGACACCAAAGCGTTCCGTCGGCCTTGTCCCGACCACGACCGGAGATGCCGCACCTGGCGTCGCCGCGCTCGCGGCTGCAGGACCCGTCATCGCAGGCGCAGGCCCGGTCGGAAAGGGTTCGAAGCTGCTGGCAATGGCGATGACGAGCTTGTCGACGCTCGGAGCGAGAGCCTTGTCGTAGCCGATCGAGAAGCCGCGCAGGCCGCCCGGCCCTGCCGACAGGCGCCGGTAGAAGCGCCCCGTCGAGGTTTCGCCGGTGACCACGAAGAAATCGGGCCGCAGCAGCTTGTAGGTGATTTTCCGTCCGGGAACGCCTGTGCTTGTAGCCTTCTCGAACAGCGCCTCCAGCGTGTCGCCTGCCGGTGCGGTGCTCGTGTCGAGTGTCACCCTTCCGTCCTCGCTCTGCCAGCGGCCACCGCCGATCGCAGTCGCCTCGCGGCGCGGCAGCAGCTTGGTCGGAATGCCGATGCGTATGCCGGTGCGTTCGTCGGTGATGACGCGGAAGCCCGCGGCCTCGCGGGCCGCCCCCGCCGCCTGCGCCAACGCCCGGCGCTCGACGGGCGTCAGGATGCCGTCCGGTGCGCCGCGTGAGCCGGCCTTCAGCGCGTTGATGCCACGAAAGGTCAGCGGCCCGTAGGAGCCGCTCACCGCGCCGTTGAAATGTCCCGCCCAGATCAGGTCGTTCTGGATCGCCTTGCGTTCGACCTCGGGCAAGGCGTCGAAGGCAGCCTGCGCCGCGGCAAGTTGCGGATTCCCCGCAGGTTGCGGCTGGGCTTGCGCGAGCACCGGCGAGAACAGCAACCCGGCAGCGACGAGCAGCCCCCTTGTCCCAAGCGAAGACCTCAACCCCGTCGCCATCACGCGCTCCCCTGCAATCGGCAGCATTGAAGCGTCATTGCCGGCGCATCCGCAACTGGTCTCGTCAGGAGAGCATCTCGCGGACCAGCGGCACGACCCGGCGCCCATAGAGCTCGATGCAGCGCATGAGCCTGTCATGGCCAAGAGGCCCGGCGCTGTATTTCATCTGGAAGCGCGCCGCATCGAGCGCCCGGACCGTCGCGGCGATCTTGCGCGCAACCGTCTCCGGCGACCCGACATAGAGCGAGCCGAAGTCGATTTCCTGATCGAACTCGGCGCGGTTCATCGGCGGCCAGCCACGCTCGCCGCCGATCCGGTCGCGCATCCGCTTATAGTCCGTGAAGAACTCCTCGCGCGCCCGCTCGTCCGTCTCGGCCACATAGCCCGGCGAATGCACCCCGACCGGCGGCACCGGCTTCCCCAGTTGCGCGAAGGCGCGGTGATAGAGATCGACATAGGGCCGGAAGCGCGTCGGATCGCCGCCAATGATCGCGAGCATCAGCGGCAGGCCGTAGCGGGCGGCGCGAACGACGGATTCGGGGCTCCCACCAACCCCGATCCAGGTCTTCAGCACCCCGGTTTCCAGCGTGGGAAATACGCGCTGGCTCTTGAGCGGCGGCCGCGTCGTGCCGGACCAGGTCACCGCCTCCTGACTGATCAGTGCCGCAAAGATTTCGAGCTTCTCCTCGAACAGGGTTTCGTAATCGCGCAGCTCGTAACCGAACAGCGGGAAGGACTCGGTGAAGGAGCCACGGCCAAGAATGACCTCCGCTCGTCCGCCGGATGCCGCGTTGAGCGTCGAGAAGCGCTGAAACACCCGGATCGGGTCGTCCGAGCTCAGCACCGTGACGGCCGAGCCGAGGTGGATCCGCTCTGTCCGCCCGGCAATCGCCGCAAGCACGACCTCAGGTGAGGAAATGGCGAAATCAGCGCGATGATGCTCGCCGACACCGAAGAAATCGATTCCGACCTGATCGGCCAGAACGGCCTCGTCGATCAGGTTGCGAATGACCTCCGCATGCGGCAGCGGCTGTCCGTCCGCCCCGGCGGTGACATCGCCAAACGTGTCCAGTCCCAGTTCGAGAGGCTGTGTCATGCACATGTCCGTTCAGGCTTGCTACTGTCCAGGGAGATCGTGCCGAGGTCAGCCTCGGCACGACGCATCCGCAGCAATTGAGGCGCAGGAGACGTGCTTTCAAGGAGGCCGTCATGCGCACCGGTTCAGAGCCTCAGGCGGCAGATGCGCGGCCGGCTCCGCCGTTGCTGCAAGACGGTACCGCCAGCTTTCACGTTGCACTGCCGAGCACGGATGCTAGCCTTTGGTCATACCGTGCCGTCCTCACAGTGGCGCGGCATCGATGACGACAGGCCGGACCGGCCGAAGGGACTGATCATGACCTTGCTCTCCCGGCTCGCGCTGATCCTCGGTCTTGCCCTCGCCGCCACGCCGGCGCTCGCCCAGAAGGCCTATATCCGCAACGATCTCCAGGCCGACGGGCAAAGGCTCGAGGAACGCCTGAAGCGTGACGTCTCGGCCAACACGCGCCCCGCTGCGGTCGCGCTACGCGACGGCGAAGCCGCACTCTCGCGCGGCGATGCCCGCGCCGCCTTGCCCCAGGCCAATGCCGCGGTCGTCGCCGATCCGCAGAACTCCGCCGGCTGGCGCCTGATGGCACGCGCCGCCAATGCGATCGAGCCGCGTGACTATCGCGAGCGCTGGGAACTGCGCGAACGTGCGATCAGTGCCGCCTACCTCGCCTATCAGCGCGCAACCTCCCGTCCGGACGAAGCAGCCGCGCTCGCCGTGCTCGCCCGCACCTTCGAGCGCAACGAACTCTGGCGCCCGGCCCTGACCACCTATCGTCTCAGCCTCGATCTCCAGGACAATGCGCAGCTGCGCACCGCCTATGAAAGCCTGCGCGAGAAGCGCGGCTTCCGCCTGCTCTCCAACAAGGTCGATGCCGATGCGGCGAGCCCGCGCGCCTGCTTCGAATTCTCCGAGCCGCTCGCCCGCGGGCGTGTCGATTTCGCGCCCTATGTCGCTATTTCCGGCGGCAAGGGTGATTTCGCTGTCAGCGCCGAGGAGCGCCAGATCTGCGTCGATGGCCTGCGCCACGGCGAACGCTATGCTTTCGTCATTCGCCAGGGCGTGCCTTCCGCACTCCCCGACGAGAAGTTGCTGAAATCCGCCGATTACGAGGTCTATGTCCGCGACCGCACGCCGTCAGTGCGCTTCACCGGCAAGAACTATGTGCTGCCGCGCACCGGTCAGCAGGGCATCCCGGTCGTCTCCGTCAATGCCGACAAGCTCGACCTCGAGGTCATGCGCATCGGCGACCGCAACCTGATCAACTCCGTCCATTCCGACGATTTCCTCAGCCAGCTCGGCAGCTACAACGCGGGCCAGATCGCGTCCGACAAGGGCCAGCGCGTCTGGGCCGGCGCGATGGACGTCAAGTCCGAGCTCAACAAGGATGTGATCACCGCCTTCCCGGTGCTGGAAGCGGTCGGGCAGCTCAAGCCCGGCGTCTACGTGATGTTTGCCAAGCCGACGGGCGGTCAGGCAGTGCAGCCTTCGGGCGACGGCGACTATGACGACGGCTCGACCCGCGCGACACAATGGTTCGTCGTCTCCGATCTCGGCCTGACATCCTTCTCCGGCCCTGATGGCGTGCATGTGCTGGCGCGCTCGCTCGCGAACGCCGCGCCGATCCCGAATGCGGAGCTGCGCCTCATCGCCCGCAACAACGAGGTCCTCGCTACCGCCCGTACCGATGCGAAGGGTTATGCCCGCTTCGATGCCGGCCTTGCCAAGGGCCAGGGTGGTAATGCGCCGGGCCTCGTCACCGCCCTGCTCGGCGAGGACTATGGTTTCCTCGATCTCAAGCAGACCGCCTTCGATCTCTCGGATCGCGGCGTGAAGGGCCGCGTCGCTCCGGCCGGCCTCGACGCCTATCTCTATACCGAGCGTGGCGTCTATCGCTCCGGCGAGACCGTCTACCTCACCAGCCTGCTGCGGGATTCCGCCGGCGCTGCCGTCACCGGCCTGCCGCTGACGCTGGTGGTGAAGCGACCGGACGGTGTCGAGTACCGCCGCCGTCAGGTCGAGGATCAGGGTGCCGGCGGGCGGGCTCATTCCATCCCGCTGATCTCCGGCGCACAGACCGGCACCTGGCGCGTCCAGGCCTATGCCGACCCGAAGGGCACAGCCATCGGCGAGGTTTCCTTCCTCGTCGAGGATTACGTCCCCGAGCGCCTCGAGCTGACGCTCGCGCCGAAATCTCCCGTGCTCCAGGCCGGCGAACCGGCCGAGATCGATGTCACTGCGCGCTATCTTTACGGCGCGCCGGGCTCCGAGCTCGACGTCAACGGTTCGACCACGATCCGCGCCGCCGCGAAATCCGCCATCCCTGGCTTCGCCGAGTTTCAGGTCGGCCTCACCGACGAGGCCTTCGAGTCGATCCAGAGCGACCTGGAGGAGAGCGCCACCACCGACGCCGCAGGCAAGGCCACGATCTCGGCCGGCGTGCAGCAGCCCGAGACCAACCGTCCGCTCGAGGTCGAGATCACCTTGCGCGTCGGTGAGCCGGGCGGCCGCGCCATCGCCCGCTCCGTCACCTTGCCGATCGTGCCGAAGGGCGCCGCCATCGGCGTGAAGCCGCTGTTCAGGGATGGCGAGCTCGGCAACGGCCAGACGGCGAGTTTCGACGTCATCATGGCCAATGGCGACGGCCGCCGCCTCGCCAGGCCGGGCGTGAAATGGACGCTGTCCAAGGTCAATCGCAACTATCAGTGGTTCTTCCAGGATGGTCGTTGGAACTATGAGGGAGTGAAGACGACGCGCCGCGTCGCCGATGGCGAGGTCGCCGTCAGTGAGACGGCCGCAGCCCGCATCGCTGCCCCGGTTCAATGGGGCAATTACCGGCTCGACGTCGCCTCCGATGGCTCAGACGCAACCGAGACAAGCGTCTCCTTCACCGTCGGCTATGAGAGCGACAAGACCGCCGACACGCCCGATGTGCTGGAGGTCGCGCTCGACAAGCCGTCCTATGCGATTGGCGAGACCATGCAGGTCAGGCTCTCGCCGCGCTTCGCGGGCAAGGCGACGCTCGCCGTCGTCGGCGACAAGCTGAACGAGATCCAGACGATCGACATCGCTCCCGGCGGCAGCACGGCCTCGATCCCGGTCAAGGCTGAATGGGGTGCGAGTGCCTATCTCGTCGCGCTGGCCCACCGCCCGATGGACACCGCCGCCCAGCGCCTGCCCGGGCGCGCCATCGGCCTGTCCTGGTTCTCGATCGGCAAGGAACAACGCACGCTCCAGGTCGACCTCGGAGCGCCCAATCTGGTGCGCCCGCTCTCGACGCTGTCCCTGCCGGTCAAGGTCAGCGGGGCACGCGCCGGCGAAGAGGCCTTCGTCACGGTTGCGGCGGTCGATGTCGGTATCCTCAACCTCACCCGCTTCGAAAGCCCCGATGCAAGCAAGTACTTCTTCGGCCAGCGCCAGATCGGCCACGAACTCCGTGACCTGTACGGCTATCTGATCGACGGCATGCAGGGCGTGCGCGGCACCATCCGCTCGGGTGGTGATGCAGCGCCTGCATTGCAGGGCGAGGCGCCGACGCAGGAGCCGCTCGCGCGCTATTCCGGGGTGGTCAAGCTCGGTCAGGACGGTACCGCGAAGATCGATTTCGAGCTGCCCGCCTTCAACGGTTCGGTCCGCGTCATGGCTGTTGCCTGGTCGCAAGGCCGCACCGGCCAGGCCAGCACCGACGTCATCGTGCGCGACCAGATCGTCGCCCAGGCGACGCTGCCGCGCTTCCTCGCGATCGGGGACCAGTCGCGCTTCCATCTCCAGATCGACAATGTCGAGGGACCCGCGGGCCCCTATCTCGTCGACCTCGACGTGAAGGGCCCCGTCCTCGTTGCGGCCGATGCGACGCGGCGCACGCTGACCCTCGCGGCCGGCGCCAAGGGTCAGATGACGATCCCGGTCACGGCGGCGGGTCTCGGCCGCGCCGAGTTCGATGTCCGGATCAGCGGCCCGAACGGCGTCGGTACCGTGCAGAACCTCGCGGTGCGCGTGCAGCCCTCGGCCAACACGATCGCGCGCCGCATCGTCCGGCCGATCCCCAGCAATGGCGGTTCGATCACCCTGTCGTCGGATCTCCTCACCGATCTTGTGCCGCGCTCCGGCCAGGTCTCGGTCTCCGTCTCGCCGCTGGCTGCGCTTGACGTGCCAGCGATCCTGAAGGCACTCGACCGCTACCCCTATGGCTGCACCGAGCAGACCGTCAGCCGCGCCCTGCCGCTGCTGCATGTCAACCGGCTGGCCAGCCTCGAGCAGCTCGCGCTCGATGCCAATGCCGATGAGCGCGTCAACGGCGCGATCGAGCGCGTGCTCGCCCGCCAGGGCGGCAATGGCTCCTTCGGGCTCTGGGGTGTCGGCGGCGAAGACCTCTGGCTCGATGCCTTCGTCACGGACTTCCTGACCCGCGCCCGGGAACGCCAGTTCAACGTCCCGCAGATCGCCTTCAATCTCGCGCTCGACCGGCTGCGCAATCAGGTCGTCAACACCAGCGAGATCAACAAGGAGGAAGCCGCCGGCATCGCCTATGCGCTCTATGTGCTCGCCCGCAACGGCCGGCCGGTGATGGGCGACCTGCGCTATCTCGCCGACAACAAGCTGGGCGAGTTCGCCTCGCCGCTGGCCCGCGCCCAGATTGGGGCGGCGCTCGCGCTGCTCGGCGATCGCGGTCGCGGTCGCGCCGCTTTCACCAGCGCGCTGGCTGGCCTCCAGGAGGCGCGTGACGACGGCCTGTCGCGGCCCGATTACGGTTCGCGTCTGCGCGACGGCACCGCGGTCCTGACCTTGATCGCCGAAACCAATGGCGAGCGTGCCGACATCGCCCGCGCCTCCTCGATCGTCGAGAGCGCCCGCGGCTCCGCCCGCTACACCTCGACACAGGAGAACATGTGGATGGTGCTGGCGGCACAGGCCATGGCCAAGGAGGCCGAGGGCATGGCGCTGACTGTCGACGGCACAGAGCGCAAGGGCGCCTTCTACCGCACCCTTTCGGACGAGGCGCTGGAAGCAAAGCCGCTCACCATCGCCAATCCCGGCGCCGCCTCTGCGCAGGCCGTGATCACGGTTGCCGGGATTCCGACCGCAGCCGAGCCCGCCCTGAACCAGGGCTTTGCGCTGGAGCGGAGCTACTACACCATGAAGGGCGAGAAGGCTGATCCGGCGCGCCTGCGCCAGAACGAGCGCTATGTCGTCGTGCTGGCGGTGACCGAGCCCTCGGTCCGCTACGGGCGGCTGCTGCTGGTCGATCCGCTGCCTGCCGGGCTCGAGATCGAGAATGCCAATCTCACCGAGGGGGCCTCCACGCAGGGGTTGAGCTGGCTGAAGCAGGAGGTCACGCCGGTCCACACCGAAGCCCGCGACGATCGCTATGTCGCAGCCTTCGAACGGCCTGGCTCCTCCAACCAGCCGCTCTCCTTCACGGTCGCCTATATCGCGCGCGCCGTCTCGCCCGGCCGCTATGTCGCGCCCGCAGCCGCCATTGAGGACATGTATCGTCCCGACCGCTTCGGCCGTACCGCCTTCGGCACGGTCGACATCACCTCGGCCAGGTAGGAGCGCGAAGGCTCGTGATCGCGCAGGACGAGCAGAACGGTGTCGCATCTCCCTCCACGTCGCAGGGCGGGAGGGATCGACGTCGCTGGCTGAAACCCGTTGCGTTGGTATCGGCGCTCGGGCTCGCGCTCATGGGTTTGGCTGCCGGCTCCATCGTCCACTACGCCTCTACTCTCCCCCCGCTCGACATCTCGGCCGCGCATGACCGCTCGACCGTGGTGCTCGATCGCGAGGGCAAGCTGCTGCGCCCCTTCCTCACCGCTGACGGTCGCTGGAAGCTTCCGGTCGGCGTCGAGGATGTCGACCCGCGCTATCTCGCGATGCTGAAGGCTTTCGAGGACAGGCGCTTCGACAGCCATTCCGGGATCGACCCGGTCGCGATGCTGCGTGCTGCCGGGCAGATGCTGAGCAATGGCCGCGTCGTCTCCGGCGGCTCGACACTGACCATGCAGGTCGCGCGCCTGCTCGAGCCGCGCGAGGAGCGTTCGCTTGCCGCCAAGCTGCGCCAGGCCGTGCGTGCGATTGAGCTGGAACGCCGCTTCAGCAAGGACCAGATTCTCGATCTCTACCTGGCGCTCGCGCCCTTCGGCGGCAATCTCGAAGGCCTGCGTGCGGCGAGCTTTGCCTATTTCGGCCGCGAACCGAAACGCCTTTCGACTGCGGAAGCCGCCCTGCTCGTCGCCCTGCCGCAAGCGCCGGAGCAACGCCGTCCAGACCGCTTCCCCGAGAGCGCCCGCAAGGCGCGCGACCGGGTGCTCGCCCGCATCGAGGCAGCAGGCCTTGTGACACAGTCCGAAGTCGCTGCCGCGCGTGATGAGCCTGTTCCGACCGCACGAAGAGCCTTTCCCAATCTGGCGCCGCATGTCGCCGAGCAGGCCGTGGCCGAGGCACCGGCCATTCGCCGTCACTACCTCACCATCGATGCAAGGCTGCAGGCCAATCTCGAGCAGCTTGCCCGCGAACGCAGCCTCGGCCTCGCCCCGCAGGTCTCGATTGCCGTTCTCGCCGTCGACAACGAGACTGGTGAGATCCGTGCTTCGGTCGGCGGCGTCGATTATTTCGCGGCCGAGCGCGCCGGCTCGCTCGACCTCACCCGTGCCCTGCGCTCGCCGGGTTCGGCCCTGAAGCCCTTCATCTATGCGCTCGCCTTCGATAATGGCCTCGCCCATCCCGAGACCATGCTGGAGGATCGGCCGGCGCGTTACGGGCTCTATGTGCCGGAGAATTTCGATCTCGGCTTCCAGGGCATGGTCAGCGCGCGCAAGGCATTGCAGCTTTCGCTGAACGTCCCGACCGTGGAATTGCTCTCGTCACTCGGTCCGCAGCGCTTCCTCTCGCGACTGCGCGATTCCGGCATCGCAATCGCAATGCCGAAGGAGGGCGGTGCGCCGGGCCTCGCGGTCGGCCTTGGCGGTCTCGGCATCACACTGTCCGACCTGACGCGGCTCTATGTCGGCCTCGCCCGCGGCGGCGAGATGCTGCCGCTCAAGGTCAAGGCCAGCGATCAGCCTGCCGGAGAGGCGCCCCGTCTCATCGATCCGGTCGCGGCCTGGTATGTCGCCGACACCCTGCTCGGCGCTCCGCCGCCGCTCAATGCCGCGCCGGGGCGCATCGCCTACAAGACCGGCACATCCTATGGCTATCGCGATGCCTGGGCCGTCGGCTTCGACCGCAAGCACACGATCGGCGTCTGGGTCGGCCGCGCCGATAACGGGGCCGTGCCGGGGCTCATCGGACGCGTCGTCGCGGCGCCGATCCTGTTCGATGCGTTTGCCCGGCTCGGCCATGATCCGCGACCATTCCCGCAGCCGCCGAACGCCATCATATCCTCGACATCGAACCTGCCGCCACCGCTGCGCCATCTCCGGCAGGATGTGCCGAAGACACTGAGCGCACTGGCCCGGCCCGGTCTCACGCTGGCCTTCCCGCCGGAAGGCGCGCGCATCGATCTCGCGGCGTCGGCCGTCGACGGGCAGGCGCTGCTCAACCTCAAGGTCGCTGGGGGCGCCCCGCCCTATACCTGGCTGGTCGACGGAGCGCCGGTGACCGCGCCGACCCGTCGCCGCGAGACCGCCTGGCAGCCCGGCGGCAAGGGCTTTGTCCGGATATCGGTGATCGACGGCGCAGGAGCGAGCGAGAGCGTCTCGGTCAGGCTGCAATAGCGCAACGCCTCAGCACCAGCGGAGTGAAGCAATCCAGGCGTCAGGGCCGCGGCATGGATCGCTTTTTCGTAGAGTTCACTCCGCCGGCTGGACCTGCGCCTGGCCATGCGCCTTGTCCTCGCCGTGCACGGGCCGATGCGCCCGCGCCAGATAGCTATAGGCGACCGGCACCACATAGAGCGTCAGCAAGGTGCCGAACGTCATGCCGCCGACGATGACCCAACCGATCTGAGAACGGCTTTCAGCGCCGGCACCATGGGCGAGCGCCAGCGGCACCGCCCCAAGCACCATCGCGCCCGTCGTCATCAGGATCGGCCGCAGGCGCAGTTCCGCGGCCTCGACCAGCGCATCGACGAGTTCCTTGCCCTCCTCGCGCAACTGGTTGGTGAACTCGAGGATCAGGATGCCGTGCTTGGTGATCAGGCCGACGAGCGTGATCAGGCCGATCTGGCTGTAGACATTGAGCGTGCCGCCGCTGAAATACAGAGCCGCCAGCGCGCCCGTAATCGAGAGCGGCACCGAGACCATGATCACCACCGGGTCGATGAAGCTCTCGAACTGCGCCGCCAGCACCAGATAGATGAAGCCGAGCGCCAAGAGGAACACGACCGCAATCGACGAGCCCGCCTGCTTAAACTCGCGGCTCTGGCCGGAATAGTCGATCTGCACCGACTTCGGCAGCACCTTGGCGGCCGCCTGCTCCAGGACGGCCAGTCCATCGCCGAGCGAATAGCCCGGTGCCGGCACCGCCGTGATCGTCGCGGAGCGCAGCTGGTTGAAGCGGATCAGCTCCTTGGGCGCGACGTTCTCCTCGATGCTGACAAGGCTGGAGAGCTGCACCACCGTGCCGTTGCGACCACGCAGATAGATCGACTGCAGCGCCTGAGGCGTGTTGCGATCCTCCCCGGCGACCTGCAGCATCACGTCATACTGCTCGCCGTTCATGTTGAAGCGCGTCACCTGCCGTCCACCGAGCAAGGTCTCCATCGTCCGGCCGATGATATCGACGCCGACGCCAAGATCGCTGGCGCGCTGCCGGTCGATCGAAACCTTGATCTGCGGCTTGTCCAGGATGAGATTGGATTCGAGATTGGTCAGCACCGGCGAGGCGGACGCCTCCGCGATGACCGCATCGACATAATTCTTGATCTCGGCATAGGAATCCGAAGAGCGCAGCACGAACTCGATCGGCTTGCTGTTGGCGCCGCCGCCACCAAGCGAGGGCGGGTTGACCGCGAAGAGGCGGATACCCGGAATCTGCGACAGCCCGCGATTGATCTCGGCAACGAGATCCTGCTGCTTGCGCTGGCGTTCTTCCCAGGGCTTCAGCCGCGCGAATGCGATGGCGCGCGTCACGTCCGGGAAGCCGGTGATCACCAGGTAGCTTTCGACCTCGGGAAGATTCTTGAAATACTCCTCGACCTGCCGCGCGTAGCTCGCCGTGAAGCTCAGCGTTGCACCTTCAGGGGAGACGCCGATGGCATTGATCGTGCCGCGGTCCTCCACCGGAGCCAGTTCCGAGCGCAGGTTCGTGAAGAAGTAATAGCTGCCGCCAGCGACGCAGAGCGCCAGCAGCACGATGACCGGGCGCATCGAAAGCGCCCCACGCAGCGAACGGCGATAACCGCTGGAAAGCGCATCGAAGCCGCGCTCCAGCACATTGTAGAGCCAGCCATGCGACTCGTGCGGCTTCAGCAGTTTGGCGCACATCATCGGCGTCAGCGTCAGCGCGACGAAGCCGGAGACGAGCACCGCACCTGCCAGTGTCAGGGCGAACTCGATGAAAAGCTTGCCGGTGCGCCCGGTCGAGAACGCCATCGGCGCATAGACCGCAACCAGCGTCAGCGTCATCGCGACGACCGCGAAGGCGATCTCGTTGATGCCGCGGATCGCCGCCTTGTTCGGTTCCATGCCGTTCTCGACATGGCGGTGCACGTTCTCCAGCACGACGATGGCATCGTCGACGACGAGGCCGATGGCGAGCACCATCGAGAGCAATGTCAGCGTGTTGACCGTGAAGCCCAGCGCATACATCAGCGCGAAGGAGCCGATCAGCGAAACCGGGATCGTGACCAGCGGAATCAACGTCGCGCGCAGCGAGCGCAGGAAGACGAAGATGATCAGCACGACAAGGACGACCGCCTCGCCGATCGTGGTGTAGACGGCCTGGATCGAGCGATCGATGAAGATCGACGTGTCGTAGGAGGTCGCGATCGCCATGCCGTCCGGCAGATCATCGGTGATCTCCGGCAGCGCCGCACGGACGCCGGAGGAGACATCGAGCGGATTAGCCGTCGCCTGCTTGACGATGCCGATCGTCACCGAAGGGCGGCCGGCGAACCAGGCGGCATTGCGCTCCTCGCGCGCGCCGAGCTCGACCTTCGCGACATCGCTCAGCTTCACCGGAAATGCGCTGACATCCTTGATCACGATCTGCTGGAATTGCTCGGGCGTGGTCAGGCTGGTCTGCGACAGCACCGTGAACTCACGGTCGTTGCTCTCGATGCGGCCGGACGGGATCTCGACATTCTGCGCCCGCAGCGCCGCCTCGATTTCCTGCACCGTAATGTTGTAGGCGGCCATGCGAGCCCGATCGAGCCAGATGCGCATCGCATATTGCCGCTGGCCGAGAATGCGCACTTCGGCGACGCCGGTGATGTTCTGCACCCGGTCGGCAATGAAGCGGTCGGCGAAGTCGGTCAGCTCCAGCGGGCTGTGCCGCGTGCTGGTCAGCGACAGATACATCACCGGCTGGGCGTCAGCCTCGACCTTGGCGATGATCGGCTCGTCGATCTCGTCCGGCATGCGACCGCGCACGCGGCTGACGCGGTCGCGCACGTCGGAAGCCGCGACATCCGGGTCGACGTCCGGACGGAAGCGCACCGAGATGCTGCTGCGCTCCTGACGGCTGTTCGAGGTGATGATCTCGATGCCTTCGATGCCCGCGATCGAGTTCTCCAGGATCTGCGTGACCTGGGATTCGATGATCTCGGCGCTGGCACCGCGATAGGTCGTGTTCACCGAGACGATCGGCTCATCGATATTCGGGTATTCGCGCACCGTCAGCCGGCCATAGGAGACGATGCCGATAAGGATGACGAGCAGGCTCAGGACGGTCGAAAGAACCGGCCGGCGGACGAAGAGCGCAAACAGGCTCATCGTGCGTCGCTCGTCTGCACCGGAGCCGGAGCATTCTTGACAGCTACGGTCGAGCCGTCACGCAAGCGCATCTGGCCAGCCGTGACGATCTGCATGGTCGGGGTCAGCCCCTTCACGATCTCGACCTTGCCCGGCAGGCGCTTGCCGAGCTCGACCGGCATGCGCTTCGCCTTGCCGTTCTCGACCACGAAGATCATCTTGCCGGTGCCGTCAGGCACCACCGCCGTCTCGGGCACGACGAGCGCATTCTCGCGCTGGTCGACGATGATGTTGATCCGCGCGAACAGGCCCGGCTTCAGGACGCCGTCACCATTCGGAATCGTCGCGCGCAGCCGGATCGCACGGCCGTTCACGTCGACGATCGGATCGATCGCGAAGATCGTGCCGGTGAAGCCGCTATCGGGCAGCGCATCGACCTTGAGCTGGATGGTCTGCCCGACCTTGACCCGTGTCAGGTAAATCTCGGGGACCCGGAAATCGACCTTCATCGGGTCGGTCGCGGTGAGCGTGATCAGCTCCTTGCCGACCGAAACATAATCTCCGACGCTGACCGAGCGCAGGCCGACAACCCCGGTGAAGGGCGCGCTTATGGCGGTGAGCGCGCGACGCGAGGTCGCGAGCTGCAGGCGAGCCTCGCTGGAGGCCAGTTGCGCGGTTGCCTGTTCGAGCGCGACCTGCGTGCCCGAGCCACGATCGACCAGTGCCCGGTTGCGCTCATAGGTATCGCGCGCCAGCCGCAGGTCCGCCTCGGCCAGTTTCACCTCGGCATCGAGGATCGCCCTGTCGAGCTTGACGAGTTCCTGGCCCTTGGTGACGCGCTCGCCTTCCTTGAAGCCCAGTGCCACGACCCGGCCGGCGATCTCGGGAGCGATGACCACGGTTTCATTCGCGGTCAGCGTGCCCAGCGCCTGGACCTCTTCGTTGACCGTCACGGCCTCGGCCCGGCTGACTTCGACGGGCACACCGGCAGCCTGCGGGTTCGCCACCGCGCGCGCTTGCGCAGGCTGCGCGCCAGCCTTGAAGCTGCGGTAGCCGTAATAGCCGCCGCCAGCGACGCCAGCGATCAGGAGGACAAGGACAAGCCGCTTCATAGGTCAGGGTGCTCCGGTATCGTCGCAAGCCCTATGGGACTGGACGATGCAGTTCAAATTACAAATCCGTAAGTGTGGTTTCATGACGGCCGCGACGGTTTTATGAACCAACCGGCTTTTTGGCATGCAAGACCGGAACCAAGACACGAAACAAGTCCGGAACGGCCTGCTGGCGGCAGAATCCGGGCTCCTGTGGCCGAATTGGGCCTTTAGTGGAAGTCGCGTGAGCGCGGCAGCACCCTGACATTGCGCGGGTGGGTGTGCTGGCGTGGCGGCAGGCGGCTGTCGGATTGCGGGTGCTGCACCTCGTCGGCCCGCGCCAGGGTGCGGTGCAGCAGCCCGTCGGCCAGCCGCGCCAGTTCCTCCGAGCGATCCTCGATCCTGTCGACGACGAGATGGACGATCCCCTCCGGACTGCGTTGCAGCCGGCCGGCGAGCAGGACGAGCCGCGCGCCCATCGCCTGCCGGCGGTAACGTTCGAAGGTCTTTGGCCAGAGCACCGCATTGGCGATGCCGGTCTCGTCCTCCAGCGTCATGAACATCACCCCCTTGGCGCTGCCCGGCCGCTGGCGCACCGTGATGATGCCCGCCAGCCGGCAGCGCGTGCCGTCCGGCGCTGCCAGCACCTGCTCGCAGCTCAGTGCCCGCTCACGTGCGAAAAGCGGGCGCAGGAACTGCATCGGATGCCCCTTCAGCGACAGGCGCAGATGCTGGTAATCCGCGATGACCTGTTCTGAGTCCCGCATGCGCGGCAGCAAGGTTTCGGGCTCCTGGGCGAGCTCGGCGCTCTCGCTCGCCGCAAAAAGCGGCAGCGGCCTGTCATCCGGGAGCCTGCGCACCTCCCAGAGCGCCTCGCGCCGGCTGAGCCCGAGTGAGCCGAAAGCATCGGCATCGGCCAGTGCGACGAGGGCACGCGTGGGCAACCTGGCGCACCGCGCCAAGGCCTCGACGCTGTCATAGCCCTGCCCGCGCCCCTTCACGAGCGCCTCGCCAAAAGCCTTCGAGATCCCGTCGATCTGGCGCAGGCCGAGCCGCATCGCGAGTGCGCCGTCCTCGCGTCGCTCCAGCGTGTTGTCATGATCGCTCAGATTGATGTCGGCTGGCCGGATTTCGACCTTGTTGTCCTGCGCAGCGCGGATGATCTGCGCCGGAGCATAGAAGCCCATGGGCTGCGAGTTCAGAAGCGCCGCGGTGAAGGCAGCGGCATGATGACACTTGAGCCAGGCCGAGGCATAGACCAGCAGGGCGAAGGAGGCCGCGTGGCTCTCCGGAAAACCGTATTCGCCAAAGCCCTTGATCTGATTGAAACAGGCGGACGCGAAGGCGCGGTCATAGCCGCGCGCGACCATGCGCTCGACCATCATCGCCTCGAAATTCTGGATCGTGCCGACATGGCGGAAGGTCGCCATGGCACGCCGCAGGCCATTGGCCTCATCCTCGGTGAACTTCGCCGCCTCGATGGCGATGCGCATCGCCTGCTCCTGGAACAAGGGCACGCCGAGCGTCTTTTTCAGAACCTGTTCCAGCTCGTCGGGAAGCCCATGTTCCGGCGCGGGTCTGGGGTAGACGACCTCATTCGGGTTTTTCCGCCGCCGCAGATAGGGGTGGACCATATTGCCCTGGATCGGGCCCGGCCGGACGATCGCGACCTCGATGACGAGATCGTAGAATTTCCTGGGCTGCAGCCGCGGCAGCATGTTCATCTGCGCCCGGCTCTCGACCTGGAAGACGCCGATCGCATCGGCCCGACACAGCATGTCGTAGACGCGCAGATCACCCTGCTCGATCGTCGCCAGCTCCCAGCGCTTGCCTTCGTGCAGAGCGATCAGGTCAAAGGCCTTGCGGATGCAGGTCAGCATGCCGAGCGCGAGCACATCGACCTTCATCATCCGGAGCGCGTCGATATCGTCCTTGTCCCATTCGATGAAGCTGCGGTCCTTCATGCCGCCCCAGCCGATCGGCACGCATTCGTCGAGCCGCCCGCGCGTCAGCACGAAGCCGCCGACATGCTGGGAGAGATGGCGGGGGAAGCCGATCAACTCGGTCGCCAGCGCGGCCGCGCGCGCGATCATCGGATTGGCGGGGTCGAGCCCCGCCTGCCGGACATGGTTCTCCGGCAGGCCGTCGCCCCAGCTGCCCCAGACCGTGTTGGCGAGCGCGGCCGTGACATCCTCGCTCAGGCCGAGCGCCTTGCCGACCTCGCGAATGGCGCTGCGCGGCCGATAGCAGATCACCGTGGCGCAGATGCCGGCGCGCAGCCGACCATAGCGCTCATAGATATACTGCATCACCTCCTCGCGCCGCTCATGCTCGAAATCGACATCGATATCGGGCGGCTCCTTGCGCTGTTCGGAAAGAAAGCGGGCCAGGAGCGAATTGCCTTCCATCGGGTCGACCGCGGTGACCCAGAGGCAGTAGCAGACTGCCGAATTCGCGGCCGAGCCCCGGCCCTGGCACAGGATCGGCGGCTCCTGCGCCCGGGCAAAGCGCACGATGTCGTGGACCGTCAGGAAGTAGCGCGCGTAGTCGAGCTTCGCGATCAGTGCGAATTCCTTGTGCAGGAGATCGCATACCTTGCTCGGGATGCCCTCGGGATAGCGCCTGTGCGCTCCTTCCCAGGCGAGACGCTCCAGATGCTCCTGCGGGGTGCTCCCGGGCGGCACCGGTTCGTCCGGATATTCATATTGCAACTGGTCGAGCGAGAACCGGCAGCGTTCGAGGAAGCGCACCGTCTCCGCCACCATCTCCGGCGCGTGCCGGAACAGGTGGGCCATCTCGCGCGGCGATTTGAGATGGCGCTCGGCATGGGCCTCCAGCATGCGCCCGGCCCGCTCGATCGGGACATGCTCGCGGATGCAGCTGACGACATCCTGCAAGGGCCGCCGCGCGGGCGCATGATAAAGCACGTCATTGACGGCGAGACAGGGCACACCCGCCCTGGACGCGAGCAGCGCCAATGCATCGGCCCGGCGCCGGTCGTCGCCGCGATGCGGCATGTCGATACCCAGCCAGAGCCGACCCCGCGCAAACTCGGAAACGCTCGCGAGAGCCGCAGCGATCTCGCTCTCCGGCCGCCGTTCCGGCATCAGTATCAGCAACATGCCTTCCGCGAATTCGCGTAGGTCGGAGAGCGTGAGGATGCATTCGCCCTTCTTCTCGACCTTCATCTTGCCGTGGGTCAGCAGGCGGCAGAGCCTGCCATAGGCGTCGCGATCCTGGGGATAGGCGAGCAGGTCGGGCGTGCCATCGGACAGGACGAGGCGGACCCCGACCGCGAATGTCAGCTTCGTTGTGGCGATACCCGCCTCGCGCATCGCCGCATGGGCCCGCACCACGCCGGCCAGAGAATTGCGGTCGGCGAGCCCGATTCCGGCAAGGTCGAGTTCGGCCGCCCGGCCAACCAGTTCCTCCGGACTCGAGGCCCCGCGCAGGAAGGAGAAGTTGGAGGTGACCGCGAGTTCGGCATAGCGCGAAACTGGTACGATCGGAGCGGCTTCCACCGGGCAATTGTCATTGAGCCCGCTCATGCGAAAAGCCCGTGCATGAACCAGGGCGGATGCGCGGCCTCGCGGCCATAGAGTCCGTCGCGATAAAGCCAGAAGCGCCTTCCACCCGGCTCTTCGACGCGAAAATAGTCGCGGGTCGGCGCGATCCTGCCCGTCGTCGCCCACCATTCGGCAGCGATCCGCTCCGGCCCCTCCGCCTTGGCGACCTCATGCAGCACGCGCCGCCAGCGGAAACGCGTCGGCGGCCCGTCCGGGATCTCGGCCAGCACCTCGATCGGCTCCGGCCGCGACAGCAGCCGGAGGGGCCGTTCCGGGACGGCGCTCGGAGCCGGCCAGTCCGGGGAAAACCCGAGCCTTGCCATCTCGCCATGACGCAGGGCGGGCACCGCCAATGCGGCGCGCTCGGGATCATGGCTGTCCTGCGCCAGGAAACGCCGCACGCGATCCGGGCCGATCCGGGCGGCGATCGCATCGGCGACCTCCGTCAGGGCCCGCTCGGCGGCGGCTGCATCGGGTTCCTCCTCCCGACCGGCCGCAAGAGCCCCCTGATCGGCCGCGAAAGGCTCGGTCGCACCGGCCGAGAGCCGGATCAGGTCGAAACCGAAGCCGGGATCGAGCGGGTCCGCCAGGGCATCCAGCTTCAGGGCGAAGAGTCGATCGACCGCCGCCGGATCGCGCAACGGCATCCCGGTCTCGATGCCGAGACGGCGCACGGCCCCGTCACTGCGGAAGAAGCTCGCCTCGAACACTCTCGCGCCTTCGCCGCGCGCTTCCAGCATGCCGGCCAGACTCTCGCCCAGGCCGGCCAGGGCCGCCCGGATACCGGCTTCATGCGCCAACGGTTCGGCGAAACGCCGTTCCGCCATGCATTCAGGCAGCGGTCGTCGCGGTGACAGCGCCTGCGGCAGGCGGCCGAGCGCCTGGTCGAGCCTGTCGAGCAGGTCGCGGCCGAACCGGGCGGCCAGCGGCGCGCGCGGTCGCGTCTCCAGATCGGCGATATGGCTGAGGCCCATGCGTGCGAGCCCGTGCTGCCGTGCAGCCTCCAGGCCGAGCGCCGCGGTCGGCAAGGGCCACAGGGCCTGGCTCTCTCCGCCCGGCGGCACGATGCCGCCGCGCCCATAGCGCGCGACGCCCCAGGCGGCGCGCGCCGTCCCGGCAATAGCGGCGCGCAGCGTAAAGCCCCGCCGTTTCAGCCGAAGCAGGCAGTCGCGGCCAAGCAGGGCTTCGCCGCCGAAGAGATGGGTGCAGCCCGAGATATCGAGCAGCAGGCCATCCTCGCCATCGAGAGCGACCAGCGGCGTATAGCGGTCGCACCAGTCGGCAACGGCGCCAAGCAGGGCTGCATCGGCCGCCCTGTCCTCCTCGGCCACGACCAGCCGCGGGATCATGGCGCGCGCATCGGCCAGCGCCATGGTCGGATGCAGGCCGAGGCGTTCGGCTTCGGCATCGAGGCTCGTCAGGCGGAAGGCGCCCTTCGCCTTGCCCACCACAACAAGAGGACCAGGATCATCCGCTGGCCCGCCGGGCTGCGGGCCACGCCTCTGCGACATTGCCCGAACGGATGCGCCCTGGCTGCGTCTGATCCGGTCGATGGGCAGGCGCGGGAACCAGAGCGACAGGAAGCGGCTCGCGGAAGCTATACGCATGACTGTCCCACTCCATCACCCACTCGCCCGTCGCCCCGTGCCGGTTGCGCAGCACCGTGACCGCGAAACTCGGCCGGCCCGGCCCATGCGCTCTCACCCGCCCCTCCGAAGGCGCCGCCGAAACCGCCCAGCGGATCGTCGCCGCACTCGGAGCAGGACTGCTTCCCAGCCGCAGGAGAAAAGCCGTCGCGCCGGCATCCCGCGCCGCCAGGACGAGACGCCGGCTGGCCGTGAGATCGAGGCAGGCCGGCGTACCTTCGAGCTCGATCACCACCGCGCCGATGCCCGAGCGTCGGTCATTGCCGTGCGGAAAGGCGTCGCCCGCCGCCTTCAGCACGGCAAGCGGATCGCGCCCCCGCACCGCAAGCACCCGGTCAGGATCGAGCCCGAACGCCGCAAGCCCCGGCGCATAGAGTTCACCACCCTCGGCGCCGGCGGAATCCTGCCGCAGCCAGACGACGGGCCGCCGCTCCAGCCGCGCGATCAACCCGGCGACGAAGCCCGTCGCCGCCGGAGCCTGATGCGCCATCGCCACGATCTCGTGCAGGGCATGGCGACGCAGCGGCCCCAGCGCCGCATCGGCCGCCGCGTGGCCAAGGCTGAAGCTCGCCTCCCCGCCCAGCGAGACAGAGACGCTTTCCAAACCGGCAATGCTTCGCCGCAGCGCGGCGACGGCATGATCGCTCACGTCTTGGCACTCCAAATGTTCCTATTTTGTTCTTTATGACTCCGCCTCCTCAGGCGAGTCAACAGCCTCCGTGCGCCCGCTTCCCCGCCCGCAATCCTGCTGTCACGGCCCTGTCATCTGTCGCCGATACCGGTTTGCGCACTGCAAGAGAGCATGAGCTCCGGACTGCGCCTCGCCCATGTCCGGATGTCGCCATGCTTGCTCCTCGATGGGAAGACCGTTCATGCTGCGTATCGAAGGCCTGACCAAGCGCTTCAGCGGCAAGGCCGCCGTGGACAATGTCTCGCTGTCGATCCCGAAGGGCGAAATGGTCGGCGTCATCGGCCGCTCGGGCGCCGGCAAGTCGACCCTGCTGCGCATGATCAACCGCTTGGCGGAGCCGAACTCCGGCCGCCTGATCAGCGACGAACGCGATGTCACCGCATTGAAGGGCGCCGAACTGCGCGCCTGGCGTCGCGACACCGCGATGATCTTCCAGCAGTTCAATCTCGTCGGCCGCCTCGACGTGCTGACCAATGTCCTGCTCGGCCGGCTCAATCACCGCTCGGCCTTCCTGACGCTGGTGAAGAGCTTCTCGCCGGACGACAAGATCCGCGCCATCGCCGCGCTCGAGCGCCTCGACATGGGCCATCTGCTGGCCCAGCGCGCCGAGACCCTCTCGGGCGGCCAGCAGCAGCGCGTCGCGATCGCCCGTGCCCTGGTCCAGGAGCCGACGGTCATCCTCGCCGACGAGCCGATCGCCTCGCTCGATCCGCGCAACACCCAGGTCGTGATGGATGCGCTCTTCCGCATCAATCGCGAGGACGGCATCACCGTGATCTGCAATCTGCACGACCTCGATATCGCGGCGAAATATTGCGACCGGCTGATCGGCATGGCCGCCGGCAAGGTCGTGTTCGACGACGTGCCGCAGGCGCTGACCCGCGAGATCGCCGCCGAACTCTACGGCATCGAGGCCAAGGATGCCGGCGCCGAGGCGCTGGACGCGCTCGACGCCATCGCCATCGCCGAAGCCAAGCGCGCCAAGCAGACCGCAGCCTGAGCCAGGCCTCAGCCCGGCCAGGACCGCTTACGCCTGAAAAGACCACCAACAGCCTTCAACAGGAGCAAACCATGCTGACCCGTCGTCATACCCTCACGCTCGCCGCCGCCGGCCTGGCCGCGACGCTCGCCGCTCCCGCCTTCGCGCAGGACTGGAAAGCCAAGTATCCGGAGCTGATCTTCGCCATCATCCCGTCCGAGAACGCGTCTGGCGTCGTCGAGCGCTATACCCCCTTCGTCACCTACCTCGCGAAAGAACTCGGCACCAAGGTGACGCTGCGTATCGCCAACGACTATGCCGCGATCATCGAAGGCCAGCGCGCCGGCAACATCCATATCGGCATGTACGGCCCCGCCTCCTTCGCTCGTGCTCGCATGACCGGCGCCAAGGTCGATGCCTTCGCGATCGAGACCAATCTCGACGGCACCAAGGGCTACCATTCCGTCTTCTACGTGAAGAAGGACTCGCCCTATCAGAAGGTCGAGGACCTGAAGGGCAAGAATCTCGGCCTCGTCGATCCCAATTCCACCTCCGGCAACAATGTGCCGCGCTTCGTGCTCGACGGCATGAAGATCGACCCCGAGACCTTCTTCGGCAAGGTCGTCTATACCGGCAGCCACGAGAACGCGGTCATCGCGCTCGGCCAGGGCACCGTCGACATCGCCGCCAACTGGTGGAACGACGAGCAGGAATCCAACCTGCAGCGCATGGCCCGCAAGAACATGGTCAAGGCCGACGATTTCCGGATCATCTACAAGTCCGAGCAGATCGTGAACTCGCCGATGGCCTATCTCTCCGACCTGCCGGAGCCGCTCAAGGCCTCGATCCGAGACGCCGTCCTCAACCTCGCCACCAAGGACAAGGTCGCCTTCGACAAGATCTATGAAGGCAAGCAGGGCCCGCTCGTCGCCGTCGACAACAAGGCCTACGACCCGATCATCGAACTGAACAAGTTCGTCGACGCGCTCCGCAAGAAGAAGTCCTCGTAAGCGCTTACCGCCGACCGTCATCGCCGGGTTTGTCCCGGCCATGACGGAGTGGCGTCCCGCCGCGACTGGCGAACCCCGCGACGGAACCATCATGACCCTGACGATCGATCGCAACGACCCCGCCATTCGCGGCCATGCCGATCTCTATCGGCGCGAGATGGGCGCAAAGCGCCGCCAGGCCCTGCTCGGTGCCGCCATCTTCATCGCCTGCGTCGTCCTTTCCGCGATCGGCTCGGAGGTCGATCTCGCGAAATTCGCCGCCAATGCCTGGCGCTTCCCGAAATACATCCTCGAGACCATGCCGACCCTGCGTCTCGCCACGCTCGGCGCCGATCTCAAGGAATGGTACTGGGGCCTGAACGGCTGGCTCAAGCTGCTCTGGCAGACCCTGTTGATTGCCTATGTCGGCACCGTATTAGGCGCCGTCGGCGGCTTCCTGCTTTGCTTTTCCGCCGCCGCCAATCTCGGCCGTGCCGGCTGGCTGCGCTGGACCACCCGCCGCTTCCTAGAATTCTGCCGCACCGTGCCGGAGATCGTCTTCGCGCTGATCTTCGTCATCGCCTTCGGCCTCGGCCCGCTGCCGGGCGTGCTCGCCATCGCGATCCACACCATGGGTGCGATGGGCAAGCTCTTCTCCGAGGTGGTCGAGAACATCGACATGAAGCCGGTCGACGGCCTCACCGCGACAGGCGCGGGCTGGTGGCAGACGATCCGCTTCGCCGTCGTCCCGCAGGTGCTTTCCAATTTCGCCAGCTACGCGCTGCTGCGCTTCGAGATCAATGTCCGCGGCGCCTCGATCATGGGCTTCGTCGGGGCCGGCGGCATCGGCCAGGATCTGATCGAGGCCATCCGCAAATTCTACTTCACCGATGTCAGCGCCATCCTGCTCATGATCATCGTCACCGTCATGCTGATCGACTACGGCACCGAGCGCCTGCGCCACGCCCTGCTCAGCCTGGAGCACCGCTCATGAGCCTCGTCCTCACCGCCACCGAGCGCGCCGATCTCGTCCGTCGCCACCAAGGCGCCATCGACGGCTCACTGAAGACGCGCCTGACCACCATCGCAGTCGTTGCCGGCCTGCTCGGCCTCTTCCTCTACGGGCTGACCACATTGGAGGTCTCGCTCTGGAAGATCATCACCGGCATCGGCAATCTCGGCACATTCGTCGTGCTGATGCTGCCGCCGGACCCAGGCTCCGCGGCCCGCGCCGTGATCTTCGTGAAAGCGCTGTTCGAGACCATTGCCATCGCCTTCCTCGGCACGATCCTCGCTGCGATCCTCGCCTTCCCGCTCGGCTTCCTCGCAGCCAAGAACGTCGTCGCCAACCGCGTCATCCATTTCCTGGCGCGCCGCTCGCTCGACACCGTGCGCGGCGTCGATGCGCTGATCTGGGCTCTGATCTGGGTCAATGTCGTGGGTCTCGGCCCTTTCGCCGGCATGCTCGCGATCATGACCAGCGATCTCGGCGCCTTCGGCAAGCTCTATTCGGAAGCGATCGAATCCGCCGACCGCAAGCCCGTCGAGGGCGTGACCTCCTCCGGCGGCGGCAAGCTCCACGAGATCCGCTTCGGGCTGATCCCGCAGGTGCTGCCGGTCATCGCCAGCCAGGTGCTCTACTACATCGAGTCGAACACCCGCTCCTCGACCATCATCGGCATCGTCGGCGCCGGCGGCATCGGCCTTTATCTCGCCGAGACCATCCGCACCCTGGAATGGCAGCAGGTCTCGTTCCTGATCCTGCTCGTGCTTGCCGCCGTGACCGCGATCGACTTCCTGTCCAGCAAGCTGCGCTTCGCCATCATCGGCAAAAGGGCCCTCTGACGGACAGGCGCGTCATGCCGAGGCCTGCCCCGACCATCCGAGCGGCTGCACTCACTCCGCGAACGGCTCGACCACCATCTCCATCCGTTCGCCGGCAAAGATGCCGTCGACCAGGTGGATCGGCGTCAGGTCAGGCAGGGCGTCGACCGCCGCGGAGAGCATGACCGCAGCGCCAGGTTCGACCCTGAGCAGCAGCGCTTCGCGCTCGCTGGCGAGCCGCGCCGAAAGCCGCGTCGAGAGCCGCACATAATCCGGGATGCCGCAGGCGGCGAAGGCTGCGGAGATCGACGAGCCGGCCCGGCTCAGCATCTTGTCGAAATCCGGGAAGCGTTCGGCCGAAAGGATATGCACGCCAGTGCTCACCGGCACGCCACCGGCAAGGCTCAGCGTCTCGATCCGCCAGAGCGGCGCTCCATCCTCCAAGCGCAGGGCCGCGCAGGCCTCTGCCTCGCCCTTGACGATCTCGGCACCCAGGATCGAGCCTGCCACGGTGATGCCGGCCGCGCCGAAATTGGTGCGCATGCTGACGCGCCGGCCGATGCGATAGGGAAAGCGCGGAGCAGTGACCTGCGTCCCGCGACCGCGCGAGACGCTGACCAGCCCCCGATCGGCGAGATGCCGAAAGGCCTGGCGAACCGTATGCCGGTGCACGCCATAGCGCTCGGCAAGCGCGAGCGAAGAGGGCAGCGTCGCGCCCGTCTCGTATTCGCCCCGCCCGATCGCCGCTTCGATCTTGTCCGCGATACGCCGCCATGCCGTGGCGGCTTCGCCGGCCTGGCTGGCTGCATGGGCATCCGTCATCAAAGCTTCATCCAAAATGTATAGACCTTTCTCTATGACGACCCTATCGTAGTCTAGACATTAGGCCCTGACCAGAGAGCGACCTGAGATGAGCGGGACCACCCCACGACAACAATGGCTGGCAATCCTCGCCCGGGCCTCACGCGCCGAAATCGAGAGCCTCGCCGGTGGGCTCGGCGCCCTGCCCGACCATGACGTGCTGAAAGCACCCGAAACCGGGACCGTCATGGTCGAGGGCCGTGCCGGCGGCGCGGGACGCCGCTTCAATCTCGGCGAAGCCACCGTGACGCGCTGCGTCGTGCGCCTCGGCGACGGCACGATGGGCTTCTCCTACGCTCTTGGTCGCGACGGCCGGAAGGCGCGGCTCGCAGCGGTGATCGACGGGCTGCTGCAGGGCGAAGGCGAGGCCGGGCCGCTCCGCAGCGGCGTCGCCGAGCTCGCCACCCGCCAGCAGGCGGCGCGCACCCTCGCCTCGCGCAAGGCTGCAGCCACCAAGGTCGATTTCTTCACTCTGGTCCGGGGCGCGTGATGCAGGACGACACACTCATTGGCGCCGGCTTTTCCGACCCGGTCTTCCAGTCCCAGGCCGCCTTCCGCGCCCTGCTCGCCGCCTTGTCGGAGCCCGGCCTCGTCGAGGACGTCGCAACCGGCTTTGCTGCACCGGCCGGATTGGAACCGGCAACCGCCATCGCCCTGCTGACCCTCGCCGATTACGAGACGCCGATCTGGCTGCCGGCCGACCTGCGGGCGGGCCCCGCCGGCGCCTGGCTGCGCTTCCATTGCGGCGCGACTCTGGTCGAAGGCCCGGCTGAAGCCGCCTTCGCCGTGCTCGACGGCACCAGCACCGCTCCGGCGCTGTCCGCATTCAGCCCCGGCACCGACCAGTTTCCGGATCGCTCGACCAGCGTGCTCGTGCAATGCGCCAGCCTCGCAGGTGGCGAGGCCGTGACGCTGACCGGCCCGGGTATCGCCGGACGCCGCGAGATTGCACCGAAGGGACTGCGCCCCGGCTTCTGGACCGAGGTCGCGGCCAATGCCGCGCGCTACCCCCTCGGCATCGACCTTATCCTCAGTCATGGCCAGGCGATCATCGGCCTGCCGCGCTCGACGCAGATCCTGGAGGCCCGCTGATGTATGTCGCCGTCAAGGGGGGCGAAGCCGCCATCCTCGCCACACATGATCTCATCGCGGAAGCCCGCCGCGGCAACGAGGCCGTGCCCGAATTGGCCGTCGCGCAGATCCGCGAGCAGATGGGGCTCGCCTGCGCCCGCGTCATGAACGAGGGCTCGCTCTACGACCCCGATCTCGCGGCGCTGGCGCTGAAGCAGGCACAGGGCGACGCCATCGAAGCGGCCTTCCTGATGCGGGCCTATCGCACCACCTTGCCGCGTTTCGGCTCGTCGGAGCCGGTCGACACAGCGCAGATGGCGATCCGCCGTCGAGTCTCCGCCACCTACAAGGATCTGCCGGGCGGCCAGGTGCTCGGCCCGACCTATGACTACACCCACCGCCTGTTCGATTTCGCGCTGATGGACGGCGCGTCTCCTGTCGCAGTGCCCGCGGCGGCGGCCGAGCCGCTCGACGCCACCATGCCGCGCGTGCCCGACATTCTCGGCGCCGAAGGCCTGATGGAAGCCGAGGAGCCGCCTGAGGGCGATCCCCGTCCCTTCGATCTCACCCGCGAGCCGGTCTCCTTCCCGGCCGACCGCGATGTCCGGCTCCAGGCCATGGCGCGCGGCGACGAGGGCTTCATGCTCGGCCTCGGCTATTCCGTGCAGCGCGGATACGGCAACTCGCACCCCTTCGTCGGCGAGGTCCGCGTCGGCGAGGTCAGCGTCGAATTCGTACCCGAGGAACTCGGCTTCGCCGTCGATCTCGGCGAGATCACGCTGACCGAATGCCAGATGGTCAACCAGTTCAACGGCACCAAGGACGTGCCGCCGCAGTTCACACGCGGCTATGGCCTCGCCTTCGGCCATGCCGAGCGCAAGGCGATGTCGATGTCGCTGGTCGATCGTGCACTCAAGGCGCGCGAGTTCGGCGAGGCGGCAGAGTATCCCGCGCAGCAGGACGAATTCGTGCTCTACCACTCCGACAATGTCGAGGCAGCCGGCTTCGTCGAGCATCTCAAGCTGCCGCATTATGTCGACTTCCAGGGCGAGCTCGAACTGATCCGCCGCATCCGCCGCGAGCGCGAGCAGCGACTTGCGGGCGAGACCCGAGAGACCCAGATCCAAGAGACGCAAGACACCCTGCCGGAGGCCGCGGAATGACCCTGCACCAGATCATCCCCGGCGAAGATACAAAGCCGGCTTATAATTACGCTTATCTCGACGAGCAGACCAAGCGGATGATCCGCCGCGCCCTGCTCAAGGCGGTCGCGGTGCCAGGTTATCAGGTGCCGTTCGGCTCACGCGAGATGCCGCTGGCGCGCGGCTGGGGCACCGGCGGCATCCAGATCACCGCCGCGATCATCGGCCCGGACGATGTGCTGAAGGTCATCGACCAGGGCGCGGACGACACCACCAACGCCGTCTCGATCCGCCGCTTCTTCGAGCGCACGGCCGATGCGAAGACGTCCGAGGCGACGGACGAGGCCACCATCATCCAGACCCGCCACCGCATCCCGGAGGCGCCGCTGAAGGCCGGGCAGATCATGGTCTATCAGGTGCCGCAGCCGGAGCCCCTGCGGAAGCTCGAGCCGCGCGAGGCCGAGACCCGCAAGATGCACGCCTGGGCCGAATACGGGCTGATGCAGGTCAAGCTCTACGAGAACATCGCCCGCTTCGGCGAGGTGACGACGACCTATGACTATCCGGTCGACGTCAATGGCCGTTACGTGATGGCCCCCTCGCCGATCCCGAAATTCGACAATCCGAAGATGCATATGTCGCCCTCGCTCCAGCTCTTCGGAGCCGGCCGCGAGAAGCGCATCTATGCGGTGCCACCCCATACCAGCGTGCGCAGCCTCGACTTCGAGGACCATCCCTTCCGCATCCAGAGCTGGAACGAGCCCTGCGGGCTCTGCGGCGCGACCGATTCCTATCTCGACGAAGTCATCACAGACGATCGCGGCGGGCGCATGTTCGTCTGCTCCGACAGCCATCATTGCGAGACGCGGCGCGCTGACGGTCATCGCGGCGCGATGCTGGCCGACGCATCGGCGCTCCATCTCGTCGACGACAAGCAGGCCAAGGACAAGGTGTCGAAGTCATGACCCAGCATGTCTCCCCGCAGGATCTCGGCATCGATCCCGATCCGCTGCTCTCGGTCTCCGGCGTCAGTCGCTTCTACGGCGAACGCATCGGCTGCGCCGATGTCTCCTTCGATCTCTGGCCGGGCGAGGTGCTCGGTATCGTCGGCGAATCCGGCTCGGGAAAATCGACCTTGCTGCGCTGCCTCGCCGGCATCGACGCACCGGACGCGGGCGAAGTGCTGTTTCGCGGCTCCGGCCAGCCGCTCGACATCTATTCGGTCGCCGAGCAGGATCGCCGCCGCCTGATGCGCACGGCCTGGGGCATCGTGCACCAGAACCCGCGCGACGGCCTGCGCATGGACGTCTCTGCCGGCGGCAATGTCGGCGAGCGCCTGATGGACCGCGGCGACCGGCATTACGGCAAGATCCGCGAGCGCGCGCTCGACTGGCTCACGCGTGTCGAGATCGCCGAGAACCGCATCGACGACCGTCCCCGTCAGTTCTCGGGCGGCATGCAGCAGCGCCTGCAGATCGCCCGCGTCCTGGTCTCCGAGCCGAAACTCGTCTTCATGGACGAGCCGACCGGTGGCCTCGACGTCTCCGTGCAGGCGCGGCTGCTCGATCTGCTGCGCGTGCTGGTCCGTGATCTCGGACTGGCCGCCATCATCGTCACGCATGACCTCGCCGTCGCGCGCCTGCTCACCGACCGGCTGATGGTGATGAAGGACGGCCGCGTCGTCGAGCAGGGGCTGACCGATCAGGTCCTGGACGACCCCCATCACGCCTACACGCAATTGCTCACCTCGGCCGTGCTGAGCGTATGAGCGTCACAATCGCGTCACCGGAACCGCGCAAGGCATCCCGATCATGACCACGATGATTCACGTCGAGAACGTCGCCAAGACCTTTACCCTGCACAATCAGGGCGGGGTCCGGCTGCCTGTCTTCGACAATGTCAATTTCAGCGTCGAGGCCGGCGAGGCGCTCGTCCTGGCCGGAGCTTCGGGCGCCGGCAAGTCGAGCCTGCTGCGCATTCTCTACGGCAACTACCGGCCGAGCTCCGGCCATATCCACATCACCCATGCCGGCCGGGCCATCGACATCGTCGCGGCCGTGCCGCGCACGGTGCTCGATATCCGTCGCCGCACGCTTGGTTTCGTCTCGCAGTTCCTGCGCGTGATCCCGCGCGTTTCGGCGCTCGACATCGTCCGCGATCCGCTGCTGGCGCGCGGCGTCTCCCCTGATGAGGCCAGCGAGCGTGCCAAGGCGATTCTCGCCCGGCTGAACCTGCCGGAACGCCTCTGGCATCTCGCGCCCGCCACCTTCTCCGGCGGCGAGCAGCAGCGCGTCAACATCGCCCGTTCCTTCGTCGATCCGGCGCCGATCCTGCTGATCGACGAACCGACCGCCTCGCTCGATGCCGCCAATCGCGACGTCGTGGTTGACCTGATCGGCGAGGCGCGCGCAAACGGGTCCGCCATCGTCGGGATCTTCCATGACGAGGCGGTGCGCGAGCGCGTCGCCACACGCTATCTCGACATCACAGCATTCCGGAAGGCCGCCTGATGCAGACCGTTCTCACCAATGCCAAACTGATCCTGGAGAACGAGGTCGTCACCGGCACGATCGCCTTCGACGCAACCGGGATCACCGCTGTCGACCAGGGCAGGTCGCAACTGCCGGGCGCAATCGATATCGGCGGCGACTATGTCGCGCCCGGCCTCGTCGAGATGCATACCGATAACATGGAAAAGCACTTCATGCCCCGGCCCAAGGTGTTCTGGCCGAACGGGCTTGCAGCCGCGCTGGTTCATGACGCCCAGATGGCGGCCTCCGGGGTCACCACCGTCTATGACGCGGTCTGCGCCGGTACGCCCTTCTCGGCCAAGGACTACCGCAAGGACATCTTCGCCGACGTGATGAAGGCCCTGCGCGAAGGCAAGGCCGAAGGCGTCTTCCGCATCGACCACCGCATCCACATGCGCTGCGAACTGACCAGCCCGGACCTGATGCGCGACATCGAGCCCTATCGCGAGGACGATCTCGTCCAGCTCGTCTCCCTGATGGACCACACGCCCGGCCAGCGCCAGTGGCGCGACATCCAGCACTTGCGCACCTATGCGCTCGGCAACGGCAAGACCGAGGCCGAGTTCGAGGAGGACGTCGCCGTCCGCCAGTCCGAAGGCACGGCCAATGTGCCGAGCAACTGGAGTGCCGTGGTCGAGATGTTCCGGACGCGTGGCATCCCGATCGCAACCCATGACGACACCACGGTCGACCATGTCGAGGCCGGTGTCGCGTCGGGCGCCGTGATCTCGGAATTCCCCACCACGATCGAGGCGGCGGCCGCTGCGAAGCAGCGTGGGCTTGCCACCATCGCCGGCGCACCGAACGTCGTGCGCGGCGGCTCGCATTCCGGCGGCGTCTCGGTCTCGGAACTGGCCGAGAAGGGCCTGCTCGACGGCCTCTCCTCGGATTACGTCCCGGCAAGCCTGCTGCAGGCGGTGCTGAAGCTGCATGCCAAACATGGCATCACGCTGCCGGAGGCCATGGGCATGGTGACCTGGAAGGTCGCCGACATCCTCGGCCTGAAAGATCGCGGCCATCTCAAGACCGGCCTGCGCGCCGATCTGGTGCGCTTCAAGGCGCTGGGTGCGACGCCCGTGATCGCCGCCGTCTGGTCGAAGGGCGAGCGCGCATTTTGAGTACGCCGCGCTACGCTCTCTATTACGCCCCCGCCGCCGACAGCGCCCTCTGGCGCTTCGGCAGCGCCGTGCTGGGCTATGACGCCGTCACCGGTGCGGATGTCCCCGCCCTGGTGCCGCCCGGCTGCGATCACAGCCAGTGGCCGGTCCTGACCGAAGAGCCACGTCGCTACGGTTTCCACGCCACTCTGAAAGCCCCATTCGAACTGGCCGCCGGTCGCAGCGAGGGCCAATTGCGCGCCTTCGCCCATAATTATGCGGCGGGCCTCGAGAGCGTCCGGCTCGACGGCCTGAGCCTGACGGCGCTTGGCTCCTTCATCGCGCTCACTCCTTCGGCCGAAAGCCCGGCGCTGCAGCGCTTCGCCTTCGCCCTCGTCCAGGCCTTCGAGCCGTTCCGTGCTCCGCTGGCCGAGCCCGACATGGCGCGGCGCCTGAAGCACCCGCTGACCCCGGCCCAGCGCGCCTATCTCGAAGCCTATGGCTACCCCTATGTCGGCGACGCCTTCCGTTTCCACATGACGCTGACCGGCTCGCTGCCGATGGATCAGGGGGCTTTGGTGCAGCTCGCTCTCAGGGATGCCTATGCACAGGCCGTTCCGGCGAAGCCCGCCGTGATCGACCGCATCGCGCTCTTCAAGCAGGACACGCGGGCAAGCCGCTTCCGTCTGCTCGACAGTTTTTCGCTGGCCTGATCAGCGATGCGGACTGAGCGCGGTCAGCACGGCGACGAGTTCGCCGGCCGCCTCGGCCACGGTCCGGTCGTTCTGGATCGAAACCAGCTGCGCGCGCTCGGTCGTCAGCGGCACCTCGCGAGCAAGGCGGGCACGGATATCGGCCTCGCTTTCGCGTCCACGCGCCGCCAGCCGCCTGGCAAGAACCTCGTTCGGGGCGGTGATGTTGACCACCGTCACCCGGCCGGCGAGACGCTCGGCCGCGGGAACGGCCCGGCGCGAGCCATTGGCGATGACCACCTGTCCGCTCGCGATGCCGGCGAGCGCCGCGGCCGGAATGCCGTAGCAGAGGCCATGGGCGCGCCAGCTCAGCGCGAGTGCGCCGCGCGCTTCGGCCTCGTCGAACTCAGCCTCGCTGCAGCTGTCATGGTCCTCGGCGCCAGCCATGGCCTGGCGGGTGATCAGGCGGCGCACAAAGGCGAAGCGGCCATCGCCCGCCAGCGCGGCACGGGCGGCATCCATCAGTGTGTCCTTACCCGCTCCGGACGGGCCAACCACCAGCACGAGAACTCCCGATTCTGCGGCCGCCATGGCTGCAGAGGGTTCCAACAGATCTTGAGAGGATGACGACATGGCGGGCAAGAAACTCGGACTTGAACCTGTGATCGACCCGACCGCTCACGTGCGGCAGGCGACGCTCGGGCGCTACACCGAAATCGGCGCGCGCACCTCCTTCGTCGAGTCGACGATGGGGGACTACTCCTATGTCGTGAACGACTCGAATGTCATTTACACGACAATCGGCAAATTCTGTTCGATCGCGGCCATGACGCGCATTAACCCGGGCAACCACCCGATGCAGCGGGCGAGCCAGTCGCATTTCAGCTACCGCGCCAGCGCCTATTTCGACGATGCCGAGGACGACGCGCCCTTCTTCGCCTGGCGCCGCTCCACACCGGTAACGATCGGCCACGATGTCTGGATCGGCCATGGCGCGATCGTACTGGCCGGCCGCTCGATCGGCACGGGCGCGGTCGTCGCCGGCGGCGCCGTCGTCACCAAGGACGTGCCGGCCTACACCATCGTCGCCGGCAACCCGGCCAAGCCGATCCGCCGGCGTTTTCCCGAAGACATCGCCGAGCGGCTGATCGCGCTGTCCTGGTGGGACTGGGATCATGCAGCCTTGCGCGCCGCACTCGACGATTTCCGGACGTTGCCCGTCGAAGCCTTTCTCGAGCGCTATGAAGGCCCGCAGTGAACCGCTGGCGACCGACAATCCTGCGGCATAGGACCACAGACACTCCGTCCTGCAGGCAAGCGCCGCAATCTTCTTCGGATGTTAACCAGCCATCGCCGAGTTTCGGCCTGCGTGCCGAGGGGGCTCGGCGCATCAGGCTTGAGTAAACGGCTATGGCACCATCCGACGATCTCGCCCGGCGGCGCGACTTCATGAAGCTCGGTCCGGACGCGTTGCGGCGCATCCACGATGTCGAGGAGACGCTGCTGGAGGCCCTGCCGGATGCGCTCGGCGCCTTCTATGCGCAGGTCCGCGCCTTCCCCGAAACCCGCGCCTTCTTCGGCAGCGACGCCCATATCGAGCACGCCAAGAGCAAGCAGCTCGGCTACTGGGATCGTATCGCCAAGGGCCAGCTCGACGAGGATTACGTCGCCGCCGTCACCACGGTCGGCAAGGTCCACGCCCGGATCGGGCTGGAGCCGCGCTGGTATATCGGCGGCTATGCCCTGCTCCTGGAGCATCTGATCGGCAAGGTGCTCGAGGCGCGCTGGCCGAAGGGCCGCTTCGGCGGCAAGATCGAAGGCGCCGAGGAGCGTGCCGCCGAGATCACCGCCATCGTCAAGGCGACGCTGCTCGACATGGACTATGCCATCTCGGTCTATCTCGAAGCCTCCGAGCACGCCCGCCTCAAGGTCGAGGCGGAAGCCCGCGCCGTCGAGCAGGCCAAGGCGGACGAGCGCGACAGGGTCGTCAGCCTGGTCAGCGAGGGCATGGCCGCGCTCGCCAAAGGTGACTTGACCTTCCGCATGGATGCGGAGATGCCGCCCGAATACGCGCTGCTGCGCAGCCATTTCAATCATGCCATGGAACAGCTCGGCGAGATGGTCACGACCATCCAGGCGACGTCGGGCTCGATCGCCACCTCCTCGCAGGAGATCGCCTCCGGCGCCGACGACCTGTCGCGGCGCACCGAGGAACAGGCCGCCGCGCTCGAACAGACGGCAGCCACCACCGAAGAGCTCGCCGCGTCCGTCAAGACCTCGGCGCAGTCTTCGCGCGAGTCGGTTGCGCTGGCCGATGACGCCGCTGCCGTCGCCCGCACCGGCGGCACCATCGTCAGCGACGCGATCGATGCCATGACCCGGATCGAGCAGGCCTCGAAGAAGATCTCGGAGATCACCACGGTGATCGACGGCATCGCCTTCCAGACCAATCTTCTCGCCCTCAACGCCGCGGTCGAAGCGGCGCGTGCGGGGGATGCCGGGCGCGGCTTTGCCGTCGTTGCAGCCGAGGTCCGGGCGCTTGCCCAGCGCTCGGCGGAAGCTGCCAAGGACATCACCGGGCTGATCGGGTCTTCCGATGCCGAGGTCGCCGAGGGCGTCCGGCTCGTCCGCCTCGCCGGCGGCACCCTGGAAAAGATCGTCGATGCCTCGATGCGCGTCTCCGGCACCGTCAACGAGATCGCGGTGGCGTCCGGCGAACAGGCCAATGGCATCGACGAGATGAGCCAGACCGTCAGCCATATGGACGAGATCACCCAGAGCAACGCGGCGCTTGCCGAACAGAGCGCAGCCTCGGCCCGCACCCTGCTCAGCCAGATCGAGCGGCTGAACCAGCTCGTCGCAGCCTTCCGCACGCAGGAGCAGCGCGCAGCCAGGGCCGGGCACCGGGCAGCCTAAACATCGGCCCGAAAAGTGCTTTGCGGTTTTCGGGAAAGCCGATGCAAACGCAGAAAGTTAGATCATCGAACCGGATACGATATCCGGTTCGATGATCTAGAAAGATGGCCTATCTCCGAACGAGGGCGACGAGATAGACGCTCTCGCCCGCGCCCGGGTTGAAGAAGGACGAATCCGCCGGCGGTCCGAGCTGCAGGCAGTCGCCCTGCTGCAGGGCGTGGGTGACGCCGCCTTCGCGGAATTCGAGCTCGCCCTGCAGAACCCAGATCTGCTGGCGCTGGAACAGGAAGGCGGCGGCCGGATACGGCACCCGCACACCGGGCGGCAGCGAGATCTGCAGCAGCTCGAGAATATCTCCGGAGGGCGGCGAGATCGTCCGGCGGACGTAGCCGGTTTCCGGGTCCTGCCAGACCGGCTGATGGCCATGACGGCTGATGCGGTCTTCCGAGCGCTCGGCCAGCGCCAACAGCACTGAGAGCGACAGGCCAAAGGCCCCCGACAGCCGCCCGAGCACGGTTGCCGTCGGGCTTGCATCGCCGCGCTCAATCTTGCTGATCATCGCCTTTGAGACGCCTGAACGTTCGGCAAGATCAGCCAGCGACCAGCCGCGCGTGTCCCGTTCGATCCGGATGCGGGCGGCGATGGCCTGGTTGGGGTCGTCTTGGCTCTGGGAACGCATGGACTCTCGGTCTGCTTGCGAAGCGCGTCCTAAGCTCTTCCGGCGTCTCGCCCCTCCGCTCAAGAGGCTCGAACCGAAAAACGACGCATCACGCCTGAATCGTCTTCTATAGAAGCCATACGTATACTATAGGAGACGATAGAGCGCCGGCGGATCGTTCCGCTCGGGCGCAGAAGGCCGGTGAGCGATGCAGGCTGGGCTCCGAACTCTCGGCGGGACCACTTCCCCGCATGCCACGAAGGCGCGCTCGCTCGCGCTGCTCCTCCTCGCCGAAACCCTGGCGATGGCAGCCTGGTTCGCTTCTGCCGCGGCCGTCGCCGCGATCCGCCGGGAGCAGCCGCTCGACCCACTGAGCGAGGTGCTGCTCACCAGTTCCGTCCAGGCCGGCTTCGTCCTCGGCACGCTCGCAAGCAGCCTGCTCGGCCTGGCCGACCGCTTCGATCCGCGCCGCCTCTTTGCCCTCTCCGGAGCGGCCGCGGCCGCACTCACCGCGTCGCTCGCCCTGCTGCCGCCGGTCGGCCCCGTGACGATCACCCTGCGGGTCCTGACGGGCCTGTGCATGGCCGGCATTTACCCGGTCGGCATGCGCATTGCCGCGACCTGGGCGAACAAGGACCTCGGTCTGCTGATCGGCCTCCTGGTCGGCGCCCTCGTCATCGGCTCGGCGAGCCCGCATCTGCTCGGTGCCTTCGAGGGCATCGGCTGGCGCGGCATCTATCTCGGCGCCGCCGCCTCGACGCTGTGCGGCGCTCTTCTCATCCTGTTTGCCGGGCTCGGCCCCCATCTCGTCCGACGCGCCGGTCTCGCTCTCGGCCAGTTCGCCCAAGCCTGGCGCAACCCTGCGCTGCGTCTCGCCAATGCCGGCTATTGCGGCCACATGTGGGAGCTCTACGCCATGTGGGCCTGGCTCGGCGTGTTCCTGCAACAGACCGTCGCCGGACACGACCCGCAGGCCGGGCACGGCTCCGCCGCGGTGCTGACCTTCTTCGCCGTCGCCTCCGGCGCGCTCGGCGCCTGGCTCGGCGGCTGGCTGGCAGACCGGCTCGGTCGCACTGCGGTCACCATCGGCGCCATGGCGATCAGCGGCGCCTGCGCGCTTGCGATCGGCTGGCTCGCCGCAGCCCCTGTCATGCTGGCTCTCGTCGCGAGCCTCTGGGGCATCTCGGCCGTAGCCGACTCCGCCCAGTTCTCGGCCAGCGTTGCCGAGCTCGCCGAGCCCTCGCTGGTCGGCACCATGATCACGGCACAGACCTGCGCCGGCTTTCTGGTGACGCTTGTCTCGATTCACCTGGTGCCGCATCTCGTCTTGGCCTTCGGCTGGACGGCGGCGTTCTCGGTACTGGCGCTCGGCCCCGCCGCCGGCTGCTGGGCGATGTGGCGGCTACGCCGGCATCCCGACGCAAGCAGGCTCGCGGGCGGGAACCGCTGAGGCCTTAACCCTCCGTCGCCCGCGCAACCGCCTGGCCCAGCCGCGCGATCGCCTCGGCCGCGCCCGCCTTCAACGTGACGTCCTGCGCCTCGGCATCCCTGGAAAGTTGCTCGCTCAGTGCCGCGAGGCTGATCTCGTTGCCGGTCGCTGCGAGCTTCAGCACCGCGTTCGCGAGAACATTGGGCCAATAGGCGGCACCGCCCTTGGCCAGCCCCTTCGCCTTGCGGCCCTCGAACTCCTTGGTGAGTTGCTCCGGCGTCTTCCTGGCCATGTCCGTCTCCGGTTCCTCTGCTGGTTTGGCCCCATGGACGAGACGGAAGCGGCGCGGTCAAGCCCGTTGGCGGAACGACAGGCCGCGCCCCCCTGTCTTCTGGCAGGAGAACGCGCGAAGCGCCGGCCCCCCTTCCCACCCTGTTCGACCTCGTCTCGGGTGCGGCCGCATCGGACGCATGGGCCGCCAACCTCAGAACCGTGATCGGCAGCACCAAATCCCTCATGGACCGTTCATTTTACGAGGAATATCCTCTTTTCCGGAGACCTGACCGGGATGGGATGCGCTCGCCCGGCCCAGGTTCCGCCGACGGGCATGCCCCGTCAGGAGGCGATGACCATGACCAAGACCAGCACTGCGCTTGCCCTCGGCCTGTTTGCGCTCGCGGGCGGCTTCGTCCTGCCGGCCGCGACACCGGCCCAGGCCCTGACGATGAAGGAATGCAGCACGAAATATAACGCCGCCAAGACCGGCAACACGCTGGGCGGCCAATCCTGGAACGACTTCCGCAAGAGCCAGTGCAGCGACGCCGCCACGCCGGCCGCCGCAACGCCGGCTGCTGCCCCAGCCGCCGCCCAGCCGAAGCCGCAGATGGCAGCGCCCGCCGCCGCGCCGGCTCAGGCGAAGCCGCACGCCGCTATGCCGGCCGCCATGGGAAATGCTGTCTTCCCGGCCAAGATCGACCCGAAATACGCTTCCGAGACCGCCGGCAAGCAGCGTTTCAAGACCTGCAACGACCAGTACAACATCAACAAGGCCAATGGCGGCAATGGCGACCTGAAATGGATCCAGAAGGGCGGCGGCTATTACAGCCAGTGCAATGCCAAGCTGAAGGGCGTCTGAGACAGACTCATCACGCCCCGCTTCCCCTCTCCCTGATCTCGGACCTGCCCGAGATCAGCTCTCAGAAGTATCGAAGTCGGGAACACCCGACTTCGATACGAGGGGTCCTCGCACCGTCCGGGAAGGAATTGCCGGGCAGTTTCTTCCCGCCTGCCGGAATTTCGCGTGCAGCGACAGCGGAGCCGGCAAATAGATCATTGAAAAACAAGGACTTATCCGGCGGCGCTGCTGGCCCGCCCCTTGCGTGACGCGTGCAACCAACCCGGAGGTTGCCATGTCGATTTCAATCTCGTCGTCCCAGCCGGCGACATCGCTTGCCGACGCCTTCAAGACCGTTGCCAAGGTTGCCGACAAGTCCGCGGCGCAGAAGACGGCGGAAACGGATTTCCTCAAGCACGCCCAGATGACGCCGGCCGAGCGCATGCACACCGCCATGCTCGCCAAGTTCGGCCTGACCAAGGAACAGTTCGACCAGCTCGATCCCAAGGCCAAGGGCGAGATCGCCGACAAGATCCGCGACGAGATCAGGAAGCAGCTGGAAGCCAGCGGCACGATGCGGACCGGCGTGATCACCGACAAGAAGGTCTGAACGCGCGCTGAACCTCCCCATGCCGGGAGGGTCAGCGCCGCGCTTTACAGCGCCACCGCCGCGGCATCATCCTGCCTCTCCGCCGGTCAGGAGGATGACGCCATGTGCGGACGATTCAGCCAGGCCTTTACCTGGGAGGAGATCGTCGCCTTCAGCCAGCCGCTGACGGTGCCGACCGAGCGGGCCAATCTCCAGCCGCATTACAATCTCGCGCCGACCGACACGGTGCGGATCATCGTCAGGACACCGCTCGGCCGCGAGCTCGTCCCGGCGCGCTGGGGATTGATCCCGCCCTGGCACAAGGGCCGGCCGAACGAGGCCGGCGCCACCTTCAATGCCCGCGTCGAGTCGGTCGCGACGAAACCGGCCTTCCGCTCGGCCTTCAGGAGCCGACGCTGCATCATCCCGGCCAGCGGCTTCTTCGAATGGACCGGCCCGAAGGGCGACAAGACCCCGCATTTCATCAGCGCCGCCGATGGCGCGCTGCTTGCCTTCGCCGGGCTTTGGGAACGCTGGAGGGATCCGGAAACCGGGCAGGAGATCATCAGCTGCACGATCATCGTGCGCGACCCCGTCGCGGGCATCGCGACGCTGCATGACCGCATGCCCTGCATGCTGCACCCCCGGGATTTCGACGCCTGGCTCGACGGCTCCGCCGGCGAAAAGCTGCTGAGCGACCCGCCGCCGGCGCTGCGCGACTGGATCGTCGACCGCCGCGTCAACAAGAGCGGCGTCGGCGATGACGATCCCGGGACGATCATGCCGCTGGGTTAGCCGGCTCACGCGAAAAACCCTGGCTCCTCTGCAATGCCCTGCCTGCAGATCAGGGCCTCGGTCAGCGTCGTTGCGCCGCACGGCCGGGCGGTGCAGGAGCGGCGCAAAAGGGCCGCATGGCCCGACCGCTCAGGACAGCCATCATGCCTCTCGCTTCCCGCGCGCTTGCCGCGGCCTTCGCCTGCCTCCTCGCCTCTCCGGCCGCGGCCGCGATCACCGATCCTGACATGACCTGTGCCGCCTATCTGCGGAATGGCGGCCACAAGCCGGCGGCCGGCCACGCCGCCAGGGACAGGGCACCCGCCGATGTCGCTGCCAGGATCAGGGCCTTTTGCGCCGCCAACCCAAAGATGAAGGCGATGGACGCTGAGATGACGATGACGGGGGATTGAGGCGGGCGGGGCTCGATCGCGGCTACACGTCCAGCAGGCTTTACTCTGTCATCGCGGCTGGGCGAGCCGGCCCGGCAGTCGCCTGCCAGCCCGGCTCTGACCGGGGACGGACGAAACCAAGCTCGCCTCGGCTGGTCCTATCAGAGCGCCGACGTTCAAGAGATTCAACGCCGGCTTTCGGCGCATTGATCACCCCAAGGGATGAACCAAGCCAGCACCATAACGATGTGTCAGCCGGTTGATTCCGCCCGGTGGCCATCAAATACGTGATGTGACGCCCGAGGGCGCCATTCGGGGCAGGCCTCCTGCTCCTAGCGCACAATTAATGTGAAACGAACAATCACATGGCATCACCGGGTCCTAGCCGGGATTAACCGGGAATAGGCGGGATCAGGCGGAAAGCCGCGGTAGGACAGGCACTTAGGCGGGCGGTGGCGCAAAGGCCATTGCCATTTGATTGTTCGCAGCCTTGCAGGCCGGAAATCCCGAAAGCCAGAAAGCCCGAGACGGTACTTGCTGCTAAGACGTTGAAATCCCGTCACCTCGACTGAACGAACTGCGAAGAAACTCGCCAGGGGTGCGCCTTCCGTTCGCAGTTCCAAAAAAGGCAACAGTTTCAAAGGTCTGCGGGTTCCTCTACCCGTGCCGGCAAAATCCGGAACTGCGAAGCGAATTCCGGCTTGAAATCGGGTTGAAGCGCCAGCTGAGTGCTGAATGCGCGCAAGCGAGCAACCCTGTCGATCCGTTCGCCACCGAAGTCCATCGCAAACTCATCGGCCTGTCTGATCGTCTCAAAGCAGAAACGGACATAGCACCAGCCGGCATCGAAACCGGGAACGGTCCGTTCGTTGTAGCTGCGCTGACGGCACCAGGCGAGCATCCGCGATAGCGCGTTCCCGAGGCCACGCTCAGGGATGAGGATCTGCACCTGATACGGGTACGCCCGAAGCACTTGCTTCGATGTGATCTCTCCGGGACGGCGGCTCATCGGAACCCTCTCAGCTCTTATCCACCGATTCCATAGCCGCTGCAGTGCGTCAAATTTTGTTCTTGTTCTGTTCTAGATTTCGCGCTTTCGTAGGGGCAGCCCCGGCGACAGATCGGGGCGTCAGGAGAGCGTTATGAGTAAGAGCCGTCAGCAGCGAGAGACCGTCAGGCACCTCACCTATTTCGTCGTCCAGGCCTATCGCGCTGTGAAGGGAGCGGAGGGCAAAATTTCAGCTGATGATCCGATGCCGGCGCGGGATGAGGCCCATGCCAACGCGCTGTTCGAGCGCTACAAGCCGATCCGGGCGGGCGTGGTTGCGTTTCGGCGCACCGGGGACCCGACGACCGGCGACTGGGAGGATGCGGTCATTCTAGCCAAACACGGCCTGCTGCCGGCCGAGGTCGACGGCATGAAGGATGCGAGCGAGATCGAGCCGGACCGCTGGGATCTCAGCGCAGCCGATTTGAAGGTTGCTTGATCAAGGAGTGACGTAGATCCGTAGGTTGTCGGCCTGGCTGGCACTTAGAACGTAGTTCACGCCATCCAGGTCGACTTCCCCGCGCCGCGAGGGGCCAGCAGCGCCATTTAGAAGAGAGATCACGGCATCGCCGCGCTTACTAGCCGGGACTTTTGGGCTGAAAACAGCGATCAACGTCGTTGCGACAGCCGTCGCCGAGACAGCAGAGCGCCTCGAACGGGCCTTGTTCGTGACGTCGCGCGGAAGATAGGCGGAGACCTGTTCGACCTTGGTGTTGTTTGAGTCACCGTTCACCAGGAGACGAAGGTCCGGCACAGCTCCAAATTCGCATTCTGACGGTTTGCACCCAACGCCAACCAAGGAAATCTGGGTGCCAAGGCGCTTTGAAGCGGCATTGAATGGACGATCGAAATTCGCGGGCGCGATCGTCTGAGAAGAGGCGCTCGAGCATGCAAACAGCCCCAGGGCCAAGAAACCAACTACCGTACGGATCATACCTTTCCCCCCGCCCATTTGACCTGGCCACCCACCCTAAGATCTTCCGCTTCGTGCGGCGCAAGCGTTTCCGTTGGATATCGTTGATTGTCGGAAATCAGCGTCAGCTGATTGTCCCAACCTCTGGCGACCCGTTTGATCCTCAGATGATTGCCGACGATTACGATGTAGACGCCGTCATCCCTCACTTGGCTCACGGAGATGTCGACCAGGACGATCGCGCCGTCCGCAATCGTCGGAAGCATGCTGTCGCCATGAGCCGTCCAGAACCGCGCATTCTCCGGCTTCACTCCCAGGGCCGCGAGGAGCGCTTTCGAGAAGGGCAAGCGTTTGAGCTCGGCCGGTTGCTCGTTTTCGTACCCAGGGCCAGCTGAAGCGACCAGATCCAGCATGCTGATCTCGACCGAATCTGCCGGAGTCTGTGATTCTGCAAGTGGCGTCTGACTTCCTGTGTCGCCGTCCTTCGAAACGCTGCTGAGCAGTTCCGCAACAGAGAGCCCAAGCGCTCGCGCAATGCGCACCACAGCCATGATCTTGGGCTCGGCCGCGCCCGAAAGATACGTATTCAGCGTCGAAAGCGGGATTTCCGCCCGCTCTGCGAACGCCTTTGGCCCGCCGGCGCGCTTGACCTCGGCTCTCAGCCGGGTCGCGAAGGCCTCCATGTCGTCGCTCACAAACCTGTAGCTCCAAGCCAAATACCTGACCAGAACGTCCAGGTTCTTGCTTGACGATCGTCTAAGAACCTGTATTTTCACGGTGGCACAACAAGCAGATTTGTCTATGGTTAACATGAACCTGAACTCCGAACGAGTCCCTCCGGCCTGGCATCCGGCCGACATAATCGCAGCTGTGCGCAAGCGGGGCACAACGCTCCAGCGCCTATCGCGAGAGCGCGGCTTCAGCGTTTTCACGATGAACAAGGCTGTTCGTCAGTGCTTCCCCGCCTGCCACGACATCATCGCCGGCGTTGTTGGCGTGCCGCGCCAGACAATCTGGCCCCAGTTCTACGATCGCGAGGGAGTCCGCCTTTCGCCGAGAGAGCGTCGCCGTCGCGCCATTGCAGCTGAACTTTCGCAGGCGAGGGCCGCGTGATGCGTGACGTCTTGGATCTCGGTGCAACGCTGGTTGAAGACTTCATTGAAGTCGGGATCGACTCGATCGTCGTTGAGGATCGCCTCCGCCTCGTCGATCGATCTCTCGTCGAGGCGATCGCCGCCTCAATGGCGGAAACCGGGCAGCATCAGCCGCTCGCGGTGTCGCTGCGGGATGGCGAAGGGGCCAATGGGCTGATCCTCGTCGATGGTGAACACAGGTTGGAAGCGGCAAAGCTTCTCGGCTGGGGCACTGTTAAGGTCATCGTCCGACGGCAGACGGCGGAAGAGCGGCGCAAGCACGAAATCCACGCAAACCTCATTCGCGCCGAACTTACGATCCTCGATCGCAATGTCTTCATCGGTAAGCTGGCCGAAATCCACGAGGCCGAGAGTGCGGATGCCCGCAACGGAGGCGACCGCAAGAGCAAGAAGTGGCGCGAAAAAAATCAGTTCGCCAACTTGGCGAACTGGTCAGCCTTCTCCAAGGAGGCCGCCCGCCGCACGGGCCTTTCAATCCGCTCGATCGACCGCGCGCGTGAGCTGGCCGGGAAGCTCAACCCGGATGCTGTCACGCTTATCCGCGGCACGGCTCTGGCCGAGAACCAATCCCAGCTCCAGGCACTCGCGGCGCTCGACCCGACCGACCAGGTCAAAGTCGCGCAAGAGGTCGCCGAAGGCCGGGCCGCCAATGTCTCCAAGGCCCGTGTCTCGGCCGGCCTCGTTCCTGCTGGTGGCGCGGTGCGCGAGGCGGATCGCCCGCTCGCCCGTATCGAGCCGATGCTTCAGCGCATGTCGCGACAGGATCTGCAGGCGCTGATCTCCATGGCGCAGGCCCGCCTCGCCGCGCTGGAGCCGCCGGCCAAGCCGGCCAAGGCCAGGAAGGGCGGTGCGGAATGAGCAACGAGTTGACCGCTTCCGAGATGGGTCTGCTGTACGATCTCTGGCGATATTCCGCCGGGGGCGCCTGGCAGCCCATCGCCCCCAAGCACCCATTCTTCAAGCGAATGATCGCGGCTGGGTATCTCCGCCGGTGCGACGGGGCAGGCGGGGTTGAGCCCTTCAAAGACAGCCACCTCAGTTGGACTGACGCCGGGCGCAGGTTGATGGCAGCCGATGCTGGAGCTGCCGCGTGAAGCACTGGCTGACCTCCTCCGAAATCGCTGAGCTAGGCCTACCCGATATGCCGGCAACGGCCCGTGGTGTGCAGATGCTCGCTGAGCGAGAAGACTGGGCGCGCTACTCGGCGCTCTGCCGGCCGCGCGCAGGTCGCGGTGGAGGCGTGGAGTATCATGTCCGTTTGCTGCCGGTTGGCGCCCGCGTCGCCCATTACCGGGCGAATGGCGGCGCCGCCCTCTCTGAGGCGGTGGCTCGCGAAGTCCAGGCGGCGCCAGATCCGGCGCCCGGCACCACGAATGAGGCCGGCCGCGCTCTTGATGCCCGCATCGCCGTGCTCGGTGCCCTGCGCGAGTTCCAGCGCGCTGCCGAGCTGAAGCAGACGCTGGCCGTCAGCTATTTCGTCGATCTCTACAACACCGGGCGTGCCGACGTGCCCGAGTGGGTGCGTGAGGTCATCCAGCGGCTTTCGACACGCTCAGTGCTGCGCTGGCTCTCGGCCAGCGACAACGGCGAAACCGGCCGCTTGGCGGTCGATCGGGGCGCGGCGCGGCGCGGTCGGGGAGCCTTGGAGGCCGGCGCCGATGGCAGGGTGAAAGCCTACACGCTCGCCCTGGTGGCGCATAACCCGCTCTACACCGCCCGCCAGATCCATGAGGCGTTGCAGGCCGAGTTCGGCTCCCATGTCGATGTCGACGGCGAGCCAATCCCGCTGCCGGGCCAGCGCGCGCTTGAAATCACCTTGAAGCGCTGGAAATCGGCGCACCAGACCGAACTTCTGGCGCTGACGAACCCCGACGCCTTCGTGTCCCGCACTCGGATTGCCGGGTCGCACGATCACGCGACCCGCCTGAATGAGCTCTGGCAGATCGACGCATCGCCTGTTGATGCCCTCTGCGTCGATGGCCGGCACGCCATCTATCTTTGCATCGACGTGTGGTCGCGCCGGCTCGTCCTCTACGTCTCGAAGACGCCACGCTCCGAGGCCGTCCAGCTGCTCATGCGCAAGGCCATTGTCGCTTGGGGCGTACCCGAGGCGGTGAAGACCGACAACGGCAGTGATTTCGTGGCGAAGGCGACAAAGCGTCTGCTGAGCCATCTCGGCATCGAGGCGATTACCTCGCAGGCTTTTTCCCCCTGGCAGAAGGGCATCATCGAGCGATCGGTTCGCACCTTCCAGACCGATTTCGTGCGTACCCTGCCGGGCTTCATCGGCCACAGCGTCGCCGATAGAAAGGTGATTGAAGCCCGTAAGGCCTTCGCCGCCCGCCTTGGCACCGATGATGACAAGGCCTTCGCCGTCGAACTGACTGGCGGCGAGCTGCAAGCCTTTTCCGATCGCTGGGCGACCGAGCTTTACGGCCAGCGGCATCACGGAACGATCGAAATGTCGCCCTTCGCACGGGCGGCATCGTGGACGGGCACGGTGCGCCGCGTCGACGAGCAGGCGCTCGCATCGCTTCTGATGCAGGCTCCCGATAGCGACGGCTATCGCATCGTCGGCAAGAAGGGCGTCCGCGTCGACGGTTACCACTATCTCGCACCAGGCCTGATCGTCGGGGAGCGCGTGTTCGTCCGCCTAGACCCCACCGACAAGGGCGTCATCTGGTGCCTGGGCGAAGACCAAGTGACGGTCCGCGCCAAGGCGACATGCCCGGAACTGGCGGGCGTCGATCCGGTCGAGCTGCTGCACGAGGTCAAGGCCGCGCAGAAGCGCCTCATCACGGAGCGGACAGCCGAGATCAAGGCCGAGCGCCGCAAGATCACCTCCCGCACCGTGATGGATGCCCGCTTCACGCTGGCCGACAAGCGCGCCGGCAACCTCGTCGCCTTCCCGCCGCGCTCCGAAGCCCATTCCACGCCGGCTCTCGAAACGGGTGCCGAGATCGCCGCCATGCGCCGAGGCGACGCGCCGAAGGCCCGCCCGCTCTCCGAGGCGGAAAACCGGATCATGGCGGAGCTGGAAGCCGAGCGGGCCGCCCCCTCGGCACCACCCTCGAACGTTCGTCGTCTGCGCCAGCAGGAGACGCCGCAGCAGCTCTACCGGAAATGGCTCGATCTGCATGGCCGCCTCGAGGCGGGCCAGCCGATCACGCCGGACGAAGCGGCCTTCTACGGCAGCTTCGCAAACCACCCGGCCAAGAAGTCTCTCGACCCTCTCTTCCAGGAATTCGGCGAAGCGGCGTTGCGGTGAGCCGAGCCAAAAATGGCCCCGCAAAGCAGGGGCGCCCAAATCGTCAGGATGGAATCATGAACGCACACACGGATATCAAACAGGACGTTCCAATAGGTCGCCGCCCGCCGGCACTGTTGAAGAACGTCGTCGCGATGATGGGGCTCGTCCAGCTCATGCGCGATCGCAGCCCCGACGATGACAATCTCGGCTGCTTCTACGGCTATTCCGGGTACGGCAAGACCGAGGCAACCCGCTTCGCACATATCAAGACGGGCGGTCCCCACCTCGAAATCGGCGAGAGCTGGACCAAGAAGGACCTGGTCGCGAACCTGCTCTTCGAGCTCGGCGTGCTGAAGCCGAAAGGCACGCTCTCGGAGATGACGCGCCAGGCGATCGAGCTGCTCTCGATGCCGGATCAGCCCCCGGTCTTCATCGACGAGGCCGACAAGCTCGTCGAGCGCAACCTGATCAGGAACCTGCGGGAGATCGCCGACAAATCGCGTGCCGCCTTCATCTTGATCGGCGAAGAGGCCTTGCCGGGCAAGCTGGAGCGCTTCGAGAACGTCTACGGCCGCGTCATTCACTGGGAGCCGGCCCAGCCGGTCGATATCGAAGACTGCCGCAAGCTGGCGGAGCGCTCTGGCATCGTCATCGACGATCAGGTGCTGGAGGTCATCCGCCGTGCCTCGGAGGGGCGTGCTCGCCTCGTCGTCTCGAACCTCAACAATGTCTGCAAGCCCTTCATGGCGGCCCGCGGCCTGTCTGAGCTGAAGTCCGGCGGGGATTTGCCTGACTTCATCAACGGCAAGCACCCGCCACGGGTCCGGAGGTTCGGCTGATGGCCTCGACGTTGCCTAACCCCGAGGCCGGCCGGCTCTCCTATTGGCGGATCATGACCGGGCTGCAGGCCCATTATGGCGACTTCACGTCGCGTGCTGTCGTCGATATCGCCGGCGTCGGTCACCGCAAGACGATTGAGAACTACCTCGCCTTCCTGATCGCGGAGAAGGTGGTTCGCGTCAGCGGTAGCGACCAACGCGGCGCGACCACGACGCATCGCTACCGCATCATCAATGATGGCGAGGCGCCGCCGCTGCGTCGCGGAGACAGCAGCCTCGGCCAGCGTCAGCAGGTGCTCTGGATGGCCATGCGTTCGCTCGGCCAGTTCCGGGCGTCCGAGCTCGCCGAGGCGGCGTCCACCGATACGCTCGTCATCGCCCGCGAGACGGCCTCCGGCTACATCGCCGACCTGCTGCGTGCCGGCTACCTCGCGATTGCTGGCAGCGCTCCGGAACGCAAGCAGACGCTGATCTACCGCCTGGTCCGCAACACCGGCCCGCGCGCGCCGATCGTGATGCGGCCCGAGCAAGCCTGCTTCGATCTCAACGTGATGCGGGTAGTTAACCTTAACACCCGTCTGACGCTCGGGAGGGCGGCATGAACGCCGGCAAACCCGATCAGATCGCGCGCGCTCGCGAGGCTTGGGGCGACAAGATGCCCGGCGAGGTGCTGGCGCTCGCCCAGGCCTGCAAGGCACACACCTCCCGCGCCGTCGCGCGCCGCCTTGGCTACTCCGACGCCGTCATCAGCCATGTGCTGGCGAAGAAGTACCCGGGCGATGTCGACAAGGTTTTCGCCACGATCCGCGGCCTGCTGATGGGCGAGACCGTCGACTGCCCCGAACTTGGCGAGCTGCGCCGGGATCAGTGCCTGCGCAACCAGGCACGACCCTTCAACCCCACGAATTCGACCAGCGCCCGGCTCTTTCACGCTTGTCGGGTGTGCCCCAACCGCCAGCAGAAGGATGCCGTCTGATGTTTTCGTCTTTCGCCAAGATCATCGCGGCGGGTTTCAGCGTCGCGGCGCCATTCGTCGCTGGCTGCCTCGTCTCGAACGTGGCTGAAGCGCCGGCCGCCACCATCCTCGCGGTTGTCGGTGCCGGTCTCGGCCTCATCAGCCTGGCCATCTTTTGCTCGCTCGATAGCGCCGAAGTCATCGCCCATCTGCGCCGGTTGAACCCCGGCCTGAAGGTTCCTGGAGGACGCTGAATTATGCCGAAGACCAAGCCTCTCTCGGCCGAACTGCGCGAGTTCCGCGACCTCTTCCGCACTTACCAGAACGCACATCAGCGGCCGACGATTGATGCCGTCCGCAACATGATCACCGCCTTCACCTTGATGGCGGAGAAGGCTGACGCTCTCGAAGCCCGCGCCCGTGACGCCGAGCAGCTGGAAGCCGTGGCGCTCGATCTCGGCCCCTTCGTCCTGGCGCCGATCGACGAAGTCGAGCCGGCCACGGTTCCGCGCCAGACTCGCCTTGTCGAGCTGGCGGTGCAGATTGGCGACAGCAATGTGGTGACCTTCCCGAAGGCTCCGGCCCCCCGGCAGCCCCTGGTTGATTGCCAGGGCGATGGTGGGAGCGCGGCATGAGCGACCGCCACGTCACCTTCGATATGATCCTGGGGGCCGTCTCCGCCACCACCGGATACTCGCTGCTGGAGCTGCGCTCGGATCGCCGCGGTTCCGACCTCACCCAGGCGCGCTTCGCTGCCTGGTGGCTGGCCTCCAAGCTGACCGCGCTGAGCCTGCCGATCATCGGGAGGCTGACCGGTGGCCGCGATCCCGGCACGGTCGCGAGCGGCATGCAGCGCGCCGAGGAGTTGCGTTCCCAGGTTCCCGAATTCCGTCTGGCGCTCGACACGATGCTGGGGACGCTGCGCACTTTGCAGAGGGCCGATCTGCTGCGCTTCGCCGCCATGCTCGATCCGGTCGCCGTTGCCCGCCGCGTTCTGGCTGCGCCCGAGCGCGAGGCCGTCCGCGTCAGCACCTACGAGATCATCGCCATGTCGCAGGCTCTCGTGGCGCTGCATGGCGACGACGATCACCTCACGCCATCCCCACTTTCAAAGGAGCTTGAACATGTCGGTTGAGACTGCCGCCACCACCATTCCGTCCGGTGCAATCGAGATCGACGGCAAGCCCTATATGCGCAACGCCAAGGGAGCGCTGATGCCCGCCGAGTTGGTGAAGGCGGCCGACAAGCTGGAGGACGAGACGGTGCGCAAGGTGCTCGCTTTCGCGCTCGACCTTTCGGCGCAGATCGCCCGTTTCAAAGCGCATACCTTCGCCGACCTCAACGCCTTCCAGTCGCTTCTGGAGCAGGAGTATGGCGCCCGCGCCGGTGGCGAGAAGGGCAACGTGACCTTCCAGAGCTACGACGGTCTGATGAAGGTCCAGGTGCAGATCGCAGACCTGATCGAGTTCGGTCCGCAGCTGCAGGAGGCCAAGAAGCTGATCGACGAATGCCTGGTCGAATGGGGCGCGGAGAGCCGGCCCGAGATCCGCGCCATCGTCACCCAGGCCTTCAATGTCGAGAAGGCCGGCCAGATCAACAAGGCCGAGCTATTTTCCCTGCTGCGCATGGACATCGCCGACGAGCGCTGGAAGCGCGGCATGGACGCGATCCGGGACGCCATCCGCGTGACCGGCACGAAGGAATACGTCCGCTTCTATCGCCGATCGAACCCGCAAGGAAAGTTCGTGGCCGTCCCCATCGACCTTGCGGCCGCGTGAGGCGACGATGGCTACGACTGACACCTATGAGGACGGCATCCGGGCTACGTTCACGCTGTTCTTCGTCGAAGAGAGCACCGGCATTGAGGCCGAGGTCAACGCCAGGCACTGCCGCGCGCCGCTGACCGACTTCGCCTACTTCGTCGAGGCCACCCGGCGCACTCTGACGGCGGGCGATCCCGCGGCCGTCTGGCGGCTGATGACTGACCTGGAAGTCACCGACTATCTCGAGCGCCAGCAGCTCGAGAAGGACGGCGGCATGGAGGGCCACTGACATGGCCCTCAGCAAGCTGAAGCCGATTGATCAGAGCGACCCTTACGCCGCGCCCGGCATGGACGCCTTCGACCGCTTGGCAAAGGCGCCCGAGGATTTTCCGAAGGAGGCGCTGGTCGAGGTTCGCACCTTCGACTGGCAGCAGGGCGAGCTGCGCTTCTTAGCTCGCGTTGTCGGCCCTTCCTCGGCCTCGCATCTGCGTATCCGCACCGATGACGGCCTGGTCTTCCTGGTGCCGGCCGGCGACTGCGACCTAATCGAGGAAGGGCAGTCCTGATGGTTGCCTACTCCTTCAACCGTCGCTTTGCTGAGCCGATCGCCACGGGCCATCCGGCCACTGGCATCGTCAAACGCCAGACGATTCGCGCACCGCGCAAGCGCCATGCCCGCCCAGGCGAGCTGCTGCAGCTCTATCAGGGCATGCGGACCAAGAGCTGCCGGAAGATCATCGCAGACCAGGTCTGCACCGAGGTGCGGCCAATCGAGCTCTTTGTTGCTGCTCTCGGCTACGTCCGCTTCACCGACACCGGCGAGGCCTTCGGCATCACGACGATGCTCGATGATTTCGCGCGCCAGGACGGCTTCCTCCACTGGGCCGACCTGCAGGCGTTCTGGCAGGCCGCTCACCCCGAGGCTGCCGGCCACGACCTGGCCTTCCAGGGCGTGCTGATCCGCTGGGAGTCGGCGCCGTGAACCAGCTCACCCAGCTCGACCACAGTGTGCTCAAGGCCATCACCCGGAGCCCCGGTCAGGCGACCTACGTGATCCGCAACATGCTGTCATGGAAGGATGACCACTGGGACTGCGGCTTCTGGCCCGGCCTCGAAACATCGGCGGTGCTCCGCTCCTGTCGCCGCCTGCAGAAGTGCGGGCTGATCGCGGAAGCGAGCAGCAGCTACGCGGTCATGAAATGCTGGGAGCCGGCGCGATGATGGGCCTCACCAGGATCCAGGTCGACGTGCTTGCCTTCATCACCGCGCGGATCCGCGATCGCGGCGTTTCGCCCAGCTTTGCCGAGATCGCTGAGGAGCTGGACATGCGGTCCCGCAGCGGGGCTCACCGCGTCGTCCATGCGCTGATCGAGCGCGGGCATTTGCGCCAGCTTCCCGGTCGCTCCCGCTCCCTCGCCTTGGCGGAGGGGCTCCCCAGGCCCATCGAGGCTGGCCTGTCGTTCCTCGCGCATCGCACGGGGCGAAGCCGCGAGCAGCTCGTGGCGCAGGCCGTGACGGAATTTCTCGATCGACAGGTGCAGGCATGACCGAGACGGCGATGGCGCAATCCAGACGGTCTCCGGCGCCGGTTCTCTCGCTCTCGATCGGTGGCGACAGCTTGCGCCTCGACAAGGGGCGCGGGTGTCTCGAGCGCAAGCATGCTGGCGGGGAGTGGCAAAGCACACCGCTGCTCTGGTGCACGGTCGACTTGCTTGAGGTGCTGTTTGATCAGCATCCGCGCCCTGTTGGTTTCGCCGAGATCTCGAAAGGCGCATGGCCGCACGGCCTGTCCGGCGCCGCCGTCCGCATGGCCGAATTCGAGGCGGCGCTGGCCCTCTCCATCCTCGGCTTTCGCCTCGTCGGCAGCGAGCGCGACGGGCTGACGATCGTGGCCGGCGGGCACAGCTCGCGCCGCACCGAGCCAGCCATTGCGCGCGCCGGCAGGTTGCTGCGGCCGGTGCTCTACTTCGTCTCGGGCGTCGCCGGTGCGCTGACGGTAGCCGCCGCCTGGATCTGGTGGCGTGTCTGATGCCTCGCTTCGTCTCACTCCGGCCCGCACCGTCCGACGCCGCACCGCTAATGGCGCTGCTGGCGCGCGGCGAGTTGGCCGAGCTCGAGGCGGAGCGGAAGCGCTTGATCGAGGTCATCGCGAGTCTGAGGCCGCGTCGTTCCACGATCATTGAAACCCGTTTGAAGCAGCTCACGCGCCGGATGCTGGAAATCCGCGTCGCCATCGCGAGAGGGACACGATGAGCCACCCCGCCATGCTCGCGAAGATCCACATCGCCAAGAAGGATCTCGGCCTGGCCGAGGCGGAATACCGCGCGCTGCTGCAGCGTGTCGGCAAGGTGACCAGCGCCCGCGATCTCTCCGACAACGCGGCCGACGCCGTCATCGCCGAGATGAAGCGCCTGGGCTGGCAGCCGAAGGCCTCGACCAGGCCGCCGGCCGAGCGTGCCGACGTCCGCAAGATCTATGCGCTCTGGAAAGCTCTGCATGGCGCCGGCCGCATCGCCTCGCCGAGCAGCGAGAGCCTGCGCGCCTGGGTTCAACGCCAGTTCAAGGTCTCGGCGCCGGAGTTCCTGAAGCCGGCGACTGCACGCTCCGTCATTGAGCAGTTAAAGCGCTGGATCGATCGTCCAGACAACACGAGCGAGGCGCCATGATCCGGATCTCCGATCACGCCCTGGTTCGATTCCTGGAGCGCTCCGGCGCGCTCGATATCGAGCAGCTCCGCACTGTTCTCGCGGCGGCGCTCGATCGCGGCCGGCGCTCGGCTGAGCGCATCGGCATCGGCGACTATGTCATCGTGGCGGATGGGATGAAGTTCGTGATCCAGGGTGATGTCGTCGTCACCGTGCTCGACGAGCACATGCCGATGCGCCATCGCCGGCCGGGAGGGCGCAGGTGACCCGTCCCGGTTGGCCCGACCTGCCGCCGTTGCTGGCCGAGATCGCCGGTGTCGCCGGCATTGAGGCGGCATTGGCGATTGCATCGGCCAAGGGCGGCCAGGAGGTCTTCGTGGTCGCCCGCTTGCGCCCGGAGAACTGGCTTGTGCAAGCAGTTGGGATAGGGAAAGCGCAGGCCCTCAGCGATCATTTCTGCTCCGGACGTTCGCGCCAGAAGCTGGTCATCCCCCTGGGCCCAGCCGGCTCCTATCTTGCCGAGCGTCGGCGCCGTGCCCGCTCGATGGCTGAAGCGGCCGCGCGTGGGGCGAGCGCGAATGAGATTGCATCAGCCGCCGGCGTCACGACCCGTACTGTCAGGCGCTTTCGCGCCAGCCAGCGAGACGATGGCGAACAAGGCAACTTATTCTGATTAGATAGCGGGCTGCCCACGCCGCCCTTTCTTGTCGCGGTAGGCCTCGGCGGCCTCCTCCTTCGAAGCAAAGGTAACGAAGTCGGGGCCTGCACCGCGACGGTAGAAGGTGTTGTAAGATTCTTCGTACACGCGCCCATTTGCAGCATCGACCGTTTCGATCTCCAGCTCGGTGATTAACTGGGAACCGCAGAGTTCGAAGCGTTCCTTCGGCGCGCTAATAGGGGCATGGTCGGGTAGTTTCTCTGTCCATGCTTTGACGCGCGCGTCGCCGAAGCTTGCGTCTGGATTGTGCGCAAACTCGTTTCTGATCTTTCGGATAAGGTGCAGCGCTTCGTAATTGTCGGCGCCGATAAGATCGAGTGCTCGGGCTACATTGATCTTAGTGGAAAATGTGCCGAGGGGTGGCGACACACCCAAGAAGAGCTCGTCACGCGCTTTGCCAGGTACGAGATATGCCTTGAGAACCAATTCGAGTGCGCGGTCCAGTTCGGCAGCTACGAGAATAGTCATTCCGCGTTCGCTCTCGGCTCCCACTTTCGAGATGATGCCGACCATGCGCTTTAGATAGGGATCATTCTGGATAAGTTCTTCCCAGGTGGACATGGCGCCTCCGGCTAGTCCGGACACGCGTCCGGGGCCGCTGGGCGGCCGAATATCGGGATTGTCGGGGAACGTTCAATCATTCCCGCGCCCGGCCCGTTTCGTCAAGCCGGTCGCCTTCCTGGAGGCGACAAATGCTCCCCGCCCGCTACGCTTATCTCGCAGACCCGGAAAAGCCCCGGTGGCTGAATTCCGCGCTCGCCGAGCTGGGCGTGTCCGAGGTTGCCGGCGCGCGATCCAATCCCCGCATTCTCGATTATCGCAACGTCGGCAAGACGCCGTTCGGCGGTGATGACGGCGCAGTGCCGTGGTGCGCCATCTTCGTCAACGCGATGCTGGAGAAGTCAGGAACGCCCGGCTCGGGCAGCGCCATGGCGCGCTCCTATGTGAAGCATGCCGGTTTTGAGAAGCTGGTGGCACCGATGCTCGGCTGCATCGCCGTCAAATCCTCGAACCGCGGCCGGGCCTCCGGCCATGTCGGCTTCTATGTCGGCGAGGACACTTCTTTTATCTACCTGCTCGGGGGCAACCAGAACGACAGCGTCAACTTCTCGGCTTTTCGCAGGGCCGAGTTCGTGGGCTATTTCTGGCCGAAGGACCGCCCCAAACCTGCAGCGCCGTGGGACAAGCCCTATCGGCTGCCGCCGATAGGCGCCAAGCCCGCGCCCGTGCGGGAGAGCTGAGCGGTGGGCGAGATGAAACGACGCCGCTTTCTGAACCAGTACCAGCAGAACGCGCACGACATCAGGTTGGAGCTGGAGGCGCGCAGGGCTGCGCGGCGTCGGCCTGGCACGCTGCCACTATGGCTCTGGGCAGCCTTGTTCTTCGGCATCGTGTTGGCGGCTGCCCTCTTGTCTCCTGCCCGCTCTCTCGGGTTCTGAGCCATGTCCGAGCCGCTCGAACTCACCAAGCCAAAGCGCAGCTTCAGCCGCCTGACGGTCATTGGCACGGTGTTGCCGGCATGGCTCGCGGTGTTCTGGTCGATTTGGGACGGCGTCGACATGGCCCGCGCGATCGCGCCGACCATGGTGATCCTGATCGCCTCGGTCATCGGCGTCTATCAGGGCGTCGGCCATTTCGATCTGCGCTCGCAACTCAGTGCCGGCGCCAGGCCATCCCCGGCCCCGCGCGCGCCGCGCAGCGAGGCCGGCTGATGTTCGCTGCCCTGCTCGCCAAGACGGGTCTTAGCCGCGCCGCCGCCACTGTTTTGCTGGTGGTCGGGCTTGCCGCGCTCGCTGGCCTCGGCGCTTGGCGCGCAGCTGCAGCCCTTGAGCGCATCGTCGACCAGGCCGCGGCGTCCGCCCGTACTGAGCGCGATGCCCATTGGCGGGCGGAGATCGCGACCGCGAACGTCGCCATCGAACGGGCGCGAGCCGAACAGGCGTTTGCCGCCGCCCGCTCCGAGGTCGAGATCCGCGCCACCGAAACCCGCCTTGAAACCGCGTTGAAGGATCTGGAGCTCCGGAATGCCGCCCTTCCTAATGGCGATCGTTGTGGGCTTGGGCGCGATCGCGTCCGGCTGCTCAACGGCGCCCGCTGATCCGACCGTGAAGGTCGAGTTCGCCCGTCCCGTCTTGCCGGCTTCCGCGCGTCAGCGTTGCGCGGATCCGGTTGCGATCCCCGATCGCGACATCACCCAGGCCGAGCTGGTGCCGCTCTGGAACCGCGACCGTTCCAACCTGGTCGCCTGTGAACCCCGCCGCGCTGCGGCTGTCGCCGCCGTCGATGGAGCTGCGCTTTGAACGAATTCAGCCTGCTCACCTTCGTGCAGACCTATGGCGGGGGGCTCGCGCTCGTCGGCTCGCTGGCGACGATGTTGCTCTCGACGAAGTTCGTGACGCGCGAGGCCCATGCCTCAGCGCTCGGCGAGCGCGACGGCCGCCTGAAAACGCAGGGCGAGAAGATCGAGGCGCTAGAGGATCGGGTGTTTCGGATCGAATCCGAGATCAAGCACCTTCCTGACAAGGACACCGCGCATCGCATGGAGATGGCGATCAGCCGTCTCGAAGGTCGCCTAGAGACGATGGACGAGCGGCTGAAGCCTGTCGCGTCCATGGCAACCCGCATGCAGGACTTCATGATGGATCAGGGAGCGCGAGCAGCATGAGCTTCGATCGTCTCATGCGCGAGGAAGCGCGCCTCATCATCTTGCGCACGCTCGAGGAGCAGCCTGACGGTCGGCTGAACTCCGAGTTGCTTCGCCTGGCGCTGGAGACCTTCGGCATCAGCAAGAGCCGGGACTGGGTCCATGACGAGCTCAACTGGCTGCGCGACATGAGCGCGGTCGCGCTGGTCGAGGCCGGTACCGTCCGCGTGGCACAGCTCACCACGAAGGGGGCCGATCATGTCGCGCGCCGCCTCGTGATCGAGGGCGTGAAGCGCCCGTCGCGTCCGGAGGCCTGACATGGCGACGGTGAAGCGCGGGCGGCTGTCCTCTCTCGACCTGCTGCCGATCGAGGCCGAGGAGGATATCGCCTGGGCCTTTGCCGAACTGCGCGGCCGCAAGCAGACGCAGGACGATATTCGCGAAGCGCTGAACCTGCGCCTGAAGTTGAAGGGCATCGCGCCGATCTCGCCCTCGGCCTTCAACCGGGCCGCGGTGAGAACCGCCCGCATGGCGCACCGCCTCGGCGAAGTCCGCGAGATGGCCTCGGCGCTGGCGACCAAGTTTGAGGACGGCGGTGACGAGGATCTGACGCTGATGGTCTCCGAGACCATCAAGGCGATGATCTTCGAGATGCTGGAGAACGCCGGCAATCTGAAGGCCAATCCACTGACAGCCGAGATGATGGCGAACCTCGCGGCCGCCCTGTCCGGAGCCGAGCGCGCGAAGAAGATCAGCGCCGATACCCGCAAGATGATTGAGCGCGATTTTACGAAGAAGGCGGATGCGGCGATCGAGAAGGTCGGCGCGTTCAAGGGCCTGTCGCCCGAGGCGAAGGAGGCCTTCAGACGCGAGCTGTTCGGGGTTCGCAATGGCTGACGTCGACATTCTGAAGGCTGCCGGGCGAGCGCTCCGGAAGGGAGCGACTGCCGCGGTCGCGGCCACCATGGCAATCACGGCCGCTGTCGCGGACGTCGAGGCCAGGCCGAGCCGCGACGATTGGGTCCGGATTCGGACCGAGCAAGGCCGCGCGACTGACGTGCATTGGAACAGCACGTCGATCCTGCTCGCCTACCAGAGCGAGATCGCGCGCCAGTGCGAAGTCCACGACGTCGTCGTGGTGGAGAAGTCTCGCCGCACCGGCGCCACTTGGGGGGCGGCGGCCGATGCCGTGCTGCGCTCTGCCTCGCCGCGGTCGAATGGCGGCATGGACACGCTCTACATGGGCACGTCCCATGACATGGCGAAGGAGTTCATCGACGCCGCCGGCATGTGGGCCAAGCTCTACGACAAGGCGATAACCGGTACCGGTGAAATCATCTTTGATGACGGATCCGAAAACGGCATCAAGGCGCTGAAGATCGACTTCGCCTCGGGCTACTCGATCGTCGCGCTGTCATCGAAACCGCGCTCGCTGCGCGGCCGCCAGGGCTTCGCCATCCTCGATGAGGCCGCCTTCGTCGACAATCTCGGTGAGCTGATCAAGGCGGCCATGGCCTTCCTGATCTGGGGCGGCAAGGTGCTGATCATCTCGACGCATAACGGCGTCGATAATCCGTTCAACCAGCTGATCACCGATATCCGCGCCGGCCGTCTGCGGTACGGCCTTATCCGCTTTGACCTGGACGATGCGCTGAAGGACGGATTGTTCGAGCGCATCTGCCTGATGAACGCTCACAAGCACGGCGAATGGACGGCGGACAAGGAAGCGGTCTGGCGCGAAGAACTGATCAACAAATACGGAGATGGCGCCGACGAGGAGCTCTATTGCATCCCGGCCCAGGGCTCCGGCGCTTGGTTGACCAGCGCGTTGATCGAGGCGCGCATGGTGAAGCCGCCTCCCGGCCAGGCGCGCGTGTTGCGTCTGTCACTGCCGGCCGACTTCGTGTTCCGACCCGAACCGTTCCGCAACGCTGAGATCCAGGCTTGGATCGAAGACATGTTGATGCCAGTCATGGCGGAGACGGTCGACCCGGCATTGATGAGTGCTTTCGGCCATGACGTCGCCCGTCATCGTGACGCCTCGGTCATGTTGCCGATCCAGATCGGGCGCACGTTGCGGCGCATCGTCCCTTTCGTCGTCGAGCTGCACCGCGTGCCCTTCGTACACCAGGAGCAGATTCGCAACGCGATGTTGGAACAGTTGCCGCGCCTGATCGGCGGCTGCACGGACGCGACAGGCCTAGGCGCGCAGATGGCGGAAAGCGCCATGCTCAAATTTGGACCGTCCTTCGTCGAGGTGAAGCTATCGACCGAATGGTATCGGACGGAGATGCCGCCTCTGAAGGATGCGTTCGAGCAGGACAATATCAGCTTGCCGGCCGACGCCGATCACGTCGGGGATCTGCGCCTGGTGAGGATCATCCGCGGCGTCGCCCAAATCCCCAATCTCCGCACCACATCCTCGACCGGCGAGAAGCGCCACGGCGACTATGCGGTTGCCCTGGCACTCGCCTATTCCGCGACCCGGATGACGGTCGAAGCCTACGGCTACGAAAGCGCCCGCACGCGCCAGGCTGAGATTTACGGCAGCGGCCTCCTGCCGACCACCGAGGCCTTCGACAACATGATGCCCGACCGCGGCGACGGACTCTGGTGAGGTGACCATGGCGAAGTTCCAGCTCACCGATCAGTACGGCGTCCCGATCAGCAGCAGCGTCCTCACCGAGGAACGGGCCGTGACGACCGTCACCGGCATCGAGCACCCGTTCGACGACGCAATCGCGCCTGGTCTCCTTCCCGGCCGGCTCGCCCGCACCCTGCGCGACGCGGGTCGTGGAGAGATGCATGATTTCCTGACCCTGGCTGAGGAGATCGAGGAGCGCGAGCCGCACTACCGCTATGTGATCGAGACCCGCCGCAACGCGGTAACGTCACTCGACGTCCAGGTCTCGCCGGCTTCGGAAGCGCAGCGCGATGTCGAGATCGCCGACTTCCTGCGCAACGAGATCGTGGAGACGCCAGCCTTCCAGACATTGCCGGACATGCTCGTCGACGGACTGTCGAAGGGCTATTCCGTCGTCGAGGTCGTCTGGGAGGTCGGCTCGGCTTGGATCCCGAAACGCTTCGTCTGGCGCGACGGCCGCCTGTTCCAGTGGGACCTGCGCACCCGTAAAAAACTGCACCTCCGCGTTCAGGGCGTGGCCGATGGCGTACCGCTGGAGCCGCTCAAATACCTCGTTCACATTCCACTGCTGAAAATGGGACTGCCGGCGCGCAACGGGCTGGCCCGGGTCGGCGCCTGGTCGTTCATGCTGAAGAGCTTCAGCATGGTCGACTGGGCCCAATTCCTCGAAATTTACGGCATGCCGATGCGGCTCGGGAAATATGGCCGTGGATCGTCACTTGACGATCGCAAGGTGCTGCTGGCTGCCGTGAGGAGCCTCGGCAGGGACGCGGCCGCTATCGTGCCGCAGGAAATGACGCTCGATCTAATTGAGGCGAAGGGCTTCAGCGACAAGCCGTTCGAGTCGAACGTCCGCTTCCTCGATGAGCAGGTTTCGAAGCTCGTCATCGGCAAGCCCGGCGACGGAGTCGGCTCGTCGAAAGCCGGCGAGGAAGTGCTGGACAAGGTCCGGATCGACATCAAGAAGTCCGACGCGCGCGATCTCTCGCTCACGCTGATGCTGCAGATGATCCGGACGGTGGTCGATGCGAATTTCGGCCCGCAGAAGCGCTATCCGAAGGTCCATTTCCCGATCCCGGAGCGGAAGGATCTTCAGGTCTGGTCGAATGCTGTCGTCCAGCTCGTCGATCGTGGGCTCGAAGTCGAGCAGAGCCAGGTCTACGACGTCATCGGCCTGAAGGAGCCGGCGACCAAGGAAGGCGGGAAGCCCGTCAAACTTCTGAAGGCTGGCGGCGCCGGCGCCAAGGCCCCGCCGCAAGTGCCAGTCGACAAGGCCTCAGCCTATCGTCTTGATCCGCGCATCTGTCCGAGCTGCGGCCCGGCACGCCTGGCCGCCGACAATCCCGAACAGCTGGATGAAGTCGATCGCCTCGTGACGGACGCGCTCGAAGGCTGGGAGCCAGACATGGCGCCGATCGTCGCGATGATCGAAGCCGCCGCAGCCGACGCTTCCTCCTATGAGGAGTTCCAGGCCGCATTGGAGCGCCTGGCGCCCGAGCTTGCGGTGGGGGCTTTGGCCGAGAGGATCGGCGCATTGAACTTGATCGGGCGGGGCCGTGGCGATGCTGGCCTTGAGTGACGAAGCCAGGACGAAAATTGAAACGGTATTCAAACGGCTGGGCGGCCGTCGCCGCCTCGGCCGGGGGGATGGAGCCTCCATGCGGTCCTTGGCCGTCCTGAGCCATTTGTGGGGCTCGGCCTTTAATGGCGATTGAAGACCTCTTCGCCACGGCGCCGAAGCCGGTTGTCGAGTATTTCGACCGGCGCCCGTCGCGGCCCTCCTTCCGCTGGGACGAGGTCGCGCCACGCGAACACGCCCTTGGCTTCACCGTGGCACGGACGGCCGGCTTTGACATTCTCGACGACATCCGGACCGCGGTCCGCAAGGGCGTAGTCGACCGCATTCCCTTCAGCCAGTTCCGCGACGAGCTCGTGCCGCTGCTGAAGGCCAAGGGCTGGTGGGGCGAGAAGAGTGTCACGGATCCGCGCACCGGCGAGATCGCCAAGGTTCAACTCGGATCGCTCCGTCGGCTAAACCTCATCTACGATGCCAACATCCGCTCGGCCGAGGCCGCCGGCGACTGGGCCCGAATCCAGCGCGTCAAAGATGTGCTGCCCTATCTCGAATATCTGACATCGACGTCGGAGCGGAAGCGCCCGCTGCATCTCTCCTGGGTCGGCACGACGTTGCCGGTCGATGACGGCTGGTGGGCGACGCACTATCCGCCGAACGGTTGGCGCTGCAAATGCCGGGTGCGCTCCCGAGCGATGCCGCGCGACGGCGCTCAGCTGACCCGCCCGCCGCTCAACCTTCGTCCATGGGCGAACGGCACCACCGGTGAGAGCCGGCTCGTTCCGGCTGGTATCGATCCGGGTTGGGATCACAATCCCGGCCGCACCCGCGAGCAGATGGTGGGTCGGCGCCTGGTCGAGCGGATCGATCGAATGGGCAGCGAGGCGCGGCGAGAGGCGGTGCGCCGCATGCGCCAGGATCCTGTCTTCACCTATGTCACCGACAATGGCGCCGGCTTCGATCATCAGCGGCGGCTCGATCCCGCACAGGCTGGTGCCGGTCGGCTCCGCTGGCCGGTCGCCGTTCTTCCCGACACTCTTGCCGCCAGCATGGGGGCGACCAGCCGAACGGTCGCGCTCTCGGTTGCCGATGCTGCGAAGATCAGGATCAAGCACCCCGAGATTGGGCCGGAATTCTGGGCTGCTCTGCAGGACGGCCTTGACCGGCCGGAGGCGATTGCGAGTGACGGCAAGCTGCAGCTGCTGATGCGCGTGCATGGCAGGCCCTACGTCGCAGTCTTGAAGCGGACGGGCGCCGATGAAATCCTTCTCAACAGCGCGCATCGCGTCGAGGAGTGGCAGGCGGATCGGCTGAAGGGGAAAGACGCGGCCGGCGGGGCATAACTCCCGCGCGTCACAGGGACGGAGGTACTGTCTCGACCGCGAGGTCAATATAGGTCATCTTGCCGCTGAAGCCAAATACCGGCCCCGGACGCACGTCCGGGGCCTTTGCGTTCCGGGCCGCCGCCATGGTGCGGTCATGGACACGCGCCTCACCCTCTGCAACCCGCTCCCTGCTGGCCTCACCGCCGGCGGCGTCGTGTTTGCTGTCGAGATGGCCACGGCGCAGGACGGCACCCGCCGCCCGCCCGAGTGGATCCAGTTGACGCCCCGCGGCCAGGTCACGGCGCGAGACGGGCGTTTCTTCCGCTTCGATCCGGAAAGACTCGTCGCGGCCCACCAGGCCGGCGGCATCGATCTGCCTCTCGATTTCGATCACGAGACCGAGATGGCGATGTTCAACGGCACGAAGCCCGCCCGCGGCTGGGTCGTTGAGCTGCAGGCTCGGCCTGAGGGGCTCTTCGGCCGGGTCGACTGGCTGCCCGACGCGGTTCAGGCGCTGGCGGCACGCTCCTATCGCTACATCTCGCCGACGTTCTGGCGCGAGGAAGACGGCGTTACCGCGCGTCTCATGAAGGGCGCGGCCCTGGTCACCTCGCCGGCCCTGTCGATGCCGGCCATCGCATCCGCTTCAAACGAGGATCAAACCATGACGCTGAAGGAGCTGCTCGTCGCGCTCGGCCTGGTGGAGACCGCTTCGGCGGCCGAGGCCGCTACGGCCATCGCGGCGCTGAAGACGCCGGATCCGGAGAAGTTCGTTCTGAAAGAACAGCACGACGCAACCGTTGCCGCGCTTTCTGCTGCACAGGGCGAGATCCAGGCCGGCAAGGATGCCGCCCAGCTCGCCAAGTGCCAGTCCCTCGTCGATGACGCGGTCAAGGCCGGCAAGGTCACTCCTGCCGCGAAGGATCATTTCCTGACGCTCGCGAAGGCGTCCTTCGATGCCACCAAGGCGACGATCGACGCCATGCCGGTGCTGATCAAGCCGGGTGAGAAGCAGCATCAGCAGGGCGATCCGCCCGAAGACGCCACCGATCCCGTCAAGCTCGGCGCCCGGGCTCGCGCCTACATGGACGAGCAGGCCGCGAAGGGGATCACCATCAGCGCCGCCGATGCGGTTGCTCATCTCCAGGGAGCCTCCGCATGAACCGGAACGAATTCGGGCTGATCAAGAATTTCGTCTCGGCCGCGGCCATCAAGCCCCGCCGCGTCGTCGCCTTCGCCGCCGCCGAAGGCCAGGTCGAGACCGCCGTTTCGCCCACGGCGAAGCCGCTCATCGGCGTGACCGGCGTCATCGGCACTGTCGCCGCCGGCGAGCGCATCGACGTTTGCCTGGCTGACGTCCAGCTGGTCGAGGCGGGTGCCGCCTTCGGCCAGGGCGTCGACCTCACTGTCGATGCCGAAGGCCGCGTCATTGCCGCGAACCCGGCCGCGACAGTCACCCAGCGCATCATCGGTGGTTCGCTCGGCCCTGCGACTGCGCTGGGCGAGATCGTGCCCGTCCACATCCGGCCAGGTGCGCTGTCCAACGCCGCCAACACCTGATCCGCACACCGCGGCCCGCTGAACAGAGGCTCCCATGGCAAGACCCGACAACCAACAGTTCCAGGCCGATGCCTCGCTGACCGCGATCGCGATCGCCTATCGCAATCCCGACGTCGTCATGATCGCCGACGACGTACTGCCCCGCGTCCAGGTGGGCGGACGCAGCTTCAAGTGGACCGAGTATCCCGAGGCCGAGATGTTCTCGGTCCCGAATACGAAGGTCGGCCTGCGCTCGGCGCCCAACCAGGTCGAGCTGCAGGGCGAGCAGAAGGATTCGGGCGTCGTCGATTTCGGTATCGATGTGCCGCTCGACAACCCGACGATCGGCGAGGCCGAGCGCGCCGGCTACAATCCTCGCAACCGCGCCACCGAGCTCGCGACCAACATCGTGCTGCTCGATCGCGAGATCCGCGTGGCCTCCACGATCACGGACGCCAGCGCCTACCACGCCGACCAGAAGCTTGGCGCGACGGTCTCGGCCTTCTTCGACGACGCTGCCGATCCCTTCGAGTCGATCGATCAGATGCTCGATGCCTGCTGGATGCGGCCGAACCAGCTGACCTTCGGCCACGCCTCCTGGCGCGCCTTCCGCAAGCACCCGAAGGCGGTGCAGGCGGTAAAGGGAACGACGACGGCCGCCGGCCGACTGACCCGGCAGGAAGTTGCTGATGCCTTCGAGGTCAACCGCATCCTAGTCGGCTCCGGTCGCGTCAATGTCGCCCGTCCAGGGTTTGCGCCGACCATGGCGCGGACCTGGGGACAGACGATCTCCGGGCAGTTCATCGACCGCACCGCGACGCCGGAGACCGGCGGCATCACCTTCGGCATGACGGCCGTCCACGGCTCACGCGTCGCCGGCACGAAGACGGTCGACATGGGCCTGCACGGCGGCCAACTCGTCCGCTCCGGCGAAAGCCTCCGGGAGCTCATCGTCGCCCGCCGCGCCGGCTTCCTGATCAGTCTGGCCTGATCGGCCCGATTTGGCCGGCTGTCTTGACGTCCTGCCCCGGCTCGACCGGGGCAGCGGTGAGGACAGGAGATTTCCATGAAACTCTATCGCGCGCTCTGGAACGTGCAGGATTCGACCGGCAAATTCGTGCCGCCGGGCGGGGAGGCCAAGCTGGACCACGAGACCGCCTTGGCGCTCGTCGCCCAGGGCGCAGTCGAGGCCGAGCCGATTGGCGATGCACCGGCGCTATCCGACGACGAGCGGCACACTGCGGTTCTCAAGCTCGTTCCGGACCTCTCGATCGGCGACTTCACCCAGGCTGGTCAGCTTCGAGCCGAGACCCGCCGCCGCATCGCCGCTGCGCTCGGTTTCGAGCCGACCGATGACGAGATCCGGGCTGCCGGCGAGGCCTACGCCAAGGCCCAGTCCGGCAACGCCTGACGAATTCCCCGAGAGGGCGGTCTGGTACGGCTCGCAAGGCCCCCAGCACCCGATGGGAGCCCGGTTTTAGCGGATGGCGATCCGCCCCCGGTGCAGGGACGAAACTCCGCCGCCCGCCAGAACGCGGCCACCGTCGCCACGGTGGCCGCAGCTTTCACAGGGTTCCCATGGCCTACGCTACCCGCACAGACATCGAGGCGATCTACGGCGCGCGTCATCTCGAGACGCTGGTGCCGACCGATGTCGACATGGACGTCGCGGTCGCCAACGCGATCGAGGCCGCCCAGGCGATGATCGATCCCTATCTGCGCAAGCGCTACGTCCTGCCGATCACCGTGCCGACGCCATCGATCCTGAAACAGTCCGCGATCGATATCGCCTGCTGGCAGCTCGCGCCGGCGGCCGACCGTATGTCGGAGGAGATCGAGAAGCGTGCCAAGCTTCGCCTGGCCTTCCTGAAGGACGTCGCCCAGGGCAATGCCGAGATCGTCGAGCTGACGCCGGTCGCCGGCTCCGCTGAAGGCGGCAACGCCACCTCGGGCGGCGGCGCTTCGTTCTCGGCCGAGCCGCGGCGCTGGTCGGGAGAGCTCGAATGAGCATTCTCGCCGTTCGCGTCCAGCTCGCGGGCTTCGAGACGATCGAAGCCGTTCTTGCGCGCCTCAATCCCTTTCAGGGCGAGCAGCTCCTCGAGGCGCTCGCCCGGCTTATCCAGCAGTCGGTCCGCGAACGCCTGATCGCCGGCGGTCCGGCGCCGGACGGTTCGGCCTGGGCTCCGAACCTCGAAAACCGTCGCCCGGTTCTGCACCGCTCCGGAGCGCTGGCCCGTTCGATCGACTATGCCGTCTCCGGCATGCAGGCCGTGATCGGATCCGGCCTGATCTACGCAGCGATCCACCAGTTCGGCGGCACCATCCTGCCGAAGAAGGGCGACCGTCTCTCCTTCCGGATCGGGAACCGCCAGATCTTCGCGCGCAAGGTCACGATGCCGGCGCGGCCCTATATCGGGCTCTCGGGTGAGGATCGCGCCGAGCTCGTCCAGGCTGCGGCCGCCTATCTGCGGAGCCTGTTCCCATGAACCGGCTCGCCGAACTGCTCTTGGCCGTCGCCGGCGTCATGCGCGCCGCCGAGACCGCGCCCTCGCGCAAGATGTTCGCCGATGTCCGCGTCGAACTCGACCGCTATGACCTGGCCGACCTGCTCGCCGAGAGCACGCAGACGCCCGGCTGCCGCGTCTGCTTCCTCGCGGGCAAGCCGGTGCCGCGTGCCGATGGCGGCGACGACATGGACGTCTCGGTCGCGATCGTCGTCATCGCCGGTCCGGAAGGCCGCGCCAACCCGGACTTCGCCTCTGCCGACATGGCGGCGCTCGATCTCATCACCGGCGTCAGCCAGGTGCTGAAGGCGCGGCCGTCGGTCGGCCTTGGCAAGATCGCGGATGCCAGTGTCGGCCAGAGCCTGGTCGCGGTCTCGCAGGCGACGAGCAAGAAGAAAGTCGCGATCGCCCTGGTCGAGGCGAAGTGGCGACTGCTCGAAGTCGCGACCGCACGGCCCGCAGTCCAGGGCACTCTGGAGACGGACGGCCGGCCGTGGGGGCCGACGAGCTTCTCCGTCAATGGCGGCCAGCCGCAGCCGATCCCGGGCCTGGCGGGCGAGCCATGAACCTCCGCGAGCTCGCCAAACGCTTGGCCGCCCTGGAGCGCCGCGTCGCCACCGTCATCCTGCCGGGCACCGCCCAGCGCAGCGAGGGCAGCAAGACGGTTGTGCGGTTCGACGAGAAGGGGGCGGACGGCCAACCCTTCGAGTCGCCGCTGCTCTCCCATGTCGCAAGCTCGGGCAAGAAGGGCTCGGGTGTCTCGCGCTTCTCCCGTATCGGCGACGGCGAGCCAGTCTTCGTGATCTCGCCGGGGGGAGAGCTTGGAAAGCACTCCCGCATCATGCCGGCCGGGCCGGTCGAGGATCACCCATCGCCCGGCACCGCCGAGCAGGATGGCGAGGTCCTGGAATTCGGCGACGCCAGGATCTCGGTCCGGACGGACGGGACGCTGATCCAAAAGGGCGATCAGAGCGTGCTGCTGAAGAACGACGGCAGCATGTCGCTGACCTCGAAGGGCTCGATCACGGTCTCGGGCAAGGACATCACGCTCGATGGCCCGGTTTCGATGCCGAAGGGCTTCTCGGCCCGATCGGCACAGGGCTCGGACGTCGCCGGCGTCATCGAGGGCGAGCTGCACACCACCCACGACATCACCTCTCAAACCAAGATCGCCGCGCCGGTGCTTCAAGGCGCGTTGCAAGGAGCCTGACCATGGACATCGAGAAGAAGCCCTATGCCATCACCGAATATGCCGGCTGGTATGTCGCCGGCCGGAAAGTCCCGTCGCGCCGCGACGAAGACGGAAACCTCGTTCCGCTCGTCGGGCATGTGCTTTACCTGACCGACGCCGAGGCGAAGTACGAGGAGCTTCATCGCTCGATTGTGCCGGCTGAACCCACGCCAGCCGCTCCGGTCGAGCCGACCGCTCCGGCTCCTTCAGCTGACGTTGCCGACGAGGCCGGCGGCGGCAAGCGCAGGCGGGCCTGATCGATGCGCGTCGGGCTCAACAGGCGCACAGGCGAGGTGCTGATGGGTTGGGACCATTGCGTCCAGTCTATGGCCTTCATCATCCGCACGCGCCTGGCGAGCCTGATCATGCTGCGCGAGTTCGGGTCGCTCGTGCCGGAGCTGCAGGACCGGAACGCTACGCCGCGCCGGATCATGCAGGTCTATGCCGCAATCGCCGCCGCGCTGAAGGCCTGGGAACCGGGCTTTCGCCTGCGTCAGATCCGGCTCACCCGCTTCGGGCCGGATGGGGCCTTCGGCTTCCTGATCGAAGGGATCTTCTACCCCAACGGCCATGTCGGCGATTATTCAGTATCCGAGACGAAGGAGGCGATGCTCGCGGTCAACGACAACGGCATCGTGGCGGTGGCGGCATGAAAGCCTCCTCTCCCGTCGCCATCGATCTATCCCGGCTGCCGGCGCCGAACGCGATCGCGCCGCTCGATCACCCAACCGTGCTCGCCGGCTTCGTCGAGTCCTTCCTGCGCTTCTGGGACGAGCTTCGCCTGACCCGCCCCGAATTGCCGGCCTTTACGGCCGAGCGGCTGGCGACCGACCCGGCGATCGTCCTCGGCCGTGTCCACTCCTTTCTGCGCTTGCTCGATCGCGCGGCGGTCAACGACGCCGTCCGCGCGGTGCTGGCGCCACTCGCGAAGCGCGCGGATCTCGACAACGTTGTTGCGCGCCAGGGTGTCGTTCGTCTCGAGACGGCGCCGGGCGTGATGGAGACCGACGAGCAGCTCCTTAAGCGCTACCTCCTCAGCTTCGGGCGCTCCTCCGCCGGTAGCATCGACCGCATCCTGTTCGATGCGTACACCGCCTGGCCGGCGATGTGGGACGCCAGCGTGAACGGCTGGGCGGTGCATGGTCGTCGGGGCGAAACCGATCTGGTCATCTCCGGGCCCGGAGGCGTGACGCCAACAGACAAACTCACGGCGGTGAGTGCCGCGGTGACCGCGCCAGGTTCGAAGGTCGAGGCCATCGGCATATTCGTCCTGGCTGCCGTGCCGCTTCACTACGCCGTGGCTCAAGCCATCCGGGTTCCGGTCGGCCCGGATGCCGAACTCGTGCGCCTCGAGGCCGTTGCCCGCGTCTCAGCCGCCACCGATGAGCGCCATCTGATCGGCGGCACCATCCAGCGCGATTTGATCGCCGGCGCGGCCTATGGACCCTCGATCGCCAGTGTCGCCCATACGGCGCCGCCGGCCGACGTGGTGGCGACGCGCTACCAGATCCCAGTGAGGACCGGCATCGCGATCGCTGTTGAGGTGGCGCCATGACGTTGCGCTGGTCGGAGCTGCTGCCTGATACGGTTGATCTTTACGAGCGCACCGTCATGGACGCTGCCCAGGACACGGTGCCAATCCCGATCCGGCAGATCGTGGATCCTGCCCAAACACCCGTTGCCTTCATCCCCTTTCTGGCCGTGCATAACGGCGTCAAGCTCTGGTTCGATGACTGGAGCGAGGCGCGCAAGCGCCAGATGATCGCGGATTGGGAGCTGCCTGATCTGATCGGCACCCGGCTCGGTCTGCGCCGCTATCTCGCCTATGTCGACGCCGAACTGATCTCGGCCGTGGCCCATCCCCGCCGTTTCGTCCTCGGCCGGTCGGCAGTTGGCGTTCAGCCGCTCCAGTTTCCGCCTTTCACCGCTCGCTACCTGATCAAGGTCAAGCTGAAGCGTCACATCCGCAGCGTTGTCGCTGGCCGGAGTGCCGCAGGCATTCACGCCGCCGTGCCGGTCGATCGCGAGTCGATCCGCCGCGCCAAGATCGCGGCGACCGTCGCGAAGGTTCCGGGCACCCAATACACGGCGACCTTTGCGCACCGCCGGCGGGCCACCTTCGGCGACGGCATCAGCTTCGACGCCGGCCATCATTTCGGGGACTTCGTGCCCCGCATCAGCCTCTAGGGAACCGACATGACACAGCGCGTGCTCTTCAACGATGCCGAGGTGGTCGAGGCTACTGATCTGACGGAGATCGGCGCGACGCAGATGGCGGCCGTCGACCAGCTGATCCGGGACGCGATCGGATATCCCGCTCATTGGGCGGCCTTCACCGTCAGCCAGGTCTCGGCGCAGATCGTCCGCATCAGCGCGGGTCGCTATCACACGGCTGAGAAGGTTTTCGCTTCCTCCGCCGATACCGATCTCAACCTGCAGATCCACATCCCTGTAGCCGCTTCAGACCAGCGCTGGGTTGCGCTGATCCTGCGCGGTACCGAGAAGGAACGCACGGCTCAGAGGATCTTCGAAACCTCGGCCGATGTCGAAACCTCCCAGCCGGTCGAGCAGACCGCGCCGAAGCTGCTGGAGCGCGTCGTCTCCTTCACGGTCCAGCAGGGCGCTGCCTCGCCGGCGCCGGCGTTGCGTCCGGCGATCGCGCAGACCGATGCGGTGATCGCTTGGGTGCTGCTGAAATCGACCGGCATCTTCTCGATCGAGCCCGGCGAAACCGCCAGGGTGAAAACCCTCTACGAAGTCGAAAAGCGCCTCGCCACGGTCGAGGTCGATCTGTCGAGCCTGTTCGAGCGCACCGCCTCGATCGAGACCGATATCAGCAATATCGCGGCAAGGCTGTCCGACATTCCGCGCCCGGCGCTGATGCGGCAGATTCAGCGCAATCTCGGCCAGCTCAATCAGCAGGTGGTGCTGCCCGAAGAGGCGCGCGCGTCGCGGTTCGATCCGGGCCTGACCTATGACCTTTGGGACCCGCAGCACGCCGGCTGGCTCGCTCGCGTCAAAGAAGGCATCCATTTCCCCTACGCCTCCCAGCAGATCGCGCAGCTTGCCCTAGCGAATGAGGACGATCCGTCGATCGCAATCCGCAATCGCCGGATGATCCCGGCCTTTGACGAGGTCGAGCGCATCTCGAACATCGGCCGCGACAGCTCCGTCAACATCTCGCAGCTCACGCACACTGTCGTCACCGCTGTGAAGCAGGAGGTCGCCCGCAGCCGGGTCGTGCTGGGCACATCCGAGCTCGTCTGCACCAACAGTCAGTATTGGGCGACAATGCTGGCCGGCGTGCAGATCGGGCAGATCTTCACCCTGAACGGCGAGACCTTCCTCCTGGAGGGCTCGAACGGCATGGTTCACTACTCCGGTGAGGACAAATATCGGCATCTCCGCCGCGTCATCACCGAGCAGTGGAGCGAGACCTATTGGACCTATGAGAGCGAGGAAGTCGGTCTCAACGGTTCAATCTATGCGCAGAGCTTCCTGTGTTCGCAGCCCATGGTCGCGACCTCGATCGAGCTTGATTTCGAACGTGTCGGCGCCACCGGCGATGTCTTCGTGCTGCTGGTCGAGACCGGGCCGAGCGCGGCGCCGATCTTCACCGCCGTTATCGCCAGCGCGACAAAGACACGGGACCAGCTGACGACCGGCTGGAACAAGTTCGAGATCGATTTCACGCTGCTCGATGCCGGCAAACGCTATGCCTGGGTCAGCGTCACGACCGGCAACCATGCGCTCTACGCGACCACCGGGAACAAGTTCACCGGCGGAACCCGCTTCGCCTGTACGGACGGTGTTTTTGCCCAAGGCGATCTGACCAGCGACTTCGCATTCAAGATCAACGCCGCCCGCTTCCGCCAGCCCCGCACCGTGCTGGAATTCGATCCGATCACGCTCACGGGCGGCATGACCAATATCGAGATGGTCATGAAGTCGTGGCAGCCCGGCGCGACCGCGCTGGAATGGGAATATCGGCCGACAGGCCAGACCACATGGTACACGATCGAGGACGATTATCCGGGTGGCGGCCATCCGCTCGCCGGCCTGCCCGCGCTTTGCGGCCTGCGCCTGGTGATGATCGGGACCGCCGACCTCGCCCCCATGGTCGTGCTCGACAACAAGCTGAAATGCGTGACCGGGCGCAATCGCAGCGAGATGAAGGCTGTCAGCGATCCCATCGCCTTCGGTCTCTCGACCACGTCGATCATGACGCAATACCTGGTCGATTCCTTCGATCCGGCGATCCACACCTTCACGCCAAAGATCATCGTCGGGGCGACCAGCTACACGGCGGCCGCCACGACGGTGACGGTCGATGCCGCTGATCCGAAGCGACGCTTCATCGAATCCACCTTCACGGTGCCTTCGACCACGAATGCGCGGATGGCGCCGGAGATGACGACGTCGAACGTCGTCACGGTGCCCTTCATCAACAACAGCAACATCATCGCGATCTGAGGGCGCCATGGCCACCGCATCCAAGAAGCCGAAATACCAGCCGGACGCCGAATATGACGTGCGCCTGGCGCGCGTCGTTCGCTATGGCGGGCTGAAGCTCTTGCCCCGGAACGCCTGTGTGCTGACCGGCGCTGCGCTCAACGAGATCGTCGAGCGGGAAGGCGAGGACGTGATCGATGCCGCCACATCCCGGTAACGACTATGCCATCAGCGGCAGGGACAAACTGACGCCTGACCTCTGGAACGACGTCATGGCTTCGCTCTCGCAGCGTCTCGCCGCGCGCGAGCTGCTTGAAGCGACGTTTGAGGCGCTGATCGCCGACGGTACACAGGCTGCGCTCGACCTGATCCAGGTCAATGTCGGGCCGCAGCTTGAGACACTGACCGCGCAGATCGCCGCATTGGCAGACCAGCTTGCCGAAATCATCGGCGGCGGCACCGCGGCGAATTCACTTCTTTTCGGCGGTCAGACCCCGGCCTTCTATCGTTCCCTCGCCAATGCCACCGGATCACTGCCCGTCGCGCAAATCTCCGGCCTCGATGCTGTCGTTCAGGCTTATATCGACGCCCTGAAGGGTGGCGTCGGCACGGCACTCGATACGCTGGTCGAATTCGCCGCCGCCATCGGCAATGATCCGAACCATGCCGCCACCATGATGACGGCCTTGGGGCTGCGGCTTCGGGTCGACGCAGCGCAGGGACTGACGGCGGCGCAAACGCTCCAGGCTCGGCAGAATCTGGGCATCGCCTCGGCGATCGACGGTTTCCTGACCGCGTCTGACCTCGCGGCCGCCCGTTCGGTGCTGGGCGTCCGCCCCTATGTCATTGGCGAGGAAATCTGGGGCTCGTTCACGTCACTCCCTCCGCTTTGCGTTTGGGCAAACGGTCAGAACCTGAGCCGGACGACCTATGCGAGCTTGATGCTTGCCACCGTTATCGCGGGGAACTTCGCCGGCGCGAGCGGCGCGTCGGTGGTGGCCGTAACAGTCGCCAACACGGATCTTGGGAGCGAAATTCAGATCGGAATGCCGGTCGAGTGCGCCGGCATCCAGGCTGGCACGACGATCGCAAACGTCGTTCTCGCCTCGGGGACCACCTACAACATCACGCTGTCGCTTCCGACCACGGCGATTCTCAATTCGGGTGGCGCCATATTCCCCAACGGGAACGGCAACGGGACCACGACATTCGGCGTTGCGGATTGGCGCGACCGGGCAGGCGTTGGACGCGGCAACATGGGCGGGACGGCAGCCGGGCGGCTCACTTTGGCCAATGCCGGGTTTAATTCCTCACGGCTCGGCGCCGCCGGCGGTGACGAGCGGATGCAGTCCCACGCCCACGCCAAGGGCATCCTCCCCGTCGGGCAGGTCCCCGTGACGAGCAACCCGCAGACCTATTACGCCCTTCAGGGCGACGGCTCGACCTATAATTCGAACACCGGGAGCGCGGGCGCCGGCAACAGCCAGAACGTTCAGCCCTCGCTGGTGCGCAACGTCGTGATTTTCGCAGGAGCCTGACATGTCGATCGAGATCCACCGCGCGGTGATCGATGCCCTAGGCTTCGACCTGGCGAGCGCCGTCACGGCCTTCCAGGACGCGCGCACCGCCCACGCCCAAACTATTGGCGAACCGGCCCCAACGGCGCACCCTCTTGTCGAGTTGATCACTCGCAGCGGCGGCGCGTTCGTGATCATCGAGCCGCCCGTGGTCGCGCCTCCCGAGCTTCCGCCGCTTAGCTTGACGGCCTATGCGGCCGACCGGCGTTGGCGGGCGGAACAGGCCGGCACCGTCTGGAATGGTTGGCCTATCCACACGGATGATCGGAGCCAGGGCAAGTACCTCTCGGAGCTGCAGGCGATCACGCTCGGCGTCCGGATCGATGGCGATCCGTGGAAATTTGCCGATGGCGCCTTCCGGCCTGTCTCCAACGCCGATTTTCCGGCGCTGGCTACGGCCGCGCGCGCGCATGTCCGCGGGGTCTTCGCGATCGAAGGGCAGTTGATTGCGGCGATCGAGGCCGGCACGATCACCGACCAGGCCGGGGTCGATGCAGCGTTTGCGGCTGCGCCGACGTAAATCGCGGCCACTCTTTGCCGCCAACGACAAAGGCCCCGGACGCGCGTCCGGGGCCTTTTGCGTTGGTCTCATCCGTAGCGTCGGCTCCAACCTCAGCGATGTCAAGCGCCGGATCCGGAGCAGCAAATGGCCACCACCGAATTCTTCCACGGCACGCGCGTCTTCAAGGTTGGCCAGACGCAGCGCCCCGTCGAGGTGCAGGACTACTCGACACTTGGCACTGTCATGATCGCGCCTGCTGCGGATCCCGACGTCTTCCCACTCGACACGCCGGTCACCGTCTTCACCAACGATACTGTGGCGCGCGCCGCAGCTGGCACCGGTGGCAATGTCGACGCGATCTTCGACGCGATCGACGACCAGGGCATTGTGGCTGAGCTTCAGGTGATCCGCGTTGCCGAGGGCACCTCGGAAGTGCCCCAGACGAAGCTGGAGCAGACGATCGCCAACATCGTCGGCAGCGGTGCCAATAACTCCGGCGTCCATGCCTTCAAGGAGGCTTCAAAGCCCGCAAAACTCATCTTCGTGCCGGGCTACGATAGCCAGCGCATCTCGAACGCCAAGAACCCGGTGGCGGCCGAGCTCGAAGGCATCTGCAATCGCCTCCGCGCGATCAAGATCCTCAACACGCCCGATGCGTCGAAGGAGGCGGCCGAGCTCTATCGATCGGACTTCGCGGACGATCCGCGCGCCTATCTCTTCCACCCTTCCGTGAAGGTGTTTCGAACCACCACCGTCATCGAGCCAGCCTCCGGTCGTGTCGCGGGCTTGTTCGTCAAGCGCGACAAGGAAATCGGCGGCCCCTACGAAAGCCCGTCGAACCAGAGCATGGGCGGCACCCAGGGGCCATCGCGCCCCATTCCGTATTTCGACGGCGAGCCGGACAGCGAGGCGAACTACCTCAACAAGATCCGCATCGCGACCTTGCGCGGTGGCTCAATCCTGTGGGGCAACCGCACCTGCGCCGCCGACCCGCTCGACACGTTCGTGAATGTCGTGCGCACGCAGGACATGATCGACGATACCGTCATGCGGGCCTTTTACTGGGCGATCGACCGCAACCAGTCGGTGCCGCTCACACAGGCAATTCTGCAGACGCTCGACGATTTCGGCGATGAGCTCGTCGGCAAAGGTGGCGTCCTCGGCTTCAGGCCTTGGTTCGATCGCAGCCTGAACACCAACGGCGCCCTCGGTGGCGGCATCCTGCGCATCGATTACGACCGCGAACCGGCGGCGCCGCTCGAGGATCTGCAGTTCGGCGCGCACCGCAACCTCGAATATTACGCGACCCTGGCGGACGGCATCATCAACATTTCCAGCAACATCACCGCCCGCTGACGCAGGCTCGCGACCGGAGGCCCGTTCATGTCGAAACTCTCCCTGCTCGTCGTCCGCGGCATGAATTGGTACGTCGAGGACGCCGCCGGAACGCCGCTCAACACCCATCTCGCGACGGAGAGCTCCAAGCTCCCCAACATGAGCGAGAACATGGAGAGCTTTGTCCCGGCCGCCAGCAATGGCGCGATCGAGATCCCGCTCAACCGCGAGGCTGTCGAGATCGCGCTTAAGACCAAGGGATTGCAGCCGGAGCTGCTGAAGCTGTTTTCGACGCCGTTCGGCATCAGGCGGAAGTTCACCGGCTTCGGCGCGCTGGTGAACGAGTACGCCTCGGTCGAGAGCGAGCGGCTGATCCAGGTGACCGCAACAGCCTATGGCCGCCTGGGGGCCGAGATAGACGAACATAACGGCTCGTCGGTGATGGGCACCAACTATGCCATCAAGTCGATTTCGAAATATGTGCTGACGATCGGCACCTCGGAGATCGCCCGCTTCAACATCGAACTCGGCGGCTGGACGGATCAGGAGGGCCAGCAGAGCGCGATCGCGACCATGATCGGCCTCAACGGCTGACATCATGGCAACGCCGCATGATCCTGATTTCGATCCCATCCGCCCGCCGCCGGGCTCGCCAGACCAGCTCGGCGTACCGCGCGAGCCCCCGCACTTCTGGATCGACCCCGCCGCAAACACCGCCGCAGATCTCGCCAATGGCAGGCTGACGGTGAGCTTCGGTCCAGCGCCACACGTCGCGCCGGCCGATCCATCGGCGTGGTCGAACACGGTGCCCCTCGATCACGAAATGATCGTCGATGGCAAGAAGGTGGCGGCGATCACCATCCGGCGTCCGACCGGCAACGATGTGGCCGAGCTGCTGATGGAGGACGACAACGAGGCGACGCTCCCCCTGCGGCTGCGCGCTCGTATCTGCGGACACCACCCGGCCGTCTTCGGCGCACTCTGGGCAGATGATGCGGAGCGGGTGGCCGCGGCCTGCCGCCCTTTCTTGCCCCGCGCCATTCTCGCCATCGAGGCGGAGATGGAGACGGACGCCGCCGGCTGATCGAGCGCTCGCCGCTCGGTTCGATTCCGCTGATCGCCATCGAGGTCGCGCGCGGCACCGATACGCCGCTGTCCGTCGTCCTGGACTGGCCGTTGACCAAGATCCTGTTCTGGCACGGCGAGGTCGCCGTGCTCGCCGGCACATAGGAAACCAGCCCCGTGAGCATGCGCGTCAAAATGGTCCTGGACCTGGTCGCCAACACCAAGGGCGGCGCGGCGCAGGCGAAGCGCGATCTTCAGGGCGTCAAAGGCGCTGCAAAGGGCCTCGACAGCGCCCGCGCCGGCCAGCGCATCACCCGCGATTTCCTGAACCTCTCGACCAGTTCGAAGGCCGCTACACGCGGCATGAAGGAGGCCAAGGCGGCATCCACCGCGCTCGGCACGAATTCCGGCGCCGCAAAGCTCTCGCGGGACATGGATCATCTCGCACGTCGCACTGCCCGGGCCCGCGCGGAGATCGCCCAGCTCGGCACTGCGGAGGGAAAAGCGGCAGCCCGCACGCAGGCGCAGGCTCGTGCGGCGCGGCGAAAGGCCGAGAGCGAGGGCGGCGGTACGTCGCTCTTTGCCGGCACCCGCGCCATGGTTGGCGGCTATCTCGGCGTCCAGGGCGCCCGCATGGCGGCACGTGCGACGGTCGGCCAGTCGATCTCCTTCGAAAAGGCCATGGCCGAGGTGAAGAAGAAGGTCGACGGGATGGATGACCCCGCCGCCCTGGCGACCATGGAGCAGTCCGTCTCGAAATGGGCGATCGCCTACGGTCGCGCCCGTGAGGAAGTCGCCGCATTGGTCGCCGAGGCCGGCGCCGGCGGCGTCGCACTGAAGGACATGCCAGGGTTCGTGCGCATCAACCTGGCCGCGGCGACCGCCTGGGACGTCTCGGCGGACAAGGCCGGCAACGCGCTGTCAAAAATCCGTGCGGCGACAGGCTGGGGCAATGAACAGCTTGAGCTGTTCGTCGACAAGGTCAACGCACTCTCCGACGCCGGTGCGGCGAAGGAAATGGACGTCGTCGAGATGTTCCAGCGCGCAGGCGCGGCCGCCAAGGCCGCCGGCGTCGAATTCGATACCTCGCTCGCCTTCCTCACCGCGATGAACAACGTCGCAATCGCGCCCGAGGTCGCCGCGCGCGGCTTCAACGCCCTTTCATCAAACCTGCGCACGGCGACTGAACAGCCCGCGCGGGTGGAAGACGGCCTGAAAATGCTCGGATTGACGCCCAAGGGCGTCGAGAAGGGGATGAAGACGAATGCAACCGCCACCATGATCGACGTGCTGGAGCGACTGGAAAAGCACGCAGACAAGGCGAAGGCCGCGATCAAGATCTTCGGCAAGGAATGGTGGGACGAGATCGCCCGCGCCGGCCAGGCGTTGCCCGAGATCCGCAAGAATCTCGATATAGTTCGCTCTCCGGCCAAGCATGTCGGTTCGGCGCAGAACAGCCTCAACATCGAGCTCGCGACCACCGACAAGCACCTGAAGCGGCTCTCGGCTCTCGCGTCGGAGGTCGGCGATCGTCTCGGACGCTGGGCCCTGCCGGGGATCAATGAGGGCATCGAGAAAATCATCGCTGGCATGGACGCCCTGGACAAGCGGGCGGCCGACCGGAAGCAGGCGGAGGAGCTGGAAGGCAAGGTCTCAAACAATCAGCCGCTGACGCCTGAGGAACGCGAGAAGCTCGCCAATGACCGTCACCTGGCTGCACGGGTGCGGCGCGGGGCCAATGCGACCTCGTCGAAGCGCGATTTCGAGGCGACCTCTTCACGCATGGAGGGGGCAGATGGGCCCACCGCCTTGTCCGAGCGGGCCCAGCTGCTGCGCCGCCAGCTGGAACGCCAGATCGAGACGCTTGAAACCGAGTTGAAACTGACGCCGGATGGACGCGGCGACCGAAAGAAGACCCGGCGCCTCGACAATCTGCGGAAGCAGCTGAAGGAGATCCCGACCAGCCCCTTGGACGGCCGGGCTTCGAGTACGGATCCGCGCCGGCCGGCCGACCAGGCCGAGCGCGGACAGGCCGATCGCGGCGAGGTCATGGCCTTGCGCGAGCGCGTCCTGCAGCTCGAGAGCAGGCTTTCGACCCTCGCCGAGCTGCAGCGGACGGCGACGAACCCGGCCGACCGCCGGGGCTTCGGTGCCGATGCCGAGCCGCTGGAGCGCCGCCGCAACCAGGCCGACGAGCAGTTGCGTCGCAAAGTGGCGCCCAACCTGACCGCCGCCGGCCGATTTGGCTTCGGCCCCGGTGGAGCGCCGGTCTCGGCGCAGCCCCGTGGCGCCGGCAGCGGTTCCCGCTCGTTTGGCCTGTCGGTGAAGGATTGGGCCCAGAGCCTGATCGGCGCCGGCGATGTCGATCTCGGCGGCGCCGGCATCACCATCGCCGAAAGTCTGGCCTCGGGCCTGCGTTCGGGCGGCGCATCGGCGACCAGCGCGGCCAGTGGCATCCGTGATGGCATCACAGGCGCGTTCTCTGGCGCGGACCTGACCGGGGCCGGCACGACGATGATGGCGTCACTCGAAGCCGGCATCATCGCGGGCGGTCCTCGCGCGGTCGCCGCCGCGCAGCGCGTAGCCGGGCAGGTCAAGGGCGCGCTCGCCGGCGGCGGCCGCCAGACGCTCAGCGGCTCTCTACACGATGGGGTCGAGTGATGTCAGGCGTCCCGATTCTCGCCATTGGCCCGCATATCTTCGCGAGCCTTCCGCTCTCGCTCCAGAAGATCCAGGAGCGGACCAAGATGAAATGGCCGACGATCAACCGCTTCGGCGTCGGCCCGGCCCGCCAGAACACCGGCCGTGACGAAGACGAGTTCACCGTCGAGGGACTGTATTTCAACGACGAATGGGGCGGGCATCCAGAATACCTCGCTCTGAAGGCGACACAGCGCGCCGGGCTGCCTGTGGAGTTACTCGGTGCAGCCGCCGGCGGCGGGGCCTCCGTCTTCGGCACGGTCGTCATCCTGGAAGTCGGCGCGATGCATTCGGTCATTCGTCGCTCGGGCATCGGCGCCAAGGTCGAATTCGACGTGAAGCTTGCACCCTTCGGCGGAGACCTCGCCTTCGGAGGGCTGCTCTGATGCGCGTCCAGGTCCGCAAGGATGGCATGACGCTCGATCTCGTCGTCTGGCAGGCCTTAGACCGTTTGGATCCGGGCGTCGTCGAAGCCGTGCTCGCCCTAAACCCCGGCATTGCGGACCTTGGCGCGGTGCTTCCGGTCGGCACCTTCGTCGAGCTCCCGGAGCCGCAGGCGCCCCAGCCGCGCCTGCGCGAAACCGTCGTGCTCTGGAGCTGAGCAATGGCATTCGCACTCTCCCAGCCCAACGCACTTGGCTTCACCCCGCTGATTTCGATCGAGGTGAACGGGAAGGAGGTGGCGGCCGGCTTCTACGGCCGGCTGATCAAGGCGACGCTGACGGATGAGGCGGGCCAGAAATCCGACAAGGTCACCTTCGAGCTCGACGACGCGCAGAACGCGATCATCGCGCCGCCGCCGAAAGCCACGATCCTGGTCAAGCTCGGCTTCAAGGAAACGGGGCTGGTACCGAAGGGCACTTTCGAGATGCAACCCGTCGCCTTCAAGGGCGATGCCAATACCGGCGAGACGCTGACGATCCAGGCGAGCGCGGCCGACCTGAAGCGCAAACTTAAGGGCAAGGGGCGGGAAAGCTTCGCGAACAAGACGGTCAAGGAGATCGCGGAGACAATTGCTCAGCGCAACGGCATGACCGTGGCGATCGATCCCGATCTGGCGTCGATCAAGCTCGATTTCCGGGCTCGGGTCGATGTCAGCGAAATCGACTTCCTGACCACGCTGGGCGACGAATTCGATGCGGTTGTGAAGCCTATGGGTGACAAGCTCGTCATCTCCCGCCGTGGCGCAGGCAAATCCGTTTCCGGGCTGTTGCTGCCTGCCATCGCGATCGAGAAACGGGATTGTGCCGACTGGGAAGTGACGCCGGACGGCCGTACCGAATACGCGACCGTCAAAGCGGCCTGGATCGACCAGAAGACGGGCAAGCGCCAGACGGCCGAGGCAAAAACCGGGCTGGAAGGTCCGGAGACGGTGCTGCGTTCGCCCTATCCAACAAAGGAGCAGGCCGAGAAGGCCGCGATGGCTGAGGCTCGCCGCCTGACGCGGCAGTCCGGCGACGGTTATTTCAAGCTCTATGGCCGGCCCGAAGCCCGGGCCGAGGCCGATGTGATCGCGGGGCAGAGCTTCCGGAAGGAGATCGCCGGCACCTGGCGTTCGGACTCCGTCGAGCACGTCTTCGAGGCCTCGGGCTTCATCACCACCGTCAACATCGCAGCGAAGGAGGACGGCTCGTCCGCCAAGAAGGGAGACGACTGAGAACGTGACGTGACAGGGGAGCCCAAGGGCTCCGGCGGCCCAACCTTGGCAGAGCAAGCCGCCCGACGAGTCAAGTTTACATCGCCTGCCACGGCGGCCGCGAGGCCGCGCCGCACAGGTGACGATTCAGGACTTCGACACAAATGGAATCCGTCAATCCGGTTAATCCGGTGGCCGGCTATGTCGGCGGCAAGAAGCAGCTCGCTCGCACCATCATCGGGCGCATTGGTGCCGTCGAGCACTCTATATATGCGGAGCCCTTCGTCGGCATGGGCGGCGTCTTCCTGCGCAGGCCGAGCCGCCCGAAGGTTGAGGTTATCAACGACGCTTCGCGCGATATCGCGACGTTCTTCCGCATCCTCCAGCACCACTATCAGGCGTTCATGGACGTACTGAAATGGCAGCTCACCAGCCGGGCCGAGTTCCAGCTCTTGGTCGACCAGGACCCCGATACGCTGACAGACCTGCGTCGCGCAGCCCGCTTCCTCTATCTCCAGCGCCTCAGCTTCGGCGGGAAGGTCGCCAGCCGCAGTTTCGGCATCGATACAAAGGGGCCCGCGCGCTTCGACGTGAACCGCTTGGCTCCCATGCTGGAGGCCGTCCACGAGCGTCTTAGCGGCGTCTGGATAGAGTGCCTGGGCTGGCAAGCCTTCATCGAACGCTGGGACAGGCCGGGCGCGCTGTTCTATCTCGATCCGCCTTACTGGGGGACCGAGCACTATTATGGCCGTGGACTATTCGGCAGGGAGCAGTTCGAACTGCTCAGCGCCGCTTTACAGCGCATTCAAGGCCGCTTCATCTTGTCATTGAACGACGTGCCCGAGGTGCGCGAGCTGTTCGCGTGGGCGACGATCGACACAGTCGAGCTGAGCTACCAGGCGGGGGGTGGCGGACACACCAAACCGGTGCGGGAGGTGGTGATTACGCGGACCGTGAAGGTGAAGTTCGATGGCGATTGAGTTGACGCTCGACACGATCTTGAAGGTTGCGGGCTTGGGTGGGGTTGCCGCTGGGGTCACCAACCAGCTGCTGAAATGGGGTGTCGACGCCTATACCGAGCGCACCAAGAAACAAAGCGATGCCGTCTATGCTGCGGTTCGAGCCGTGGTGGCGCTGGAGCGCTATGTTTTGCAGTCAGAAGCGCATCTTTCTGATCGCGAATTCGAACAAGAACGCGGGCGAATTGACGATGCAGGAGATTTGCCCAAGCTCGACGCCTTGCCGTTGGACATCAACTGGCGCGCTTTCGATACCGAGTTTGCTTTTGGGGTCCTGGGCTTCCCGGCAAAGATCGAAGAAGCGCAGGCCAATTGTGATCGATATGCGTGGGAGTCCAATGACTATTGGCATTCGGAGGGGGAAGCTAAACGCCTTGGCTTAGCCGCTTGGGAACTAGCTGTTGCAATTCGTCAGCGATATCGTCTTGGGGCGAACAAAGAGGTTGGGGAGACAGTTCCGCTGTTGAGAGACCGGAAAATGGAACAGGCCGCCCGGAGAGGGCGGCGGTTGGCGGAATGGTCAGATGCCCGACGTGAGCGTGGGTTTGTGCATCCCAAAGCATAAACGGGCACCATCCAGCCAGAATGGGAGGCGCTGTTCTAGGTATGCTCTGCGCGCTCGCCTTCGTCACTGTTCGCTACATTCGCGGCACTTCTTCTCAGGTAGCAAACCCCGAGCGCCCGGGAACGGAGTTTGCCGTCTGGCTGCGGCTATCGGCTCGGGTGGCGGTTGACGTGTTTGCTGCTACCTGGCCGGCCTCAGTTCGGGCGGCACTGGCAGAGTGCGCCATTCCCGAGGCGGGGAGCGAACCTTGAACTGAAATGGTGTTTGCATCGAAAACGAGACCACCAGACCTGCGTCTACACGCAAGTCCAAAGTCCAATCGGAGAGGCGCTGCAAGTTGGCGGGCGACAAGAATGCGCGGGCGTCCGCCACCTTACGCTCCAACTGTTCCACCGCCGCAAGTGCCGACCTCAAAAGACGCTCCGCGTCGAGGAGATCGTCCATTCTTGGTGATAGCTGGATCACCAGATCGAGAGCCTCTTCGGCAGTGCATGTGTTGATCAACTCCGCCGCGGCAACCGCATTGTGAGCCTCCGCTGCCGTGAGAAAACGCTCAATTATGAAGCTCAATCCATCGACAGGCACACGATTGACGGTTCTCGCCTCCATTCTGCTCGATGCTTTGCCGAAACCATCTACGATATGTATCTCTTCCAGCTTCTCGATCGGCAGCGAGCCTCCGGCTCCGAGTTTGGCGATTCGTGTCCAAGCCGATTTCGAGCCAGCCCGGAGAAGGACGCTCCGCAGACTGTCCATCGCAGCGGCGACGGGCTTCAGTGCTCGCGCACGCATTTTCAGGTTGCCAGCAAGTGGAAGTGTGGCGAGCAGATAGTCCTCTGCGCGTCGCCTTTGTCCTTCAAACTTGGATCTTGCTACGGCTGCCTCGCCGAAATGGCTCTTTGCGCACTCATGGCCGATGGCACGCAGAACGCCTTCCCCACGAAACCAAGCCAGAGAGCCTTCGTAGTATTTGGGAGCAAGGGGAGAGCAGATCGGACACGTCGCGCGCCCGACATCCGCGCGCTTGCTTTCAGGAATTACAAAGCGAAGTACTTCGTCGAATTCGGCGTCCCGAGGTGGAGACGACGGATCGTGGTGCAGCCAGAGATCGGGTCTGCCGGTTTCGATCACCCAAGCCCGAAAGTCATCAATAACTGATTGAGGCGGAAAGTTGGGGAAGGGAGAAGGGCGAGTCCTCTCGGACGGCAACGGGTCTGACTTCAGTGGCTTGCGCAGTTGCATGGCTGAACCTTCACGTTGGACCAATCCTCCCTGCTTCTGATTTTCGGTTCGTGAGTCGCGGACCGTTGACTAAGGGTAATAGCATTCCGCGACGTCATTCACGAGTCGGGCCGAGCTGGTCCCCGCTCTCCACAGGGTCGCTGGTTGTCGTGATGTCAGCAGGTAGCGTCAGGCCAACGGCGACAACGCCGATTCACAACCTGTTGCCATTTGATTGTTCGCGCGATGCCATTTGAAAGTTCGCGCTACAATTAAGGCCGCCGCTTGACTCCCCCCGCCCTGATCCCCTACCCCCATCGACGGGACACGCCGCCCCAACGCGGCGCGCCCATCTGTAAGGATGGAGACATCGATGGCGAATACTGTTCCGGCCACGCGTCCGCGCGTGCCGCATTTCTCGTCCGGCCCCTGCGCCAAGCGCCCCGGCTGGTCCCTCAAAGCCCTGTCAGACGCAGCGCTCGGCCGCTCGCACCGTGCCAAGATCGGCAAGGACAAGCTCAAGCTTGCGATCGACCTGACGCGTGAGATCCTGCAGGTGCCGGCCGATTATCGCATCGGCATCGTGCCCGCCTCCGATACCGGCGCCGTCGAGATGGCGATGTGGTCGCTGCTCGGGGCGCGCGGCGTGGACATGCTCGCCTGGGAGAGCTTTGGCGAGGGATGGGTGACCGATGTCGCCAAGCAGCTCAAGCTCAGCGATGTCCGCACCTTCACGGCGCCCTATGGCGAGCTGCCGAACCTGAAGAAGGTCGACACGAAAAACCGCGACGTCGTCTTCACCTGGAACGGCACGACCTCCGGCGTGCGCGTCGTCGACGCGAGCTGGATCGCCGATGACCGCGAAGGCCTGACGATCTGCGACGCGACCTCGGCTGCCTTCGCCCAGCGCCTCGACTGGCAAAAGCTCGATGTCACGACCTTCTCCTGGCAGAAGGTTCTGGGCGGCGAAGCGGCCCATGGCATGATCGTGCTCTCGCCGCGCGCGGTCGAACGCCTCCTGACCTACAAGCCGGCCTGGCCGCTGCCGAAGGTTTTCCGCATGACCTCCGGCGGCAAGCTCTCCGAGGGCATCTTTGTCGGCGAGACGATCAACACGCCCTCCATGCTCGCGGTCGAGGATTATCTCGATGCGCTGCACTGGGCGAAGAAGGTCGGCGGGCTGGACGGACTGGTGAAGCGCGCCGACGGCAATGCCCGCGTGCTCGCCAAATTCGTGCGCGAGAACGATTGGATCGATTTCCTCGCGGTGAAGCCGAAGACGCGCTCGAACACGAGCGTCTGCCTGAAGTTCACCGACCCGGCGGTGACGGCGCTGCCGGCCGACGCGCAGGCGGCCTTTGCCAAGCAGGTGGTGTCGATCATCGAGAAGGCGGGCGCGGGCTTCGATCTCGGGCATTATCGCGACGCCCCTCCCGGGCTGCGGATCTGGTGCGGCGCGACCGTGCAGAGCCGCGATCTCAAGGCGCTGTTGCCCTGGATCACCTATGCCTTCAACGAGGCCAAGGCCGGGTTGAAGAGGGCGGCGTAAGCGCCGCCGCGCCGACCTCGAGATCATGGTCGGGCTTGTCCCGACCATCCACGCCTTGCAACGCCGATGGCGTGCGGGACGATGGCTTTGAGGCCGAGCCGGCCGCTTTGCCCAGGCGAGGGCCTGCGCGCCCCGCGCGAAGACGTGGATGGTCGCCGCAAGGGCGGCCATGGCGACCTTCTCCATTTTAGCCCGCTCTCAGCGCGGGCAACCGAGGTATTCCCCATGACCGCGCCCAAAACGACCGCCCCCAAAGTCCTGATTTCGGACGCCCTTTCTCCCGCCGCCGTGCAGATCTTCAAGGATCGCGGCATCGACGTGACCTTCGATCCGAGCCTCGGCAAGGACAAGGACAAGCTCGCCGCGATCATCGGCGAGTATGACGGCCTCGCCATCCGCTCGGCGACCAAGGCCACCGCCAAGCTCCTGGAGCAGGCGAAAAACCTCAAGGTCATCGGCCGCGCCGGCATCGGCGTCGACAATGTCGAGATCCCGGCGGCGACGGCGCGTGGCATCATCGTGATGAACACGCCTTTCGGCAATTCGATCACCACCGCCGAGCACGCCATCGCCATGATGTTCGCACTCGCCCGGCAGATCCCCTCCGCCGATCTCTCGACCCAGGCCGGCAAGTGGGAAAAGAACCGCTTCATGGGCGTCGAGATCACCGCCAAGACGCTCGGCCTGATCGGCTGCGGCAATATCGGCTCGATCGTCGCCGAGCGCGGCATCGGCCTGAAGATGCGCGTCATCGCCTTCGACCCCTATCTCTCGCCGGAACGGGCGGTGCAGCTCGGCGTCGAAAAGGTCGAGCTCGACGACCTGCTGAAGCGCGCGGATTTCATCACCCTGCATGTGCCCATGACCGAGAAGACGAAGAACATCCTCTCGGCCGAGAATCTCGCCAAGACCAAGAAGGGCGTGCGCATCATCAACTGCGCGCGCGGCGGCCTGGTCGACGAGGCAGCACTCGCCGCACTGATCAAGTCCGGCCATGTCGCAGGCGCCGCCTTCGACGTGTTTTCGCAGGAGCCGGCCGAGACGAACCCGCTCTTCGGCCTGGAAAACGTCGTCTGCACGCCGCATCTCGGTGCCTCGACCAACGAGGCGCAGGAGAATGTCGCCCTGCAGGTCGCCGAGCAGATGTCGGACTACCTGCTCAAGGGCGCGATCACCAATGCGGTCAACTTCCCGTCGATCTCCGCCGAGGAAGCGCCGCGGATCAAGCCCTTCGTGGCGCTGGCCGAAAAGCTCGGTTCCTTCCTGGGGCAGCTCACCGAGGCCGCCGTCAAGGGCATCCGCATCGAGTATGAGGGCGCAGTCGCACAGCTCAACCTGAAAGCGATCTCCGCGGCCGCGATCACCGGCGTGCTGCGCCCCTTCCTGCCCGAGATCAACATGGTCAACGCCGCGATGATCGCCAAGGAGAAGGGCATCGTCGTCGAGGAGATGACACGCGAGGTCGCCGGCAATCTCGAAAGCGTCATCCGCATCGTCGTCGATGCCGAGGACATGCCGCGCCATGCCTCCGGCACGGTGTTCCAGGACGGCAAGCCGCGCATCGTCGAGATCCGCGACATCCAGGTCGATGCCGAGTTCGCGCCGCACATGCTCTATGTCCGCAATGCCGACAAGCCGGGCTTCATCGGCCAGTTCGGCTCGCTGCTCGGCGCGGCCGGCGTCAATGTCGCGACCTTCAGCCTCGGCCGCGACAAACCGGGCGGGGATGCCATCTGCTACGTCGCCGTCGACGAGGCAATCTCGGACGAATTGCTCGACAAGATCCACGAGATCCCGATGGTGAAGCGGGCGCGCCGGCTGAAGTTCTGAGGCCGCCGGCATCGCGCCCAAACGGCGCCGCAATCCAGATCCCCTGTGGCCCCGCCACAGGGGATTTTTCATGTCGCGATTCGCCGCTCTCGCCCTCGCCTGCCTCGTTGCCACGCCGGCGCTCGCCGACTGGGACAGGGCAAAACTCGACGGCGGCATCCAGACCATCGAACGGGAGGCCAGGGGCCGCCTCGGCGTCGCGCTGATCGACCTGAAGGACCGCAAGAGCTGGTCGCATCGCGGGCAGGAGCGCTTCCCGATGCAGAGCGTGTTCAAGCTGCCGCTTGCGATCGCGGTGCTCCAGGCGGTCGAGGCCGGCAAGCTCAGGCTCGACCAGGAGATCCGCGTGAGGCGCAACGAGCTCGCCCTCTACTGGAGCCCGCTGAAGAAGAGCTTCAAGGGCGAGGAGCAGGGCTACACGGTCACGGATCTTCTCACCCGCTCGACCGGGGCAAGCGACAACAGCGCCGCCGACGTGCTGATGAAGCGGATCGGCGGGCCGAAGGTCGTCACGACGATGCTGAACGAGGGCGGCATCGCCGGAATTTCGGTCGACCGTTATGAGCGCGAGTTCCAGCCCGAGATCGCCGGCCTGCCGGCCTTCGCCTGGGACGAGGTCATTGACGACGAAGCTTTTGAGGCCGCGATCGCGGCCATGCCGAAGGAGAAACGGCGCGCGGCGCTGGAGAGCTATATCAAAGGCGAAGCACGGGATTCTGCCACGCCCGAAGCCTCGATCGCCTTTCTCGAAGGCCTCGCCAAGGGCAACTGGCTACGCGAGCCGGCGCATGACCGGCTGCTGACCGACATTCTCTTGAAATCACCGACCGGCGCCCAGCGGGTCAGGGCCGGCCTCCCCGCTGGCGCGACCTTCGCCCATAAGACCGGCACCGGCGACACGCTCGACGGCATCAACAGCGCCACCAACGATATCGGGATCGTCGCCCTGCCCGACGGGCGGCGCTTCGCGATCGCGATCTACCTTGCCGGCGCGCAGGCCGATGCCACGGCGCGCGAAGCAGCGCATGCAGCCGTTGCGAAGCTCGCTGTCGAGAGCCTGAACTAAAGCATCGGCCCGAAAAGTGGAGTGCGGTTTTCGGGAAAGCCGATGCAAATACAGGAGGTTAGATCATCGGACTGGATAATATGATATCCGGTCCGATGATCTAAGGCTTCACGCCCTGGAGGCGCGATGTTCGGCGATCCAGATGCCGCCGAGCACCAGCGCCAGCGCCAGCCCGTGATAGAGCGCGAGATGCTCGCCCAGGATCAGCACGGCGAGCATCGGCGCGAAGACCGGCACCAGATTGACGAAGACGCCGGCCCGGCCGGGTCCGATCAACTCGACCGCGCGCAGGAAGAAGAGCTGCGAGAGCAGCGACGGCCCGATCACGACAAAGGCCAGGATCGCCCAGCCCTGGAGGGTCGGCCAGATGACGCTGCCGTTCCAGATCTCGAGCCCGAGCAGCGGCAGCGAGACGATGCCGGCGACGATCGCCATCGCCGTGAAGAAGACCAGGCCCGGCACCGCCGGACGCGAGCGGATCCCGACTGTGTAGCCGGCATAGAAGAGGCAGCCGATGATCATCCAGACATCGCCCGGCGCGAAACTGAAATTCGCGAGCGTCCCGAAATCTCCGCGGCTCGCCGTCACCACGACGCCGAGCATGGTGACCGCGACGCCGATCGCCTGCATCCAGCCGATCGGCGTGCGATAGGCGATGAAGGCTCCGATCAGCACATAGACCGGGATCGAGCCCTGCAAAATCCCGATATTGATCGCGGTCGTCGAATAGGCCGCAAGATACATCAGCGCGTTGAAGGCCGTGAAGCCAAGCGCGCCGAGCATGATGATCCGCCAGCGATGCGCCAGCAGGACCGGCGCATAGTGCTTCAGTTCGCGCCGCAGCAGCAATGGCAGGATTGCGCAGACGAAAACCCAGCGCAGCGAGGTCAGCGCCATCGGCGAGATCTGACCAACGGCAAGCCGGCTGGCCACGGCATTGCCGCCCCACATCAAGGTGGTGAGGATCAGGAGCAGATAGGCGTTGCCCCAGACACGCTGCGGCAGGGAGGTGGCTGGGGACAAGGTTGCGGCCTGTGCGGGGGCGGAATGCGCTTCAATAGCCTTGTGTCCCCGTCGCATCCTATGAGATGAGGCGCAAGGCTGCCCGTCGCCCGACGCATCCCTCCTGAGAGGCGTTTGCCACCATGCTGCATGTTTCGAGACCGCTGCGCCTGCTCGTCGTCGATGGCAACACACGGGAACAGCGCGAGAGCCATGCTGCCGGCTACGGCACGCAGCCGGGCGAAGCCTATGCCGATGTCGTGCGCTCGATCGCGCCCGAGAGCATCACGGATATCTGCCTGCCGGCCGATACCGGCGCGAACCTGCCGGACGGCGCCGGGCTTGCATCCTATGACGGCATCTTCCTCACCGGCTCCGCCCTGCACATCTACAACCTCGAACCGTCGGTCACGCGCCAGATCGAGCTGATGCGGGCGATCTACGCCAGCGGCACGCCCAGTTTCGGCTCCTGCTGGGGCATCCAGATGGGCGCGGTCGCCGCCGGCGGCACCGTCGTCGCCAACCCCAGGGGCCGCGAGATCGGCGTCGCCCGCAAGATCACCCTGACCGAGGCCGGGCGCTCGCATCCGCTGCTCGCTGGCCGTCCGCTCAGCTTCGATGCGCCCGCGATCCATCTCGACACCATCGCCCTGCCCCCGGCGGATACGACGGTCCTCGCCTCGAATGCCTACAGCGCCGTGCATGCAGCCGAGATCCGCCATGACGGCGGCACCTTCTGGGGCGTGCAGTATCATCCCGAGTTCCCGCTCGGTCAGGTCGCCTCGATCCTCGGGCGCATGGTGCCGACCCTGATCGCGGAAGGCTTCCGCAAGGACGAAGCGGCCGCGGAAAGCTGGCTTGCCGATCTCTACGCGCTTGATGCCGAGCCGACGCGGCATGACCTCGCCTGGGCTCATGGCCTGGATGAAGAGGTTCTGGACAGCGAGCGGCGCGTCACCGAGTTGCGGAATTTCATCGCAAATCGCGTCAAGCCTCACATGAGCATGCGCGCCCGGGCCTGAGAGTTCGGGGCACAACCGCATTCCGGCCCAATTCCGCCTTGGCCGCGCCGAATTCCGACGCGCCAATCCGCCGCACTGATTTGCCTCGGGGGAATGCCTGATGATGAGCCGACTTGCTGCCGCCCTGATCTTCGCGCCGAGCCTTGCAAGCGCAGCCGAGATCGAATTGCCGACACGGATCGACCGGGTCACGGTCTATCCCGACGGCGCGGTGGTGACCCGGCTCGGCAAGGCCGAATTGCTGCAGGGTGCCTCGCAGGTCGTGCTGCGTGGCCTGCCGGCGGCAGTGGATCCCGCCTCGATCCGTGTCGAGGGCAAGGGTGACGGCGCTTTCGCGATTGGCGCGGTCGATGTCCGCCCGGTTCCCGGCGATGCCAGGCAGGGTCTCGATGCGGTAATCGAGGCCAAGCTCAAGGCCCTGCGCGAGCAGAAGGAGACGCTGGACGGCCAGGTCAGCGCGATCGAGGCCAAGCGCGGGACCATCGAGCGTTTCGGCCAGACGGGCCCCGACAAGCTCGGCCCGGACGGCAAGGCCCTGCCGATCAGCGACTGGCCGGCCGTGTTCGACGCGATCGGCACCGCGCTGGTCAAGGTCAATGACGAGCTGCGCATCGCGCGCAGCCGCGTCTCCGATACGCAAGCTGAAATCGAAGCGCTGGAGCGCACAAGGCCGCAGGCCGGCCGTGGCAATGCACCGAAGCGCGATGTTGCGATCGCGGTCGAGGCCAAAACGCCGCTCGCAGCCGAGTTCACCGTCAGCTACCGCGTCACCAGCGCGAACTGGCTGCCGAGCTATGAGGCCAGGTTGGCGACCGACAGCGCCACCGCCAAGCCCGAGATCACCTTCATTCGCCGCGCCGAGCTGCGCCAGCGCACCGGCGAGGACTGGACCGACGTCGCGCTGATCCTTTCGACCACGCGCTCGGCGGGCGGAACACGCGCACCCGAGCTTGCCCCCATGCAGGTCGCCTTCCTCGATGCAGCGGTTCTCTATGAGAGCCGCACGCGCCTCGCGCCGGCCCCGATGGCGGCGGCCCGAGCCAAGGCCGAAGCTGAATTAGAGGCCGCGAAGTCGCGCAGGATGGCGGATTCGCCGAGCCCGGCCGAAATCCAGACAGCCCAGGTCGAGACCAGCACCTATCAGGCCAGCTTCATCGTGCCGGGCCGCGTCACAGTCCCCCAGGGCGCGACGTCCAAGGCCGTGGTGCTGAGCCAGGGTCAGGTCAGCCCGACGCTCTCGGCCCGCGCCACGCCCGAGCTCGAAGAGAAGGCCTATCTCGAAGCCGTCTTCCTCCACGAGGACGAGGCGCCTCTGCTTCCGGGCGTGGTCATGCTGCACCGTGACGGCGCCTATATCGGCCGCGGCCGGCTCGGGCTGGTCGCCCCCGGAGACAAGGTCGAGCTCGGCTTCGGCGCCGATGACAAGCTCAAGGTCAGCCGCGCACCCGTGCGCCGTCGCGAGAACGAGCCCACCTGGCTCGGCCAGACCCGCACGGATCTGCGCGAATTCAGGACGGTGGTGAAGAGCCTCCACGCTCAGCCGGTCAAGGTCACCGTCATGGAACGCGTGCCCTTCTCGGAGAACAGTTCGATCACGGTGGAGACCCTGTCGCAAACCACGCCGCCGACCGAGAAGCAGGTCGGCGACAAGCGCGGCGTCTCGGCCTGGACCTTCGATCTCGCCCCCGGCGCGGAGAAGGAGATCAAGCTCGCCTACCGCCTGAAATGGCCGGGCGACCGCGAGGTCACGTTCGAGTCCAGGCCAATCCAGCCGGCAGCGATGCCGCGCCCGCTGGCGCAGAACTGACTGGATGATCGGACCTGATCTCGTATCCGGTCCGATCCTCCAAGCCTCTGTGTTTGCACGGGCCGGCGCTTGAGGGTTCAGTGCCGCGCCGCCGCAGGAACGGTGCGGAAACTGATCGCCATGCGGTTATAGACGTTCATCAGGCCGATCGCGATCGTCAGGTCGGCCAGTTCCTTCTCGCTGAACTGCGCAGAAGCGGCGGCGAAATCAGCGTCGGGCACCGTTGTATCGGCAACGCGCGTCACGGTTTCGGCCCAGGCCAGGGCAGCCCGCTCCTGCTCGGAGAACAGGCTCGGCGCCTCGCGCCACGCCTGCACCAGCACCAGCTTCTCGACCGCAAGCCCGCCCTTGAGCAGATCGCGCGAATGCATGTCGATGCAGTAGGCGCAGCCATTGATCTGCGAGACCCGCAAATAGACCAGATCGATCAGGGATTTGGCGAGGCCGGACTGGCCGACATGAGCATAGACGCCGCCAAGAGCCTTCATGCCGGCAGGCGAAGCAGTGGTGTAGTCGAGACGCTGGGTCATGGGATCGCTCCTCACTGGTGATCCGGGGTGGTCAGCACCGCTTCGGTGCTGTCGACGATGAACACGGCAAGCAGGCGCGCCGGCTCGGTCTTGCTGGCATTCTCACTGATCTTGTGATGCGCGCCCGGCACCTCGAACCAGGTCTCGCCGGTCCGGTAGATTCGGGCGGGCTGGTCATCGACCTGGCTGCGGATCGCACCCGACAACACATGGGCATAGATGAAGGCCGAGCCGGCATGATGGTGCGGGGTCGAGGCCGCGCCGGGCTTGTAGGTCACCTCAACGCTGACCAGGCTCTTGCCGGGAATGTTGGGTATCGCCTGCCTGAACACCGGCTTGACCGTCTCTCCGCCCGGCCTCGGCGAATGCGCCGAGGCGATGATGGGAAGGGCGAGTGCAGCAAACAGCGCCGCACCGGCTCCAGAGGCTCGAAGGCTCATCTCCGTTCTCCGTTCATTTCGATGGCAGGAGAATGCGGGCGAGATGATGCATGAGAAAGCACCAAGATTAGCAGAAATGACTGTACCATGATCCGATGACCGCTCTGCTCCGCATCCAGATCGACCGCAGCGCCAAGGCACCGCTCGCCCTGCAGATTCACGCCGCCATTCGCGATGCAATCCGGGAGGGCCAGCTCGCCGGCGGCGCGCGCCTGCCATCCTGGCGCGATCTTGCCGCGCAGCTTGGCATCGCCCGCGGAACCGTCAGGGCCGCCTATGAAAGACTGAGCGACGAGCAGTGGATCCTGTCGCAGGGCGCCGCCGGAACGCGCGTTGCCGAAAGGATGCCGGTGCTGGCAGCAGCCGAGCAGCCGAAGGAGAAGCCGCCCTTTCCCGAGCTGTTCCGCGATTTCGAGAACGTACCACTCGCCTTCCAGATGGGCGTTCCGGCGCAGGATGCCTTCCCCTTCACCCTCTGGTCGCGGGTGATGGCGCGCGCGGCCCGGAAGGCCGCCGTCGCGCCTGTCGGTTATCCCGATCCACGCGGTCATCCGGACCTGCGCCGAGAGATCGCCGCCTACCTCGCCATCGCTCGTGGCATTCGCTGCACGCCGGCTCAGATCCTGGTCACCAACGGCTTCGCGGGATCGCTCGGTCTCATCATTCGCACCTTGCGGCTCGAGGGCCGCTCGGCCTGGTTCGAGGAACCCGGCTTTCCCCTGACGCGCAGTGCCCTTCAGCTTGCCGGCATGGCGACCATCCCGGTGCCGGTCGATGGCGAGGGCCTGTCGGTCACCGAGGGCATACGGCGCGCTCCGCAGGCGGCGCTGGCCGTCGTCACCCCGGGGCAGCAGGCTCCGCTCGGGGTGACGCTGTCGCTGGAACGCCGGCTCGCTCTGCTCGACTGGGCGCGGCACGCGGGTGCCTGGATCGTCGAGGACGATTATCTCAGCGAGTTGCAGCTCAAGGGCCGTGCCACGCCGGCGCTCGCCTCGCTCGATCAGGATGGCTGCGTCCTGCATGCGGGCAGCTTCAGCAAGACGATCAGCCCGGCGTTGCGACTCGGCTTCCTGGTGGTTCCAGCCGCCGTCGCGGAGGCCTTCGGCACGATTGCCGCCTGTCTCGCGCCGGCTCCGTCCGCCGCGGTTCAGCATGCCGTGGCCAGCTTCCTGGCCGAGGGCCATTATCTGCGCCATCTGCGCCGGATGAAGCGGCTTTACAGCGCACGGCGTGAGCTGCTGCTCCAGCAGTTGCAGGAGACCGCAGAAGGGGCTTTCGCCATCCATGCCACCGGCGGCCTGTCGGTACGGATGGAGTTGCCACCGGGCACGGACGATATCGACATCGCCTTGCGCGCCCTGCCCTTCGGGATCGCGCCGGTGCCGCTCTCGCCCTGGTATGCTGAGCCGCCCGGGCACCGCGGCCTGTTGCTGGGCATCACCAATCTCGCAGAACGACGGATTGCGGCCGATTGCGCCAGGCTGATCGAACTTGTGCGGCTCGATGGCGGTTGATCCGCGCGCAAGGGTCAGATGGTCGCAGGACCAGGCCCGATGCGTGCAACTCCGTGCGGATAGCGGCCTCTCCAGGACGCGGTCAATCTTGACCTTGCCGCAATGTTGGCCCATGAGGGCTTGCAAGGACTTGCCCCGAAACCCCGGCCTTGCGTCGGGGTTTTTCATGTGCGCGGCGCTTGCGGCAACGAGGCAGGGATACCAGTCCGATGGCGAATGTGGTGGTGGTCGGCGCCCAATGGGGTGACGAAGGCAAGGGCAAGATCGTCGACTGGCTGTCGAGCCAGGCCGATGTCGTGGTGCGCTTCCAGGGCGGTCACAATGCCGGCCATACGCTCGTCATCGACGGCGTCGTCTACAAGCTCTCGCTGCTGCCCTCGGGCATCGTGCGGCCCGGCAAGCTTTCGGTCATCGGCAATGGCGTCGTGGTCGATCCCTGGCATCTCGTCGAGGAGATCGAGCGATTGCGCGCCCAGGGCGTCGCGATCTCGCCCGAGAACCTGCGCGTCGCCGACAACGCGACCCTGATCCTGCCGCTGCACCGCGAGCTCGACCATTTCCGCGAGACCAGCAATGCCGGCCTGAAGATCGGCACGACCAAGCGCGGCATCGGCCCCGCCTATGAGGACAAGGTCGGCCGGCGCGCGATTCGCGTCATCGACCTCAAGGATCCCGCGATCCTGAAGGCCAAGATCGAGCGCCTGCTCGCCCATCACAACGCGCTGCGTCGCGGGCTCGGCATCGGCGAAGTCGATGCCTCCGAGCTGCTCGAGCAGCTGACCAAGGTCGCGCCGCAGGTCCTGCCCTATGCCGACACGGTCTGGGCGCTGCTCGATTCGGAGCGCCGCGCCGGCAAGCGCATCCTGTTCGAAGGCGCACAGGGCGCGCTGCTCGATGTCGACCACGGCACCTACCCGTTCGTGACCTCCTCCAACATCGTCGCCGGCCAGGCCGCGACCGGCTCCGGCCTCGGCCCCTCCGCGGTCGGCTATGTGCTCGGCATCGCCAAGGCCTACACGACCCGCGTCGGCGAAGGCCCCTTCCCGACCGAGCTGTTTGACGAGACCGGCGAGCTGATCGGCCAGAAGGGCAAGGAATTCGGCGTCGTCACCGGACGCAAGCGCCGCTGCGGCTGGTTCGACGCCTGCCTGGTGCGCCAGACCGTGAAGACCTCCGGCATCGACGGCATCGCGCTGACCAAGCTCGACATCCTCGACGGCTTCAAGGAGATCAAGGTCTGCATCGGCTATCGTCTCGACGGTGCCGTGCTCGAGCATCTGCCTGCCGGCCAGAGCGATCAGGCCCGCGTGGAACCGATCTATGAGACGATCGAAGGCTGGGAAGGCTCGACCGCCAATGCCCGTTCATGGGCGGACCTGCCGGCCCAGGCGATCAAATATGTCCGCCGCATCGAGGAGCTGATCGGCGCCACCGTCGCCGTGCTCTCGACCAGCCCCGAGCGCGACGACACCATCCTGGTCCACAATCCTTTCGAGGGTTGACGGGCGAGCCCAACACGGACAATTGAGGCCAATGGCCGATTTCTATCCCATCCTGGCGCGCGCGATCGCCGGGCTGCCCGACAAGTCCCCGGAAGCGCGCCGCGCGGTCTATGACCGCGCCCGGACAGCTCTGGTCGCCCAGCTGCGGAGTCTCGACCCACCGGTCGGCGAGGCCGAGATCATGCGCGAGCGCCTGGCGCTCGACGAGGCGATGTCGCGTGTCGAGGCCGATTACGACGAGGCTGAGACCCAGCGCCCCGCCACGACGACGATCCGCCCCGTTCCGGAACCGGAGCCTGAGTCTGAGCCCGCTCTGGCCGATACGGCCCATGAGGAAGTCGGGACGAGCCCCGTCATCGACCCCTTCGAAAGCCGCCCGGTCGAGACCCAGGAGCCGGTCGACACGCAGCCGGTCCGCCCGCGCGTCGCTCCCCCACGCGAGCGCCGCGTCGATCCCGGACATATCCGCACCGCCATCGTCGGCGGCGGCGTCGCGCTTGCGGTCGTCGCGATCGCGGCGGCCGCCTTCTATGTCAACAAGGTCAATCCCTCCGACACGGCAGCGCAGCGCCCTCGGACCGAGGCGCAGGTCCAGCAGTCGCAGCCGGACAGCGCCGGCAAGCTGAACGACCGGGTCGGCGATGCCGGAGCGACAGGCGCAGGACCGGCCGCACGGCCTGGTGGCGCGACGGCCTCACAGGGCAGCGAGATCGCCGTCGCCCAGCGCGCCATTCTCTACACCGAAGTACCGGAAACCCCGCAGCAGCCGAAGGCCGTCAATGGCCGGGTCGTCTGGCGGCTCGACAGCGAGAGCGCCGGGCAGGGTCGCCCGGTCGAGACGATCGTGCGCGCGAGCGTTGAGGTTCCGGATGCCGGCCTCAGCCTCGACTTCACCATCCGCCGCAACACCGACAGCGCCTTCCCGGCCTCGCATATCATTGGCCTGCGCTTCACGCGGACGGGTGATGCCACGACCGACGCGATCCGCGAGGTCGGCGTGCCGCAGCTCAAGACCGACGAGAACGAACGGGGCGCACCACTCTCCGCCATCGCGTCGGCGCTCGGCGACAATCTCTTCGTGGCCGCGCTCTCGAATGTGCCGGTGGAAATCGACCGCAATATCGAGCTGATGCAGACGCGCAGCTGGATCGACATCCCGCTGCGTTTCGCATCCGGACGGCGCGGCATCATCACCTTCGAGAAGGGTGTCTCGGGCAGCCAGACGCTTGACGATGCCTTCGGACGCTGGCGCTAGGCACTGAAGAAGAGACGCGGGCAGCGATCGGTAAAGCCCCGGAGCGGTTCCCGGATTTCCCTTCGATCACTCCGGGTAATCTGCCCGCTTCAAACTCTCTGGATTTGCGCTGAAGGACGGGAGCACACCGGGATGACGAACGCCTTTGAAAGCCCGTTCAAAGGCAGGCTTCTGTCGGAACAGGTGACCAACCCCAACATCACCGTCGGTCGGTACAGCTACTATTCCGGCTATTATCACGGGCATTCCTTTGACGATTGTGCCCGCTACCTGCGGCCCGACCTCGCCGATGTCGACAAGCTCATCATCGGCAGCTTCTGCTCGATCGGGACCGGCGCCTGCTTCATGATGGCCGGTAACCAGGGGCATCGGAACGACTGGGTCTCCAGCTTTCCCTTCTTCTATATGTCGGAAGAACCTGCCTTCGCCGGCGCGCGTGACGCCTTCCGGCCAGCTGGCGACACCGTGGTCGGCAGCGATGTCTGGATCGGTGCCGAGGCGATGATCATGCCGGGCATCCGGATCGGCCACGGCGCCGTGATCGGCAGCCGCGCCCTCGTCACCAGGGATGTCGAGCCCTACGCGATCGTCGGCGGCAACCCGGCCAGGCCGATCCGCACGCGCTTCACCGAAGCCGAAATCGCCATGCTGCTGGAGATGGCCTGGTGGGATTGGCCGCTGGAGCAGATCAGGGACAGCATGGATCTGTTCTGCTCCAACGACATCCCCGGGCTGTACCGGCGCTGGCAGGAAGCCTCAGCGTAAAGGCGCCTCCCGCCTGCCCTCTCAGCCAAACTGAAGCCGCGTTTATCGAGGGCGCATCGACTTGACGAGGGCTGTCGGCGCGGTCGCGCCGACAGCCTCGATCAAGCTCACGCCATATACTGCCCGCCATTGACCGCGAACGTCGCGCCGGTGGTGAAGGCACCGTGATCGGAGGCAAGGAAAGCGACCATCTGGGCGATCTCCTCGGGCTTGCCGAGCCGGCCGGCGGGGATACCGGCGACGACGCGCTTCAGCGCCTCCTCCGGCATGGCAGCAACCATGTCGGTGCCGATATAGCCGGGTGTGATCGCATTGACGGTGATGCCCTTGTTGGCGTTCTCCTGGGCAAGTGCCTTGACGAAGCCGATGTCCCCCGCCTTGGCCGCCGAATAGTTCACCTGGCCCATCTGGCCCTTCTGGCCGTTGATCGACGAGATCACGATGATGCGGCCAAAGCTGCGCCCGCGCATGCCCTCGATCACCGGCCTCGTCATGTTGAAGAGCGAATCGAGATTGGTGCGGATGACGGCGGACCACTGGTCCTTGGTCATCTTGTGGAAGAAGCCGTCGCGGGTGATGCCGGCATTGTTGACCAGGATGTCGACCGGCCCGTTCTCCGCCTCGACGCTGGCGATGCCGGCAGTGCAGGCATCGTAATCGCCGACATCCCACTTATAGACCGGGATGCCGGTTTCCGCCTTGAACTTGGCCGCTGCCTCGTCATTGCCGGCATAGTTGGCCGCCACCTTGTAGCCTGCGGCCTGCAGAGTCCGGCTGATCGCTCCGCCGATACCCCGCGTCCCCCCCGTGACCAACGCGACCTTCGTCATTTGGTTGTCCCCTCTTCGTTTTGGTCTTTTGAGCTATTGTTCCGCGAGCTTCAGATCGGGCGAATAGGGCCCGTCCACGTCCTTGATGATGGCCTGGCCGCAGATGACGCGCTGTTCCTGACGTCATAGGTCAGCGTCGGGGGCCCGTAGAGCTCCCAGCCCCTGCTCAGGGCCTCCGAGACCCGATGACAGAAGACGGCGTCATCGGGGCCCGTGAGATAGCGATAGAGCGTCGTCTGCTTCGCCATGGCGAGAGCTCAGCGTTCCACCGCCATGGCGACACCCATCCCGCCGCCGATGCAGAGCGTGGCGAGGCCCTTCTTGGCGTCGCGCTTGGCCATCTCATGCAGGAGCGTGACGAGGACGCGCGCGCCGGAAGCGCCGATCGGATGGCCGATCGCGATCGCGCCGCCATTGACGTTGACGATATCGGGGTTCCAGCCGAGGTCCTTGTTGACCGCGAGCGCCTGCGCCGCGAAGGCCTCGTTGGCCTCGACGAGGTCGAGATCGCCGATCTTCCAGCCGGCCTTCTCCAATGCCTTGCGCGTCGCCGGGATCGGGCCAGTGCCCATGATCGCCGGGTCGACGCCGGCAGTGGCCCAGGAGGCGATGCGGGCGAGCGGGGTGAGGCCGCGCTTGGCAGCTTCCTTGGCGGTCATCAGGACGAGAGCGGCAGCGCCGTCATTGAGGCCAGACGCGTTGCCGGCCGTCACCGTGCCCTCCTTCGAGAAGGCTGGCTTCAGCTTGGCCATGGCCTCCAGCGTCGCCCCGTGACGGGGATACTCGTCCTGGTCGACGACGATATCGCCCTTGCGGGTCGAGACGGTAAAGGGAGCGATCTCGTCCTTGAACCGGCCGGCCTTCTGCGCGACCTCGGCCTTGTTCTGCGAGCCGACGGCGAACCTGTCCTGCTCCTCGCGGCTGATCTGCCATTTGGTCGCGACGTTCTCGGCGGTGGTGCCCATATGGTAACCGTGGAAGGCGTCCCAGAGTCCGTCCTTGATCATCGTGTCGATGAACTTGGTGTCGCCCATCTTGGTGCCGTTGCGCAGATGCGCAGCATGCTGCGACATCGACATCGATTCCTGGCCACCGGCCACGATGATGTCGGCGTCGCCATTGACGATCTGCTGCAGGCCGATGGCGACCGCACGCAGGCCCGAGCCGCAGAGCTGGTTGAGGCCCCAGGAGGTTGCTTCCTGCGGGATGCCGGCCTTCATCGCCGCCTGACGAGCCGGATTCTGGCCCTGCCCCGCGGTCAGGATCTGGCCCATGATGACCTCGTCGACCTCACCGCCTTCGACCTTGGCGCGGGCGAGCGCCTCCTTGATCGCGGCAGCGCCGAGATCATGGGCCGCAGTATTGGCAAAAGCGCCGTTGAAGGCGCCGACCGCCGTGCGCGCGGCGCCGACGATTACGATGTCAGTATCGGCCATGGTGAGTTCCTCGCTGTTGTCGTAGTGGCTCGCCAGGACCGGGCCACCAGGTTCGGCTCCCACCTTCGAAGGCTGCCGCGGCCGCGTCAAGCCGGCCGAGAGAGGGAGAGCGTGGTTCGCCTCCCCGGGACCGTGCTGCATAGCAGCACTGGTTCGCCGCCCCAGCGTTCCGCTCGGTAAGATTGATTCAAAAACGTTCAAAAAACTTGCAGCATGCCGCTGACAGGTTATCGTTGCCGGGAGGATCGTTCCGCTGGACCTGAAATGTCAGGCCCGGATCAACGCGATGCAGGGTATGATGGCCAGCGAAAAAGAACCGACAGTCATCAAGAAATACGCCAATCGCAGGTTGTATCATACGGGCACGAGCTCCTACGTCACCCTTGAGGATCTGGCCGGCCTGGTCCGCGGCGGAGAGGACTTCGTGGTCTATGATGCCAAGTCCGGCGAGGACATCACGCGTTCGGTCCTGGCCCAGATCATCTTCGACGAAGAGAGCAAGGACGGGCAGAACCTGCTGCCGATCACCTTCCTGCGCCAGCTGATCCGCTTCTACGGCGACAGCATGCAGGCTTTGGTGCCGCGCTATCTCGAGTTCTCCATGGAGAATCTCACCAAGGAGCAGAATCAGTTCCGCGACATGATGGGCAAGGCCTTCACCGGCGGCGCATTTGGCGGCACCGGACTGGACGCGATCCAGGCCCAGACCCGCGCCAATATGGCGATGTTCACGGAAGCCTTCCGGCTGTTCAACCCCTTTGCCGCAGCGGCAGCCTCGGCCCAGCCCAAGGCCGATGCAGCACCAGCCGCCGGCAAGGGCGACGAGCTCGGCGACCTGAAGCGGGAACTCTCCGAGATGCGCGACCGGCTGGACAAGCTCGCCAAGACGAAGTGAGCGGGCAGCGCCCTCAGGCCCGGGCTTGCCCGGGCACGTCCTGATCAAGAGCGTCTCGGGCTGGTCGTTTGCTCGAGACTGCTCCCTCCCTCGGGTCAGCCCACCGCCCGGTGCAGCTCTGAAGGCACTGCGGGCTGCCAGAGTTCGGCTTTGCCTACGAGATGCCCCTGCAGATAGGTCACGCCCCAATCGGTGAGCATGGTCGCCTGCAACTCGTCATCGACCCATTCGGCGACAGTGTCGACCATGAGATGGCGGGCAAGGTCGATCAGCGTCCGAACATAGAAGCGGTCATCGGTCGAACGTCGCAGGTTCTGCGTGAAGGCTCCGTCCAGTTTCAGGATGTCGATCGGGAAGGCGCGCAGATGCCGCAGCGACGTGTGGCCCGCACCGAAATCGTCGATCGCGATGCGTGCGCCCTGATCTTTGATCTTGCCGAGCAGGCGGGCCAGACGGCGCGGATCCTCGATCGTCGCCGTCTCGGTGATCTCGACGATCAGCCGCCCGGCGAGGCCGCGGGATGAGCCGGTGCAGGCCAGGAAGGCGTCGAGCCATTCCGGATCGCCGAGCGAGCGCGGCGAGACGTTGATCGAGAGCGTCATGTTCGGATCGGCCGCGAGCATGTCGACGGCGAGCTCGAGCACGCGGTGATCGAAGAGCCGGACGAGCCCGCGCCGCTCGAGCAGCGGAATCAGCTCTGCCGCCGAGAAGAACAGCCCTTCAGATCCATGGCCGACCCGCAGCAGAGCTTCGTGGAAGGCAACCTCGCGCGTCCTGGCCTCCACGACGGATTGCAGCGCCAGCCGGACGCGACGCTCGTTCAGTGCCGCGATGGCCTGGATATCGAAGCCGCTGTGGTCCGGCGCCGGCTCACGCAACTCGCGCTGACGTGCGATGACGACGGTGTCGGCTGCGCCTGCCTTGGCGCCGGCAAGTGCGTTCTCCGCGGCCGAGACCAGGGTACCGGCATGCCGCGAGAGATCCGGCGCGACGGCCGCGCCGACCCGCAGACGCACCAGCGCAATGCCGCGCCCGGTCTCGATCGCGGACTGTGCGACGGCCTTGATGAAGCGCCGCGCTGCCGGCTCGATCTGGTTCTGCGGACAGCCCGCGAGCAGGATGGCGAAGCGATTGCTGGAATAGCGCAGCAGATGGTCGCGTCGACGCATCACCGAGCGCAGCCTTTCCTGGACCACGCCGATGATCTCGTCCGTGGCTTCATGGCCGAAATCATCGTTGAGACGTGCGAGCTCGTCGATCGCCGCGATCAGCACGACGACCGGGCGCTCAGCCGCAAGATGCTCCTGCAGCGATGATTCGAGACGCTCGACCAGTGCCCCGCGGTCACAGACGTCGCGGCTCTGCGAGGTAAGCTCGTCGGGTCGTACAGAGCGCTCGATGCGCAGCACGCCGCGCGCCATGGCAGGCTGGCCGTCGATGCCGACGAACCAGCGGCCGGCATCCTCGATCCACATCTTGCGGCCGCCGAGATCGGCTGCGTAGCGGGTGCGGTAGATCGCACCTTCGCCATGGTCCTGTCCGCCGGTCGAGAAGATTGCGTCGTAGCGGCTGCGGCCGCTACCCGGCTCCACCAACCCGGCGAAGGCGAGACCGCGGCTCATCGCAGCAACCGGAATCGGTCCCAGAACCTCGGCGGCGTTAGGACCCCAGTTCAGCGAATCGTTGGCGATGTCCCAGCTGTAGACCACCTCGCCGATCGAGGAGAGCAGGCTGCGCGGGTCGACGATCGTTTCTTCGCGGGTACTCAGGATCGATGGCGCAGGCATCGGTGCAGGGCCTTAGAGGCGCAGGCCGCGGGACACCTTTGGCGTCGTGCCGTCCTGGCCGAACGAGATCGGGAGATGTTTCGAAACGATGCAGGTTTCTGGCTTAACGCCCGGTTAAGGCCGGCCCCAGGATTGCAACTTTCCCTCCAGCGCAACCCTAGCGTTCCGGAGTGGCACATGCGGGATCAGCAATACGGGGCGAGAAGCCACCAGGCGCTTCCCGACGCGTCGACGATGCTGCTGCTGCAGATCGCGGCCAGCCACGCCGAAATCGGTCCGTTCGCGCGCCGGGCGCGCGAGACGCCACAGGTCGCGGCGCGGCGCTACGAAGCCCAGGCGCAGCGCGCCGGGAGGAAGCGGCAGCGCCTGGTCGCGTGAGGCCAGACCCTCTGCCGAGGAGCCGCATGATAGCGGTGTCCCGATGGATCATCCGGAAGCCGCACCGGAGACATCCATCGAGACGCGATCACAGATCGCTCCTCGGCAGAGGGCCTGGCGGGCGCCGGCGGAAACAGGACAAAGAAAAAGCCGGCCTCGCGGCCGGCTCCTAGACTCGCAAGCCTGCGACCGGGGCTCAGGCCTCGGTCTTGGCCTTCAGCACCTGGCGACCGCGATACATGCCGCTCTTCAGATCGACATGATGCGGACGGCGCAGTTCGCCGGAGTTCTTGTCTTCGATATAGGTGGGCTGCTTCAGCGCGTCGGCCGAGCGGCGCATGCCGCGCTTCGACGGCGAAGTCTTTCTCTTCGGAACGGCCATTGTACTCTCCATCGTGCCGCCGTCCGGAAGCGCAGGCCGCAGAGCCACGCCACCGCCACGACGACGGATCAATCTCGTGAGGCGATGGCCATACACGCTCGCAGGCGGGATGACTAGGCCTAATCGACATCTTTCATGCCGGAAGGCACGGCGCAGTCCCCAAGTGATCCGAGCTGCGCCGTGCGGCGCTGGATTCGCCCGCTCGCCGATTGCAGGCCGCGGCTCGGCTTGGCGGGATTGCGCAGGATCGGATTGGGCAGCGCACCGGCGAGCCGTGCAGCCTCTCCAGTGTTCAGGCGGGCGGCAGGCTTCCGGAAATGGCGTTGGGCGGCGGCTTCCGCCCCGAAGACGCCATCGCCCCACTCGGCGACGTTGAGATAGACCTCGATGATCCGCTGTTTCGGCCAGGCGAAGTCGATCGCGAGCGCGAGCGGAATCTCGAGCGCCTTGCGCAGATAGGAGCGCCCCGGCCAGAGAAAGACGTTCTTGGCCGTCTGCATGGTCAGCGTCGAAGCGCCGCGGCTCGGGCCATCCTCATCGTCGAGCACGGCGTTGAGCTCGATCCAGTCGACGCCGGAATGGCTGCAGAAGCGCTGGTCCTCGGCGGCGATGACGGCGCGGATCAGTGCAGGCGAGATTTGCGTGAGCGGCACCCATTGCCGTTCCACCGGCTGAAGGGTCAGCCAGCGCGCCAGCATCAGCGTCGAGGGGGCGGGCATGAACCGGAAGATCAGCAACCCGAGCGCCAGGACAACGGCGAGCCCGATGAGGATGCGAAAACACCACCCCAATGCACGGCCGACAATTCCTCGCCGCCGCGTTTGCTCGTGACCCGCCATGACCGCCATGCCCCCGCAACTTGACGATCCCGCCCCCATCCGGCAAGCCCCCGCCACCGTTGCGAACGCGAGATCAGCGCATGAGTTCCGCCGCAGATGACGCCCTTCCGGCCCGTCTTTCACAGACAGCCGATGCGATCGAGGCCCTGCTCGACGGTCTGCTTCAGGCCGCTCCAGGAGCGGGAGAGATCACGCGGCCCGAACGGCTGCTCGCAGCCATGCGCCATGGCGCGCTCGGCGGCGGCAAGCGCCTGCGGCCCTTCCTGACGGTCGAGACGGCGCTGCTGTTCGGGGCCAACGAAGCGCAAGCCTTGCGTGCCGGCGCAGCCGTCGAGCTGCTGCATTGCTATTCGCTCGTCCATGACGACCTGCCTTCGATGGATGATGATGATCTGCGCCGCGGACGACCGACGGTCCACAAGGCCTTCGACGAGGCGACCGCGATCCTGGCCGGGGATGCGCTGCAGACACTCGCCTTCGAGGTCCTTGCCAATCCCGCCACCCACGAGTCCGGTGCGGTCCGCGCGGCGCTGGTGCTTTGCCTCGCCCGGGCGTCCGGCCTCGGCGGCATGGTTGGCGGCCAGATGTTCGATCTCGCAGCGGAGGGGCGCTTCAACCCGGGCTCGACCGCGCTTGCCGAGAACGAGATCCGCCGGCTGCAGGCGATGAAGACGGGGGCGCTGCTGGCGGCCAGCGTCGAGATCGGTGCGCGCCTCGGCGGCGCCGAAGAGACCGCCCTTGCCGCGCTTGGGCGTTACGGCCGGGCGGTCGGCGCCACCTTCCAGGTGGCTGATGACATCCTCGACGTGGAGGCCAGCCAGGAGCAGATGGGCAAGGCCACGGCCAAGGACCAGGACAAGGGCAAGGCGACCCTGATCAACGCGCTCGGTCTCGCCGGCGCCAAGCGCGAGCGCGACCGGCTCTGCGAGGAGGCCGTCGCAGCCCTGTCGGGTTTTGGCGAGGAGGCCGCGATGCTGCGGGCTGCGGCATGGTTCGCAGCGACGCGGCAGAACTAGGGCCCGAGCTCCGAAGCGATGACATCCACGCAGTTTTGCGTGGCGCGGCAGCATGCAGCTCCGCATTCGGCATGGCCTCTGCGCCGCAGGACATGCCCACGGGCGGAGAGCAGCCGCTCGCCCGGCAGACCCGGCAATTTTGACACCCACCCCACCTGGCGCGCGCAGTGCCGCGCGCAGCCGCGTTGCCCTATAAAACCCGCGAGCGATCTCTATGCACGTTTCGCCCCTGCCTGGTTTCTCCTCGCAGTGGCCGGGTATTCGACCGCTTCACCACGAAGGCTCGCATCCACGACTGGAAATGCGAGCCAGTTGAGGGAGGATTGTGATGAGTAAGTTCAAGTTCTTTGTCAGCGCGGCCTTTGCTACCACGCTGCTCGCCGCGGCGCCGGGGGCGCGGGCCGATATCGTCATCGGCCTCATCGCGCCGCTGACGGGTCCGGTCGCAGCCTATGGCGATCAGGTGCGAAACGGCGCAGAGGCGGCGGTCGACGCCATCAACAAGAAGGGCGGCGTGCTCGGCGAGAAGCTGGTGCTCAAGCTTGCCGATGATGCCGGTGATCCCAAGCAGGGGGTTTCGGCCGCCAACCTGCTCGTTGGGGACAAGGTACGCTTCGTCGTCGGGCCGGTGACCTCGGGCGTCGCGATTCCCGCGTCCGATGTCTTTGCCGAGAACGGCGTGCTGATGGTGACGCCGACGGCTACGGCTCCGTCACTCACCACCCGTGGGCTGACCAATGTTCTGCGGACATGCGGCCGCGACGATCAGCAGGCGGAGGTCGCCGCCAATTATGTCCTGAAGAATCTTAAGGATAAGCGGATTGCGGTCATCCACGACAAGGGCACTTACGGCAAGGGCCTCGCGGATGCCTTCAAGAAGGGGATCAATGCCGGCGGCCTGAAGGAGGCGCTCTACCTGTCGCTGACACCGGCCGAAAAGGATCTCTCGGCCATCACCACGCGTCTCAAGGCCGCCAATATCGACCTGATCTATTTCGGCGGCTACCATCCGGAAGGCGGGCTCCTCGCCCGGCAGCTTCGCGACGCCGGTCTCAAGGCCACCATCATCGGCGGCGAAGGGCTTTCCAACACGGAATTCTGGGCGATCGCCGATGAAACGGCGTCGGGCGCACTCTTCACCAACGCGACAGATGCGCTGAAGAACCCCGACTCCGCGGAAGCGGTCAAGGTCCTCAAGGACAAGGGTATCCCGCCGGAAGCCTTCACGCTCAATGCCTATGCCGCAGTCGAAGTGCTGAAGGCCGGCATCGAGAAAGCCGGCAAGGCCACCAATGCGGCCGCAGTCGCGACAGCGCTGAAGTCCGGAGGGCCCATCACCACCGCCATCGGCAAGCTGGCCTATGACAAGAATGGCGATCTCAGCTCGCCGGCGTTCTCGATGTTCAAATGGGAGGCCGGCAAGATCGTCGCCGTGGAGTAACGAGCAGGTCTGGGCGCGAAGCGGGCAACCCCGTGCCTTCTTCGCGCCGCCGCCTGACTTCCTCGTTGATCCCGATGCCCCCCGCCAGCTTGACGCTCTGCGCTCGGCTTTCCCCGGGAGCGGGTCCATGCGCGCCGAACATTGCCTGCCTCGGCCCATGATTGAATTGCAGTGGAGCTGGGCGATGACAGCAGGCTCGGGCTTCGTCGGCGGCAATACGCGAGCACCCGCCTTGCGCTCGCTTCCGTCCTCCGGCAACAATGCCTCATGATTAGGACGCCATTTGCGACGCTGCTCTGCGTCACCGCACTCACAGCATGCAGCCCGACACCGGTCCGTCAGGTTATCGTGCCGGACAGCACGCCCGAGAAGCGCATCATGCGAACGGGCAGCGACCTCATGTTGCCTGACGGCACGCGCGTGACACCCGACCAGAGCGGCGGCTTCCAGCTGCCCAACGGCGATTATGTCCGGCGGGATCCACGCGGAGCATTGATACTGCCCACGGGCGCACGATGCCTCCCTGACCCAACCGGATATGTTTGCCCCTGATCAAGGGCCATCGTTGCCTGCGCGCCATCAGAGCCGATCTGCTCCATGAGCAGCGCCGTCGGGACCTAAGGCATCGGCCCGAAAAGTGGATTGCGGTTTTCGGGAAAGCCGATGCCATCACAGATGGTTGGATCATCGGACGGATACGATATCCGGTCCGATGACCTAATGACCGATGCCGAAGACAACGGCGAAGACGGGAACGGGTTGATCGAAACCTTTCAGACTGCGTGGATCCAACTCGACGAGCGGCACGCTCGAACCAACCGCGCGGGCGGCGGCGCGATCGATCAGGATCTCGGAATCCCGAGCGCTCGCGCATAGGCGCGATGCCAGATTCGTGACGTTGCCGATCGCAGCGTAATCGAGGCGGCCTTCCGAGCCGATCCGCCCGACCGTGGCCGGCCCCATGGCCAGCCCCACGCCAAAGCCAAGCTGGTGGCCCCGGGTGCGCCAGCCGACCAGATGTTTCTGCACGCTCATTTGCATGTCGCTGGCCATGGAGACGGCGCGTAGGGCCGGGTCAGGACAGGAAACCGGCGCGTTGACCAGGACCATCGCTCCGTCGCCGGAAAAGCCCATCAGCGTCGCCCCATGTACGCTGACGACCGCTTCGATGGCGCCATAGTACTCGCCGAGCACGCTCATCACGGTTTCGGGCTCAGCCTGCGCCGAGAAGGCAGTGAAGCCCCGCAAATCGCAGAAGACCACGACCACCTCGACGCGCCGCCCGTCGAGCACGCTGTCGTCACCTGTGCGGTCGACGAGTTCGGCCACTTGCGGCGCGAGAAAGCGCCGGAGCCGACTGATGCGTTCAGAGCGTTCCTGGGACACTGCCAATTCGGCGGCCATCTCATTGAACCGGGTGGCCAACCGCTCGAACTCGTCGCCCGTGCCGAGGCTGATCCGGTGGTCGAACTGCCCTGCGCCGATCTGCGCGACGCCCTCCTCCAGGAGCCGTATCGGCCCGACCATGCGCTGCGTCAGCCAATAGGCAAGCACGGCCGCGAGGACCGTTCCCGCAATGAGCAGCACCCCGGTGCGCCAAAGTGCGGCGTTGATCCGTCGGAATGCCTCAGTCACGGGCTGCTTGACGATGACGCTCCAATCGACGCCGGGGATCGGCGCCATGGCGGCCAGCACGGAGTTTCGCGCGGTATCCTGGCCGGTAATCGCCTGGCCGGGGCGCGCCAGAATGGCGGCTCGCAAGGCTTGAAGCGGTTGCGTTGCGGCTTCGTCGGCGCGCAGCACCAGACTGATATCGGGATGAGCGACAAGGCGCCCCGGCTGGTCGAGCACGAACGCCTCGCCGGTTCGCCCCACCCTTATCGCCGAGATTACATCCCAGATGAACTTGAGATTGACCTCCGCGACCGCCACCCCGACCGCCGAGCGATTGCCGGCGACCGAGACCGTCATGAAAGGCTCCGAGCCGCCATAGAACGTCACGGGCCCAAACCAGACACGCCCCGAGCGTGCTCCCGCCACCGCCGGATTCGCGGAGTGGTCCTCACCGCTCTCGACCCGGTTCAGGCCGATGCGCGACACGAACAGGCGTTCCTTGCCGGCAGCGTCGATGAGGCGGAGGCTGACCACGGCGGGGACCTGGCGCAGCAGGCGCAAGGCGTCGAGCCTGCGCCGCTCGTCGGTGTTCTCCGACCACGGCAATTGCACCATCCATCCAAGCTGATCGCGAATCCCTTCCATGAAATCCTGGATCTTCGCCGCCGCCCCTCGGGCTTCTGCATCCAGCAGGTCGTTCAGCCTGGCGCGCTGGTCGTGATAGCCGAACCAGGCTTCGCTCCCACCCGCGATCAGAAGCGGCAGGGCGACTGCCGCGAACAGGGCGAGAAAATACTTCCTGAACAGCGAGGTTCGTGGGGCGTCGGGCGAATGGGGCACCGTGCTAGCTCACGCGCCGGCTCACCGGCCGGGTCATTCGATCACCCCGTCGGCGCTGCTCAGCAGCGAGGGCGGGAAGGATAGTCTCAGCGCGCCGGCGGCCTTCAGGTTGATGAACATCTCGACCTTGGTGACCCGCTGAACCGGCAGGTCGGACGGCTTCTCGCCCTTGATGATACGGCCGGCATAGTTGCCGGCGTGACGGTGCGATTGCTCGAAATCACCGCCATAGCTCATCAGCCCGCCGGCGATCGGAAAGTCGCGGGATTGGGTCACAGCCGGCACCGCATGCTGCGCTGCGAGGACGGCAAGCCGCTGACTGCGATAGGCAAAATAGGGGTCGGAGGAGAAGACGAGGCCGCCCGCCTGCGTCTGCGACACAGCCCTGAACATGCCGTCGAACTCCTGTTCGGCGCTGGCAGTCAGGACATGAAGCTCCAGGCCAAGGCTGTCCGCCGCCGCCTGGAGATTCTTCATTTGCGAGCTCGAGGTCGGGCTCGTTGGGTTGACGGCAACAGCAAAGCTCCTCGCAGTGGGCAGCAATTCATGCATGAATTCCAGCCGCTTGCGCGAGACCTCCACGCTGAGGCTCGACACACCCGTGAGATTGCCTCCCGGCCGGGACAGGCTGTCCACGACGCCCAGCGCAATGGGGTCTCCCCCCATTTCGAAGACGATCGGTATCGTCGTCGTCGCCGATTTTGCCGCGAGCGCGACCTCGGCGCCGCCGGGTGCCACGATCACCGTCACCTGACGATTGACGAGATCCGTCGCAAGGGCGGGCAGTTGGCGATACTGGCCCTCCGCCCACCGATACTCGATCGCGAGATTGCGCCCCTCGACGAAACCGGCTTCCGCCAGGCCGTCACGAAAGGCCCGCAGGCGGCTCGCATAGGGCCCGGGGGATTCGGAGCCGAGATACCCGATGATCGGCATAGCCGACTGTTGCGCGCGAGCCGGGAGGGTCCAGGCCATCGCCGCACCGGCGAGCGCGACGAAATCGCGCCGCCTCATTCGGCCAGCGGCCCCGGCACAGACGGAGGGCATGAAACGCAACGCCGTCTCTCCTTCCAACCAACATTGCCAGTCGGCTTGAAGCGCTCGATGTTACCTCAATCACTCGGCCGCAGCATAGCCGCGCGACCGATGCTGCAAAGCCGGCTGAGCGGCATCGGGCCGCCCAACCGGACACACCGCCGCCGGATGGGATGGCGGCAAGGTCGCCCTCGCCTCCCTCCCCTCTGCGATGCCTGGGAAACTAGCCGCCGGTGCGATCCGGATGCTTGATCTTATAGACGCGGGGCGTCAGCTCCTCGATTTCCCGGCCGGCCCAATCCCGCTCGCTCGCCGTCTTGATCACGTCCCGCTGCCCCTGGCGCAGCATCTCGATATCGTTTCCGATGTCGAAGTGGAGCACCTGCCCGTTGGCGACGACCTGTCGCCCATCCACGTAAACGTCCCGGATCGCCCGGTCATTCGCAGAATAGACGATGCTGCGGATCGGATCGTAGTCAGGCTGCATATAAGGGTTCGTCATGTCGACGATCGAGAAATCGGCCTTGCAGCCGATGGCCAGACGGCCGAGATCGGGCCTGCGAATGATATCGGCTCCGACATTGGTGGCGGCACTGAAGGCATAGGATGTCGGCGCCGCGGTGAAGCTGCCCGCAACGATGCGCCCGGCGTAACAAGCCATCCGCAACTCATCCAGCATGTTGTGCGGAAAGCTGTCGGTGCCGATGCCGACCGGAACTCCCGCATCGACATAGCGGGCGAGCGTATTCAGAGCGATGCCCCGACGCGCGAAGACGACGGGGCAATGGGCGACCTGCGCGCCGCTCCGCACAAGCCGCTCGAAATCGTTGCCTTGCGGCCAATGCAGCCATGGATGATCGTTGAGGAAGATGCAGTGCCCGATCACGGTGTCGGGACCAAGCGCACCGATCTTGTCGAGCCACTCGATCGGCGTGCAGCCGGTGCGACGTACGATCTCCTGGAATTCGACAATGCTCTGCGCGGCATGGAGCTGGATCGGCTGGCCACGCTCGCGTGCGGCTTCAAGTGCACCGAGGATCTGCCCTTCGGTGCAGGTATCGATCTGCGCGGGGCCAAAATATCCACTGATCCGGCCGCTCGGATGCTTGTTCGCGTCGTCGGCCACCTTGATGGCCTCCAGCAGCAGCCTGTCGCCGCGTTCCGTATCCAGGTCATATTCGACGGAGTGGCCATTGCGCGTACGCCAGGCTCCCGAACGATGCATGGCCCAGAGAACGGCGCGAATGCCCGTGACCTCGTAATCGCCGACCCAGTCTTCGCGGGGGGCGGCGAGATCGCAGATCGTGGTCACGCCGCTCCGCAGCAGTTCCGATGTCGCCACCCGGCAGGCATGACGGGCATATTTCGGACCGATGTTGAAGACCGGCATGAACTCGTAGAGCGAGCTTTGCCCCAGGCGCTTGCTCCCCAATTCCTCGAGCATGCCCTTCCAACCCGGCTCATGGCCAGTATGGCTGTGAATGTCGACAAAGCCGGGCATGAGCATCACGCCGCGGCCGTCATGCTCGATATCCGCCGATCCGGGATAGCCCGGCCCGACATGGGTGATCTCATTGCCGGCGAAGGCGAAATCCGCATTCTGCAGATAGACATGGGAGGATGTTGAAGCGTCCCATGCGACGATCCAGTCGCAGTTTCGGATAACGGTCGTCCCGACCTCCCCTTTGCCGACCTGTCCTTTGCCGTCATTCATCCTGTGATCCCCCCTCGAATGTGTCGCGGAACGGCATTCTGCGCCGTGCCTTGCAGAAATCGCATCAGCTCACTGCGGTAAGTCATCCCGGTCCCTTGGTCTCGCATGTTCCGGGATGGCGTCCTTCGCCGGTGCCTGACGCACGCCCTGCGATTGCAGCACTCCGATGGCAGTGTTGGGAACCGGGTCCCACCGCATGACGACCGTGCTGGTCAGGACACTTGAAGTTGTTTTCCAGCACAAATAGGCTCGTTACTACACGCCGGAAAAAAGGCGGGCCCAGGGGAGTGAACAATGCCGAAAATGATCAATAAAATTGCTGCGCTCGGGATCGCCGCCGCCGCACTCGCCGTATTTGCGGGTCCGGCCTCGGCACAGGCGACGCTCGATACCGTGAAGAAGCGTGGCAAGGTCCTTTGCGGTGTTTCGCCAAGTTCCGCCGGCTACTCCTACGCTGACGACAAGGGCGTGCGTCAGGGATTCGATACGGATGTTTGTCGTGCAGTGTCGTCTGCAGTGTTCGGCGCGCCCGACAAGGTCGAATTCGTCCCGCTCAACACCAATATCCGCTTCCAGGCCCTGCAGTCCGGCGAGATCGACGTGTTGTCGCGCCAGACTACCATGACCTTCTCGCGTGACAACTCGCTCGGGCTCGATTTCGCGCCGATCGTTTTCTATGACGGCCAGGGCTTGATGGTCTCGACCAAGCTCGGTGTGAAGAGCGCGTCGGAACTCTCGCAGGCAGCGATCTGCCTGCTGCCCGGCACGACGACGCTCCAGAACCTCGAGGACTATTTCAAGCCGCGCAACATCAAGTACGAGGCCGTCGTCTTCGAGGACAACAACGAGTGGCGCAACGCCTTCTTCTCGGGCCGCTGCGACGTCATCACCACCGACCGCTCCGACCTTGCTTCGGTGCGCGCCGTTGCGAATGATCCCAAGCAGTTCGTCATCCTGCCCGAGACGATCTCGAAGGAGCCGCTCGCGCCCGTCGTTCGCCAGAACGACAGCAACTGGCGGGACATCGTCTCCTGGTCGGTCAATACGCTGATCGCGGCTGAGGAATACGGCATCACCCAGGCCAATGTCGACGAGCAGCTCAAGAGCAAGGATCCCGAAATCCAGCGCATGCTGGGCGTCAATGGCGATCTCGGCAAGATGCTGAATCTCGACAACAAATGGGCCTATAACATCATCAAGCAGAACGGCAATTACGGCGAAATCTTCGAGCGCAGCCTGGGCGAGAAGACGGCGCTTGGCCTGAGCCGTGGCCCCAACCAGCTCTGGAACAAGGGCGGCCTGCTCTATTCGCCACCGTTCCGGTGATCACAGCCACCGTGCGTTCCCTCGATTGAACTGAGACCGCCGGCAGCGCTCCGTTGCCGGCGGCCCTCCAGCCCGGGACAGCTCGATGGCTTCCTCTGCATCCAGTCCGGTGCGGCTGCTCTATGACGTGCGCGTGCGCGCCGTGCTCTATCAGGTCGTCGCCGTGGCCCTCGTCGTCGGTGTCGGGCTCTATCTGTTCGGCAATGTCTCGCGCAAGCTGGCGGAACAGAATATCGCGACCGGCTTTGCCTATCTCTCGCGGCCCGCCGGCTTCGTCATCAGTCAGTCCTTCATCAGCTATGATTCCGGCGATACTTACGCGCGTGCCCTGCTCGTCGGCATCTTCAACACGATCTGGGTGTCGATCTTCGCGGTCACCCTTTCGACGCTGCTCGGACTGGTTATCGGCATCGCCCGGCTGTCGCGCAATCCTCTGCTGTCCTTCCTGGCGCTGATCTATGTCGAGGCGCTGCGCAACGTACCACTGCTTCTGTACCTCTTCCTGTGGTACGCGCTCATCGTCGCGGTCTTCCCGCCCGTGCGCGAAGCCTGGCAGCCATTGCCCGAGGTCTTCCTGAGCAATGGCGGCCTGATTGTTCCGTCGCTGCGCTGGTCATCCGCGCATACCGGCATCCTCGCAGCGGTGATCGTCGGTATCGCGCTGGCGTTCGTCGTGGCATCCAGGCTGCGCAACCGACGCGTCGCCTCCGGACAGAACCAGACGGGATGGCCGCTCATCCTCGCCGCCCTTCTTGGCCCTCCCCTGCTGGCGATCCTGCTGCTGCAGCCTGATTTCGTGATCAATTGGCCGGAAAAGGGCCGGTTCCGCATCACGGGCGGCGTTCAGGTCACCCCGGAATTCACGGCATTGCTGGTCGGACTCGGCCTTTCCGCCTCGGCCGGAATTGCGGAGATCGTGCGCGCCGGCATCCTTTCGGTCGGGCGCGGCCAATGGGAAGCGGCGCGTGCTGTGGGATTGCATGACCGTCAGACCATGCGGCTCGTCGTGCTGCCGCAGGCGCTGCGCGTGATCGTGCCGCCGCTGACCAGTTCCTATCTGTCGACGTTCAAGAACTCGTCGCTCGCCATCGCCATCGGCTATCCCGATCTCGTGATGGTTTCCAACACCACGATGAACCAGACTGGGCAGGCGATCGAGGGCATCGCCATCTTCATGCTGGTCTATCTCAGCATGTCGATCACGATCTCCCTGTTCATGAACTGGTACAACGCCCGCGTCGCGCTGGTGGAGCGCTGAGATGGTCAGCGCCGCCGAAATGGAAACACTCAACCTGGCGCGGGCAGACCTGCCGCCACCACGCGGGCGCGAATGGACCGCCCGGTTGAAGCCCTTTCTGGGCACGCCGATCAATGCCGTCATCACCCTGGCCTGCCTGTGGCTGATCTATCGCCTGGTCACGGGAGCCTGGGGCTGGCTCGTGACGCGCGCGGTGCTCGAAGGCGGGCCCCAGGCGTGCAAGGTCGGAGCCGGGGCTTGCTGGCCGTTCCTGGCGGCGAAGCTGCGATTCATGATCTTCGGCTTCTACCCTTACGACGAACACTGGCGGCCGGCCTTTGCGGTGGTCCTGTTCCTCGGTGCCATGATCGTTTCAATGATCCCGCGCTTCTGGTCGCGGCGGCTGCTTTGGCTCTGGCTGGCCGTGCCGGTGATCTGCGGCGTGCTGATGTATGGCGGCGTGTTCGGCCTGCCTGTCGTCAGCACCACGAACTGGGGTGGCCTGCCGCTCTCCTTCATGCTGTCTTCGGTCGGCTTGGCGTTCGGTTTCCCCCTGGGTGTCGTGCTGGCGCTGGCACGCAGTTCGAAACTGCCGGCCATTCAGGTCATCGCCATTATCTTCATCGAGGTCGTCCGCGGCGTGCCGTTGGTTTCGATCCTGTTCATGGCCTCGGTGATGCTGCCGCTGTTCATGCCGGACGGGCTCACGGTCGACAAGCTGCTGCGGGCACAGGTCGCGATCATCATCTTCGCCGGAGCCTATATCGCGGAAACCGTCAGGGGCGGACTGCAAGCGGTCTCGAAAGGCCAGCACGAAGCGGCTGCAGCGCTCGGGCTCGGCTACTGGCTGTCGATGCGCAAGATCATCCTGCCGCAGGCGCTGAAGATCGTGATCCCGCCGCTCGTCAATATCTTCATCGGCTTCTTCCAGGACACCACGCTGGTCACCATCATCGGCCTCCTCGACTTTCTCGATACGGTTCGTGCATCGCTGCGGGACCCGAACTGGCAGGGTATCGCCGTAATCGAGGGATATGTGTTTGCCGCTCTGGTCTATGCCCTGTTCAGCTATGGCATGGGGTCCTATAGCCGGTTCCTTGAGCGTCGACTCAAGACCGATCACGATCGCAGTCCGGCCCACTGACCGGACTGCGTCGCTCCTCCTGCGACAAGAGTCTTGCTGGGCATCATGCTGACCTATCCCGATACCTTCTATGCCCGCACCGCCGCCACGACGAACAAGAGGGCCCCGCTGCAGAGCCGCATCGAGGTCGATACCTGCATCATTGGCGGCGGGCTCGCCGGGCTCACCTGCGCCTATGAATTGGCCCGGGCCGGACGCTCGGTCGCGGTGCTGGAAGCCGAGGCGGTCGGCTGGGGCGCATCGGGGCGCAATGGCGGCTTCGTCAGCCCCGGCTATGCCCGCAGCCATTCTTCGATCGCAAGCGCCATTGGTGAGGCCAAGGCGAACGAACTCCATGGCCTCTCGATCGAGGGCATGCGCATCGTCTCCGACAACATTCGCGACCTCGCCATCGCCGGTGCCGATCCCCGGCCGGGCAGGATCAGCGTCGTGCGCTATGACAGCGGCGACAGTCTCGCTCGGGCTCGCGACCAGTTGGCGCGGGATCACGGCTACACCGTCGACTTCTGGCCGACCGCGCAGGTTCGCGAGGTGCTTCGTTCGCCGAAGTACCACCAGGCCCTGTTTGATCCCCATTCCTTCCACATCCATCCGCTGAACTACGTACGCGCCCTGGCGGACGCCATCGAAACGCTGGGAGGGCGAATCATCGAGGGATCGCGCGTTGTCTCGGCCGAGCTCTCCGGTCCCGAGAAACGCCTGGTCACCGCATCGGGAGAGCTGCGCGCCCGGCAGGTCGTGATCGCCTGCGGCGGCTATACCGACAACCTCGTGCCGAAGCTGCGCTCGAGCCAGTTACCGATCGCGACCTATGTGCTGACGACCGAGGCAGCGCCGGAGCTGATCGCCAAGGCCATCGGGACGCGCGCTGCGATCAGCGATGACCGTCGTGCCGGGGATTATTATCGCATCGTCGAGGATGGCCAGCGCCTGCTCTGGGGCGGCCGCATCACCACCCGCACCAGCGAGCCGCGCGATCTCGCCGCCCTGTTGCGCCGGACCATGATCTCGACCTATCCCGAGCTCGAAGCACTGAAGGTCGAGATCGCATGGTCGGGCCTGATGTCCTATGCGCGGCATCTGATGCCGCAGATTGGCCAGCTCGGCCCGAATGTCTGGCACTGCCTCGGCTTTGGCGGACATGGGCTCAACACCACCGCGATCGGCGGTCGCGTCATTGCCGAGGCCATTCTCGGAACCAGCGATCGCCATCGTCTGTTCGCGCCCTTCGGCCTCGTCTGGAACGGTGGCATATTCGGCACCGTCGCTGTCCAGGCGACCTATTGGCGCTATCAGATGATGGATTGGCTGCGCGAGCGTTGAGCGCAAGCGGTCGCAGCTCCGGCGCGCCCCTGATCGCAAAATCAGCCCCGCGTGACCGAGAGCGACCGTTTTGGCGCGGACAAGCGCTGAGCTCGCAAGGATTGCAGTGTCCGAGCACAGATTCAGGCTCGGTCGCCCCCGAGGAATGAGCCGATAGAAGCAGCCATGCTCCGCTTCTTTACGGCCTCCTCTCCACGTCATACGCTCCAGACGCCGGGGAGCCGTACATGACCTTTTTGCAAGCGGGCGTGGGGTACAGCATTCGTCGTTCGAGACGGGGCTGTTTACTATCATCCCGCATGCGTTGGACGGCGATCGCCGGCGCGATCATCGCCGCGGCGCTTGCGGGCGCCTGCGCCTCACGGCCCGAAACGGGGTTCCTGGCCCCAGTTGCAGTAGCAGATGCAGGGTCGACCTCGCACACGATCCTGGTCGCCACCACACGCCAGCGCGACGATCGGCCCGGCACGCTCTTCAACGGCGAGCGCGCGATGCCGCTCGATTTCGCCAAGATCGAGGTGTCCGTTCCGCCAACGCACACACCCGGCGAGATCGAATGGGCCTCGACGGCTCCTGGCGATCCGAGGACCAATTTCGTCGTGCGCCAGGCCGGTTATCTCGACGGAGAGCAGGCCTTCGTCAGGTCCCTCAATGCCCAGCTCGCCCTGCGCCCGCGCGGCAGCCGCAACGTCGTGCTCTTCATCCATGGCTACAACACCATGTTCGCGGAAGGGCTCTACCGCTTCGCCCAGGTGGTGCACGATTCCCAGGCGCCTGCCGTGCCGGTGCTGTTCACCTGGGCATCGCGCGGGGCGTTGACGCAATACGTCTATGACTCGAACAGCGCGACGGCGGCACGCGACAACCTGGAACGGACGATCCGACTGCTCCTGGCCAGCAATGCCGAGAAGGTCAGTATCCTGGCCCACTCGATGGGCAACTGGGTCACTGTCGAAGCCCTGCGCCAGATCAAGATTTCTGGCGAACTCTCCGGCGCCGGGAAGATCGGTATGGTCATTCTTGCCGCGCCCGATATCGACATCGACGTCTTCAAGACTCAGATGCGGCGCTTTGGAAAACCCAAGAGGCCGTTCTTCATCGTGCTCTCCAAGGATGACAAGGCGCTTGGTGCCTCGAGCTTCATTGCCGGCGGCCAGGGCCGCGTCGGAGATGCCCAAAACGCAGAGGAATTGGCGGAGCTTGGCGCCGTTGTCGTCGACATGACCGAGGTGAAGGCCAATGATTCAAGCAATCACGGCAAGTTCGCGCAATTGGCGGAGATCGCGCCCCAACTGAAGAGCACCCTGGAGCGCGGCGTTGGAAGGCAGACACACGCGACCGAAAATGCGCGGGAGGCCCTGGGCGACTCGCTCGAAGCGATCGTCTCGGTGCCACTCAAGATTCTTGGCGCACCGATCAAGATCATCACGGGGCGATGAGCCACGCCGCGCCGGACTATCGGCACCGCCGCGGGATCAGGACGTCAGGATACGAGTGCACATAACGTCCGTTCGGAGACGAGCTGCGCGCTGCGGCTCAGCGGCGCTATCGATGGGCAGCGAGCCGTCGATCTGATATCGCCTGCGGCGCCCGCCCTCGCGAACCTCGTTCCCGATGATGACCTCCCGCACCGCGACCCTCACCGGCTTTGGCGCCGTCCTGCTCTGGTCGACACTGGCGCTGTTCACCGCCATGTCGGGTCGCATACCGCCGTTCCAGCTCGTCGGCATGACATTTGCCATCGGCAGCGTGCTGATCCTCTGCATCACCGCCGCACGCGGGCAACTGCGCCGGGCTCGGCCGACCTGGGGCTCGTTCGCGCTTGGCCTCTACGGTCCCTTCGGCGACACCGCTCTCTACTATGCCGCGGTCAAGACCGCGCCGCCGGCCGAGGCCAACCTGATCCACTATCTCTGGCCGTTGCTGATCGTGCTTTTTGCTGCGCTGCTGCCGGGCGGCGGCCTGAAGCTGCGGCATCTGATCGGGGCCTTGATCGGGCTCGCCGCGACTGCGCTGCTGATCTCGGGTGGGCTCAGTGCGGGCGGCGAGCTCTCGCTCGGACACGGGCTCGCTGCGCTTGGCGCCTTCGTCTGGGCAAGCTACTCGGTTCTGTCACGCCGATTTGCCGAGGTGCCGTCCGAAAGCCTTGGCGTCACCCTGCTTGGCTGCGCTGCAGCCGCTTTTGCGTGCCACGCAGCCTTCGAGACGACGCTCTGGTCGCTAACAACAGTTGAATGGGCGGGCGCGCTCGGGCTCGGCCTCGGCTCGATCGGGCTGGCCTTCATCTGTTGGGATATCGGCATGAAGCGCGGCGACGTCGCCTTCCTCGGTGTCGCTTCCTATGCCGCACCGGTGCTCTCCACCCTCATCCTCGTGATCACGGGCTATGCGGCCGCGAGCTGGCTGCTCGCGGCGTCCTGCGCTCTGATCGTGGCCGGGGCGCTGGTTGCGAGTTCGCGCAAGGCCTGAAAGCGCTCAGTTCCGCCGGAGCAACCGCTCGAGATAGTCGAGTTCTTCGAGCGGCCGGGACGGATCTCCGAGTCGGCGGCGCAGTTCTTCGAGGATACGCCGCGCCCGCTGCGTCGCACTTTCATCGGCCCCGGGCACGCGCACGCGGCCATCGGCCCAGTCGCGCTGACGCTGCGGTCGTCCGAGCGGATCGTCACGGCCGCGCTGCTGCGCCGAAGGCCGGCCGGCCGGCTGACCGTCCGGCTCGCCGAAAGCGCCTTCCGTGCCGTCGCCGTCACCGGGCTGCCCCTGCATTTGCTGGGCGAGGTTCTGCCCGCCACGGCGCAAGGCATCGAGCGCCTTGCCCTGCGATTCGAGCGCGCCCTCGCCCTGCCCCTGGCCGAGCTGGCCTTCCGCCTCGCGCATGGCGTCCTCTGCCTCGCCGAGTTCGCCGGACTCCGGCGCGCCCATGCCGCGCATCCGCCGCTGCAGGTCCTGCAGGCGCTCGCGCAGAGCCTGCTGGCGCTGCGACAGCCCCTGACCCTGACCCTGACCCTGCTGGCCCTCGGCACCCTGCTGTCCGTCCTCGCTCTCGCCGTCTTCGCCTTCTTGCCCGGGCTGCTGCTGGCCGCGCTGCCCGCGCTGGCCCTGTTGACCCTGCTGCCGTTGTCCCTGGCCAGGGCGTGCCTGCTGCTGGCCAGGCCGACGGCCCTGCTGGGCCCGGTTCTGACGCTGCTGTTCCTGCTGATAAGTCTCATCGCGCAGGTTCTGCTGGTCGCGGGTCATCCGATCGAGATCGCCGAGCGCCTGGTTCATCTCGCGCTGCCTCGGGTCCTGCTGGCCCGGCCGCGCCATCTGGAGATTGTTGAGGAGGTTATTCAGCTCCTCCATCAGCCGCTGAGCCTCGGCCATGTCGCCGCGTCGGGAAAGCTCCTCGATCCGGTTCAGCATGTTCTGCAGGTCGCGCGGCGTCACCGAGCGGAAATTCTCCGGCAGTTGCGCCTGGTTCTGATCGCCATTCTGCTGCTGCCGCTGCATCTGCTGGGCGAGCTCGCGCATGAACTTGTCGAGTGCCCGCCGCATATCCTCGGTCAGCTTGCGGATCTCCTCCTCGGTTGCCCCGCGCTCCAGAGCCTGCTGCAGTCGCTCCTGGGCAGCGCGCAGATCGCGCTCCGCATCGGAGAGATCGCCATCCTCGAGCTGGAGCGCCATGCCCCACATCAGGTCGGCGACATCGCGCAACTGGTCGTCATTGGTCGCGCGCCGCAGCCTTTCGCCGATCATGCGCATGCCGAGATAGACGCCGGCCTCCTTCATGAAGCGATCAGGCTCGATCAGCAGCGCGTCCATGGCGAGCTGAACGCGCTTGCGCGCATCGACATCCATGACGAGCTTGCGCCGCTGCTCGACCAGGGCCTTGGCGAGAGGCTTGGTGAAGGTGCGCTGCGGCAAGACGACCTCGATCGTCTCGCTGCGGCCCTCCTGCCCGGCCTCATCGCGCGCAACGAGCACCATCTTGACCTTGGCGCCGGCCCAGGGATGAGCAGAGAAATCGACGGTGTTCTTCAGCTCTTCCTCGCCGGACGGGGATGATGGAACGCTGAGCGCCTGCTTCGGAGGCTCAACCAGCGAACGCCCGCCAGATGGGGCCCCGGCCCGCGAGACGACGACTTCAGCCGAGGCAATGCCATAATCATCCTTGGCGCGGAATGTCAGGCCCAGCCCGCCTTGTACCCCGCTGACCGGTTTCGGCGGCTCGACGAAGCTGATCTGAGGCGGCTGGTCGGCAACCGCGGTCAGGGTCAGCGTCGCCTGCGGCGCGCCACTACCGGTGATCCTCAGCGTGCCATTGCCGGTCAACATGTAGCGTTTTTCCAGCACGGCAACCGAGCCCGCCTCGACCGGCTTACCCTCCTTCGCTTGCGACGGCGGCAGCACATCGAGCCGGCCCGTGGTCACGACATCCATGCCGCTCTTGCCGGCAATGCGAATCACCACGGTCGATTTTTCCGGCGCCGTGAAGGCGGTGTCGTGCAGCCGGGCGAAATCGATCAGGATTGGCGGCAGGCGCGTATAGGCGGGCGGATCGATCCAGGCGTCGATCCGGGCGGCTGCAACCGGGGCGGACGGACCGCGCCAGTCGAAGGCAGCCGAGATGCGAGGCCCGGCCTCGTGGCCAGCGACGAAGAAGGCGGTAACGGCGGCCAGCAGCGGCACAGCGCGAATGGCAAGCCGGTCACGCATGGCCATGCGTGGCCGCGGCGGAGCCACCCGCAGGCCCGCAACCTGCGCGCCCTGCCGTTCGACGTGGAGTTTCCATAGTGCCTGCGAAACCGGATCGCTCGAACCGACGGCGAGACTGTCCTCCAGTGCCGAGGCCGGGCGATGCGCCCCTTGCAGCGACTGGTCGAGCCGCGCCAGCGCATCGCGCCGCGACGGCAAGGGCGTGCGAGCAACATGCAAGATGCTGGCAGCCAACCCAGCGAAGAAGAGCGCGACGCCGGTGGCGCGGCCCTGCCAGGGCAGGTGCGTCCACAACCCGAGCCAGGACAGCGCCAGGAACGTGAGGATAATCGCTGCGGGCAACCAGAGCCGGGGCCAGAGGCGCTCCCAGGCAAGCGAGGCGCGGGACACCGCAGCCAACCTGCCGAGGCGCTGGCGGATGCTCCCGATCGGATCAAGCGCCGTGCGGCGCTGCGCCTCTTTCATGCCGTCGCTCCGAGCCGCCCCCGCTCCGCGTGAACCCCAATAGATAACACCACGCTAACACGTGAATATGGCAAGGCCAGAGCGCAGCCTCGCCACACACAGGCCGCTCCGCGTTTCGTGAACCGCAGGCTCAGGCCAGCCAGGGCGGTGCACGATCCGTGCCGATCAGGTCTTCATAGCTCTGGCGCGGGCGCGTCACGGCAAATTCGGTGCCTTTGACCAGCACTTCGGCGACCAGCGGACGCTGATTATAGGTCGAAGACATGCTGGCGCCATAGGCACCCGCTGTCATGAAGGCGATCAGGTCGTGCTGCTTCAGCTCCGGCAGCAGGCGATCGGTGGTGAAGGTATCGCCCGATTCACAGATCGGTCCGACGACATCATAGGCAAGCTTGCGCATATCGGCGGCAGGCTCGGCCACAGGCCAGATCTCGTGATACGCCTCGTACATCGCGGGCCGCAGCAGGTCGTTCATCGCCGCATCGACGACCAGGAACTGCTTGGTGGGCCGCGAATTGAGGTGCAAAACCTGCGTCAGCAGGATGCCGGCATTGCCGACGATCAGGCGGCCTGGCTCGAACCCGAGCTCGACATCGAGCCCCTTGGTGACACGTCCGACCATGGCCGCGTAATCCTCGATCAGGCTCGGACCGTGATCGAAATCCTTCGGGATCTCATAGGGAATTCCAAGCCCCCCGCCGAGATCGAGCCGGTCGACCCGGTGCCCTTCCGCCCGCAGACTGCCAACCAGACCGACCATCTTGGCATAGGCCGCCTCGAAAGCCTCGGTCTCGCGGATCTGGCTGCCGATATGGACCGCCAGCCCCATCATCCGGACGCCCGGCATATTGGCGGCGCGTGCGTAGAGCCGGCTCGCCTCCTCGAAAGAAACGCCGAACTTGTTGGCGGCCGAGCCGGTGGTGATCTTCGCGTGGCCGCCGGCGCCGATATCAGGATTGACGCGGAAGACAGCCTCCTGGCGCTTGCCGAGCCTTGCCGCCACTTTCGACAACAGTTCGAGTTCGCTCTCCGACTCGATGTTGATCTGGAAGATGCCGGCCCCAACAGCGAAGGCAAGTTCGCTCTCGCTCTTGCCGACGCCGGAAAAGACGATCTTCTCGGGAGCGAAACCGGCGGCAAGCGCCTTGCGCACTTCGCCTTCCGAGACGGTATCGGCCCCCGCACCAAGTGCGGCCAGCGTCTTCAGGACGCCGAGATTGCCGTTCGCCTTGACCGCATAGAAGACGTGCGGCGCCGGAGCCGCGGGATCAATGCCGCGCATCGCACTCTCAAACAGCCTGTAGTGCCGCTCGATCGTCGCCGAGGAATAGACGTAGACGGGCGTCCCGACCTCGGCAGCAATCCGGCGCAGATCGACATCCTCGGCGAAGAGCGCGCCGTCGCGATAGGCAAAGTGATGCATCGGAATCTCAGAGCAGAGGGTCGAGCACGAAGCTCTTGTTGGGAATCGGGATCGTGCGACTTGATTTCGGTGGCTTGGCGATCGGTGAGGTCGTGGTCTCCGGCACACGGTTCTCGACCGCGCCGATGTCCTCGTCAGGCAGGTCGATGGCATTGGTTGCGTTCGGCGGCGCTTCGAGCGGTCCCTTGCGGCCGCAGGCAGTCAAAGCGAGACCTAGCAGGCCGGCGACCATGATGGCGCGGCCGAGTTTCAGGCGGGGATGCGGCACGAACGGGAATCCTCGGGCAATATGTGGCGGGGACTGTAGCGAAAGGCGCGCGTGCTTGCGAGCCTTTGCAGCGACGGAGCGTCATTCCCAGGGCAGAATGCAGGGCCGCCCCGGAAATCGCCTGCGGTCATGCCCAGGTCGAGCCCGGGCATCTCCCACGAATTGTCACTGCTGCTCCTTGGCGAGCTGCTTCAGCCAGCGCTTGGCCTGACGACGGACATTGGCCGGCGCCGTGCCGCCATAGCTGACACGGCTCTTCACCGACTGCTCGACGCCGAGCACGGCGAAGACAGCCTCGGTGATCTGCGGCTCGACGTCCTGCATCTCGGCCAGCGTCAGCTTCTCCAGCCCGATGCCTCTGGCAGAAGCGACGCCGACCAGCTTGCCAGTGACGTGATGCGCATCCCGGAACGGCATCTTCAGAACCTGGACCAGCCAGTCGGCAAGGTCGGTCGCGGTGGCGTAGCCGAGGCCCGCCGCCTTCTTCATCACCTTCAGGTTGGGCTCCATGTCGCGGACCATCCCCGACGTGGCGGCAAGGCACAGCGAGAGCGACTGCAGCGCATCGAAAGTGCCTTCCTTGTCCTCCTGCATATCTTTGGAATAGGTGAGCGGCAGCCCCTTCATCATCGTCAGCAGCGCCTGAAGATGCCCGAAGACGCGTCCCGCCTTGCCGCGCACCAGCTCGGCAGCGTCGGGATTGCGCTTCTGCGGCATGATCGAGGAGCCGGTCGAGAATTTGTCCGAGAGCTTGACGAAGCCGAACTGGGGCGTCGCCCACAGCACGATCTCCTCGGCGAAACGCGAGAGATGCATGGCGCAGATCGAGGCCGCCGCGAGTGTCTCCAGCACGAAATCGCGATCCGAGACCGAATCCAGTGAATTGGCGGTCGGCCTGGCGAAGCCGAGCGCCTTGGCCGTGTGGAAGCGATCGATCGGGAAGGATGTGCCGGCAAGCGCCGCAGCGCCGAGCGGGCATTCGTTGAGGCGCTCGCGCGCATCATGGACACGACCGCGGTCGCGCGCCAGCATCTCGACATAGGCGAGCATGTGATGCCCGAATGTCACCGGCTGCGCCGACTGCAGATGCGTGAAGCCCGGCATCACCGCGCCGGCATGGGCCTCGGCCTTCTCGGCAAGGGCCAGTTGCAGGTCGGCGATCTGCCGATCGAGCGTTTCAAGCGTATCGCGCACCCACAGACGCATATCGGTCGCGACCTGATCGTTGCGCGAGCGAGCCGTGTGCAGACGGCCCGCCGCAGCGCCGATCCGCTCCTTGAGATTGCTCTCGACATTCATGTGAATGTCTTCGAGCGCGCGGGAGAACGTGAAAGTCCCGGATTCGATCTCGGCCTCGATCGCTTTGAGCCCTGCGCTGATCACGTTCACATCATCGCGGGTCAGGATGCCGGTCTCGCCCAGCATCGCCGCATGCGCCAACGAGCCCCGGATATCCTGGCGCCACAGGCGCTGGTCGAAGTCGATGGAGGCATTGATCTCCTCCATGATGGCGTCCGGCCCCGTGGCGAAACGCCCTCCCCACATGCGATTGCTCACGACGCTCTTTCCTGCTTTTTGGACGCGCAATGACGTCTCGTTCGAAAACACTTGCCGCCTTCGGCGCTCTCGCCTTGATTGCGTTCGGCGGCGTCGCGGCCTTCTACTCTGTCCAGGGCCGAGCCGGCAATTCGGGATCATGTTCGGCGGCGGCAGCGACGGCTGAAAAATTGCGCCCGTTGGCACGCGGCGAACTTGCAGCCGTGGAGGTTGCAAGGGCATCGCAGCCCCTGCCGAATCTTGCCTTCAACGGCCCCGACGGTCAGCCGACCACCTTGTCAGCCTTCAAGGGGCGGACCGTCCTGGTCAATCTCTGGGCGACATGGTGCCTGCCCTGCCTGCATGAGATGCCGTCGCTGGACGCGCTGCAGGGCAAGCTCGGCGGCCAGGACTTCGCGGTGGTCGCGATCAATATCGACACCCGGAACCTCGAGAAGCCGAAAACCTGGCTTGCCGAGCGCAAGATCGACCAGCTCGGCTATTACGCCGATCCGGAGGCCAAGGTCTTCCAGGATCTGCGCTCGGCCAAGAAGATCGAGGGCATGCCGGTCAGCTTCCTGGTCGACCCGTCGGGCTGTGAACTCGCGATGCTCCAGGGCCCTGCCGACTGGGCGAGCCAGGACGCGCTCTCCTTCATCCGCACCGCGCTCGGACGCTGAGCCGCCGCGGTTTGCCTGATCGCGCGCTCTGCTCCATATCGTTGCGGCATGAGCTACACGATCGGCCTCGCGACCACCTTCCACGATCCTGCGATCGCGATCGTTGGCCCCGATGGCGAGGTGCTTTTCGCCGAGGCGACCGAGCGCTACCTGCAATATAAGCGCGCACCGAATTGCGAGCCCGATTCCGCGCCGCGGATGGAAGGCCTGCTTAAGCGCTACATCCCGGCAGGCGCCCCGGTACAAATCGCGACGAGCTGGAGCGGGGAGTTCACCGGCTTCCTCGAGCAGATGAGCCGGACCGGCGCCTTCACGATCGATGAACTGCTCAAGCTCTCCCCCGAGCTCAACCGCTCGCTGGTGCCGGAACGCTCCGAGCGGGCCTTGATCGCCTCGCTGCATCTCGGCCAGCAGCGCGCCGGCCTCGGCACGCTGCTCGGGCTCGACCGCGCCTTCGGCAAGGCGAACGTCACCGGGATCAAGCGCTATGGCCACCATCTCGGTCATGCGGCCTATGCCTGCTGGTCGTCGCCCTTCCGCGATGCCACCTGCCTCGTCGTCGACGGCATGGGCGAGACAGGGGCCTCGGCCATCCTCGCGTTGCGCGATGGCGAGATCAGCGAGGTGAAGCGTCACCGCGGCCGCGAGTCGATCGGCTTCTATTTCGGCCTCGTCACCGACCTGGCCGGCTTCGACCAGGCGAAGGGCGAGGAATGGAAGATCATGGGGCTCGCGCCCTATGGCAAGCAGGATGCCGAGCTGCTGGCGCTGCTGCGCCGCCTTTACCGGATCGACGAGAACAAGCTTTCCTTCGCGGATGCCGCGACCATACGCGCGGTCTCCGCCGAGATCCTGGCGCAGCGGCCCACTGAGGCGCTCGACCAGGGCTGGGCCGACCTTGCCCGCTGCGGTCAGGATGTCTTCGCCGAGATGATGGCGGCTCTGCTTGCGGAAGCCGCCGCATTGGTGCCGTGCGAGAATCTGGTTCTGTCAGGCGGCTGCGCGCTCAACTCCTCGTTCAACGGCAAGATCGTCGGCCGCCACGGCTTCAGCCAGGTGTTCGTACCCTCCGCTCCCGCCGATGACGGCAACGCCATTGGGGCGGCCTGGCTGGCCCATGCCGAGGCGCATCCAGGCTGGCGCGCGCCGAAGGGCCCGATGACGCCCTATCTCGGCTCGCGCGTCTCGACCGAGCCGCTGGAGCGCATGGCGGCCTGGGAGCCTCGCCTGAAGCGTCTCGCACCGAAAGAGGTCGCCCCGGTGACGGCCCGACTGCTTGCCGAAGGCAAGCTTGTCGGCTGGGTCCAGGGCAAGGCCGAGTTCGGCCCACGTGCACTCGGGAACCGCTCGATCCTTGCCGATCCGCGCCCGGCCAACGCCAAGGATCTGCTCAACGCCAAGGTCAAGTATCGCGAGGCCTTCCGCCCCTTCGCGCCGTCGATTCTCGCCGATCACGGCGAAGACTGGTTCGAGGACTACCAGGACTCGCCCTATATGGAGCGCACGCTGGTCTGGAAGCCGCCCGTACGCGGACGCGTTCCCGCTGTGGTCCATGAGGATGCGACAGGCCGGCTCCAGAGCGTCACGGCCGAGCGCAACGAGCGCTATCACGCGCTGATCTCAGCCTTCCATGCCATCACCGGCGTGCCGGTGATCCTCAACACCTCGTTCAACATCATGGGCAAGCCCATCCTGCACACGGCAGAGGATGCGATCCTGATGTTCTATACCAGCGGCCTCGATGCGCTGGTCGTCGAGGACTGGCTTCTGGTGAAGTGATCGCCTGAGCTGATCGATCTCATCAGCAACTTGCGCTGGCGGCGCAGCACCGCCGGCCGCAGGATCTCTCCACCGCGTCTGGAGAATGCCATGCTGCAGCTTCGCCCGAACTGTGAATGCTGCGACCGCGACCTGCCGCCCCAGGCGCGCGACGCGATGATCTGCACCTTCGAATGCACCTTCTGCGCCGACTGCACGGAGGCGCGCTTCAAAGGCGCCTGCCCGAATTGCGGCGGCGAACTGGTGCGCAGGCCGGTCAGGCCCGCCGACAAGCTGAAGAAATACCCGCCCTCGCAGGAACGGATCCGCAAGCCCCACCCGGAATGCGCAGCGGCCTGAAGGCTACGACGCCACTCCGCGGATGCGTCGGACGAGCCTCAGCTCGCCTGCTTGACGCTGATGCCCTTTTCTTCGAAGAGCGCTTGCAGCTCGCCGGCCTGGAACATCTCGCGGGTGATATCGCAACCGCCGATGAACTCGCCCTTGACGTAAAGCTGCGGGATCGTCGGCCAGTTGGAATAGGCCTTGATGCCCTCGCGGATCTCCTGGTCTTCCAGCACGTTCACGCCCTTGTAGGGCACGCCGAGATAACCGAGGATCTGGGCGACCTGCCCGGAGAAGCCGCACATCGGGAACTGGGGCGTGCCCTTCATGAAGAGCACGACGTCGCTGGATTTCACTTCGGCGTCGATACGGGCGTTGACGTCGCTCATCGGTCTTTTCTCCTGAGGCGGGGTCAAGGCCCGCTGGTCATCTCTGCTAATTCTGGGGAACCGTCGTCGTCAGCGCAAGGGCATGCAGCACGCCGCCCATGCGGCCTTGCAGCGCGGCATAGACCATCTGGTGCTGCTGAACCCGGCTCTTGCCCTTGAAGGCGGCCGAGGTCACGGTCGCCGCGTAATGGTCGCCATCCCCGGCGAGATCCTTGATCTCGATAACCGCGTCCGGCAGCGCCGCCTTGATCATCGCCTCGATATCCTGCGCGTCCATCGCCATGATCGTGTCTCCTTACGCGCCCTTGGCCGACATATAGGTCGGGAACCAGTCCTCATGGGCCTTGTCGAGCGCGGTCAGCGCCAGCGGCGCCTCGCCCGGCAGCGCAAGGGCGTTTCCGCCGGTCCGGCCGATGAGAGCGGCAGGCACGCCGGCCGCCCTGGCCTCGGTCAGGAGCCCCTCGACGGCGCCCGACGGCACAGTGACGAGATACCGCGCCTGATCTTCACCAAACAGGACGGCATGGGCCAGCCCCACGGGAAGCTGCGTCACGGTCGCGCCGACGCCGCCGGCAAGCGCCATCTCGGTCAGGGCAACCGCGAGGCCGCCATCCGACAGATCATGGCAGGCGCTGACGCGGCCGGCCGTGATCAGCGCGCGCACGAATTCGCCATTGCGGCGCTCGATCGCGAGATCGACCGGCGGCGGCGCGCCTTCTTCCCGGCCGCAGATGGTCGCGAGATAGGCCGACTGGCCGAGCCAGCCGGAGGTCTCGCCGATCAGGATGATGCTCTCGCCTTCGGCCTTGAAGCCGACAGTCGCATGCTTCGTCACATCGGCCAGAACACCGACGCCGCCGATCGTCGGGGTCGGCAGGATCGAGACGCCATTGGTCTCGTTGTAGAGAGAGACGTTGCCGGAGACGACCGGGAAGTCGAGCACCTTGCAGGCCTCGCCGATACCCTTGATGCAGCCGACGAGCTGACCCATCACCTCGGGTCGCTCGGGATTGCCGAAATTCAGGTTGTCGGTGATGGCGAGCGGCGTCGCACCGACGGCGGTGAGGTTGCGCCAGGCTTCGGCGACCGCCTGCTTGCCGCCCTCGAACGGGTCTGCCTCGCAATAGCGCGGCGTCACGTCGGCGGTCATGGCAAGGCCCTTCGGCCCCTCCTCGATGCGGACGATGCCGGCATCTCCGCCGGGCGTGACCACCGAGTTTCCGAGGATCAGCGTGTCGTACTGCTCATAGACCCAACGCTTCGAGCAGAGTTCCGGCGAGCCGACGAGCTTCAGCAGAGCATCCGCGTTCGACATGGGCGGCTTCACCGAAGCCGCCTCGATGATCGCCAGCTTCGGGGTCTCGATCCAGGGCCGGTCATATTCGGGAGCCTCGTCGCCGAGTTCCTTGATCGGCAGGTCGGCCATGGTCTCGCCCTGGTGCTTCACGACGAAGCGCAAGGTGTCGGTGGTCTTGCCGACCACGGCGAAATCGAGCCCCCATTTCCTGAAGATCGCCTCGGCCGGCTCCTCGTGACCCGGCTTGATCACCATGAGCATGCGCTCCTGGCTCTCCGAGAGCATCATCTCATAGGCGCTCATCTGCTCTTCGCGGCAGGGCACCGCGTCGAGATCGAGCTCGACGCCGAGATCGCCCTTGGCGCCCATCTCGACGGCCGAGCAGGTCAGCCCGGCCGCGCCCATGTCCTGGATGGCGTCGACATGCCCGGCCGCCATGATCTCGAGGCAGGCTTCCAGCAGCAGCTTCTCGGCGAATGGGTCGCCGACCTGCACCGTCGGGCGGCGTTCCTCGCCGCCATCGCCGAAGGCGGCCGACGCCATGGTCGCGCCATGGATGCCGTCGCGACCGGTCTTGGAGCCGAGATAGACGATCGCCTTACCGACACCCGACGCCTTGGCGTAGAAAATCTCGTCGGTCTTGGCGAGGCCGACCGCCATGGCATTGACCAGGATGTTGCCGTCATAGCGCGTGTGGAAGCCGACCGCGCCGCCGACCGTCGGAACGCCGAAGGAATTGCCGTAGCCGCCGATGCCGGCAACGACGCCCGAGACAAGGTGACGGGTCTTGGGATGCGAGGGATCGCCGAAGCGCAACGCATTCAAGGCTGCGATCGGGCGCGCGCCCATGGTGAAGACGTCGCGCAGGATGCCACCGACACCGGTCGTCGCGCCCTGATAGGGCTCAATGAACGAAGGGTGATTGTGGCTCTCCATCTTGAAGACCACCGCGAGCCCATCGCCGATATCGATGACGCCAGCATTCTCGCCCGGGCCCTGGATCACCCAGGGCGCCTTGGTCGGCAGAGTCTTCAGATGGATCTTCGAGGATTTATAGGAGCAATGCTCGTTCCACATCGCTGAGACGATGCCGAGCTCCGTGATCGTCGGTTCGCGACCGATCAGGTGGAGGAAACGCTGATATTCGTCCGGCTTGAGGCCGTGCTCGGCCACGAGTTGCGGAGTGATCTTGATCTCGTTGGGAATCACGGCTCGCCTGGTCCCTGATCGCGGACGCCCGGCCCGCCTCTGATGCGCGGGGCATAACCTGCTTGCCCGCCGGAGACAACGCATTCCCGCCGATCAATGCCATGCAGGCGTACATTCAAGCCTGTTCCGCCCGTGACGGCACCGACTGGTGCCCCGAACTGAGATCAGCCCGGCGCGTCCGATACGGCGAGCGCCTGAAGCGCATCGCGCAATCCGTCCGGGATCGGAGCCGGCTTCTGACCGGCGCGCGCGACATAGACATGGGTGAAGCGGCCCTGCGCCGCCGCCTGCTCGCCACCGCGCCGGAAAATGCCGATCCGATATGTCACCGAACTACGGCCTAGTTTCTCGACCGCAATTCCAGCCTCGATCGTCTCGGGGAAGGCGACGCTTTCGAAATAGGTGCAGGCCGTTTCGACCACGAGGCCGACAATCTCGCTTCCGGCAAGATCGAGATGCCCCTGCTCAATCAGCCACGCATTCACCGCCGTGTCGAACCAGGAGTAATAGATCACGTTATTGACGTGACCATAGGCGTCGTTATCGGCCCAACGCGTCGGAATCGCGCGAAACAGTCTGAAATCTGAGCGGCCAAGCCGCACCGCGCGTCCGCTCATCGACTGCTGCTCCCGTCATTGCCCCGGCTTCTCGCCTGTCCCGATCTCGGGCACGCCGAGCGCATCCGCCAACCTCGCCTTGGCCGAGCCCGGCCGGAGCGGCTTCTGCTGGCTTTCATGCGGCGCCCAGCCGGAAAGCCAGACGATCTCGAACGTAGCGCGCAACCGGCTGTCGGGATCGGCGAAGCGCTCGGCATAGAGCGCAGCAGCGCGCAGCAGCGTGTCGCGACGGAGCGGCGCCTTGCGCCGGTCGGCCAGCGCATTGGCCCAGCCCATCGCACGCAAATCGCGCAGCAGGCCGAACAGGTCGCGATAGCGCACTGTGACGAGCTCGCTGTCGACCACTGGAAGTGCGAACCCGGCGCGCTGCAGCAGGCTGCCCATGTCGCGCAGATCGGCGAAGGGTGCGACACGCGGGCTCACGCCGCCGGTCGTCTCGGCTTCCGCGGCAAGCAGGACTTCGCGCAATTCCTGAAGCGTGCGACCGCCCAGCAGGCAGCCGATGAAGAGGCCATCGGGCCTGAGCGCTCGCCTGATCTGGATCAGCGCGCCTGGCAGGTCGTTGACGCCGTGCAGAGCGAGCAGCGAGGCGGCAAGGTCGATCGAAGCCGCGGCGAGCGGCAAACGCTCGAGATCGCCGACGACATCGCCTCTCGCCCCCTCGGTCTCCGCCATTCGCCAGAGCGCCTCGGCCTTGGTGCGCAGCACGGGTGCTGCAACCGGCAGCGGCGTGCCGAGATCGGCCGCCAATGCGAAGCGGCGCAGCACCGCAGCGAGCCTCTCGTCGAGATCCTCGCTGGCGCGGGCCAGCAGGAAATCGGGATAGCCGCCCGCCACCGCCCGTGCCTGGCGGCGGCGAACGAGATCACGATCGAAAACCAGGGGACCCTCAGCCATACCCGCGCTCCAGCGCTATTGCGGCCTCACGCCATTCCTTCCAGCTCGATGATCAGCCCCTCGATCATGGTGAGGCCGATCTGCCAGAAAGCAGGATCGCGTGCATCGAGACCAAACGGCTTCAGAAGCTCGGAGTGGTGCTTGGTTCCGCCCGCCGAGAGCAAGGCGAAATAGCGCTCCTGAAAGCCCCCGGCCGAGTTCTGATAGACCCCGTAAAGCGAGTTCACCAGGCAATCCCCGAAGGCATAGGCGTAGACATAGAAGGGCGAATGAATGAAATGCGGGATATAGGCCCAGAACGGCTCATAGCCCGGTCCGAGCGTGATCGCCGGCCCAAGACTTTCCGCCTGCACGCTCATCCAGAGTTCGCAAAGCTGGTCCGCCGTCAGCTCGCCTGCCTTGCGCGCCTCATGCACCTTGCGTTCGAAGGAGTAGAACGCAATCTGGCGCACGACCGTATTGATCATGTCCTCGACCTTGGCGGCCAGCATCGCCTTGCGCTGCTTCGGATCGGTGGTTCCGTCGAGCAGCTTGCGGAACGTGAGCATCTCCCCGAAGACGCTTGCCGTCTCCGCCAGGGTCAGTGGCGTCGGCGCCATCAACGCCCCATTCGGCGCTGCCAGAACCTGATGCACGCCATGCCCGAGCTCATGGGCGAGTGTCATCACGTCGCGCGGCTTGCCCTGGTAGTTCAGCAGCACATAGGGGTGGACCGACGGCACGGTGGGGTGCGCGAAGGCCCCTGGCGCCTTGCCCGGCCGGGCCGGCGCATCGATCCAGCCTTCATCAAAGAAGCGCCGGGCAATGCCGGCCATCTCAGGTGAAAAGGCGCCATAGGCGTCGAGAACGGTGTCGCGCGCCTCGGTCCAGGGAATCGTGCGCTGCTCGACCTTCGGCAACGGCGCGTTGCGGTCCCAGTAATCGAGAGCCTCGCGGCCAAACCAGCGTGCCTTCAGCTTGTAGTAGCGGTGCGACAGGCGCGGATAGGCCTCGCGCACGGCTGCAACCAGAGCATCAACCACCTCGCGCTCGACCCGATTCGCCAGGTGCCGCGAATCGGCGACATCCTCGAATTTGCGCCAGCGGTCGGAGATTTCCTTGTCCTTGGCGAGGGTGTTGGTGATCAGCGAGAATGTGCGCAAATTGCCGCGCAGCACTGCGCCCAGCGCTTCGGCGGCGGCTTTGCGCACTGCGCCATCGGCATCCTGCAGCTTGTTCAGGGTGAGCTCGAGCGTCAGCTCCTCGCCATTCACCGTGAAGCGCAGCGAGGCGACAGTCTCGTCGAAGAGCCGGTTCCAGGCACCACGCCCGGTCACCGACTTCTCGTGGAACAGTTCCTCGATCCGGTCTTCAAGCTGGTGCGGCTTGTCCTTGGCGAGATCCTCGATCCAGGGTTGCCAATGGCTCAGCGGCGGTTCGGCCGCGACCTTCGCCAGCAGCGCCTCGTCGAGGCGGTTGAGCTCGAGCCCGAAGAACAGCAGCTCGGTCGAGGCGGTCGTCATCCGGTCCTGGGCGTCACCATAGAACTTGGCGCGTTTCGGATCGGTGGTGTCGCCGGAGTAGACGAGGCCGGCATAAGACATGATCTTGCCGAGCAGGTCTTCCAGCTGCTCATAGGCACGCACGGCCTCCGCGAGTGTCGCGCTCGCATCGTCACCGGCGGCGAGTTCGGCCAGCTTGCCGCGATAGAGTGCGGCGAAGCGCTGCGAGTCAGCCAGCGCGCGGTCGAGATCGGCGCTGAATTCGGGCGAATCCATCGACGGGTAGAGATGGCTGAGATCCCATTCCGGCAGCTTGCCCAGCGCCTTCGCGGTCTTGGCGGCGCTGCTCGCCGCGCTTCTTGCGACGTTGGCGGAGATCGTCCCGTCGAAAGCAATCGTCATGTCAAAGGCACCTCGCTGGCAAAACCATCCATACCCATATGCGCGGACAAGGCCGCGCGATCAACGCCGCCGCCGGCCGGCGGCGCTTAAGAGCGGCTTAACCGTTCTGGATGACAGTGCCCCGAAACGGAACACTGATTCTGCAGCGACCGGCATCGAGGTTTCATGACAACCACCGTTCTCGTCGTTGATGACGACCCCGTTCAGCGCCGACTGCTCGACGCCATGCTCAAGCGCTTCGGCTACGACGTCGTCGTGACCGAGAGCGGCGACGAGGCGCTTGCCCTGCTCGGCAATGGCGAGACCGGGGCCTTCGACGCGGTGGTCCTCGACCTGGTCATGCCCAATCTCGACGGCATGGGCGTGCTCTCCCGCCTGCGTGAGCGCGGCATCGACACCCCGGTCATCGTGCAGACCGCCAATGGCTCGATCGAAACCGTGGTCTCGGCCATGCGCGCCGGGGCCGTCGACTTCGTGGTCAAGCCGGTCGGCGCAGAGCGGCTGCAGATATCGATCAAGAACGCGCTGAAGCTCGGCGCGCTCGAACATGAACTGCGCTATCTCAAGCGCCGCGCCTCAGGGCAGCTCGGCTTCCGCGACCTCGCCACCAAGAGCCCGGATATGGGCCGCGTCATCGGACTGGCCGAACGCGCCGCGAAATCGAACATCCCGATCCTCATCGAGGGCGAATCCGGCGTCGGCAAGGAGGTGCTGGCGCGCGCGATCCAGGGCTCCAGCGACCGCAAGGGCAAGCCCTTCGTCACGGTGAACTGCGGCGCAATCCCGCATAACCTCGTCGAATCCATCCTGTTCGGCCACGAAAAGGGCGCCTTCACCGGTGCCACCGAACGCCATATCGGCAAGTTCGTCGAAGCCAATGGCGGCACGCTCTTCCTCGACGAAGTCGGCGAATTGCCGCTCGACGCCCAGGTCAAGCTCCTGCGTGCGATCCAGGAGGGCGAGGTCGACCCCGTCGGCGGTAAGAAATCGGTGCGCGTCGACATCCGGATCATCTCGGCCACCAACAAGAGCCTGCTGGATCAGGTGAAGCGCGGCGAATTCCGCGAGGATCTCTACTACCGCCTCAATGTCTTCCCGATCACGCTGCCGCCACTGCGGCAACGCTGGGAGGACATCGCCGATCTGGCCCGCGGCTTCCTCGTCCGCTTCGCTGCCGAAGAGGGCAAGAAACTGCGGGCGATCTCGCCCGAGGCTCTCAACCTGATCAATGGCTATGACTGGCCGGGCAATGTCCGTCAGCTCGAGAATGCGATGTTCCGGGCGGTCGTGCTCGCGGATGGCGATGAGCTGACCGTCGCCGAATTCCCCCAGATCGCGGCGCAGATGGAAGGCTTTGAAGTCCATATCCCGGCCGCGCCGACCGCAACCGCCCGCCCCGAGCCGCGCGACGAGGCGCCGCGCATCATTCAGGTGCCGGTGCGCGATCCCAATGCGCTCGATTTGGTCGCGGGCTCCGACATCCGAAGGCTCGAAGAGCTCGAGCGCGAGATCATCAAATTCGCCCTGGCGCATTATCGCGGACACATGTCCGAGGTCTCGCGCAAGCTCGGCATCGGTCGCTCGACGCTCTATCGCAAACTCAAGGATTACGGGCTGATCGAGGGCGATGAGGCATCCGCGAACTCGGATGCGGCATAGGCGTTGTAGAGCTGAAAGATGCCCGCTGTTGCACCCCCGCATCTTGTCGAAACAGGCCGAGTCACGCAGGTATCGCGGATATCGGGCAGAGCTATAAGGAATTGGACCATGCGTCGTCGCCACTGGGCGAGCTTTGCCTCCGCATCGGTCCTGGCCATGGCCCTCGGCACCGGATATGCGCTTGCGCAGGGCACTCCTGAGCCTGAACTCGGCATTCCCCTGCCCGAGCAGCCGGCACTGCTGATCCTGAACAGCGACAAGCCACCCGAGAGCCTGACGCCGCCGGTCTTGCCAGAGGTTGTCGTCACGATCGAGACCGCCCCCAAGCCCGGGGACGCCGAGCGGGAGATGGTGACGGGCACTGTTGCCCCCTCGGCCCAGCCACAGGGCGGGCTTGCTCCGCTCGAGGTGCCCCCGACGCCTGCCACGACGCCCGGCGTCGACCTCGACGAGCCTGTAGTGCTCGACATCCCGGCCATTGATCTGCCGCCTTCCGATCCAGCGCTTGCCCCCGCCGCCAGGCCTGCGCCGCTGCGCTCCGCCGAGCCCGTGATTGCGCCGCCGGACCTGCCCAAGGTCGTGGTCGAGCTACCCCCCGGACCGGCGCTCGCCGCCGAGATCACCGAGCGCGCGCCGGAAGCGCTGGCATTGCCGCGCCTCGCGGAACGCGAGCGCAGCGAAATCCTCGCCGCCTATCAGGCTTTCGAGAACCGTCCCTTCTGGATCGACGGCAAGGGCTGGAGCGCCGCTGCCAAGCTGCTCGTGGCACAGTTGAGCCGCGCAGGCGAAGATGGCCTGCGGCCGACCGACTATCCGCTGCCCGTTTTCGAGGCCAGCGACAAGGGCAGCCTCGCCGAGGCCGATGTCCGGCTTTCCGCGCTCGCCGTGCTCTATGCCCGCGATGCGCGCGGCGCCCGCATCGACCCGCGCCGGCTTTCCAAGCTGCTCACGCCGACACTGTACTTGCCTTCCGCCACCGAGGTTCTCTCCGAGATCGCGGCCGTTCCCGACCCGGGCAAGGTGCTGGCGGCCTACAACCCTCCGCATGAGGGCTATCGCCGGCTGAAGGCCAAGCTCGCCGAACTGCGCCACCACCAGGACGATACGCCCATGGTGCGCATTCCAGCCGGCCCTCCGCTCAAGCTCGGCATGCGCGACGAGCGCGTACACCTGATCCGCGCCCGCCTCGGCCTCGGCCCGTCCGATGAGGCTGTGTTCGATCGCTCGACCGCCACCGCGGTCGCCGAATTCCAGAAGCAGGCCGGCCTGCGCGCCAACGGCATTCTCAGCGCCCAGACGATCGCGGCGCTCGGCACACCGGCGACCAACCGCGCCCAGCAGGACATCGTCGCGCAAATGGAGCGCTGGCGCTGGCTGCCCGCCGATCTGGGCCAGACCCATATCATGGTCAATGTGCCGGAATTCCAGATGCGGGTGATCCGCGACGGCAAGGTGGTGCACCACGCCCGGACCATCGTCGGCAAGCCCGAATCGGCGACGCCGATCTTCTCGCATCGGATGGACCATGTCGTGGTCAACCCATCCTGGTTCGTGCCGCCATCGATCCTGAAGAAGGAATTCCTGCCCGGCCTCGCCGCCGATCCGGACTATGCCGCCAAGCGCGGCTATGTCGTGACCCGTCGCGGCAACAACATCTCGGTGCGCCAGCCGCCGGGCGAGCGCAACGCGCTGGGCTGGATCAAGTTCATGTTCCCGAACGACCATGCGGTCTATCTGCATGACACGCCGAACCGCCGGCTCTTCGCCACGGATCGCCGGGCCTACAGCCATGGCTGCGTGCGCGTCGACAATCCCTTCCTTCTCGCCGACCAGGTGCTCGGCCCGGAATGGACGACAGAGCGCCTGAAACGGCTGATCGGCTCTGGCGAGCGCACAATCCGGCTGCCGCAGCCGCTGCAGATCCACCTCGTCTACAACACCCATGTAGTCCAGCCCGACGGCAAGCTGGTGACCTTCGACGACATCTACGGCTTCCACCGCATGGTGCGGCAGGCTCTGGAGCAGCGGGGCTGAGATCGTGGCGAAATGTGGGATCGGGCACCTTTTCGCCACGATCCACAGCTAGCCAGCTTAGGTGGAGAGAATCGTAGCGTACAGGTTACCCCCTTGTTAACCTGCTGTTAACGCATCTCCGCAACTGTTCGTTGACGTTTGCCGAGCTCCTTGCCGGCGCATCGAGACGGGTCGAGTAGCTTGAGCAGATCCTCAGCCACCATGCCGAGACGGCTTCTGCTGCGCGTGACGCCGGGTTTCCGTGGCGGACTGACTTTTGCCATTGCATTGGCGGCCCTCGTCTGCGGCATCCGCGGCACGCAGAACGCCGTAGCCAATGGCGACACGCGCACGATCTCCATCCGGCACATGCACACCAAGGAGGAGATCACCGTTACCTTCAAGCGTGACGGACGTTATGTCGCCGAAGCCCTGGAGAAGCTGAACTGGGCTCTGCGCGACTGGCGCATCGACGAACCCATCAAGATGGACCCGCGGCTGTTCGACGTCGCCTGGGAGGTTCAGCGCACCGTCGGCTCCGAACAGCCCTTCCACGTCGTCTCAGCCTATCGCTCGCCCGGCACCAATTCGATGTTGCGCCGGCGCTCGCGCGGCGTCGCCAAGCACAGCCAGCACACGCTCGGCAAGGCGATGGACTTCTACCTGCCGGATACCCCGACAGCCAGGATTCGCGAGGCCGGCATGCGGCTGCAACGCGGCGGCGTCGGCTTCTATCCGGGCGCGCATACGCCATTCGTCCATCTCGATGCCGGCTCGGTCCGCTCCTGGCCGCGCATGACGCGCGACCAGCTGGTGCGCCTCTTCCCGGACGAGAAGACCGTGCATCTGCCGGCCGATGGCCAGCCGCTTGCCGGATACGAACTGGCCAAGGCCGATGTCCTGGCGCGCGGCGGTGCCGTGGCTGGTTATGCCGCTGCCGATCTCGATGAAGGCGCGGTGATCTCATCCGGGCGCAAGAGCCTGTGGGCCGCCCTCTTCGGTGGCGATGACGAGGAAGCGGATGCGCGGCCTCAGCGCGGGCGTGCTGCGGCGCCGAAGCCGCAACCCGTCGTCATGGCCTATGCCCGCCAGAATTACGCCGACAGCAGCTCGGAGGATGGCGGCACGCGCTTCGGCGCATCGCTCGTCGCCGCCCCGGCGCCGGAGCCGGCTCCGCGTGTAACCCGCCCAAGCCGTCAGGCACCGATCCCGGCCGAGCCGCCGGTTCAGGTCGCAGCGCTCGCACCGGCGCCTGCGCCCGAAGAGATCAGGCCGAAGCTGATCGACGCACCACTCCCGATCGCACGCCCGGGAGGCCTCACGCCACCGGCAGCGCAGCAGGGCGCCGTCCAGGTCGCGGCCCTGCCGCAGCAAGGCGGAGCGCTTGCCTTCGCACCTCAGCTCGCACCCGGCGGTCGCCCCGGCGAGGAGCAGAAACTGATCCTCGCCTCGCTGCCGCCGCGCCGACCCGGCGAAATAACGACACTGGTCGAAACGATCGTCGCCGGCAAACCGACGGCGGCGCCGCTGCCGCCGTCGCGCCCGGTCGCCTTCGCCAACCTCGCCACGGCCTCGTTGCGCGGCAGCGATGCCGACCCGGCGCCGGCCGTCCAGCAGGAAGGCAAGCTGGTCACGATCACTCATCCGATGCCGCCGAGCCGGCCGCAACTCGGCAGCACGGTGATTGCCCGGACCGAGCGGAACAACGGTGGCAGCCCTGCCCCCACGCCGATCGTTGCGCAATATGACGCCGACCGTTCGAATCTGGACTCGCTCTTCGCCGCTGTCAGCCGTCCCGCGCCCGAGGGTCGCAAGGTGACGGTTGCGACCGCGCGCGCCAAGGCCGCCTCCGCCCCGCCACCTGGCTGGGTCCAGGGCCCCGGCCCCGCCGCCTCGCTCGGCTTCAGCCATGCCGATCCGAGCGACGCCAAGACCGGCAGCTTCAGCGGCCCTGCGGTCAAACCGCTGCCGACGAACTTCGTCCAGAACTGAGCAGGCAGTACCGGGTGCTCACTCCCGGTCGATTGGCCAGGCCTTGAACACGGCCAGCTCCTCGCAGGCGCGCGCCTGCGCAGCAAGAGCCGGCCAGCGGCTCTCCTCGACATATTCCGGGATCACGAAGCGGCAGAACCCCCAGGCGATGGCAGCGGCGATATCGGCAGGCTCGAGCTCCGGCCCCGAGCCCAGTTCACCGCGCCGGGCCGCCTGATCCAGCAGATCCAGCGCGGTGTGCAACTGCGTCACGATGCGCTCCTGCCAGGGCGCGTAGCGCTGGGCTTCCGGACGCTTGCGCTCATATTCCACCGAGACGGCCTTGTCCGCCGCGACGATGCCAATGCCGGTCAGGCTGAGATCACGGACCCGCGCGACGTCTTCGATCGGTCGCAGGGAACGGCCGGCGACATCCTCGAAATGCTGAATGATCAGCAGCGACTCGCTGATCACCGTGCCATCGTCGCAAACCAGCGAGGGGGCCTTGATCATTGGATTGATCGCTCGGAACGCATCCATATGACGGAACACGGAGACGGAGCGATGCTCGAATTCGACCCCGAGCAGGGTTCCGGTAATGGCGGCGCGCCGCACATAGGGACTGTCCAGCATTCCAACGAGCAGCATCGCAATCTCCGTTTTTGAGCGCGTGCAGACTGGCCGCTCATTCAGGGAATGCAACGCCAAATCATGTGATGCCGAAGATCACGCCAATTGATGTGCAGGCAGCCTGGCTTCCGACGCAACGGCATCATCGGAAACAGCCTCCGCGCCGAACGACAATCCGCGTGCCTTGGCCGCCATCTGGCAGCGATCCCAGCTCGGCTCGCCTCCGAAACGCTCGACCAGGAGATCGATCAGAACGCGCACCTTGCCGGGAACATAGGCGCCCGGCGGGCGCACGACGAAAAGTCCCTGCTCCTTCATCGGATAGTCCAACAACAGGTGCTCGAGGGCGCCTCTGCTGATCGCGTCCGTGAGCATGAAGGTCGGCAGCACGGCAAGGCCGAGTCCAGCCTCCGCCCATTCCGCCAGGGTCTCCCCGCTGTCCGAGCGCATCCGACCGGTCGGCCTGACCGAAACCCAGCGTTTGCTCATCCGGAAGGTCCAATCCGTCGTCGCAGTACCCGTATAGATGAGACAGTCATGCTCGGTGAGATCGAGCGGCGAGACGGGGCGCCCCCTGCGTTCGAGATAGCCCGGGCTCGCGACCACGGCTCCGTAGACCGGTGCGATGCGCCGCGCCACCAGACTGGAATCCTTGAGGGTGCCGATCCGGATCGCTGCATCGAAACGTTCTCCGATCAGATCGACATAGCGGTCGCTGGCCTCGACATCGAATTCAAGCTTGGGGTGGCGATGCGCCAGTTCGGCTAGGACCGGCGCGACATGGCTCACTCCGAAGGTCAGCGGCATCGACAGACGCAGTCGCCCGGCAACGCCACCCGTCTGCTGCGCCACCGATTCACGCGCCTCCGCGAGGTCCGCAAGGATGCGCTCGCCGCGTGCCTTGAACTCGATCCCGGCCTCCGTGGGGCTGATGCCGCGGGTCGTGCGGCTGAGCAGCCGGGTCCCGAGATCGGCTTCGAGCCGTGCGATGCGGCGGCTGACAATCGACTTCGACAGACCGAGCACCTTGCTCGCGCGCCCGAATCCGCCGGTCTCGACCACGGCAATGAAGCTACGGATGTCATCGAGCTCCGACATGAGAGTGTTCCCCTGAGAGCAACAGTATGGTTCCCACTATGGGCGTTCTGGTGCGTGAAGTGAACCGCTATGTTGCAATGCATCGAAGCCATTCCCTCCGTTTCAGGATCGCAACCATGTCCAACCTTCTCGTTCTCAACAGCAGCGCCCTGGGCTCGGCCTCCGTTTCAAAGCAGCTCGTCCAGGATACCGTCACCCGCCTCGCCGCCCAGAACCCTGGCCTGAAGGTCGTCGAACGCGACATCGGCCTGGCCCCGGTTCCGCATCTGACGCTTGATTCCGCAACCGCCATTCGCGGCGGCGAGCCGGCCAACCCGGCCCAGGTGGAAGCCCGTACGCTGTCCGATGCGCTCGTCGAGGAATTGAAGGCGGCCGATATCATCGTGGTCGGCGCGCCGATGTACAATTTCGGCATCTCGTCGACGCTGAAGGCCTGGTTCGACTATGTGCTGCGCGCCGGTGTGACCTTCCGCTACACCGAGTCCGGCCCGGAAGGCCTGATGACCGGCAAGCGCGCGATCGTGGTCGAGAGCCGTGGCGGTCTCTATAGCAGCGGCCCCGCCCAGATCATGGACTCGCAGGAGCCGCATCTGCGCACGCTGTTCGGTTTCATGGGCATCACCGACGTCACCTTCATTCGCGTCGAGAAACTCGCTTTCGGTCCCGAGGCACGTGAGCAGGCGATCAATGCCGCCCAGGCCGAACTGAAGCTGGTTGCCTGAGCCTCACATTTCGCCAGGACAGGACAGGGCCGGCGTCAGGAAATTGACGCCGGCCCTGTCTATGCAGGGTCAACTCCGCCACGCCGGCTGGGTTGAGCAACTGCAGCGCCGAGCTGAGGGAATAAGACGCGCTCTCACTCGTTTCTCTCGATATGAGCAGCCTCCCCCCTCCTCCTCCCGTCATGATCGCGCCGGCTCAGCCGTCCCGACATGCCGGTGCCCCCGTCGCTCCCACCAGCGCGCCCGGAACATTGGTCCGTTTCGCCGCCATAGCCCTCGCCTCGGCTGCGGCATCGTCGATCTGGTTCGGAGCCCCATTGGCAGCGGATGCCAGGATCGTGCTGATCGTCTTCTCCCTGGCCACCATCGGCTGGACGATGACGGCGATCGACGACATGCTAATCGCCCTTGCGGCCGCAGCGACCCTGGTCGCGACCCGCACGGTGCCGACCGAACAGCTCTATCTCGCACTTGGCAGCGAGTTGATCTGGCTCCTGATCGGTTCCTTCGTGATTGCGGCCGCACTGCGCGCTTCCGGCCTGGCCGAACGCCTGGCACTGTCGGCGCTGCGGCCCTTCTCGCGCGTATCCTCGCTCTTCTTCGCCGTGACCTTCGTCATCATTGCCACCGCCTTCCTCGTTCCCTCGACATCCGGACGCGCCGCATTGCTGTTGCCGGTCTATCTGGCGCTGGCCGAGGCGATCGATGACCGCCGTATCAACCGGGCATTGGCGCTGCTGTTTCCCTCCGTCATCCTGCTATCGGCAGGCGGATCGCTGATCGGAGCAGGCGCGCATCTGATCGCGGTCGAGATGATGACAAGGGCAGGCCGTCCGGGGCTGGACTATCTCGGCTGGATCGTCCTCGGCCTGCCTTTCGCGGTGCTGTGCAGCCTCGCCGCCACGATCGCCATTCTCACGCTGTTCCTGTCTCGCGCCGAGCGCAGCCGCTCACTGGAGCGACGCTCGCCTGAGCGAACGCCTTTAACCCGACCACAAATCTATGTGCTCGCGGTCGCTGTCACAGTCATGATCGGCTGGAGCACGCAGGGCTGGCACGGCATCGACATCGCGATCGTGACATTGTTCGGTGCTGTCGCAGTCACTCTGCAACCGCTCGCGCCGGTCTCGATGAAACAGGCCGTGCAGGCGACCGAATGGCAGCTCATCCTGTTTCTCGCGGCGACGACACTGATGGGTGGCGCGCTGATCGAAACAGGAGCGGCGGGCGCGATCGTCAAGGGTCTGCTCGATCTCCTGCCCGGTGAAGCGCTGACGACACCATGGCTATTGGTTGGGGTGATCTGTGCCATCGCGCTGCTCTCGCACCTCGTCATCACCTCACGCTCGGCCCGCGCCGCGGTGCTCATCCCGATGCTCGCCTTGCCTTTCGCTGCAGAGGGGTACGAGGTCCGCGCACTGGCTTTCGTCATCGTGATGGGAACCGGCTTCTGCCAGAGCTTGCCTGTCAGCGCCAAGCCGGTTGCACTCTTTGCCGGCCTCGACCGGCCGACCTATCAGCCACGCGACCTGGCGCTGCTATCGGCGGTGCTGCTACCGGTAATCTTCGGCCTGCTCCTGGGTTTCTCAACGTACATCTGGCCGCTGATGGGCCTGCCGCTGCTGCGTTGAATGGCCCTTCTCGGGCAGCCGCAGAAATTATTGAGCCGGCATGGAATAAGCGCGCACAGGCTTCGTTTGGCACAGGGAGGCACAAGCCTCCCCGTGTTCGAGGAGCCCAACATGACCCTCAAGATCCTGATCGCCCCCTCCGGTTTCAAGGAAAGCCTGGATGCAAGCGCTGTCGCAGCGGCCATCGCGCTTGGCGTGAAGACTGGAATGCCCGACGCCGAAACCCTGCTTGCCCCCCTCGTCGACGGAGGAGAAGGTTTCACCAAGGCGCTCGTCGCCGCGACCGGAGGTCGTCTCCATCACCTCACCGTCACGGGCCCCGTCGGCGAGCCGGTCGAGGCCTTCTTCGGCTTCCTCGGGCGTTCCGGCCCGAGGACGGCCGTTGTCGAGATGGCCGCCGCCGCCGGGCTCGCACTTGTTCCTCGTGATCGGCGCAATCCGATGCTGACCACCAGCTATGGTGTCGGCGAACTGATCCAGGCCGCGCTCGATGCCGGCGCAGAACGCATTCTGGTCGGCTGCGGCGACAGTGGCATCAATGACGGCGGCGCCGGAATGGCAAACGCCCTCGGCATCAGGCTGCTCGACGCCTCGGGCCAGCCGATCGGCCGGGGCGGTGGCGCACTTGCCGATCTGGCCCAGATCGACCTGAGCGGCCGGGATCCCCGCCTTGCGACCACCCAGATCGATGCGGCGGTCAACTGGCACAATGTCCTGCTCGGCCGCAACGGAGTCGCCCGGGTCTTTGCTCCACAGAAGGGCGCAACGCCGGAGCAGGTGGTCGCGCTCGAGCAGGCGCTGCATGTCTATGCGGCTCAACTCCAGGCTGCGACGGGCGACGACACGAGCACAGCGCCCGGTTGTGGCGCCTCGGGCGGGCTGGGCGCCGGTCTCCAGGCGCTCCTAGGCGCAAGGCTGCATCCACGGTACAACATCGTCATGCAATATCTGGCTTTTGATGACTTGCTGGCTCAGGCTGACCTCGTCATTACGGCTGAAGGCTGTCTCGACGAGCAGACGCCGTTCGGCAAGATTCCCGCCGAAGTTGCTCGCCGGGCCAAGAAGCGTGGCATCCCGGTCATCGCGCTCGCCGGAACTATCGGCCGCGGTCGTGTCCGCATCAATTTCGAGCATGGGATCGATGCCTTCGCGAGCATCCTGAAGCGTCCCTGCACACTGGAAGAAGCCATTGCCGAAACCGAGAAGCTGCTGCGCCGTGCGGCCGAAGACGCGATCCGGATGGTCGGGGTCGGAATCAGGCTGCAGCACGAAGGGCACGCCGCGTGAGCAGCCTGCGTCGCCCCCGAGCCAGAGCGCTCGCGCTCGGCCTCGCGCTGGCTCTGTCGCCGCTGCCCGGCCCCGGCAGTGCGCCATGGCAGGCGCCTGCGGCGCTTGCCGATGACGATGGCGGGGACGGTGGCGGTGGAGCCGGCGGCGGCGCAGGAGGTGGCAACGCAGGCGGGGGCGGCGGCGGTGACGGTGTCGACCCCGCGCGTTATCGCGGCACCGGGACCAGCCCCTTCAACCTGCTCAGGTTCTTCGGCATTGAAGGCCGAGCGCCGCAGCGTCCGCGTCGGACGGGGCCGCCCACGCCACAAGCGTCTGCGCGCGAGCTCGTCGCGAGCGGACTCGTCCAAGCCGATCTCGATAGGCTTCGCCGTGACGGCTTTCGGATCATGGTACAGCGGCAGCTCGCCTTGCTGCCCGGCCTGTCGGCCCGGCTGCGCGTTCCGCGGGGCCTCTCAACAGCGCGTGCGCTGCAGCGGGTGCGCTCGCTCGCCCCTTCGGCGTTGGTCGACCTCAACCATCTCTATCGCAGTCTCGCGGCCCCCTGTCCCGAAGCACGCTGCTTCTCCCTGACGACGCCGGACGCGCGGATCGAGGGCACCTGCCGCGCCCATGGCACGATCGGCATGGTCGACACTGCAATCGATCCCGACCACCCGTTCCTGTCGAACAGCGGCATTGTGACCGAGGTGGTACGAGCCCCGGATTACCAGCCGGCTCGCGACACGCACGGCACCGATATTGCGATCCTGCTGACCCGGAACGGACCGGGCACGGCCGGGGCGCGAGTGATCGCGGTCAATGCCTTCCATCGGCGTACGGGTGGCGCCAGCGCCGACAGCCTCGACCTTGTGACAGCGCTCGACCGTCTGGCGGAACGGTCCGTGCCCGTCGTCAATCTCAGCCTAGCCGGCCCGGCCAACGCATTGCTCGACCATGCCGGCCGGGTGATGCAGCAGCGCGGCACAGTCCTTGTCGCCGCTGCCGGGAATGACGGGCCGGGCACCGAGCCGCGCTATCCCGCGGCCTATCCATGGGCGGTCGCGGTGACGGCCATCGACCGCGACCGCCAGGTCTTCGCCCGTGCGAATCGCGGCGCACACATCGCCTTCGCGGCTCCTGGCGTGCGTATCCAGATGCCCGACAAGGCCTTGCGCCCTGGCCAGCTGCGTTCGGGAACCTCCTACGCCGCGCCACTGGTCTCCGTCGCCTTTTCCCAGCGCCGCTCCACCGATCAGGACGCGACACCACAGATGCTCGTGGCGGCGCTTTCCAGCGAGGCGACCGATCTCGGGGAGCCGGGCCGCGACCCTGTCTTTGGCTGGGGTCTGCTCGAATGCCGGCCGCAGCCGTAGCTCGATGCGCGATCTTGCCTGCTGATCCTGAAGACAAGGATACGACTTTGGACATCGTCCAACTCCATATGACGGCCTCCACCGGACCGAAGGCCGCGCCGGCAGGCGCCGGGCCGCCCCTCTCGGCCTTCGCCAGCGAGCTTGTCGCCCTGCTGCCGAGGCTGCGCCGCTTCGCGCTTTCCCTGACCCGCTCGGCAAGCGAGGCTGACGATCTCGCCCAGGCAACTTGCGAGCGGGCCCTCAAGGCGCAGGCGCTCTGGCAGCCCGGTACCCGGCTCGATGCCTGGCTGTTCAGGATTGCGCGCAATCTGTGGATCGACTCGCTCCGCAAGCGCCGCAGCGAGGGACAAAGCGAGGCTCTCGAGGACCATCTAGATCTCGCCGGGGAAGACGGCCGACATGTCGGCGACGTCGCCTTGACCGTCGATTCCGTTCAACAGGCGCTGGGAGCCATGCCGTCCGCCCATCGCGAACTGCTGATGATGGTCTGTGTCGACGGAAAGAGCTACCGCGAAGCCTCGCAGCAGCTCTCGATCCCGCTCGGCACGGTGATGAGCCGGCTCTCGCGAGCCCGCCAGGGCCTCGCGGCGAAACTTGGAATGGACAAGACATCATGACGAGCGCGGTTTCGGACGAAATGTTGCTGGCCCTGGCCGACGGCGAACTCGAGAAGGCCACGGCCGATGCGCTGCATGCGCGGGTCATGGCCGAGCCAGAACTCGCCGAGCGCTTTGCCCTGTTCGTGGAAAGCCGGGCGCTGCTGGAGGACGCCGGCAGCTCCGATCAGGCCGTGCCGCCGCACCTGCTCGCAGCGATCCGCGCCGCCGACGGAGCCAGGCCCGGTCGGCATGGCCTGGCAGTGATCGAGGGCGGCGCCACACTCGCAGCGCCCGCCCCGGCCGTCTCCCCGCGCTCCCTCCCGCGCCGCACCGGCTGGCAACTGCCTCTGGCAGCCTGCCTCGCGCTGCTCATCGGCGGGATCGCCGGTTATCGGATCGGTTCGGAAACGCCTGGCAACCCGGGCCCCAGCGGCGTCGCCCTGTTCCAATCGGCCCGCGCCGCTCTCGACGCGGCGCTCGGCAGCTCGGCAAGCGGCAGCACCACATCATGGTCGCACGGCGCTGCCGGAGGAAGCATCACGCTGGTCTCGTCACATCGATTGGGCGACGGCACGCTCTGCCGCGAATATACGCTCGCCGGCGCCGCGCAGGGCGACGATCGCTGGAAGGGCATCGATTGCCGCATCAAAGGCCGCTGGCGCACCGAGCTTGTCATAGCCGCTCCCTCGTCAGAGGACGGGTATCGTCCTGCCAGCGGCGACAGCGCAGCGGACGCTTTCCTGCAAGACCGCAACGCGGAAGGCCCCCTCGCCCCGGCTGCAGAAGCAGAACTCCTGAAGGCGCTGGCTCAGCCGAAACGCTGATCCTACCGGCGCTTTGCCCTCCGAAAAACCATGATCCCTGCCCTTTGATCGCAACTCCCTGTCGTCCCGACCATGGAGAATGGAATGGCACCTATCCCTCAACCCATCGCCCCCATCTCTCCCTTCCGTTCAACACCGGGACCGACAGACCGTGACCGATTCAATCGACAGCCATGTCGACCGAGCCATCGCCTGGGCGACGGCTCGCCTCGGCGATCCTGACTACGCCTTCCGCTGATTTGCCACTCGCGTGCACGTGATCCGCGTTTGGAGATGGTCTGCCCCTGCCGGCCATGCCATGGAAGAAGCGCAAGCCCGAACTGACGCTGTCCGGCAGGGCGAGGACGAGTTGCCGACGATCCGCAGGCAAACCGCCTCGCTTCGAGTGGAAAGCGAACAGCCGTTCACAATCAGGGCCTAGTCAGGTTGCAGCGCGTCAGTCCCTGTTGGATCGTCCGCTCCATGATGTAGCACGGCCTCGTTGACGTTCGGATGGCCAGGGAAGACCAAGGACCGATGGATACGACACCCCGCGAGCGGCTCGTCATCGTCGAAGATGACCCCGTCACCCGCGCGGTCATCGCGGGATATTTCATCGACCAGGGGTTTCACGTCCAGGAGGCGGAGACCATCTCCCAGGCCAGGCGAACGATCCAGCGCTTTAAGCCGGAACTGATCTTCATCGATGTCGTCTTGCCCGATGGAGACGGGTTCGAGCTGGCAAAGGAGCTTCAATCGGTTTCCGACGCTGGAATCATCTTCGTGACGCGTCGCGATGCCGACATCGATCGGATCGTCGGTCTCGAGCTTGCCGGTGACCACTATGTCAACAAGCCCGTCGACCTGCGTGATCTTCTCGCCAGAACCCGCTCCCTGCTGCGGCGCCGCAAAATCGAGCGGGACGTGGCCCGGCGCAGCACCACGGCGACTTTTGGCCCCTTCATCATGGATTTTCTGCGGCGTGAGCTCGCGACCATCAATGGCGATCCCATTCGCCTGACGCGAGGCGAGTTCGACTTGCTTGCGGCTCTCGTCGAAAGCGATGGCCGCCCCTTGAGTCGCGACTATCTGATCGAGGTCGTCAGCAACCGCTATACCGATGTCGACGCCCGAAGTGTGGATGCCTTGGTCGCGCGTCTGCGGAGGAAGCTGGGACATGGTGGCAAGCCGGGCATGATCGCGACCGTCAGCGGGATCGGCTACAAGCTCGGCGTGCCAGTCGAACGCAACACCTGACGGGCGGCTTCGACTGCCGTCCTGTCCCCAAACCCGTCCAGGGTCTCCAGCGCTTCGCTACGGTCGCGGTCGAGCGCTTCGATGGCAAGGATAAGCTCCTCGCGATCGGCGGCCATTGCGTCGCGCTCCAGCGCGCTGGCTTGTGCGAAGACACGCCCGAGGCCGACGGCTCCGGCTGAACTCGCGAGCTGGTGAGCCAATCGGCTGAGCTCAGCCCGGTCGACAGCCCGGAGTGCCGCCCGCATCCCCTTCAGGATTGTCTCGGATACCGTCGCGAAGAGCGCAACGAGTTGTCGCGTGCGCTCGCTCCCGATCAGTCGACTCTGGGTCTGGAAGAAGCTTGCGTCGACCGGCTGGTCCACTGAGAGGGACACGACCGGACCTTGGCGGCTGCTCCCGCGCCCTATGACCTGCAGCAGCGCTAGGGAAGTGATGGGCTTGGACAGGATCGCCGTCAGCCCCGCTGCTCGCATCCGCCGCATCGTCTCCGGGGAGACATCGGCCGTCAGCGCGACGATCCGGGGTTGCGTGATGTTCGGCAGCTCGCGGACCGCAAGCGCGGTTTCAATTCCGTCGATTCCGCTCATGTGCATATCGAGCAAGACAATGTCGAAGGCGCGATTGCGCAGCGTTGCCAGGGCAGCTTCGCCGGAGGCCACGGCCTGCACCTTATGGCCGGCCTTGCCGACCATGACCCGGGCGACCTCTCGCGTCACAGGATCATCGTCAACCACGAGCACGCGTTGCAGCTGCGCCGTAGCCATAGGCCCGGACCGGGCGGCGGCCTTGGCCGCAACCATGGGCAAACGGACAATGAAGGTGCTGCCTTGCCCGCGACCGCTGACGACGGAAATCGTACCGCCCATCAGTTCGCTCAGCTTGCTGCAAATCGCCAACCCCAACCCGACCCCGCCATTGCGCCGCCCCGTGTCCGGGTCGACCTGCACAAAGTCGTGGAAGATGTGACGCTGCATCGCCGGGTCGATGCCTATGCCCGTGTCGCGGACCGTGAGCGTCAATTCTGAATTTTCCGCAGATGGCCCAGGCTGGAGCTCAGCGCCGAATTCGATCTCGCCACGCTCCGTGAAACTGATCGCATTGCGCAAGAGATTGATCAGGATCCGGTGGATCTTGCCGGGATCGCCGTGCAACTGCAGGCCGCCGGATGGGAGCAGACGCAGTGTCAGGACAAGTCCCTTCTGCTCGGCGAGGGGGCGCATCAGAGCCGCGGCAGCGTTCAGGAGTGCGCCCAGCTCGAAATTGCGCAGATCCAGGCTTTCGGTTCCTGCCTCCAGGCGTGACAAGTCAAGCGTAGCATTGGCCAGATCGACCAGGGCCTCGCCCGAGGTAGCCGCCATGGCGACGAGGCGGCGATCGCGTTGGCTCAAGCGACCACGGTCGAGAAGCTCCAGAACCCCGAGTACGCCCGAGAGCGGTGTGCGGATATCGTGGCCGACGACCGCCAGAAACCGGGACTTTGCCCGCGTCGCCTCTTCTGCCGCCCGTTGTCCCGCCGAGGCCAGCTCGAGAGCGGCTTCCAGGGCCGCTGTACGCTCCGTGACCTTGTCCTCCAGAACCGCGCGGCTTTCCTCGAGATGCTGAGCCATCAGGTTGAACTGCTCGCCGAGCTGTTGCAATTCATCGCCGGTGTTGATGCTGATCCGCTCGTGCAATTCGCCTCGGCCAATCCGCGCGGCGCCGTCACCGAGCGCCTTGATCGGGGCGACGAGTTTCCGGCTCAAGACGATGCCGGCCAGCACGGCAGCGGACAGTGCGAGGACCAGAAGCACCAGCGAGCGCAGGAGCGACGCCTTGATCGATGCGAAGGCTTCACTCTCTGGCAGGTCGATCACCACCTTCCAGTCGAGGTCCGGGACCGCAGACATCACGGAGAGCACTGTCCGGCCTTCGATATCCGTCATCGAAAGTCCGGCGCCAGTCGCTCCGGCCGCCTCATGCGCACTCACCAGGCCGGCAAGATTGGTGTTCCTGAGTACGAAGCGCAGATCGGGATGCGCGATCAACCGCCCGGAACCCGTGACGATATACGCGCGGCCGGTCTCACCGACCTTCAGCCGGGACACCAGATCACGGATGAAGACGAGGTTGACCGTCGCCTGTGCAACCCAATGCGGAGCAGATGCAGCTCGCTTGAGCAGCGTCATATAAGGTTCGGAGCCGCGCCGGAATTGGACATCGCTGGAATAGCTGCCCTGCGCCAGGGCGCTCTGGAAACCCTGATCAGTTGACCAGTTGATGTCCCCACCGGTTTGGTCGCGGCTGACGCGCGAAAGCGAGAGCTGCTCGCGTCCCGCCGGATCGATCTGGCGCAATTCGAGAATGGCCGGAACCTGCCGCAGCAGCCGCAGGCCGTCGAGGCGCCGTTCCTCAGGCGGAGTGTTGCTCGCGCCGCTTTGGGAGATCCAGTCCAGGTGTTGCATGATCTCCGCCACGAAGGCGCCGATCCGCTGCGCTGCGGCCTGGGCCTGCTCCTGCTGGACGCGCACCACCAGCGCCCTCTGATCCGAGAAGGCGAAGAAGGTTGCGATTGCCGTGTTGAGCCCAAGCGCGAGGCAGATCGCGACTCCGACGAAAACCGCATACTTGCGGGTGAGAGCGCCTCGCGGCCGGGAGGTCCCGCCCTGCGTCACGAAACGATCCGTGTCGCGCGAATCCGGAGCGAAAGCGGCACGCTCAATCCCAGGGATGCGGCGGCCATTTCGTTGATGACCAGTTCGAAGCTGCGCGAGAACTGCACCGGCAACTCGGCGACGTTCGCACCGCGCAAGATAAGGTCGCTATAGGATGCGATCAGGTCGCTCGCCTCGTCCCGCCCCCCCGTATAGGACATCAGCCCGCCTTGGCGCGTGAAGGTGTCAAACGGATAGATGGCAGGCAGTCGATGCCGGGCGCTGGCCTTGGCACATTGCGCGGCGTAGCGGAACGTGAAGCTGTCGGGCAGGAACACCAGGCCGCCACCACTGCCCTGTCCTGCGAAGTCCGCGATCGCACCCTCGATGCCGACCGCATCCATCACCGCCACCGGTCCGAGGGACAGCCGCACATGGGCAGCCCCCGCCCGCAGGCGTGCGAGATAGGTTTCACCTGCTGCAGGGGTCGTGCGCGGATTGAATACCACGCCGATCCGGCGTGTCTCGGGCGCAATCTCGGTCAGCAATTCCAGCCATTTATCCGCCATGACGGGGTCGTTGTTGCTGAAACCCGTGGCATTACCCTCCGGCCGCTCCAGAGAACGCACGAAGCCGCTCCCCACCGGATCGGAGGCCGTGCCGAACAGCACCGGCGTCGTCCGGGTCAAGGCGAGGACGGCAGCGGTTTCGGCACTGGAGCTGACAATGATGATATCGGGATTTTCCCGGACCAGCTCCGCCGCCGCTCGCGAAAGCTCGGCCTCGCTCGAGCCCGAAAATCGCGTGCCCAAGCGCAGGTTCTGGCCCTCGACCCAGCCCCGCTCGGCAAGGCGTTGTCGGATCTCCTGCAACCTCGCCTGGACGATCGGGGTGTCCAGCGGGAGGCTGATCATGACCGCGACATGCTTGAGACGTTCGGTCGAGTGCACAGGCTGCGCAAACGCAGTGACTCCGCACGACGCCAAACCGGCCAGAAAGGAACGACGACGCATGCGGGCAAGTCGGGGCAATGTGGAGGGCAAGGGCAGTTTCGCACGCACCGCCGAGGGCGTCGAGAGCGAGCGCCACCGTTTTCGACCGTGCGAATCCGTGGCTTGACGCCCCTCACCGCTTCGCTCGCGCTGCACGAGCGCTTCGGCTTCGTTCAGGTGGGCCTCCTGCCCGGCGTCGCCTATCGCGATGGAAAAGGGTCGGACAGCGTCATGATGCAGAGATCGCTCGGTGCCGGCACGACCTTGCCGGCTGTGCCTGCGCAGCCGGAATCGTGAACATCCGGGAGCCAAACCGGCTGTGGTGTCCAGCCGTTCTCCCGAGCATGGAGGTCCGGCGGCACGGCATTTCGATAGAGTAGCGCTAGCGAATGGACGATATGGTCGACGCGCTGAAGACGGAGGAGGATCGATCCGGGCCCGCGAGACCTCAAGGCCCTCCTACGAAGGCGGGTCATCGCAGCGTCATTTGAGCCGGCGAGATTACGCTGGCTGGGCATGAGCGGGTGACGCAGGCTTTGTCGTGCAGTCGTCGCGCGTGGCTTCCGTCTTGGCTTTTGCCGAGGTCATCGCAGGTCCCGGCAAAACCATGGCCTGCTTGGGCGCCTGCGCTCCTCGTTTCGCAAGACAACTGTCAAAGGTTCGCACGTCATGACCCCTGACCTGGATCGGATCAAAGCTGAGATCGCCGATAGCTTCGACGAGGAGCTGGAGATGCAGCTTGAGGAGGACCGGATCGACGAATTCGTCGCCGAGAATCTGGCTCCCGGAGGTCCGACACTGGACCGGAGGATCTATTTTCGCGAGCTATTCAACCTGCAGCACGAACTCGTGCGGCTTCAGGACTGGATTCAGTACAAGAAGCTCAAGGTTGTCGTGCTCTTCGAAGGACGAGACTCGGCTGGCAAGGGCGGCGCGATCAAGCGCGTGACGCAGCGTCTCAATCCGCGGATCTGCCGCGTCGTCGCGTTGCCCGCACCGACCGAGCGCGAACGCCATCAATGGTATTTTCAGCGCTATGTGCCGCACCTCCCGACAGCCGGTGAAATGGTGCTGTTCGACCGCAGTTGGTACAATCGCGCCGGCGTCGAGCGTGTCATGGGTTTCTGCACGCCCGACGAATTGGAGGAGTTCTTCCGCTCGGTTCCGGATTTCGAGCACATGCTCGTCCGCTCCGGCGTCATCCTGATCAAATACTGGTTCTCGATTACTGACGAGGAACAGGAGTTCCGCTTCCAGATGCGGATCGCCGATCCGCTCAAGCAATGGAAGCTCTCCCCGATGGATATGGAGAGTCGCATCCACTGGGAGGACTATACCCGAGCCAAGGAAGAGATGTTCGACCGCACTCATACGCGGCACGCGCCCTGGTGGGTTGTCCAGGCCGTCGACAAGAAGAGGGCGCGCCTCAACTGTATCGCGCATCTGCTCTCGCAGATCCCCTATGAGAGCGTGCCCAAGCAGGACATCACACTGCCCGACCGCGTTCGCCATCCCGATTACATCCGGAATGCCGTGCCGCCAGAGCTTCAGGTACCTGAGAAGTATTGAGCTGCTCCAAGGCTCCGGTGAGCGATACCCAAGCGGTCCTAGCTGAAGGCCCGCCGTCCGTACGGCAGAACCGGAATTTTTCAGCTTCAAGCGGTCCAGGAAAGCGGAGTGAGGACACTTCACAATAGACCTGAGTGAGCCGCGATCGTAGCGCAGCAACCCGCTGCCGCGACGGCTCGACACTCAGTGGCTTCCACTGGTCGCAACGTGTCGGCGTAATCGGTGCCGGGCATGCTTCGTCGAGGAAACGGGACAAAGCCCGCATGAGACGACCGCATACAAAAAAGTCGAAGCGGGCAGCGACCCCGGCATCACGAATGCCAGGCTCGTCCTGTCTTGTCCGCTTCGAGCTTCAGTGGAGGACCGCCGGGCGCGCGCCCGGCACGGTATGGAGGCAATGTGCAAGTTAGGGATACTTGCACAGGGAAAGGTCAGGCGCTCTCGCCCACGGCCTGAAGGTAGAGCTCGAGGATGGCTTCCTCTTCCTGGCGCTCGTTCAGGTCGCGCTTGCGCAGCGCGACGACCTTGCGCAGCACCTTGACGTCATAGCCATTGCCCTTGGCCTCGGCATAGACCTCCTTGATATCGTCGGCGATCGTCTTCTTCTCTTCCTCGAGGCGCTCGATGCGCTGCACGATGCTCTTGAGCTGATCGCCCTGAACCGGATCGTCCATTCCAAAACCCTTCTCTATAGATTTGGCCGCAGGGGTTCGCCCGGATCGGGGGCCGGCGTCAAGCACGAACCGTCCTTTGTCACAAAGTGCTCAACAGTCCTGCTGTCGCATCAGGCGATCGCGGCAGCATTCAGCGCCGCGACGCAAGGCGGCACGATGCGGGCAAGGCGCAGCCCCCATTCCCGCGCAGCCTCCGGCGTCGCGATCAGGTCCTGCCGGACCTCGATCAACGCGTCAGGCAAGCCACGACGGGTGGCATGTCGGTCGATCGTGTCTCCCGGCAGGCCGCCGCGGTAAGGCTCATTGTCCCCGACGACGAGATCACTCTCGGCCTGGAAGGCAGCGATCAGCGGCTGGGCCAGCTCCCCTGCCCGATCCCACAGCACGCCGACATGCCAGGGACGCGCCACCGTTTTCCAATAGGGCGTGAAGGAATGAACCGAGACGATCGCCGGCGGGTGGCCGGCAGCGATCGCCATCTCGACGGCCTGGTCGATCGCAGCATCATAGGGGGCATAATAGCGGGCGATGCGCGCTGCGATGCCTGGCTCGTCGATGCGGGCATTGCCGGGCACGATTGCGCCATCAGACAGGCGCATGACCAGGGTCGGATCGTCGAGCCCGCGATTGGGATCGATCAGCAGCCGCGAGAAGCTGGTCAAAATCGCCGGCGCGCCGGTCGCGCGCGCCATGGCGCGCACCGTCCCGGCTGCACCGATATCGTATGCAATATGGCGCTCGAGCTGTTCGGGCGGCAACCCGAGCGACGCAAGCTCCGGCGGGATCGCGTTGGAGGCGTGATCGCAGAGCAGCAGCATACCCGTCGCGGGATCGCCGGGAATGATCTCGACCTCGCCTGGGGCGAGCATTATGGCGGGATCCGCCATCGGGAAATCGGACCGCATCGGCGCTCCAAAAAGTATGATTAGATCGGCAAATGCCTGATGACGTCCGCCGACCAGCGACATAGAAGAGCATACAACGAAAGTCGACCAAATCGACGTGACAGCGGGTGGAAGGCGGGGTGGACTTGCAGCAAGTGAGGAACGATTCGGCTGAAGCCCTGCGCATTGCGAGGATGATTTTCGATGCCGCCGTCGACCGCGCCCGCCCGTCCGGCTGCCTTCCCGCTCACCTGCCCGAACCACCCAGGAACGGCCGCCTGATCCTGCTCGCCGCCGGCAAGGCCGCAGGCAGCATGACCGCACTCGCAGAGGCACATTATCTCGACTCCGGCCTGTCTCCCGAGCGCCTGATCGGCCACGCCGTCGCCCGCCACGGCTACGAGACCGCAACGCGCCAGATTCCGATGGTCGCGGCCGGCCACCCGGTGCCGGATGACGGCAGCATTCGCAGCGCCGAACGCGCACTCGAACTCGCCCGCTCGGCAAGTGCGGATGATCTGGTGCTGGTGCTTCTCTCCGGCGGCGGCTCGGCCAACTGGGTGGCACCCGCAGGTGACCTGACGCTGGCGGAGAAGCAGGCGGTCAACAAGGCACTGTTGCGTTCCGGCGCGCCGATCGGCGAGATGAACATCGTCCGCAAGCGGCTCTCGCGCATCAAGGGCGGCCGCCTCGCGCTGGCCGCCGCCCCGGCCAGGCTCGTGACGCTCGCAATCTCGGACGTGCCCGGCGATGAGCCGACCGTGATCGCCTCGGGCCCGACGGTTCCTGATCCGAGCAGCATGGCCGATGCGCGCGCCATCGTCGCGCGTTATGGGCTCGACCTGCCGCCAGCGGCACGCGTGCTGCTCGGCGAGGACGCCAGCGAGACCCCCAAGCCTGGCGACCCCGCCTTCGCCAATAACGTATTCCAGATCATCGCCCGGCCGCAGGACGCGATCGCGGCGGCAGTCACAAACGCACGGGATGCGGGCTACGAGCCCATCGATCTCGGCGCCAATCTCGAAGGCGAGGCGCGCGAGGTTGCGGTCGTCCACGCCGCGCTTGCATTGCGCCTCAAGGCAGAGGGGCGACGTGCCGCGATCATCTCCGGTGGTGAACTCACAGTGACCCTGCGCGGCAAGGGCCGTGGCGGCCCGAACCAGGAATATGCGTTGGCTCTTGCCATCGCGCTTGGCGGGGAGCCCGGCATCGTCGCGCTGTCCGGCGACACCGACGGCACCGATGGCGGCGGCGGCGAGGCGACCGACCCCGCTGGCGCGGTGATCGATTCGACGACATTGGTGCGAGCGGCGGAGCGCGGCCTCGTTCCTGCCCAATCGCTGGCCGACAACGATTCAACCGGCTTCTTCGAGGCCATTGGCGACCTGCTGCGGACGGGACCGACCTTGACCAATGTGAATGATTGCCGCGTCATCCTGATCGATCCCTAGACGACCATGACGAGCCGATTCGACCGATCTCTCTTGCGCCTCGGCCTGCTGCTGGCCGGCCTTCTCGGAAGCGCGGCGCCCGCGCTCGCCGATCTGCGGATGTGCAACACCACCGGCAGTCGCGTCGGTGTCGCCATCGGCTATCGCGATGCGCAGGGCTGGGTGACCGAAGGCTGGTGGAACATCGCGCCGCGCGGCTGCGAGACCCTGCTGCGCGGCACGCTCGCGGCAAGGTTCTACTATGTGCACGCCATCGACTACGACAAGGGTGGCGAATGGACCGGCAAATCGATCATGTGCACGCGCAACAAGGAATTTACGATCCGCGGCATCGAGGACTGCCTCGCCCGCGGATATGACCGGTCCGGCTTCTTCGAGGTCGATACCGGCGAGCAGAAGAGCTGGACCATCCAGCTGACCGATTCCACCCCCGGCGCAACGCCGCCGCGACCATGAGGACATAAGAATGAGGCGCGAACGCCGGATCAAGATCATCGCTACCCTGGGTCCGGCTTCCGCCAGCGAGGAGATGTGCGCCAAACTGTTCGAAGCCGGCGTCGACGTCTTCCGGATCAATATGAGCCACACCCAGCGCGAGACGCTGCCGGAGCGGATCGCCATGCTGCGTGGCCTGGAGGCGAAATTCCATCGCCCCGTCGGCATTCTCGCCGATCTGCAGGGGCCCAAGCTGCGCGTTGGCCAGTTCGGTGGCGACGGTGGCGTGATGCTGGAAAAGGACGCGCGTTTCGTCCTCGATTCCGACCCCACCCTCGGCGACGTGAAGCGCGTCTACCTGCCCCATCCCGAGATCCTGAGTGCGCTGGAGCCCGGCCACACCCTCATCCTCGACGACGGCAAGATCCGTCTCGTCGTTGAGAAGGCGAACCTCAAACAGGCGGTGACCCGCGTTACGGTCGCTGGCAGGCTTTCATCGCGCAAGGGCGTCAGCCTGCCCGACACCACGATTCCGGTCTCGGCGATGACGGACAAGGACCGCTCCGATGCCGAGGCCGCGGCCGAGGCAGGCGTCGACTGGATCGCGCTCTCTTTCGTCCAGCGCCCCGAGGATATGGCCGACCTGCGCAAGATCGTGCGCGGGCGGGCGCTCGCACTCGCCAAGATCGAAAAGCCGCAAGCCTTGCTCCGGTTGGAGGAGATCATCGAGGCGTCTGACGCGATCATGGTCGCGCGTGGCGATCTCGGCGTCGAGATGCCGCTGGAAAAGGTGCCGGGTACGCAGAAGCGTATCACCCGCATGGCACGACGCATGGGCAAGCCCGTCGTCGTCGCAACCCAGATGCTGGAAAGCATGATCACCGCTCCGGTGCCGACCCGCGCCGAGGTCTCCGACGTCGCGACCGCCGTCTTCGAGGGGGCCGACGCCGTGATGCTCTCGGCTGAGAGCGCGGCCGGCCAATATCCGATCGAGGCGGTGGCGATGATGAACCGCATCGCCGAGGAGGTGGAGAGTGAATCGATCTACCGCTCGATCCTCGAATCGCAGCGCGCCGAGCCCGAGGCCACGGGCGCGGATGCCATCGCCAAGGCGGCCCACGAGATCGCCGACACGCTGAATCTCAAGGCCATCACCGCCTGGACCTCCTCTGGCTCGACCGCCTTCCGCATCGCCCGCGAGCGTCCGAACTCGACCGTCATCGCGCTGACGCCCAATCGCGGGACGGCGCGGCGACTGACCCTGGTCTGGGGGGTGCACGCGGTCGTGACCAAGGACGCCAGCGACATCGACGATATGGCCTTCCGCGCTTGCAAATTCGCGGTCCGCGAAGGCTATGCCGCGGTCGGAGACCGCATCATCGTGGTCGCCGGCGTCCCCTTCGGCACGCCGGGCGCGACCAACATGGTGCGCATCGCCTTCATCGCGAAGGAACACGTCGCCAAGGCCTGATGCCCTTAGATCATCGGACCGGATATCGTATCCAGTCCGATGATCTAACCCTTTGTGTTGCATCGGCTTTCCCGAAAACCGCAATCCACTTTTCGGGCCGATGCTTTAGCGCGCGAATGCGAGGCTCGAGCGCGGTCCGGCCAACTGGTCGATCGCCTCGACGATGATCTCGGGCGCCGCGTGATGCGGCATATGGCCGACGCCCGGCAGCAGCACGAAGCGCCCCAGCGGCGCCTCGCGTGCGATCGCTGCGGAATGAATCACCGGAGACACGATCGCATCGCTGTCCCCGGTGATCGCCACCACCGGAATCCTGAGATCGCGATAGCGCGGAGCCTGTGCGCTGACGAAGGCATGGGTCGCCGCGACATCCCGCGCATTCGCCTCGAAGGTCGAAGGGCGCAGCAGCAGCCGGATTTCGCCTGCCGCAACGTAGCCGGGCGTGACCGGTCGCGGCGCAAAGACGCTCTCGACACCGGAACGCAAAAGGGCATCGGACGCCGGCACGCCGATCAACCGGCTGAAGACCGGGCCGACCACAGGCCACGAGGCCGCGTGATAATACCAGGCAATGCCGCCCGGCCATGGATGGGTCACGCCGCCAAGCAGGACAAGTCCATGCAATCGCTCCGGATGATCCAGTGCGATCCGCGTCGCAAGCGCTCCGGCCAGCGAATGCGCGACCAGGACGAAGGGCTCCGACAGGATCTGGTCGAGAGCCTTCATGATGACTGTCGCCTGCTGACCGGGATCAGCCATGGCATTCTCGTCGATCCGATCGCTCCAGCCATGGCCCGGCCGATCGAGCGCGATCACCCGGTAATGGCCAAGCTCGGGTCCGAGCGTCGCCAGCAGGTCCGCATGATCGGACGAGGCTCCGTGGACGAGAACGACGGTGCCGCGCATCTCGCCCGCCGGCTTGCGCTCGACATAGTGCAGCCTGCCTCCTGGAAGCGTCAGGAAGCTGCCCTGGGGTGGATGCTGCCGTTCTGCTTCGACACCAAGCCACGCCGTCCTGGCGAGCAGGCCGGCAACAAGAAGGGCAGGAAGAATGAGCAGGGCGCGCGCGAGCATGGTCTGCTTACGTCGCCACGTTCGCTTTGGTTTCACTGGGGAACCGCAACGGCCTACGCGTCTCGGCCGTCGACTTCGGTCTTCAGCGAATCGACTGCGTCCTTGATGGCCTCGAATTGCGGATAGATCTCCTGCGCCCGCCGATAGGCGATCAGGGCACGTTTGTCGTCCCCTTGCTGCCGCAGGATGGTGCCGAGCCCCATCATCGCTCCGTAATGACGCGGCTCGCGCTTCAGCGCCTCTCCGATGTCGATCATCGAGCGCATCGAATCGCCCGCGAGGAAGAGGGCATTGGCGCGCTGATTCCAGCCTTCAGCCCAGTCCGGCTCGAGACTGACGACGCGGTCGAGCAATTCAATTGCGAGATCGAGTTCCTTGGCCCGCATTGCCTCCTGTGCCCGCGCCATCAGGAGATCGGCCGTATCCGAGCCCGAGCGCGCCCAGCGCCGCTGGATCAGATTGGCGATGCCCTTGGCCTCCTCCGGGCTCTTGGCGGCAGCAAGCCGCTCGAACAGCCGATCCAGCGTCGCAGCCGGGCTGCGCGAGGCACCGGGAGCCGGTGCCGCCGGATTATCCGTCGTGTCCGAATGCGGCACGGTGCCAGGCTGCGCTGGCGCGCTGTCCTGCCCCAGGGCAGCGCTCAGCCCGAACGGCCAGGCTGTCGCCAAGGCAAGCGCAAGAGCAGCGGAAGGCAGACGAGGAATGCTCATGCCCAGAAGATTAGGCGCTCGCGCGGTCGCGTCAAATCACGACGTGGCGAGAGGCTCATGCCAAAAAAGGTGGGCGCGCCGAGCGCGCCCACCTTCAAATCTGGAGTCAGCATCAAAACGTCGCGGCAGCGAAAGCCGCGCGCCAACTCAGCCCTGGCGCGCCTTGAAGCGCTTCTGGACCTTGTTGATGATGTAGACGCGGCCCTTGCGGCGAACCAGCTGGTTGTCGCGATGACGGGCGCGCAGCGACTTGAGCGAATTGCGGATCTTCATCGTCTCTACTCCGTCGATCCGCCTTTCGGACGAATCGGTCAAAAATTCACAGCTGCGACGCGGATCGGCGGGCGATCCTCATCGACCACTCGAACGGCGCGGCTGATGCGATGCCGGCTGTATACGGATTTTTCCGGCGTTCGCAAGGGTCCAGCGTGCAAAAACCACCGAATACCCTCAGGCGATCGCTGCCAGATAGCGCCGGAAGGAGCGCGCCAGCGCCGCTTTTGCGTCGCCGGCGATGACTCTTCCCTCGAAGGCACCAAAGATCCGAGCGAAGGAAAAGGGCTCGAGAACCGCGGCGATCCGCCGGATCGTCGCCGCATTGACCGGAATCATGTTGGGATAGGAATAGAGCACGCTGACATAGCGACGGTCTTGCGCGACCTGCAGCACGTCGCCGCAATAGAGCGCGCCCTCCCCCTTCGCATGGTGCAGCACGGTCGCCCCGGCGAAATGGCCGCCGCAGCGCAACAGCGTCAATGTCGGACCAAGCTTGAGCGTCTCACCGTCCCAGAAACGGATGGCGGGATCCGGCTCCGTCACCCATTGCCGATCGTCCGCGTGGAGATAGACTGGCACGTCGAGCGCGGCCGCCCATTCCGCCATCGCGGTGTAGTAATGCGGGTGCGAGATCGCGATACCGATTACCGGCCCCCGCGCGCGGATCGCCTCGACCGCCTCGGGCGTCACGAGCCCGATGCAGTCCCATAGCAAGTTGCCCTCATCCGCCTCGACCAGCAGCGCCCGCTGATCGATCGCGAAGGCCGGGGCGATGCGCAGGCCAAGCACGCCATGGTCCTCGCTGCAGACGACGGAATGACCGGACGCGAGCTCGCCCTGCGTCAACCATTCCTGGCCGCCCCAGCGCACGTATTGGCGCTCATCACAGCAGATCGGGCAAGCGTCGGGCGGAGTGTCCCCATCGGGAAAGCGGGCGCCGCATTGGCGGCAGATGAAGCGCGGCATGGGCCTGTCTCCGGCTTGAACGAAGGCCGGCATCGAACGCCTCGGCGTTCGGCGCCGTTAAACTATCTTCATATGAAGATACTAGTTCATCAATCTATCTTCATGTCAAGATACCCTGCTTGAGGGAGAGTGCTTTGGCCGACGCTGACGAGACCCAGGATCATGTCGACCGCCTGCGCGCGCAGTGGCAGCGCGAATTGCCTGATCTCGATACCGGCGCCATGACCGTGCTTGGTCGGGCCTACCGGCTCTCCAACCTCGTGCGCCCAAGCATCGAGGCGACCTTCGCCGAATTTGGATTGGATCGCGGCGAATTCGATATCGTCTCCTCGCTCCGGCGCGCGGGCGCGCCGTTCCGCCTGACGCCGACCGAACTCTACACCAGCCTGATGATCGCCTCGGGCAGTCTCAGCCACCGCCTCGCTCGCCTCGAAAGGGCGGGCCTCGTCAGGCGTGTGCCGTCCGACACCGACGGAAGGAGCCTTGCCGTCGAGCTGACTGAGAGCGGACGCGCGAAGGTCGAGGCGGCTTTCCGCGCCGACATGGCAAGCGAAGCGACCTTCCTGACCCATCTCTCACCGGAAGAACGCGAGGCCCTTGCCGCGTTGCTGCGTAAACTCAACCGAGCCATCGAGGACAATCTCGGGACGACGCAGGGGCACGGCTAGTTTCCACTGGCCCTAAAGCCTTGTTGTCACCCGATTAACTTGTCACTCTGAGCCCCGGCGGACCGAGACATAGGGGAACCGAAGCACAGACCGATCCAGAACGAAGGGAGGACCACATGAAGCGCGTGACGTGTTTCACGCTTGTCGCTGCGGCTGGACTATTGGCATTTGCCACCGGCTCGGCCCAGGCCCAGACGTCCGAAATGACCTTCTTTGTCACCAGTGCCGGATCCGGGAAGGGTGCCGATCTCGGCGGCCTCGCAGGCGCCGACGCGATCTGCCAGCGTCTTGCCCAGGCAGCGGGTGCAGGCAGCAAGACCTGGCGGGCTTATCTCTCCACGCAGGCAACTGGCGGCACCGCAGCCGTCAACGCGCGCGACCGCATCGGCGCAGGGCCCTGGCGCAACGCCAAGGGAGCTGTGATAGCCACCAGCGTCGCCGACCTGCATGGCGGCGCGGCCGGCTTGACCAAACAGACCGCGCTCAACGAGAAGGGCGAGCCGGTCAATGGTCGCGGCGATACACCGAACCAGCACGACATGCTCACAGGCTCCCAGGCCGACGGCACCGCCTTCGGCCCCGGCGAGGACCGGACCTGCGGCAATTACACCAAGAGCGGTGCGGAGGGCGCCGTCATGCTCGGCCATCACGACCGCAGCGGCCTGGACGAATCCCCACCGGCGAAATCGTGGAACACCTCGCATGCTTCGCGGGGAGGCTGCAGCCAGGAGGCTCTGCGCGGCACCGGCGGAGCTGGCCTGTTCTACTGCTTCGCGACGAATTGAGCCGAACGATCCGCATCGACACATGGCCTGAAGGAAAAACGGCCACCCAATCGGGTGGCCGTTCGTCTGCGATGATCGCAGGTGAGCGTCCTCAGGCGGTCGAGAGCTTGAGCCCGATCAGCCCGGCAACAATGAGACTGACGCTGGCGATCCGAAAGAAGGTGACGGCCTCTCCCATGACGAAAATGCCGACAAGGAAAGCTCCGACCGCACCGATTCCCGTCCAGATCGCATAGGCCGTGCCCAGCGGCAGCGACTTCATCGCCACGGCCAGCAGACCAAAGCTGATGATCATGGTCGCGATCGTGATCACGCTCGGACCGAGCTTGGTGAAGCCCTCGGACTGTTTCATGGTCGACGCCCACACGACTTCGAAGACGCCTGCGAAAAGCAGATAGATCCAGGCCATTGCTGATACTCCGTCTCGTGCAGCCTCAATGGCTCGGGTGAAGGGCATCGTTGAGATACATGCAGGTGAGCATGGTGAAGATATAGGCCTGCAGGATTGCCATCAGCACCTCCAGACCGGTGAGGGCGACCGTCATGATCAGCGGCAGCACCGCTCCAAGGATGCCAACCGCACCGAGACCGGTCATGCCGACGACGAAGCCGGCAAAGACCTTGAGCGCGATATGGCCCGCCAGCATGACTGCGAACAGGCGGATCGAATGGCTGATCGGTCGCGAGATATAGGAGACGACCTCGATCAGGACGATGATCGGCGCAAGGACGATGGGAACGCCCGACGGCAGGAACAGCCGCAGGAACCCGAAGCCATGTTTCACGAGGCCATAGATCGTCACCGTGCAGAACACGAGCATGGCAAGCGCGAAGGTCACGGAGATATGGCTCGTCACGGTGAACGCGAACGGCAACATCCCGATCAGATTGGCGATCAGGATGAAGATGAAGAGCGAGAAGACCAGCGGGAAGAAGCGCATGCCGTGCTCGCCTGCGATGCCTCTGAGCGTGTTCCGCACGAACTCGTAGAGAATTTCGCTGAGCGCCTGGGCACGGCCGGGGACGAGCGCGCGGGAGCGGGTCGAGAGCAGCAGAAAGCCGCTGGCGACGGCAACGATCGCGATCATGAAGGCGGATGAATTGGTGAAGCTGATCTCCTGCCCGGCGATCTCCCCAAGGCTGAACAGCGTCTTGATCTCGAATTGCTCAATGGGGCCGGCCACGGCGAACCTCGTGCGTCATGTGGGTTGAAACGGAAATGGCCCCGCGCTGCGTCAGCGGGCGCCAGGCCATGCAGGCCAGCGCCTCGATCGGGGGTGGGGCTCGGGATGAATCCGGACGGCGCGCGTGGACCTGCCAGCGAGCGGAGCGGTTCGTCAGTTCTTTGGAAGAAGGCAGCTTCTGGGAAGAAGGCCCGGCCAGCTGATCAATCAGCAGCCTGCGGCCATGCCTGGGGCATGTCGGTTCCATTATCTCTCCCGAGACAATGGGGCCGTCCCCAGCGTTACAGATGGCACAGGTCGTCCAGTGCGGGCCGGTCTCTAGAGCGAAGTGAATTTCACGTCAACCGGACGGGCCGGTCTTCACACCGACAACGGACTGAAAGCTGTCGCGAGCGGACCGCGCGCTTCCATGGCAGGAATCGCTCTGAAACTGTTCAATTTCGTGGGAGGAGCCGGAATTTGCGCCCTGCCCTGCCAAAGCCTATCGGTTCCGGCGGCCTGACGCTGCGTTTCGCGTATCCGGCTGGCACAGCCCGTGGAGACAACGCCCGAGATGGACATTTTCGATCGACTGAAGTCCGCAGCAAAAGCCGACTGGACGAGCTATGTCGACCACGCCTTCGTCCGGCAAATGGCGGCCGGCACCCTGCCGCAGGCCGCATTCCGCACATATCTGGTGCAGGACTATCTTTTCCTGATCCAGTTCGCCCGCGCCTATGCGCTCGCAATCTACAAGGGCCGCACGCTGTCCGACATGCGGGCGGCCAAGGCCGGCTTGGCAGCCATCCTCGACGTCGAGATGGACCTGCATATTCGCCTCTGCGGCCGTTGGGGGCTCACCCCCGCGGAGATCGAAGCAGCGCCGGAGCATGCCGCAACGATTGCCTATACTCGGTTCGTGCTCGACTGCGGCGTCTCGGGCGACCTGCTCGACCTGCACGTCGCACTCGCCCCTTGCGCAATCGGCTATGCCGAGATTGGGCGAAACCTTACTCCCGCGGGCGCCGACGCGCTCGGGGACCATCCCTATCGCGACTGGATCGGAGAATATGCCGGAGATGCCTATCAGGAGATCGCCATGGCAGCCCGGCGCCATCTCGACGATCTCGCCGCGCGGGCGATGACGGAACGGCGCTTTGCCGAACTCACGACCCTCTTTGCCAAGGCCTCCCGGCTCGAGGCGGATTTCTGGCAAATGGCGCTGAACGACGGCACCGCATAGCCGGGATCATCCACGGATCCGCGCCGACCACCTGCACCTGGCCGGCGTGACGCTCGGCACGCCCGGCATGCAGCGCGGGCCGGGATCGCTCTCGACATGACGGCTGAGACCGGTCGGGTATGGTAGCGTTTCGCAATGATCGGCCCGCGAAATGCCTCCGAGGATCAGCCACGTGTCTCAGACCAATGACGCTTACGTACCGCCAGCCCATGGCGATTGGGAAACCATTCCGCCGGCCGAAGCGGGCTTCGACGCCGCAAAGCTGCAGGCCGCCATCGACTTCGCCAAGGCGCAGGAGAGCACCTGGCCGCGCAGCTTCTACTATCCCGACGGGCGCTATGTCGGCCTCGTCGAATGGAACGAGTCGGGACCCTGGAGCGAGATCGTCGGCCCGGTCAGGGAACGCGGCGGTCCTGCCGGCCTGATCCTCCGCGGCGGCCGCCTGGTCGCCGAGTGGGGCGACACCGCCCGCGCCGACATGACCTTCTCGATCGCGAAGAGCTACATTGCCGTGCTGGCTGGACTTGCCGTCGCCGACGGACTGATTCGCGATGTCGACGAGCCGGTAGGCAAAACCGTCGACGGTCCCTGGTTCGAGGGCGCGCAGAATGCGGCCATCACCTGGCGCCATCTCCTGCAGCAATCGAGCGAATGGCAGGGGGAAATCTTCGGCAAGTCGGACCAGGTCGACCACAACCGGCAGATCGGACCGGGCGCCGACAACAGCCGCAAGGGCGAGCGGCGCGCGCTCAAGCCACCTGGCAGTCACTACGAATACAATGACGTACGGGTCAACTTGCTGGCCTATTGCCTGCTGCAGCGCTTCCGCAAGCCGCTGCCCGAGGTCCTGCGCGAGCGCATCATGGACCCGATCGGGGCCTCGCAAGGCTGGGAGTGGCAGGGCTACCGCAATTCCTCGGTCGAGATCGACGGCCGGAGCGTGCAGTCCGTGCCCGGCGGCGGCCATTGGGGCGGCGGCCTCTTCATCAGCGCGCGCGACCACGCCCGGCTGGGCCTGCTCGTAGGGCGCGGTGGCGCCTGGGCTGGCCGTGAACTGCTGTCGCCGGCCTGGGTCAACGACATGCTGTCGCCTTCGCCCACGCTCGAGAATTACGGCTATCTCTGGTGGCTCAACCGCGGGGCAGCGGCCCGACCGAATGTTCCCGCCACGGCCGTCTTCGCGCTTGGCGCCGGCGTCAACGCAATCTGGCTCAATCCCACGCAGGATCTCGTCGCGGTGCTCCGCTGGATCGACAAATCCGCCCTCGACGGCTTCGTCGATCGCATGCTCGCAGCGGCTCGCTAGGCGGGTTTGCCGACAGCTGGTCGCCCTGACCGGGCCTGTGGACGGCGGGGGCAGCAGGTCCCCGTCTGAGCCCGGCAGAGACCGGTTCAAAGCACGGGCGGCAGTGATTCGCGCCGTCCGCCCTCAAGGGATGGGCGGAGCGCCCCTGCCGCGCATCAGACGGCATTCGGACATCGCGGCTGCACTTGTCATTGAGGCACCAAACGCAAAAACCCGGATACCGCTCTTCAAAGCGATATCCGGGTTTTGTGAAATGGTGGGCGCGACAGGGATCGAACCTGTGACCCCTACGATGTCAACGTAGTGCTCTCCCGCTGAGCTACGCGCCCGTCATGCCATGACGATAATCTGTCCTGGCAGTCGGAACAGGTTCGGCCTTGCGGCGTGTCCCTGTTGCGAGGTTGAGCGGGCTATAGCCGCTCATTTCGCGCCTTGCAAGACGCTTGATTGCAAAAAGCGCTCAGGCTGCGAGCAACTTCTCGACCTCGTTCACCAGCTCGCGCAGATGGAAGGGCTTGGACAGCACTTTTGCGTCCTTCGGCGTCTGGGAATCGGGGTTGAGCGCAACCGCAGCAAAACCTGTGATGAACATCACCTTGATGTCGGGATCGAGTTCGGTAGCGCGCCGCGCCAGCTCGATACCGTCCATCTCCGGCATGACGATGTCGGTCAGGAGTAGCTCGAAGGGCTCTTCACGCAGGCGGTTATAGGCCGAAAGCCCGTTGTCGAACGACGCCACGTCATAGCCCGCATTCTGCAGGGCCTTGACCAGAAAGCGGCGCATGTCGTTGTCGTCTTCAGCGAGAAGTATCTTGGTCATGGGCCTGCTTCGTCCGTCCCGTTCGGCCTATCGATAGAGGCCGCCCACCCCGGACAACCCCTTGTCTGTTTCGTCTCGCCCGATTCGGCATTCCGAGCCAACGCCGCGAAGCGTTATCGCCTGCCCGGAGCGCGTGGAACACTATCGCAGTATAACGCGCCAACATGGTAAACAACGCGTGAACGCGATGTTCGATTCAGCGCCGAATCCGAGATCGCTTCATCCGCCCGGCAATGTGTGCTTCAGTTGTCCCGCATGACCATCTCGTCCGGTAATTTCTCCGCTGAAGCCGCCGACATCGTCGTCGAGATCGAGCGCCCCTTCAGCCTTTATCAGCCGCCGCTCCAGGTCGTGCCGGTGGTGGTCGACGTGCCGCATGCCGGGCGTCGCTACCCTCCCGGCTTCGTGGAGCGAGCACGATTGCCGCTGCGCTCGCTGCGCCGTTCCGAGGATGCCTATGTCGACCGGCTCTTCGCGCAGACGGTCGCCCTTGGTGCGCCGCTGCTTGTCGCCGAGTTTCCGCGTGCTTTTCTCGATGTGAACCGCGAGCCCTATGAGCTCGACCCGCGCATGTTCGACGGCCGCCTGCCCGCCTTCGCCAATACCCGCTCGATGCGGGTCGCGGGGGGGCTGGGCACAATTCCACGCATCGTCGGAGACGCGCACGAGATTTATTTTGGCAAGATTCCGGTGGAGGAAGCACTCGCCAGGATCGACGGCCTCTATCGACCCTACCATGCCGGGCTGCGCAGTCTGGTCCAGCGCACGCAAGGCGCATTCGGCACCTGCATTCTGGTCGACGCCCATTCGATGCCCTCGACCGGGCTCGACCGCGACGGGCTCGCCAAGTCGGATGTGATTCTCGGTGACCGCTTCGGCACCAGCGCCGCCGGCTACATCATCGACATCGCCGAGGAAGCCTTTCGTCGGCGCGGGCTCAGCGTCACGCGCAACCGCCCCTATGCCGGCGGCTTCATCACCGAGCATTATGGCGCGCCGGCCTCAGGCGTGCATGCCCTGCAGATCGAGATCAACCGGTCCCTCTACATGAACGAAGCGACCCTGGAGCCGCATACCGGTTTTGCAGAGTTGGAGCAGGCGATCGGCACCGCCATGGCGGAGTGCTTCGCGCATTGGAGCGGCTGGCTCGATGATTGGCGCGAAGCTGCGGAATAGCCTGTTCGTTCAGAGGCTTGCGATGACGGCTTGGGCGCAGCGCAGAAAAAAGGGCCGCGCACTTTCGTGGCGGCCCAAGTCTAGGGAGGAAACGCCCAAGGAGGGCAAACGAAGGCTTGAGGTGATCGCCCCTTCGCAGTGCACAATATGACTGTGCAGCGCAAAAAAGCAAGCGCCTTTGTCGAAGATCTTGTGAGCCATGCGCCGCACGCAATCCAAAGTTGCTGATTTTCCGCCAGATTCCTTGTTTTCCGACGACGAGCGCCGCTAGAAGAACCGAGCGAGCAGGCTGGATCCTGCATTTTTGCTGCGCAGCATAGCGCAGCTCCGGAGAGCAAAGATGAGTGCGGTTGATTTCGGCGCCTTCGTAGCGGAACTCGCGACCCAATCCGGCCAGGCGATCCTGCCCTTCTTCCGCGCCAAGCATGCGACCGAGGACAAGTCCTGCGGCGGCGTGTTCGATCCCGTCACCGAGGCCGACCGCGCCGGCGAGAACGTGATGCGCCACCTGATCAAGCGCAATTTCCCCGAGCATGGCGTGCTCGGAGAGGAGTTCGGCACGGAGAACGGTGAGGCCGAATATGTCTGGGTGCTCGACCCGATCGACGGCACCCGAGCCTTCATCTCCGGCATCCCGGTCTGGGGCACGCTGATCGGCCTCACCCGCGAGGGCGTTCCGGTTTACGGCATGATGCACCAACCCTTCACCGGCGAGCGCTATTCCGGCGACGGCCGACAGGCACGCTATGAGGGTCCGGGCGGGCCACGGGTGCTGCGCACGCGCCAGAACGGCGAGCTGGCCACCGCGACGGTAATGACCACCAGCCCAAAACTGTTTCAAGGCGCCGAGCAGGAAGCCTATCTGCGTGTCGAAAGCGCGGTGCGCCTCGCCCGTTACGGCTGCGATTGCTACGCCTATTGCATGCTGGCCTCGGGCCATGTCGATCTCGTTATCGAGAGCGGGCTGAAACCCTATGACATCGTCGCTCTGATCCCGATCGTCGAAGGCGCCGGCGGAATCGTCACCTCATGGGATGGCGGCAGTGCCGCCAAGGGCGGACGCATCATCGCCGCCGCCAACAAGACCCTTCATCAGGCCGCCCTCGCCCTGCTCGCCGGCTGAGCCGGCCCCGGCGATCACTTCGCCGGGAACGAAAGCATCGAAGGCAGCCCAGAACTGCGCGCGGACGGCATCCGTTTCCATCAGGATCTCGTGGCGCGCTGTCGGCAATATCAATGCCGAACCGGTCTTCAGCCGCGCCGCGAAGCGTTCGATCGCAGGCGTCGAGACCACCGGGTCGCGCCCGGCTGCGATCACCAGCGTCGGCACCCTGACCTCTAGGGGCGCCGAGGGAGCCGCCAGCCGGTTCATCAACCGAAACGCGGTTCTGACCCAGCCGACAGTCGGGTCGCCGATGCTGAGATGGCGCGCCGCAGCTGAGAGCGCGGCGTTCCGGGCATAGCGGACGGGGTCGTTCGTCAGCCGGTTGCCCTGGAATGGCTTCGTCGCGATCGCTGTGTCACCGCCGCCAGGCACGAAGGCGCTGCCGAGGCCGAGCCAGTACAGCACGCTTGCGAGATAACTCGCCGCCCGTGGCCGCTCGACCATGGAGAGGCCGAGCATGGGCGCGAGTGCAACCAGTCGCGAGACCGGCAATGCGTTGCGCCGGGCAGCGTCGAGGCACAGCGCCGCCCCCATCGAATGCGCCAGCACGAAATACGGCGGCGGCAGCCGGGCCTGCATTTCCGCCATGGCAAGGGCGAGGTCGGTCTCGTAATGCCGCAGGCGGCCGACATGCCCCTTGCGTTCACGCGACACGAAACGTTGCGAACCGCCCTGGCCGCGCCAATCGAAGGCAAGAACATGGAAACCACGGCGGCGCAGCTCGGCGATCGTCTCGCTGTAGCGTTCGATGAACTCCGCGCGCCCCTGGATGACCACGACAGTACCGCGCACCCGCTTTACTGTCGGGTGCCAGCTCGCAAAGCGGAGCCTCGCCCCATCGCGCGCCAGTGCAAGCCAGACCTTGCCATGCCCGGGAACCGGGTAATCGGGGAGGGAAAAGAGCTCGGCCTCGGCCATCAGGCGCTCCGAATCGCGGCGACAGTCCCGGGCGGATGCTCTCGGTTATGCCCGCTGGGGGCAGCTCTTGAAAAGCGGAAATCGCACCCCAATTCCTGGTCACGCAGGCCGATACCGGCTGCGTGAACCTGAACGGGGCCTGTGCTCAAGACGAGGCAGGCTCGACCAAACGTCGCTTCTTCTGGAGGACATCATGCGTCACTTCGATCTTTCCCCGCTTTATCGCTCGACCGTCGGCTTCGACCGTCTGTTCAACCTGCTCGACCAGGCGACCAGCGCTGAAACCGCGCCGACCTACCCCCCCTACAATATCGAGCGCACCGCCGAGAACGCCTACCGCATCTCCATCGCGGTCGCCGGCTTCTCCGACAGCGACCTTGCCATCGAAAGCAAGGAAAACACCCTGACCGTACGCGGTGAGAAGCAGGTTTCCGAGACCGTCGAGAAGCGCGAAGTCCTGCATCAGGGCATCGCGGCCCGCGCCTTCGAGCGCCGCTTCCAGCTCGCCGACTATGTCCAGGTGACCGGCGCGAGCCTCGAGAACGGCCTGCTCCATATCGATCTCGTCCGCGAGATTCCCGAGGCGAAGAAGCCGCGCCAGATCGCCATCGGCGGCAAACCCGCCAAGGTGCTCGAGGCCAAGGTTTCCAAGGCCGCGTAACACGCCCAGCCCAGGGCTGGCAGACAGAGGGCGCCCCCGGTTTCCGGGGGCGCCCTTTTCATGCCTGGAATTGGCGATCGTCTCTCAATCGAGAGGCGCAACCGGAACGGCAGGCGTCGCCGGGCGCGGTGCGGAGGGCGCCGGATCTTCGATCTGGACCGGAGGCAGCTCGACCGGCGCAGCCTTGGTCTCCGGCAATTCAGCCTTCGCAAGCGGCGGCTTGTGCTCGGGCGCCTCCGTTCCGCGAACATCGTTGGGGTTCACCAGCTTGGGCTTCTCTTCACCCGATGACGCGGTCGGGGCCGGCGTCGGTGCGACCGGTGCTGCCGGAGCGGAGGGGGCCTCGGTTGCAGGTGCGCTCGCCTGGGCAGGGGCCTGCTCGACAGGCTTTGCCTGCTCAGCTGGCGGGGTTGGCACGGGCAGCGGCGGCGGAATAATGGTTGCGGGCGCAGTGGCCGCAGCGGGAGGTGCAGGTCCCTTCTCCGGTTCGGGAACCGTCGCGGGCGCGGCAGGAGACGGCGGGACAACCTGCGAAGGCGCGTTCGCTTCCGCCGGAGCCTTGAGCGAATCGGGGCGCTCCGGCGGGAGGGGCAGCAACCGCGGTTGGGCCGGAGCATGCTCACGCGGATCGACGCGGGCGACATCCGGGGCGGGTCCCCTCACCCGCTCAGGAGTCTGCAGGCTCATCCGCCGGACCAGATCGCCGCTGAAGCGATCGAAGACCAGCCGTACGCGCCGGCCATTCGCCATGCGCCCATCGACCACAAAATCGGACTCGGTGCGCGTGGTGCGGTCGACCTGGGCGAGCCTGTGCTCGCGGATGGCTATCTCGGCGATGCTCCGTGAAGACAGCGGCGCGGGCGGCGGCGCGTAGCGATAGCCATAGCCGTAACCATAGCTGCCACGCGGCACATACTCGTAGCCATAGTCATAATAATACTGCGCGGCGGCTCCACCGGCCGAGCCCGCCAGCGCGCCGGCAACAGCCAAGCCAATCAGCGCGGCACGCGAGCGCGCGGTCGAAACAGAAGCCATATCTCCATCCTTGTTAACGGACCGAACGGGGGCTTCAGTCTTCCTTAGGGATTACGGCACCCATGCGGCGTCAATCGGGGGATATTTCAGCGAGACGGCGCGTTCAGCAGCGTGATCAGCTGTTCTACATCCTCGGCGCATGTCGCAAAGGACATCACGAAACGGCCGATGACCTCGCCCGATGCAAGTGCTGCGTCGTTGGGAAGTGCGGTGTCGGACCAGGCGTGATAGCCGACGCCGGCCGCCTTCAGGCGCTCCTGCGTTGCAGCATCGAGGACGAGAAAGGCCGTATTCGCCTCGCAGGGCCAGGCCAAGCGCACCGCGCCGCTTCTCGTAACCGCCTCGGACAGCCGGGACGCCATCGCGTTGGCATGGCGCGCCAGCGCCAGCCAATGGCCGCCGGCCAGGAGGCCCTCGAATTGCGCGCCGATCAGCCGCCCCTTGGACAGGGTATGGCCGGCCCGCTTGCGCCGCCATTTCATTTCGTCAGCCAAGGCCTGATCGAAGAAGACCACCGCTTCGGCCGCCCAGGCGCCATTCTTGGTGCCGCCAAAGGACAGGACGTCGACGCCCGCCTTCCAGGTGATCTCGGCCGGCGAGCAGCCCAGCGTGACCAGCGCATTGGCAAAACGGGCGCCGTCCATATGCAGTTTCAGGGCCCGGGGCTCGGCCGCCTGCTTCAGGGCCCGCACCTCGTCGGGGCGATAGATCAACCCGCATTCGGTTGCCTGCGTAATCGAGACCGCCTGCGGCTGCACCTGATGCAGCGCGCCCTCGCGCATGCGTGCCAAGACCTTGGTCACGGACTCAGGCGTGATCTTGTTGCCGGTACCGGGCAGGCCGATGAGCTTGGCGCCGTCGCCGAAGAATTCCGGCGCACCGCACTCGTCATCGGCGACGTGGCTTTCCTGATGGGTCAGGACTGCGCCCCAGGGACGCGTCAGGCAGGCCAGCGCCAGGGCGTTCGCAGCCGTGCCGCTGGTTACCAGGAAAACCGAGACCTCATGCTCGAACAGCTCGGCAAAGAGCCGTTCGACGCGCTGGGTCCAGACATCGGTGCCATAGGCCGCAGCCGCGCCGTCATTGGCGGCTGCGATCGCGGCCATCACCGGGGCGCTCGCACCCGCCGTATTGTCGCTGATGAAGTTCATGAACGAGGGTTAGCGAGGCGGGCGCTCCCTGCCAAGCGCAAGGCCGGAATGACGCCTTGCACGCTGCGACTGAGCCCGGACCGGCCGCCGCCGGCATAAGCCTTTCGAACAAGAAGCGTGCGACCCAACTGCGCCTTTCATCCCGGAAATGTCGCCGTTGAAAGGCATATCGCAACAATATTTCCAAATCGCCCAAAATTCACGCTTGTGCCGACATTAGAATTCTGGCAAATTCGTCTCAATAGGACAGTGTTGCTGTCCCATTTTTCACCGCGCTGACATGAGGCTGCGAGCCTGGTGTCGGACGATCGCAACGGAGCGGAGCAATGACGAGGGGCACGGCCATGACCGCCACAGCCAACCGTAAACGCGCCGCCCGTAAAACGGCGGCGTAAACAGGCGCGACAGGGCTCTGGGAAGCCCGAGGCGCCTGCGGAGGACGCGGGCGCGGGATTAAAAAAGCGCAAGCCCCCTCTGACAGACGAACCTGGCCGGACTGGCTCCATCCTTGCTGCCTTGAAGGCCAGCAGGGGCCGGTGCGGACGGCGATGTAGACTGATGCGGGTCTCTCGGCGGTAGCGCGAGGGGTATGGCAAGCGGGGTTTGACGATGAGCGGAACCAGCAAGTCGGGTGTCTTCAGCAGCAAAGCTGTGACGACCATGACGGCCACCGAGCCGGTCCTGACGGTGCGCGATCCGGCCATGCCCGAGCGCCAGGGCCTCTACGATCCGTCCTTCGAGAAGGATTCCTGCGGCGTCGGCTTCATCGCCGACATGAAGAACCGCAAGACCCATGCGATCGTCGAGCAGGGCCTGCAGATCCTGCACAATATCGATCATCGCGGCGCCGTCGGCGCCGACCCCAAGCTCGGCGACGGGTGCGGCATCCTCACCCAGATTCCGCATCGCTTCTTCCAGGAAGAATGCGCGAAGCTCGGCATTTCCCTGCCCGAGCCCGGCCACTACGCCATCGGCCAGTTCTTCATGCCACAGGATGCCGGCGACCGCGCCGTCTGCGAGGAGATCGTCGCACAGACGGTCGAGGAGGAAGGCCTGGTCTTCCTCGGCTGGCGCGATGTGCCGGTCGATAACAGCGACCTCGGCGAGGCGGTGAAGGAAACCGAGCCGACCCATCGCCAGCTTTTCGTAGGCCGCCCGGCCGAGATCACCGACGAGGACGATTTCGAGCGCAAGGTCTATGTCCTGCGCAAGTCGGTTTCCAACAAGGTCTACAAGCGCCAGGACCGCGCCACCGCGACCTATTACCCGGTCTCGATGTCGGCCCGCACCATCGTCTACAAGGGCATGGTGCTCGTCACGCAGCTCGGCTCCTATTTCAAGGACCTGACCGACCCGCGCTTCGAGAGCGCGATTGCGCTCGTCCACCAGCGCTTCGCCACCAATACCTTCCCGTCCTGGCGCCTTGCCCACCCCTACCGGATGGTGGCCCATAACGGCGAGATCAACACGCTGCGCGGCAACGTCAACTGGATGGCCGCTCGTCAGGCCTCGGTCGATTCCGAGCTGTTCGGCGCAGATATCTCGAAGCTCTGGCCGATTTCTTATGAGGGCCAGTCCGATACGGCCTGCTTCGACAACGCCCTCGAATTCCTGGTTCAGGGCGGCTACTCGCTCGCCCATGCCATGATGATGCTCGTGCCCGAAGCCTGGGCCGGCAACCCGCTCATGGATGAGGAGCGCCGCGCGTTCTACGAATATCACGCCGCCTTGATGGAACCCTGGGACGGCCCTGCCGCCATCGCCTTCACCGACGGCAAGCAGATCGGCGCAACGCTTGACCGCAACGGCCTGCGGCCCGCGCGCTATCTCGTCACCGATGACGGTCTCGTCGTGCTCGCTTCGGAATACGGCGTGCTGCCGATCCCGGAAGAGAAGATCGTGCAGAAGTGGCGTCTCCAGCCCGGCAAGATGCTGCTCATTGATCTCGATCAAGGCCGCATCATCGGCGATGACGAGATCAAGACCTCGCTCTGCCTTGCCAATCCCTACAAGGACTGGCTGAAGCGCACCCAGATCGTGCTGGAGGAACTGCCGCCGGTCGAGGCACGCGCCTCGCGCACCGATGTCGCCCTGCTCGATCGTCAGCAGGCCTTCGGCTACACCCAGGAGGACACCAAGATCCTGATGGCGCCCATGGCCGTGACCGGCCAGGAAGCCGTCGGCTCGATGGGCACCGACACGCCGATCTCGGCTCTCTCCTCGAAGTCGAAGCTGCTCTACACCTATTTCAAGCAGAACTTCGCCCAGGTCACGAACCCGCCGATCGACCCGATCCGCGAAGAGCTGGTGATGAGCCTGCTCTCCTTCATCGGGCCGCGGCCGAACATCCTCGACCTGGAAGGCACATCGCGCCGCAAGCGCCTCGAGGTGCGCCAGCCGATCCTGACCAATGACGATCTTGAGAAGATCCGCTGCATCGGTCACTACGAGGACCGTTTCGACACCAAGACGATCGACATCACCTATCCCGCGCGCGAAGGCGCAGCCGGCATGGAAGGCGCGATCGCACGGCTCTGCGAACGGGCCGAGGCGGCCGTGCATGGCGGCTACAACATCATCATCCTCTCCGACCGGCAGGTGGGACCGGACCGCATCCCGATCCCCGCTCTGCTGGCGACGGCCGCTGTCCATCATCACCTGATCCGCAAGGGCCTGCGCACCTCGGTCGGTCTCGTTGTGGAATCCGGCGAACCGCGCGAAATCCATCACTTCGCCTGTCTTGCCGGCTTCGGCGCCGAGGCGATCAACCCCTATCTCGCCTTCGAGACACTCGAGGCGCTCTACGAGGCCGGCGAGTTCCCGCCGGAGGTCGACCGCTACGAGGTCGTCAAGCGCTTCATCAAGTCGGTAGGCAAGGGCCTGCTCAAGGTCATGTCCAAGATGGGCATCTCGACCTATCAGTCCTATTGCGGCGCGCAGATCTTCGACGCGATCGGCCTGAAGACCGAGACGATCAACAAGTACTTTGCCGGCACCGTATCCTCGATCGAGGGCGTCGGCCTGCCCGAGCTCGCGGAAGAGACCGTGCGCCGTCATCGCGATGCCTTCGGCGACTCGCCGGTCTACCGCGATGCGCTCGACATCGGCGGCGAATACGCCTTCCGGATCCGCGGCGAGGACCATGCCTGGACGCCGGAGAACATCTCGCTGCTCCAGCACGCGGTGCGGGGCAATGCGCAGGACAAGTACAAGGCCTATGCCGAGCTGGTGAACGACCAGAGCCAGCGCTTCTCCACGATCCGCGGGCTGTTTCAGATCAAGGATGCCGACGCCCTCGGCACCAAGCCGATCCCGCTCGACCAGGTCGAGTCGGCGGCCTCGATCGTGCGTCGCTTCTCGACCGGCGCCATGTCCTTCGGGTCGATCAGCCATGAGGCGCACTCGACGCTCGCCATCGCCATGAACACGATCGGCGGCAAGTCGAACACCGGCGAAGGCGGCGAGGAGCCGGAGCGCTTCGTCAAGCTGCCCGACGGCCGCTCGATGCGCTCGGCGATCAAGCAGGTCGCCTCCGGCCGCTTCGGCGTCACGGTCGAGTACCTCGCCAATTCCGACATGATGCAGATCAAGATCTCGCAGGGCGCCAAGCCCGGCGAGGGCGGCCAGCTGCCCGGCCACAAGGTCGACGCACGCATCGCCAAGGTCCGGCATTCGACGCCGGGTGTCGGCCTGATCTCGCCACCGCCACATCACGACATCTACTCGATCGAGGATCTGGCCCAGCTGATCTTCGACCTGAAGAACGTCAACCCGGCAGCCGACGTCTCGGTCAAGCTCGTCTCGGAGCTCGGCGTCGGCACGGTTGCGGCAGGCGTCGCCAAGGCGCGCGCCGACCACATCACCATCTCGGGCTACGAGGGCGGCACCGGCGCCTCGCCGCTGACCTCGATCAAGCATGCCGGATCGCCCTGGGAGATCGGCCTCGCCGAAACCCATCAGGTCCTGGTGCTGAACAAGCTGCGCGGGCGTATCGCGCTGCAAGTCGATGGCGGCCTGCGCACCGGCCGCGACATCATCATCGGCGCCCTGCTCGGCGCCGACGAGTTCGGCTTTGCAACCGCTCCGCTGATCGCGGCCGGCTGCATCATGATGCGCAAGTGCCACCTCAACACCTGCCCGGTCGGCGTCGCGACGCAGGATCCGGTGCTGCGCAAGCGTTTCAAGGGCGCGCCCGAACACGTCATCAACTTCTTCTTCTTCCTCGCCGAGGACGTGCGCGAGATCATGGCGAGCCTCGGGGTCGCCAGGTTCGACGATCTCGTCGGCCGCTCGGACTGGCTCGACAAGAAGCAGGCGATCGACCATTGGAAGGCAAAAGGCCTCGATTTCACCCGGATTTTCCACAAGCCGGAGGTGAAGGGCGAGGTCGCCATCCGCCATGTCGAGCGCCAGAAGCATCCGATCGACGCAGTGCTCGACCGGACGCTGCTCGCCGAGGCGGCATCCGCCCTCGACAAGGGCGAGGCTGTGGTCATCACGAGCCCGATCCGCAACGTCGACCGCTCGACCGGCGCGATGCTCTCGGGCGAGGTCGCCAAGCGCTATGGCTATGCCGGCCTGCCGGCGGACACGATCACGGTGAAGCTCACCGGCACTGCCGGCCAGAGCTTCGGCGCCTGGGTCGCCAATGGCGTCACGCTCGATCTCACGGGCCAGGCCAATGACTATGTCGGCAAGGGTCTCTCGGGCGGCAAGCTGATCATCCGGCCGTCGCCGGATGCGCAAACCATCGCCGAGAATTCGATCATCGTCGGCAACACCGTGCTCTACGGCGCGATCTCGGGCGAATGCTACTTCCGCGGAGTCGCCGGCGAGCGCTTCGCCGTGCGCAATTCCGGCGCGATCGCGGTGGTCGAGGGCACCGGCGATCATGGCTGCGAATACATGACCGGCGGCGTCGTCGTCGTGCTCGGCCAGACCGGCCGGAACTTCGCGGCCGGCATGTCCGGCGGCGTCGCCTATGTGCTCGACGAGGATAAGAGCTTCGCCAAGCGCTGCAACCTCTCCATGGTCGATCTCGAGCCGGTCACCGAGGAGGAGGAGCTGATGCAGCGGATCCACCACCATGGCGGCGACCTCGAGTTCAAGGGCCGGATCGATGTGATGGCCAACATGTCCGGCTACGACGCCGAGCGCCTGCACCAGCTCGTCGCCGATCATCACCGCTACACGGGCTCGCAGCGGGCCAAGGACATTCTCGAGAACTGGACGGAATACCTGCCCAAATTCGTCAAGGTCATGCCGGTCGAATACCGGCGTGCCCTCCTCGAAATCGAGCGGGCGCAAGCCGGCATGTCGGTCGCGGCCGAGTAACTCAATCAGGCGGATGTGAGACGATGGGCAAGGTAACCGGCTTCCTCGAGATCGACCGTCGCGACCGGAAGTATCTTCCGGCTTCGGACCGGATCAGGAACTACAAGGAATTCGTCATTCCGCTCGGCGCGGAGGCAACCCGCGACCAAGCGGCGCGCTGCATGAATTGCGGCATTCCGTATTGTCACAACGGCTGTCCGGTCAACAACCAGATCCCGGACTGGAACGACCTCGTCTACAACGACAAGTGGCGCGAGGCGCTGGACAACCTGCACTCGACCAACAACTTCCCGGAGTTCACCGGCCGCGTCTGCCCTGCCCCCTGCGAGGCATCCTGCACGCTGAATCTCGAGGACACGCCGGTCACGATCAAATCGATCGAATGTGCGATCGTCGACAAGGGCTGGCAGGAAGGCTGGATCATCCCCCAGCTGCCGCGCGCCAGGACCGGCAGGAAGATCGCCATCATCGGCTCCGGTCCGGCTGGCCTCGCAGCAGCCCAGCAGCTCGCCCGTGTCGGCCACGAGGTGCATCTCTATGAGCGCCAGGCCCGCGCCGGTGGCCTGCTGCGCTACGGCATCCCGGACTTCAAGATGGAGAAGTCCCATGTGGAGCGCCGCGTCCGCCAGATGGAGGCCGAAGGCGTCGTCTTCCACTACAACACCAATGTCGGCGTCAATATCGACCCGGCCGAATTGCTCGCGACTTATGATGCGGTCGGCCTGACCGGTGGTGCCGAGAAGCCGCGCGATCTGCCGATCGAGGGTCGTGAGCTTTCCGGCATCCAGTTCGCCATGGATTTCCTGCCACAGCAGAACCGTCGCGTCGGCGGCGAGGCCGCCAACGGCAATGGTGCCGAGATCCTGGCGACGGGCAAGCATGTCGTGGTGATCGGCGGCGGCGATACCGGTTCCGACTGCATCGGCACTTCGGTGCGCCAGGGTGCGCTCTCGGTGACTCAGATCGAGATCATGCCGCAGCCGCCGGAGAAGGAAAACAAGGCGCTGACCTGGCCGAACTGGCCACTCAAGCTGCGCACCTCCTCCAGTCACGAGGAGGGCGCCGAGCGCGACTTCGCCATCACCACGCTGAAGTTCACTGGCGAGAATGGCCAGGTCCGCAGGCTGAACTGCGCCCGCGTCGACAATGCGCTGAAGCCGATCCCGGGCACCGAGTTCGACCTCAGGGCCGATCTCGTCCTGCTCGCCATGGGCTTCGTCTCGCCGGTCCGTGAAGGCTTGATCGAGAAACTCGGCGTCACGCTCGACAAGCGCGGCAATGTCGAGGCGAACACCCTCGCCTACAAGACTTCGGTCGAGAAGGTGTTTGTCGCCGGCGACATGCGCCGCGGCCAGTCGCTGGTGGTCTGGGCGATCCGCGAGGGCCGCCAGATGGCCCATTCCATCGACAAGCACCTGATGGGCGAGACCATCCTGCCGCGATAGGGAGATCCGTTCTCCCGCTCGGGGGAGGACATGCCGCAGCGGGCGGCGCATGAGGGGAGCAGGTGGCCCGAGTGGCCCCTTGCCCGTCTCGGCGCTGCGGGGCTCCCCTTCTCCCGAAGGGAAGCGGCATATTCGTATCGGTTCCGGTCAGTTCCGGCGCGGCCAGCGGTAGTCGTCGATGCGTCCCGGCTTCGGCTCGCTCGCGACGCCCTCGCCGAACACGCGATCAAGCTGGGTAGCGAGGTCGCCGCGCCCCCGCGCCTCCTGAATCGAGACGAGCAGCGACCGGTCGCCGCTGGGAGATACCCCTGTCAGCGGCATGATCGGCCCTGCCAGCGGCTTTGCCTGCAGCGCTGGGCCAAGCCCGCCGAGTTCGGGCAATCCCTGAACCATGCGATCGATCAGGCGTTCGACCCCGCCCGCCTGCAGTTCCGGATTGCTTGGAGCCCCAGTCTCGGGCGCGACCGGAAGCGCGATCACGCCTTGTTCCGGACGCCCCTCGATCAGGCGGCGGATCACCACATCGATGAAGTGAGCGGCCTTGCGTGCCCCCGCCTTGGTGAAATGGATGCCGTCGGCGGTGCGCAATCGCGTCGTCTGCCCGGAGACATCGGGCCCCATCGCCCTATAGCGGTTCTCTGCATCGACATAACCGCCCCAGAGATCGATGTACTGGCCGCCGGCCCGCTCGACACGCTGCCGATAGACGTCGTTGAGAATGACATAGTCGGCGGTCAGGCGTGAATTCTGGACGGGCGGGAGACCGACCCAGAGCAAGGGAATGCGCTTCGCCGCAAAAGCCCCGGCGATGCCGTCGACCCGATCCCGATAGAGTTCCAGCCAACGCTCGCTCAGCGGCTCATGAAGGGTCTCGCCTTCACGGATCGCTTGCCGATCATTGAGCCCGAGCAGCATCACGGCGACGGTGATCTTCTGGTCGCTGGCCAGCAGATCGGTGACCGCCTTGGGCCAATCGTAGAAATCGGTGCGGACAAGACCGGACTCGAGTTTCGTCTTGCGCATCACCGCGACGTCGGGACGATCATTCAAGGCCTCGACAAGCCCGCCGACCACGAGATCGCCAAGTGAATCCCCCAACACGACGATATGGTAGCTGACATCGACCTTGGGGATGACCGGATCGTCGCGTACGACCACTGGCGACGTCCTGCGTGCCTGGGCTGGCGCCAGGCGCTGGCGCTGTGGCGCGGGCTGGGGCTGCGGCTGAAGTCGGCTGAAGGGAAAAACGAACCCGCGGCCACGCTGCAGCGTGGGATCACGCGTCAGCATCGTGTCGTTCTCGGCAAAGGAGGACGGCCCGCCGGTCAGCAGCAGGAGCAGGGCAGCCCCCAGAACCATCAGAAGTGAACGCAAACGCATGGCGCTCTCGGTCCTACGCCGGCCGACGGAGTTCGCCGGCATCATACCGCGGTCGGAGGCTGGAGTCAGCGCGCCCCACGCATGCGCGCAAGAAGCGCCGGTGTCGGGTAGCCATCGGCGATCTGGCCAGCGCTCAGCTGGTATTGGCGCACCGCCTCGCGTGTGCCGGTGCCGATGCGCCCGTCGGCATCATGATCGTAGAAGCCAAGCACCTTCAGCCGCCGCTGCAGATCCTTGGTTCCTGCCATGTCCAGCCGCGGCGCCGAGATCGGCCAATCGGCCTGGATTGCGGGACGCCCTGCGATCCGGTCGCCGAGATGGCCGACCGCAAGCGCATAGGCGTCAGAGGAGTTGTATTTCTTGATGACGTCGAAATTCGCGGTCAGCAGCATGACGGGGCCGCGATAGCCGGCAGGAAAGAACAGCCGCGCCTCACCCGAGGATGGCAGCGCCCGCCCATCGGCCCGCCGCACCCCTGCCGCGTTGAAGGCAGAGAAACTTGCCTTGTTGATGCGGTGATCGAAATTCTCCGGGAGCCTCACTTCCATGCCCCAAGGCAGGCCCGGCACCCAGCCATAGCCCTTGAGGTAGTTGGCGGTCGAGGCCAGTGCGTCACTGGTCGAAGCCCAGATATCGGCATGCCCGTCTCCGGTGAAGTCGACGGCGTATTTCATGTAGCTCGACGGCATGAACTGGGTGTGCCCCATCGCTCCCGCCCAGGAGCCGCGCAGCTCGCTGCGCTCGACATAGCCCTTCTCGATCAGCTCGAGCGCCGTCAGCAATTCATCGCGGAAGAAGTCGCCGCGATAGCGGATATGGGCGAGCGTCGCGAGCGAGCGGATCGTGTCCTTGTCGCCCTTGAACGAACCGTAATTGGTTTCCATGCCCCAGACGCCGAGCACGACCTCCTTGGGCACGCCATAGCGGGCTTCGACCTGGGCAAGCGTATTTGCATTGTCGGCGGCAGCGTCACGCCCGCGTGCGACGCGCGTGCCACCGACAGCGTTGTTGAGATAGGTCCAGATCGGCGCCGAAAACTCCGATTGCTTCTTCGTCAGCGCGACGATCGAGGCATCCGGCGTCACCCCCCGAAAAGCGAGATCGAAGGTCTTGCGCGAGATGCCACGCGCTTGCGCCTGCGGCCAGAGCCGCTGAAGGAAGGCATCGAAGGACGCCTGGCCCTGCCCGGCGGTCGCTGCGTTCGTGCTGTGCGAGCGCGCCGAAGCGTTGATCGAGCCCGTCGTCTGTGCCAGCGCCGGGACGAGGCTGGCTGTGGCCACGGCGAGGACGAGGGACAGGCGGCGCATGGGCAAAAACCTTGCTAGGACAGGCTGGGCGTAAACGACTTCAGCAACAGCGCCCGAACAAGATTAACCATGGGTTAACGTAGCGCAATCACCGCGCGTTTCGGGTCCGCAGAACCTCTTCCCAGGCCAGGGCTTGCGTCACGATCTGCGTCAGATCGTCATGTTCAGGCTGCCACCCGAGTTCGGCGCGAATGCGGTCGGCCTTAGCAACCAGAGACGCCGGATCCCCGGCCCGGCGTGGCGAAAGCTTGACCGGGAAATCCATCCCGGACACCTGCTTCACCACCTCGACCACCTCCTTCACCGAATAGCCGCGGCCGTAGCCGCAGTTCAGTGTCAGGCTGCCGCCATTATCGCGCAAATGGTCGAGCGCCGCCAGATGCGCCCGTGCCAGATCCGTGACGTGGATATAGTCGCGCACGCAGGTGCCGTCCGGCGTCGGATAGTCCGTGCCGAAGATCTCGAGCCCGGCACGCTGGCCGAGCGCCGCCTGGCTCGCGACCTTGATCAGGTGAGTGGCGTTCGCAGAGGACTGCCCCGACCGGCCACGCGGATCGGCCCCGGCCACGTTGAAATAGCGCAGCGCCACATAGGTCAGGCCATGTGCTCGCGCGACATCGCCGAGCATCCACTCGCTCATCAACTTGGAGCGACCATAGGGGTTGATCGGCGCAAGCCCGATCTCTTCGGGCACCGGGCTGACAGCCGGCTCACCATAGACTGCTGCCGTCGAGGAGAAGATCACGTGCTTGACGCCACCGCGCACCGCGCTCTCGAGCAGGGCGCGCGTCTTCACGGTGTTATTGAGATAGTAACCAAGCGGATCGGAAACCGAATCGGGCACCACGATCTTGGCTGCGAAATGCGCAATCGCGGTGATGCCATGCTCGGCGATGACGCGCTCGACCAGAGCCTGATCGCCCATATCGCCTTGTACGAATGTCGCTTCGGGGGGCACGGCCCACCAGAAGCCGGTCGAGAGATCGTCGAGCACGACGACCTTTTCGCCGCGATCGAGCAGCTCCAGCACCATATGGCTGCCGATATAGCCGGCGCCGCCCGAGACCAGAATCGTCATGTATCGTCTCCGATTGTCATCGCTCTGGCATAGGCCTTAAGCAAAAAGGATTGACGACGCATCAAGCGCCGATTGGTATCAGGAACAGGCTGGCCCGCCTTTCGCCAGAATTGCGCGACAGCCTTGGCAACAGCTGGCATTGATCGGGGCACGCCGGCTTCCTACCCTTTGCCCTTCCGACGCAGGCGCACCACGCTCGGTGCGCGAAATGGGTTTTTCATGACGAAACGCATCCGCAAGGCCGTCCTTCCCGTCGCGGGCCTTGGTACCCGCTTCCTTCCCGCCACCAAGGCGGTCCCCAAGGAAATGCTGACCATCGTCGACCGTCCGGTCGTCCAGCATGTCGTCGACGAGGCCAGGGCGGCCGGCATCGAGCATTTCGTCTTCGTCACCGGCCGCAACAAGGGCGTGATCGAAGACCATTTTGATATCGCCTATGAGCTCGATGACACATTGGCCAAGCGCGGCAAGATGAAGGAACTGGAGGCGCTCAGGGCGGATCTGCCGCCGGCGGGCGCCGCGAGCTTCCTCCGTCAGCAGGCTCCGCTTGGCCTCGGCCACGCCGTCTGGTGCGCACGCGATGTCATCGGTGACGAGCCCTTCGCCTTGCTGCTGCCGGATATGCTCCATCACAGCCTCGGCAAGGGCTGCCTCGCCGAGATGATCGACGCCTTCGAAAAGCACGGCGGCAACCACATCGGGGTGGCGCCGGTGCCGGACGACCAGACCCATCAATACGGGATCGTCGGCGTCGAGGACGTGAAGGCCAAGGTCTCGAAGATCACGAAGATGGTCGAGAAGCCGGCAAAGGGTACAGCCCCCTCGAATCTGCACATCACCGGCCGCTACATCCTGCAGCCGACGATTTTCAATCTGCTGGCGAACCAGGAAACAGGCGCCGGCGGCGAAATCCAGCTCACTGATTCGATGATCGCGCTGTCCCGGCAGGAGCCCTTCTACGCCGTGCGCTTCGATGGGGACATCTACGACACCGGTTCGAAGCTCGGCTTCCTGACCGCCAACATCGCCTATGCGCTCCAGCGCGGCGACCTTGGCCCGCAATTGCGCGCGGAAATCGACCGGCTGCTGCAGGCGTAGTCGTCGCACCATCGTTCCCGGGCCAGCCGGATGCGGGCCCGGGAACCCGAGGTGATGAGAGGGCCGGCTCAGCGCCGGCCATCGTGCCAAACCTGTTTCAGAACTGCAGCCGCAGGCCGACCTGCGCGACGTTGGCCGTGTAATCCGAGTTCGGCGCAGTCGAGTTCAGGCGTTCGTGGGTGAAGCTCGCCCGCACGGCGAAGGTCCGTGTCAGCTTGTATTCGAGCCGGGCACCGATCGCCGTATAGTCTTCGCGCAGCCCCTGCCCCTCATAGGCGGTGCGACCGAAAGTGGTGAAGCCGGTCACAGTCAGATTGCGGCGCAACGCATGAGCCACCTCGAGGGTGGCTCGGCGCGCCCAAGTGCCGCTGCTGCCCGCGATCGTCGTATCACCAAGCTCGGACGTGCCGCGCAGCGTCACCGTCGTCAAAGGGGTCGGCGTCCACAGGATCGCGGCATCGCCAACCATGCCGCGCAGGTTCCTCAGCCGGGGATCCTCATAGGCCCGGTCCTGATAGCCCACGGACACTTCGCCCGTGACCAGCCGGCTGATTTCGAAAGTGGAGCCAACGCTGACGGTGTAGCCGTTCGAAGAACGCTCGAATCCGTTGGAGTCGAAGCGCTGGTCGTACTGGCGTGTGTCGATGTCGCCCTGGATGAAAGGCCTGAGGCCCGGCGTCAGCTCATAGCCGGCCCGTAGCCGCAAGCCATAGTCCGTCTGGTTGCGGTCGGCCTGACTCAGGGTTGCGCCGCTGATCAGCTTCGCGTTCTCGAAGTCCTGGCGGTCGACCGAACCTCGCAGCGTCAGCTGCAGACGGTTGAAATCATGCGTGACGCCGGCCGAGCCGCCATAGAAATAGGTCAGCGGCCGGCCGACGACCGGCGCATTGAGGTCCGGCGAACCGGGGCGCTGCGTATCGAGCCTGAGGCGGCTTTCCAGCAGGATGCGGGTATCGCGGGCCGCATCGAGCCGAAGAGCGAGCGCCCCCTCGCCATCCGGGCGCGAGGCTTCGCCATCGCGAAAATACTCGGAATAGGCGCCGCGCAGCCTGCCGCTCAACTGATGCACGTTCCAGTCCGACTGGATGCCGAGTTCGCCCTCGTAACGAGCAAAGCCTGAGCCCTTGTTGGGGCCGGAGACACGCTGCGGATTGCTGTCATAGCCAACGGAATTCGTCGTTGCCGGAGTCAGAATGACATTGCCAAGCCTGAGGCCCAGCGGCGCGTAGGGGTCTTCCTCGACAAGCGAGCGCCGCCGCAGCGGCGGCGGAGCCGCCGGGCCAGGTTGCGGCAATATCGAAACGGCCGGTTGGGGCGCGCGGAACTGACGCTGCGTGACGCCGCGAAGGCCGGGTGCCAGGACCGGGCGGCTGGCGCGCGGCGGCGCGCGGCTGGAAATCGTCGAAGGCTGGTTCTGGATCAAGGCAGCCGGATCGCGCACCGCTTCGGGAATCGGCGAGGTCGCGCTCTGCGGTGCCTGATCCGGCGTCGCCTGGGCCTGGGCGACATAGGCGGGTACGGTGCTGCGCAGGCTCGGGACCCGCGCCTGCTGCGCCCATGCCGTATCGACCGCAGGCCATGCCGCCGCAAGGCCTGCAGCTGCAGCGCCTGTCAAAAGCACGGTCGTGACGCGACGGGACACGAGGAGAGCGAACTCCGGAACAAGCCAAGCGCGCCCGGATGGCGCGCATGGTTAACGGAGTTAGAACGAAGAGGGTTAACGTGCCGTCAATGCAGCCCTGCTGCGAGGCTTGGCAGTCCCGCTGCAAGGCTTGACGGTGGAATTCCCCGCCCGGACTGTGCTAGACGCCCCAGCCATGACAGCCGATATCCGCGCCTCGGCGCTCCGCACCATCGCGACCGAGCGCACCGGGCTCGATACGCTTCACACCGCGCTCGCCAACGGCCTGGGCGAACCCTTTGCCGCCGCCGTGGAGTTGATCCGTGCTGCCGCCGGCCGTGTCGTCGTCACCGGCATGGGCAAATCGGGCCATGTCGGGCGCAAGCTCGCAGCGACCTTGGCCTCGACCGGGACCCCTGCCCTCTTCGTGCATCCAGCCGAAGCGAGCCATGGCGATCTCGGCATGGTCCAGCCGGAGGATGTCGTCATCGCCCTCTCCTGGTCCGGAGAGGCAGCAGAGCTGTCCGCCATCGTCGCCTATACCCGCCGTTTCCGTGTCGGCCTGATCGCGCTGACGGCCAATGCCGAGAGCGCGCTTGGCCGCGAGGCCGACATTGCCCTCGTGATCCCGAAGGCGGAGGAGGCCTGCCCGAACGGGCTCGCCCCCACCACCTCGACGACCATGCAGATCGCGCTCGGGGATGCGCTCGCGATTGCGCTGCTCGAGGCCCGTGGCTTTTCGCGCCAGGATTTCTTCGTCTACCACCCCGGCGGCAAGCTCGGCGCGCAGCTCAAGACGGTCGAGAGCATCATGCATCGTGGCGAGGGCCTGCCCCGCGTCGGCCTCGACACCGCGCTGCCGGATGTGATCGCGATGATATCGGCCAAGGGTTTTGGCTGCGCGATCGTGACCGATCTCGACGGGCGCCTCGCTGGCATCGTCACCGATGGCGATCTGCGCCGCAAGCTCGGCTCCGGCGGGCCGAGCGCTTTGCGCGCCCGCGATGTGATGACCCCATCCCCACGCCGCATCGCGCCCGACGCGCTGGCCGTCGAGGCACTCGAGATGGTCAACCGGCTGCGCATCACGGCATTGGTCGTCGCAGATGCGGAGGAACGTCCGGTCGGTCTCGTGCATGTGCATGACCTGCTGACGCTCGGGGTCGCCTGAACCGTCAGGCCAGCCGCTCGCGCAATTCCTTCGCTGCGTGCCGGATGAAGGCCCGGACCCGGGCGGCATGGCGCAGATCGGGATGGGTCAAAACCCAGATCTCGGATGCAAGCTCGGGAACCGGGTCGCTCAGGCGAGCCAGTCCGAGCGATGGCTCGTCGCCGAGATAGCTCGGCAGAAGCGCATAGACGCCTGATCGCGCAGCGACAGCCGCCGCGAAGAACGAATCCACGCTTGCACTGATACGATCCGTCGGAACGTGATCCCGCAGCCAGCGCGCTGCCGGCGCATGCGTCAAGGCGAGCGCAAGACCGATCCAGCGCCGTGTCGCCAGAAGCTCAGCGATGTCCCGCACGTCTCCATCACCATTCGCCGAATAGGCTGCGAAGCCGAAACGCCCGGCCCGCTGTCCGACCAGAGCTTCCGGCGGAGCATGCGTCGGCCTGATTGCAACATCGGCCTCGTTGCGCGCCATATCGGCCATCGCGTTGGAGAATTGCAGCTCAACCGACATCTGCGGATGCGCGTCCGCGAAGGAAAGCACGATCGGCGCCACGATGTAGGCAAGCGTATCGGCCGTCGTGACCTTCAGCGTGCCGCGGAGGCGGTTGTCCTGCCCGGCGACCGTGCGGTTCAACTCATCCAGCCGCTGCTCGATATCGCCCGCGCGCTGGATGATCTCCTCCGCGAGTGCCGTTGGGACATAGCCGTCCGGCCCGCGCTCAAAGAGCGGATTTCCAAGGCGACGTTCCAGCGCCTCGAGCCTGCGATAGGCCGTCGCCGGATGGGTCTGGAGCACCTCGGCCACCTGCTTCATCCGGCCCGTGCGGGCGATGGCGAGGATCAGGGCGAGATCATCATGAGTCAGCATCGTCGTCGCATCATTGCGAAATTAATTCGCATATTGAGCATTTAAAATCGCACCATTGCAATCCACCCTTCATGCATTCGCGCTCCCGGATGGGGCGCCTCCGCTACGAGGTTTGCGTCACATGACACGGCTGCTCTTCATCCAGGCTTCCCCGCGCAAGGCCGATTCAGCCTCGCTTTTTAGCGCACGGCACTTCCTTGCCGCCCTCCAGGCAAAGCTGCCCACACTCTCGGTCGAGACGCTCGACCTCTGGGCCGCGGAGCTGCCGGAATTCGAAGGTGCCATGCTGGCGGCGAAATATGCCCGACTCGCCAGGCGCGATCTCAACGCCCCGGAACAGGCGGCCTGGCGGATCATCGAGGGAATGATCGCTCGTCTCGCCGGAGCCGATCTCGTGCTGATCGCGACGCCGATGTGGAATTTCGGCATCCCCTACAAGCTCAAGCACTGGATCGACCTCGTCACCCAGCCGGGGCTGAGCTTCTCCTTCGATCCTGCGACGGGATACACGCCGCTGCTGAGATCGCGCCCGACGCTCGCCATTCTCGCAAGCGCTGGCAATTACAGCGAAGGGCCGAGCCGCGGCCGCCCGGATCTCGCGACGCCCTATCTCAAGGCAGCACTCGGCTTCATTGGCCTGGCCGACGCCATCGTGGTCGGCCAGGGGCCCACAATCGGTCCGGATCAGAAGGTCGCTGAAGGCCGCGCGCATGCGCATGCCCGTCTTGAAGAGATCGCCGCCAGCTTTGCAACTACCGTGGGCGTTGGCGCAGAACGGCTCAGGAGCGCGTCATGACAACCAGCTGGGCCTGGATCGCCCTCGTCGTCTCCGGCATCGTCGATGTCGCCTGGGCGCTCAGCATGAAGAAGGCCGACGGCTTTCGCGACCTGCCCTGGGCGCTCGTCTCGGTGGCGCTTCTGGTCGTATTCGTCGTGCTTCTGATCAAGGCGCTGGACGTGCTGCCGCTCGGCACGGCCTATGCGGTCTGGACGGGCATCGGCGCACTCGGCTCGGTACTCGTCGGCATCCTCGTCTTCGGCGAGCCGGCCACGATCGCCCGCCTGTTCTGGATCGCGCTGGTGCTCGCCGGCATCGTCGGCCTGAAGACGACGGCGTGAGCGGGTTACCCGCTCACTGCCTCTCGTAGAGCAGGCGCGCCCGGATCGTGCCGTCGAGCGCCCTGATCTCGGCCAGGATGGCGTCCGCATCGGCACCGATGCGGTCGGCCTCCATCACGACATAGCCGATCTCGCCATCGGTCTGGTAGTTCTGGGCGGAGATATTGACCTCGCGCCGGGCGAAGATGTCGTTCAGCCGCCGCAGCATGCCGGGCTCGTTGCGCTGGACATGGATGAAGCGCGTCCCGATCGGACGCGGCGCTAGTTGCACCTGCGGGAAGTTCACCGCGCCGACAGTCGAACCGATATCGGAATAATCGACCAGCTTGCGCGCCACCTCGGCACCGATGCGCTCCTGTGCCTCCTCCGTCGAGCCTCCGACATGCGGCGTCAGGATGACATTGGGCAGGCCCTGCAGCGGCGAGACGAAGCGCTCGCTGTTCGAGGCCGGCTCCTTCGGGAACACATCGACGGCGGCCCCCGCAAGATGGCCGCTACCCAGCGCCTCGGCAAGCGAATCGAGATCGACGACCGTGCCGCGCGAATTGTTGATGAGATAGCTGCCCTTGCGCATCGCGGCGATCTCGGCCTTGCCGATCATGCCATGGGTCGCGGGGGTCTCCGGCACATGCAGCGAGACCACGTCGCTGGAGGCGAGCAAGTGCTTCAGGCTGTCGACGGGTTCGGTATTGCCGTGACGCAGCCGGTCGGTGTGGTCGAAATAGAGCACCCGCATGCCCATCGCCTCGGCCAGTGTCGAGAGCTGGCTGCCGATATTGCCGTAGCCGATAATCCCGAGCGTCTTGCCGCGCACCTCGAAGCTGCCATTGGCCGACTTGTCCCAGCCGCCGTCATGCGCCGAACGCGACCGGTCGGGGATGCGCCGCAGCAGCATGACGATCTCGCCAATGGTGAGCTCGGCGACGCTGCGGGTATTCGAGAACGGCGCATTGAAAACGGGGACGCCACGCGCGCGGGCGGCCTGCAGGTCGACCTGATTGGTTCCAACCGAGAAGCAGCCGACGGCAAAGAGGCGGCTTGCGCGCTCGAAAACGTCGGCCGTGAGCTGCGATCGCGAGCGGATGCCGAGCACATGCACCTTCTCGACAGCCTTGAGCAGCTCATCGTGATCGAGTGCCTTGGGCAGGCGGATCATATTGGTATAGCCGGCCTGGACCATCAGATCGGCAGCGGAATCATTGATGCCTTCGAGCAGCAGGACGCGGATCCGGTCCTTTGGCAGCGACAGGCGTTCGGTCTGGTCTGGCATGGTGCGCTTCGCTTGCGGCGGGAGTTCCCTATAGACCCCGCGCATCGATATGGGCAGCCTGATTTCGCATCAGCGAGATGAGCTGGCGGCGCAGCGTTCAGGCTTTCTCGACCACCAGCGTCGCACCATCGACGCGCACCACCCGCACCTCGGAGCCAGCCAGCAGCTCGGGCCCGGTGATTCGCCAGGAGGAGTCGCCGACGCGGATGCGGCCCTCGCCACCGGTCATGGTGGCATCGAGCTTGAAGACCTTGCCGATAAGCTGGCGCCCGCGATCGTTCAGCCCCTGCGCCGCATCCGGTTCGTCCGACTTGCGCCGCGTCAGGGCCCGGCCCGCAAGGACACTGGCGACGGACAAACCCGCGAAGATCAGCGCCGCGCCTTGCCAGCCGACGCCAGTCGCCCCGACTACGAGCCCGGTCAGCAACGCGGCAAGACCGAGCCAGATCAGGAAGACACCAGGCGCCAGCAGCTCGCCACCAATCAGCACCAGGCCGATCACGACCCAGCCCCAGCCACCGATCGATGCAAACCAGTCCAGCATCGTCTTAATCCTCAGGCGCCCGTCCGGCCGGAGGCGGGAACCGAGCCGGTGCGGCGCGCCTCCACCGCATCCTCGCCGAAGACCGCGCGGGTGAGCTGCGCGATGCCGCCGACCGTACCGGCCAGCGCCGCGGCCTCGATCGGCACGATCACCACCTTGCTGTTTTGCGAGCTGGCGATCGCCTTGAGCGCATCGGTATAGCGCTCTGCGATCAGGAAGTTCGCGGCCTGGATATCGCCGCGGCTGATCGCCTCGCTGACCATGGTGGTCGCTGCCGCTTCGGCCTGGGCCAACCGCTCGCGCGCTTCGGCATCGCGCAACGCTGCTTCCTTGCGGCCCTCGGCTGCAAGGATCTGAGATTGCTTCTGGCCTTCCGCCTTGAGGATCTCGGCCTGCCGCAGGCCTTCCGCCTCCAGCACCGCCGCGCGCTTCTCGCGCTCGGCCTTCATCTGCCGGTTCATCGCGCCCGCGATATCCGCAGGCGGCAGGATGTCCCGGATCTCGATGCGGGTGACCTTGACGCCCCAGGGCGAAGCCGCCGCATCCATCACCCGCAGCAGCCGCTCGTTGATTTCGTCGCGATGCGACAGCAACTGGTCGAGATCCATCGAGCCGACGACGGTGCGGATATTGGTCATGGTCAGCACCATCAGCGCCTGATCGAGCGACGAAACCTCATAGCAGGCCTTGGCTGCGTCGAGCACCTGATAAAAGGCGGCAGCATCGATCCGGACACCGGCATTGTCCTTGGTGATCGCCTCCTGGCTCGGAATGTCGAGCACCTGCTCCATGACATTCACCTTGTGGCCGACCCGGTCGATATAGGGCACGATCAGGCCGAGGCCCGCCCCGAGCGTACGGGAATAGCGGCCGAAGCGTTCGATCGTATAATTATAGCCCTGCGGAACAGTGCGAACCCCCAACGCGATCGTCAGGATGACGAGCAGCACCAGAATCACGACAACGATGTCGAAACTGAAGATCTGATTCATATGGCTCCGCCAGTCCGCCGGTCACGCTCTGGAGTTTCATGCTCCAGCGTTCAAAAGGGCCCCGAGGCCCCCGATGCACGCAACCTGACGATTGCGACGACCATGTGCAAGCGAGAGCTGCATCGTTCAGCCTTCCAGTGCCTTTGAGACCCGCCGCATCAATTCGCCGACCATCGCGCATTCCTCGTCGCTGAGCACGAGCATCATCGCCTCGATGCGCTGGACATGGATCGCCATCGCCTGGCGCGTCAGCGCCTCGCCTTCGGGTGTCAGCCAGAGCCGGCGCACGCGGCGGTCGGCCTCGTCGCCACGGCGCTCGATCAGCTCGCGCCGCTCCAGCTCCGGCAGCAGCATGCTCATCGCACTACGGCCTACGAGCAGCTTCTCCGCCAGCGCCTGCTGGGTCAGGCCCGGCACATGGAAGACATTCGCAAGAACGTCATAATGCGCGAGCTGAATGCCGAGCGGCGCAAGTGCCTCGCTGAACACCTTCTTCCAGAGCGCATGCACGCGCGCGACCGCGATCCAATTATGGAAGCGCGGCAATTCCCAGGGCAGCACCTGCCTGTCCTCGGAATGAGCCCTGTCGGTGTCTGCGGAAATCGGCTCTTGCTTTTTGTTCATGGTTGAACATATTTGTTCAGCATTGAACGAACTAGAGGTCGCACCATGGCCGGTTCAGCACTCCGTATCATTCGACCGCTCATCCGCCTCTCCAGCTTCGTTGCACCGAAGACGGCCGGACATCTTGCCTTCAAGGCCTTTTGTACGCCGCCACGGCGGCAACAGGGAACCGCGAAACGAAAGGCGGCGACAAAAGCTGCATCCGAACGGCTGGCCGCCGCAACACGCCACGCCATTCCCTATCCCTGTGGCTCGGTCACCGCCTATCTCTTCGAACCGAAGGGGCAGGAGCCGTCCGGAACCCCAGCGCCGTCCGTGATCCTCCTGCATGGCTGGACCAGTGAGGCGGCCTTCATGACCGCCTTCGTCGCGCCACTGACCGCGGCCGGCTTCCGTGTCGTCGCCTATGATCTACCCGCCCATGGCGACTCGACGGGCAGCGAGCTCAACATCCCGCTCGGTGTCGCCAGCCTCGCCGCCGTCGCGCGCGCCTTCGCACCGGTCCATGCCATCGTGAGCCATTCCTTCGGCGGCGCGATCGCGATGGCCGCGCTCGCTCGCACCGTACCGGGTCAGCCCACCGTCACGGCGAACCGGCTGGCGCTGATCGCCGCCCCCTCCTCGATCACCGAGATCACCCGTCAGTTCGGCACGACGATCGGTCTCGGCCGGCGCGGCCAGGCGGCGCTGGAACGGCGCATCCATGTCGTGGCCGGGAGCCCGGTCGAGGCTTTCGAGGGCCGTGACCAGCTCGCAGCGATCGCCAGGCCGACGCTGGTGATCCATTGCCGCGACGACCGGGAACTGGGTTTTCACCATGCCGAGGCCCTTGGAGCGGCCGGGCCCAGTGTCACGCTGGAGCCCGTGAAGGGGCTCGGCCACCGCCGCATCCTGCAGGCGAAAGCAGTCGTCGAAAGCGTCAGCCGGTTCGTGGCCGGGTAGGCTTCTACGCCATCACTCCGGGCGAGCCGCCCTGGCTGCGGAAGGCACTGCGCGAAGCGCTACATCCAGCCCATCAGCTCGCGGCGCACGACGGCCTCGAGTACCCTGATCCCCTCGTCGGAATCGTTCAGGCACGGCAGATAGGCGAACTGCTTGCCGCCATTGTGCAGGAAGATCTCGCGGTTCTCGACATCGAGCTCTTCCAGGGTTTCCAGGCAGTCCGCCGAGAAGCCCGGCGCAACGATGGCGAGCGATTTCGTGCCTGCTTCGGCCAGCGCCTTCACCGTCTCGTCGGTATAGGGCTGCAGCCACTCGTCGGGCCCGAAGCGTGACTGGAAGGTCAGGCGGAAGCGCTCTTCCGGCAGGCCGAGTTCGTCGCGCAGCAGCCGCCAGGTCTTGACGCACTGGCAATAATAGGGATCGCCCTTGAGCAGATATTCCTTCGGCATGCCGTGGAACGAACAGAGGATCACCTCCGGGTCGAAATCGAGCTTGGCGAGCGAGGCGCGCATCGAGGTAGCGAGCGCTGCGATATAGACGGGATCGTCATGGTAGGGCGGCGCGACCCTGACCGCGGGCTGCCAGCGCATCTGCATCAGCGCCCGGAAAGCCTGATCGCAGGCGGTCGCCGAGGTCGGCGCCGCATATTGCGGATAGAGCGGCACCATCAGGATGCGGTCGCAGCCCTGGTCCTGCAGTGCCTTCAGCCGGCTCTTCACATCGGGAAAGCCGTAGCGCATCGCCCAGTCGAAGACGACGCGTTCGCCGGCATAGGATTTCAGCCGTTCCGCAAGTTGCTCGGTCTGCGAGCGCGTGATCGTCTTCAGCGGCCCCTCATCGCGCTCCTTGTTCCAGATCGAGGCATAGTCCTTGCCCTTCCGGCCCGGGCGCGTCGTCAGGATGATGAGGTTGAGCAGCGGCCACCAGACCCAGCGCGAGGTCTCGATCACCCTCCGGTCGGACAGGAACTCCTTGAGATAGGCCCGCATCGGCCAATAGCTCGTGCCTTCCGGGGTACCGAGATTCATCAGCAGCACGCCGATGCGCGAGCCACGCAACGGCCGATGGTCGGAGGGCAGCTTCACAGGGAGTGGGCCGGCGGCGGGCTTGGTCTGGAGTGTCATCGATCCCGGACTTTCGTTTCCTCGTGATTTAGACGAGTTAGAGCATTCGTCCAGCCACGAAGGCCCGGGGTGCGACATCGGCACCCCTGCATAATCGGCTAACCGTTTCCGCTGGTCAGCGGCACGCGGTTTGCTAATCTGGATTTCTTCTCAACAGGGCCTTGCTCCATGACCAAGCTGACCCGTCGCCGCGCTCTCGGCGTCCTTGCTGCCCCGGCCGCGCTTGCCGCCACCGCGCCGGTTGCCAGGGCGCAAGCTCCGGCCCCTGCCTTCACGCTGCTGCTGCTCAACGACATCTACAAGATGAGCGACGACAAGGGCCGCGGCGGCTTCGCCCGCGCCTCGGGCATAGCCAAGGCCGAACGGGCTCGCGGCGTACCCGTGCTCTTCTGCCACGCGGGCGACTGCTACTCCCCCTCCCTGATGTCGGGCTTCGACCAGGGCGCCCATATCGTCACGATGCAGAACAAGATGGGCATCGACGTCTTCGTGCCCGGCAATCACGAGTTCGACTTCGGCAAGGAGAACTACCTCAAACTCACCGCTGCCCAGACCTACCCGACCTTTGCCGCGAATCTGCGCGACGCTGCCGGCAACGCGCTGCCCGGCCACAAGGACTCGCAGATCTTCGAACTTGGCGGCATCAAGGTCGGCGTCATCGGCACCACCTATGATCCGACGCCGCAGCTCTCCAATCCCGGCGACCTGAAATTCTCCTCGACCACGGAGGCCTTGCGGCGCGAGGCCGGGGCGTTGAAGTCGCAGGGTGCCGATATCCTCGTCGCTGTCGTCCATGCCGACCGCGCCACGGATTTGACGATCGTGCGCTCGCGCGTCGTCGACATCCTGCTCACCGGCCACGACCACGACCTCGCCATCGCCTATGACGGCAAGGTCGTGATGGTGGAGTCGAACGAGGAGGGCAATTACGTCACCGCCATCGATATCGCCGCGAAGGTGACCGGCGAGGGCGCCAATCGCCGTGTCGAGTGGACGCCGACATTTCGCGTCAACGATTCCCGCGCTGCAACGCCCGATCCGGAGGTTGCCGCGATCGTCAAGGGCTACGAGAGCGAGCTGTCGAAGGAACTCGACATCGAAATCGCGACGCTCGCCGCCCCGCTCGATTCCCGCACCAGCGTGATCCGCACGCAGGAAACCGCGATCGGCAACCTGATTGCCGACGCGATCCGCACCGCAACCGGCGCCCAGCTCGCCATCACCAATGCCGGCGGCATCCGGGCCAACAAGCAATACGCCGCTGGCCACAAGGTCACCCGGCGCGATGTGTTGAGCGAGCTGCCCTTCGGCAACGCCACCGTGATGGTCGAGATCACCGGCAAGGACGTGAAGGACGCGATCGAGAACGGACTGAGGGATGCGCCGCAAGGCGCGGGGCGCTTCCCCGTCGTCTCGGGGCTCAGCTTCGAGGCCGATCTCAAGCAGCCGCAAGGCTCGCGCGTCACGGCCGTCACGGTCGACGGCAAGCCGATCGAGACCACCGGCAAGTACACGGTCGCCTCCAACAACTTCATGCTGGAAGGCGGCGATGGCTACACTGCGCTTGGCCGCGGCCGGACACTGCTCGGCCTGACCGACGGCAAGCTCATGGCGAACGAGGTCATGGTCTATCTGCGCCGGCTCGGCACGGTCGACGCAAAGGTCGAAGGGCGGGCCGTCCTGAAGTGAGTGGCTATGCAGCGGCGCTGACGCGCTTTTTGACCAGTCCGGCAAGCAAGGGCTGGCGCGATCTCGCTGTTTTCCGTCCCGGAGGAACGGCAGAGCGAGCGGCTGCTGCGGCCGATGCGGAGCGCGCGGCCGGGCATGTCGTGGCGCCCGCACCTGAGCGGCTATTCGCAGCCCTCGCGGAAACGCCGCTAGAGACGGTGCGCGCGCTCGTTCTCGGCCAGGACCCCTATCCGACACCCGGCCATGCCAACGGCCTTGCCTTTTCCTATGTCGGCCCGCCGCCCCTGCCACGGTCCCTGGTCAATATCTACAAGGAGCGAGCCGAGGATCTCGGCCAGGTCGCACCGGTGAGCGGCGACCTGTCATCCTGGGCCTCGCAGGGTGTGCTCCTGCTCAACACGGCCCTCACGGTCCGCGAAGGCGCGAGCAAGGCGGGCTCGCATCTCTCGCTCGGCTGGGGGGCGGTCACGGACGCGATCATCACCGCTGTCTCGACCTCGCGTCCGCATGTCGTTTTCCTGCTCTGGGGCGCTCCGGCGCAGGCCAAGCGCGGCCTGATCGATGAGCGCCGGCATCACGTGATCGCCAGCGCACATCCATCGCCGCTTTCGGCTCGGCGGGGCTTCTTCGGGTCGAAACCGTTCAGCCGGGCGAATGAATGGTTGGTGGCGAAGGGCGAGGCGCCGATCTCCTGGTAAAGGCCGCAACGCCGTAGGAGCGTTTCAAAGCGCGCCGGTATGCCGCCGGGCTGGCCCTCGAGAGGCGGAGAGCCTCCTACCCCACCGGCCGCTCGTCGGCGATGACCTTGCCGTCATTGGGCAATGCCCCGAGCGGCAGGATCTCCACCGCTCCCTTGAGCTTGGTCACTTGCTGCAAGGTCGAGGACATCGCATCGACGAGTCCGGCCGGCTCGGCATAGATCTCGGCCTTGAGCGTCATCGTGTCGAGTTCGTTGGCGCGGCCGATGACCAACCGGAGCTTGGCGATCTCCGCATGACGCCTGGCGATTTCGGCGACCTGCTCGGGGCGCACGAACATGCCCTTGATCTTGGCGGTCTGGTCGGCGCGCCCCATCCAGCCCTTGATGCGCGTATTGCTCCGGCCGCAGGCGCTCGCGCCCGGCAGCACGGCCGTGAGATCCCCGACGGCCAGCCTGATCTGCGGGTGGTGCGGATCGAGATTGGTGACGACGATCTCGCCAACCTCCCCTTCGGCGACAGGATCACCAGTGCCCGGCCGCACGATCTCGACGATCAGGTTCTCATTCAGCAGCATGCCTTCGCGCGCCGATGTCTCATAGGCGATGACGCCGATATCGGCGGTGGCATAGAGCTGATAGGCATCGATGCCGCGCTCCCTGACCCAGGCCTGCAGGGAGGGCGGGAAGGCAGCACCCGACACCACCGCACGCTTGATGCAGGCGATATCGACTCCCCGCGCCTCGGCGGCCTCGATCAGGATCTTCAGGAAATCCGGCGTGCCGGCATAGGCCTGCGGCCGATAGGCCGAGATCACCTCCATCTGCTGCTCGGTATTGCCCGGACCGGCTGGTATCACCGCGCATCCAAGTGCGCGTGCAGCGGAATCCATGATGAACCCACCCGGCGTCAGGTGGTAGCTGAAGGTATTGATGACGATATCGCCGTGACGGAAACCCGCCGCAAAGAGCCCGCGCGCCGCGCCCCAGGGGTCGGCTCCCGTGCCCTCGGGCTCGAAGATCGGGCCGGGCGAGGTGAACAACCGGCCAAAGGACCCTGGCGATGTCGGCACGAAACCGCCGAAGGGTGGGTTGCCCCTGTGCAGTGCCGGCAGGTCCGCCTTGCGGAGCACCGGCAACCGCGACAACGCGTTGCGGTCGGTGATCGCCGCCGGGTTGAGACCCTTCAGCCGCTCGGCATAGGCGGGCGCCGACAAGGCAGCTGCGAGCACCGGTCTCAACCTGGCGAAGAGATCGGCCTCGCGCGCGTCGGCGGTGCGGATTTCGAGATCGTCGAGATGATCGCTCATCGCTCTTGTCCTTGCGGAGCTTTGGCTCAGCGGATGATGCGCAGGATGCGCAGGAAATTGAGGAGGCCGACGAGAGCGCCGGCCACATAGGTAAAGGCGGCCGCCCTCAGAACGCCACGCGCGGCCGGCAGGTCGCGCCCGTCGAGATAGCCGTCTGCGGACAGGATCGGCAGCGCCTTGCCGAAGCTGGCGTCGAACTCCAGCGGCAGCGTCACGAGATGTACGACGAGGCCGACGCCGAGCATCGCGATCGCGATGCCGGCCTGCATCAACCCGATCGCAGGAACATGGGTGACGGCCATCACAAGGGGCGCGGTGATCAGGATCGCCATCGCGACCTTGTCGAAGACACCAAGGAAGCGTGCCAGCGCCGTACGCCAGGCAAAGAGCGAGCTGCCTTGCGCATGCTGGATGGCATGCCCGACCTCATGCGCCGCCACTGCGACGGCCGTGATCGAGCGCCCGTCATGATTGTCAGGCGAGAGTCTGACCGCGCGCGCATCGGGGTCATAGTGATCACCCGCCGCCGTGGTCTCGACCGCGACGGCCGCAAGCGAGAAGCGGTCGAGCAGGTGCCGGGCGAGTTCGCCTCCGGTTCCCGGCAGATCCGGCCGGGCAGCCGCATGCTTGCGCATCTGGCCGCGCACCCAGGCCTGTGGCCCGAAGATCAGCGCGATCAGCAGCATCGCGAGCACGAGATAGAGCATCCGACTGCGTCCGCCTTGTCCGGATCACGAGAGCCAGCGCTTGCGGCGCTTGTAGCTCTTGACGTCGCGGAACGATTTCTTGTCGCCCTCGGCCACGCCCAGGTAGAACTCTTTCACGTCCTCGTTCTCGCGCAGCATCTGCGCCTCGCCATCCATGACGACGCGGCCCGTCTCCATGATGTAGCCATAGGTTGCGTAGCGCAGCGCCATATTGGTGTTCTGCTCGGCGACAAGGAAGGAAACGCCGTCTTCCGCATTGAGGCGGCGGACGATCTCAAAAATCTCCTCGACGATCTGCGGCGCGAGCCCCATCGACGGCTCATCGAGCAGGATCATCTTGGGTTTCGACATCATGGCACGTCCGACCGCGCACATCTGCTGCTCGCCGCCCGAGGTATAGCCGGCCTGCGAATTGCGCCGCTGCTTCAGGCGCGGGAACAGCTCGTAGATCTTTTCGAGGTCGCGCTTGATCGCTGCATTGCCGTCGCGCCGGGTGAAGGCGCCGGTCAGCAGGTTCTCCTCGATCGAGAGATGGCCGAAGCAATGGCGGCCTTCCATGACCTGGATGCAGCCGCGCCGGACAAGTTCGTTCGGCGACATCCGGTCGACCCGCTCGCCATCGAACACGATCGAACCCTTGGTGACCTCGCCGCGCTCGGCCTTGAGCAGGTTCGAGATCGCCTTCAGCGTGGTCGTCTTGCCCGCGCCATTGGCGCCGAGGATTGCGACGATGCCCTTGCGCGGCACCTGCAGGGAGACGCCCTTGAGCACCAGGATGACGTGATCATAGATCACCTCGATATTGTTCAGCGACAGGATGGTGTCCGTCGCAGCAGCGGGGGCAGGCTTCTCGAGGGTGGCGGTCGACATTGCGTGCTCCTTCCCTCTCCCTGTGGGGAGAAGGTGATCCGGCACAGCCGGATCGGATGAGTGAAGGACGGGCGAGGTCAGGCGCTGCCGCCTCGTCCGTCTGCTTCGCAGGTGCCTCCTCCCCCGGAGGGGAGGAGGCTGATCTCACATCAGGACGACTTCTCGCAGGACTCGGTCCGCTTCGGCCAGCCGGCGTTCTTCTCGGCATAGTCCTTGGCGGCGGCCTCGATCAGCGGACGCACCTCGTCCTTCAGCGGCTCGATCCAGTCCGAACCCTTGGTCCACTTGGTGCCGTCCCATTCGGCGACATACATCTTGCTATGTCCGGAATGGTCGCTGCAGGAGATCGTCGATGGGGTGCCGAAACCCTCCATGCCGATTTCCTTCAGGCGGGCCTCGGTGATATTGAGGCCTTCGAGACCACGGCGCATGTCCTCGGCATTGACGACCTTCTTGCCGGTGAGCTTCTGCGCGTTGCGGATCGCCTCGACCACGAGCATCGAGTTGTAGACGCCGCGGTTATAGAGGTTTTCGCCGACCTTCTCCTTCGGCGCCAGGCTCTTCCCCTTGTCCACGACATGCTTGATGATGTCCTGGATGACCGGGAAATTGGTGCCCGCCGCATTGAAGTTGAGCGACTTGTAGCCCTTTGCCTCGGCCCCGCCGGCCCGCGCATCATCGTCGCCGCCGGCCCACCAGACGCCGACCAGCTTGTTGATCGGGAAGCCGTTCTTGATGGCCTCCTTCACGGCCGTCGGGTTCATCGCGCCCCAGCCCTGGTTGTAGAGGTAGTCCGGGCGGTCACGCCGGATCGAAAGCCAGAGCGAGCCCTGGTTCTGCATGTCGGCTGCAGCGACGGGGTACAGCTTGAGCTCGAAGCCGTATTTCTTGGCGAGGTTCTCGAGGACCGGGATCGGCTCCTTGCCGAAGGGCGCATCGAGATGGATCAGGCCGAGCTTCTTGCCCTTGAGCTTGTCCATGCCGCCTAACTCATTGGCCATGTGCTTGACCATGACCGAGGCGCCATCCCAGTAGGTGAAGGGCGGGATGAAAACCCAGGGGAAGGTCGAGCCCTCGGCCGAAGCAGACAGGCCATAGGCCATCGACAGGATCGGGATCTTGTCGATATGGGCACGCGGGATCGCGGCCAGGGTCGCGCCGGTCGACCATGGGCTGTAGACGATCGTGTTCTTCGACTTCGCCTGCTCGTAGCACTCGATCGACTTCTTGGTGTCGTAGCCAGTCTCGCACTCCTCATAGATGACCTTGACGCCGTTCACGCCGCCGTCGCGTTCGTTGATCATCGCGATATAGTCGCGCATGCCGTCGCCGATCGGGATGCCGGAGCCCGAGAACGGTCCGGTGCGATAGGCGTTGTTGGCGAAATAGACGCTGTCCTGCGCCGCCACCGGAGCGATCGCCGCTCCCGCCGCGAGCAGCGCGCCGAGCGCCGCGCCCTTCATCAAACCAGTCTGCTTCATCTGTTCCCTCCGTGGTTGCATCGGGCGGCCGTTTCACGGCCCGCCCGTTGTCTCCTGCCCTCCGCTTGACGATGGCGGCGGGTCGTATTCTTGGGCCCTCCCGGCCGAGGCACGCGCCTCAATAGGGGAAGGGCCACGTCCGCAACTTCTGCTTCGTGATCTGCCAGAGCCGCGCCAGGCCATGCGGCTCGACGATCAGGAAGATGATGATCAGGGCACCGACCAGCATGAAGGTGACATGCTCGGCAGCCGCGCCCGAGAGCGGCACGCCAAGCGCCGGCAGGCCGAATTTCAGGATGGTCGGCAGGCTGGCGATGAAGGCCGCGCCGAAGAAGGAGCCGATCAGCGAGCCCAGGCCGCCGATGATCACCATGAACAGGATGTTGAAGGAGAGGCGGATGTTGAAGACGTCCGCGGCTTCGCCGCCGCCATACCAAAGGAAGATCATCATCGCGCCGGCGACGCCGGCATAGAAGGACGACACTGCGAAGGCGAGCAGCTTGGCGTTCAGCAGCTTGATACCCATCAGTTCGGCCGCGATATCCATGTCGCGCACCGCCATCCAGGAGCGGCCGAGCCTGCCGTGCACCAGGTTCGAGGCGAACCAGGTCAGGACGACGACAAGACCGAGACAGACGAAATAGCGCGTTTCCGCCGAGGCCGACGCACCCGTGATCGGGATGCCGAACAGGCTGCGCAGCGGCACCTCGATAGCGCCCGACGCATTGTAGTTGAACAGCCAGGGCACGCGCACGAAGGCCCATTGCAGGAAGAACTGCGCGGCAAGAGTCGCGACCGCAAGATAGAAGCCCTTGATGCGCAGCGAGGGCAGCCCGAACAGCACGCCGATCGCGGCCGAGAACAGGCCCGAGATCAGGATCAGGACGATGATGTTCACGCCCGGAAAGAAGGTCGTCAGCTTGTAGCAGGCATAGGCGCCCACCCCCATGAAGGCGGCCGTGCCGAGCGAGATCAGTCCGGTATAGCCCGTGAGGATGTTGAGCCCGATCGCCGCCAGCGAGAAGACCAGGAACGGGATCATCACCGTCGCGATGAAGAAGTCGTTGCCGATCATCGGGATACCGATGAAGGCGATGGCGAGGATCACCGCAATGCCGATCCGGTCCTGCCGAAGCGGGAACACGGCCATATCAGCGGCGTAAGTGGACTTGTATTGGCCGGCTTCGCGATAAAACACGGTTTCCGCCCTTCAGATTCGTTCGATGATCTTGTCGCCGAACAGGCCCTGCGGCCGGAACAGCAGGAAGCCGAGCGCGATGAAATAGGCGAGCCAGCTCTCGATGCCGCCGCCGATCAGCGGGCCCCAGTAGAACTCGCCGAGCTTCTCGCCGATGCCGATGATCAGCCCGCCGACAATGGCGCCCGGGATCGAGGTGAAGCCGCCGAGGATCAGCACCGGCAGCGCCTTCAGTGCCACGATCTCGAGCGCGAAGGACACGTCCGAGCGCGCACCCCACATGATGCCGGTGATCAGCGCGACGATGCCGGCGGTGAACCAGACGATGACCCAGATCTGGTTCAACGAGATGCCGACCGAGAGCGCGGCCTTGTGGCTGTCGGCGACCGCGCGCAGCGCCCGGCCAATCCGGGTGTATTGAAAGAACACGGCCAGCGCCGCGATCATGATCGAGGCGATGATCGCGGCCGCGATGTCGATCTTCTGGAAGGAGACGAAACCGCCGAGGATTTTTGCGTCGATCGCCCCCTTCGGCAGATAGAGCTCGCTCGTGATCATCTGCTTCGGGTTGCCGCCGAAGACGGCCTCGCCGAAGCCGATCAGGAAATAGGTGATGCCGAAGGTCGCCATGAACAGGATGATGTCGGGCTGGTTGACCAGCGGACGCAGCACCACCCGTTCGATGGTCAAGGCGAGCAGGAACATCACCCCGAGCGTCAGGATGACGGCAAGGAACGCCGGTACGCCCTTCTCATGCAGGCCGACCAGCGTCAGCGCCGCAAAGACAACCATGATGCCCTGGGCAAAGTTGAAGACGCCCGACGCCTTGAAGATCAGCACGAAGCCAAGCGCGATCAGCGCATAGAGCACGCCGGAAACCAGCCCTTCCCAGACCGTCTGAACCAGCAGGTCCGGAGCCGAGACCATTTGCTGGAACGGGTCGATCAGGACCTTGTGCAGCGTGCCGGAGGAATCGAGCTGCGCGCCGACGATCGCGGCAAGAACAACGCCGATAAGAATGAGGCCGGTCTTGATCCAGCCGTTGCTGAGCAGGTTGGGCGCAGGCCGCGTAGCGACTTCGCTCATGGCTGGATGTCCTTGGTTGGCGATCGCATCACGGCCATCTCCGGACCCTGGCAAGGCTGGGACGCCCCGCACACATCGCGGCGACGATCGGGGTCGCAAATTGACGCTTCAACGATCCGAGGCTCGGTCCGTGCGGCAGGCATCGATGTCTCCCTCAATGCGCCACGCCGAGATAGGCATCGATCACCTTCTGGTCCTGCTTGACCTCGTCGGGCGTGCCGTCGGCGATCTTGCGGCCGTATTCGAGCACGACGACACGGTCGGACAAATCCATGACCACGCCCATGTCATGCTCGATCAGCGCGATCGTCGTGCCGAACTGATTGTTCACGTCGAGGATGAAGCGGCACATGTCCTCCTTTTCCTCGAGATTCATGCCGGCCATCGGCTCGTCGAGCAGCAGGAGTTCCGGTTCCATCGCCAGCGCGCGGCCCAGCTCGACACGCTTCTGCAGCCCATAGGGCAACTTGCCGACCGGCAGCTTGCGGATGTGCTCGATCTGCAGGAAGTCGATGATGTCCTCGACCACCTTGCGATGCTCGATCTCCTCGGCCATCGCCGGCCCCTGCCGCAGGGCCTGCCAGAAGAAGCCGCGCCGCATCTTCAGCGTGCGCCCGGTCATGATGTTGTCGAGCGTCGACATGCCCTTGAACAGCGCGACGTTCTGGAAGGTCCGCGCAATGCCGGCTGCAGCCGCCTGATGCGGCTTCATCCTGGCGCGACGCACGCCCTTGTAGGTGATCTGGCCTTCCTGCGGATGATAGAAGCCATTGATGCAGTTCAGCATCGAGGTCTTGCCGGCCCCGTTGGGGCCGATAATGGCGCGCACCTCGCCCTTGCGGATGTCGAAGGAGACGCCGGAGATCGCCTTCACGCCGCCGAAGCGCAGCGAGACATTCTCGACCGAGAGCAGGATCTCGCCCTTCTTGGCGGGGATCGGCGTGCCGGTGAGGTTCATGGGTTCCGCATTCATGCTGCCCTCGCCGCGTCAGGCCGCTCGGGTGCCGTTGCCGGGTAGGTCTTGGCGTCACGCACCTTGACCCGTGCGGAAATCACGCCCTTGCGGCCATCCTCGAAGGTGACTTCGGTAGAGATGTCGGCCTCTCTCGAGCCGTCATAGAGCGCGTTCACCAGGGGCGCGTAGCGTTCGGCAATGAAGCCGCGCCGGACCTTCTGGGTGCGTGTCAGCTCGCCGTCGTCCGCATCGAGTTCCTTGTGCAGGATCAGGAAGCGCTTGACCTGGGCCCCGCCCATCGCTGGCTCGGACGCCAGCGACTTGTTCACCTCGTCGATGTGTTTGGCGATCATGTCGTAGACGAGATCGTGGCCGGCCAGCTCCTGATAGGAGGCATAGACGACATTGTTGCGCTCGGCCCAGTTGCCGACGGCCGTCAGGTCGATATTGAGCGCGACGGTCGCATAGTCGCGGCCCTGGCCGAAGGCGACCGCCTCCTTGATGTTCGGATAGAACTTGAGCTTGTTCTCGATATATTTGGGCGGGAACAGCTCGCCGGAATTGAGTTTCCCGACATCCTTGGCCCGGTCGATGATCTTAAGATGGCCGGTCTCGTCGAAGAAGCCGGCATCGCCGGAGCGGACATAGCCATCCGCCGTCATCGTCTCGGCCGTCTTCTCCGGATCCTTGTAATAGCCGCCGAAGATCGAGGGCGAACGGTAGAGGACCTCGCCATTCTCATCGAGCTTGATCTCGACCAGCGGCGCCGGGCGGCCGACCGTGTCGGCCCGGATTTCGCCATTGGGCTGCATGGTGATGTAGACGCCGGCTTCGGTCTGGCCGTAGAGCTGCTTCAGATTGACGCCGATCGAGCGGTAGAACCGGAAGATCTCGGGGCCGATCGCCTCGCCGGCGGTGTAGCCGACCTTGATGCTGGTCAGGCCGAAGCGATTGCGCAACGGCGCGTAGATCAACGCGTCGCCGAGCTTGTAGAGCAACCGCGCTCCGAGCGGGACCGGTTCGCCGTTCAGGATCTTCTCGCCATGCTTCTTCGCCACGCCGAGGAAGAAATGGAACATCTTGCGCATCAGTGGCCCGGCATCCTCCATGCGCACCATGGTGATGGTCAGCATGTTCTCGAAGACCCGCGGTGGCGCGAAGGCATAGGTCGTGCCGACCTCGCGGCGGTCGTCGATCACCGTCTCCGGCCCTTCCGGGCAGTTGACGCAGAAGCCGGCGACGATGGCCTGCGCATAGGAGAAGACATGGTCGCCGACCCAGGCGATCGGCAGATAGGCGATGACCTCGTCTTCCTCATTCAGCCCGTCGAACTGGCAGCCGATCTCGGCCGCCGTGATGACGTTGTAATGGCTGAGCATCACGCCCTTGGGGCGGCCGGTGGTGCCCGAGGTGTAGAGGATGACAGCGAGATCCGAGCCGGTTCCCGCCTCCATCTCGCGGTCGAGTCCGGCCGACGCCGCTGAATTCGCCTTCAGGGCCTTGGCCCCGGCCTCGATCACGCGACCAATGTCGTGCAGCTTGGCATGGTCGTAATCACGCAAGCCGCGCGACTCGTCGTAGAGCATGGTCCTCAGGCGCGGCAGGCGATCGGCGATCGAGAGCACCTTGTCGACCTGCTCCTGGTCCTGGACGCAGGCAAACACCGCCTCGGCATGGTCGAGCACATAGGCCATCTCGTCAGCGACGGAATCGGCATAGACCGGCACCGGAATGGCGCCGAGCCACTGCGCCGCGCACATTGACCAGTAGAGGCGTGGCCGGTTGTAGCCGATGATCGCGACCTTTTCGCCGCGCTTGAGACCGAGTTCCTGCAATCCTCTGGCATAGGCACGAACCTGCTCGGCCATCTCGGCCCAGTTCCAGGACTGCCAGATGCCGAGATCCTTGTGCCGATAGGCCGTGCGGCTGCCGCGCTCACACGCATTGCGCATCAGCAATTTCGGAAAGGTATCCGCCTGGCCGGCGGTTGCGCTTGCCACGGTTGCGTTCTCCCTGTCCGGCTGCCGTACATTGCAGCAGCCTTCTTCCGGGCCGGTTCCGACCTCTTTGTTCATGCAAGCCTTGCAGGCCCGGCACATCTTCGCAAGGAGGCACTTGACAGACAACTTGTTATTTGGTCGCTATTGTCCCGCCGAAGTGTGCGAGAGCGCGATTCCATGCAATTTTGGAGACTTCGGCATGCTTGGGACCTGTCAGATCTAGCCGGCCATCCCTATCCGTGGGAGTTGCGCGAAGTGACTGAGCTGTCTTTTTCGATGTTCTGAGACATAACACTGCCAGGCAGCCAGCAACCAGGTCCCCGTCCATGGATCCTTACGTCATCGGCGGCATTGCGTTTCTGTGCGTGTTCGGCGCTGCCTTGATCGGGATGTTTCTGCGCGCACGCCTGCCGGACCATCACTTGAGTCCGGAGTCCCGGGACGCCATCAAGCTTGCCACGGCAGTCGTCGGAACGCTCTCGGCGCTCGCGCTGGGTCTCTTGATCGCCTCGGCAAAGAGATCGTTCGACGAGGCTGGGACCGGATTGAGAACAACGGCCGCGCGCGTGCTCCTGCTCGACCGTGTCATGGCTCATTACGGACCGGAGGCGACCGAGACCCGTGCAATGCTTCGCAAGCTCCTCGAAACGCGGTTGAGCGACGCGGGCAGCGAGAGGTCGCTCGACGACGGCCTGGATGTCGAGCCTGTCCAGGATGCGCTGCGAAACCTGTCGCCACAGACCGATGCGCAGCGCTGGCTCCAGACACGCGCCCTTCAACTCAGTGGACAGATCGCGGAGGCGCGATGGATGCGCGCCGAAACCGAAGTCGGAGGATTTCCCGGCGCATTCCTGGCCATCCTCGTGTTCTGGCTCGCCTTGCTCTTTGCCTCGTTCGGTCTGTTGGCCCCGGGCAATGGAACGGTCATGGCGACTTTATTCGTCTGCGCCTTGTCGGTGACGGGAGCGCTGGTGCTGATCATCGACATGGACCACCCCTATCTCGGCTTCATCCGCATTTCAGACGCTCCCTTGAAACAGGCCTTCGAGCGCCTCGGCCGAGAGTGATCAAGCACGCTGGATCGTTTGTGCTCCTAACCGTCGTAACGCGCGAGCCGATCCAGATCGAGGATGGTGACCGCGCCGTGGCCGACCTCGAGCAAGCCGAGATCCGCAAGCTTCGCAAGCCCCTGATTGGCCATCTGCCGCGACATGCCGGCGAGCAGGCCGAGCTCTTCCTGAGAAATCGCGAGCGTGAGGCTCTGGCCGGGATAGAGGATCGGATTGAACAGCCAGGCGAGGTTGCGCGCCAGACGGGCGGTCGAATCCAGCATCCGCTCGGTCTCAGCCAGCGCGATGAACTGGCCGAGCCGCTCGTTGAACTGATGGACGAGGAAGCGATTGAACGCCGCACTGTGCTCGAAGAGCCAGAGAAAGCTCGAGCGCCGCATCAGCGCGAGCTGGGTGTCGCGCAAGGCCACCAGATCATAGCGGCGCAGTTCAGCCTTGATCACCGTGCCTTCTCCGAACCAGGCCCCCGCACGCAGGCCGGCCAGCGTCGCGGATTTACCTTCCTTCGAGGTGGTGCTCATCTTCACCAGCCCCTCGGCGACACCGGTCCAGGATTCGAGCCGGTCGCCGACATGACAGATGTAGTTGCCCTTCCCGTAGGATTTCAGGCTGATTCCGCGTCGCGCTTCCTCAAACTCTTCCGGCTTCAGGTCGCGCGACCAGGCAGCGATGCGGCGCAGGTCTTCGGGAGAGATCAAGGCATGTTCACCGCGCGTTAGAGTGGGCATGAGCCCGCAATGCCGAACCAGTATGCGGCGTCATGGGCGGCCAACTCAAGCCCGGCGCGCCAAGCGAGGTTTGGTACCGGCTCTTCGGTTCATTCGGCCCGGATCTCTGCGGGCTGGTGCCGGCGGGTGGCCGCCCAGAACAGCAGCGCCAGCAGGCTGATCGTGGCTCCCAGCACGCAGACGCCGATCCAGCCCGCGCGGGCATAGACCATGGTCGAGGCGATCGAGCCCAGAGCGCTGCCCAGCGAGTAGAACACCATATAGCCGCCGACGAGCCGGCTGCGGGCATCGGGCCGCACCGCGAAGATCATGGTCTGGTTGGTGATATGCACGGCCTGGATCGCGAGATCGAGCAGGATAACGCCGATGATCAGGTTCCAGAGCGATGCACTCATCGAGGCAATCGGGATCCAGGACAGCACCAGCAGGCCCAGCGAAAGACCGGTGACACGCTGACCGAATCCTCGGTCCGCGAGCGATCCGGCGCGGGCGGCCGCAAGTGCCCCCGCCAGCCCGACGAGACCGAACATCCCGATCTCGGTATGGGACAGGGAGAGGGGCGCGGCGCTGAGCGGCAGGACCAGTGACGTCCAGAACACGCTAAAACTGGCAAAGATCAGCAAGGCGAGCATGGCGCGTACCCGCAGGATCGGCTCCCTGACGAACAGGCCAACCACGGACGCGAGTAGCTCCGGATAGGAGATCCTCGTCGCAGCGCGCTCATGCTTCGGCAGCACCCGGAACAGCAGGAAGGCCATCAGCACGGCAAGGACTGCCGATGCCAGATAGACCAGACGCCAGCCCCCGATATCGGCAAGCACTCCCGAAACGAACCGCGCCAGCAGAATGCCGATCACGATCCCGCTCGTGATCCTGCCAACGGTCCGCCCGCGCTCCTCGTCTGCCGCCATGCTGGCCGCAAAGGCAACGAGCACCTGCACGACGACTGCGAGCAGGCCAACCGCCACCATCCCCGCCAGCAGGACGGCTGCGCTCGGCGCCAAGCCGACGACAAGCAGTGCCAGGCTTGAGAGCAGCGCTTGTGTGCCGATCAACCGCCGCCGATCGAGCAGATCGCCAAGCGGTACGATGAAGATCAGTCCGAGCGCGTAGCCGATTTGCGTCATTGTCACCACGCCGCCGATCGCGGCCGGACTGATCGCGAGATCGCGGGCCATCACATCGAGCAGCGGCTGGGCAAAATAGATGTTCGCGACGCTGAGGCCGCAGGCGACGGCGAAGAGTAGCGTTACCGCGTGCGAGAGGCCTTGGTGCGCGTCGGCTCCGTCTTCCTGTCCCGGCGCACCGCGGCCGATGGGAGGCTCGACCCGGGAGATGGCGGGGGTGGCTGAGTTCAGAGGCTTCATCGAGTCATTCCTGCAATATGGTTCTATAATAGGACCGCGTTGCATGTAGCCGAATCCAGTCCTATTTTGGAACCAGACATCACGGGGAAGTGAGACGGAAATCGATGGTCAAGCGCACCAGCCTCAAGGATGCGGATTGCCCCGTCGCCCGCGCCCTGGACGCGATCGGCGATTGGTGGTCCCTGCTGATCATTCGCGATGCATTCAGCGACGTGCGGCGTTTCGGTGAATTCCAGAGGAGCCTCGGCGTCGCCAAGGGCATCCTCGCCACGCGGCTGCGCAATCTGGTCGAACGCGGCGTCCTTGAGATCGCGCCAGCCTCGGATGGCAGCGCCTATCAGGAATATGTGCTGACGCAGAAGGGCCGCGGCCTGTTCGTCGTCGTTGCGGGATTGCGGCAATGGGGGGAAGACCAGTGCTACGAGCCGGGCGAGCCCCATTCCGCACTCATCGACAACGAGACCGGACAACCTGTCGGGCGCCTCGAACTGCGTTCCGCCGACGGGCGGGTCCTTGGCCCGCTCAACACGACCGTGCGTTTGGCCGCACCACCGTCCGCAAGGCCCCATGGCAGGGCCTGAACCTGGAGCCGACCGGCAGCATCACCTACGGGCGGACCTCACCGCACCAGCGCAAATGCGACCGACGCAATCAGCAGGCCGGCGAAGACGATATTGATGGCCCGGTTCAGCCGCGGCCCACGAAAACAGTGGGTCAGCGCCGCTCCCGCGGCGAGCCAGAGCAGATTGACCGCGGCGATGATCGCCATCAGCAGCGCCGCCTTCGCCAGCGCATCGGCGGCTCGCGCAAAAGGACGAAACCGGAGAAGAGCGCCGCCATCGCCGCATAGCCCTTCGGGTTGACGAGCGACAGTAGGGCACCTGCAGCGAAGGACGGTTGCTCATCGCGTTCGCTCGCCTCGCTCAGGGGCGGCGCAGTAGCGATGCGATAGGCCAGATAGAGAAAATACCCAGCCGCAGCGACCGTCACCACCGGCGCGACGCCGGGCAGTGCCATCAGCACCCCGACCATGCCGCTGGCGGTGATCGCGATGACGAAGGCCATGCCGCTGGTAATGCCGGCAGCATAGACGAGTCCCCCGCGGGCCCCGAAGGCAGCACCGGTTGCAGCCAGGCTCAAGGTGGCAGGTCCAGGACTGCCCGCGAGTGCGAGCCCGGCGAGAACGAAACCGAACAACCCCTCCATGCCGCGCCTCCACTGGTGGTTGAGCAGCATAGTGTCAGGCCTGGGCGGCCGAATGTCTTGAACGATCGTGCGGACCAGACCAGACGGCGGGGGTCATCCTGCTGGGACGACCCCGGCCAGATCCGCCTACTCGGCCGCTCTCGGCATGGCCAATGCCGCAGCGGAGCCGTCACGCAGCCGGGCCAGGAGATCGGTCTCCTCGGCCTTGGCCTGCTTGAGGTGGCGTTCCTTGACATGGCCGAAACCCCGGATCTTTTCCGGGATCGCCGCCAGCGCCACGCAGAGCGCATGGTTCTCCGGCGTCAGCCGGTTCACCAGTTCGCCGATCAGCGCGTCGTATTCAGCGATCAGCCGGCGCTCCGTCCTGCGTTCCTCGGTGCGGCCGAAGATGTCGAAGGCCGTGCCACGCAGGCCCTTCAGTTTCGCCAGCAGGCCGAAGGCCTTCATCATCCAAGGGCCGAAGCTCATCTTGCGCGGCAGGCCGGTATGGGGATCGACCTTGGCGAGCAGCGGCGGCGCGAGATGGAACTCGTAGCGCAGCCTCTCACCCGAAGCGCTGTCCTTCTCGAAGGTCGCCGCCACCTGCTTCTGGAACGAGCCATCGGCATAAAGCCGCGCGACCTCGTACTCGTCCTTGTAGGCCATCAGCTTGAACAGATAGCGCGCCACGCTTTCGGCGAGCGCGCTCTGCCCCGGCATGACCTGCACTTCCTTGACCTGGATGCGCGCGACAAGATGGCGATAGCGCGCCGCATAGGCCGCATTCTGGTAGGCAGTGAGATAAGCGACGCGACGTGCGATGATCTCTTCCAGAGTCTCGGAGAGATGCCGCGCCTGTGTCGGCGCCTTGGCCTCCGCAAGGGCAGAGGTCAGGGCATCCGGATCATTCGCCGCACGCCGGCCGAGCTCGAAGGCCTGCTTGTTCATGGCGACCGCTTCGCCGTTGAGCTCGATCGCCCGGAGCAGCGAGGCGCGCGACAGTGGCACGCCGCCGAACTGCCACGCATAACCGAGCATGAACATGTTGGCGGCAATGGCGTTGCCGAGGAAAGCGTTCGCAGCCGCCGTCGCATCGACGAGATGCGTCCGCTCACGCCCTGATGCAGAGATGATCGCCCGTTTCAGCCGTTCGATCGGCAGTGAAAAATCGGCATTGCGGGTGAAATCTCCCGGCATGCTCTCGGCCGTATTGACCACGACGATGGCCCGGTCAGGCCGGATTGCGCCAAGGACCTTCTTCGAGCCAGTGACAGTGAGATCGCAACCTAGCACCAGATCCGCCTGACCGGCGGCGACGCGAATGGCGTGAATGTCTTCGGGCCGCGGCGCGAGTTTGACATGGCTGAAGACCGCCCCGCCCTTCTGGGCAAGGCCGGCCATGTCGATCATACCGCAGCCCTTGCCTTCGAGATGCGCCGCCATTCCAAGAATGGCGCCGATCGTCACCACGCCGGTGCCGCCGACACCGGTGACGACGACCGCGAAACTGCGATCGAGTGCCGGGACCTGCGGCTCTGGAAGCTCGCCTGCGCTGAGCGCTCCGGCATCGAGCCGGCGCGGCGCCGCCTTCTTCGGCCGGGCGCCATGCACGGTGACGAAGGAGGGGCAGAAGCCCTTCACGCAAGAAAAGTCCTTGTTGCAGTTCGACTGGTCGATCTGGCGCTTGCGGCCGAACTCGGTCTCCAGCGGCTGCACCGAGACGCAGTTCGACTGCACGCCGCAATCGCCGCAGCCTTCGCAGACGAGTTCGTTGACGATCACCCGCTTGTCGGGATCGGGATAGGCGCCACGCTTGCGCCGGCGGCGCTTCTCGGTGGCGCAGGTCTGGTCGTAAAGCAGCAACGACACGCCCGGAACCTGCGCAAGCTCGCGCTGCACGGCATCGAGATCGTCGCGATGATGGATCGTCGTGCCGGCGGGCCATTGCGTACCCGGCGGGTATTTGTCCGGTTCGTCGCTGACCACTGCGACGCGATGCACGCCTTCGGCTGCAATCTGGCGAGCCATCTGGTCGGGGGTCAGATGCCCTTCCGCCTGCTGGCCGCCGGTCATGGCGACCGCATCGTTATAGAGCAGCTTGTAGGTGACGTTGACGCCAGCAGCGACCGCCCAGCGGATCGCGAGCGAGCCGGAATGGGTATAGGTGCCGTCCCCGAGATTCTGGAAAACGTGCTGGCGCGTCGAGAACGGCGCTTCGCCGATCCAGTTCGCGCCTTCTCCGCCCATCTGGGTGAAGCCTGCAGTGCTCCGATCCATCCACTGCACCATGTAATGGCAGCCGATGCCGGCATAGGCGCGCGAGCCTTCGGGTACCACCGTGGAACTGTTATGCGGGCAGCCCGAGCAGTAATACGGCGTTCGCTTGGCGATATCCTGCGCCTCGGCGAGGCGCCCCTGCGCCTGGGCGATCTCCTCAAGCCGGCCCCGTAGCACCGGATCGTCCTTGTATTGCAGCAGCCGCGCGCCAAGCGCGATCGCGACGTCGTTGGGATCGAGCGCTCCATGGACCGGGAAGAGCCATTCGCCCTTCTCGTCCTTCTTGCCGATCACCATCGGCTGGTGCTTGGAGCCATAGAGCTCCTCGCGGACCTGCACCTCGATCAGCGAGCGCTTTTCCTCGACCACCATGACGAGATCGAGCTTTGAGGCAAAATCCTTCAACTCGCTCGGATCGATCGGCCAGGGGCAGGCGACCTTGAACAGGCGGATGCCGAGATCATTGGCGCGAACCTCGTCGATGCCGAGATCCTCCATCGCCTGGCGGACATCGAGATAGGATTTGCCGACCGTGATGATGCCGATACGCGGCTTCTTGCCCCCGGAGGTGATGGTCTGGTTGAGCTTGTTGGCGCGCAGATAGGCGAGCATCGCGGCGCGCTTGTGGATATGCAGCCGCTTCTCCTGATCGACGAAATCCAGCTCGCGGCGAATGCTCAACCCGCCCGGCGGCATAACGAAATCCTTCGGCGAGACGATCTTGACCCGGTCGACCGAGCCATCGACGGACGCCGTCGACTCGATATTGTCCTTCACGCATTTGATGCCGACCCAGACCGAGGCAAAACGCGAGAGCGCGATGCCGTGCAGGGCATAATCCATGATCTCCTGAACGCCGGCCGGGTTCAGGATCGGCATCATCCGGTCGACGAAGACAAACTCGGTCTGATGCGCATTCGTGGACGATTCAGCGGTGTGGTCGTCGCCCATCAGGCAGATGACGCCGCCATGGGGCGAGGTGCCCGCCATGTTGCCGTGGCGGAAGACGTCGCCGCTGCGGTCCACGCCCGGGCCCTTGCCGTACCAAAGCGCGAAGACGCCGTCATGCTTGCCCTCGCCTTGCAGCTCGGCCTGCTGAGTGCCCCAGACCGCGGTCGCGGCCAGATCCTCGTTCAGTCCCGGCTGGAAGACGACATCGGAGGCCTTGAGCTGTTTGCCTGCCCGAAGCAATTGCTGGTCGAGCCCGCCCAGCGGCGAGCCGCGATAGCCCGAAACGAAGCCCGCCGTGTTCAGGCCAGCGCGGCGGTCGCGCTCGCGCTGGACCATCAGCATGCGGGCGATCGCCTGCGTCCCGGTCAGGAATATCTGCTGTTTCGAGAGGTCGTATTTGTCGTCCAGCGCGACCTCGCGCAACGGGCCGGCCTCAGCCTGCTCTATGGCGCCGGACTTCTGTTCCATCTCGGCCATGGCCGACCTCCCCGATCGTCCCGTTACGGCAGAATGGGGCCAGTTGGTCCGGCCTCCAACTTGATATTATGTCAGCAATGCTGACATATCGTCTCGTTACGGTCAATCACCCTGGGATCGTTCCAGAATGCGCCGCGATTTGGCCCCCTTTGCGAGGGATGGGTGGACTTGGAACCGTCCTTGGCTGTTGGCCGTCGTTTACGGTTGGTTAACCATGTCGGGCCAGCTTCGCCGCTGAAATCGAGGGATTCCCTGTCGTGACCCGATGCCGCCGCGGCCTTCTCATTCTCGCCGGACTTATGGCCTGGTTCGGGTTCGCCGGTCTCGCCGTCGCGCATCCGCATGTCTTCGTCAGTGCGCGCACCGAGATCATCTATGCCCCCGACGGCAGCGTGAAGGCGCTGAAGCATATCTGGAGTTTCGACGAGGCCTATTCCGCCTTCATCACGCAGGGGCTCGACAAGAATGGCGACGGCAAGCTGACGCCTGACGAGCTGGCGGAGCTCGCCAAGGTCAACATGGAATCCCTGCCTGATGTCGGCTTCTTCACCATCGCCAAGGCGAACGGCAAGGTGCAGGCCTTCGGCGAGCCCAGCGAGGCTGCGCTCGCCTTCGAGAACAAGATCCTGACCTTGACCTATGTCCTACCCCTCAAGCAGCCAGCCGCCGCCAATCGATCCTTCGGCATCGAGATCGGCGATCCCACCTATTTCGTCGCCTTCGACATCGCCGAAGCCGCAGACGCCGTGATCGCGCGCGATGCACCCAAGGGCTGCGTCGTCCGGATTGCCCGCCCGCCCAAGCTCGACGCCGCCGTCCAGCAGAAGCTCGCGCAGGAGGACATCACGGCGCAGCCCGACATGAGCGGATATCAGGTCACGACGCGCGCACTGGTCGCATGTCCCTGAGCGCGCCCCATTCGTCGTCGCTACGCCTGCCGATCGTCTCGCGCAGACTCGCCCTGATGGCTCTCTCGCTTCTGGCAGTTGCCGGCGCCCTTGCCGTGCTGGCCTATGTGATTGCGAGCGTGAGCACGCCGCCGCCTCCGCCGCCGCGCAACCCCTTCGGGACCGCCCTGCCCCGCGAGGCCCTGCCTTCGACGACGGGCATCGGCGCCTTGCTCCTGTCCTGGCAATCAGCCTTCTACCGCGAACTCACCGCGACACTGAAGGCGATCCACGCCAGCAGCGCGGCCCTGCCCGGCCTGCTTGCCCTGGCCTTCGGCTACGGCGTCTTTCACGCAGCCGGCCCCGGCCACGGCAAGGCGGTGATCTCGGGCTACATCGTCGCCGATAATCGCAGCCTCAGGCGCGGCCTCGCCTTGAGCTTTGCCGCCGCGATCCTTCAGGCACTGGTCGCCATCGCGCTGGTCCTGACCCTGACGATTGCCCTGAGGACGACCGCTGCGACCATGAGCGCGACGACGACACTCATCGAGCAGGCGAGTTTCGCGCTCGTTGGCCTGGTCGGACTATGGGTGCTCTGGCGCAAGACTGGCACGCTGCTCGCCCTGTCGGGCGATGCCGCCGCCCATGATCCGGCCTGCGACCATATTCACATGCCCGGTCCCGACGAGATCGCCAGATTGCGCGGCTGGCGTGAAATGGCCGGCGTGGTTTTCGCGGCGGGCCTGCGTCCTTGCGCCGGCGCTCTCATTATTCTCGTCTTCGCGTTCTCGCAGGGGCTGCTCTGGGCCGGCATCGCCGCGACCTTTGCCATGGCGCTCGGCACAGCCCTGACCACGGGAGCGCTTGCTGCGCTCGCGGTCTTCTTCAAGTTCGCAGCCTTGAGACTGGCCGGAGGCGGCAGCTTGCGCGGCGCCAGAGTGATCGCAGGGCTCGAACTGCTCGCTGCCGCCTTCGTCGCCGTGCTCGGCGCGGCACTGTTCCTTGGCCTCTGGGCGGCACAGGGGAGCTGAACCACCCGCACCGCCGAGACCCACGTTCAATCTACTTGGCCACCGCCTCGTAGATGAAGAGCACCGACTTGTCGTCATCCGGGATGAAATGCGCGCGCACGCCGTCAGGCGTCGGTTCGGCCCAGAACGGGTTCTGCGTCATCGGCAGCCCGGACGGCGACCAGAGCTCGACCGGCACCTGATAGACTGGCCGGTTATCCCTGAGGTCGACGATCTCGAATCCGCCGAGGCGAAAGATCGGCCCGTCCTTCGTGGCGCGATAGGCGTTGAGGCCCGAGCAGAGCATCCGGCTCATGCCGATATAGTGGCAGTCCTGATAGTCGATATAGAGCGCGGGATTGATCACCCGCAGTTGTTCAGGAGCCGCGCCCGCATTGGTCACCCGGCCTTCGCCATCCAGGGTCCATTTGTAGAAGCGGCGCGAACCCCAGCTCACCCCGTGCAGTGATTTGTCGTCGGTATTGTGGACGATGCCGCCGATATGGTCCTTGAAGCGCAGCACCTCGGTCGCCTTCAGCGTCTCCGGATCGACCTTGTAGACGATCGACTGACTGTTGGGCCGATACTCGGCAACCGTCACCCAGATATGCTTGCCGTCGAAATCGATCCCGCCCGGATGGTACATCGAGCCTTCGCCGAGCGTGGCGCTGGCCAGCAGCTTCCCCTCGGCATCGACCTTGAAGAGATGGCCGATGCCCTCGCCGGTATCGCGATCATAGCCATCCCTGGGCTCGGAGAAGCGGGTCGTCGGCTTCGTGATCTCGACCGAGGAGACGAAGAAGGCGTCGCCGATCTTCAGCATTCCTTGCGGGTGATGAGTCGGGAATTGCAGCGGAACGGCAGCCTTCTGCGTCCATTGCGTGTTGCGGGTGAGCTTTTCGATACGCCCATTGAGTGCCGGGTCGGCCGCATGGGCAGGTGCGGTCAGCAACAAACCGGCAAAGCCGACCAGGCAAGTCATCGTCTTGATCATCAGGGCCTCCCCAACGGCATGTTTCTCCGAAAGTGGAGTCGATGCCGATCGCGATGTCGTCCCTTATCCAGCGCCCGACAAACTCATGTGACAAGTCCACGCCGCAGTGATGCCGGAGCGATGCGCTCGCCCTCAGCTCACGCGTTGCGGATCGTTCTCCAACAGGATCGGCCTGCCATGCGGCGTCGCCTCGGCCGCGCGCTCCCAGGACGCCGCCAGCGCGTCGACGCCCTCATGCGAGGCCAGCCCCTTGGCGATCAGGAGATGCTCCAGCGCCTCGCACCAACGTTCGTAATAGTCCGAGCCATCCCGGCAGCCACCGGCCGCGACCGCTTCCCGGATCTCGGCGCCGAGCGCCTCCGCCCATTCCTGCGCGGTAAGGACGCCTTTGTTCTGCAGCGCCACGACCAGCGCAAAGGCCTGCGCCTGCCAGGGCTCCGCAAAGACCGGCCCATCCGCGTCGCGCGGGATCGGCGTGCCTGCTGCGAGCGCATCGGCAAGGGCTGCGTCAGGCCGGCTCAAGATAGCTCTCCCACGCCTCGACGCTGACGCTGGACGTTGGGTCCGCATCGCGTCCCCAGAGCTCGGGGCCACTGAAGACCACGGTGTAGAGCCATTGCGCCGCCTCCGGCGCGCCATGCGCTCCAGTATCGGGGAAGACGTGATTGCCGCGCACAGCCTCGATCCGGCCGAGCCTGCCGCGGGCATAGCGCGGCAAGCGCGTATGGCCGGCCGGATGCATCACGATCGTGCGCACCGCATCCCCGACCGCAAACCGTGCCGGCGCCGAAGCTTCGCGCTCATAGGGAAAGCCACGCCGCAAGACGGCTGGGACATCCGCCCCCTTCAGCACCCGTTTGGGTGTCGTCCCCGACCCTGCCGACGCGCCGCTGTCCATTTCTGCAGGCGTCGCAAAGCCGTGCCGCTGCAGCACCGTCCGCAGCCCTTCGTACCAGATCTCATAATAGGAGAACGAGAGGTAATCCGCCGGCGGAATGCTCTCGCGTGCATGCCGGATCTCATCGATCGTCCAATGCCCCATGGCGCCAGCTGCAACGTTCAGCGCGAGCATGCGGCTCTCCCATCCGCCATGGAAGACCGGCTCGTTCGGCTCCGGCATAACGGGCCCGAAGCCCATCTGGCCGCCGAGATCCTGCCCGCCATTCATGTTGCCGCTCCCACCTCGGGCAACCCCACGCCGATCATCGAATCCCGCGTGACGATGCCGGCAAGCCGTTCCTCGTCCCAGCCCTCGGTACCGGCAGGGCGTTGCGGGATGACGAGGAAGCGCGTCTCGGCCGTCGAATCCCAGACCCGGATGCGCTGATCGGCGGGCAGCGTCACGCCGAAATCCGCCAGCACGCCGCGGGGATCGAAGACGGCGCGCGAGCGATAGGGCGGCGACTTGTACCAGACCGGCGGCAGGCCGAGCACGGGCCACGGATAGCAGGAACACAGCGTGCAAACGATCAGGTTATGCTCGTCCGGAGTGTTGAACACCGCGACGATATGCTCGCCGCCGCGGCCGCCATAGCCAAGCTCGGCAACGGCCGCGGTGCCGTCCTGCCTGAGCCGTTCTGCGAAGGCAGGGTCCGTCCAGGCTTTCGCCACGACCAGTGCGCCGTTGCGCGGGCCCACCTTCGTCTCGTAAGTCTCGACGATGGCGTCGAGCGCCGCCGGATCGACATAGCCCTTGGCGACGAGGAGCGTTTCCAGCGCCTTCACCCTCGCCTCGATCGGCGTGAAGTGATTATCATGGTCGTGATGATGGTGGTGGTGATCGTGCCCGCTCATGGCAGCCTCCTCACGCAATCCTGATCCGTGCCGCCCGCTCGAACTTGACGGCGAAATGCACGAGCGACCTGTCCGAGCCCTTCGGCCCGATCAGCGACAAGCCGAGCGGCGCCTCCTCACGCTGGGCCGCCGGAATCGTCACCTGCGGAAAGCCGGAAAGGCCGGACAGGCAGAGTAGCCGCAGTGCCCGGTTCCGGAAATCCTCCAGCTCGCCTTCGGTCGCGCTGACCAGCGGCGCGATATCCGGCACCGTCGGCAGGATCAATACGCCATCCGAGCCCAGCAGCCGCGCAAGCTTGGTCCGGAAGGCTTTGCGCAGGCTTTCGCCCTTGGCGTAGTCCTCGTCGCTCACTGATTTCGAGAAGGCGAAGCGTTCGGCGACGCCCGGTCCGAGCGGTGGCTGGAACCGCTCGATCATCTCACCGTCGGCGTTCCAGGCGTCGCGCCCCTGCACCCAGCGGAACGCCCAGTAGAGCGCATCGATATCACGCGCGACCTTGACGGTCTCGGGCTGCCCCAGCAGCGGCAGCGCGCGCTGCACGACATTGCGCAGCACATTCTCGGCATCCGGTGTTGCTTGCGCAAACATGTCCTGTGCCAGCAGCAGGCGCGGGATCTCCGGCAGGTCCGATCGATCCTTGCCGAGGACGACATCGGCAACGCGGGCAAAGGTCTTGCCGTCGCGCGCGAACCAGCCTGGTGTATCCAGGCTCTCGGCCAGCGGCCAGGTCCGCTTCAGTGAAAGGCGGCCATGCGTCGGCCTGATGCCGAAGAGCCCGCCATAGCTCGCCGGCGCGCGGACAGAGCCGCCGGTGTCGGAGCCAAGCGCGATATCGGCGAGCTTGCCGGCAACCGCCGCCATCGAGCCCGAGGACGAGCCGCCGGTGATGCGATCAGGCGCAGCCGGATTGATCGGCGCGCCGAAATGCGCGTTCTTGCCGTTCATCGAGAAGGCGAGTTCGTCGGTGATCGTCTTGCCGACGAAGCGGGCGCCGGCGTCCAGCAGCACCTTCACGATCGGTGCCGTCTTGGCTTTGATTCCCGACTGCGCCAGCACCGTCGGCGAGCCTGCGCCCGTAGGGTAGCCCTTGACGTCGAACAGATCCTTGACCGCGAGCGTCAGTCCGGCAAGCGGGCCATCCGGCGCGTGCTTAACCGGCGCGTCCGGATAGGGCATGAAACAGCGGAAGGGATCGTCCTTGACCATCAAGTTCAAACTCCCCTCGCGTCGCCGTCGGAGCGCGGATCATGCGTCGCTTCGACATGACCCTTCTGATGTTTCACCAGCATGCCGGCATGGCCGAAGCTGTCGGAATAGGCTTCGCTGTACTCCTCGACCGGGTGGCCAGCAGCCGTGAGCCTTGCCAGCAGCATCGGGTCGAACCGGCTTTCCAGCTTGAGCGAAAGCGAACCCGCCCCCCAGGTCTTGCCGAAGAGCCAGCGTGGCGCGTCGACGGCGGTCGCAGGATTCTGGCCGAACCGATAGCGCGTCAGGATCTGCGCCTGGAACTGCGGCTGACCGTCGCCGCCCATCGCTCCATAGGAGACCACGCGCCCGTCATCGAAGCGGGCGAGCGGCGGATTCAACGTGTGGAAGGGCTTGCGGCCCGGCGCCAGCGGATTCAGCGCGGTCTTGTCGAGCGAGAAGGAGACACCGCGATTCTGCCAATGGATACCGGTCTTGGGCAGAACGCATCCCGAGCCATATTCCCAGTAGATCGACTGGATATAGGAGACGGCGACCCCATTGCCGTCGATCGCGCCCATCCAGACCGTGTCGCCCTCGCGAGGCGCGAAGGGCCAGCTCGCAGCCCGCTTGCGATCGATCGCCGCCGCCTCACGGGCGAGGACCGCCTCCGTGAGGAAGCTCGCAGGATCCGCCTTCATATGGGCCGGGTCGGTGATCTGCCGATCGCGGATGGCAAAGGCTCGCTTGGTCGCTTCGACCAGCCCGTGATGATGGTCAAAACCCTCCGCCCGCGTTACGCCGAGCTTCTCGAAGATGCCAAGGATCAGCAGCGAGGCAAGCCCCTGGGTCGGAGGCGGGAAATTATAGACGGTCAGGCCCGGCAGCTTCAGCGACAGCGCCTGCACCATGCGCGCCTTGAATCCGGCGAGATCCGCCCGTGTGACCGGCGCGCCCATCGCATCGAGATCGGCGCCGATCTCCCGGCCGATATCGCCGCGGTAGAAATCATCGAGCCCGGCATCGGCCAGCTGTTTAAAGGTCCCGCCGAGCGCGTCCGGCTTCCGGCGCGCACCGGCCGTCGGCCGTTCGCCCCCCGGCCAGAAGAAGTCGCTGAAACCCGGGGCCAGCTTTGTCGCCTCTGCCTCTTGCGGCCAGGTGCGCAGCTCCGAATCCGAGATGTCATATCCGGCGTCGCAATGGCTGATCGCATCCGCGAGCAGATCGCGCACCGGCATCTTCCCGCCGAACGCCTTTGCCAGTTCCAGCGCGGCCTGCCAGCCGCCGATCGCACCGGCGACCGTCACCGCCGCATCGGGGCCGCGCGAGGGGATGCTGTCATGCCCCTTCTCGCGATAGCGCTCGATCGTCGCCAGTGCGCCCGCCGGGCCGCAGGCCTCGATCGCATGCACCTTGCCGCCAGGCGCGTGCACCATCCAGAACCCGTCGCCGCCGATGGCATTCATATGCGGATAGACCACGGCAATGGTCGCCGCCATCGCCACCATGGCCTCGATCGCATTGCCACCCTCGGCGAGAACCGCGCGCCCGGCTTCCGAGGCAAGGCGATGCGGCGCCGCCGCGGCACCGGTGGAGAAAACAGGCGTATCGATCATCAGAGGGTTTTCAATCCAGCCGGGAGCAACCATTTGCCGAGTGGCGCGATTTTGTTGCATGCCGGCAGCGCGTCGGCTAGGCCGTAGCGCGTATGAATTATCAAGGAACGAACATGGCTGAAGAGAGTGGCACCTGGCGTACCATGATCATGGTGATCTCGCTCGGCATCCTGATCGCCGTCGAGCTCTTCGGCGTCGCGCTGGCGTCGGGCTGGGCCCTCGCTGGCCTTTTCGAGCTCGGTCATATCGTCGGTTATATCCTGATGGCGCTGTTCTCGGGCTTCGCGGCCTACGGGATGCTCGTCTTCATGCGTCGCGTGTTCAAGTTCGAGCATATCGGCGAGCGCCACTGAACTCAGCCACACGGCCGGAGAACCACCGGATCGGCCGCCTCGGGCAGATAGCTGCCCATCGGCCGACACACGGCTCCGATGCAGACCGTCCAGTCCGCCGTTGCGCCCGAACGCCGCATCACGACCTCGGGAAGCGCCGGCAAGGCCGGCGTCCAGCGCCAGAACCCGTCGCGCAATGTCGCACCATCGGGCGGGTCCATGCCCGCCCCCGATCCTTCGACCCGCGCTTCGACCAGCCGCAAACCGCCCGGCGTCTCCCGCCAGACCTCTTCCCATAGCGTCTTCTGCACCGAGTGCCGCCAGCCGAGCGTGATCTCATCGGCGCCCAGCGCAATGACGAGGGCACTGGCCGCGAGGCACAGGCTCACGCTGTGCTGCTCGCCTGCAGGCGGCGCGTCTCCCACCAGTGACGCCCGACCAACGCGGCTGTGAGCAGATAGCCGAGCGCGTCGCTATAGGGGAACTCTCCGAACAGGAACACCGCTGCGACGAAGGCGAGGATGCGTTCCGTCACGTTGAGTCGATCGAACAGATAGCCGATGGCCACGATCCCGAAGAGACCGATGGCAACGCTCGCCTTGAAGACGGCATAGATCACCGAAGGCCAGAAGCCGATGAGGGCCGACATCGGGTCGCCCTGCTGCAGCATCAGTGCCGGCGAATAGACCGCGATGAATGGGATGACATAGCCCGCCAGCGCGACCCGCATCGCTTCCCAGCCGATCTTGTCCGGGTTCTCCTTCGCGATCGGCGCCGCCGCGAGTGCCGCGAGGGCCACGGGCGGCGAGAGGTCGGCCATGATTCCGTAGTAGAATGCGAACATGTGGCTTACGATCAGCGGTACTCCAAGCTGTTCCAGCGCCGGAGCCGCCAAGGCCGCCACGATGATGTAGGTCGGGATCGTCGGGATCCCGGTGCCGAGCAGGATCGACAGGATCATCGTCAGGACCAATGCCAGGAACAGGCTGGTCTTGCCGAGGCCGATGACCCAGGCGCCGAAGGTCGTACCGATGCCCGTCTGCGTCATCAGGCCGATGATGGTTCCGACGATCGCGCACGCAATGCCGACCGGCAGCGCGGTCTTGGCGGCATCGGCCAGCGCATTGCGGCAGATCACCAGCGTCGCGCGACCGCCGATGGTGAGCGCGTTCAGGCCGATCAAACCGGCGATCAGCCCAGCGACAACCCTGACATCCATCCCGTTGCGCAGAAGCGCACCCGCGATCAAGCCGAGGCCCACCCAGAAGATCACACGCAGCGTCATCGTCTTGAACCCGAGCGCGACACCGGTGCCCAGCAGCAGGCCGACGGTCAGCGCCAGCCCGATTGTGCCGGCGAAGAGCGGGGTGAAGCCGTGGAACAGCATGAACACCAGCACGGCGAGCGGCAGCGCCAGGAACCAGCGTTCGCGCAGAGCCTTGAGCGGGCTGGGCAGCAAACGCCGCTCGATACCCTTGAGACCGTGTTTGCCCGCCTCGAGATGCACCATCCAGAAAGCCGAGGCGAAATAGAGGACCGCCGGGATCGCTGCGGCCTTGACGATCTCCGAGTAATCCACGCCCAGCGTCTCGGCCATGATGAAGGCGGCCGCGCCCATCACCGGCGGCATGATCTGCCCACCCATCGAGGCCGTGGCTTCGACACCGGCGGCGAAGGCGCGCCGATAGCCGAACTTGATCATGAGCGGGATCGTGAACTGCCCGACCGTGACGACATTCGCGACGCCCGAGCCCGAGATCATGCCCATCAGGCCGGAGGAGAACACCGCGACTTTGGCGGGCCCCCCACGCGCGCTGCCGAAGAGGCCAAGCGAAACGTCATTGAAGAGATGGATCATCCCGGCCTTCTCCAGGAAGGAGCCGAAGACGATGAAGAGGAAGATATAGGTCGCCGACACATAGGTCGGCACGCCGTAAAAGCCCTCCGTGCCGAAGGACAGATGGCCGATGATCTGATCGAAACCGTAGCCGCGATGGTTGAATGGCGACGGCAGATACTGGCCGAAGAACCAGTAAAGCAGGCACACACCGCACATGATCGGCAAGGCATTGCCCATCAGCCGCCGCGCGGCCTCGAAGATGAGAACGATCAGCAGGGTCCCGACCACGAGATCGGCCGTCGAGGGATCGCCGTCGCGCAGGATCAGATCGGCGTAGAAGACGAGCTGATAGAGGCCAACACCGAAGCCGATGACGCCCAGCGCCCAGCCGGCCCAGCGCCCTGCAGTGGTCTTCGCCTTGAAATTGGCGACGAGGCCGAAGCTGAGCAGCAGAAGGAAGCCGACATGGACGCCGCGCACCGCCTGGCTCGGCAGCACGTGCCAGGCCGAGATCGCGATCTGGAAACAGGCGAATGCGAGCGCGACGGCATACGCCACAAGGCCCCAGTGGCCGGGTCCGAAGCCCGGCGGAAAGCCGTGCTCGAAATTGTCGAGCGCCGCATTCTCGACTGGCGTCTCGCTCGCTCCCGAAAGCGCGTGCAGTTGGTCCGTCTGACTCGTCATCGCGTCGCATATCCCCAATGGCGTGCGCATGCGCCGGCGCCGCCCCCGAAGGCCAGCGCCGGGAGAGTTAAATGCGAGAGGTGATCAGGACCCGACCTTGAGGCCCTTCTCCCTGAGATAGCGCGCCGCCCCCGGATGCAGCGGTACCGGCATGCCCTCGAGCGCGCTCTCGAGCTTGATCGCCTTGCCGGCCGAATGCGCTGCGCCAAGTTCCCCGAGATTATCGAAGATGTTCTTCGTCATCTGGTAGACGAGCTCCTCCTTCACCCCCTCATGGGTGACAAGGTAGTTCACCACTGCCGCCGTGTTCACCGCTGCCGCCTGGCCACCATAGGTGTTGGCGGGAATGGTCGCGCTGACGAAGGGCGCTCCGGCCTTGTCGATGACCGCCTTCGGCACCTCGACGACGACGATCTCGACCGAGGATGCGAGATCGCGGATGGAGGCCACGCCGAGGCCCGCCGACTGAAGCGTCGCATCAAGCTGGCGGTTCTTCATCAGCTCGACCGATTCGGCGAAGGGCAGATACTCGATCTTGCCAAGGTCCTTGTAGGCTAGGCCTGCCGCCGCGAGGATCGCGCGCGCATTCAGCTCGGTGCCGGATTTCGGGGCGCCCACCGAAAGCCGCTTGCCCTTGAGATCGGCGAGCGTCTTGATGCCGCTTTCCTTTGAGGCGACGATCTGCACGAAATTCGGATAGATCGCAGTGATACCGCGCAATTTCTTCAGCGGGCTCTTGAACCCGGCATCCTCATCGCCCTTCCAGGCCGCATCGAGCGAATCGCCGAGCGTGAAGGCGAGTTCGCCACGTCCCTGCTGCAGGAGCACGAGATTCTCGACCGATGCCTTGGTCGCCTGCACCGTCGGGCGGGTGCCGGGAATCTTCTCGCCATAGATCTTCGAGAGGGCAACGCCCATCGGATAATAGACGCCGGAGGTGCCTCCGGTCAGCACATTGACGAACTCTTGCGCGCGAGCACCCGCAGGAGCAGCAGCGATCAGCAAGGCGGTAGCGATACCGGCCAGAGACCGGCCGCGAAACAGCGTCTTCATGGATCCTCCCAGAACCTTATTTCCCAGCACGAGCGGCCGGGCTTTGACCCTTGTAGAACGGCCCGTTGAGACAAGGAAAGCCCAGGAAATGCATTGCCGGGGCAGCTCCGCCGCGCGTCCGTGACGCTTTCGCCATTTTTTCGGTGCATCGGGCAGGCTCCCGCGTCTGGTTGCCCTTGCCCATTGGACAGGTTAGCCCGGACAATACTCCCCCAGAAGCCTCCGAGATCCGTCTGACAATGCACGCCCGCACGAAATCGCCCTCCCTGGATCGCCGCACGCTGCTCGCCGGCGCAAGCGCCACGGCGGCGCTCGCCGCGCTCGGCTTTGCCCCGGCGGCCCTCGCGCAACAGGGCCTGAAGCTCGGAGAGGCAGAGGCGTTCAGCTTCGAAGGGCTGAAGGCGCGTGCCCGCGACCTGGCGAGCAAGCCCTATGCGCCGCCGCCACCGCCGCGCGCCGATATTCTGGAGCGGATCGACTACGACGCCCATGGCAAGATCAAGTTCAAGCCGGAGATGGCCTTGTGGGCGAACGGCCCCTCCCCCTGGCCGGTGACCTTTTTCCATCTCGGCCGGTATTTCCAGAAGCCGGTGCGCATGCATGTCCTCGACGGCGGCAAGGCGCGCGAGATCGTTTATGAGGAGAGCTATTTCGAGATGCCGGCGGATTCACCGGCGCGCCAGTTGCCGGCGGGCGCGGGTTTTGCGGGTTTCCGCTTCCAAGAGAGCCGCTCCGGACATCCCGGCCGCAAGGGCGAGAAGCTCGACTGGCAGAAGAATGACTGGGTCGCCTTCCTCGGCGCCTCCTATTTCCGCGCCATCGGCGAACTCTATCAATACGGCCTGTCCGCCCGCGGCCTCGCCATCGATCCGGCTGTCGGCGGAAAGGCCGAGGAATTTCCGGATTTCACTCATATCTGGCTGGAGACGCCGCAGGCCTCGGCCGAGTATGTCGTTGTCTATGCCCTGCTCTCCGGCCCCAGCGTTGCTGGCGCCTATCGTTTCCGCATGCATCGCGGCAAGGGCGTCGACATGGAGATCGAAAAGGCGATCTTCCTGCGCAATGACGTCACCCGGCTCGGCATCGCGCCCCTGACCTCGATGTACTGGTACTCGGAGACGGCGAAATCGACCGCCGTCGACTGGCGCCCCGAGGTGCATGATTCCGATGGCCTCGCACTCTGGACCGGCTCCGGAGAGCGCGCCTGGCGGCCCCTCAACAACCCCAGCCGCACCACTGCCTCGTCCTTCGTCGACAACAATCCGCGCGGTTTCGGCCTGATGCAGCGCGACCGCGAGATCGGTCATTATCTTGATGGCGTCTTTTACGAGCGCCGCCCCAGCCTCTGGATCGAGATGATCGGCCAATGGGGCAAAGGCGCCGTTCAGCTCATCGAGATCCCGACCGACGACGAGATCCACGACAATATCGTCGCGATGTGGGTGCCCGAGGGCCCGGCCAAGGCCGGAGCCGCCTACGAATTCCACTACAAGCTGCATTGGCTCGCTGACGAGCCCTTCCCCTCGCCGCTCGGCCGCGTCGTCGCGACACGGCTCGGCAATGGCGGCCAGCCCGGCACCACCCGGCCAAGGGGCGTGCGCAAATTCGTGGTCGAATTCAAGGGCCCGGTGCTCGAGAACATTCCCTTCGGCGTGAAGCCCGAGGTCGTGCTCTCGGCCTCGCGCGGCTCGTTTTCCTATGTCTTCGCCGAAGCCGTGCCGAACGACGTGCCCGGCCATTGGCGCGCGCAATTCGACCTGACCGTCGAGGGCACGGATCCGGTCGAGATGCGCTGCTTCCTGCGTGGCGGAGACACGGTACTGACCGAGACCTGGCTGTACCAGTATCTGCCGTTCTGAGCGGGGACCGTTTCAGCCTTCCATCTGGCGTTTCCGGACCCGATCCACCGACACGAACAGTGTATTGGCTGCGCCGGGCTCGACGCTGAACACGTCGAAGCTCGGCGCCTCCGGATGGTCGGCCGGCATGTGAAGCGCCGCGGCGCCCTTGCGGCCGGCAAAGGCCATGATGCGGAAACTCAGCCCGCCAGGCAGACCGATCTCGATCGCATCGGCCGGAATCTCCGTGACGACGCCGTCCCGGACGGCTCTGAAGGTCACTCGGTCACCACTCACGCGCGCGCTCCGGTTCTGCTGGCATTGACCATGGTGGATAACGCCACGGCCGGAAGCCAACAACAATCGCGATCTCGCTTGCCCCGGAGATCGCGTAACATTATATCATTCACCCATGAGCCATTCGCACCACCACCCTGCGGCCACTGCCCTCTCGGAAGATCCGGGCTGGTCTCTGCTGCGGCTTTCGGCGGCGGGGCGGCTCGGGCTCGCGCTCGGCATCATCGCCGTGCTCTGGCTAGCCACATTTGCAGTCATCTCCTGACGAAAGCAGCCTTCGTGCCCGCCATTCGCCTCGATGATCTCACGCTCGGGTATGACCGCCACCCGGCGGTTCATCACCTCTCGGGCGAAATCGCCGCCGGAAGCCTGACCGCGATCGTCGGACCGAACGGCGCCGGAAAATCGACGCTGCTGAAGGCTATTGCCGGCGCCTTGACCCCGCTCGACGGTCGCCTGACCCTCGCCCGCGGCAAGCGCCTCGCCTATCTCCCGCAATCGGCGGAACTCGATCGTTCCTTCCCGATCCATGTCTACGATCTCGTCGCCATGGGGCTGTGGGGCAAGGCCGGCATCTTCGGCCGCATTGGCATGGGAGTTCGGACCAGGATCGAGGACGCCATCACGGCCGTCGGCCTGACCGGCTTCGAGCGCCGCCCCATCGGCAATCTCTCCGGCGGCCAGATGCAGCGCGCGCTCTTCGCGCGCCTTCTGCTGCAGGACGCCGACATCATCCTGCTCGACGAACCCTTCACCGCCATCGATGCCCGCACCACGGCTGATCTGCTCGCCTTGGTTCAGCGCTGGCATGGTGAGGCGCGCACCGTGGTTGCCGTCCTTCATGATATCGAGACGGTGAAACGGGCCTTTCCCGAGACACTGCTTATGGCACGCGAGGCTGTCGCCTGGGGCGCGACCAATGACGTCCTGACGCCTGAAAACCAGCTCAAGGCCCGGCGCATGGTCGAGGCCTTCGACAGCCATGCCCCCGCCTGCGACCGCGACGCGGCCTGAATCCTCCCCAAATCTGGCACGCCGATGCTCCACGATATTTTCATCGGCCCCTTCGCCGAATTCGACTTCATGCGCCGGGCTCTCGTCGGCGTCTTCGCGCTCGCTGTCTCCGGCGCGCCGATCGGCGTCTTCCTGATGCTGCGACGGATGAGCCTGACCGGCGACGCCATGGCGCATGCGATCCTGCCCGGCGCGGCCATCGGCTATCTCGTTGCCGGGTTCTCGCTGCCGGCCATGACGATTGGCGGTCTTGTTGCCGGCTTTGCCGTGGCGCTCGCGGCCGGCGCGGTCGCTCGGCTGACCGTGATGAAGGAAGACGCCTCGCTCGCCGCCTTCTACCTGATCTCACTGGCGCTCGGTGTCACCATCGTCTCGCTGCGCGGCTCGGCGGTCGACCTTTTCCATGTCCTGTTCGGCAATGTGCTGGCGCTCGACAACGATGTCCTGCTGCTGCTCTCGAGTGTCGCGACACTGACCCTGGTCATGCTGGCGCTGGTCTATCGTCCTCTCGTGCTCGAATGCGTCGATCCGGGCTTCCTGCGCTCTGTCAGCCGCTCCGGCGGTGTCGTGCATCTCACCTTCCTTGGCCTCGTCGTGCTCAATCTGGTTGCCGGCTTCCACGCGCTCGGCACCCTGCTTGCGGTCGGGTTGATGATGTTGCCTGCCGCCGCAGCGCGCTTCTGGACAGCCGACATCACGCGGCTGATCCTGCTCGCCTCCGGCTTCGGCATCCTGTCCGGCTATGCCGGGCTGGTTCTGTCCTACTCGGCCGGCAGCAATCTTCCCGCCGGGCCAGCCGTCATTCTCTCCGCCGGTGCGCTCTATCTCGGCTCGCTCCTGTTCGGTACGCAAGGCGGGCTCGCACGACGGCTCTTGCCTCGTTCCCATCTCCAGCGCTAGTAATGTTATAGTGTTTCATTATCTGCTGGAGAGCCGCATGTTGAATCGTCGTCATCTCATCGCCGGGCTCACCGCGGGATTGGCCCTTTCGGCCGTGCCGCCGATCGCGCGCGCGCAGGAAAAACTGCCGGTCGTTGCGAGCTTCTCGATCCTTGGCGACTTCGCCAGGGAGATCGGCGGCGAACGCGTCGCAGTGACGATTCTGGTCGGGCCCGATGGCGATGCCCATGTCTATTCGCCGACGCCGGCCGATGCGAAGAGCATGACCACAGCAAAGCTGGTGCTGGTCAACGGGCTCAAATTCGAAGGTTGGTTGTCCCGGCTGATCAAGTCCTCCGGAACGAGCGCAACCGTCGCGACGGCGACGCAGGGGATCTCTCCCCTGAAGCTGAAGGACGACGATCATGACCACGGCAAGTCGGGTGGCCATGATCATGCGGGCGGGGACGATCCTCACGCCTGGCAGAGCGTCGTCTACGCCAGGCTCTATGTCGCGAATATCCGCGATGCGCTGAGTGCAGCCGACCCTGCGGGAAAAGCGACCTACGAGGCCAATGCAGCGGCCTATCTCGGCAAGCTCGATGCACTTGAAGGCGAGATCCAGGCAGCGGTGGCTCGCATCCCGGTCGACCGGCGCAAGGCCATCACGTCGCACGATGCCTTCGGCTATTTCGTCAAGGCCTATGGCATTGAATTCGTTGCGCCACAGGGGGTTTCGACCGAGGCCGAAGCCTCTGCCAAGGACGTGGCGCGCATCATTCGCCAGGTGAAGGCACAGAAAATCCCGGCGGTTTTCCTCGAGAATATCACCAATCCGCGGTTGATCGAGCAGATCGCGCGCGAGACCGGAGCCAAGATCGGCGGCCGGCTCTACTCTGACGCACTCTCGACCGCATCCGGCCCTGCCGGGACTTACATCGAGATGATGCGACACAATATAAGGCAAATCGAAAAGGCGCTCGGCACAGGCGCAGCGTAAGCTGCGCTCGCGAGCGGCACTCGGCAGCAATCAGGTCGTCCCATGTCTGAAAAGATCCCCGTTACCGTGCTCACCGGCTATCTCGGCGCCGGCAAGACCACGCTCCTCAACCGCATCCTCACCGAAGACCACGGCAAGAAATTCGCCGTGATCGTCAACGAGTTCGGCGAGGCCGGCATCGATGGCGACCTGGTTGTCGGCGCCGACGAGGAAATCTTCGAGATGAACAACGGTTGCATCTGCTGCACCGTTCGCGGCGATCTGATCCGCATCCTCGACGGGCTGATGAAGCGCAAGGGCAAGTTCGACGCGATCATCGTCGAGACCACCGGCCTCGCCGACCCGGCGCCCGTCGCCCAGACCTTTTTCGTCGACCAGGATGTCGGCGATGCGACTAAACTCGACGCCGTCGTCACCGTGACCGACGCCAAATGGCTGAAGGACCGCCTGAAGGATGCTCCCGAGGCGAAGAACCAGATCGCCTTTGCCGACGTCATCATTCTCAACAAGACCGATCTGGTCACGGCCGAGGAACTGGCCGGGGTCGAGGCCGCGATCCGCGCCATCAACCCCTATGCCAAGCTGCACAAGACGACACGCTGTGACGTCGCGATCGACAAGCTGCTCGATCGCAATGCCTTCGATCTCGACCGGATTCTCGACATCGAGCCCGACTTCCTCGAGTCCGGCCATCACCATCACCATTCCGATGACGTCCGCTCGATGTCGTTCACGATCCCCGGCGATGTCGACCCCGACAAGTTCATGCCCTGGATCAACGACATCTCGCAGGCACAGGGCCCGAACATCCTGCGCTCCAAGGGCATCCTGTCCTTCAAGGACGAGCCGCGCCGCTTCGTTTTCCAGGGCGTTCACATGATTCTCGACGGCGATCTGCAGCGCGACTGGAAGGCGGACGAGAAGCGTGAATCGCGTCTCGTCTTCATTGGCCGCGATCTCGACGAGAACGAGTTGCGCAAGGGGTTTATGGCCTGCGCGGCGTGAGCTAAAGCCACGCCATGGACACGCAGACAAAACCCGTTTCGCTCCGCGAGCATGTCGTCCCGGTCACGGCCGGCGAGCATGTTGTCTCCGCCTCATGGCTCAAGCAGACGCTGGCGTTCGCACTCGCCGATGGGCGCGTACTGCGCTGGCGCGACGGTGAGACCGAGAGCATTGACGCCCATGCGGGCGGTATCCTCTCAGCCTGCTCCGATGGTGAGCGCCTGATCAGCGGCGGCGATGACGGACGTGTCGTCGCCACGGCGGCCGAGGGGGAGCCGATCGAGATCTATCGCGACGCAAAGCGCCGCTGGATCGATGCCGTGACGTTCTCAGGCTCGGGCGCCATCGCCTGGAACACCGGAAAGACCGTCCATGCCCGCGACGACAAGGGCAAGCTCCGGTCCTTCGACTTCGCCTCGACGCCGCAGGGCCTGGTCTTTGCGCCGAAGGGGTACAGGCTCGCGGTCGCGCAGATGAACGGCGTCTCGCTCTGGTATCCGAACACCGAAGCGAAACCCGAGTTCCTGGAATGGAAGGGGTCGCATCTCGACGTGACCTGGTCGGCCGATGGCCGCTTCGTCGTCTCCTCGATGCAAGAAAACGCCCTGCATGGCTGGCGTCTCGGGGACAAGCCGACGCATATGCGCATGACGGGCTATCCGGCAAAGCCGCGCTCGCTGTCCTGGTCGCATGACGGGCTCTGGCTCGCCTCCAGCGGCGCGGATGCGGCGATCATCTGGCCCTTCCAGGGCGAAGGCCCGACCGGCAAGGCGCCGCGCGAGTGCGGCGCGCGCCATGCCAAGGTTACCCGCGTCGCCTTCCATCCCAAGGCACTGGTCCTGGCCGTCGGCTATGACGATGGCTGCATCCTGCTGGTCCGGCTGACTGACGCCTCCGAGCTGCTGGTGCGCCCGCCGCTCAAGGCCAGCGGCATCACCGCCTTCGCCTGGGACAAGCTCGGCAAGCGCCTCGCTTTCGGCGCCGAGGATGGCGCTGCCGGCATCCTGACCTTGCCGACCTGAGCAATGCGCTTCGGCCTCTTCGGCAAGGACAATGCGGGCAAGGGCAAGGCCGACAAGGCCGTCGCGTCGGAAGCCGCCACCCGTATCAAGGCCGAAACGCGGGACCTTCTCGGCCTGCCGGAGCAGGCCGCGATCGCCGTCAACGAGATCCTCTGTGCGGACCCCGCCTGCCCCGGTACCGAAACGGTGATCCTGGTGATGAACCCCGGTGAGAAGACCAGGGCCTACAAGGCGCAGACACCAATGGCGGAGCTGACGCGGGAGGCCTTGATCGTGACGTTGGAATTGGCCGCGGATCGCTAGCTGCGGCGACGCGGCCGCGAACCGCCCGTCACGCCCCCAAGAGATCGATCAGGTGCGGGATCAACGGCTCGTCGGCCGGCGGCATGGCGAGGTCCCGCAGCTTGCCCGGCCGGACCCATTTCAACGCTTGACCCTCTGCGGAGACGACCGCTCCTTCCCAGCGCCGGCAGATATAGAGCGGCATCAGCAGGTGGAATTCCGGATAGGCGTAGCTCGCGAAGGTCAGGGGCGCCAGGCAGTCCTCTTTCACGCTGATGCCGAGTTCCTCGGACAGCTCGCGGATCAGCGCCGGCTCCGGTCGCTCGTTCGCTTCGAGCTTGCCGCCGGGGAATTCCCACAGCCCGGCTAGCGACTTGCCCTCCGGACGCTGGGTGACGAGGACGCGATTGTCGGAATCGATCAGTGCACAGGCGACGACGAGAAGCAGTTTCACGAAGGCTCAGGTCCCGGAAAGGTGGCGAGGATGGGCTCACGCTCCTTACCGATAACCGCGGCCATGTCATAGGCCGAACCGTCTGCACGGGAGAGCGCATCCGCCTCGCGCCGGATCGTCGGGCCATGACACTCAGGCCCCGAGTATCAGGGCAAGAGCCGGCACTGGATGCGCCTCACGCCGTCTTTCCCCGTCGTGCTGTCGAGACCAGAAACACCCCGGCAAGGATGATGCAGCCCCCGACGAGCTGTCGCAATTCCAGCGTTTCCCCAAGGACGATCACGCCCATGACGGTGGCGACGGTGGGAACGAGATAGCCGGTCATGGCCGCCCGCGTCGGCCCTGCGGCACGGATCAGTTTCATGAAGATCGCCATCGGGACGGCCGTCGAGGCGACACCGAGCGCGAGCATGACAGGCAGGTGATTCTGGATCGGAAGCAATCCAGCGGGCCCGATGAAGACGAGTGTCAGCCCAAGCGCGACGAGCCCGGAGACGACCTGCTGTCCGAGCGCGAGGCGCGCAGGATTTCCGGCGGGAGCGGGCACGGCACGGACGTAGAGATTGCCGGCAGCATAGGCCAGCATCACACCGACCATGGCGGAGACGCCATAGGCTGTCGCGCCACCTGCGACCAGGCGCGGGCCGATCAGGATCGCGACGCCGACCATCCCAAGCAGCACGCCAAGCACCCGACGGCCGGAGAGCCGTTCCTCCGCGAAGAGAAAATGCGCGAAGATCGCAGTCACCAGCGGGCCGGCGGCCTGGATCATCGCGGCAGGCCCGCTGGCAAGCTGCGTCAGGGCATAGGCGACGAGCACGTTCGGCACCCAGCCATTGGTGGTGCCGAGCACGAGCCAGTGCCGCAGTTCATGTCGCCGTGGCAACGGGCTCTGTCCGAGGAAGCTCACCCAGAGGGCGAGCGCCGTCGCCCCGAGCAGACCGCGCCCCGCCGCGACGGCGAGCGGAGGCACCTCGCCGCTCATCAGCTTGATGAACAGGAAGCTGCAGCCCCAGAAGAAGGAGCAGAGGAAGAGATTGCCGACGATGAAGCTCCGGCTGGGTTCAACCGGAGCGGTCGCCTCAGGAGCGATAATCGCCATTGATTTCGACATAGGCCTTGGTGAGATCGCAGGTCCAGACGGTGGACTTGCCCCGGCCCAGCCCGAGATCGGCCGTAATGACGATGTCGTCGCCCTTCATGTAATCGGAGACGGCTGTCTCGTCATAGGACGGCGCGCGAGCACCCTGCTTCGCGACAGTGATGTCGCCGAAGGAGATGTCGAGCCTGTCGCGATCGGCCGGCTCGCCGGCCTTGCCGACGGCCATGACGATGCGGCCCCAATTGGCGTCCTCGCCGGCGATCGCGGTCTTGACCAGCGGCGAATTCGCAATCGAGAGCGCGACGCGCTTGGCAGAGCGTGCCGAGGTCGCGCCGGTGACCCGCACCTCGACGAATTTCCGCGCACCTTCGCCGTCCTTGCAGACGAGATGGGACAGCTCGAGCAGCAAGGCATTGAGTGCACGCTTGAAGCCGGAGAGGCGCGCATCATTGATTTCGGTGATCGCCGGCACGCCGCGCGCCGCCGCCTTGCCCGTCGCGAACAGCATCAGCGTGTCGGAGGTCGAGGTGTCGCTGTCGACTGTGACGGCATTGAACGAGCCCTTGACGCCCTTGGAGAGCAGCGCCTGCAAGACCGGCGCAGAAATCGGCGCATCGGTGAAGACGAAGGAAAGCATCGTCGCCATGTCGGGCGCGATCATGCCGGCACCCTTGGCAATACCGGCGATGACCACCTCATGCCCGTCGATCTTCGCCTTGCGCGAGAGCGCCTTCGGGAAGGTGTCGGTGGTCATGATCGCCTTGGCCGCATCAATCCACGGGCCGTCAGCCGCACGGGACGCGCAGTCCTTCAGTACGCCCTCGAATTTGGTCGCGTCCAACGGCTCGCCGATCACGCCCGTCGAGGCGATGAAAACCTCCTGCGGCTTGCAGCCCGCCGCCTTGGCGGCGATCTCGGCTGTCAGCTTGACGGAATCGCGGCCTTTGAGCCCGGTAAAGGCATTGGCATTGCCGGAATTGACGACGATCGCACGCGCCTTGCCTTGAGCAAGGTTCTCGCGGCACCAGTCGACCGGCGCGGAGGGGCATTTCGAGCGGGTGAAGACTCCGGCAGCCTGCGTGCCCTCGTCGAGCAGCATGAAGACCACATCGGTCCGCCCCTTGTAGCGAATGCCCGCTTCGGCGGTGGCAAAGCGCACGCCCGGCACGGCCGGAACCTTTGGCTGGCGCTTCGGCGCGAGCGGGGAAACGGGAACATCCTTGCCAGCCATCGAAGCGTCTCCTGAAACGAGGCGTCCGATGTGCCGCAGCCGCGGGCGGAAGACAAGGGTTGGAAATGCAGACCCCAAACGCGTGATGCCCGGGCGCGGCCCGGGCATCACGTAACAATTCTGTCTGAATCTCCCGGACCAGACCGGGAACGCAGCAGATCAGCCGCTCAGGGCTTCTTCGGCTCGGCGGGCTTGTCCGCTGGCTTCTCGGCCGGCTTGTCCAGCCGCTCGACCTTGGCCTTCTCCCGCAGCGCCAGCACGACGTCCTGCTGGGCCTTGCGCTCGAGATACTGGTCGATCTGCGGCTTGACCTCCTCGAACTTGGGCAGCGGCTTGGAGCGCTTGTCCTCGACCTTGATGACGTGCCAGCCGAACTGGCTCTGCACCGGATCCGAGATCTGCCCCTTCTCGAGCTTGAAGGCGGCTTCAGAGAACTGCGGCACCATGCGTTCCTTGGTGAACCAGCCGAGGTCGCCGCCTTCCTTGCCCGAACCCGGATCCTTGGAGAGCTCGGCCGCGACCTTGGCGAAATCCTCGCCCTTCTTCACCCGGGCCGCGGCGTCCTTGGCCTTGGCTTCATCCTCGACCAGGATGTGGCGCGCATGCACCTCTTCCTCGGGCGCCATGGCCTTGACGGTGTCTTCGAAGAGCTTCTTTGCCGCTTCCGGCGTCGCAGCCTTCTTGGCCTCCCGCGTCAGATATTCGTCGAGCAGCACCTTCTCGCGGTAATAGGCGAGGCGCGACGCGAAATCCGGCCCCTCGGCGATCTTGGCAGCAACGGCAGCCTTGGCGCCCAGCTTGAGGTCGACGAGGTAGTTGATCACCTCGTCGCGCTTGCGGTCCTCGGGAAGCTGCGCGAGGCGCTCAGCCAGATCCTCGCTGGCGAGCGTCATGTCGCGTTCGGTGATCGCGATTCCGTCGACCTTGGCCACGACCTTGTCCGCCTGAGCGAAGGCCGGCAGGGCAAGCATCGGTGCGCCGGCCAATGCGAGCCCAAGCGGCAGCATGGCGAAACGGGACAATTTCATCGGGACGGCCTTTCGCTGATGTCCAGAATAATGCTGGCGCTCCACTGCCAGTTGAACACGGCGAAGGCAAGGCGATTGAGCCACTTAGAGGTTGCCTGAACGTTGCTTTTCGGTAATCCGCACGAGCTTTTTACATCCCTGCCACCGATGCCCTTGGCACCTGCGGTGCAAAACCCCACATCCCGGCGAGCGATGCCTCACGATCAGCGCGCCGGCTCCGGCAAAAGCGACGCTGGACCCCGCACCCGCACGCGTCTAAACACGCGGTCGAATTGAGATAATCCGGCTTCCGTCGGCGCAGGATGATGACCATGCGCCGCCGCGAGCCAGGCACCGAAAGAAGGCCAGACATGCTTGGCGCGCTCGCAAAGAAACTCTTCGGCTCGTCGAACGACCGGCGCGTCAAGGGCTATGCCCCTCGCGTCGCCGCGATCAATGCGCTCGAAAAGGAAGTCGCCGCCCTCAGCGATGAGGCGCTGCAGGCCCGCACACAGGAGTTCCGCCAGCAATTGGCGAACGGCGCCAAGCTCGACGATCTCCTCGTCCCCGCCTTCGCAACCGTGCGCGAGGCTGCCAAGCGCGTGCTCGGCCAGCGACCTTACGATGTCCAGCTGATCGGTGGTATCGTGCTGCACGAAGGCGCGATCTCGGAAATGAAGACCGGCGAAGGCAAGACGCTGGTCGCGACGCTGCCGACCTATCTCAATGCGCTCGAAGGCAAGGGTGTCCATGTCGTCACGGTCAACGACTACCTCGCCCGCCGCGACGCGGAATGGATGGGCAAGCTCTATAACTTCCTCGGCCTGACCACCGGCATCATCGTCCACGGCATCGACGACGACGAGCGGCAACGCGCCTATGCCAGCGACATCACCTACGGCACCAACAACGAATTCGGCTTCGACTATCTGCGCGACAACATGAAGTACGACGTCGCGCAGATGTCACAGCGCGGCCACCATTTCGCGATCGTCGACGAAGTCGATTCGATCCTGGTCGACGAAGCGCGTACGCCGTTGATCATTTCCGGCCCGCTCGACGACAAGTCCGATCTCTATGTCATGATCGACAAGCTCATCCCCTCGCTGGTCAAGACCGATTTCGAGGTCGATGAGAAGCAGCGCGCCGTCTCACTGACCGAGGCCGGCAACGAGCATATCGAGGAGCTGCTGCGCCAGGCCGACCTGCTCAAGGAAGGCGATCTCTACGACGCTGCCAACGTCACGCTGGTCCACCACGTCAACCAGGCCCTGCGCGCCCACTCGCTGTTCACCCGCGACAAGGACTATATCGTCCGCAACGACGAGGTCGTGATCATCGATGAGTTCACCGGCCGCATGATGCCCGGCCGGCGCTACTCCGAGGGGCTACACCAGGCCCTGGAGGCCAAGGAGCACGTCACCGTCCAGCCCGAGAACGCGACGCTCGCATCGATCACCTTCCAGAATTATTTCCGGCTCTATTCCAAGCTCGCCGGCATGACCGGCACGGCCTCGACCGAGGCCGACGAGTTCTTCCAGATCTACAAGCTGGAAGTGATCGAGATCCCGACCAATGTCCCGGTCGCGCGTCTCGACGAGGACGACGAGGTCTATCGCACCTTCGAGGAAAAGGTCCGCGGCGTTATCCGCGAGATCAAGGCCTCGCAGGACAACGGCCAGCCCATGCTGGTCGGCACGACCTCGATCGAGCGCTCCGAACTGGTCGCCGAAATGCTGAGCAAGGAAGGCTTCAAGCAGATCGACTTCAGCGCGCCCAACGCATTGGAGCCGATTTATGCGGCAGCCCGCCTGGGCAAGCCATCCAAGTATTTCGCCGTGCTGAACGCCCGCTTCCACGAGCAGGAAGCCTATATCGTCGCTCAGGCTGGCGCCCCGGGGGCGATCACCATCGCCACCAACATGGCCGGCCGCGGCACCGACATCCAGCTCGGCGGCAATGCCGAGATGCGGATCCAGCACGATCTGCGCGACATTCCCGAAGGGCCCGAGCGTGACGAGAAGGCCAAGGCGATCCGCGCCGAGGTCGCTGACTTCAAGCAGCGCGTGCTCAAGGCCGGCGGCCTCTATATCGTCGGGACCGAGCGCCATGAGAGCCGGCGCATCGACAACCAGCTCCGCGGCCGTGCCGGCCGCCAGGGCGACCCCGGCCGCTCAAAATTCTTCCTGTCACTGCAGGACGATCTGATGCGCATCTTCGGCTCCGACCGCATGGACGGAATGCTGCAGAAGCTCGGCCTCAAGGAGGACGAGGCCATCGTCCATCCCTGGATCAACAAGGCCGTCGAGAAGGCGCAGGGCAAGGTCGAGGCCCGCAACTTCGACATCCGCAAGAACATCCTGAAATACGACGACGTCATGAACGACCAGCGCAAGGTCGTCTTCGAGCAGCGTCGCGATTTCATGCGCCAGGCGAGCGTGCGTGAGACCATCGACGATATGCGCCACGGCGTCGTCGAGGACGTCGTGACTCGCCGCATCCCCGAAGAGGCCTATGCCGAGCAGTGGGATGCTGCCGGCCTGCGGGAGGATGTCCATAACTTTCTCAATCTCGATTTGCCGATCGAGGACTGGGCCAAGGAGGAAGGCATCGCCGACGCGGAACTCCGCGAACGCATCCGTACCCAGGCCGATCAGGCCTATGCCGAACGTATCGCTCGCAACACCGAAGAGGTCATGACCTATGTCGAGAAGCAGGTGCTGCTGCAGACTCTCGACCATCTCTGGCGCGAGCATCTCGTCACGCTCGACCATCTCCGCCAGGTCGTCGGCTGGCGCGGCTATGCCCAGCGCGACCCGCTGAACGAGTACAAGCAGGAAGCCTTCGAGCTCTTCGACGGGTTGATCGGCCATCTGCGCGAGCAGGTCACCGGCAACCTGATGCGCATCGAGGTGCGCTTCGATCAGCCCGAGGATGGCATCCTGCCCCCCCAGGATACCCTGCCTGCTCCGGCCTTCGGCGATTACGGCGACGGCGGCCTGCAATATGCCGCCATCGAAGAAGGCGATGTCGCGGTAGCCGACCGCGACCCGACCGACCCATCGAGCTGGGGCAAGGTCGGCCGCAACGAACCCTGCCCGTGTGGCTCCGGCAAGAAGTTCAAGCATTGCCACGGGCAGTTCGCCTGACCCCGCCGGCCGCTTCAGGCATCGGAATAGGAAAGAGGGCCGCTCTCCCGAGCGGCCCTCTTCGTTTGTCGAGCAGGAGCGCAGTGTCACTTCGGCGCGAAGATCCCGACGCTGCTCGCAGTGATATCGAAGGAGAGCGTCCCCACCACGGTCGGGTTGCACCAGTTTGAGCTGTAGCCGCCTCCCGCGTTGCCGCGGGTGATCCCACGCGGATCGGACGTCAGCAGGAAGCAGTTGGCTTTGGACAGGTTGGTGTCGTGATAGCGCAGATCGGCGGTCAGGTTCTTGTAGGTGTAGGACAGGCCGGCATTCCAGTAATTGTAGTCGGGCAGCCGGATCGGCGTCGGGAACGCGATGTTGGTGCTGGTGGTGCCGAGCCAGTAGCGGCCGAACTCGCCAGAGACCGAGAGACCTTCGAGGAAAGGCAGATTGTACTTGGCTGTCAGCGAAGCGTAGGTGCCTGTTGCGCCCGTGCCGAGCCAGTCCCAGGCATAGAAGACATTGGCGCCGAGCGTGGCCTTGTCCTCCCAGTTATAGGAAACCTTGCCAGCGAGTTCAGTGAAGTCGGTATTGCGCGGCGTCCAGATCACACCGAGCCCGTCGATGAAGCGCTTCTCATTCGGATAGTAATATTGGATCACGCCCAGGTCGAAGGTGACCGGGCCGAATTTCGGACGGATACCGCCATAGAAGTCGATCTCGGCCGGCGGGCTGGTCGCGAGATCGACATTGGCACCGAAGACGCCGAGATAGAACAGGTTGTCATAGAACTGCAGCTCCACCGAGCCTTGAGCGCCGGGCTTGCGGTCCGTCTGCGAGATGCCGCGGAAAACGTAGTCGGTCACGCCCTTGATGCTGACCGCAGCATCGATCCAGGTGATGCTCGGCGGGACCGGCGCCGGCGGCGGACCCTTCTTGCTTGGCAGGTCGGATGCCTGGGCCGCACCAGCAAACATGGCGAGCGACAGCGCCGCGCCAGTCGCCGGAAGACGTATCAGATCGAGAACCATCAGTCGCTCCGTCAAAGGACAGAAACCGCGCGCGAATTGCCGCGTTTCTGCCCCAATCAGGCCGATGGAACCGGATTTTCAGCAAGACGAGCTTTTTGGCATCCTGCATAAGAAAATCGCAGACGCCGCCTGCTGGGCAGCATCTGCGCTGTGAAAATGAGCTTCTGCGAGGAAGCCAGGATCTGGTGATATTTTTGCCACGCCGAACACGCGTGGCAAAGGGGACTCAGCGGGTCGCGGACTGACTGGAATAGGCCGCGTTTGACTGGTCGAGCTGCGTCGTGCGCAGCGTGTCTGCGCGACGCGGCGGCAGCGGCGTGCGCATGTTGGTCGGCTTTGCCGGGACCACGGAAGCGACCGGCGCAGCCACTGGCGCTTCCACGGGCTGGGCTGAGCCACCGATCAAGGGCACGAAGCTCAGCGCACGCTGATAGAAGGGCCGATTGTCAGCGACAGCGCTCGCGGCGGGAGCGGCCGGCACCGCGCTGGCGACGACGGGCGCCTGCTGGGCGGCACCCGGCAGGACCTTGGCCATCTGAGTCGTGGCAGAGACAGCGGCCGGCGCAGCGGCGGGCTTGGCTGCCACCGCGGGAGCAGCAACCGGCGTCGCCACTTCGGCCGGCGCGGAGGCAACTGCCGCAAGGACGGCCTCATTATCGGCCGAAACCGCACGCACGGTCGCCTTGGTCCGTCCCTTGTCGTCCAGCACGACGACGCGCGGGCCAATCGTCAGCGCGTCGGGGCGGCTGATGCCGACATCGCGTGAAGCCCAGGACGCCGACCTGTTCAGCGAATCGGAACCACCCGCGACGAGCGTCTGCTTGAAGGAGCTGTGCTGGTCGCCGTCATCATAGATCAGCTTCACCGCCGGCGTGCCCTTGGCCACCAGCGCCGCAACCTGGACTTCGTCCTGCTGGCGCTTCTGCGCCACGGCCTCGCCGAGATTGCCGCCGTTGAAGACGTAGCGGCCGCCGCTGACACCGACGCTCGGCTCATCCTTGGCGACGTCGAAATAGTCCGAGCCTTCCTTCAGATTCTTCCAGAAGGCGATATTGGGGTCGAGCCGGTGCTTGGCGAGATTTTCCGGCGTCATCCGGAAGGGGAAAGCCTGCATCTGCACGGCCTTCTGGCCGGCGCCCTGTGCCTCGCGCACCAGCGCATAGATCTCGCCGATTTGATCGTCGGTCATCGAATAGCAGCCGGCCGAGGAGCAGGCGCCATGGACCATCAAATGCGCGCCCGTGCGCCCGTGCGACCGGTCATAGGCATTGGGGTAGCCCATGTTGAACGAGACATAATAGGACGAATTCGGGTTCATCTGCCCCGGGGAAATGGCATAGAAGCCCTCCGGCGCCATGCGATCGCCCTCGCGGACCTTCGGACCGAGCTGGCCGGACCAGCGGCACATCGGGAAGGTCTTCAGCAACGCGTAGCGGCCATCGCCCTTACGCTTCCAGACCTCGAGCTCCGACTCCTTCTTATAGGAGCGGATCAGGATCGGCTGATCCTTGCTCATGCCCTTCTCGGACATCAGCGCATAGGTCGCCGATGGGATCGGAATGTTATGGCGCGCAGAGCCGCGATACCGCTCCTCTTCGCAGGCGCCCAAGGTCAAAGCAACGAGCGCCACGAGGGCGAAGTGTCTTGCTGCCACGTCGTCGATCCCATTGATCAAGCGGTCGTCGCCGACCTTGTATGCTCAAGACGGCAAAATCGTGCCGCTCATCATGGTTGTGAAGCGTTAGGCTTGACCGTTCCTTACCACAAGGGGGTCACATCTGGCCATACGGTAAAGGAAGCGTAAACAGCGGGATAGCGAAGCTCAAAGGCTGCGGCCGATCGCGAGGAATTTCTCCTCGCGCTGCGTGACGATCTGCTCGGCCGTGAGTCCCGCGAGATCGGACAGAGCGGCTGCGATCGCATCGCCAGCGCGCGAAATCGCCATCTCGGGATCGCGATGCGCCCCTCCGGTCGGCTCGCTGACGATCCGGTCGATGATGCCGAACCTCAGCAGATCCTGCGCCGTGATCTTCATGCCGGTCGCTGCATCCTGGGCGCGAGCCGTATCGCGCCAGAGAATCGAGGCCGCTCCCTCCGGCGAGATCACCGAATAGATCGCATGTTCCATCATCATCACGCGGCTTGCGGCCGCGATCGCGATGGCGCCGCCTGATCCACCCTCGCCGATCACCAGCGCGACGCTCGGGCTGCGCAGACCGAGCCAGGCTTCAGTCGAGCGCGCAATCGCTTCCGCCTGCCCCCGCTCCTCGGCCTCGATCCCCGGATAGGCACCGGCGGTGTCGACGAAGCTCAGAACCGGCAGGCCGAAACGGTCGGCAAGTTCGGCCAGGCGGACGGCCTTGCGATAGCCTTCAGGCTTCGGCATGCCGAAATTGTGCCGGATGCGGGTCTCGGTGCTGTTGCCCTTCTCCTGCCCCATTACGCAGACCGGCTGGCCGCGGAAGCGCCCGAAACCGCCGACGATCGCCTCGTCCTCACCGAAGGCGCGGTCGCCCGCGAGCGGCGTGAATTCGGTGATCAGCGCCGCGCAGTAATCGATGAAGTGCGGTCGCTGCGGATGCCGGGCGACCAATGTCTTCTGCCAGGGCGTCAGGGCGCCATAGAGCTCCTTGAGCGCCTGGCTCGCCTTGGCATCGAGCTTCCCGATCTCCTCGGACAGAGAATAACCGTCCCCCTTTGCATCCAGGGCACGCAACTCATCCGCCTTCGCCTCAAGCTCGGCGACCGGTTTCTCGAAATCAAGATAGCTACGCATTGTGATCCAGTTCTGGGGCGGGGCCGTCGATCCGCAGGGGGAGACGGAAGACCGGGGCCCGAAAAGCGGCGGACCTTGGCCGTGCCACGCTGCGATTGTCAACCCGCCGGGCGCTTGTCCGGCGCTTCGCCCAATCGCGGCGTGGGGGTGGGCTGAGGCAGCAGGACAGGACGAAAGGCAAAACTACGCCGCGTCGCACGCAGCGGCGCCCGGCGATAGAACTGCTTGGTCGCATCGATGACATGGACGCCGGCGAAGGGCAGCGACAGCCCCGAGCCAACCCGCTCCCAGGCCGGGGCAGAGCGCATGAACAACTTGCGTTTGAGCGGAGGCACATAGAGCGCCTCGGCCCAGTTCTCAGGAGCGAAGGTCGCGCCGCGCATCAGCGATTCGAGCTGCGAACGGCTGAACGGGCGGCCGTGACCGAAGGGGGTCCCGTCCATCCGGGCCCAAAGACCACGACGATTGGGCGCGACGACGAGCATGCGGCCACCGGGGCTGAGCACGCGCGCCACCTCATCGAGCAGGTCATCGGGGCTCTCGGTCTCCTCAAGAGCATGAACCAGCACGACCCTGTCGACCGAGGCTGTCGGCAAGGGCAGCAGAGTCGGCTCGACCAGTGCCGAGGCAGAGAGACCTTCCGATGGCCAGTTCACCACGCCTTGTGCCGCCGGCATGAAGGCGAGCACGCGCTCGGCATTGGCGCCAAGCACCGTCAGGTAGGGCGTGCAGAAACCCAGGCCGAGCAGGCGCTGGCGCCCGCAATCCGGCCAGAAACGCAGCATCGCCCGGCCGATGAAGCGCCGGGCGACATGTCCGAGGGGACTGGCATAGAATGCGCGAAGGTCGACGACGTCGAGAGCCATGAGCATGAGATGGACCGGCGGTGACGCCGACGCAAGGGCACAGGGTTCTGCTTGAGCAGCACGCGGCCATGCTTGATCGCGAGCCGGTCATGCCCCAATTCATGATGCGCTGATCGCCTCCCGGCGGTTATCCTTCGCTTCCCGCGCCAGGAGCCTTCCATGTCCCTCGACATCCATGTCTTCCGCACGCTGAGCGACAATGCCGGCGCCTTGATTCGCGATCCTGCGACCCATGCCTGCGCAGCGGTCGACGTCCCCGACGCAAAGGAGGTGCTGGCCGCAGCCGAGGAGAAGGGCTGGGTCATCTCCGACATCTTCATCACCCATTCCCATTTCGACCATGTCCAGGGCGTCGCCGAACTCAAGCAAGCGACGGGCGCGACAGTCTACGGCCCTGCGGACGCCCGGGATGCGGCCCCCGTCGACACCGTCGTCGGCGAAGGCGACCGCGTTCCGCTCGGAGGCTTCGTCTTCGACGTCTGGCACACACCGGGCCACGCCGATGGGCATCTGACCTTTGTCGGCGAACAGACCCGGCTCGCACTCGTCGGCGATGTCGTCTTCGTCATGGGCTGCGGACGCGTTCAGCCGGGGCAACTGCCCGCCATGTGGACGTCGCTGTCGCGGATCATGACCCTGCCCGACGACACCCAGCTGATCACGGGGCACGACTATACCCTCGCCAATGCCCGTTTTGCGATGTCGGTGGATCCCGCCAATGCCGTGCTGAAAACCAGATTCGCCGAGGCCGAGACCGCCAAGGCGGCTGGGCGGTTCTGGGCACTGACCACGATCGGCGAGGAGAAGGCTACCAATCCGTTCTTCCGCGCTGGGCAAGCCGCGCTTGCAACCTCTGCCGGCCTTGCCGGGGGTGAGCCCGGCACGGTCTTCGCGGCACTTCGTGAAGCCAAGAACAGGTTCTGAGTGATGTCGATGAACCGGCTCGACGGATTGAGCGCGGCAGAAATCATTCGCCTGCTCGAGCTCAAGCCGCATCCGGAAGGCGGCCATTATCGCGAGACCTTTCGCGACGAGGTCGGGCCGGAGGGGCGCGGCTTTTCGACGGCGATCTATTATCTGCTCGACACCGGCGAGACGTCGGAATGGCACCGCGTCGATGCCGCCGAGATCTGGCACCATTATGCCGGTGCACCGCTGGTGATCAGCGTGTCGCCAAACGGCCATGACGCCTCGGCGCATCATCTCGGCCGCGACCTCGTCGCCGGACAGCGCCCGCAATTCGTGGTGCCGACCGGCTGGTGGCAAAGCGCGACCTCGCTCGGCGCCTGGACGCTGGTTGGCTGCACGGTCGCGCCCGGTTTCGACTTCTCCGGCTTCGAGATGGCGCCACCAGGCTGGCGGCCCCAACCCCGCGCGGCACGAGGCGCCTGATGATCGATGATGTTCCGCACGACCCGGCAAGCATCGTCGAATGCGAAAGGCGCATCGTCAACGCCTGGCCGGCTCCCTCGACCCTGCTGATCGGCGACTGGGTGGTGCGCTTCGCCAACGGCTATTCCGGCCGGGCGAATTCGGCCTCGCCCTTGAAGCTGGAGGCCGAGCTCGATGATGCCACCCTCGAACTGATCGAGGATTTCTACAGGGCGGACGGTCTCCCGCCCTGTGTCAGGCTGACCCCGCTGATCTCCGCAGCGACGCGCGCGCGCATCCTCGCCCGCGGCTACCGGCTGAAGGATGCATCCTTTGGGCTGATCGCCGATCTCGACGGCAAGCCGCTGGAGGTCGAGCCCGCGCTTCAGATCGAGGCGCGCCCGAGCCGAGACTGGATCGCGGGCGTGACGTCGCATCAGACCGGATCGAGACGCAGCGAAACCAAGCTGGCGGCGATCGTCGAGAAGGTGCGCCTGCCAGCGGCTTTCGCCACGCTGGTCCATGGCGGCGAGCCGGTGGCCTACGGCATGGCCGTCGCCGAGCGCGGCATGGCCGAGATCGGCTCGATCGTCGTCGATGCCGGTCATCGCGGACAGGGCCTCGGTCGGCGCATGGTCTCCGGCCTGATGAGCTGGTCGCGACGGCTTGATTGCGATCGCGCCTATCTCCAGGTCGACCAGACGAATGCGGTCGCGATCGGCCTTTATGCCAGCCTCGGCTTTCGCCGGCTCTACGCCTACGAGACGCGCATCCGGGAATGATGCCGTGCCTTGGCCGCCTTCACCGGCGACCGAAGAGTGGCCCCTGATCCAGGCCTGGATATCGACAGTCTAAAGCATCGGCCCGAAAAGTGGATTGCGGTTTTCGGAAAAGCAGATGCACACACATAAGCCTAGATCGTCGGACCGGATACGATATCCGGTCCGACGATCCAGTATCCAAGGGCGACGCAGTCTCGGCGCGTCCCTGTTATGCCGCGTTACACCGTCACTTGTGTCCCGACCTCGACCACGCGACCAGTCGGGATCTGGAAGAAGCTGGTCGCGTCCGTCGCGCTCTTGGTCAGGGTGATATAGAGCTTGTCCTGCCAGATCGGCATGCCCGATTGCGGCGAGGCCTTGATCGAACGCCGCGACAGGAAGAATGAGGTCGACATGATGTCGAACTTGAAGCCCTGCTTGCGCAGCATGGCCAGCCCCTTTGGCACGTTCGGGCTCTCCATGTAGCCATAGACCAGTTCGACGCGCCAGAAATCGTCGGTGATGCGCGAGAGGCGAACGCGCTCTTCGTCGGCGACGCGTGGCGTATCGGCCGATCGCACGGTCAGGATGACGTTGCGATCATGCAACACCTTGTTGTGCTTCAGGTTGTGCAGCAGCGACGCCGGCGCGGTCTGCGGGTCGCTGGTCAGGAACACCGCCATGCCCTTGACCCGGACGGGCGGGCTCTTGGAGAGCATCGCGACCAACTCGAGCAGCGGGACATCGGTCTTGCGGGTCTTGTCGAACAGGATCCGGGTGCCCCGCACCCAGGTCGCCATCAGGACAACCAGCGCGATGGCCAGCAGCACCGGCATGTAGCCGCCACTGAAGAGCTTCAGCAGGTTCGCGGTAAAGAACGCGACGTCGATCACCAGAAACGGCAGGATCAAGGCGGCTGCAGCCGGGCGGCTCCAGCCCCAGCTTTTCTCGATGACGATGAAGGCGAGCAGCGAGCTGACGACCATCGTGCCGAAAACCGCGATGCCGTAGGCATGCGATAGGCTCGACGACGTCTTGAAGCTCCAGACCAGCAGCAGCACCACGAGCAGCAGCAGCATGTTAATGCGCGGAATATAGATCTGTCCGGAAGTGTGCTCGGAAGTATGACGGATTTCCAGGCGCGGCATCAGGCCGAGCTGGATCGCCTGACGTGTCAGCGAGAACGCCCCGGTGATCACGGCCTGGCTGGCAATGATCGTCGCAACCGTCGCCATGATCACGAGCGGCAGGATGAAGCCGTCCGGCGCCAGCTTGTAGAACGGGTTGTCGATCGCGGTTGGGTCGGACAGGATCAACGCGCCCTGGCCGAGATAGTTCAGCACCAGAGCGGGGAAGACGAGGTAGATCCAGGCGCTGCGGATCGGTCCTCGGCCGAAATGGCCCATATCGGCATAGAGGGCTTCGGCGCCGGTCACCGCCAGGCAGACCGAACCGAGCACGGCCAGCGACACGTTCGGATGGTCGACGAAGAAGCGCAGGCCATAATAGGGATTGATCGCTGCGAGCACACCGACATCGTCCGCGATGTGGAGGATGCCGAGCCCAGCCAGCGTCGCGAACCAGAGCAGCATGATCGGCCCGAAGAAGGTCGCCACCTTGGCGGTGCCGTGGCTTTGCACCATGAACAGGCCGACGAGGATCACGGACGCGATTGTGACGACGTAGTCGTCGAGCGCCGGCGTCACCAGCTTGATGCCCTCCACCGCCGAGAGCACGGAGATCGCAGGCGTGATCACCGCATCGCCATAGAACAGCGCAGCGCCTGCCATGCCGAGGAAGAGCACCACGCCTCCCCGCATGCGCCCAAGCGCACGCTGCGCCAGCGCCACCAATGTCAGGATGCCGCCCTCGCCATTATTGTCCGCCCTCATCAGCAGCACGACATATTTCAGCGTGACGACAATGACGAGAGACCACAGAATTAGCGAAAGCACGCCAATGACGATGTCACGTGGCACGGCCACGACTTCAGTTCCGCCACCGCCATGCACGGCCGCCGCCGTAACGATGGTCTCGCGCAACGCGTAGAGCGGACTGGTCCCGATATCGCCATAGACGACGCCAAGCGCCCCGAGTGCCAGAGCCGTATAGCTTGCCGTCGAATGCCCGCTGCTCGCAGAAGAGCCGTGCCCGTCTTCAAGGCCGAAACGTGTCTCGCCAACCTGTCCGGTCGGCGGAGTCGGCTGCTCATGCCCCATCAGGGTTCTCCGCGGGTGCTGCAATGCAGCGAAAGGCCGGGGCCTCTAACATAACGCCGCCACCACGCAAAGGCGCGCGGCCGAACCGCGCACAAGGAGAGCCGGCTCACTCCGCCGCATCGGCGCGCATTCCATAGCGGCGCTCGATATAGGCGTTGACCATGTCCTTGAATTCGGTGGCGATTCCGGCGCCACGCAATGTCGCGACCTTCTTGCCGTCGACGAAGACCGGAGCGGTCGGCACCTCGCCCGTTCCCGGCAGGGAGATGCCGATATCAGCATGTTTGGATTCGCCCGGGCCGTTCACGATGCAGCCCATCACAGCGACGTTCAGCATCTCGACGCCGGGATAGCGCGTCTTCCAGTCCGGCATCGAGGAGGAAATCCAGTTCTGGATATCCCGCGCCAGTTCCTGGAATACCGTCGATGTCGTGCGGCCGCAGCCGGGGCAGGCCGCGACCAGCGGCACGAAGGCGCGGAACCCCATGGTCTGCAGCAATTCCTGCGACGCCTTGACCTCGAGCGTCCGATCGCCGCCGGGCTCCGGGGTCAGCGAGAAGCGGATCGTGTCGCCGATGCCTTCCTGCAGAAGGATACCCAGCGCAGCCGAGGACGCGACCAGGCCCTTTGAGCCCATGCCCGCTTCGGTCAGGCCAAGATGGATGGCATAGTCGCCGCGCTCCGCAAGCGTCCGGTAGACCGCGATCAGATCCTGCACGCCCGAGACCTTGGCCGAAAGGATGATGCGGTCCTTGGCCAGACCGATCTCTTCGGCCCGTTGGGCCGAGAGCAGGGCCGACTGCACCATGGCCTCGCGCATCACTGCCCGCGCATCGAGCGGCTGCGGAGAGGAGGCATTCTCGTCCATCAGCGCGGTCAGCAACTCCTGATCCAACGAGCCCCAGTTGGCGCCGATGCGGACTGCCTTGCCATGCTTGATCGCAAGCTCGACGATCTGGCCGAACTGCCGGTCCTTCTTGTCCTTGAAGCCGACATTGCCGGGATTGATCCGGTATTTTGCCAGCGCCTCCGCGCAGGCCGGGTGATCCGTCAGGAGCTTGTGGCCGATATAGTGGAAATCGCCGACCAGCGGCACGTCGATGCCGAGGATATCGAGGCGCTCGCGGATATGCGGCACGGCGGCCGCTGCCTCGTCACGATCGACGGTGATGCGAACGAGCTCGGACCCCGCACGCGCCAGCGCGGCGACTTGCCCGACCGTCGCCGCGATATCGGCGGTGTCGGTATTCGTCATCGACTGCACGACGATCGGCGCGCCGCCACCAACTTCGACGGTTCCGACCTTCACCGGAACGGTGTAGCGGCGCGGCCGCGGCCCGGCGACATCGGCAAGCGCAGCCGTAAGAACCGTTTCATTCATGGGGATGTGCGCTCCGGCAATGGTCGCAGCGACCGACGATCTCGACGACCTGATGCGAGGGCACGAATTGCCGCCCTTGTACGATCGCTGCCACCGCCTGACGCATGGCCGGCGAGGAATCCTCGTCGACTCCGCCACAGGTCTCACAGATCAGGAAGGCGACAACGTCACTGGCGCCGTGACCGTGCAGGCAGGCGACATAGGCATTGCGTGAACTCAGGCGGTGCACGAACCCCTGCTCGACCAGGAAATCCAGGGCGCGATAGACCGAGATCGGCGCGAGACGCCGGCCACCGGGCGGCGAGATGCGATCGGCCAGATCATAGGCGCCGACCGGGCGGTGGTCGGCATGCAGGGCCTCGAGGGCCTTGCGGCGGATCGGCGTCAATCTCAGGCCGCGCTCGCGGCAAAGCTTCTCGGCTCGCGCCAGCGCTTCCGCGGCATGACGCTGGTGATCCTGGGCATGGCGACAGGCCGCATGGTCATGGCCGTCATGCGCGTGGGCGTGTGGCTGCATTTTCATCATGTTGCGTTGCAATACTACATCGGGCAACGTGCCGCGACCGCCTTTGCGGGGACGGAAAGACTGCCCGTTCAAATATGCAACGTAAGCATTTTCTCAGCCCGTGTCAGGAGCCTAGACGCTCATGTTCCTCAAAGATCGCACCGCCCTCGTCACCGGATCGACCTCCGGCATCGGCCTCGCCTATGCGCGCGCACTCGCAAGGGAAGGCGCCCATCTCGTCATCAACGGCATTATGCCCGCAGCCGATGCGGAGGCCCTGCGCAGCGGACTCGAGAAGGAGTTCGGCATCAAGGCTCAGTTCTCGCCGGCCGACATGACCAAGCCGGCCGAGATCGCCGCCATGGTTGCAGACGCGGAGAAGGCATTCAGCGCCATCGACATCCTGGTGAACAATGCAGGGATCCAGCATGTCGCGCCGGTCGACGAGTTCCCGATCGAGAAATGGGACCAGATCATCGCGATCAACCTGTCCTCGGCCTTCCACACCACCCGCGCCGCCTTGCCCAAGATGAAGGGCAAGGGCTGGGGCCGCATCATCAACACGGCGTCGGCCCATGCCTTTGTCGCCTCGCCATTCAAATCGGCCTATGTCTCGGCCAAGCATGGCATTGCCGGCTTCACCAAGACGGTCGCGCTTGAAGTCGCGACCAAGGGCATCACCGTCAACGCCATTGCTCCCGGCTACGTCTGGACGCCGCTGGTCGAGAAGCAGATCCCCGACACGATGAAGGCGCGCGGGCTGACCAAGGAGCAGGTCATCAATGACGTGCTGCTCGAGGCCCAGCCCACCAAGGAATTCGTGACGGTCGAGCAGGTCGCAGCGCTTGCGGTCTTCCTTTGCACCGATGCGGCGAAATCCATCACCGGTGCCACCTTGCCGATGGATGGCGGCTGGACCGCAGCGTGACCGGCCGGCGCAGGACCGGCGCGCGCCAGGTCGAGGGCCTCGCCGGCCCCAAGGCCGAGAAGAGCGTTTCGCTCGCTCTCCAGGGTGGTGGCGCCCATGGCGCCTTCACCTGGGGCGTGCTCGATGCGATCCTCGAGGACGGACGCCTCGCCATCGAAGCGCTGTCGGGCACCAGCGCTGGTGCAATGAACGCCGTCGTGCTCAGCGAGGGCTGGATCGACGGCGGCATCGATGGCGCCCGCACACAGCTCGAGAATTTCTGGCGGCGCATCAGCGTCGACGGCAAATATGGCGGCTCCGAGCGTTCGCTGATCGACACCATGCTCGGCGCCTGGGGCAAGAACGGCGCCCAGCCTAGCCTGCTCTGGTTCGAGCTCTTTTCCAAGGTCGCGAGCCCCTATGACGTCAACCCGCTGAACATCAACCCGCTGCGCGGCGTGATCGCCGACCTGATCGACTTCGACAAGGTTCAGGCATGCCGGGCGGTCAAGCTTTTCATTGCCGCAACCAATGTCCGCACCGGCAAGATCAAGGTCTTCAATGGCGACGAACTGACGGCCGACCACCTGATGGCCTCGGCCTGTCTGCCGATGCTGTTCCAGGCGGTCGAGATCAAGGGCGAGGCCTATTGGGACGGCGGCTATATGGGTAACCCGGCCCTGTTTCCGCTGTTCTATGAGGCGGCCGGCGACGACATCCTGCTGGTGCAGATCAACCCGCTGCAGCGCAAGGAACTGCCGACCAATGCCCGCGCCATCCAGGACCGGCTGAACGAGATCACCTTCAACGCCTCGCTGCTGCGCGAGCTGCGCGCTATCGATTTCGTCAATCGCCTGGTCGATGCCGGCAAGCTGCCCAAGGACGAGTACAAGCGCGTACTGATGCACCGCATCGATGGCGGGCCGCCTCTGGCCGAGCTGACCAGTTCCACGCGCATGAACGCGGAATGGGATTTTCTGCTGCGCCTGCGCGACATGGGCCGGACCGCCGCGAAGCGCTGGCTGAAACGCAATTACGACGCCATCGGCGTCCAGGGCACGCTCGACCTCAAGGAGGCGATCTCCTAGGCATCGGCCCGAAAGGGGACTTGTGACTTTCGAGAAAGCCGAGGCAACAGCAGAAGTCGATCATGGGGCCGGATATCCCGCCCCATGATCGAGGCCATCGGGTCAGGCGATCCGCAGCCGCCAGACCGTGCTCTTCTTGATCTCGGCATCTTCCAGCGAGCGCGTCACGGGGACTTCATAGGTTGCCAGTGCCTGCAGGCGCTGCCTCGGCAGATAGCTGCGGCCGGGATCGCCGATCAGCACCTCGGCGCCGCGGGCAACCAGCCCGGAGAGCCAGCCGACCACGCTCTCGGCCATCGCCCGCTCGTAGCAGACATCGCCGGCGCAGATCAGCTCCCAGCCGTCGTCGCGCCCGATCAAGTCTTCAAGCGTCGCAGAAACCGAAACGCCGTTCGCTTCCGCGTTCAGTACGATCGCCTCGGCAGCGAACGCATCGATGTCGCAAGCCTGAACCTGTGCCGCCCCTGCCCTTGCCGCCGCGATCGCGACGAGACCCGAGCCGCTGGCAAAATCGAGTACGCGCTTGCCTCGCACCATCTCGGGATGATCGAGCAAATGCCGCGCCAGCGCCTGTCCTCCAGCCCAGGCGAAGGCCCAGAACGGCGGCGGCAGCCCGATGATCGCAAGCTCGTCCTCGGTCTTCTGCCAGAGTTCGGTCGCCTCTTCCGCGACATGGAGGCTGATCTCGGACGCATGGGGCACCGGCATCAGCCGCGTATGCGCGAGGATGAAACCGCGCCGGTCAAGCGTGGCGAGAGGCGCGCTCACGCTGCGACATCCGTCTGGGGCCGGGCCAGCAGACCACGATAGAGCGCCTTCACCGCATCCATGACATCGCGTTCGGTGTGGCCATCGAGCAGGCGGTTGCGCGCGCTCGCGCCCATCCGCTCGACCAGCCCCGGCGCACCTGCGAGCACGATCAGCACCTTGGCGAGCGCAGCCGCATCATCCGGCGGCACCACCATGCCGTCCTGTCCATCGCGCACAAAGCTGCGGCAGCCCGGCACATCGGTGGTCAGGATGGCACGCCCGCAGGCCGCCGCCTCGAGGATCGTTCGCGGCAGTCCTTCGCCGCCGCGTGATGGCAGGCAGCAGAGATGATGCGTCCGCCAGACCCCCTCGATATCGCGCGTCGGACCGGCCCAGTGGATGCCGGGACGCGCAGCCCATTCCTTGAGGGTCATCTCCGGGATCGCCTTCGGATTGGACGAGTCAGGCGCACCATGGATGGTGAGTTCGACGCGCGCGCCCTGCGCCCTGGCGAGCTTCACCGCCTCGACGGCGATGTCGACGCCCTTCGACCAGAGCATGCGCGCGACCAGCGCGACCTTGAGCGGCGGCGCCGGCGGCATCGGTTCCGGCATCAGCATGAGCGGATCGACCCCCGCGCCGCCGACGATCGCGACCTTGCCCTTGTCCTGCGGATCGAACCCCAGCACCACCGGATCATCGGGATTCTCGAACAGGAAGCGGACGCCCGGTCCGTCGATCGCTTCGCGCAACCAGGTCCGGGCGGCCAACCGCGCCAGGGCGGCGAGTTGCCCCTGTCTTGCCCCGAGGAAACCGAGCCCGGTCAGCGCATAGACGCGCCGCTCGATCCCGGCGAGCCTGCCGGCGAGCCCGGCCAACGCGATCGGCTTCAGCGCGATGCAGTGCAGGATATCCGGCCGCTCGGCTGTGATCAGACGCTTCAGCGTCTGGACCTGACGCAGCAGCGCCAGCGGCGAGAGACTGCCCCGTTCCGCTTCGAGCGCAATCAGCCGGGCACCCGTCGCCTCGATGACGCGGCGATGCTGGCGCTCACGCGCAATCACGACGACATCCAGATCCAACTCGCGCGCAGCCCGCGCCATCGGCAGGAAATGCGAGGCGAAGAACCAGTCTTCCGTGACGACGAAGAGGAGTTTGGGGCGGCGCATGGTGGCCGGACATGAGGCTGAAGCGAGCGAGAAGGTCAAGCGGTCAGCCTGTCAGGCGCCGTACCACAGACCTGTCCGGCCACGAGCCATACAGGGCCGCCCCCTCCATCGCTCAGCTATGCCGCGTTTCCTTCAAAGTTGGCAGGAACCAGGCCAGCAGGCCTATCGCCGGCAGGAACGAGCAGATCCGATAGATCGTCTCGATGCCGAGTTGGTCGGCAAACTCCCCGAGCAGAGCCGCCGCAATGCCGCCGAGTCCGAAGGAGAGCCCGTAGAAGAAGCCCCCGACCAACCCGATGCGGCCCGGCAGCAATTCCATCGCATAGATCAGGATGGCGGCGAAGGCGCTCGACATGATCAGGTTGATGATGACGGTCAGGACGCCCGTCCAGAAGAGGTCGGCATAAGGCAGGACGAGCGTGAAGGGCAACGCCCCCAGGATCGAGAACCAGATGATCTTGTTCCGCCCGATCCTGTCGCCGAGCATGCCGCCGAACAGAGCGCCGGCCGCCGAGGATCCCAGGAACAGGAACAACATAACCTGGGAGGTCTGGACGGAAACGCCGAATTTCCCGATCAGGTAGAAGGTGTAGAACGAGCTGAAGCTCGCGCTGTATGCGTTCTTCGAGAACAGCAGGATAATCAGGATCGCGACGGCCGGAGCAACGCTCCCCAGGCGCGGTGCTGCGCTCGCTACCGGCTCGGCTGCGGCCGCGACCTTACCGCGCACCTGCCGCGTACCGACCAGTGCGGACTGTCCTGCGGTCCAGATCATCAGCGCCATGGCGATCAGTGCCGCCGCCGAGAACCATGCCAGGCTGCCCTGGCCGTTCGGCACGATAATGAAGGCTGCCAGCAAGGGCCCGAGGGCGCCGCCGGTCTGACCGCCGACCTGGAAGATCCCCTGTGCCAAGCCATGCTGCCCGCCGGACGCATTGCGCGCCATTCGCGTCGCCTCGGGATGAAAGATCGAAGAACCAATGCCGACGCAGGCTGCCGCCAGCAAGAGCAGCGGATAGCTGCCGGCAAGGGCCAGGCCGACGAGGCCGAACAGAGAAAACCCCATGCCGACGACCATCGAATACGGCATCGGCTTCTTGTCCGTGTAGAGACCGACCAGCGGCTGCAGCAGGGAGGCCGAGACCTGAAATGTCAGGGTGATCAGCCCGATCTGTCCGAAGTCGAGCGCATAGGCGGTTTTGATGATCGGATAGATCGCCGGAATCAGCGACTGAATCATGTCGTTGAGCAGGTGCGTGACGCTGAGCGCGATCAGCACGGGCATTGTTGCGCGACGGGCGATCCCGACCGGCGTAGTCACGTTCATGAGCTATGACTTATGTTTCGGCTAATCAGTTATTCGCTCACTAAAGCAAGCCGAGAGGCCGGACAATTTCATTGCCATGCTCTGCAAGCGATACTGCGCGTCGCCCAGCGCGGATACTTCACCGCTGGACCAGTTGGGGGCGGCATATCAGATTGGATCGCATCGGCGGCGCCACAAGCGTGCCTAAGCTCTCCAAGCGCACCGCATGGCCGCTCGTTGGCGCTGCAGGTTGGCCCGGGCCAGTTTCCCTGCACGGCATCGACAGCATGGGAATTGGCTGTGTGCGCCAGCGCCAAAGGACGTATGGTCGGCCCGCGTGCAAGCCTTCCGTGGCGACGCCTTCGCAATCCCTTGCCTGCTTGAAGTCGAACGATGACGAGCCGCCGATACGATCGGCGGCGCCAATGTTCATATGACGCGAACGCTGGCACCCATGGCTACCGATGGAGACGAGCTATGAAGCATCTGCTCATTGCCGTTGGCCTCTTTGGCGGACTGACTGTTTTCACCGCGACCGAAGCAAGCGCTGTCGTTTGCGCCCGCGGCGTGGTTCGCGCCGGTTGTGTCTCCGCTGGTGGTGCGGCTGTGGTCCGGCGCCCTGTCGCGGCTCCGAGGGCTGTTGTTGCGCCGCATCGAACCGTCGTGCGGCGAACAACTGTAATCCGATAAGCCTGGACTTCGAACATCCCAGGCCATGCGCCCGGTCCGGCCATTCCTTGCTGTCCGCAACCTGGCACTGGGTGAGTGGCCCGCATCCTCCGACGACTACTCTGCTCTCCAACCGGCATCCGGCCCTCCGGACACCCCGGAGAGCCGGATTGTGGGGAGCGGCGCGCAGGCTTAGTAGAGGCTGCAGACCCGGCGATGACCGACGACGTCACCGAAGCGGTTGATGCGCTCGACCAGCTCGCAGCGGCGCACGGGAGCGTCCTCCTCATAGACCGGCTCGGCATAGGCACGATCAGCTGAGGCGGCGAGCAGTCCGCCGACGGCCAGCGCTCCGACGATGCCGGCACCGACACCCCAATACGGGCCGCGGTAGCGCGGGCGGGCTTCGGCGCCACCTGCGCTGGCGAGGAGCGCGGTGCCAAGCGTGAAGGCGGCGAGAGTGGCGGCCATGCTCTTCCGGAAGGTGGTCATCGTCCTGTCTCCTGCGGCTTGATCGGGAGCGAACCATTCGCCCTCCATGACCATTGGTCGCGGCGGACGCGCAGAAGGTTCAAAGCCGCGCTGGATTTTTTCAGGGGCGAGCCGTCGACACCGGCAGGGCGCGCGCCAGAGCTGCCGGTCCATCGACCCGGCCCGCTCCGAAGACAGGGTCCTTGCCCCTGCCGCCGAGATCGACGGCGCTTTCGATCAGCAGCCTGCGCATATCATCGAGGCCGAGCTCCGGACGCTTCTCGAGCAGCAGTGCCACGAGTCCCGAGACATGGGCCGCGGCGATCGAGGTGCCTGACGAGAAGGCGTAGCGCCCCTGTGGTTCGGCCGCCAGCACATCGACCCCCGGCGCCGCGACAGCGATGTAATCACCGCGATTGGCGCCGGAGAAGGGCTTGTCGTCCGCGTCGGTGGCGGTGACTGCAATGACATTGGGATCGGCGCCGGGATAGAGCGGCGCTGCCTTGGCCCCGCCATTGCCCGCGGCCGCGACCGCGATCATGCCCTTGGTCTTGGCCCCTGCGAGCGAGCGTGACAGCAGCCGGTCCTGCGGGCCGGCAAAGCTCAGATTGAGAACGCGTGCGCCCTCGCCTGCCGCCCAGTCGAGCGCCGCCAGGATGTGGAAGGTCGTGCCATTGGCGGGGCCCGCTGTCGCCGATCCCGAGAAGGCGCGCGCCGCCAGAAGCCTCGCGCCCGGAGCGACCCCCTGCAATTGCGCCTGCGCCAGGATCGCCCCCGCCATCGCGGTACCATGCGCATCGGGTTGAACGTCACCGCCGAGCGCATCGAATGAACCGGCAAGGACACCCTGCAACTCCGGATGGGTCGTATCGGTGCCGGAATCGATCACGGCCACACGGATCGCCGCACCGCGCGCGATCTTGTGCAGATCGTCGAGATGCAGCTTCTCGACCACATATTGCGGCTGCAGCCCGCGCTTCGGCGCAATCGAGACAAGTGGCGGGATTGGAGGAAGATCCGGGATGATGATCGGTTTCTCGGCATCGTCAGCCGTGTTGGCTGTCGGTGCCGGCACAACATCCGCGCTCGCCGGTTGGGTCGCGCCCTTCGGCTCATCCTGCTGCAACGCATAGAGATAGTTCGGCTGGGCACTGGCGACGCGTGGATCGCCCGCCATCTGGGCCAGCACGCTCCTGGCGCTGCGGCCGCCCTCGAGACGCGCACGGATGATGGAGACGCCGGCAAGCTCGAAGCGCCGGCTGGCAATCTGCGTCGCGCGATAGCGGCGAAGCACCACCTCGGCCTGCGCATTCGGTGCAAGCTCGAACAGAATCTCCTCATTGACCAAGCGCCGCTCGGTGGCCGGCGGTACGATGACATTCGGCTGGCGCGGGGCCGGCCGAGCGGTTCGGATCGGCGGCGGTGCGACGGGAGGAGCGACACGCCGCGTCCGGGGCGGCACGACCTCTCGAACCGGCGGCTGGCGCCGCGGCCTGCGCAACTCCGGCTCCTCATCATAATCCTCGATGATGACAGGCCGGCGGCTCGCCTGATCCAGGATCAGCCCGCTGATGATGCCGGCGCCGACGCCGACGGCCGCAGGCCCCCAGCCACCCCCGCCCGGATAGCGTCCGGGATAGCGGGAGGGCCGACCGGGGACGCCACCGGGACGCTGGTCGGGATAGGGCCGGGTCGTCGGGACGCGATCGATTTCCGGCTGCGGCCTCTGGCTCAGGCCCTGGCCGAAGCGCTGACCGCCGGTCCTGAAATCCTGAGCGGAAGCTGGGAAGATCAGCCCGATGAGCAGGACCAAAGCAGCGCAACCGGCCATCGGCGCCCGATGTCGATGCGACCCGCTGGTTTGACGGGGCACGGCGCACACTCCCCATTTCGCCCCCAAGGTTAGCATGGCGAGCCCCTTGTCGCGACCGCTACGGGGCCGGCGCCACGAAACTGATGATCGCAGCTTCGGCCTTCATCCGCGCCGCGATGGAGTCGACCTGCGCCGGCGTCAGCTTCGCGTCGCCGACGCGCACCTTGAAGAAGCCGTTGGCGCGCGGACCGTCGACCACCGACGCCTCGTAGCGCTTGAAGAAAGCGGCGATGTCGGCAGCCCTTGCATCCGGTACGAAGCTGAGCAGGACATAGCGCTCCGAGGACGAGGTCCCCGGTGCCGACGCGGTACGGAACCCAGCCCCGCCACCGTGCAGGGCAAGGCCTGTCAACGCTACGCCCTGAATTGCGATCAGGGCCAGAGCCGCGGCGCTGGCATAGGCGAGCTTTCGCGGTGGCAGCGCCGCCAGCCATTGGCCGAGCCAGCTCAGGAAGCCGCCGCGGGCCCGTGCCAGAAGCGGCGCCTGCTGCGGCTCGGCCTCGATGCCGGCCATCAGGCGGTCGAGGGCGCGTGGCGAAGGGGCGCCCAGGCTCTCATTGAGCAGGATCGTCTCCGCCATGTCCTCGCGGATGATCTCGAGCCGCGCGGCGAGTTCCGGATCGGTCGCCAGCGCCGTCTCGACGCGCGCCTTGTCTTCTGCCGAGATGCGGTCGTTGGCGTAGAAGGGCAGCAGCTCTTCGAGTTCGCCGCGCCTCGGATCGGTCGCGATGCTGTCAGTCATGGCGCACCTCCCGATTGGGCGGACCGAGCAGGCATATGAGAACGGTCATGGCCAGCCCCGATCGATGCCTGCGGCCTTGAGCAGGTCGCCCAGCTTCTTGCGAGCATGGAAGAGCCGCGTCTTGACGGTGTTCTCGGGGATGCCGACGATCCGTGCCACTTCCTCCACCGAAGTCTCATGATAATAGACGAGATCGATGACCTCGCGGTGTTCGAGACTGAGTTTCCCGAGGCAGGCCCTGATGGCGAGACCCTTGTCCTGCTTCTGCAGCACGATCTCAGGATCGTCGGCCTCGTCCTCGATGGTTTCGGCGAAATCGTCGTCGAGGCCGGCCTCGCGCCGCTTGCGCAGCAGCGAATAGGCCTTGTTGCGGGTGATGGCGAGGAGCCAGGTCGTGACGCTGGCCCGCGCCTCGAACCGGTCCGCCTGCCGCCAGAGATCCATGAAGACGTCACTGATCACATCCTCCGCAACCGTCTCATCGCGCACGAGCCGCAGCGCGAAACGATAGACATGCACCTGATGCCGCGAGAACAGCACCTTCATGGCGAGCCGGTCGCCGGAGGCGATCCGCTTGACGAGGTCTTCGTCGGACTCGGTATGCATCGCGCAGGGCCCTGCATGCCGGCTCGCAGGTTTGTCGCTGCGAATGCGGCGGAGGTTCAATCCGTTCCGAGATTAATGCCTCGCACGCATTGCGCCAGCCATTTGCTGCGACATCCTCAACCTGAGGTCGCGACCCCGACCGCCGCAGCCGGGCCGCCCCCGAGCCGACCGCAGGGCGGGCCTGCTTTGCCAGCCTTCCGCCACATCACGGAATCGTGGAAGCATGGCTGAACCGAACAAGGGGGAGTTGGATACATGGCCGTGGCCAAGAGCGCGCGTGAAAAAGTCTACCGGACGCAGAACTGGAACCTGACCAAGCCCTCGGCGCGCGGAAAGAACGGCATCGTCGTCTCGCAGAACCGCGAGGCCGCCGAAGCCGGCGCGGCCATCCTGGACGCCGGCGGCAATGCCGCAGACGCTGCCGTCGCGGCCTGCTTCGCGCTCGCCGCGGTCGAACCCTGGAACAGCGGTCTCGGCGGTATCGGCTTCGCGGTCGTGCTGAAGGCCGGTGAATCGCGAGCCCAGGTCGTCGATTTCGGCCCCGTCGCGCCGCGCCGTGCCGATCCGAAGGACTACCCGCTGACCGGCGCGATGAAGAAGGACCTCTTCACCTGGCCGGAGGTGGTCGACGACCGCAATATCCACGGACCGCTCTCCTTCTGCATCCCTTCGTCGGTTGCCGGCTACGCCGCGCTGAAACAGCATTTCGGCACCGGGCTGCCGGTCTCCGAACTCCTTGCGCCTGCGATCGCGCTCGCCAGGCGCGGGCTGGCGCAGGACTGGTACACGACGCTGAAGATCGCCTCCTCGGCCTCGGTCTTGCGGCTCTATGAGGAAAGCGCCCGCATCTATCTGCCCGGTGGCCTGCCGCCGGTACCGCCCTATCAAGGTGTTCCGGGCTTCATGAGGCTCGGCAATCTTGCAGCGACGCTGGAGCGCCTGGCCCAGGCGGGCTTGCGCGATTTCTACGAAGGCGAAACTGCACGACGACTCGCAGCCGACATCGCGGCCGTGGGCGGTGTCATCGATGCGACTGATCTTGCAGGCTGCGAGGCGACCATCCGGCAGGCTCCGGTGATCGACTGGCGCGGCACGCATGTGCTGCACACCGCCGGCGGGCTGACCGCCGCCCCGACGCTCGCTGCGGTGGTCGAAGGCATGGCCGCAGTGGCTCCGTCGACGGGTGGCCCGAACGCCGCCTGGTTCGCAAAGCTCTCGACGGTGATGCGCGAGGCCTATGCCGAGCGCCTCTCCGGTCTCGGCGCCGCGCAAGCTGCACCGGAGCCGGCCGACACCTGCACCACGCATCTGACCGTTGTCGATGGCGAGGGCAACCTCGTCGCCGTCACCACCACCCTGCTCTCCTCGATGGGCAGCCGCGTCGTTCTGCCCGAGACCGGCGTGCTGATGAACAACGGCATGATGTGGTTCGATCCGCGCCCCGGCAGCGCCAATGCGATCACGCCCGGCGCACGGCCCCTCTGCAACATGTGCCCGGTCGTGGTGACGCCGAAGGACGGCAGCTGGCCCCGGTTTGCCATGGGCGCCTCGGGCGGCCGGCGCATTCTCGCCAGCGTCTACCAGAGCCTGGCCTGGACGCTCGATTTCGACATGGACGTCGACCAGGCCGCCCATGCACCACGCATCGATGTCTCCGGGCCGGATTCGACCAGTGCCGATTGCCGCCTGCCCGACGATGTCCTCGATGCGCTGGAAGCGGCCGGGCCGGTCTCGGTCGTCGAGCACGGCGTGTTGCCGATCAACTTCGCCTGCCCGAACCTGATCCGCGTCGACAGAGACGGCGCGGAAGGTTGCAGCGATCTCGTATCACCCTGGTCGGCGGCGGTCGCAGCAGGCCCTGCCGCCTGATGCGACCCCGTGCTGCGCCGGTCAGGCCCGGCGCAGGCCCCAGGGGTAGGGTGCAGAGCCCGGCAGCATGCCGGTCAGGCTCTTGCGATAGGCCGTGCGGATGACGAACTGGCCGAGCGGAATGGTCGCGACCTCTTCCAGCGACAGCCGCGCGAGGGCGACGGCAGCCTTCTTCTGGCCCGCCGCATCGGCGGCGTAGAGCCACTCCTCGGCCAGTTTCTCGGCGGTCTCGTTCTCCCACCAGCCGAACCAGCCCTTGGCGCCCTGACCACGGACGAGCAGCGACAGGGCCGGGTTGCTCCAGCCCACCGCCGGGCCGGTGGTGTGAAAGATGCTCCAGCCGCCCTTCTCGACGCTTTCGCGATTGCCTCGACGCTGCACAACCGTGCCCCAGTCGCTGTCCGCCATCTGCACATTCATGCCGAGGCGTTGCAGCAGCTCGCCGGTGACCTGCCCGAGCGGGCCGATATCGGGGAAGTCGGTCGGGCTGATGATGACGACCTTCTCGCCGGCGTAACCGGACGTCGCCAGGGCTGCCTTCGCCTTGTCCAGGCTTTGCGGCATCAGGTCTTCTTGCTCCCCGGTATAATAGGGCGTGCCGCGCGGCCAGAGGCTGCGGCAGGTTTGCCAGAGCGTGGTGTCGTCGCCCTGCGTCGCCTGCATGTAGTCTTCCTGGTTCACAGCCATGCGAACCGCCTGGCGCACCTTGGGATTGTTGAAGGGCGGATGCAGGTGGTTCAGCCGCATGATCGCCATCCGGCCGGAGGTATCCGTTGCCTCCCGCCTGATCTCGGGATTGCTCGCAAGCAGCGGCTGGAGATCGGTCAGCGGACGTTCCCACCAGTCGACCTCGCCCTTCATCAGGGCCGAAGCCGCCGTCGCGGGATCGGGCAGGACCTGCCATTCGATGCGCTCGAAATGGCCTGTCTTGCCACCGGCATTGCGGCTCGCCGGCTCGGAGCGCGGTTTGTAGCCGGCGAATTTCTCGTAGACCACCCGGCTGCCGGAGACATACTCGCCCGGGACGAAACGGTAGGGGCCCGACCCCACCATTTCCGTCACCTGCTTGCTGGCATCGGTCACGGCCAGCCGTTCGGGCATGATGAAGGGTGGCGTGTCGACCTTGGCCAGCGCCTCGAGCATGGTTGGGAAGGCACGCGTCAGCTTGATCTCGAAGATCCGGTCGTCGACGACCTGCCAGCTTTCGACCACCTTGGCCAGCAACTGCCCGTACGGGTCGCGCTGGCACCAACGCTTCAGGCTGGCGACGCAATCGGCAGCCTTGACCGGCGCGCCGTCATGGAAGACCAGACCGTCACGAAGCGCGATGCGCCAGGTCTTGCCATCGTTCAGCACCTCGTGCCCTTCGGCCATTTGTGGCTGCGGCTTGAAGTCCATATCGGCGCCGAAGAGCGTGTCGAAGACATAGTAGCCGTGATTATTGGTCACGGTTGCCGTGGTCCAGATCGGGTCGAGCGCGCTCAGATTGGCCTGCGGCACGAATTTCATCAGGGTGGAGCGCCCGGCCTGGGCCCGGGCGAGAGACGTCAACGAGGGACTGCCGAGGCCGGCTGCGACGGCCCCCTTCAAGAATGTACGGCGCTTCAACGGAAATCCCCTCTTGTTGTTGTGTGTCGGCTATGGCGCGTCAGTCGAACCCCAGGAACCCAGGGCTGTCGCTCAGGCGCTGAGCCTTCGCCAGCGCGGCGATGTCCGGCACCGGTCGCGCCGTTCGTGGATCGCCGGCCAGCACCCGCTCCAGGGCCGCCGCAACGGCAAGCACCTTGGCGTCGCCGCCGCGCGGACCGACGATCTGCAAACCAAACGGCATGCCGTTGCGATCGAGCCCCACCGGCAGCGAGATCGCGGGGTGACCGACCACGGTGACGGCATAGGCCAATGCCAGCCAGTGGAAATAGGTTCGCGTCGCCTTGCCGTCGATTTCGGCCGGATAGAGCTCGCTCCAGGGCCGCGGGCTCAACGTCACCGCCGGCGACAGGATGACGTCGAAGCGCGAGAAGAAGCTCTGCCAGTTCTTGTAGAGCACGGTCTGCTGTTTCAGCGCCTGGGTGACGTCGAGCGCGTTGTAGCGCAGCCCCTCCTCGACATTCGCGCGAACGTTGGGGCCGACAAGCTCGGGCGTATCCCGCACCCGCTCATGCATCGAGGCCAGGAAGGAGAGCGAGCGCAAGACCTCGAAGGTTTCGTCCGTGCCGCTGCAGTTGGGCGTCGCCTCGTCCGCCACGGCAAAAAGGTGATTGAACAGACCGGTCTTCTCGGCAAAGACCTCTCGGATATGCCGTTCGGTCGGCGCGAAGCCGAAATCGGGCGTCAGCGCGACCTTGAACGATGCGAGGTCGATCTCGGCCGGCCGCGCGAAATCCTCCGGTTTGCGCACGGTCTGGCCAAAGATCGTCGTCGCCAGCGGATCGCAGGCGTCGTCCGAAACCATGGTCGAGAGCAAGAGGCAGAGGTCGGGCACGGTCCTGGCCATCGGGCCCAGCACACTCAGCGGGTTCCAGCCGAAGGGTCGCTTGTCGCTCGGGACCAGCCCCGGCGTCGGCCGGAAGCCGACGACGCCATTGAAGGCGGCAGGATTGCGCAGCGAGCCGCCCGTATCCGAGCCGGTCGCGATCGGCACCATATTGGTTGCCAGCACGACGCCGGATCCGCCGGAGGAACCGGCCGCCGATTTCGAGGGATCGAAGGGATTGCCGGTCACGCCATAGACGGCATTGCGCGTGTTGGCGCCGGCGCCCCATTCCGGCGTGTTTGTCTTTCCTGCGATGATGGCGCCGGCCTTGCGGACCGAGGCGACGATCAGCTGGTCCTCGGGCGGCACGAAGTCGCGAAACAGCGGGCTGCCATAGGTCGTCCGCAGGCCCGCGACATTCTCGAGATCCTTGATGCCGACCGGCAGGCCATGCAAGGCGCCGAGCGCATCACCGCGCATCGTCGCCTCATCGGCCCTTAGCGCCGCCGCCCGCGCCCGCTCGTCATCGCGCGCAACCATCGCATTGACGGCGGGGTCGACGGCATCGATGCGGCGGATGCAGCTTTCCAGCAACTCGCCGGCGGAGAGGGACTTCGCCCCGATCAGGGCGCGCGCCTCGACGGCACTGAGATCGCAAGGTTCGCTCAAGGCAGGCCCCTCCATTGGCATGACGCGGCGCAAGGGCCGCGTCTCGTCAGCCAGATTGACAGGAGGCCAAGCTGGCACCGCGGGGACAGGCCTCGCAATGCACAGGATTGCATCGGCCGGATGCGCCGGCCGGCGGTCGGTCCGCTGGGCTGGCTAGGCTGCGCGCTTCAGCGCTTCGCCGAGCAGCGACACCATGTCGTCGATCTGCCCGGGCTCGACGATCAGCGGTGGCGACAGAGCGATAATGTCGCCGGTGACACGGATCAGCAGCCCCTTCTCGAAGCAGTCGACGAAGATGTCATAGGCCCGCGCCCCGATCGCTCCAGCGCGCGATTCGAGCTCGATGCCGACGACGAGACCGATGGTGCGGATATCGATGACATGGGGAGCGCCCCTGAGGCTGTGCATCGCCTCCTGCCATTTCGCCGCGAGCTCCGCGGCACGCGTCAGGAGCCCCTCTTCGGCATAGATGTCGAGCGTCGCGAGACCAGCGGCGCAGGCGATCGGGTGGCCGGAATAAGTATAGCCATGGAACAGCTCGATTGCTGCCTCCGGACCGGTCATCAGCGCATCATGCACCTTGCGGCTGGCGAAGACGGCCCCCATCGGCACCGCACCATTGGTCAGGCCCTTGGCCGTCGTCATGATATCCGGCACCACGCCGAAATAGTCGGCCGCAAAGGGCATACCGAGACGGCCGAACCCCGTGATGACCTCGTCGAAGATCAGCAGGATGCCGTGACGCGTTGCAATCTCGCGCAGGCGCTGCAGATAGCCCTTCGGCGGCAACAGAACGCCGGTCGAGCCTGCGACGGGCTCCACGATCACCGCCGCGATCGTTTCCGCGCCATGCAGCGCGACCAGGCGCTCCAGATCATCGGCAAGTTCGGCGCCGTGCTCCGGGAGCCCCTTCGTATAGGCATTGCGGGCAAGATCATGCGTATGGCGCAAATGATCGCTGCCCGGAAGCTGCGGGAAGACGCGCCGGTTATTGACCAGCCCGCCGACGGAAATGCCGCCGAAGCCGACGCCGTGATAGCCACGCTCGCGGCCGATCAGGCGGGTGCGCGTCCCCTGCCCGATCGCGCGCTGATAGGCGATGGCGATCTTAAGAGCCGTGTCGACCGATTCCGAACCCGAGCCGGTGAAGAAGACGCGGTCGAGCTTGGCGTCTCCCGCCCCGGGCGCCAGGGCTGCGAGTCGCTCGGCGAAGTCGAAGGCGATCGTGTGCCCCATCTGGAAGGACGGCGCATAATCGAGCGTCGAAAGCTGGCGCTCGACCGCTTCCGTGATCTGGCGACGGCCATGTCCGGCATTGACGCACCAGAGCCCGGCCGTGCCGTCGACCACCTTGCGACCATCATCGGTGGTGTAGTGCATGCCCTGAGCCGAGGCCAGCAGCCGCGGCGCGGCCTTGAACTGCCGGTTGGCGGTAAAGGGCATCCAGTAGCTGTCGAGCGAACGGGCGTTCTGCAATGAGGCTGGCGGAGTGTTTGCGGTCATGGCGTGCTCCCTTGTCTATCGACCACAAGCCACGTTCCGTGATTGCCAACAAGTCTGTTTCAGGCGAACCATAAGGAGCTGATTTATAATGGTGCATTGATATTGTGATGCGGATATTGAACAGGAGGAACAGCGATTGGCGGACGCCAAGAGTGGAGCGCAACTGCGCCATGTCCGTGCGCTCTGAGATGAAGATCGGCTTTTTCAGGCCGGTTGGCGCCCCCGTTGACTGAAAACTTGTGCCCTTCGCCTCGGACTGAGGGGACGTATTCCTCTGGGCAAACACGCGCGATGAAGACCTATCGAGGATCGCCTTGGACGAAGCGGAGCTTAGCGACATCGAGGAGGAAAGCGCAGTGACCGTGGACGTAGGCGCTCGCCTTCGTTTTATCCGACAGAAATACAATTTATCGCAGCGCACGCTCGCAAGACGTGTCGGCATAGCCAATTCTTCAATATCACTGATCGAATCGAACTCCATTAGCCCATCCGTTGGAGTTCTGAAGCGAATTCTCGATGGAATCCCCATTGGTCTCAGCGAATTCTTCTCAATGGAGCCTGATAGGCCGCAACAAATCTTCTATCAAGCCAGTGAACTGGTCGAGATCGGCAAGGGCGGGATTTCGTTCCGGCAAGTCGGCGAGAGCCTGTTCGGTCGAGCGCTTCAAATCCTGAAAGAACGCTACGAACCAGGGACCGATACAGGCCGTGTACTGCTCGCCCATGATGGGGAAGAGGGCGGAATTGTCCTCGTTGGCCGGCTGGAGGTCACCGTCGAAGACGAGCGCCGAATACTGGGGCCGGGCGATGCGTATTATTTCGACAGCAGAAGGCCGCATCGGTTCAGATGCGTGGGACCGGTTGCTTGCGAAGTTGTGAGCGCCTGCACACCGCCATCGTTTTAACCGAGCGACGCGATGCTCGCGTTTGACTGCGCCGTCACAAGCGCGGGCACAGCATCTGGCTTGCGCTCCAATCGTCGCATCAGGGCCTTGCGCTCGCTCCCCAGATGCGATCGAGGAATCGGTCGGCATAGGGCTGCCAGAGTGCACGGCCCTCCGGCGTCGGGAACAGCCTGTGCCCGTCTTCTCCGAACGCATCCAGGAGATGATACTCGGCATCGCCGCCGGCGGAGCGATAGGCGCCTGCCATGTGGGCGGTCAGGGCGCTGTCGAAGAAGCGATCGTTCCGGGTGTAGATCCACAGGGTCGGGATCTTCGATGAACGGCCGAAGGTTGCCGCTGCGTCGACAAGGCTGTCCGGCGCGCAATTCTGGTTCGGCCGGCCGCCGGCATAGCCACCGCGACCACCGGCGAAATTGATGACGGCGCGCACGCTCGCCGGGCTGCGGCTCGCCGCGGCCAGCGAGCCCCAGCCCCCGGCCGATTGGCCCACGAGCAGGATGCGGTCGGCCCGGATCGTGGGGAGGGTCGCGAAATAGCGGGCGACATTCTCGATATCATCCGCAGTCGCCAGCCCGCCGCGAACGTAGTCCGGCTGGCTGCACGGACCGTAGGCCTCGGCCCATTCGCCTCCGCGCGGGCCATATCCGCGGCGCAGCGGCAGCACGACCATGAAGCCACGCGAGACCAGCCAGTCCGCACCTGCCCGGTATTCGGGCGGCGCCATCGTCTTGCGCGCAGCCGCATTCGCCGGTGAGCCATGGCTCACAACCGCGAGCGGGAACGGGCCTGGCCCGGCCGGACTGAACACACGCGCCGGCAGCAGGATCTCGGCACCCTGCGCATCCCGGCCCACCGGGACGAACCAGGACTGCTCGCCGGGGTGCTCTCGATCGACGGGCAATCGGCCCGGCCGGGGATGCTCGACCGCCTGCCAGGGGTTTGACGGTTGCGCCTGAGCCGGAGGGGCGAGGCCCAGCGCCAGGGTCGACGCGGCAACGGCGTATTTCAACGGCAGCATCCAATCCCCAGCAGAGGCGACGCTCGATGCAAGCAGAGACATATTCGCGGTCCATCCCTAGATAATTTTCCAAATTGAAGTATATTGCAGTATGATAGTCAAGTGAGCTCGTCTATATTCGGATTCATCGAGTACTTATCGCAATGTATTCGAAAATGTATTGAGTTTATGCAATTAACTCATAACTGTTATCTTGATACCATCCGTCTTTTCAAACATCCTGCTCTCAAGAATATCGTGATCGAGGCGGCCCTTCCGCTGATGTCGATCCGCATGGGGAGCGTTCGCTATGTTACGCAGATTGACCCGAGCCGCTCTCGCGGGCTCGTTCCTGCTCGGCCTTGCCGTGGCACCGGGACAGGCCGCGACGCCCAAGGACGTATTCGTCATGGCGAGCGACCTCACCACCTTCATCACGTTCGATCCGGCTGCAGCCAACGAGTCGTTTCCCAACGAATTGTTGCGGCAGATGTGCACGCCGCTGCTCTCGCTGGATCACAAGGATCCTTCGAAAGTCGTCGCCGGCATCGCCGAGACATGGTCGAGCTCCCCGGACGGGAAGACCTGGACGTTCTCGCTGCGGCGCGGCATGGTTTTCCCGTCTGGCAATCCCGTCACCTCGTCGAGCATCGCCTGGGCCATGCGCCGGTCGATCAAGCTCAACCTGGTCAGCGCGAGCCTGATGCGCGACTGGGGGCTCACCTCGCAGGACCAGATCGCAACGCCGGACGACCATACGCTCGTCATCACCCTGGCCAAGGATCTGGCGCCCTCGGTGACGCCCTTTGCCTTCACCAACCACCGCATGGGGTCGGCCCTCGACCGCGACACGATCATGGCGCGCGAGAAGGACGGCGATCTCGGCGCCGGCTGGCTGAACACGAATGTCGCCTGCTATGGCCCCTACCGCCTGAACACGCTGCGAGCCCAGGAGGTCGCGATCCTGGAAGCCAACCCGACCTATTGGAAGGGCGCGCCAGCGATGAAGCGGATCATCGTGCGGCATGTGCCGGAACCCGGCGCGCAGAGGCTCCTGCTCGAGAAGAACGACATCGACTACGCCAAGTCGGTCGAAGCCTCGTCGCTGGCGGCCATGGTGGCCAATCCGGAACTGCGCTTTCAGTTTCAGCCGCGCCTCGACAGCGTCTATCTCGCGCTGAACCAGAAGGACCCGATCCTCAGCAACCCGAAGGTCATCGAGGCCTTTCGCCACCTGATCGACTATCAGGGACTGAGGGAGACCGTGCAGAAGGGGCGCGCCGAAATCCGCCAGAGCTTCGTGCCGGCCGGCGTGTTCGGGGCTCTGCCGAAGGGCGAGGACCCCTATCGGCTGGATATCGCCAAGGCAAAGGCCCTCCTCACCGAGGCAGGCTATGGCGACGGCTTCAAGAAGACCGTCCTGACGATGACGAACTACCCGTTTCCGGATCTTGCGCAGAACTTCCAGCAGAATGCCGCGAAGGTCGGCGTCACGCTGGATATTCGCACCATGGCGACGGCGCAGCTCTACACGCTGATGCGCAGCCGCGACTTCCAGATGCTGATGGCGGTCTATGATTACGATTATCCCGATGCCAACGATATGGCGCTGCGGATGGCGTATAACCCCGACAACAGCGATGCCGCCAAGGCGACCAATTTCCTCGCCTGGCGCGCCGCATGGGCGCCCGACGCCTGGTTCAAGCAGCAGGTCGAAGCCGCGCAGCTCGAGCGCGACCCCGCCAAGCGCACGGCGCTCTATGCCGAACTGCAGCGCCGCCACATGCGCGAGTCGCCGATCATCGGCATCTTCCAGCGGCTCGGCGCGATGGCCCTGCACAAGCGGGTCAAGCGCTTCGAATATAACGGCGCGGAGCTGTTCTACGACACGATCGAGAAGGAGTGAGGCGTGAGCTCCCTCACCGATCTCGCGCCCCGGCGAAACACCCGCCTGCGCCTGCCCCGCTGGGCAGCGCCGGCCCTGCGCGGCGGGCTCTCCGTCGCGCTCACCCTGCTGGGCCTGCTGGCCCTGACCTTCTTCATCGGGCGCGTGCTGCCGTTCGACCCGATCGCCGCCGTCGTCGGCGAGAAGGCCGATGCCAGCGTCTACGAGAACGTTCGCACAAAGCTCGGGCTCGACCAGCCGCTCTACATCCAGTTCGTCATGTTCCTGCGCGACATGCTGAGCGGCAATTTCGGGCGGGCGATCTTCACCGGCAATCCTGTCGCCGACGATCTCAGGCATGTCATTCCCGCGACGGTCGAGCTTGCTACCGTCGCCATCGTGATCGGCAGCGGGCTCGGCATCCCCTTCGGCGTCGCCGCTGCAGTCTATCGGGGAAAACCGATCGACCACGCCGTGCGGCTGCTGTCGCTGATCGGCCATTCCGTCCCGATCTTCTGGCTCGGCCTGATGGGGCTGATCGTCTTCTATGCCTGGCTCGGCTGGGTCGGCGGCTCCGGTCGGGTCGACATCTTCTATCTCGACGCCGTGCCGAAGCGGACGGGGCTGCTGCTCGTCGATTCGGCGCTGGCGGGCGACTGGGACGTGTTCGTCAGCGCCGCGCGGCACATCATCCTGCCGGCTCTCCTGCTCGGCTATTCCTCGATGGCCTATATCAGCCGCATGACCCGGAGCTTCATGCTCGATCAGCTGAGCCAGGAATACGTCACCACGGCGCGGGTCAAAGGGCTCTCGCGGCGGCGCGTGGTCTGGGGTCATGCTTTCCGCAACGTGCTGGTCCAGCTCGCCACGGTCATTGCGATTTCCTATGGCGGGCTGCTCGAAGGGGCAGTGCTCACCGAAACGGTCTTCGCCTGGCCCGGCTTCGGTCAGTACCTGACGACCGCCCTGATGATCGGCGACATGAACGCCGTTCTCGCCTGCACATTGATCGTGGGGCTGGTCTTCATCTGCCTGAACCTGATCACCGATCTCCTTTACCGCTTCCTGGATCCGCGCACCCGATGACGGCTCATTCCTTCGAGCGCAACGCTTCGTTGCGATCCTGGCTTCTCGTCGAGGCGCCGCAATCGGGCTTCCAGGCCTGGATGCAGAGCTTCTACCTCGCCTGGCTGCGCCTGGCCGCGAATCCCCTCGCCGTCATCGGCGTGGTCGTCCTGCTGGGGATCGGGCTGGTCGCGCTGATGGCGCCGTGGATCGCCACCCATTCGCCCTTCGACCAGGTCCTGGCCGACCGGCTTCAGCGCCCGAGCGCCGCGCATTGGCTCGGAACGGACGAGCTCGGCCGGGACGTCTTCAGCCGCATCGTCTATGGCGCCCGCACCACGCTCTACATCGTCGGCCTCGTTGCCGTGATCGTCGGGCCGATCGGCCTGTGCATCGGGGCGACGGCCGGTTATCTCGGAGGCTGGGTCGAGGCGGTGCTGATGCGGATCACCGACATCTTCCTGTCCTTCCCGAGCCTGATCCTGGCGCTGGCCTTCGTCTCCGCTCTGGGCCCGAGCCTGGACAATGCGATCATCGCCATCGCGCTCTCTTCCTGGCCGGGGATCGCCCGTCTCGCCAGGGCGGAAACCCTGACGATCCGCTCCAGCGACTATGTCGATGCCGTCCGCGTCATGGGAGCGTCGACACCGCGGATCATCTTCAAGCACGTCATGCCGATGTGCCTGCCCTCGGTCGTCGTGCGGGTGACGCTGAGCATGGCCAGCGTCGCGTTGACCGCGGCCGGCCTCGGCTTCCTCGGCCTGGGCGCCCAGCCCCCCACGCCGGAATGGGGCGCCATGCTCTCGACGGCGAGACAATACCTGCTCGAGCACTGGTATCTCGCCGCCATGCCCGGCCTGGCCATCCTGACCGTCAGCCTCGCCTTCAACCTGTTCGGAGACGGGTTGCGCGACATGCTGAACCCGCGCTCGTGAGGGAGAGGACGATGTCCGGGACCACAAAGAGCCCCATCCTCACGGTCGAGGACCTGCGCGTCGGCTTTCCCGGCCCGCGCGGCCTGGTGGAGGCCGTGCGCGGCATCAGCTTCGAGGTCGGCCGGAACAAGGTCGGCATCGTCGGCGAGTCCGGTTCCGGCAAGTCGATGACCGGGCGGGCGATCCTCAACCTGTTGCCGTCGGGAGCGACCTCCACCGTCAAGTCCATGAGACTGGGCGAGACCGAGCTCGCAGGCCTGAACGAAAACGAGATGCTCGGCATCCGCGGCAAGCGCGTCTCGATGATCCTGCAGGATCCGAAATACTCGCTCAATCCGGTCATGCGGGTGGGGCATCAGATCGCCGAAGCCTTTCGCGTGCATCATCGCGCCTCCCGCGCCGAGGCGAACGAGCGGGCGCTCGAGATGCTGGCGGCGGTCCGCATCCGCGATCCCAAGCGCGTCTTCGCGCTCTACCCGCACGAGGTCTCGGGCGGGATGGGCCAGCGCATCATGATCGCGATGATGCTCATTCCCGAGCCCGAGCTGATCATCGCGGATGAGCCGACCTCGGCGCTCGACGTCACCGTCCGGCTCCAGGTCCTGGCCATTCTCGACGAGCTCGTCACCACCCGCGGCATCGGCCTGATGTTCATCAGCCATGACCTCAACCTGGTCTCGACCTTCTGCGACGAGGTCCTGATCATGTATGCCGGGCGCATCGTGGAGCGATGCCCCGCCGCGGACCTTCACCAGGCGAAACATCCCTATACGCGGGGGCTGCTGGCCTCACTGCCCCGGCTCGAGGACGGCCATAAGCGCCTGCGGGTGCTGGAGCGCGACCCGTCCTGGCGCAACGAACCCATTCCGGCGGAAGCATGATCGAAGTCAGCCATTTGCGCGTCGCCTTCGGCGCGGGTGAAAACCAGTCCGTCGCCGTCGACGACGTCTCCTTCTCGATTCCCGAAGCGACCGTCTATGGGCTCGTGGGCGAGTCCGGCTGCGGCAAGACGACGATCCTGCGGTGCCTCGCCGGCCTCAACCGGCAATGGTCGGGTACCATCAGAATCGCCGGCAAGACCGTGGGACCGGTGCGCGATCTCGCGTTCTACCGGATGGCCCAGATGGTGTTCCAGGATCCCTACGGCTCCCTGCACCCACGGCACACCGTCAACACCATTCTCTCGGAGCCGCTGGTGGTGCACGGCATCGCCGGCATCGGCCCGCGCGTCTCCCGCGTGCTTGCCCAGGTCGGTCTTGGCGAGAGCTACCGCTACCGCTACCCGCACCAGCTCTCGGGCGGCCAGCGCCAACGCGTGGCGATCGCGCGGGCTCTCATCCTCGAGCCCCGCATCCTGTTTCTCGACGAACCGACCTCGGCCCTCGACGTCTCCGTCCAGGCCGAGGTTCTCAACCTGCTCCGCGACATCCAGGTCGAACAGGGGCTCACCTGCGTCCTCGTCAGCCACGACCTGCCCGTGGTCGCCAATCTGTGCAACCGGCTCGCCGTGATGAACCAGGGCAAGCTGATCGAGGAGCTCGGCGTTGCCGACCTGATGTCGGCGCGCGCCCATAGCGGCTACACGCAGAGGCTCATCGCAGCCAGTGCCGGCTACGATCGCGCGCTGGTCGGCCTCGATGTGGACTAGCCCGGCCTTGCGGCGGAGGGAGGCGGCTGTCGACGCGGCATCGCCCCGGACGCGGCCGAGCGCTGCGACCCTATTGCGCTAGGGAGGACGCCATGGAGGTCAAATGGTTGGAGGATTTCCTCAGCCTTGCGAGCACGGCAAGCTTCTCCCGTTCCGCGGCCGAACGCCATGTCACCCAGTCGGCCTTCAGCCGCCGCATCAGGCAGCTCGAGGACTGGGTCGGCTTGCCCCTGATCGATCGGGCCTCCTATCCGGTCCGGCTGACCTCGGCCGGCGAGAATTTCCGCGGGACCGCACAGGAGCTGTTGCAGGATCTGTATCGCGCCAGGGATAAGCTGCGGGAGAAGCAGGGTCTGCGTGCAAACACCCTGTCCTTCGCGGCGCTCCACACGCTGTCGCTGACCTTTTTCCCGCAATGGCTGCGGCGCATCGAGCCCCGCTTCGGCGGGCTCCGCACGAGAGTGAGCGCCGACAATAACGGGATCGATTCCCTAGTGACCTCGCTACGGGAAGGCGGCAGCGATTTTCTGCTGATCTATTCGCATAGCGCGGTGCCGGTTTTCATCGGCGATAGCGACATCATCCATATGCGATTGGGCGACGAGCACGTCATCCCGGTTTCGGCCCCCGACGCCAACGGTCGCCCGCTTCACCGGATCGAGCCGGGAGCAACCCCGGCGCGGCACCTCGCTTACGGCGCCGGATCGTTCTTCCATCACGTGCTGGCGGATCTGTTCGCGCGAAGAGCGCTCGAACGCATCACGATCCACGAGAACACGATGTCCGAAGGCCTGAAAGCGATGGCTTTGGCCGGCTGGGGACTGGCCTGGATACCGGAGAGCATCGTGCGGCTCGATCTTGCCAGCGGCCAACTCGTGCGCGCCGCCGATTCCAGCTGGGACCTGAAGGTCGATATCCGGCTCTACCGATCCCTGTCGAATTCCCGTCCGGTCGTGGAGCAATTCTGGCGCATCGTCAGCGAGGAGGAGCAGGACCCGGTCAGTGCGAAGCCGCAACTGGTCCGCTGCTGACCGGCGTGGGCAAGCCGCCTGCCCGGCCTTCGACGCCGTAGGGACGCATCCCGTTCCGCGCGAAGACGCATGAACACGGTGAGCAACCCGGCCATCCGTCTGCACAGGACATCGCAGACCCCTTCGACCAAGAAGGGCTCCGAGCGCGAGCAGATCGTTTCTGGCTGCGATTGGGGTCAGGTAGAATCTGGCCCAACGCTGCCCCTTGAGGCGAGGAACCATCTGCTTCGGCGCAATCAGCGATCAGGAAATCCGGCCCCTCACCCGGCACTGATACATCATAGGTTTGAACGACGGGACGACCGCTTCCCGCGCGAGGTTCGCGCACGTCTGCTCGATGATGAGCAACCGCCGCGAGTCCAACCCTGCCGTCATTCTCGTTGAAAGAAGAGCGCTTTCACGTTGGGCGTGCGAAGCAGCCCCTCCCCGATCAGACGGACCAGGATCTCAATCTGCTGATCGAGCTGCCGGCGCGGGACAGCCACGAGCTTGTCTTCCAGGCCGATGGCCACCACACCATGCACGGCCGAGAACAATGTCCGGGTCAGCAGATTGCGCTCCGCCGCGTCCGGAAGCAGAATCTCCAGCGGCCCGGTGATATGCCGGAACATCTGCAACTGCTCTGCGACGGCCCATTCGGGGACCTCGCCCCCGCCCGTCATGCGATGCTCGAACAGCGTCCGCCAGAGATTGAGGTTGTCCCGCGCGAAGCTGCTATAGGCCAGCGCAACGGCAACCAGTGTACTGATGGCACTATCCGTTCCAGCCGGTGAGCGAGCTGCCGCCTCGCTGAGAGCGTCATCCAGGCGGGACAGTGTCCGGGAGCCCACCCGGAGCACGAGCTCGTCGAGATCCTGGACAAGATTGTAGATCGCACCCAGCGAGCACCCAATCTCATGGGCGAGCTCCCGCGCTTTCAGCCCGGCGAGCCCCTTGTCGGCAATGGCCCGCTCTGCCGCCTCGATCAGCAGCGCGCGCAGTCTCTCTCGTCGGGCCTCAGTCGGGGTCATCGGCACCTCGGAATGTCCCGTGAACGGCGTTCAAAATAATACTTGAACACTGTTCATGGCAGCGTTACAACAGAACTGTGAACAATGTTCATAGCAGGAGATCGACGATGTTCAAAGCGTTTGTGACCCTATTGCGCGGTCAGGCCGCGGCATCCACCGAGCAATTCACCGCACGCAACGCGCTCCTCATTCTCGATCAACAGATCCGGGATGGCGTCGCCGCGCTTGAACGGGTCAAGCGGTCGCTTGCCGTGGCGATCGCGCAGGAGAAGCAGGAAACAGAGAGGTCTACGGTAACCGGAAAGCAGATTGCAGACCTCGAAAGCCGGGTGGCAGAGGCCCTGAAGTCCGGAGACAATGGCATGGCCCACGAAGGCGCTGACGCAATCGCAGCACTGGAAGCTGATCGTGGGGCGTCCAGCGCAGCCTTGGCTCTGTTCTCGACTGAGATCAGCGCCCGGCGCCGCCGCGTCCAGAAGGATCAGGTGCGCCTTGCAGAACTCCAGCGCGGGCGTCGCCTCGCCCAAGTGTCCGACGCGACAAGCCTCCTGCGCCGCGGGCGCCTCGAACCGTCAGCGCCCTTCGAGGCAAGCATCGGCGATGCGGAGAAAACCCTGAAAGGTCTCCGCGAGCGGCAGGTCGCCGCAGTCGAGGCCGATGCGGCTCTCGACCAGATCGATCATTCCACCGCCTCGATCACCGAAAGGCTCGCCGCCAAGGGCTTCGGCCCCCGCTTGAATCCGACCGCCAACGATGTGCTGGCGCGGCTCCAGGCGAAGCTGAGGCCGGAAGGCTGATCGACACCCGATCATACGATCGAAGCAGTGGGAGATTTCGATGAACCAGACTTCACAGCCCCATAGCGGCGCCTGGGTTACCTTCACTTACGCATCGTTCGTCGCCGCGGCCACCATGGTCGGTGTCGGCATCATGTTTCTGCCGCTCGACTGGTGGCCAGGGGCTACCTTGCCATGGGTGTGCTCATGCTGGTCCAGACCAGCATCACCATGACCAAGACCGTTCGCGACATGCACGAGGCCGCAAAACTCGTAAATCGGATCGAAGATGCTCGGACCGAACGCCTGCTGATGGACACCAGCGGAAAGGCTTCATGACGTCCAGGATCCCAAGCATCCCGTTTCGGAGAACCCAGTTTTAACCGAGATTCATGGCGCGACCGATTGAAAACGAATCGTTCTCCAGCAGTCGTGCAATGTGACCTCCCCGTTCCAGAGTGTTCGCTATGACCGAGTCATTGTTGCTAAAGAGGCGCTTTGCGCCTTTGTTCTGGGCACAGTTCTTCTCAGCCTTCAACGACAACTTCCTGAAGAACGCACTCGTATTCATCATCCTATACAAGCTGCAGGGCTCGCATGGCGAGGCTCTGGTGACTCTGGCCGGGGGCCTGTTCATCGCGCCGTTCTTTTTCCTCTCCGGACTTGGCGGTCAAATTGCGGATCGTTTCGACAAGGCACTGATCGCTCAACGCCTGAAGCTCGCTGAAATTGGGGCGGCAGGCGTTGCGGTCCTCGGGTTTACGCTCCACTCGGTGCCCGTGCTGTTTGCAGCGCTGTTTCTGTTCGGCGTCATTGCTGCGCTTTTCGGACCGATCAAATACGGCATTCTGCCCGACCACCTGAAGCGCGAGGAGCTGCCGGCAGGCAACGCGCTGATCGAGGGCGCCACATTCATCGCCATCCTGCTTGGAACCATCGCCGGGGGGCTTACGGCGCGCGAAGGAGGCGACGCAGCCTCTCTCTCCGCACTGATCCTGGTCTTCGCCGGACTGTGCTGGGCGGCGACGCTGTTCATCCCCAGGACAGGGGCAGGGGCACCTGATCTGGTCGTGGATCGAAATATCCTGCGCTCGACGCGCGACCTTCTCATCGACCTGTGGGGAGATCCCCGTCTGTGGCGCACCGGCGTCATGGTCTCGATCTTCTGGCTCGTCGGCGCGGTGACGATGTCGCTGCTGCCTTCCCTGGTGAAGAATGGTCTGGGCGGGACGGAACTCGTCGTCAGCATCTATCTCGGCATGTTTGCGATCGCGATCGCGGTCGGCTCCGGTATCGGGTCGTTCCTGTCCAGCGGGCGCATCGTTCTGCTCCCTGTTCCCGTCGCTTGCGTTGTCATGGGGTTGTTCGCGCTCGATCTCGGTTGGGCGGTCTCGGGCGCGGTGCCTCATCAGCCTCCGCTGAATGCGGCTGCCTTCTTCGCAAACTCGATCGGTTGGCGGGTCGGCATTGATCTCACTGGCCTCGCCATCGCAGGCGGCGTCTTCATCGTGCCCGCTTTCGCTGCAACGCAGAGCTGGTCGCCGGCAGAAAAGCGAGCGCGCGTCATCGCTGCCGTCAACGTTCTGAACGCCGCTTTCATGGTGACAGGCGCCGTCATTGTGGCGCTGCTCCAGGCCGCTGGGATGACCTTGTCGCAGCTGTTCCTGATCTTCGGGCTCGCAACGATTGCCGCGGCAGTCTGGATCTTCAAGGTTCTGCCGACCAATCCGCTGCGTGACGTCCTGTCGATCCTGCTGCGCGCCTTCTATCGCCTCGAGGTCGTCGGCCAGGAGAACGTCGCCAAGGCTGGCCCGAACGCCATCATCGCACTGAACCATGTCAGCTTCCTGGATGCGGCGCTGGCGCTGTCCATCCTCGACAAGGATCCGGTCTTCGCGATCGACCACGGCATTGCCCAGCGTTGGTGGGTAAAGCCGTTCCTGCTGCTGACCCGCGCAATGCCGCTCGATCCGACGCGCCCATTGGCAACGCGTTCGCTGATCAATGCGGTGAAGAGCGGCGAGAGCCTGATCATCTTCCCCGAAGGTCGGCTCACAGTCACGGGAAGCCTGATGAAGGTTTACGACGGCGCAGCGATGATCGCCGAAAAGTCAGGGGCGATGGTTGTCCCCGTGCGCATCGACGGGCTGGAGGCGACCGTGTTCTCGCGGCTCTCGCGCGACCAGGTTCGCCGGCGCTGGTTCCCGAAGGTTCGCGTGACCATCCTGGAGCCGGTATCGCTGACCGTTCAACCAGAGCTGAAGGGCAAGGCTCGCCGTCAGGCAGCCGGTGCAGCGCTCTATCAGATCATGTCGGAGCTGATCTTCCGCACCAGCCGCATCGATCGCAGTGTCTTCGACGCCGTCGTCGAGGCCGCAAGAACCCATGGCAAGGGGCGCGTTGCGGTCGAAGATCCGTTGACTGGAGGCCTTACCTACAAGCGCTTGCTCGTTGGAGCCAATGTCATCGGTCGCAAGCTCGCACCTCTAGCGAACAAGGGTGACGCTGTCGGCGTCATGCTGCCCAACGCCAACGGCGCCGCAGTCACGCTGCTCGGGCTGATGTCGGCTGGCCGTGTTCCGGCGATGATCAATTTCACGGCGGGAGCCACCAACATCGCGGCGGCCTGCAAAGCCGCCGAAATCAAGGCGATCGTGACGTCTCGGGCCTTCGTCGAGAAGGGGTGGATGGGTGGCCTGATCGAGGCTCTCCAGGCCGACGTCAGGATCCTCTATCTCGAGGACGTTCGCACGACCGTGAGCCTGGCCGACAAGTTCAAGGGCCTGTGGTCGCATGAAAGCGCAATCACGCCGACGACGGGACAGGACCGGGCCGCGATCCTCTTCACCTCGGGCTCGGAAGGAACTCCGAAGGGAGTCGTGCTCTCAAACGCCAATATGCTTGCCAATGCCGCCCAGGCGGCGGCGCGCATCGATTTCGGCCGCCGCGACAAGGTCTTCAACATCTTGCCGGTGTTCCATTCCTTCGGCCTCACAGTCGGGCTCGTCCTGCCGTTGGTCTCGGGAGTGCCGGTCTATCTCTATCCGTCGCCGCTCCACTACAGACTGGTGCCCGAGCTCGTCTACGGCTCGAATGCGACGATCCTGTTCGGCACCGATACCTTCCTGACCGGATATGCACGAGCAGCGCATCCCTACGACCTGCGCTCGTTGCGCTATGTCCTCGCCGGCGCCGAGCCGGTGAAGGAATCGACGCGGCGGACATATATGGAGAAGTTCGGGCTGCGCATCCTTGAAGGCTACGGCGTCACCGAGACCGCACCGGTGCTGGCGATCAACACGCCGATGTTCAATCGCTTCGGGACGGTTGGCCGCATCATGCCGGGCATGGAAGCCCGCCTTGAACCGGTACCTGGGGTCGACGAAGGCGGGCGCCTTCATGTTCGCGGTCCCAATATCATGCTGGGTTATCTGCGCGCCGAGAACCCAGGCGTGCTGGAGCCTCCGGCCGGAGGCTGGCATGACACGGGAGACATCGTCACGATCGACAGCGATGGCTTTGTCACGATCAAGGGGCGCGCCAAGCGTTTCGCCAAGATCGCCGGCGAGATGGTGTCGCTTGCGGCAATCGAAACCATGGCCGCGGAGCTCTGGCCTGACGCACTCTCTGCCGTGGCCAGCCTCCCCGATGCCCGAAAGGGAGAACGGCTGGTCCTTGTGACCCAAAGGCAAGGCGCGACCAGGGGTGAGTTCCAGGTCTTCGCGAAGTCGAAGGGTGCTTCCGAGCTCATGGTTCCTGCTGAAGTGATGGTCGTGTCCGCGGTGCCCGTGCTCGGATCCGGCAAGCTCGACTTCGCTGGCATAACGCGCCTCGTGAAGGAACGGGCTGCCATAACGGCGGCCGCATGATCGGCTTCTGGCTGGAAGCTCTGACGCGCCCGACCCTTGACCTCACGCTCGCGACCCATGCCGGTTTGGTGACACGGATCGTCGAACGGCCGGGTGCGGTGCTGAATGACGCGGATCTTGCTGCCCTCGTCGTACAGCTTCGATCGGTCGCCGGTTAAGCGCCCGAGCCCAGAGGCTCGAAAGCCGCTCGACATCGACCTCCCGCCATTGCGGCGGCGGGGCCGGCTGACGGTCAAAGCGCCCTGAACTATTGTTGTATTGCTGTATCAGCGCGGTATCAGCCGATGATCGGTCAGGACCGGAGGGTGGAATGAGCGATCCACGCGAGCATCAGCTGATCGATGCCGTATACGAGGCAGCCCTTGTGCCAAGCCTCTGGCCTTCCGTGCTCGCCAAATTCGCCGATATCTGCAGCGCGAAGGATGCGGTGCTTTGCACTGTGCGGGGCGACGAGATGCGCTTCATCAACTCCTCGCCCGCCTTTGAACAGCTCTGGCTCGATTTCCTCAGCCTTTATTCCGGAGCGTCCAATGAGCGGACCAAACGTCTGTTAGCGCTGCAGCATCCCGGTTTTGCGACCGATGCCGACGTCTTCACGATGCAGGAAATGGCGCAGGACCCGATCTATCGCGACTTCTTCATCCCGCGCGGCTATGGCTTCGGCGTCGCGACCGCCATCGAGGTTCCAAGCGGCGACACCATCATCGTCCATGCCGAACGCGACTATGCATCGGGGCCCGTCGGGCGCGATCTCGTCGCGCAGGTCGATCGCACACGGTCCCATTTTGCTCGCGCCGGCATCCTGGCAGCGCGGCTCGACATGGAGCGTGCCCGCACCGTTGCGCACGCGCTCGAGATGATCGGCCTTCCTGCGGCCGTGCTCGGATGGCGCGGAAAGGCCCTCGCTGCGAATTCGCTCCTCGTCAGGCTGATGCCGGATGTCGCGCAGGACCGCCCATCCCGGCTCGGGCTCGCCAATCCTTCTGCGGACCGCTTGCTTCTCCAGGCCTTCGCAGCCCTGGGCAAGGAGCCGCACGATGCCGCCGTCCGCTCGATCCCGATTGCCGCCGAAGGCGATAATCCGCCCTTCATCGCACATCTCGTGCCTGTGACCGGCGCCGGTCACGATGTGCTTTCGCAAGCCCATGCCATTCTGGTCGTAACCCCGGTCGTTCCCGGAGAGGTCCCGACCGCTTCGGTCATCCAGGGCCTGTTCGACCTGACGCCGGCGGAGGCGAAGCTGGCTGCCTTGATCGCCGCCGGAAGCCGCCCCCGCGATGCTGCACTCACGCTCGGCATCGGGGAAGAAACCGTTCGGACGACGCTGAAGCGGGTCTTCGCGAAAACCGGCCTCGACCGCCAGGCCGATCTGGTCGGGCTGTTGCAGGGCGCCAGCCTCGGCGGGCGAGGTCTCCGCACCCAGCCGTAATCTCTGAATGTCCCCTCGATACACCTGATCTGAACGGCAGGCGGCTCAAGACACCGGCTCTGGCGCAGGCCCCTTCTGGCGGCTGTTTACTCGCGCGCCGAACCGGCCATGATCTGGCTGTGAAGGGCATAGGAAAAGGCCTCGCTCCGCCTCAGCTCGGCATCGAGAGCCTGCCCCTCCTCGGTCAGGCTATATTCGACATGACGGACATTCTCGCTCAAGTCGCGGCGAATGACCAAGCCCTTGCTCTCAAGTGACTTGAGCCGGGCCGAAAGGACGCGCGCGGAAATCGATCCAGGCAGAACGCGACGAAGCTCCGCAAAGCGCAACGCATTATTTTGACCGAGAATCCAGATGATATGGCTCATCCATTCCTGAGCCAGGAACTTGAGCAAAGGTTCCACACGGCATTTGCTGTCGCTGACTTCTATTCGTTCGATCTTGTTCATGGCAAACTTGCGGTATCCAAAAGGTTACTACTGGTCGAGATTGCACCGCAGCGCTAGCGTGCCGCCGCGTTCACTGTCGCGATGGAGGTTGGTTCATGGCTCGCGCAACTCCGGTTCCAGGTAAACTGCTGCTCTCTCCCCAGGATCACACCCTGATCCTGATCGACTTTCAATCGCAAATGTCCTTCGCAACGAAGTCGATCGATGCCGTGGCGCTGCGCAACAACGCCGCCCTGATTTCCCATGCCGCCGCCGGCTTCGGCGTCTCAGCCATCCTGACCACCGTCGCCGAGAAAAGCTTCTCCGGGCCGATGTTCGAGGAGATCACGACCGCCTTCAACGGCCAGAAGCTGCTCGATCGCACCTCCATGAACACCTGGGAGGATGCCGCAGTGATCGCGCGCGTCAACGAGATCGGCAAGAGCCGCATCGTGCTTGCCGGCCTCTGGACCTCGGTTTGCATCGTCGGCCCCGCGCTCTCGGCCATCGACCAGGGTTTTGAAGTCTACATCATCACCGACGCCTGCGGAGACGTCTCCGACGAGGCGCATGAGCGGGCCGTCGAGCGGATGGTACAGGCCGGCGCCCGCCCGATGACCGCGTTGCAATACCTGCTCGAGCTGCAGCGCGACTGGGCGCGGACGGACACCTACGATCTCACCACCGGCATCGCCAGGAAGTTCGGCGGGGCCTACGGTCTCGGCATCATCTACGCCAAGACGATGTTCGGCGCACAAGAGGGACATTGATCATGCCCAAGGTCAGCACGAAGGACGGTCTCGAAATCTTCTTCAAGGACTGGGGTCCGAAAGACGCCCAGCCCATCGTCTTCCACCATGGTTGGCCGCTCAGTTCGGACGACTGGGACGCGCAGATGCTGTTCTTCCTCGCGAAGGGCTACCGCGTCGTCGCCCATGACCGGCGCGGCCATGGCCGTTCGACCCAGACCGGAGACGGTCATGACATGGACCATTACGCGGCCGATGCCGCGGCGGTGGTCGAGCATCTCGACCTGCGAAACACCGTTCATGTCGGCCATTCGACCGGCGGTGGCGAGGCGCTGCACTACACGGTCCGCCATGGCAAGGGCCGCGTCGCCAAGCTGGTGCTGATCGGCGCGGTGCCCCCGCTTATGCTGAAGACCGCGGCCAATCCGGGCGGGCTGCCGATCGAGGTCTTCGACGGCTTCCGGCAGGCGCTCGCCGCCAATCGCGCGCAATTCTTCCTCGATGTGCCGAGTGGGCCCTTCTACGGCTATAATCGCCCGGGCGCGAACCCGTCGCAGGGCATCATCCGGAATTGGTGGCGCCAGGGCATGATGGGGGGCGCCAAGGCGCATTACGACGGCATCAAGGCCTTCTCGGAGACCGATTTCACCGAGGATTTGAAGGCGGTCGAGGTGCCGACACTGGTGATCCATGGCGATGACGACCAGATCGTGCCGATCGCCGACGCGGCCCTGCTCTCGATCAAGCTGCTGAAGCACGGCACGCTCAAGGTCTACGAGAAGCTCCCGCACGGGCTCTGCACGACCCATCCGGAGCTGGTCAACGCCGATCTGCTCGCTTTCGTGAAAGGCTGATTGTCGGGCGGCCAGAGCCCAAGGGAGGTCGATATGAAGCCCTATCTGCTGGCCCTGGGGGCCGGTCTGCTGGTCGGCATCATCTACAGCCTGCTCAATGTCCGCTCGCCAGCGCCGCCGGTCGTGGCGCTGATCGGTCTCCTCGGCATCCTGGCCGGGGAGCAGATCGTGCCGATTGCCAAGCGCGTCCTCGCGGGCGAGCGGCTCAGCATCGGCTGGCTCAGGAGCGAATGCGGCGAGCACCTTTTCGGCGCCCTACCCGCGCGCTCCGCCGAAAGGCAGGCCGAACGCAACGATGCCGGCAGCAAGCCTTCATGAACCCGACCCGCAGGCAGACCACGCTCGGCGGCGCGGCCGGCGCGCTTTCCACGCTGCTCGGCGGCCGGGCTGCCGCCCAGACATCCACGACAGGACAAGCCGCCATGATTGCCGACCTCCTTCTCGTGAACGGACGCTTCAGCACTTTGGACCGCAGCAACCCCGATCCGCGGGCGGTTGCCATCTCCGATGGCCGTTTCATCGGTGTCGGAGCGGAACAGGACATGCGCGCTCTAGCCGGCCCGACGACTGCGATCGTCGACCTGGGTGGCCGGCGTGTCATTCCGGGGCTGATCGACAGCCATATGCACATCATCCGCGGCGGGCTGAACTACAATATGGAGCTGCGCTGGGACGGCGTACGTTCGCTTGCCCAGGCGATGGAGATGCTGAAGCGCCAGGTCGCGGCGACCCCGCCGCCGCAATGGGTGCGGGTGATCGGCGGCTTCACCGAACATCAGTTCGCCGAGAAGCGCTTGCCGACGCTCGACGCGATCAACGCGATCGCCCCCGAGACGCCGGTCTTCATCCTGCATCTCTATGACCGCGCCCTGCTCAACGCCGCGGCCCTCCGCGCCGTTGGTTACGGCAAGGAGACGCCCGATCCACCGGGCGGCGAGATCCAGCGCGATGCAAACGGCAACCCGACCGGACTGCTGATTGCCAAGCCCAACGCCAACATCCTCTATGCCACCTTGGCGAAGGGCCCCAAGCTCCCGCCCGAGTATCAACTCAACTCGACGCGCCATTTCATGCGCGAAATGAACCGGCTCGGCGTGACCAGCATCATCGATGCAGGCGGCGGCTTCCAGAACTACCCGGATGACTACGCAATCATCGAGAAACTGCATGTCGCAGGCGAGTTGACCTTGCGGCTCGCCTATAATCTCTTCACGCAGAAGCCGAAGGAGGAGCTCGCCGATTTCGCGGGCTGGGCCAACCAGGTGAAACCCGGCCAGGGCGATGATCTCTATCGCCATAATGGCGCTGGCGAGATGCTGGTCTATTCGGCTGCGGATTTCGAAGATTTCAGGGTCGAGCGGCCGGATATGCCGTCCACGATGGAGGGCGATCTCGAACCCGTGGTGCGGCTGCTCGCAGAGAACCGCTGGCCCTGGCGCCTGCATGCCACCTACGATGAGACCATCACCCGCGCGCTGGACGTCTTCGAGAAGGTCAACCGCGACACGCCCTTGCAGGGGCTGCACTGGTTCTTCGACCATTGCGAGACAATCAGCGATCGCAATATCGACCGCATCGCAGCGCTCGGCGGCGGCATCGCCGTGCAGCACCGGATGATGTTCCAGGGCGAGGATTTCGTCGAACGTTATGGCGCCAAGGCGGCCGAACGCACACCGCCGATCGCGCGCATGCTCGAGGCCGGCGTCCCCGTCGGCGCCGGCACCGACGCGACCCGCGTTGCGAGCTACAACCCCTGGGTCTCGCTCGCCTGGCTCGTGACCGGCAAGACACTGGGGGGCCTCAGGCTCTATCCCCAACGCAACCTGCTCGATCGCGAAAGCGCGCTTCGGCTCTGGACACAGGCCAATACCTGGTTCTCGACCGAGGAAGGCAAGAAGGGCCAGATCAAGACCGGCCAGCTTGCCGATCTCGTCGTGCTCGACCGCGACTACATGACCGTGCCGGAGGACGAGATCCAGGACATCGAGAGCGTCCTGACGCTGCTCGGCGGCAAGCCGGTTCACGGCACCGGCGACTATGCCGGGCTTGCCCCGCCACTGCCGCCGGCCATGCCGGACTGGTCACCGGTCAGGACCTTCGGCGGCTACCAGAAGCGTGCGAGCATGGATGAGCGCAAATATGCCTTTGCGGTTGCCTGTGGCTGCGCCAGCGCTTGCGGCGTCCACGGCCATGCACACGCCTCGGCCTTGGCCGCAACCGTGCCGGTGCGCGACGAAGGTTCGTTCTGGGGAGCACTGGGCTGCTCCTGCTGGGCCTTCTGAGCGCACGAAGGGATCGATCATGTCCGGTTCGCCATTTTCCTCCGCTCAGCACGCCGTCGAACGGCTCCTTGGCCAGTCATGGCTGGTTGTTCTCGCCCGCATCGCTGTGGCGCTGCCCTTCATGCTCAGCGGCATCGCCAAGCTGTTCGATTTCGCGGGAGCGATCGCCGAGGTCCGCGGTCTGACCGGGCTCGAGCCTGCCGCACTCTTTGCCACGCTCGTCATCCTGACACAGCTCGGCGGCTCCGCATTGCTGATCGCCGGCGGCCGCCATGCCTGGATTGGCGCGGCGGCGCTGGGCGGCTTCACGATCCTCGCGACGCTCTATGCCCATGCCTTCTGGATGAAGCCCGCGGGCGAACGCTTCCTGCATCAGAACATCTTCTTAGAACATGTCTCGATTGTCGGCGGGCTTGCACTACTGGCGGTGCTTTCCGCCCGCTCGAGCCGGGGAGCGCGAGCCTGATGGCCCAAGTGCCGCACGATACCGCGCCCAGACCGGCGTCGTCGGCCTTCGCGCCGCTGCGGCACTCCGTCTTCGCCGTACTCTGGGCAGCGACGGTCCTTGGCAATGTCGGCTCCTTCATGCGCGATGTCGCAAGCGGCTGGCTGGTTACCGATCTCTCCGGCTCGCCCGCGGCTGTCGCCATGATCCAGGTCGCCGGTACCTTGCCGATCTTCCTGCTCGCGATCCCCGCCGGCGTGCTCTCCGACATCGTCGACCGCAGGAAATTGCTGATCGGCGTCCAGCTGATGCTGGGCTTCACCAGCGCTGTCCTGATGACGCTGGCGCTGACCAACCGGCTGACGATCGAACTTCTGGTCGGGCTCACCTTCATCGGCGGTGTCGGTGCGGCCTTGATGGGACCGACCTGGCAATCGATCGTGCCCGAGCTCGTGCCGAAGACCGAGTTGCGCAATGCCGTCGCGCTGAACTCGCTCGGCATCAACATTGCCCGCGCGATCGGCCCTGCCGCCGGCGGTGCGCTCCTGGCGGCCTTTGGTGCGGCCTTGACCTACGGCGCCGACGTCCTGAGCTATGTCTTCGTCATCGCGGCACTGCTCTGGTGGCAGCGCCCTGCCGGCGCCGATGACGAGCTCCGCGAGCATTTCGGCGGCGCTTTCAGGGCGGGGCTGCGTTACGCCCGCGCCAGTCGAGAGCTTCACCGGGTTCTTCTGCGGGCCGTCCTGTTCTTCGCCGGCGCCAGCGCCATTTGGGCGCTGTTGCCCCTGGTTGCCCGGCAGCTGCTCGGCGGCGGTGCCGGCTTCTATGGCCTCCTTCTCGGAGCTGTAGGAGCGGGCGCGATCGCCGGGGCGATCGTGCTGCCGCGGATCCGGGCCCATCTCGATGCCGACGGCATCATGCTCGGCGCCGCGCTCGTCACCGCCGCTGTGACGGCGGCACTGGCGGCGGTGCCACCGCACTGGCTTGCCATTCTCATGCTGCTCGTCCTGGGCGGCGCCTGGATCGCTGCGCTGACGACGCTGAACGGCACGGTGCAGGCGATCCTGCCAAACTGGGTGCGCGGGCGCGGCCTGGCGATCTACCTCACGATCTTCAACGGCGCCTCGGCGGCCGGAAGCCTGCTCTGGGGGCTTGTGGCCGAAGCCATCGGGCTGCATGCCACCTTGCTCGTCGCAGCACTCGCGCTCGCGCTGGTCGCCGTTGCGGTCCTGCGCCTGCGGCTACCAGCGGGCGAGGCCGACCTCACCCCCTCGAGCCATTGGCCGGAGCCGGCGATCGCGGATCCGGTCGAACACGACCGCGGCCCCGTCACCATCACGGTCGAGTACCGCGTCGCCCGCGAAAACCGGGCGGCCTTCCTCGAGGCGGTGGCCCGACTCGCTCCGGAGCGGCGCCGGGACGGCGCCTTCGCCTGGGGCGTCAGCGAGGATGCCGCCGACCCCGACTGCATCCTTGAATGGTTCATGGTCGAGTCCTGGGCCGAGCACCTGCGTCAGCACAGGCGTGTCTCTCAGGCCGATGCCGATATCCAGGCGGAGGTCACGAAACTCCATACAGGCCAGGACAAGCCGATCATCCGGCATTTCCTGGGATTGCAGGCACGCCCCAACTCCGTTCCGGGCCAATAACCACTGCCGCGCCTGGGCTGTTCAGGCGCGTTCAACACCGCGCCGGCAAGGTCATTGATCTCGCGGCCGAAGATACATCGATGCTTGCGCAAGTGATGGCTTGAATTCTGTCGGCGGCTTCGTCCATGATGACCTGTGTCCGAAGATGCTGGAGTGTAAAGTGGTACCGCAACACGACAGAGGCCAAGCCACTTTCCCGGCAATTCTGCACCATTCAGGCGCAACCCCCGCCAGACCAATTTCTCTTCGATCTGGCATGCTGACCCGCCTCGCAGCAGCAGCGTTCACACTGGCCGCAGCAGGCTGCGCCGGAACCAGTGAGGATGCAGGCAGCCCGTCCGCCGGTCACGCAGCCGGACCGAGCAGCATCCCGCGCGAGCGCCTGATCGGGAAATGGGGCATTGCCTCCTTCCACGCCGACAAGGACCGCAAGCGGACCGAGGCCCAGGCCAGGGCTCAGTGCAACATGCCCTACTCGATCACCAAGGGACCGACCGACGGCGTCATGATGCATGTCGCCGACGATCCCAAACTCTATGAGCTCAAGCTCAAGGGCGGACCGGGCGGCAGAAACTTCCTCGGCTTCGAGGCTCCCGCCGGCGACCCGCAGGACCGCGAGATCCTGTCCGCGACCGACAGGGAGCTGGTCATGCGCTTCGTCGATCCCGACGCGCATCGCCGCTACGGAACCTTCATCTTCGTGCGCTGCGGAGCCTGAGCGCACCTTTCAATTCGGGAGTGAGCAGTATGCGGGTAAGCGGACGGAAGCGGAGAATCGCTGGAACCTGCCTCGGCCTTGCGGCTCTGGCTTTGGGTGCTGTCGCGACACTGCCCGGCAGCGCATTCGCGGCCCCCAAGGCCGGCGAGGCGGAGACCCTCGACATCGGTGATGAGCCGGGGCGCATCTCGGGTGAGGAGACCGTTGTCGCCGACGGCCCCTACGCGCGCCAAGCCGTGCTGTTCCGCTCCAGCGAGCCGCCGGGAACCGTGGTGATCCATACCTCGGAACGCTTCCTCTATGTCGTCCAGGGCAATAACCGCGCTCTGCGCTACGGCATCGGTGTCGGCCGCGAAGGCTTCCAGTGGTCGGGCCTGGTCAAGATCAGCCGCAAGGCCGAATGGCCGGACTGGCGCCCACCGCCGGAAATGATCGCACGCCAGCCCTATCTGCCGCGCTTCATGGCCGGCGGTCCGGGGAACCCGATGGGAGCGCGAGCGCTCTATCTCGGCTCGACGGTTTTCCGGGTCCACGGCACCAACCAGCCCGAGACCATCGGCCAATCGATTTCGTCCGGCTGCTTCCGCCTCGCCAATGGCGACATCATCGATCTGTACGAGCGCGTCCCGCTCAACACCAAGGTCGTCGTCCGGCACGGTGCAAGTCTCTGACTTGCACCGGCCCCCTGCCAATTCCCCAATCTGTCCCCACCGGAGACCGATGGTCATGCTGAACGCGGCCAAGACCTACCTTCGCAGCACGCTTGCCTGTTTCGCGGCCGTCACGCTCTGGGGAGCGGCGCAGCCCGCCGCAGCGGGAACGCTCGACACCGTCAGGCAGCGCGGCAGCCTGCAATGCGGCGTCAGCGAAGGCCTGATCGGCTTCTCCGAGAAGGATGCGCAAGGCGCGTGGTCGGGATTCGATGTCGATTTCTGCCGGGCCGTCGCGGCCGCGATCTTCGATGATCCGGCCAAGGTCAGCTTCGTGCCGCTTTCGGCAAGCCAGCGCTTCGAGGCGCTGCGTGCCGGGCAGGTCGACCTGCTCTCGCGAAACTCCAGCTGGACCCTGGGGCGCGAGGCCGAGCTCGGCCTGTCCTTCGCCGGCGTGACCTATCACGACGGCCAGGGCTTCATGATCATGAAGTCGCTGACGGCGACCTCGGCGCTCGAACTCGACCGCACCAAGATTTGCGTCGAAGCGGGCACGACGACGCAACTCAACCTCTCTGACTTCCTGCGCTCGAACTCGATAACCTATGAAGAGCGTGCCTTCCCGACGGCTGCCGCCGCTCTCGCTGCCTTCCAGGCAGGCGAATGCAATGTGCTGACGCGCGACCAGTCGGCGCTTTATGCCGAACGCCTGAAGCTTCCTCGCCCCGCCGATGCCGTCATCCTGCCTGACGTGATCTCGAAGGAGCCGCTCGGCCCGGTGACGCGCGGCGGCGACTTTGCCTGGTTCACCTTCGTCAAATGGGTGAATTTTGCTCTCGTGAACGCCGAGGAGCTCGGCATCACCTCGACCAACACCGCCGAGGCCCTGGCCTCCGCCAAGCCTGACGTCCGTCGCTTCGTCGGCGCCGAGGGCGGTTTCGGTAAGATGCTCGGCATCGACAACGCCTGGGCCATTCGCGCCGTGAAGGCCGTCGGCAACTACTCCGAACTCTACGAGCGCAATCTTGGTGTGAAATCCCGCCTCGGCATCCCGCGTGGTTTGAACCAGCTCTGGAGCATGGGCGGAATCCTGTACGCTCCCCCTCTGCGCTAGATCCGCTGAACGCAGCCCCCCGACCGTCGCCGTCCTCAGCCATCCTCTTCTAGCTTCCGCACGCGACGTGACGGCCATGGCCGACCGGCCACGGCCGTCATGTCGCGTGCGGCCCTCGTTAATCTCATGGAAACCACCGAGGCTGCGAACGCCGTATCTGAGGATTTTCCCTATCGACAGTTTTCCGCGCAGCAGCCAGCATCCGCAAATTCGGCAGAAACACGGGTGATTCGGCGCAAGGCGAGAACAGAAGCGAAGGACGCAAGCGCCACCGCAACCGGGGGGCATCATGAGAATGATGTACCGTTGGGTCGTGCCTACGAGTGGCCTGCCAGCCTGCGGAGCAGCAAGCGTCGGACTGCTCTTGTCCTCCCTCCCGCTCGGCGCCCAGACGGTCGGGCCAAGTCCGCCTACGATTACGGCGACGATCAATGTTACAGCGGGCACCACAACCGTCGTCGGGAGCACGAATGTCGCGACAGCAGGTGCCGCGAACGCAAGCAACGTCACCGGCGGCACGCTCGTCATCGACAGTCTGGCGGGGCCGCTTCCCGGCGCGATTACCTTCCAGGCCTTGAACGGCAATGCGCTGCAGGCCAATGGCGGCACGATCACGGTGCCGAACGGCAATCTCAGCATCCTGACCCAAGGCGGCCACGCAGTTCTCGCCAATGGCGCCACGAGTAGCGCAACTCTCAACGGCGCTTCGATCACGACGACTGGAGTTGGAGCAGCACTGGTCGCGATCGGCGGCAGGATCGACGCCACCAATGTCATCGTCAACAACACAGCGATCGCAACCCCGACCATTTCGGCCGGCCATGGCGCGATCGCCGAGGGCGGCGGCACCATCAATCTGCACAGCGGCACGAGCATCACGACGGCTGCGTTCAACTCGGTCGGTCTCGGTGCTTCGCGCGCCGGCAGCCGCGTGATTGCAGACGTTCTCATTCCGCTCACGATGAATGGTGGCGGCTCGATGGGGATCTATTTCCATGACGGCGGCCAGGTCAGCATCCTTCCCGGGTCGACGTTTCAAATGAACGGCACCGGCAATGTCGGCATAGGCGTCGACAATACGGCTGTGGCGCTCGGCACCATCGGCAACGGATTGACCGTCAATCTCAACAATGCCTCCGGCGGACCAGGCAGCACCGGCCTTTTCGCCGTCAACGGTGGCTCGCTCAACATCGCGGACGTGACAGTTCAGGGTCCGAATGCCGCTGCCGGCGCCTGGGCGCGCAACAATAGCAGCATCACGCTCTCAGGGCGCAGCGTCATCACCATCAACTCCGAGCAGGGCCCGAACGCCTATGTGCTCCAGACGGCTAATCTCGCGACGGCTGCAGGACCGGTCGGCTCGGTCTTCGGTCTGGTCGGCGCGATTCCAGTCAGCGGGCTGCTGGCACAGGGAGCCGGAGCCCTGATCACCAGCACGGGCACGACCATCACTGTGACCTCGAGCAATGGTGCAGCCGGCGTCGATGCTGGCCTCGGCGGTACGGTCGACATGACCGACAACACGATCACCACAACCGGGACAAACGCATTTGGCATCCGTGTCGATTCCAACGGCACCGTCATCGGGCGCGCTTCGCGCGTGACGACCTCCGGTGCAGGCGGCGCGGCGCTTTTCATTAATGCCGGCCCCGGCTCGATCCACCTCACCAACACCGCCGTGAGTGCCGTGGGGGCAGGCACATTCGGACTCTTCTCGCTGAACAACACCGCAGGGTTCATCAACCCTGTCCGGATTGCAGGGGGCAGCCTGGTCAGCAGCTCGGCTCCCGCGGTTGGTGCACAGGGGCCGCTCACCCTGACCGTGACGGACGGGGCTGTCCTCACCGGCGGCGACGGCAACCTCCTGGTGACCTTCGCGAGCACCGGTGCCCAGCTGACCGCCGTGCAGCTCGACGCCTCGAACGGAAGTATCCTGACCGGCGATGCCGTCATTGGGGCGCAGACCACCGCCAACATCAATCTCGCGACCGGAACGCAATGGACCGGCGCGGCCTTCGACGTCACCAATGTCACCGTCGACCCGACCAGCACCTGGACTGTCACAGCGAGCTCAACCGTCACGCAGCAGGTCACGAATGCCGGGCTGATCCAGTTCACGCCGCCGGGTGGCGACCCAACACTCTTGGCCAGCTACAAAACCCTGACAACGCAAAACTATCTCGGCGCAGGCGGAACACTCGGCCTCAACACCTTCCTCGGCAGCGATGGCTCTCCCTCCGACCGGCTCGTGATCAATGGCGGCACGGCCATCGGTAATTCGTTCCTGCGCGTGGCGAACACGACTGGACCGGGCGATCTCACCATCGGCAACGGCATCCTGGTGGTCGATGCGATCAATGGCGGCAGGACGGTGCCTGGAGCGTTCTCGCTCAGCCGGCCGGTGGTTGCCGGCCCCTATGAGTATTCGCTCTACCGCAGCAGCGTCGACGCCACGGGTCCGGAGAACTGGTATCTGCGCTCCGAGCTGACCCCGACGCCGCCCACCCCGGTTCCACCTGGTCCCGGACCGACGCCGCCGAACCCCGGGACGGGCATCCCGGATTTCCGGCGCGAGACCTCCCTCTATGCCGCGCTTCCGGCCATGGGACTGATATATGGCCGCACCCTGATCGACAGCCTGCATGAACGGGTCGGCGAATTGCGCCCGCTCGAACCGCCGCCGGTCAGCGAAGAACGCACGATCTGGTGCAAGAACCCGGAGAAGAACTTTCGCTGCACCACAACCGTGCAACTGCCGGCGGGAGCCACCGCCCCCGGCCGCTCCTATGCTTCCGCCGGATGGGCCCGGATCATCGGCCAGCACGGAAACCAGGACGGCGGCCCCTGGGGCATCTATCGCAACGGCCCGAACTACGACTACGACATCTACGCCTTCCAGGCCGGCCTCGATCTCTATCGCAGTCGCAGCGCCGACGGCAGCCGCGATCACGCCGGCCTCTATGCCGCCATCGGCCGGATCGAGGGCGATGTCACCCATTTCAACGGAACCAGGGCCGGTACCAACACGATCGACGGCTATTCGCTCGGCGCCTATTGGACGCATTTCGGACCGTCCGGCTGGTATCTCGACGGAGTCGTGCAAGGTACCTGGTTCGATGCCGAGGCCGATTCAAAACGCCTGATCAAATTGAAGCGCGACGGTTTCGGCTTCGCGGCCTCGCTCGAGGGCGGCTATCCGATTCAGCTCGGCAACGGTTTCATCCTCGAGCCACAGGCGCAAGTGATCTACCAGACCCTGGTCAACGGGTCCGGCCATGACGGGGCGGCGTTGGTGCGTTTCAGCGATGTGGATTCCCTTGCCGCACGGATCGGCGCACGCTTGGCGCGGAGCTGGACGCTGGAGGAGGACCCGCGCGCCAAGCCTCGCCTGCTCACGGCTTGCCTGAAGGCGAGCCTCTGGAACGAGTTCCTGGGCAATCCAAAGACCGAATTCTCATCGGCCACCGGGCTGATTCCCTTCCGTGCCGATCTCGGTGGCTCCTGGGCCGAACTGAGAACCGGCGTCGACGCGCAGATCACCAGCAACACGGCACTCTACGCCTCGGCAGGATACCAGATCAGCCTCAACGGCCGTTCGCACGCCTATGACGGCAAGCTCGGCATCAAGGTCAGTTGGTGAGCCTCATCGCCAGAGCGGGCAATTGAAGGGGCGGTGATGCGACGAACTCGTCCCTCCAGCGCAGTGCCGGCCGCGCGCGCCATTCTGCTTGCCCGGCTTACCCTCATATCGCGCTTCCAATGCGCAGCGGCTGAGGCAAGACCGCTCTCAGCCTCCAGGCTGCGCCACGATGCGGATATAGGGCTTGGGTTCCCTCCAGCCATCCGGATAGAGCTGCTTCGCTTCATCGTTCGACACCGAGCCGGCGATGATCACGTCTTCACCCTGCTTCCAGTTGGCGGGGGTCGCGACCCGATGCTTCGCCGTCAGCTGGAGTGAATCGATGACACGCAGAACCTCGTCGAAATTCCTCCCTGTCGTCATCGGATAGACCAGGATCAGTTTGATCTTCTTGTCGGGCCCGATGACGAAGACATTGCGCACGGTCTGGTTGTCGGCCGGCGTCCTGCCATCCGAGGTGCCGGATGTGCTGGCCGGCAGCATGCCGTAGAGCTTGGAGATCTCCAGTTCGGGATCGCCGATCATCGGGTAGTTCGGCTTGTGGCCTTGCGTTTCCCCGATGTCCTCCGCCCAGCGTGCATGGTTCCCGACCGGGTCGACGCTGAAGCTGATGATCTTGACGTTGCGCCGATCGAACTCGGGCTTGATCTTGGCCATGTAGCCGAGCTCGGTCGTGCAGACCGGCGTGAAATCCTTGGGGTGGGAGAAGAGCACACACCAGGAATCGCCGATCCAGTCGTGGAAGCGCATTCGCCCTTCCGTCGTTTCGGCCTCGAAATCAGGTGCTGTACTGCCGAGCTGGAGAATCATCACACGCCTCCTGTCGCAACGACCTTGTCGCACAGGCCGATATTAACACGGAACGGCTGGGCGAAGGACATTCGCGACCGGCCACTGGACCAGATCAATGGTGGCATGAGGCGGGCCACCGCGGCGAATGCAGGCAATCAGCCCTGACGCGGCCGGCCCCCGATCTTCAACAACCACCACGTCCCAACACTGTCGCGGTCTATCGAAGTCGACCGCGACAGCTCGCGCTTGCGGCTCAGGCTGATACCTCGGCCAGAAAGCGCTCCGCGTAATGGCAAGCGACAAGCCGCTCATCCAGCCGGCGCGCCACCGGGCGCTCGGCACGGCAGAGATCGGTCACATAGGGACAGCGTGTCGAGAACACGCAGCCCTTCGGCGGATCGAGCGGTGACGGCAGCTCGCCGCGCAGCACGATGCGTTCGCGCTTTCCTGCCGCCACGCTTGGCGTCGAGGCGAGCAGCGCCTGTGTATAGGGATGCAAGGGCCGAGCGAAGATCGCGTGTTTCGGGCCATGCTCGATGGCGTGGCCGAGATACATGACCATCACGTCATGTGCGATGTGACGCACGACGCCGAGATCATGCGAAATGAAGAGATAGGCGAGCTTCAGCTCGTCCTGAAGGTCGGCCAGCAGATTGAGCACCTGTGCCTGGATCGAGACGTCGAGCGCCGAGACCGGCTCGTCGGCCACCAGCAGCTTTGGCGAGAGGATGAGCGCGCGCGCGATCGCGATGCGCTGGCGCTGCCCCCCCGAAAACTGGTGCGGATAACGGTTGTAGTGCTCCGGACGCAGGCCGACCTTGGCCATCATCGCGCGCGCCCGCTCTGTCCGCTCCGCCTTCGTCAGCGAAGTATTGATGAGAAGTGGTTCTTCCAGGATCGCGCCGATCTTCTTGCGCGGGTTCAACGAGCCATAGGGGTTCTGAAAGACGAGTTGCACGGTTCGCCGCAGGCGCTTGGCTTCGCCCGGAGGAGGCGTGACGGCGTCAAGGCCGTCGAGCATCAGTGCGCCAGAAGTCGGCTTCTCGATCAGCGTCGCCATGCGGGCGAGCGTCGACTTCCCGCAACCGGACTCGCCGACGACGGCGAGCGTCTTGCCGGCTTCCACGGAGAAGGACACGCCGGTGACCGCCTGCAGCTGGGCCGGCGCGCGGAGGAAGCCGCGATTGACCGAATAGACCTGTGTCAGCTCGCGCGCTGTAACGATGGGAGTGCTCACGATGTGCTCTCCACCGTCACGGGGTGAACGCCGCCCGCCGCTCTGGCCTTCTCCCTCTCCGGATCGCCGAGCGGGTAGTGGCAGCGGATCTGCCCTCCCTGCCAGGGTCGGAGATCGGGGCGCACAAGGCGCGAATGATCGGTGGCATAGGCGCAGCGCGGGCTGAACAGGCACCCCTGCGGGCGGTCGTGCGGGCCGGGAACCATGCCGGGAATCGTCGCGAGCCGGTGCTCGCCTTCGCTGCGCTCCGGCAGGGCGGCAAGAAGTGCTGCGGAATAGGGATGCTGGGGGGCAGCGAAGAGGGACGCCACATTGCGCTCCTCCATCACCTGCCCGGCATACATCACCATGATGCGCTGCGCAGTCTCGGCCACCACACCCATATTATGGGTGATCAGGACGAGCGCCATGCCGCGCTCCTTCTGCAGTGACATGAGGAGATCGAGGATCTGCGCCTGGATGGTGACGTCGAGCGCCGTCGTCGGCTCGTCGGCGATCAGCAGCCGGGGATTGCACGCGATCGCCATGGCAATCATGACGCGCTGGTTCATGCCGCCGGACAATTGATGCGGGAAGGCCTTGAGGCGACTTTCCGGCGCCGGGATTCCAACCTGTTCGAGTAGCTCGATGCTGCGCCTGCGCGCCGCCTTGCTGTCCATCCCCTCATGCGCCTTCAGCGTCTCGGCCAGCTGGAAGCCGATGGTGAAGCAGGGATTGAGGCTGGTGCTCGGCTCCTGGAAGATCATCGCGACGTCCTTGCCGGTGAGCTTCCGGCGCTCCCGATCGGAGATCTTGAGCAGGTCGCGCCCGGCAAAGGCGAGGCGGTCGGCCTTGATCCGGCCGGGATATGCGACAAGTCCCATCAGCGCGAGCATGGTGACGCTCTTGCCTGAACCGGATTCGCCGACGACCCCGAGGATCTCTCCTTCCTCGAGCGACAGGCTGACACCGTCGACCGCCCGCATCACCCCCGTAGAGGTCGGGAATTCGACACTCAGATTCTCAACTTCGAGCAGCGGCATGGTCAGCGCTTCAGTTTGGGATCGAGGGCATCGCGGAGGCCATCACCGAGCAGGTTGAACGCCAGCACGGTGATCAGGATCATCAGGCCCGGCAGGGTGACGACCCACCAGGCGCGCAGCACGAATTCACGCGCATCGGCCAGCATCGTGCCCCATTCGGGCGTCGGCGGCTGGGCGCCAAGGCCGAGGAAGCCGAGCGCCGCCGCGTCGAGGATCGCGGTGGAGACGCCGAGCGTCGCCTGGACGATCAGAGGGGCGGCGCAATTCGGCAGCACTTCCTTGAACATCAGGCGTAGCGTGCCAGCACCGCTGACGCGGGCTGCGATGACATAGTCCTTGGAGGTTTCGCCGATCACCGCCGCACGCGTGATGCGGACATAATGCGGCAGCACCACGATGGCGACCGCCAGCATCGCGTTCATCAGGCCCGGCCCGAGGATTGCGACGATGACGATGGCCAGCAGCAGGCTCGGCATCGTCAGGACGATGTCCATCAGCCGCATGATGACGATCTCGGCGATGCCCTTGAAGAAGCCGGCGACGAGGCCGAGCACAATGCCTGCCGCCATGGCGATGGCAACGACCACGATGCCGATCACCAGCGAGAGACGGGCGCCGTGGAGCAGTCGGGACAGGATATCGCGGCCGATCGCGTCGGTGCCGAGCGGATAGGCCAGCGATCCGCCCTCCTGCCAGAAGGGCGGCTTGAGGAAGACGGCATTGTTGGTGAGATAGGGCGAGTGCGGCGAGAGGACGTCGGCGAACACCGCCATCAGCAACACCGCGACGATGACGACGAGCCCGGCAACCGCACCGCGATTGGCGCTGAAATAGCTCCAGAATTCGCGCAGCGGATGAGGCGGCGTGCCGGCCGGCACGGCAGCGGAGGGTGCTTCAAGGGTTTCGGCGGTCATTTGTCAGCGTCCCGCGAAGAAATCAGCCATGTCACGATCACAGGTCCTTCAGCGCGCATGTCTGATGCGTGGATTGATCAGGCCGTAGAGCAGATCGACCAGCAGGTTGACGCTCATGACGACGACGCCGATCAACAGGGTGCCGCCCTGCAGGACCGGATAGTCGCGCCGACTGATCGCCTCGATCAGCCATTTGCCGACCCCCGGCCAGGAGAAGATCGTCTCGGTCAGGATCGCGCCGGTAAACAGCACGCCGACCTGCAGACCGATAACCGTCACCACCGGAATGAGCGCATTGCGCAGCGCGTGCAGCGCAATGACCCTGAGAGGCGCCATGCCCTTGGCGCGTGCCGTCCGGATATAGTCCTCGCCGAGCACTTCCAGCATCGCGGAGCGCGTCATCCGGGCGATAACCGCAAGCGGGACCGTACCCAGGACAATCGCCGGCAGCACGAGATGCGACAGCGCCGACTTGAAGGCGCCGAAATCGCCCGCCAGCAGGCTGTCGATCGTCAGGAAGCCGGTTACCGGCTCGATATAGTATTGCACCGCAATGCGGCCGGAGACCGGCGTGATGCCGAGCTGCACGGAGAACAGCAGGATCAACAGCAGGCCCCACCAGAAGATCGGCATGGAATAGCCGGTCAGGGACAGCCCCATGACACCGTGATCAAAGATCGAGTTGCGTTTGACCGCAGCCAGGATGCCGGCCGGCAGGCCGATCGCCAGCGCCAGGAAGATGGCACATAACGCAAGCTCGATCGTCGCCGGGAACAGCGCGGAGAATTCCGAGATGACGCTTTCGCGGGTCACGATCGACTTACCGAGATCACCCTGCAGGACGCGGCTGATATAGATGCCGTATTGCGTCAGAACCGGCTTGTCGAAGCCGAACTCCTTGCGCAGAAGCTCGTGGCGGGCCGGATCGATGCCACGCTCGCCGGCCATGGTCTCGATCGGATCGCCCGGGACCAGCCGGATCAGGAAAAAGGCGAGCAGCGTGATGCCGATGAAGGTCGGAATCACCAGGCTGACACGGGTCAGGATGAAACGCAGCATGGGTGAGCCAGTCTTGTCAGGGTACCGGCGGCCTGAAGCATGGACCGCGAACGGGATGTTTCGTCCTGCTATTGCAAATTAGAACTATATCCTAATGCGAAGACCAGGAAACGCTGCAAATCGAGGATGTCGTCGGCGATGTAGCGCACCGTGAACGCGTCGATGCGCTCGATGCCCTTGAGCATCATGAGGAACTCGACCGGCTGCCGATAGAGGAAGCTGAGTTCCAGCGTGATCGGGCCCGGCAACCGATAGGGCACGATCCCCGCCCGGCGTGCGATCGCGCGCTGCACGCCCTCGGCAATCAGCTCGTAAGAGGCCTCCGGCATCAGCGTGCGCGCCGAGAGGCGGCTATGCGCCCATTTGACCGTGACGGCCTCGATATCGGGCAGGAGCGCCCGGGTCTCCTCGATGCAGATATCATCGCCGCTGACCAGCAGCACCGGCGTGCCGAAATGTCCGGCAATCGCTGCGTTGATCATTGATTCCGGCGCCGAGACGCCATTGACGCGAACCTCGCGCAGCGAGGCGCTGCGAAAAGTGTGCGCCAGGATACCGTCCGGATTGGTGGCTCCGGCATGGTAGCCGATGAAGAGCGCACCGGCATATTCGCCGGACTCCATGCCCTGCATCATCGAGAGCGGGCGCGGCCACGAACGGACGACCTGGACCGCTCTGGGCAGGCGATCCAGCAGCAGGTTCTGCGCGTTGCCATGGCTGTCGCTGATGACAACCTCGCTCGCTCCGGCGGCGAAGGCGGCGTTGGCGGCCGCCGCGACGCTGTCGGTCATCCAGATCCGGGCCGACTGATACTCAAACCCTTCGGGGCGCGTGTGCTCGCGCGTCACGACACCGGCGATACCCTCGATATCCGCCGAAATATAGATCCGCATGACACTGCGCCCCCGTCACCATTCGTATTCGGGCGCGGTTCGCCTCTCCGCGCCCGAATGTCAACGTCATTTCGCCAGCGATACACCGGTAAAGGGCTGACCGCCGAAGAAATGGATCTTGTAGTCTTTCACATCCTTGCGCACCGGCGTGAAGGCCTGTGCGTTTGCAAAGAGCAGACCCCCGACATCTTCCTGGAAAATCTCCTGCATGCGCAGGAACATCTTGGTGCGCTCGCCCTGATCCGTAATCGTGTTGGCCTTGGTCAGGAGGTCGGAGAATTCCTTGTTGCACCAGCGTGCCCGGTTGGCACCGGTTTTCACGCCATCGCAATGCCAGCCCGACAGCAGGATCTGGCTCGGGTCCGGATAGTCCCAGGTGTAGCCGAACATGCCGACCTCATGGTCGCCGGCGCGGCCGCGCTTGAGATACTCGCCCCATTCGAAACTCTGGATCTCCGCCTGGACGCCGATCTTCGCCCAGTCCGCCTGAATCAGCTCGGCCGCACGGCGTCCATTCGGCATATAGGCGCGGACGACGGGAATGGCCCAGAGCGTGGTCTTGAAGCCGTTCGGCAAGCCCGCCTCCGCGAGCAGGGCCTTGGCCTTCTCCGGATCATAGGGGCGCGGCTTCAGGCCTTCGTGGTGCGACCAGAGCGATGGCGGGACGATCGCGGCCGTCTGCTTGCCGGTGCCCTGATAGACTGCATCGATGATTGCAGGGATATTGGTCGCGTAGACCAGCGCCTCGCGCACCCGCTTATCGTCAAAGGGCTTTTTCTGCTGGTTGAAGGCGAGGAAGCTCTGATCGGCGATGCTGCCGGAGAGCATCGTCAGATTCGGATCCGCCCGCATCGCCGGCAGGTCGCCGGGATTCGGATAGCGCGCGATCTGGCATTCGCCCGATTTCACCTTGGCGAACCGAACCGAGGCATCCGGCGTAATCACGAAGATAAGGTCGTTGACCAGCGCCATGCGGTCCGGGTTTCCGGCTGCCTTGGTCCAGTGGTCGGGCACCGCGCGGAAACGGATCGTGGCGTCCTTCTGGTAGGCCAGCAACGAGAAGGGGCCGGTGCCGATCGGCGCCTGGTTGACCTGCTCGGGCGTGTTCGCCTTCAGCATCGCATTGCCATATTCCGCCGACAGGATCGACATGGGCTCGACCGAAAGCGCGCTGAGCAAGGGTGCGTAGGGCCGTGACAGGATGAGCCTGACGGTCTGGTCGTCGACCTTCTCGACCGCCTTCAGGCTGGGCCGGACGATCTCGTTGAAGAACTGATAATTCGTGCTGCCGACCTTATGGTAGGGGTGGTTCTCGTCGAACATGCGCTGGAACGAAAACACCACGTCGTCGGCGGTCAAGCCACGTGTCGGCGTGAACGCCTTGTTCGCGTGCCATTTCACGCCACTGCGCAGCTTGAACGTATAGGTCAGCCCATCCTCGGAAATGGTCCAGGATTCGGCGAGGCTCGGAATGATCTGGGAGCCGCCGCGTTCGGTGGCGACCAGGCGATCATAGATCTGGGCCGCGACGTCATAGGCCGTGTTCTGCGAGGAGAACTGCGGATTGAGGAAGTCGGGACTCGCCTCGGAGCAGACGACGAGCGTTTGAGCCGCGACCGCTCCAGCCTGCAAAGCCAGGGCAACGGCAGCAGCCGCTGCGAAATGTCGAATCTTCATCACGCTCTCCCGATGTAAAAAAGGGCGCAGCCTCTCGGCCGCGCCCCTAATCAATGCATCAGTCGGGCCGGAGCCTCAATTGATGTCAACGCCATAGAAGGTATGCCGGCTGAACGGGGACAGCTTGAAGTCCTTCACTTCCTTGCGGACCGGCTTCAGCTGCACCGCATGCGCAATCGTGAACCAGGGCGCCTGCTCCTTGAAGATCACCTGGGCCTGGCGATAGAGCTCGGCGCGCTGCTCCGTATCCGTGATCTTCTTGGCCTTCTGCACGAGGTCCTCGAAGGGCTGGTAGCAGAACTTCGCGACGTTGCCGCCATTGTTCTTCGAAGCATCGCAACCCAGCAGCGTGTGCAGGAAGTTGTCCGGATCGCCATTGTCGCCGGTCCAGCCGAACATGCCAGCCTGATGCTCGCCCGCCTGCAGGCGCTTGCGGTATTCACCCCATTCGAAGGTCTTGATCTCGGCCTTGATGCCGACCTTTGCGAGATCCGCCTGCATCAGCTCCGCGATGCGCTTGGCGTTGGGGTTGTAGGGCCGCTGTACCGGCATGGCCCAGAGATCCATCTCGAAGCCGTTCGGATAGCCCGCCTCCGCAAGCGCTTTCTTGGCCGCCTCGGGATCGAAGGGATCGTCCTTGACGGTCTCGTTGTAAGACCACATCGACGGCGGAATCGGATTGATCGCCGCGATGCCGCTGCTCAGATAGACGGCATCGATGATCGCCTTCTTGTTGATCGCCATGTTGACGGCATGGCGCACTTTGACGTCGTCGAACGGCTTCTTGGTGGTGTTATAGGCGAGATAGCCGATGTTCAGGCCCGGCTGCTCCAAGACCTGGACATTGGCGTCCTTCTTCATCGCATCGAGATCGGCCGGGTTCGGATAGGGCATGACATGGCATTCGCCCTTCTGAAGCTTGGCCCAGCGAACCGAGGCGTCCGGCGTGATGGCGAAGATCAGGTCGTCGATCTTGGCCTTGCCCGCCCAGTATTCCGGGAAGGCCTTGTACCGGATGATCGCGTCCTTCTGATACTGCACCAGCGAGAACGGCCCGGTTCCGATCGGGTCCTGATCGATCTTCTCAGGCGTGCCGGCCTTCAGCATCGCATCGGCATATTCCTTCGACTGGATGCTGGCATATTGCATCGCAAGGTCTGACAGGAACGGCGCCTCAGGGTTGTTCAGCGTGATCTTGACAGTGTAATCGTCGACCTTCTCGACCGATTTCAGCAACTTGGGCATGCCCATGTCGTTGAAATAGGAATGGTTCGAGCTGGTGACCTTGTAATAGGGATTGTCTTCCTTCCACTGCCGGTCGATCATGAAGATGAAATCGTCGGCATTGAAGTCACGGGTCGGCTTGAAGGCGCGGGTATTGTGCCACTTCACGCCCTTGCGCAGGTTGAACGTGTAGACCAGCCCGTCGTCCGAAACCGTCCATTTCTCGGCCAGACCGGGCAGGACCTTGGTGCCGCCGCGCTCGAACTGCACGATCGTGTCATAGATCTGGGTATTGGCGTCGAACGACGTACCCGTCGTGTTGATGCTCGGCGCGAAGTTCTCGGGACTGCCCTCCGAACAATAGACCAGCGTCTTGGCTGACAGCGGCGCCGCCGCCATCAGGGCGGCCGCCGACAGCGTGGCGAACAGGATTTTTTTCATGGTCAGCTCTCCCACTTAATGACCCTCGGGCCGGTTTGGTCCGCGCCCAGTTCCGCTGAACCCGCCCTGCCTGCGACAGGGTCGTCGGTCCGACCGGAAGTTGGTCCCGATTGAGGCTGAACCTATTGGAATGCGAAGAGAGTGGGTAGCTGATTTTCTGGGGTTATGAACGCCGATCGGGCCAGCGCCCCGAACGGCGATGTCGTTGGATTATCCGGTCAGTCTCAGCCCTGCTCCCGCTCTGGATGCAAGCCCTGCGTGCAGCCGCGCACAGGTGTCCCTGGCATGCTCATCAGGCCTATGCTGGGCAGAGCCCTGTTCGGGAAGCACGCCCTCCCAGCACGGGCCTCCGCTTGCATGTCTCCGTATTCTTCCGGGAACCTTTTTCGTCGCTTTCCATCTCATGCAGAGGGAGGAGACCATGTCCCAGATTCGAAGAGACGCACTCGACCCAGTCTCAATTCTCAATGACCTCGATCTGGCACGCCGGGCGGTCGGACGCGACGGCGATGCATTCCGCTCCATCATGCGGACGCATAATCAGCGGCTCTACCGTATCGCCCGGGGGATCGTCCGCAATGATAGCGAAGCCGAAGATGTCGTGCAGGAGGCTTATGTCCAAGCCTTCACCCATCTCGAGCGCTTTCGCGGTGATTCCACGCTTGCCACATGGCTGTCCCGCATCGTCATCAACGAAGCGCTCGGGCGTTTGCGCAGGAACCGCCAAGAGACGGAACTCGCGAGATCGGGCGATCGGGGCGCGGCGGCGCAGATTATTCAGTTTCCCCGCAACACCAGCTGTGACGATCCAGAGCGGGCCATGGCGCAACGACAGATCCTTCACCTTGTCGAGCGGGCAACCGACAATCTCCCCGACACCTATCGCTCGGTCTTCATGGCCAGGGTCATCGAAGGCCTGAGCGTCGTAGAAACGGCGGAATTGCTCGGTCTGCGGCCCGAAACAGTCAAGACCCGTCTGTACCGGGCCAGACACCTCCTGCGCAAGCAGCTGGACGAACAGATCGGTCCCGTCCTGCTCGACGCCTTTCCATTTGCCGGCCGGCGCTGCGAGCGCCTGACCGGCGCGGTGATGAAACGGCTCGGGTTTCCCTGATCAATCCGGGAACGTTTTCGATCCCGCAGCATCCAATGATCGTCAATTGAAAGACAAAGCCTGAAGCAATTCAGCGATCAGGCAAAGGAGGTTCCATGTTCACGCGACAGAACACGGCATTGGCCGCACTTTCTCTCCTCGGCACGATATCCTTGGCGCAGGCCGCCGACACGCCGACTGACCCACAGATCGCACATATCGCCTATACCGCCGGCACGATCGACGTCGAGGCGGCAAAGCAGGCCATCGCGAAATCCAAGAACAAGACCGTCATAGCCTTTGCTCATGACATGGTCCGCGACCATGAGGCGGTGAACAAGCAGGCGCTCGACCTGGTCAAGAAGCTGAAGGTCAGCCCTGAAGACAACGACACCAGCCGCGCCTTGTCTCAGGCCGCGACAGCGGAGCGGCGCAAGCTCTCGAAGCTCCAGGGCGCAGCCTTCGACAAGGCCTATGTCGATAACGAAGTGGCCTACCACAAGCAGGTGAACGGCGCGCTCCAGACACTGCTGATCCCGTCGGCGAGCAACACCGAGCTGAAGGGCCTGCTCGAAACCGGCCTGAAGATTTTCCAGGGCCACGAGCAGCACGCCGCACATGTCGCAACCGAACTCCGGTGAGGGCAAGATCATGTCGTTGAAGCGGCGCCTCTGGGCCGTTGCCGGACTGTCGCTGACTCTGGGCGCTGTTCCGGCACAAGCGGAAACCATTCAGGTCGGGATCGACCGGCTGGTGTTTTCGCCTGCGGAGATCACCGTGAAGGTCGGGGATAGCGTCGAATGGCTCAACAAGGACATTCTCGCCCACACCGCGACCGTGAGGGGTGGAATGGATGTGATGATCCAGCCGAAGAAATCGACGAGTCTGGTCCTGCAGAAGGTCGAAACGGTCGAGTATTACTGCCGCTTCCACCCCAACATGAAGGGCCGCATCACGGTGTCGGCGCCCTAGCCGCCGATATCCTGACTTTGCGGTCGTGACGGCATCCGGCGCCACGACCGCGAGACCCAAGGGGGCTCTGCCCATGTCCAGCAACGCCGCTCGACCAACAACCGCCTTCGTCCTTGCAGGAGGTGGCAGTTTCGGCGCCATCCAGGTCGGCATGCTGCGATCGCTCGCGAGCCGTGGCATTGCAGCGGATATGGTCGTTGGTTCAAGCGTCGGAGCGCTGAATGGGGCCTATTATGCGGGCAACCCCGCGCTGGAGGGCGTCCAACGACTGGAAGCGATCTGGCGCGGACTGCGCCGACGCGACGTATTCCCCTTGAGTTGGCGCACGATGCTCGGCTTCCTGTCTCGGCGGGACTTCCTCATCGCCTCGGATGCGTTGCACGAGTTCGTTGAGCACAATCTCTCCTACGCCAATCTGGAGGACGCAAAGATCCCGGTGCATATCGTCACGACCGATATTCTCTCGGGCGAGACCGTCGCGCTTTCGGAAGGTTCGGCTGCGCAAGCCATCATTGCGAGCGTGGCGATACCGGCAGCGTTCGCTCCGGTACAGTTCAACGGTCTCTATCTTGCCGATGGTGCGATATCGAGCAACACGCCGGTCAAGGTCGCCATCGGATGCGGCGCCAAGCGCCTGATCGTTCTGCCCACCGGTTACGCCTGTGCTCTCGACAAGCCACCGGTCGGGGCAGTCGCAAGCGCACTGCATGCCTTGACGCTGCTGATCGTGCGGCAACTTTTCAGCGAGCTGCAGGGGCTCGACGACAGCGTCGCTTTCTTCGTCCTGCCGCCGCTCTGCCCGCTCGTCGGATCGCCCTATGACTTCTCCCATACCAGTGAACTGATCGAGCGGGCCGCGAAGAGCACCGACGCCTGGATTGCCGGAGGTGGCCTCGAGCGGCCGGGCACTCTTGCCCATTTGAGCACCCACAAGCACGCGGGATCACCGGAGTCGGGTCGCTGGGGGAATGCGGCAGCGCGCTCTCATTGAGCGCTAACCTCGAAACGTTGCGCGTCAAAGGCGCAGCGCCGGGCTGACCGGCACGCCTCACGTTAGACAAAAATATTCGATTTGGAATTTACAGTCCATCTACCGGCTGTTATGGCTCCCGCAACGATCGGGAAGATCGGGGGGATGAATGGCTGCCGACAGGGTTGATCGCAGGAAGGGCGCGATTTACGGCGACGAGATCCTGGAGATCTCAGCGCTTCCGACGATCCGCAGACGCCATTACGGCCGCGTCGTCGGCGTGGCCCTGATCGTCGTCGCCCTGGCTTTCATCGCCAAGGCCTTCTCCGAGGGCCAGATCGAATGGAAGGTCGTTGGCCAGTTCTTCACGGCCCCGGCCATCCTCTTCGGCCTTCTCAACACGATCTGGATGACCTTATGCGCGATGACGCTGGGCATCGTGCTCGGCGTGATCTTCGCGATCATGTACATGTCACCCAATCCGGTGATCAGCCGCTGCGCAATCGCCTATATCTGGTTCTTTCGCGGCACGCCGCTGCTGCTCCAGCTTCTGCTCTGGTTCAACCTCGCTCTGGTCTTCCCCACCATCTCGATCCCCGGGCTCTTCGAAGCCCGCATGGTCGACGTGATGACACCCTTCGTCGCGACACTGCTGGGGCTCGGCCTGAACCAGGGCGCCTATACGGCGGAGGTCGTGCGCGGCGGCATTCTCTCGGTCGATACGGGCCAGGTCGAGGCGAGCAAAAGCATCGGCATGACGCCGCTGGCGACGCTGTTCCACATTGTGCTGCCGCAGGCGATGCGGGTCATCGTGCCGCCGGTCGGCAACGAGGTCATCAGCATGGTCAAGCTGACCTCGATCGCCAGCGTGATCGGCTACAGCGAAGTCCTGCGCAACTCACAGGACGTCTATTACGCGAATGGCCGCGTCATCGAGCTCCTGATCGTCACCGCATGCTGGTATCTCGCGGTCGTGACCGTGCTCCAGATCGGCCAGCACTTCATCGAGCGCTATTTCTCCAAGGGCTATAGCCGGCGCAACGGCGTGCCCGCTCCGGCCGCGTCGGCGTGAGGTGGCCATCATGAACGAGATGGTCCGCGCCGCCGGCGTCAACAAGGTCTTCGGAACATTCGCAGCACTGAAGGACGTCTCGCTTGCTGTCTCGCGCGGCGAGGTGACCTGCATCATCGGCCCCTCGGGCTCGGGCAAGAGCACGTTCCTGCGCTGCATCAACCAGCTTGAGCGCCCCGATTCCGGTGCGATCGTCATCGACGGCGAGCTCATCGGCTACCGTCGCGCCCAGCAGCACCTGCTGGAGCTCGCCGACAAGGAGATTGCCCGGCAACGGCTGATGACCGGCATGGTCTTCCAGCGCTTCAACCTGTTTGCGCATCTGACGGCCCTGCAAAACGTGATGCTCGGGCCGATCAAGGTCCAGGGCAGACCGCGGCGCGAGGTCGAGAAGGAAGCGGTGACTCTGCTCGAGCGAGTCGGCCTCGCCGACAAGCGCTTCAACTATCCCAGCGAACTCTCCGGCGGCCAGCAGCAGCGCGTGGCGATCGCCCGTGCGCTGGCGATCCAGCCGAAATTGCTGCTTTTCGACGAGCCGACATCGGCGCTCGACCCCGAACTGGTGGGCGAAGTCCTGAACGTCATGCGCGATCTGGCCCGCTCCGGAATGACCATGATCGTGGTGACGCATGAGCTCGCCTTTGCCCGCGAGGTCGCCGACCATGTCGTCTTCATGGATCAGGGCGCCATCGTCGAACGAGGCGCCCCCGGCGCCATCCTCGTCGATCCGCAGCATCCCCGGACGCAGAATTTTATCAAAGCGGTCCTGAAGTGACCGAGCAGGAGGAAAGCACCATGAAGAGATCGATTGCCCTTGGCGCCGGGTTGGCAGCGCTGCTCGCCTGCTCGTTCGCCCACGCCGACGACTCGCTCACGAAGCTCAAGCAGGCCGGCAAGCTCGTTATCGCGACAATGCCGAACTATCCGCCGATCACCTACAAGGATCCTGCCACGAGCAAGTTGACCGGCTTCGACATCGATCTCGGCGAGGCCATTGCCGCGGAGCTCGGGGTCAAGGCCGAGTGGCAGGAAATCGCCTTCGCCCAGATGCTCCCCTCGCTCCAGACCGAGCGTGTCGATACCGCCCTCGCCGGTATGAGCGACACCGTTCCCAGGCGCGAGATTGTCGACTTCGTCGACTACATGCGCTCCGGCACCCAGTTCTACACGGGCACTTTGCAGGCGGCCAAGATCAAGACCCCGGCCGATCTCTGCGGCAAAAAGGTCGGCGCCAGCCGCAGCACCAACAATCCGCAGCGCATCGCCGAATGGAGCACCGCGAATTGCGCATCCAAGGGCGCGCCCGCGATCACCGTGGTCGGCACCGAAGGCTCGGTCGACGCGCGCAATCAGCTCAAGACCCAGCGCATCGACGCCTCCGTCCAGGGCAACGAGACCCTGCCCTATTTCCAGGCGATGGAGCCGAACACCTATGTCCTGCTCGGCGAACCCTTGACCGAGGAGATCACCGGACTGCCGGTGCTGAAGACGAAACCGGCCCTGCGCGACGCCATCAAGGATGCGCTCGACAGGCTGGTGAAGAACGGCACCTATGCCAAGATCCTGGACAAATACGGTCTCGCCCGGAACGGTATGAGCGAGATCAAGATCAACAGCGCCAAGTGACACCCAATAGGTGACACGCAAAGGGGCGGCGTATGCCGCCCCTTTCGCCTATCCCCGCCGGGGCCTTGCACTGTCCATGCAGGGCTCGAGCCCACCACGTTCGGAACAACAGGAAGCTGAAGAGATGTCGGAGCAGAAGAGTGGCGCCAACAAGATGTGGGGCGGACGCTTCACAACGGCGCCGGCGGAGATCATGAAGAAGATCAATCCGTCGATCGGCTTCGACTACCGCCTCTACCGACAGGACATCGCCGCCTCAAAGGTCCATGCCCGGATGCTGGCGCGGCAGGGCATCATCGGCGAAGCGGACAACGCGAAAATTCAGGCGGGGCTCGACCAGATCCTGCAGGAAATCGAGGAGGGTCGCTTCAGCTTCAGCGTCGACCTCGAGGACATTCACATGAATGTCGAGGCGCGGCTGAAGGAGCTCGTGGGCGAACCGGCCGGCCGGCTTCACACCGCCCGCAGCCGTAACGACCAGGCCGTCACGGATGTCCGCCTGTGGATGCGCGATGCCATAGACGGGCTCGACGCCGTCGTGCAGGAACTGCAGCGCGCCCTGGTCGAACGTGCCGGTGAGCATGTCGAGACATTGATGCCGGGCTTCACCCATATGCAGGTGGCGCAGCCCGTCACCTTCGGCCACCATCTCATGGCCTATGTCGAGATGTTCGGCCGTGACCGTCAGCGGCTCGCGGGAGCTCGCGACCGCACCAATATCTGCCCGCTCGGGGCCGCGGCCCTGGCCGGGACCGCCTTCCCGATCGACCGGCATTTCACGGCCGAACAGCTCGGCTTCTCCGCCCCGACCGAGAACTCGATGGATTCGGTCGCCTCGCGCGATCACATCGCCGAACTGCTGTTCTGCTGCTCGATGCTGGCCGTGCATCTCTCGCGCATCGCCGAGGAGATCACCTTGTGGTGCAGCGACGGCTTCCGCTTCATCGCCCTGTCCGACGCCTTCACGACCGGCTCCTCGATCATGCCGCAGAAGCGCAATCCCGATGCGGCCGAACTCGTGCGCGGCAAGACCGGACGGGTCGTCGGCTCGCTGAATGCCGTGCTCATGACCGTCAAGGGCCTGCCCATGACATTCATGAAGGACATGCAGGAGGACAAGGAGCCGATGTTCGACGCACTGGAGACGGTCCAGCTCTGCGTCGAGGCGACGACCGGCATGGTCCGCGACCTGACAGTCCGCCCAGACCAGATGCGCGGCTTCCTCGAACGCGGCTTTCCGACCGCAACGGACCTCGCCGACTGGCTCGTGCGCGAGGGCGGCATCCCCTTCCGCGACGCCCATCACATCACCGCCAAGGTCGTTGCCAAAGCCGAGGCCAAGGGCTGCACCTTGAGCGCGCTCGATATCGAGAGCATGCGGGATGTCGATCCGCGCATCACGGAGAAAGTCTATTCTGTGCTTGCGCCGGAGCATTCGGTGAACAGCCGCCGCAGCTATGGCGGAACCTCGCCGGATGTCGTGCGCGAGGCGATCGTGCGGGCAACCGCGCGCTGGCTCTGAGGCCTGGTATCCAAGCAAAACCGAGGGGAAGCGCTGCCGTTCCGAAGAGAGCCCGCAGCCTTCCCGTTCAATGGAAGGACCGATCCTTGAAATTCGACATTTTCCAGATGGAGCGGAACCAGACGCTCTTCGAGAATGACGTGGAGATCAATCTCACCGAGAGCGGCGTTCATCCCTGGGCCATCGAGGACATCCTCCCGCCAAGCGAGATGCAGGACCTGCTCAAGCTGCCGCTGGGCTATGGCTGGACCGACGGGCGGCCTGATCTGCGGGCGAATATCGCCTCCTGGTATCCTGGAGCCGGGCCGTCCAATGTTCTCGTGACCAACGGCTCTTCCGAGGCGACGATGATCGCGCTGATGACGCTCGTCGAGCCGGGCGAACGTATCGTCTTTGCCGTACCCAATTTCATGCAGGTGGATGGTCTTGGCCGCGCACTCGGCTTCGACGTCCGGCGCCTTGAACTCAGTGGCGACAATGGCTGGCAGATCGACCCCGCCAGCCTCGACGCAGCTGCGGCGGGAGCCAAGGTCATCGCCGTCACCAATCCGGCCAACCCGACCGGCAGCGTTCTGACGCAACAGAGCCGCGAGGCGCTTATCGCTGCGGCGCGGCAGAGCGGCGCCTGGTTGCTGGTGGACGAGATCTATCGCGGAGGCGAGATCGACGGGCCCGAGACCCAGACGCTCTGGGGCTCCTATCCACGCCTGGTGGTGACCAGCAGCCTCTCGAAATCCTTTGCCTGCCCGGGCCTGCGCCTCGGCTGGATCGTCGCGCCAGCCGACGTGGTTGCCGGCGCCGCGGAACGTCAGGACTACACCACGATCGGCAGCGGCATCCTGAGCCAGATCCTGGCGGCAGCCGTCATGAAGCCCGATACGCGCGGTCGGCTCCTGTCGCGGGGGCGCGATCTGCTGCGGACGAATGCCAATCTGGTCGGAGACTGGATGTCGCGTCATCCCGGCTGGTCGTGGAAGCGGCCCGAGGCGGGCGGCATGGCCTTCCTGCGCTATCCGCTCAACCTGCCGTCCGAGGAATTCTCCCGCCTGCTTCGCGAGGAGGAGAGCGTCTTCGTCGTCGCCGGCAGCTGGTTCGGGATCGAGCAGCACATCCGGATCGGCATCGGCGTGCCGACCGAAACGCTCGCCGAAGGGCTAAAGCGCCTCGATCGGTTTCTGGACCGTCACGCGGGGTGAATGCAGTGGATGACGCGGTCAGCCGTGGACGGGACGATCTTACCCGTCTCGTCGCCATTCCCTCGGTCAGCGCCGAGGGGCGCTGCCTGAACGAGGCAGCGACGCTGATCCGGGAACTTCTCGGCGAGGCTGGTTTCGCCACCGAGATCCACCCCGGCTCGGTCGGTCCCTTCGTCGTCGGCACAGCTGGCGAGGGACCGCTGACCGTCGTGATCTACAATCACTCAGACGTGCAGCCGGAGGGTGACCTGTCGCTGTGGCTGAGCCCGCCCTACACCCTGACCGAGCGCGACGGCCGCCTCTATGGCCGCGGCGTGGCTGATGACAAGGGCGAATTCGCCAGCCGTCTCGCCGGCTGGCGCCGCTTCCGGGCACAGCAGGACGGCCCGCTTCCGTTCCGGCTGATCTGGATCGTTGATGGCGAGGAGGAGATCGGCAGCCCGTCGCTCGATGGCTTCCTGGCCAAGCGCTTCGCCGGCGAACGTGCCGATCTGTGCTGGTGGGAGTTCGGCGAGATCGATGCCTCTGGCCGCCCTGTCATCCTGTGCGGCTTCAAGGGCATCACCGCGATCGAGCTGCGCTGCCGCACTGCGAGAGGCGACCTCCATTCGAGCTACGGGGCGGTCTACGACAACGCGCTCTGGCGCATCTGCGCCGCCGTCGGTTCGATGCGCGACGCCGCAGGGCGGATCACGATCGATGGCTTCTATGACGATGTGCGGGCGCCATCCGTTGCCGAGCGCGCCGCCGCACTATCACCGCCTTTCTCGCTTGCCAGCGTCAGTGCAGCAACGGGCGGAGAACGTACGCTGAGCGGCATCGACGGCCAGACTTTCTTCTCCGCGATGAATTTCGCACCTTGTCTCAACGTCAATGGCATCGGCGGCGGATATCAGGGCGAGGGAGCCAAGACGGTGCTCCCCGCCGAGGCCTTCGCCAAGCTCGATTTCCGCCTCGTGCCCGATCAGACCCCGACGCGCGTCGTCGAGCTCGTGCGAAGCCATCTCGCGCGGATCGGCATGGCAGATATCGAGGTCATCGTTCACGACGCCATCGTCAGGCCGGTGCGCAGCGACGCCGGTCACTGGTTCGTCGCCGCCTGCGCGAAGATTCTCGAAGCTGAATTCGGCCGCCCGGCGATCGTCCAGCCGAGTTCCCCGGCGTCCGGCACCGCCCATCCCTTCATCGACCATCTCGGCACCGATGTGTTCGGGATCGGCCTCACCCATCACGGGGCGCAATTGCATGCGCCGAACGAAAACATCGAGATCGATCATTTCGAACGGATGGTCGCGGCGTCATCCGCCATCTTCAGGATGCTGGCGAGCCGTGCGAATGCGGACCAGGCCGCCAGCTAGCGCGACCTATAATTCGCCGGCTTCCCTTGGTCGAGACACCTGATCTCCGGTGCCCGCAGACACGATCAGGCCCCCGGCCTCGGTGAGGCGCCACAGCCTTCGAGGACAACGCGCGCGATCGCGATGTCCTGCACGGCAAGCCCGGTCAGATCGGCAATCGTGATGTCCCTGGCGTCGTTGCGACCGATCGCGTGTCCGGCAAGGACAGCACCGAGTTCGACGCAGGCTCTGCGCTCGATCAGCCCCTCGCGGGCCGCGGCGGCGAACTCGCCATGGTCAAGGCATTGATCGAGGGAATCGGCGATTCTGATATCGGCTGCCGCGACCAGTCCGCTCTCAAGTTCTTGCTTGCCTGGCGCATCCGCGCCCATGGCCGTGATGTGCGTGCCCGGGCGAATCCATGCCGCCTTGAGCAAAGGGCTCGCAGCCGGCGTCGTGGTAATGATGGCGTCCGCCTCGACACACAGAGCCTCGGGCGACGTCGCAAGGGCAACAGCAATGCCTTCGCCCAGAAGCTCCGCTCGCACCGCCTCGGCGCGCTCCGCAGAGCGCGCCCAGATCGCGAATTGCGGCACCCGTTCGCGCATGAGATGCGCGGCAGCGCGGATCTGAAAGCGGGCCTGCGTGCCGGCACCGACAATGCCGATGCGACGTGCGTCGCTGCGGGCTCCGGCTCTGGTCGCGATGGCACCGGCGAGCGCGGTGCGCAGATCGGTCAGCCACCCCTCGTCACGCAGGATCGCCACGACCGCACCGGTCTCGGCCGAGAGAGCGATCATCATGCCGCTGCTGGTCGGCAGGCCGCGCCTCGGATTGTCGTAGAAACCGGTCGCGATCTTCACCACGAAGATCGGATCCCCGGTGATGTGACCGAATTTGATATGGCAATCGCCGTGATGCGCGGGAAAGCCGAGATAGCCGACGGGCGGCATCTGCACCCGTCCCGCCGAGGCGGCCTTGAACCCCTCCTCCAGCGCCACGACGGCCCGGTCGAGATCAATGGCGGCTTCGATCTGGGCCCGAGCCAGATCAAGCATCGGACGGTCCGTTCGCCTGGTTCAGGTAGTTGTAGACGGTAGCGCGCGCGAGCCCGAGGACGCGCGAGATATAGGCTGCAGCATTGCGCCCGCCAAAAGCACCGCTCGCGGCAAGGTCGGCCACGAGTTGCCGCTTCTGTTCGCGGCTCAGCGCGGTCACGATCAGGCCGCGCTCCTGCGTCCATTGCTGGACATACTCGTTGATGCGCTCATGCCAATCCTCCTTGAACAGGACAGGCGGCTTGTCGGCACCGGCGGGCACAGCCACGAGCGCGCCGAGCGTCTGCATCACGGCGTGGAAATGCGAGACGTCGACATTGATGCAGAGTACGCCGATCGCCGCGCTATTGGCGGTGAGGACGACGCTGATCGATTTGATCCGGCGGCCGTCCCAGTTGATCTTCTCATAGGGACCGATCGTCGTCTCGGCCTCGTCGAAGCCGATCTCGTTCAGGAGCGAAGGTTCGCCCAGCACGCGCTGCGAGAAGTTTCCGGCGATATGGACCACGGTCTGCGAGCCGAGATCGTGCAGCACGACCTCGGCATAGGGACGGAACAGCAGGGCGACGGCGTCGCAAATCGGCGCATAGGCCAAGAGTTCAGTCGGCATGATCCAGGTCCTTGGCAGCCCCGATCTAGCGCGGCTGCGACTTCAGATAGTCGCTCAGGCGTTCGAGGCCGGCCTCCAGGTGGTCGCCCGGAGCCCCGATTCCGATACGGATATAGCCGTCGAGACCATAGACGTCTCCGGGCAGGAGCATGATGCCGCGTTCTTCGCGCAGCCGATGCACGAGTTCCGTCGAGTTCATCGAATGCGCATATTTCACGAAGGCCATGCCGCCGGCCTTGGGCGGAACGAAGGAGAAGAACTCGCTGTTGCGCTCGACCCAGTTCGTCAGAAGCGCCAGGTTCTGTCTCAGGATGGTCTTGCTGCGCTGGAGGATCTCGGCGCGCTTGGCCGGTTCGACGACGATGCGGGCGACATACTCGCTGATCGCGCTCGTGGTGATCGACGTATAGTCCTTGCGCTGCCAGGCGGCGTAGATATCGGCGGTGGGGCCGACCAGCCAGCCGATGCGCAGGCCAGGCAAGGCCATCGCCTTCGACAGGCCGCTGGTGATGATCGCCTTTTCGTAGAGATCGGCGAAGCTGGGCGGTTCGTCACCCTCGAGCTCGGCGCCCTTGTAGACCTCGTCGGCATGCAGATAGGTGCCGTTCTGGCGGGCAATGGCGACGAGCCCGTCCATCGTTTCGCGCGAAAGCAGGCTGCCGGTCGGGTTGTTCGGGTGGCAGATCGTCATCAACTTTGTACGCGGCGAAACGGCCTTGCGGACGTCGTCGAGATCCGGGGTCCAGCCGAGTTCCTCGCGCAGCGGAACCTCCTTCACCGTGACCCCGATGGCCCGGGCCCAACCCCAGATCTGCAGATAGTTCGGCACGAAGACGACGATCTCGTCGCCTGGCTCGAGCAGCGACATCACCATCAGGAAATTGGCCTCGGCCGAGCCATTGGTGACGATGACCTCGTCGGAGGTCCGACCGCGATAGAGCCGCGCCACCGCTTCGCGCAACTCGACGGCCCCATTCGTCCAGCCATAGCCCAGTTCGACATCGAGCAACGCGTTGCGCTGGCTTTCGTCGAGCAGCCCGTTCAGGCTGTAGGGATGAACGCCGCTATCCGAGAGATTGAACTCGACGGTGTTCTCGTAAAGCGACTGGATCCGCTCCAGGCTGAATTCTTCGATCTTCATGACGCTCGTCCAAACGCGGGTTCGAGCTGTCTAGCACAGGGAGAGAAGACAAAAAAGTCCAAATTAGAAGTACTGTCTAATTTGATCGCTCCTGGAGCTCTCGAGCACCTGTTCGCGATGGAGCCGATACACCGTCTTCGGTGTCCCGCGCAGGAATTCGCGTTTCGCCATCGCAGCCGGGTTGCACAGGCGCCCCCCAAGATTGCCCCGGCGGAGGGTGCCCACCGCCGGGCCTGTTTCAGCGAGCGACGCGCCTCGCCTGCTCGGTGCTTCTATCAGTGACTTCAGCCCAGCGTGTTGCGCATCGCCTCGTCCAGCGTCTCGAGCAGGATGTCTGCATGCTCGCGCCGAAAGGTCATGGGGGGGCGCAGCTTGATGACGTTGTCGAAGGGGCCGTCCGTCCCCATGAGCACGCCGAGCTCCCTGGCCCGATTGACGATGGCTGAAGCGGGTTCGCCGGCATGTTCCTTGGTTGCCCGGTCCCGCACGAGTTCAAGGCCGAGGAACAGGCCACGCCCGCGCACGTCGCCAACGATCGAATAACGGTCCATCAGCTTGCGCATGCCGGCGAGGAGATAGTCCCCCTGTTCCACGGCGTTCAGCAGAAGATGCTCGTCTTCGAGCACGTCGAGAACGGCGAGCCCGGCCGCGCAGGACACCGGATTGCCGCCAAATGTATTGAAATACTCCATGCCGTTGGCAAAGCCCTCCGCAACCTCGCGGCGCATCGCGACAACGGCAAGGGGATGGCCGTTGCCGATCGGCTTGCCCATGGTGACGATGTCCGGCACGACGCCATGTTCCTCGAAGGCCCACATCGATTGGCCAACGCGACCGAAGCCCACCTGGACCTCGTCCGCGATGCACAGGCCACCGGTGCGACGAACCGCGTCGTAGACCGCACCAAGATATCCCGGCGGCAGGAAGACCTGCCCGGCGACGCTTGGGATCGTTTCGGCAATGAAGGCGGCGGGCGCATTCCCATCCTTCACGAGCCGGTCGATGTTCTCGCAGGCATGCTCGCCATAGCGCTTGCCGATCTCGCCGTCCGGCCACTCCGCCGGTGCACGATAGGGATCAGCGACGGGTAGCACATGCGTATGCTCCGGCCGCCCGCTGCCTCCCTTGCGCTTAAACTTATAGGGGCTGATGTCGATCAGGCCCTGTGTGTGGCCGTGATAGGCCCAGTCCAGCACGACCATGTCGCGTCGGCGCGTATAGGCTCGCGCCGCGCGCAGCGCGAGTTCGTTCGCCTCGCTCCCGGTGCACACCACGAAGAACGTATCAAGCTCGCCCGGCAGCGTCTTCGCCAGACGCTCCGTGTAGTCGATGATGTTGTCGTGGAGATAGCGTGTGTTGGTGTTGAGGCGCTGGGCCTGCCGCGTGATCGCGTCCACCACGCGTGGGTGGCAATGCCCGATATGGGCGACGTTGTTGTAGCAATCGAGATGCGCCCGCCCGGTCTCGTCGATCAGCCAGACATCTTCGCCGCGAACCATCTTGAGCGGCCTGCGATAGGAGAGCGACAGATTGGGGCCCAGTCGCTTCTTGCGCGCCGCCTGCAGCGCATCCCTTTCCTGCCCGGTCCTGTCGAAGGTCTCCGACGGCAGGCCAGCGAAATCATAGGGCGAAGGAAAGAGATCGTTCCAAACACCACGGAATGCCGCCTCGCCAACGCCCGGAATGACGCTGACGTCATCATAATCCGAGGCGACGAGTTGCAGATGGAGATGCGGTATCCAGCCCCCATTCTCCGCATAGTCGCCGAGCCGCGCGACACAGGTGCCGGCCGGCAGTTCTTCGCCCACATGCCGATCGCGAACCGACGCATGATCCAGATGGCCCCAGAGGCTCCGAAAGCGCAGGCCGGGCTCCGGCTCATGCTCGAGGAGCAAGAGCCCACCATAATCCTGCGGCGCAGGATTGATCGTTGCGGCCACGACCTTTGCCGGCAGCGGAGTGAAGAGCGGTGTACCCGCAGGCGCAAAGATATCGAGGCCGAGATGGATGTTCCGGCGCACGCCATCGATCAGGGTCGAGTCGAAAAAGGGCGCCGTATAGACGGTGCGCAGTTCGCCATACGGCCCGAGGCCGAGCGTAAAGCCGTGTTCCCTCTGCAGATCGGCATAGGCCCGGTCCGCGGCAGCATGATCCTGCGCCGCGCTCGCCCGCGCCAGTGGCGCCTCGGGATTGCCGAGATCGACCACATGCTTCTGCTGGCGCGCCGGATGCGGGTGCATGAGCGGCGCCAGCGTCCTACGGTTTTCGGCCAGCCAGCCCCGCAGGCGCCCGGCCCCTGGCGTCGACTCGAGGCTACAAGCGTTGCGCAGGATTGCCGTGGCGATACGGCGGTCGACCTTGCCGAGCCGCTCCAGGAGATTCCAGGCCGGCCCTTCGCTGACGAGGAGGTAGGGATTCTCGATCGCCTCGGCATGGCGCGTCGCCGAAATCGACACGCTCACCGCCAACCGTGCGGCGATCAAATCGAGCAGGATGTCGAACTCGGCGTCCTGCAGCGGCAGTTCCGCGTGATAGCCTGCGGCGATCACGGCGGCTGTTTCGATCGGGCTCTTCTCGTCGAGCATCGCGTAAGTGCAGGCAACGGCGAGTTCGGCGATGAGCGGCGAATGGGCCGCGTCACCAAAATCGATCAGGCCCGCGATCGCGCCCTGCGCGGGATCGGCGACCAACAGGTTCCAGTCATTGGCGTCATTGTGGATGACACCGTGGCGCAGGCGCCCGAGCGTCGGCGCGACCCGGGAATCATAGGTGTCGAGCACCTGCTCCAGACAGCGCCGCTGCGCCGCATCGGCGACATGAGACAGGCGCTGGCGCGCCCGCGGCGTCTCGCGAATCTCCCAATCGAAGGCGCCATGCGCACCGGGATGACCGAAGCTGCCGAGCACCCGGTCGAGCTGCCCGAGGACGCGCCCGATGTCGCGCAGCGTTTCCGGCGTCTTGGCAACCTCGGCCAGCGGCGTGCCGGGGAGATAGGAGACGAGACGGACGCAGTGACGCTCGCCGCCGCGGCCGGTCAAAAGGCCGAATTCCAGCCCATCGCGCGTCGGCACAACACGCGGCGTCGGCAAGCTTGGATCGTTGATTTCGACGTGCCGCAGCAGAGCGGTCTGGAATTCGATCGCGGTGAGCGGCTCGGCCGCATTGACGATCTTCAGGATGAAACGCTGCCCATCGTCCGCGCGCACGTCGAAATTCTGGTCGCGCTCACTGGGCAGGCCATCAAGGCGACCGACAACTCCGAAGCGTTGCCGCAAGACCTCCGCCGCCTCGTCGAGGGAGAATGTCGGGCGTGGGTGGTTGACGAAGGTCATCGCAGGCTTTCCGAATTGTCGCTCTGCCATCAATCTGACATTGATGCGGTGGCGGCCGCGCTGCTCCAATCGGCGGTTTTGCCGCCATTGTGGCGGTAGCAACCTGCTATCGCCGCCACCCGAATATCTGCGAGCCCTTGATGGCGATGGACGAGACGAACGCGAAGATTCTGCGGCTGCTCCAGGACAATGCGCGGCTGCCGATCAAGACGATTGCGGGAAGCGTCGGGCTCGCCCGCAGCTCCGTGCGCGAACGCATCGCCAAGATGGAGACCGACGGCACCATCCGCGGCTATACGGCAACCGTCATGGAGGGTCGTCCGGGGGCCGACGCATTCCGCGCCTTCCTGATCATCCGCCTCACCAAGACACCGGCGCGCGACACGGTGGATCGGATTGCCGCGCTCCCGGCGGTCAGGCGGTGCTACTCAATCGGCGGCGAGATCGACGTCATCGCCGAAATCGAGGCTGATACGACCCGGGCATTGAACTCCGTGCGTGACGAGATTGCGTCGATGCCGCATGTCGCCGACCTGACGACGGCAATCGTGCTCGCAGACGAGAAGCCAGCCTGAGAGATCGACGGACGCCGGCGGTCAGCTCTTGGTCACGCCCGCGTCGCGTCAGCCCGCATCACATGCGAGACCGCGCATGAGCGATCAGGTACTCGACCTGCGCTTGCGTCTCGATCGCGCCGGCTGCGTGTTCATGCCGGATTTTCGCGATCGCGGCCTCGGCTTCGAGGCCGCATTCGATGAGCAAATGCGCTGCGACCGTGCCGGTGCGCCCAAGCCCCGCCTTGCAATGGATGGCCCAGTTCTCCCCCGCCGCGAGGCGACGCAACAGCGCAAGCCTCTGCCAGTCCTCGGCGAAGGCCGCAGTCGGCGCGCTGTAATCGGGAATGGCTGCATGGGCCCACTCCAGTCCGGCCTCCCGGACAGCCACGGAAAACAGATTCTGCTCGCAAGGCAGCTCATGCGCCTCGACGAGACTGAGCAGCCCGCCGGCTCCGAGCCTGGCGAGATGATCGAGATCCTGGGCGAGAGCCATCACGGGATCGGCGCCTGGCAAGGGGCGCCCTCGCCACAATCCCGGACAAGGGGCCAGCACCAGCTTTCCGGCGATCCCGGGCAGCGCGATGATCGATGCTGGCTTCGAAGCTGACTTGTCCAAGCAGACCCCTCCGGGCCGAGCGCAAAGCCCGCAACGCCCATCAATTGACTCAGTGATATAGCTGTGTACAGCTATATCACTATGGAGTCCATGTCAGCCCCTCCGCCCAAAGCCGCGAGTTCCATGCCGCCTCCGCCACGGACGAGGCGTGAGCGGCTCGCGGACGTGCTTTGGCCGGCTGCGACAATGCTCGGGATCGCCCTTCTCGGTCTCCTCGCGGCTCGCAACGTCTCTGCGAACCTCGCGGCTGCGGGAATGGAAATCGACTTCTCGTTCCTCTGGCAGGAAGCGGGTTTCGATGTCAGCGAAAGCCTGATCGGCTATTCGCCCCGCGACACCTACGCCCGTGTGCTGCTCGTCGGCATCTTGAATACCCTCGCCGCGGCGGCCCTCATCCTCGTCCTGGCTAGCGGCATCGGGCTGTTCGTCGGCATCGCCATGACCAGTTCCAACTGGCTCGTGCGCACGTTGGCGCGCACCTATGTCGAGTTGCTCCGCAATCTGCCGAAGCTCCTGATCGTGATCGCGCTCTATGTCGCGATGGTGCGCAGCCTACCCCATATCCGCTCGGCCTGGACCAGCCCCTTCGGCGCGATGCTGAGCAATCGCGGTCTCGTGCTGCCCTGGCCCATCATCGAGCAGGGCGGCCAGGCGCTTGCGATGGCAGCCTGCCTCTGGCTCGCAGGCGCGTTTCTGTGGCTCCGCGCCGCCCGGCTGCACCAGGACCGCACAGGCGAGCGCCGCCCGGTCTTCCTGCCTGTGGTCGCTGCCGCGGCGAGCCTCTACGCGGCGCTCGACCTGACAGGGACGCTCCATGTCACCTGGTCTGTGCCGAAGCTGGCGGGCTTCAATGTCACCGGGGGCGTGAGCCTGTCCTTGCAGTTCACCGCGCTTGTGGTGGCCCTGTCGGTCTATCACGGCGGGCAGATCGGAGCGATCGTGCGCGGCGGCATCATCGCCACTTCGCACGGGCAGCGCGAGGCAGCACAAGCGCTCGGCCTCGACTGGTTGAAGACGATGCGGCTCATCGTGCTGCCCCAGGCACTGCGCGTGATCACGCCGCCGCTCGGCAATCAGTACTCCAACCTGCTGAAGAACACCTCGATCGCGCTGGCGATCGGATACTCCGATTTGCTCAGCGTCGTGAGCACATCGGTGAATCAGACATTCCGCCCGATCGAACTGATGGTGCTCGTGGCCGCCTTCTTCCTGATCGCGAACCTGCTGATCTCGGCGTTGGTGAACTGGTGCGACCATGCCTTCCGGCTGAAGGCGCGCTGAGAATGACGCTGACAGTCGAGACGATCGCCCGCGCAAATACCCCTCCCCGGAAGGGGCTCGCGCCCATGCTGGGCTGGCTGCGCCAGAATCTGTTTTCGAGCTGGTGGAATACGGTGCTGACTGTCGTCACGCTCGCTCTCCTGGTCCTGTTCGCCTGGAGCGCGCTGACCTGGGTGGTGCTCGAGGCGGTCCCGTTTTCCGGCAGCCGGGCCGAATGCCTGAATGCCACGGGAGCCTGCTGGGCCTTTCTCAGCGAGAAGGCCAATCTCGTCCTGACCGGGACCTACCCGGCCGCCGAGCGCTGGCGCGCACATCTCGCCAGCGGCCTGATCATCGTGACGATCCTCGTCTTTGCGCTGGTCCCGATGAGGCTTGCGATCCGGGCAGCCATGGTCGTGGGCACTGCTGTGCTCTCCTACCTGCTTCTGCGCGGAGGCATCGCTGGCCTGCCCTTCGTCGAATCGCACCGCTGGAACGGCCTACCCCTGATCCTGTTCCTGTCCGCCTTCACGATGGCTGCAGCGTTTCCGCTCGGTGTCGTGCTGGCGCTGGCTCGCTGGTCGCAGCACCGCGCGCTGAACCTTGCCGCCGTCGCCTATATCGAGACGGTACGCGCCATTCCGATGGTCGCAGTGCTGTTCGCCGGCATTTTCGTGCTGCCGCTCCTGCTGACGCGGGGCGCGACCATCGAACCCGTCGCCGCCATCCTGATCGTGCTGACCCTCTTCTATGCGGCCTATTTCGCCGAGGACATTCGCAGCGGGCTGCAGGCGCTGCCCAAGGGGCAGATCGAGGCGGGAGCCAGCCTCGGCCTCACCGCCGCGCAACGCATCCGCCTGATCGTGCTGCCCCAGGCCCTGCGCACGGCCATCCCCGGCATGACGAACACGATTATCGGCAGCTTCAAGGACACCTCGCTCGTCGCCATCGTCGGCATGCATGATTTGCTTTCGACAGCCCGCATGGCATATGCCGATCCTCTCTGGCAGGCCTATGCTTTGGAGGCGAACATTGCGATCGGGCTGTTCTATTTCCTCTGCTGCTGGATGATCTCCGAACGAGCGCGGCGGCTCGGGCACGGCGCCGGCAAGCTCGGCTGAGACCGGCCTTGCGACAGGGAGAGTTATGACGATCGAACTCACCAGCCCCGAGGCGCAGCAGCTTCGCCAGATGGTCCGCTCGCGCAACGACGTGATCTTCGAGATCGTGCGCGACCGCATCTGCCTGCGTGAATATGACGAAGGGCATGTCATCCACGAAGCAGCGCTTGCCGCGGAGTTCCACGTCAGCCGCACGCCGATCCGGCAGGTCCTGCAGCGCCTTGTCTACGAACAGCTGGCGGAGACGCGAAACGGCGTCGGCACCATCGTGTCCTATGTCGATCATCACGCTGTCGACATGCTGCGTTTCCGCATCGGCCTGACGGGTCTGATCGCCGATCTCGTGCCGCTGCAGCTCCCGACTTCGCTCCGGTCCGACTATGCGCGGTTGCGCTCACTGGCCGAGGGGCTGCGTGACACATCCCCCGTCAAGGATGTCTGGGGCGTCTGGCGCGCCCATCACGAGGCGCGCAACGCCCTGATCGGCGACGAGGCGCTGCGCCAGATGGACGACATGATTTTCTTCCGCATCGCGCGAAGCTGGGTCAGCTGGCTGAAATGCGATCCGGGGCTCGTGCGCGCCCTGCTCGAGCAGGAAATCGCGGCGACCGCCGAGAAGACCGAAAGCCTGCCGGCATCGGAGCTGTTTCGCCTGCATGCGGCGCATCTCGAATTGCTGCTCGCACGCTATGGCGAGGACGACAGCAAGTAGGAGACCTGGGCCTCGCTTTCGATTGCGCCCGGCCGAGCCGAGCGCACCGCGGCGATCGCGTCCTGCGGCGGCATTCCGGTCTCGATCAGCACGCGCGCGGCCATCATGCCGCTGCGGCCATATCCGGCGAGACAACAGAAGGCGACGCCCCCGCCGAGACCTAACTCGCCAAGGATCGCCTGGACCAAGTGCGGCCAGTCCAACGTCTCGTCCGGGGCTGAGAAGTCCGCGACAGGCGCGCACAGGAGGCGGATCCCGCGCAGTTCCGCAGCGCGCTCCAGGTGCTCCCTGTCATCGGCATCGCATTCCGTCTCGTCCAGAAGACTGATCAGGAGTGTCGTTCCCGTCGCCTTCAACCTGTCGAGAACCTGTTCCTGCAGATCCGCGTCGATGGTCCGCTCCCCACGCCGGAGGATAACGAGCCCCGGCAGCGGCAACATGCCGACGGTTCCGGCATGCCCCCGGACAGTGACCCACGCCGCGCCGTCCTCCATGCCCGCCCCCTTCCGCAAACGCTGCCGGATCCAGTGCTCCGATCGCCGCCGACTAGAGGCAGATCAGCTGGCGCTGTCCAGAGGCACGGCATTGGCAGTCTTGGAAGAGGATGCAAAGGCAGGGCCGGAACGCGTTCCGGCTCGCCGAGCGATCGGCGAGCCGGAAGAAGGACACGCAGCCGGGCTGCGGCTGAACGACGGCGGCTAGCGAACCGGAAAGGCGAAGATCAGTCCGCCATCCCTGGCCAGCCGGTTCGGCGAGGCTGAACGGTCCATGGCGAGAGGCGAGCCCTTGCCGATATGCTTTTCAAAAACCTCGCCGTAATTGCCGACCTGCTTGATGATCTGCGCGCTCCAATCGGGACGCAGGCCAAGCTTCTTCGCCATGTCCGCCGTCGGCCCCGTCGGGGAGATCAGGCGCTGCTCGTCGACTGGCAGATCCTTGAGCGAGCCGAGCTTGGCATCGATATTCTGCGAGGTGACGCCGAATTCCTCGGCGGCGATCATGATCTGGACACCCCAGAAGAGGGTCTTCTCCAGCTCCGTATCCGGACGCGACACCAGGGCGAGCGGCTCGGTGGCTGAGCGTTGCGGAACGATCACGTAGTCATCAGGCTTCGGTGCCAGCAGGCGGTCGGCGGCCAGGGCGGATACCGAGCTTGCCACCGCATCGCATTTTCCGGAGAAGAATGCCTGCAGACGGGCCGTCTTGTCCGCAATGTTCTCGACCTTGTAGGGCAGCTTCGCCGTGCCGAACCAGTCGGCGAGATAGAGCAGCGTCGTCGAGCCCTCTTCGGCACAGACGGTCGCGCCGGACAGGTCCGCGAGCTTCGTCATGCCAAGGCTTTTCGGCACCATGAAGCCCTGCCCGTCATAGAAGGTGGTCGTCACGAAGGACACGCCGGGATCGGCATCGCGGGTGCCGGTCGCGGTAATGCCGCGCGAGGCAATATGCGCACTACCGCTGATGATCGCCTTCAGGCTGTCGGAGAACCCGATGCCACGCAGCTCGGCCTTGGCCCCATCGCCGAAGATCGCCGCCGCCGCCATGCGGCAGAAATCGACATTGAATCCGCGGAATGCGCCCTGGCTGTCGGGGACGGAGAATCCCGGTGAGTTCGGGTTGACCAGGCAGACGATCTTTCCATCCTGCTTGATCTTGTCGAGAACCGGACCAGCCTGTGCGCCCGGTGCAGCGGCAAGCAGAGCGGCCGCGGACAAGACCATGCGGAGCACGTGAAACGCCATATCAATCCCCCTCTTCCATGGCGGAAGCTTGTAGCTATCTACCTGTATACAGCAACGCAGCAAACCGTCAAACCCACGACGGTCTTCAGGCCCCCTTGGGCCGTTACTGGCGGATAGGAGCCTCCCCGTCGCGACCCGAGCGCATCGTCGGCAGGGACTGCGACGTCTTCCGGATTGCGGCACGCGAAGGGGAGACCAGCCGGGCCGCCACTGTGCGGCAGCCGCCATTGCGCTAGATTCGTCGCAACGGAAGCAGCGGATGGGCCGGACGCGATCGCGTCGGTTGCTTTCGGGTCACGGAAACGCCGACATGCCGCCTGACGCGGCATCAGAGCCTCGAAGAGACGAATGGAGCAGGGATGAGCATTCGCGAGCAACTGGTCGAGCGGTTCTTCCGCTATCTGGCGGTTGAGAGTCAGAGCAACGCTGCTGCGGCGACGCTGCCGAGTACGCCCGGCCAGCAGCGGCTCGCCGAATTGCTCGCAGGAGAGCTGCGCGCACTGGGACTTGAGAAGGTTGTCCTGGACGATCATGCCACCGTCACCGCAATGAAGCCGGGCACCAGACCGGGCGCGCCAAGGATCGGCTTCATCGCGCATCTCGACACGATCGACACCGGCCTCTCGCCGACGATCCGCCCGCGCATCCTGCGCTTCGAAGGCGAGGATCTTTGCCTGAATCCGGAGAAGGACATCTGGCTGCGCGTGGCTGAGCATCCCGAGATCCGCCCCTGGATCGACCAGGACGTCATCGTCGGGGATGGCACAAGTGTGCTCGGAGCCGACAACAAGGCCGCGATTGCCGTCATCATGACGCTGCTTGAGGGGCTCGACGCCGAGAGCCAGCATGGCGACATCGTGGTCGCCTTCGTACCCGACGAGGAGATTGGCTTGCGCGGTGCGAAGGCGCTCGACCTCGCCCGCTTCGACTGCGAATTCGCCTATACGATCGATTGCTGCGAACTCGGCGAGGTCGTGATCGAGAACTTCAACGCCGCCTCAGCCGAAATCATCTTCACTGGCGTCACCGCCCACCCGATGTCCGCGAAGGACGTCATGGTGAACCCGCTGCTGATGGCGCTCGACTTCATCGGCCAGTTCGACCGCGTGGAGACGCCAGAGCACACCGATGGCCGCAACGGCTATTTCTGGTTCAACGACATCGTCGCCAATGCCAGCGAGGCGCGCCTGCGTGTCCTGATCCGCGACTTCGACAGGGAGCAGTTCGAGCAGCGCAAACGACGTATCGGCGAGGTTGCCGACCTGATCGCCGCGCAATATCCCAAAGGCTGCGTCAACTGCCAGGTGACCGATACCTATCGCAACATCCATGACAGCCTGGGCGATGACCGCCGCTCGGTCGACCTGCTTTTCGCGGCTCTGGAAGCACTGCGGATCGAGCCGAAGCTGATCCCGATGCGCGGCGGAACAGACGGCGCAGCGCTCTCGGCCAAGGGGCTGCCGACCCCCAACTTCTTCACGGGCGCTTATAATTTCCACTCGCGCTTCGAGTTCCTGCCCGTCCCAGCCTTTGAGAAATCATGGGAGGTCGCGCGCATGCTCTGCACCTTGGCAGCGCAACCAAACGGCCCACTCAAGGTGATCCACCCGGATTGAACGGGTCCACGCTGAGCGTCGTCGGACGCTAAGAGGTCATGCTCCCGAGGACGCTGGCCGGCAGGGCGGATCGGGCGCCCGGACGCGTGGTTGGCGAGCAGATTTTCGCCGGACGCCAGCGACGCGCCTCGACCTGCTCGGCATCTACGCTGCCACGGCCACCCGAACGCCAGCCCGTGTGGATCCAGGATCATTAGAATTCTTATAAACTATTGATATTGCAGAGATTTATGTTTCTCGTCTATGACGGATCCTAGGGTACGGATGCCATGGGGCAGGAATGGACGATAGGCTCGATCAGGATCGGTCGTCAGCTTCGATGCAGTTGTTCTCGAAGCGTCTGAAGGTGTCCGCCGGAACGTTTCGGCACGGGCGGGGCGAACAGGTCGTCGGGCCGATGAAGCGGGGGCTCAAGGTCGTCGTCATGCTGCAGGGACATCAGTCCTATGAGCTCGACGACAGGCCACCTCTGACCATCAACAGCCCGATGCTGCTGGTCGCCGCCAATGACGGCGATCATGTCCAGAAACGGACCTGCCTGTCGGGCGAGGGCGTGCGCTGCGCGATCGTGCAGCTCGATGCCGACTTCGCGCAGGACGAACTTGGCGCCAGCTTCTCAGGTCTGATGGGACAGATGCAGGGCAGCGGGATCGGCCCGGGACTATGGGCACGCGCTGCCGGCGCCGATCTGCGCGGGATCGCGCTGCAGATGGCGGAATGCCGGATCGAAGGCGCGATGCGCAATCTCTACATGGCCGGGAAGGCGCTCGAACTCGCGGCCACAGTTGTGGACCAGATCGTCAACGAGCGGCCGCAGCGGGCCGCGCGGCTGTCGCCGCGAACGATCGAGCAACTGCGTGCGGCGCACGCTCTGCTTCTTCAATCGGCCCGCAATCCCCCGACACTGGGGGAACTCGCCAGGAATACCGGCCTTAATGTCACCAAGCTGACAGCCGGATTTCGTCAGCTCTACGGCGCGAGCGTCTTCGACTACCTGCAAGCACACCGCCTGCAACAGGCCTACGACCTGATCCGCAGCGGCGAGAAGAGCGTCACTGAGGCGGCCTATCACGTCGGTTACAACCCTGCGCATTTCTCGGGCATCTTCCGGAGGCGCTTCGGCGTTCTGCCCAGCGCGTTGCGTTGACGGCGTTTCGCCGAAGTTCAGGCGAACGATTGGAAATCTTCAAAACTCTTTCGAAAGAAATACTGCGGGCAGCCAAAGTCGTTCCGATTGCCCCGCTTGTTGTGCTGGTCGAGAAGAAGGCCGCAATACGGCGAGGCATCTCGATCATGAATATCTATAACCCGAATAAGGATGGATCTTGGTCGATCCGAGCAGCAGGCGCTCCTATATGCTTCTGGCGTCGTGCCAGGAGCGTGGCACTCGCCAGCGTCGCTCTCTGTGTCCTCCCGGTCGCGTTCGCTGGTCCGGCCCTCGCTCAGGGCGTGCCCCCCACCCTCTCGCTCGACACGATCGAGGTTCAAGGCGCGACGGAGAAGGCGAATGGGCCAGTCGACGGCTATATCGCGCGGCGCAGCGCCAGCGGCACCAAGACCGACACTCCCCTGATCGAGACGCCGCAATCGATTACGGTCATCCCGCGCGCCCAGATCGACGATCAGGCCGCGCAGAGCGTCGGCCAGGCGCTGCGCTATTCCGCCGGCGTCCTGGCTGAGACGCGCCTGTCATCGGGCCGTTACGACAGCACCTTCATCCGCGGTTTCGGCGGCAGCGGTTCGAATGCCGGCTTCATCAATTTCCAGGACGGCCTGCGTGTCCAGCGTGGCGTCAATTTCCTCGTCCCAGCCATGGAAACCTACGGCCTTGAGCGGATCGAGGTGCTGCGCGGTCCGGCCTCCGTGATCTTCGGGCAGGTCAAGCCCGGTGGTCTGGTGAATCTGGTCAGCAAGCGCCCGACGGATCAAGCCTTTGGCGAGGTTCAGGCCCAGATCGGCTCGCATCAGCGCCGCCAGCTCGCCTTCGACATCGGCGGGCCAGTGAACCCGGACAAGACTGTCCTCTACCGGATCGTCGGGCTCGGCAGGGCCGCCGATACGCAGGTCGATTTCACCAAGGAGGAGCGAGTCTATATCGCGCCATCGCTGACCTTCCAGCCCAGCGCTGCGACGAGCCTGACCATCCTCACCTCCTTCCAGCGTGACCCGGAAACCGGCTTCTACGGCTTCATCCCGGCAGTCGGCAGCGCATTGCCCAACCGCTACGGCCGCATCCCGAGCAAATTCTTCCCCGGCGAGCCCGCCTATGAGGGTTACAGCCGAAACCAGATCGCTGCAGGTTATGCGCTCGAGCACCGCTTCAACGATGTCTTCAGCTTCCGCCAGAATCTACGGTTCACCGACCTCGAATCGCGCTTCAGGACTGTCGCCGTGGCAAGCCTGGCCGCCGACCAGCGCACCCTGGTTCGCCGCGTGACCGCATCGAACGAGAAGGCCAGGACCTTCGGCGTCGACAACCAGCTTCAGGCCGATTTCCGCACCGGTCCGCTGACTCACAAGGTCCTGCTCGGCGTCGACGGCTACTGGATGGACGGCACCGCCTTCACCGGCGCGGGTGGCACCGTCCAGACCCTCGATTGGGTCAACCCGGTCTATGGCCGCACGCCCTTTGCAACACCGGCCCTGCCCGGCACCACGCAGGAAACGACGCAGTTCGGCGTCTATCTGCAGGACCAGATCAAGCTCGACCGGCTCTCGCTCCTCGTCGGCGGGCGCTTCGACAACGCCAGAAGCCGCACGCGCGCCCTCACCAATGGCGCACTGACGAAGCAGGACGACGAGGCCACGACAGGCCGCGCCGCCTTGATGTACAATTTCGACAACGGCCTGGCGCCCTATGCGAGCTATTCGACCTCATTCGAACCGGTTGCGGGCACGACCTTTGGCGGTTCGCCCTTCAAGCCGACCGACGGCGAGCAATACGAGATCGGTATCAAATATGCGCCGCCCGGCTATGACGCCTTCATCCAGGCGGCCGTGTATCAACTCACCCAGAGCAATGTACCGACCGCCGATCCCGCCAATGTCGGCTTCCAGATCCAAACGGGCGAGGTACGGGCGCGTGGTTTCGAGGTCGAGGGTCGGGCGAAGCTATTCGACAGTCTCGAGCTGATCGCAGCCTATGCCTATACCGACGCCGAGGTGACGAAGAGCACCGGCGTCGACCTCGGCAAGAGGCCGACGGTGGTTCCCCGCAACATGGCTTCACTCTGGGGCCACTACACCTTCAAGACAGGCCTGTTCGCGGGCTTCGCGCTCGGCGCCGGCGTGCGTTATGTCGGCGAGGGCGCAGGCGATCCCGGCAACACCTTCAAGACGCCGGACTATACCCTGGTCGATGCCGCCATCAGCTATGATTTTGGTGTCCGCACCCAGGCGCTGAAGGGCTGGAAGGTTCAGGTCAACGCCCAAAACCTGCTCGACAAGGACTATGTGGCGGGTTGCTACGCCCTGACCCAGTGCTCGTTCGGCCTGCGCCGGACCGTGCTTGCGACCCTGTCCTACAGATGGTGAGCCGCGACGCCATGGAGGCGGCAACGTTTCGAAACACAGGCGGTCCCGCGATTCCGTTAGCGGAGCCCGCAACTCTGGCGCAAGCGCGCCAGCTGGACATCGTCGCGGGCCATGGCGAGATCTATCGGCTGCTGATCGCGATCCCGCCTGGCCCGGCTCCGGCGGCAGGATTTCCGGTGATCTATCTGGTCGACGGTAATGCTCTTTTCGCCACGGCCGTCGAGACGGCGCAGCTTCAGGGTCGGCGGCAGGATGTGACGGGGGTCGATCCGGCGGTCATCGTGGGCATCGGTTATCCCATCGACACCCCGTTCGATGGCGCGCGGCGCCAGAGCGATCTCCTGCCGGACGACGGAGGGGCCGACCGGTTCCTCGATTTCATCGAGGAGAGCGTGAAGCCGGCGGTCACAGCGCTTGCCGCCATCGATCCCGGCCGCCAGGCTCTGGTGGGCCATTCCTTCGGTGGTTTGTTCGCTCTGCATGCGCTGTTCACGCGTCCCGAGCAGTTCAGGTCCTATGTCGCCGGCAGCCCTTCGATCTGGTGGAACGATCGCGCGATTGAGGTCAGCGAGGCCAGTTTTGTTGCGCGCAGCAGCGCGGCAACCCTGCCGCGGCTGCTGATCACAGTCGGTGGCGGCGAACAGACATGCGACGCCAGAACCTCTCCGGAGCGGGCTCAACGCCTGCAGATGGCGCGCATGCTCGACAATGCCGGCGAGATGGCGCAGCGGCTGCCCTCGTCGCGCTGCGTCGTGGTGGAGCATATGGTCTTCGACGGCGAGAACCACATCTCGGTCATCCCGGCGATGCTCGCGAGGGCGGTTTCGTTCGCGATCGCCGGCACCGCCGGCCGGGAGGCGGCGCCATGAGCCAGGTACGGATCTCGTCGCGCCGGCAGCGGCCATTTGCGTGGATTCTGGGCCTCATGCTGACGCTCTTTGCGTTGACGGCAGCCGCCCCGGCCCTGGCCGCCCCCGTGACGGTGACCGATGTGCTCGGGCGAACGGTGACCTTGCCGGGCCCGGCCAAACGCATCGTGCTGGGGCAGGGGCGCCAGCTCAACGCGCTGGGGCTCATTCATTCCAATCCGATCAGCCTGCTCGTCGGCTGGGGCAATGACTTCCAGCGCCAAATGGGCGACGCCTACGCGCTGTACCGCGCGCGGTTTCCCGCGATCGAGACGCTGCCAACGGTTGGAGACAGCACCCCGGACGGGTTCTCCTTTGAGAAGGCAGTCGAGCTTGACCCGGACCTGGTCGTTCTGAGCCTGTCGATCGCCGGGACGCGCCGAGGCCCTGGTGATCTCGTTGCGAAATTCGAGGCCGCGGGCATCCCGGTCATCGTGGTGGATTTCTTCCTGCAGCCGTTCCGCGACACGGTGCCCAGCCTGCGCATCCTGGGCAAAGTGATCGGCAGGGAGGCGGCGGCCGAAGAGTTCGTCACCTTCTACCAAGAGCGGAGACAGCGCATCGCCCAGCGGCTCGGTCCGGTCGAGCGACCGTCCGTCTTCATGCATGCGCATGCTGGAAGCGCCGAATGCTGCTTCTCGCCGGGAAAGGGCACCTTCGACGACTACATCACGGCCGCAGGCGGAAGAAACATCGCGGCAGCGCTGCTGCCGGGAGCGACAGGCCAGGTCAGCCTCGAGCAGGTTCTCGCTCTGGACCCGGCGATCTATATTGCGACAGGCGGCACCCATCTCGCCAGGAGCGGCGGGCTGGTGCTGGGTCTGGGCGTTCCCGCCGAAATCGCGTCGCGCAGCCTTGCAGCCCAGCTCGCCCGCCCCGGCCTCAAGGCACTGACGGCCGTGAGGAACGGCCATGCCTATGGTCTCTGGCATCTGTTCAACGACACCCCCACCCATGTCGCAGCGATCGAGGCGATGGCGAAGTGGTTCCATCCGCAGCTATTTGCCGATATCGATCCGCAGGCGACGCTGGACGAGATTTCCCGGCGCTTTTCGGCGATCCCGCTGCACGGAACGTTCTGGCTCGAGCCACAGGGCGGAAATCCGGGAGGCCTTGCAAGCCCGCCGGCAAAGCCATGAATCCCGCCATACGCCTGCAAATCCTGATCGATAGGCTGGCAAACCACGCCCCACCTGCCGCCGCCCGCGAGGTTGCCCTGCCATGACCGCTCTCGTTGCCCACGCACGGATCGCCCTGACCGATCCGGACGCCATCATCGCTCCGCTCTGCGAGCACCTGGCCGAGCACGGCGCCGAGGTCTCGCAGGAAGACGGCGCGACCGTCATCGCGCTCGGCAGCTACCGTGGCTGGCTGCAGTCCAGCGACGGGCATCTCGTCGTGCGCGCCGAGGCGCCCGATTTGGCGAGCCTGCAGGGCGCCAAACAGGCAATCGCCAGCCATGTCATCGAATTTGCGCCCCGCGGCGAGGCGGTCCCCACTATCGCCTGGAGCGGAGCCGGGAGCGGCGTCGCGATCCCATCGAGTTTTCGTATCCTGACCGTGACGGGTGTCCGGGACATCTCGCCGCATATGCGGCGGATCCACTTCCAGGGCGAAGACCTTGCCAGGTTCGACAGCCTGGAGGCGCTGCATGTCAGGTTGTTCCTGCCGCCACCTGATCTGGCCGAGCCGGAATGGCCGACATTCGGAGAGGATGGGATCTTGCGTCTGCCGGAGGCGGACAAGGCGCCGGCCGTACGCAAATACACGATCCGGGAGATCGATACGGTCGCGGGGACGGTCGCGCTCGATTTCGTGCTGCACGAGGATGCCGGCCCCGGCGCCGCCTTTGCGGCGCGGGCTCGGCCTGGCGATCGTATCGGCATGGCAGGTCCCGGCGGACGTGGCTTACGCGAGGCCGACTGGTATCTGTTCATGGGCGACGAGACCGCGCTGCCCGCGATCGGTCGCATGCTCGCCCACCTGCCACCGACGGCACGGGGCATCGCCTTCATCGAAGTCGCCGATGCCGGTGAAGAGCAGGCCCTGGTTTGCCCGGCCGGCGTGGAGATTCGCTGGCTGCATCGCCTGGGGGCCGAAGCCGGCGCCTCGACGCTGCTCCAGGACGCCTTCGAAGCCGTGGCATGGCCTTCGGACGAGGCGAGCGTCTATCTCTGGGCCGCACTCGAACACGCCGGCTTCAAGGCCCTCCGCATGGCTGCGCGCAGCCGCCTGCGGCCCGAGCGCGATCATCATCTGATCGTCAGCTATTGGCGTCGCGGCATCAGCGAAGACCGGCAAGCCGACTGAAGGTGCAGCGCCACGCCCCGTCGGCCTTTTCGATCAGGGGTCTATGCCCCCGATCCCATTTTCAGCCGTGACAGAGATGAGGCCGCCGGCGAGCGATCCAGCGCGTGCGACGGCCATCTGTACTCACCCGGCGGCCGGCGGGGTACCGTGCGTGTGGAAGCTCTCGATCGTCTTCAGCCCCCATGCCTGGCCCTTCTTCCGCTCGGCTTCGGTCCACGTCACCGTTTGCCAGTCCGGATCGAGAATGAGGCGTGCGCCGGCATTGGCGATCTCGATGCGATTGCCGGCAGGCTCGTAGACATAGAGGAAGAAGGTCTGCTGAACCGCGTGCTTATGGGGCCCGGTCTCGATGTGAATACCATTCTCGAGAAAGATGTCGGCAGCTTCGAGAATATGTTCGCGCTGGTCGGCAGCATAGGTGAGGTGGTGGAAGCGCCCGAGTGCCGCAGTGTGGTCGCGCGTGTAGGCGATGTCGTAGCTCTTGTTGTTGACGGTGAACCAGCAGCCGCCGACCTCGCCGGAATCGAGCACGATCTGTTCCGTGATGCGGCTGCCCAGGGCCTTCGGCATGAAATCGCGGATCACCGCGACGTCCTGCGCCAGCAGATTGAGATGGTCGAGACGGCGAACAGCGCAACCGCGGCCATGATTGCGCTGAGCCTGGTTCTTCAGCGCCGGCCGTTCATGCGGCGGCGCGGCATATTTCTGGGTGTCGAAATAGATCTCGAACACATGATTGTCGGGATCGCGGAACCGATAGGCCCTGCCATGGCCGAGATCGCCATCGTTCCAGCCGATGCCCGCTCCCATGGCCTCGATCGCCTTGACGCGGCGCATGAGCGCCGCCTCGCTTGTCGCGCGATAGCCGATATGGCCGACGCCCGTCGTGGTCGAAGCCGTGAGTTTGAGGGTGTGGAACTCGTAGTCGTCCCAGGCGCGCAGATAGACGCTGTCCCCCCCTCGTCCGCTCTCGGTCAGCCCGAGGATATTGACGAAAAAGTCGAGACTTGCCTCCGGCTTGTTCGTGTACAGCTCGACATGGGCGAGATGAGCGATATCGAAACAGGGTTCCTGGTTCATCCCCAGACCTCCTGCGCCACCTCGACGATGCGCGCCAGCTTGGCCCATTGCTCGTCCTCGGCCAGCACATTGCCCTCCTCGGTGGAGGCGAAGCCGCATTGCGGCGAGAGGCAGAGCTGGTCCAGAGGCGCGAAGGCCGATGCCTGCTCGATCCTCCGCTTCAGGTTGTCCTTGCTTTCGACGCTGCCGAATTTGGAGGTGACGAGCCCCAGCACGACCTGCTTGCCCTTGGGCAGGAAACGCAACGGCTCGAAGCCGCCGGAGCGGTCATCGTCCCATTCCATGAAGTAGCCGTCGACATTGATCTGGTTGAAGACCAGATCGGCGACGGGTTCATAGCCGCCCGAGGCGATGAAGGTCGATTTGAAATTGCCGCGGCAGGTATGAGTGGTGATCGTCATATCCGCCGGCTTGGCCGCCGTCGCCGTGTTGATGACGTCGCGATAGATATGGATCAGCTTGTCGGGCTCATCACCCCGATCGACCAACATCTGGCGCTGCTCGGGATCGCAGAAATAGGACAGGCTGGTATCGTCGAGTTGCAGATAGCGGCAACCGGCATCGTAAAAGGCCTTAACCGCCTTGGCGTAGGCCATGCCGAGATCGGCATAGTAATCCTCCATCCTGTAATAGGCGGAGATGTCGACGGCTTTCCGGCCGCCGCGATAATGCAGCATGCTCGGGCTCGGGATCGTCATCTTCGGCACGCGGTCGGTGACGGAGGCGAGAAACCTGAAATGGGCGAGATGCGGGTGGTCGTCGGGGAAGTCGAGTTTGCCGGTCACGCGAAGGCCACGGGCCTTGGTCGCGACGCCCTTGAACTGGATGCCTGAATCCGAGTCGTATCCCTGCACACCGGAGAGATTCTCCAGGAAGTCGAAATGCCAGAAGGCCCGACGGAACTCGCCATCCGTGACGGCCTGGAGCCCGACCTCTTCCTGCTTCTTCACCAGTGCCCTGATCTCGGCGTCTTCGATCGCCGTCAGATCGGCGGCGGAGATTTCGCCCGTCACCAGCTTGGCGCGCGCGTCCTTCACGCGTGCGCTGCGCAACAGGCTTCCCACCATATCGGCCCGGAACGGCGGCTTGTGTCGGAGGGGCATGCGGTTTCCTTCCCTGATCATGGTCTTCTAGGCAGCGGCGCTGAGGCCGAGATGGCGCTCCAGCCGCGCCGGTTCGCGCAGCAGCGCGGCACTGTCGTCGGCGAGCACGACGCGACCGCGCTCCAGCACGATTGCGGTGTCCGTCAGTTCCAGGATCGTCCTGGCATGCTGTTCGATGACGATGGCTGCCAGCCCTTCGTCCCGGAACAGCGTCTTCAATGCCGCGAGCAGTTCCTCGACGATGATCGGCGCCAGCCCCTCGGTCGGTTCGTCCAGAAGCAGCAGCCTGGGATTGAGCATCAGGGCGCGACCGATGGCCAGCATCTGCTGTTCGCCACCGGAGAGCTGGTTGCCGAGATTGCTCTTGCGTTCGGCGAGGCGCGGAAACATCCGGAAAACGCGTTCAGTCGTCCATGGTCCGGGACGTGCGACCGCGGTCAAATTCTCGACGACGGTCAGCGACTTGAAGATGTTGCGCTCCTGCGGCACCCAACCAATGCCGGCATGGGCACGCTGCTCGGGCGTAGCCGTGGAGATGTCGGCATCGGCAAATGTGATCCGCCCGGCTCGCCGGCGCGTTACGCCGATGATCGTGTTGACCAGCGTCGTCTTGCCGACGCCGTTGCGGCCCAGCAAGGCGAGCGAGCGCCCCTCGTCAAGGGACAGTGCGACATCGAACAGGACGAGCGCGTCGCCGTAGCCGGCACTCAGCCCTTCGATCCGCAGGAGCTCAGACATGAGCGGCCTCGCCGAGATAGGCCTGTTTGACGGCAGCGTCGCGCGCGACCACCGCGGGTTCGCCTTCTGTCAGCACACGGCCATTGACGAGAACGGTGATCCGGGTCGCGAACCGGAAGATGATATCCATGTCATGCTCGATCAGGAGCACCGAGACATCGTCCGGCAATGCCGCGACGGTCTCCAGCAATTCGCGCCTCTCGGCTTCGGGAACGCCGGCGGCGGGCTCGTCGAGCAGGAGTACGCTCGGCCTGGCCGCAAAGGCCGCGGCGATCTCGATCTGGCGCTGCTTGCCATAGGGCAATGTCGCGATGCGCTGATCCATGATGTCCTCGAGCTTGAAGCGGGCGAGGATATCGGCCGTCTCCGCGATGGCCTCGCCATCGGCATCGAGCCTCTGGAAAAGCCGCATGCCCCGGCCGAGCCGCTCTGCGGTGACGAGCGAGATCATCTCGAGCGGCGTCATCGTGCGGAAGAGCTGGTTGATCTGGAAGGTGCGGGCGACACCGCGCTTGACCCGCGCCTCCCGCGACAGGCCGGTAATGTCCTGCCCCACCAGGCTTACGCGCCCCGATGTCGGCCGGAGAACCCCTGTGAGCAGATTGACGAAGGTCGTCTTGCCCGCGCCGTTCGGGCCGATCAGCGCGTGGCGCGCGCCCTTCTCCAGCGAGAACGTCACGTCGTCGGTCGCAGTGATGCCTCCGAAGGTCTTGACGAGATTGAAGGTCTGCAGGACGGCGCTCACGACGAGGCCCCGCGTTCCGGAAACCGCGCAACCAGCGCCTTGATCGCGCCATGGATCAGTTCGCGGCCGCCAAGCACGAAGAGGACGAGGAAAAGTCCGATCCAGAACATCCAGTATTGCGGGGTGAAGGTCGCGATGGCGTCCTGCAGGAACTTGAACGCGATCGCACCGATCAGGCCGCCATAGAGATAGCCGGCGCCGCCGATGATCAGCACCAGCATCAGGTCGGCCGATCGATGGAAGTCGAACACGTCGAGCGAGACGAATTGCGTGGTCTGGGCGAGCAAGGCGCCCGCCGCCCCGGCATAGGCCGCCGACAGGGCATAGATGGCCGCAAGGCGCCACGGGACAGGCACGCCGGATGCCGCAGCGCGCAATTGGTTGTCGCGAATGCCGCGAAGGGACAAGCCGAATGGCGAATTCACGATGCGCCGCGCGATCAGGAACAGGATGAACAGCACCAACAGTGAATAGAGATAGGCCGTGCGCCCGAAGATATCGAAATCGAACGTCCCGAAGATTGGTGCCATCGTGATGCCCTGCAGGCCGTCGGCGCCACCCGTGAGCCATGCCAGCGAGTTCGCAACCTCGTAGAGGATCAATGCCACGCCGAGCGTGATCATGAGGCGGGTCAGATCCGTGCCACGCAGGACGAGCGGACTGGTGAGCAGCCCGAGCAGCGCGGATGTCGCCATGCCGAATGCCAGGCCGGCCAGTGGATCGGCCGTGACATACTTGGCCAACAGCCCGGCCGAATAAGCGCCCATCCCCAGGAAGGCGGCATGCCCAAGCGATACGATCCCGGCATAGCCGAGGATCAGATCGAGCGAGAGTGCGAACAGGGCCAGGATCGCGATCTCGTTGAGGATCAGAAAGCGCGTTGGGAACAGCGCGAAGGACGCCGCGGCGAGGAGCCAGAATGCCAGCTCGGCGGGGTGCCAGCGCCGGGCGCGGCGCAGCGATTGCCTGACGTGCTGTTCGAGAACCGTACCGCTCATGTGCGAGCCCTCGCGAATAGGCCCTCGGGGCGAAGCAGCAGCAGGATGACCATCAGCGCGTAGATGATGAAGGCTCCGGCCTGCGGGACCAGATATTTGCCCATCACGTCGGCAACGCCGAGCAACATGGCTGCGAGGAAGGGGCCGGTGATCGTCGAGGTACCGCCGACCGTAACGACGATCAGGAAGTAGATCATGAACTTCAGCGGGAAGGTGGGATCGAGACCCATGAGCTCGATCCCAAGCGCGCCTCCAAGCCCCGCCAGTCCGGAACCGAGCGCAAAGGTCAGCGCGAACAACCGGTTCACCGGAATGCCCAGGCCACGCGCGACGCGGGCATCGTCCACGGCGGCACGCAGCCGGCTGCCGAAGCGGGTCTTCGCGAAGCCCCATTGCAGAGCGACCGCCAGCAGCCCGCAGATGCCGATCACGAACAGGCGATAGTAGCCGATGCCAACGCCGAGCACGTAGAAGCGCCCCTGAAGCCAGCGCGGCAGCTGGATGATCTGCTGGCTCGAGCCGAGCAGCCAGTCCGTGCCCGCAACAGCCATGAAGACGAGCCCGATCGAGAACATCACCTGATCGAGATGGCTCTTGGCATACATCGGCCGGTAGACGAGCCGCTCGAGCACGATCCCCGCCAGCGCAGCGGCAAGGAAGGCGGCCGGAAGCGAAGCCAGGAACGGCAGACCCAGCCGCTGCATCAGCAGCACGGTTACATAGCCGCCGAGCATGGCGAAGGCGCCATGAGCGAGGTTGACGAAATTCATCAACCCCATCGTCACGGAAAGCCCGCAAGCGAGGACAAACAGCACCATCCCATAGGCGATGCCATCGAACAGGATGGTGAGCATGTCGTCGGTCCGGCCGCGTCAGACCGCCTATTTGCGCGCCTTCACCGGATCTTTGACCTGCGGGATCGTGGCAAACTCGATGTTGAACAGGTCGGAACCAACCTTCTCGGTGCGGCGGACATAGATGTTCTGGATGATGTCGCGCGTCGCCGGATCGATCGTGATCGGTCCGCGCGGGCTCTCCCAGGACGCGCCCTTCATCGCCGCGATGAGCTTTTCGCCGCTGGCGTCGCCATTTGTCGCCTTGAGCGCCTCGGCGATCAGCCGCATGCCGTCATATCCGCCGACGGCCATGAAGTTCGGACGCACGCCTGGATTGGCGGCCTCGAACGCCTTCACAAAGGCCTGGTTGGCTGCGCTGTCGTGCTTGGCCGAATAATGATGCGTGGTGATGGCGCCGATCGCGACGTCTCCCATGCCGTTGAGGATATCGTCATCGACCACGTCGCCTGGGCCGATCAGCTTGACGCCGGCCTTGTCGAGGCCGCGCTCGACGAACTGCTTCATGAACTGCGCGCCGATGCCCGACGGCACGAAGACGAACAGGGCGTCGGGCTTTGCCTCGGAGACGCGCTGCAGAAAGGGCGCAAAATCCGGGTTGCGCAACGGCACGCGCACGCTTTCGACCGTGCCGCCGGCAGCCTTGAACTTGTTGGCAAAGGAGGTCTCGGCGTCGATCCCGGGGCCGTAATCGGTCACGACGGTGAAGACGCGTTTGATGCCGTTCGACCAGGCCCAGTCCGCCATCGGCTCGGACGCTTGCGGCAGGGTGAACGAGGTGCGCACGATGAAGGGCGAGGCCTCGGTGATCGACGCCGTCGCAGCCGCCATCACGATCTGCGGGATCTTGGCCTGGGTCGCGATCGGGGCCGTCGCCATGGCGAGTGGCGTCAGGCCGAAGCCAGCCAGAACCGCAACCTTGTCGTTGACCACGAGCTCCTGTGCGATCCGGCGCGTCGCGTCAGCGTTGCCGGTATCGTCCTTGAGAATGACTTCCAGGCGCTTTCCGCCATGCGTCGCGCCGCTCTGAGCCAGGAAGAGCTTCACGGCAGCTTCGATTTGGCGTCCCGTCGACGCGAAGGGCCCCGTCATCGGCAGGATCAGCCCGACCTTGACCACCTCCTGGGCCTGCGCCGCGCAGCCCAGTGTCACCGCGAGCGCACCTGCCATGAAGCCCTTCAGAACCGTCCTGCGGAATGTCACCGTGGTACCCCTCCCTGGGTCTGGCTCTTGTTTTCGAGCCGCCTTTTAGTTGTCGTCGCGATAGACGAGCCCGGCCTTCGCCAGCCCATCGCGCATTCCATACATATCGAGCCCGAGCTCGCCGGCGGAGAGCCGGCGACGCTTCTCATCTTCATTCGCCTCCCGCGCCCGCGCCGCGGCAGCAACCCTCTCCGCCTCGAGCCGGGGAACCACCACCACGCCATCATCGTCCGCGACGATCACGTCGCCAGGATTGATCATCGCGCCGGCACAGACCACCGGCACGTTCACCGATCCGAGCGTCGCCTTGACTGTCCCCTTGGCCGAGATCGCGCGCGACCACACCGGGAACCCCATCTCCGTCAGGATGCGTACATCACGAACCCCGGCATCGATGACGAGGCCGATGCCGCCGCGCGCCCTCAGAGAGGTCGCGAGAAGATCGCCGAACATGCCGTCAGTGTTGTCTGCCGTGCAGGCGACCACAAGTATGTCGCCGGGCATGACCTGCTCGATCGCGACATGGATCATCCAGTTGTCGCCGGGTTGGGCGAGGACGGTGACGGCCCCACCGGCGATCGAGGCGCCGGCATAGATCGGGCGCATATATGGCTTCATCAGCCCGGTCCGGCCCATGGCCTCATGGGTGGTCGAGACGCCAAGTTCCTGGAATGCCGCCATATCGGCGCTTGCAGCCCGTTTCTTCGTGCGGACGACGACGCCGGTCATGCCAGTGACTCCAGGGCTTCGGGGAACAGGCGCTGGTAGGCCTCACCGTAAGTCATCGCCTTGCCGGAGTTGCGCCCACCCTGCATGCCGCGGTTCAGCGCCACTCGCGTATAGTATTCCCAGAGATGTTTCTGCGCGGCCAGGATTTCGAAGGCCTTGCGCTTCGTCTCCCAGACCTCGTCGATGTTGAGGATCAGGTTCGGCTTGAAATTGCACTGCTCGGGCTGGTGCGGCTCGAAGAGGAAGACGGGCGGTGCGGCATAGGGACGTGCAGGGTCCGGCTTGTGGCCTGCAGCCTGAGCGATGATCCGCGCTTCCTGCGCGAAACGCGCCGCTTCGGGATGGTCGACATTGTAGGGGTCTTCGAGCGCATGGGTCAGCACGAAGCTGGGATTGAGCTCATGGAAGAGGTCGATCGCCCGGTCGAGCATCGGCCCTGTCGTGCGCAGCGGGTAGTCGCCGGCATCCATGAATTCGATCTCGGCCCCGAGGACCCCGGCGGCGCGCTCGGCTTCGTCGCGACGCTGCGCCTTGACGTCCTCCACCCGCACACCCGCCTGTTTCCAGGCGAACTGGCTTTCGCCGCGCTCGCCATAGGCCAGGCACAGGATCTTTACCCGCATGCCCTGCCTGGCATGCAAGGCGATGGCACCGCCCGCACGCCAGACGAAATCGCCGGGGTGGGCGGTAATCACCAGACCCGTCTTCTGCAGGCTCGCCATTGAGCTGTAATCCTCTCTTCTTGGTCCTATTCGGCGGCGCTGCGTGCTTCGTCGCCGCTGCGCGCGAGCGCATGCGGCGGCACGTAGGCCTGGCCATCCATCAGAATGCGCGCGGTACGCAGCAGGCCGGCACGCTCGATGACGGGACGCTCCGTCGTGCCTCCCACGGTGAGCTTCACGGTGAATTCCCCGGTCGGATGCTCGACGGAAATCGCGCGTTCGCGACCGGCAGGCATCGCGGCGACCGAAGCTGCCGGCGACCCCGGCAGGGCTGCGGCTGTCGCCACCGTCACCGCTGCAAAGACACCGATCGAAGCGTGGCACTCATGCGGGATGAAGCTGCGCGTCGCGATCGAGCCTGCAACGGGACGCGCGACAAGGGCGATCTTCGGGACCACCATCTTGGCCACATCGCCGAGATTCATCAGCGGCCCGGCCGCGAGGCGGATGCGCTCGATGCGCTGCTTCAGCTCCGTATCCTCTTGCAGCACTTCGCGGGCTTCGTGGCCGGTGCGCCCGACATCGACCGCCCGCAAAACGATGACCGGCATGCCGTTATCGATCAGGGTGCATTCGACACCATCGATAATGTCGACCGGATTTCCCGTCGGCAGCAGCGCGCCACAGACGGAGCCTTCCGTACCGAGGAAACTGATGTCGATCGGTGCGGAGGTCCCGGGCACCCCATCGATGCGGGCATCGCCCTCGACACCAGCCTGACCGGCATCCGTCCGCATGGTGAGATCGGCGATGGTGCCCGTGTTCAGCGTCCGAACCCGGACGGTGGTGCTGGCGCCCTCTGCTCGAACGAGGCCCCGCGCCAGCGCGAAGGGACCGATACCGGCGAGGATGTTGCCGCAGTTCGGCGTGGTGTCGACCGACGCGGTCTCGATGCCGACCTGCGCAAACAGGAAATCGACGTCGCAGTCCGGCTCGTTCGAGCGAGAGACGATCGCAACCTTGCTCGTCAACGGATGCGCCCCACCAAGCCCGTCGACCTGGCGCTTGTCGGGTGAGCCCATGACCGCGAGCAGGAACGCGTCGCGCGCGGCCGTGCCAACCGGCAGATCCTCGGCGAGGAAATAGGCGCCCTTCGACGTACCGCCCCGGATCAGCATGCATGGCACGGCAATCTGCAACATCGCTCAGCCTCCGCCCTTGATGCTGGCACGCGTGATGATATCGCGCCACAGCGTCCCTTCCGACGCGATCAGACGCCCGAAGCCCTCCGGCGTCTCGCGGCGCGCAATCGCGCCGTCGCGATCGAGCGCCGCGACGAATTCGGGCTGGTCGAGCAGCGCGTTGATCTCGCGGTTGAGGCGCTCGACAATTGCAGCCGGCGTGTGCGCGGGGGCAACGATGCCATACCACTGCACGGCTTCGAAACCCGGCAGTCCGCTTTCGGCGATGGTCGGGAGCTGAGGGGCAAAGGAGGTGCGCTCGGAGCTGGCGACGCCGAGCGCCCGCAACTGGCCCGCTGCGGCGAGCGGCAGCACCGCTGGACCGCCAGTCAGCGTGAACTGCACGGAACCGGCGACGAGATCCGTCACCGACGGTGCGGTGCCGCGATAGGGCACATGAATCGCCTCGAAACCGGCCCGATGCGCGAGATAGGCACCGGCAATATGCGCCGCGCTGCCTTGTCCACCGGAGCTGTAGTTCAGCTTGCCCGGATTGGCCTTGGCATAGGCCACGAATTCCCGGAACGAGTTCGCCGGCAGACTGGGATTGATGACGAGGATGTTCGGCACCATGGCGACCAGGGCGACCGGCTGGAAATCCTTGACCGGATCATAGGGGACATTGGGATAGAGCGCAGGGTTGAAGGCAAGCGTTCCGATATGCCCCATCATCAGAGTATGGCCGTCCGGATCGGATTTCGCGACCTGGCTCGCCGCGATCATGCCGCCGGCGCCGGGGCGGTTCTCGATGACGAAGCCCTTGCCGGGAAGGGTGCGTTCCAGTCGGCTGGCGATCAGACGCGCGAGGAGGTCGGTGCTGCCGCCCGGGGTGAACGGCACCACGAGCCGAATGATTTGCGTCGGCCAGGCCGGCTGGACCTGCGCACGCGCAGCGTGCCCGAGGCCTGCCAAACCCAGCCCCGCAAGAAATGCTCGGCGGTCGATGTTCATCACGCGCCACGCCCTTGCCGCGCGCCGTACCCGGTCGCCTCGCCAAATCCGATGAACGCGATCGTCGCTGCTTTGGAGCCAGGCATGGGTCGTCCCTTGCTTGTGCGTTTCCTTGTCCCGCACGGACCCTGACCCCAAGCTATTCTGCCATCAAATGAGAAGAATGCAGCGATTGATTACTTTCATGCATCTTTATCCGAGACACTGTTTCTCAGCGCCTCGCTCACCAGCGCCAGGAGGTCGCGCGCCGCCGGCCGCAGCAGCATATTCTTGCGGGTGACGATGCCGAGGGTGCGGCTGATGCTCGGCGAGCGCAGTGGGATCGCGACCAATTCGCCGGCATCGACAGAGTCGAGCGCGAGCTGCGGCACGATCGCGTACCCGATCGCGGAGCGGACCAGGCTCACTGCCGTGATGACGCGCTGGACCTCATAGCGCCACGTCAAGGTCTCGCGCCGCGCGCCCAGCGCATCGTCGATCAGGACACGGTTCCCGGTCTCAGCGCTGATGCGCACAAGCGGCAGCCCCTGCAACTGCGCCCAGGTCAGCGACTCCGATCGAGCGAGCGGCATGCTGCGATGACTGACGAGCACGAACGGCTCCTTGACCACGGGCTTGAGCTCGAGGTCCCAGCGATTGGCGGCGACGATGGTCACGCCGAACGCGGCCTGGCCCGACTGGACCTTGTCGGCGATCTCCGAAGCCGAGTTATCATGCACCCGGACGCGCACCGCAGGATATCGCCTGGCGAACTCGGCGATCACCGACGGCATGCAGTGGACCGCAATGGTTGGCAGACAGCCGACCGCGACCTCCTCCTCGGCATCCGCGGCATCGACCCGCGCTTCATCGATGGCCGCGCCAAGCTCTTCAAAGATCTTGCGGGCGCGAGGCAGGAGCGCCGACCCTGCCGGGGTCAACGAGACCTGGCGCGTGGTGCGCAAGAGCAGCGTCGTTCCGAGCGATTCCTCAAGCTTCCGGATGCGATGGCTCAGCGCGGTCTGAGAGAGATTGAGATGCGAGGCTGCGGCATGAAAACTGCCCCGCTCGGCGATACTGACGAAGGCCTGCAGGCCCAGAACGTCGACCCTCACCCGCAAGATCCTCCAGCTTGGCCCAATCGGCGCCAGTACGACCTCAAGAACTTATCAACCATGCGCAGTGAACCGGCATCAGACTCTTCGCCCAACCCACAGAGGCTAGCTCGGCAGAATCGATAGATCGGCGCGACGGCAGCATCACGGGAGCGGTCACTGCTGACAACAGCCTCGTTGAATGCCTCGACCTTAGCCGGTTCAGCAATGTCGGCCACCCCGCGGGAAGTGAGGCAGCCTGCTGGCATGTTCCGGCAGCCTGAAGAGCAATCACCAGGAGCTGGAGCCGGCAATCCGCATGCTTCTGCTGCAGCCCCCATAGCCCGGAAATGGCCTCGACCGGTCGCCGACATTGCCGGAAGACCAGTGCAGCGTCGCAATCCCTGCATGCTCGTGCTGGAGCTGGAAGGAGAATGACAAGCGGCGATGGGACGGGAGGTCTGCCTTGAAGCTGCCGGTCTGGGCGAGCGCCCTCAGCGCGACCCTCCTTGTGCAAGTCATCAGCTCGTTTGCCGCCGCCGCGATCCCTCTCCTTGGGCCGATTCTGACGCAACGATGGGGCATGACGCCAGAAAGCATCGGCTACGTGTCAGCAGTGGTTTCGGTCGGCATCTGCTGGTTCCTGGCTTGCGGCGGCCCGATGCTCGATCACCACGGCCCGATCCGAGCCTTGCAGCTCGGCCTGATCTTCGTCGCGGTCGGTCTCCTGCTCCTGTCGCAGTCGTTCGGACTGCTTGGCCTCGTCGGCGCCCTCCTGGTGGGCCTTGGCCTGGCGCCCAATACGCCAGCTGGCAGCCAATTGCTGATGCGTACGGCGCCGCCCAGGCACCGCACGCTTGTGTTTTCGATCAAACAGGCGGGCGTCCCGCTGGGTGGTACCATCGCCGGTCTCGTCGTCGCGCCCCTGGTCCTGGGGCTCGGCTTCGTCGGCGCGGTCTGGACCATCGTCGCGATCATCTTTTTCTGCATCGTGCTGGTTCAGCCCTTTCAACGGAGCCTCGATGCGGAGAAGGGTCCTCAGAACCGGGCCTGGGCCCGGCTGTTCCTCTCGCCGTCTTCGCTCAGCCGATCGGCCCGGGTTCTGAATTCGCACCCGTCCTTGCCGATGCTCACCGCGCTGGGTGTGTCGTTCTCCATAACGCAGGCCAGCATCACGGCCTTCACCGCAACCTACATGGTCACGCAGCACGGAAAGACCCTGGCGCAGGCGGGGCACTACATCGCCGTCTTGCTTGCAGCAAGCACAGTCGCGCGCATCTTCTTTGGATGGCTGGCGGATCGGATGGGCGCCGGGCTTCTGCTTCTCTCGCTTCTGGCCTTCGGCGCAGGCTCCGCGATCATGCTGCTTGTCGCTTCGACAAACGCCAGTCCCTGGATGGTCTATGGCTGCATGGCGCTGGTCGGTGCCACCTCGATGGGATGGAACGGTGTCCACATGGCCGAACTCGCGCGGGTCGCGCCGCCCACTCTGATCGGCGACGTGACGTCCGGCGCAAGCCTGTTCGGCTTCGTCGGATCGATCTGCGGGCCATTGGTGTTTGCCATCGTCGCCAGCCGCACCGGGAGCTTTGACTGGCCTTTCCTGCTGGTCGCTGGCCAGCTCGCCGCATTCGGATTGTTCGCTCTTGGACGTCAGATCAAACGTCCCGCGTGAGGAGGCGCATGCGCCCTTGCGCGCCCCAACTGCCGGCCGACACCATCGGCAGGCCCTTGGGCCTCGATGCTACCCGTCGCTCAAAACTAGGGGTAACGGCCCCCCGCAAGAGTCGGCGGCCGGTGCGAACCGGGCCGCCAGTCCTGAGAGCTCCAAATACAGCACTGCCGAAGCCGACCTGACTATCGGACGCGGGACCCTATCGGGTATCGCGTGCGGCACCGCGCACTGCTTCCAGTGTAACCTCGACGATGCCAGCATCGTGCTCGGACGAGACGAACCAGGCGCCACGCTCAAGCACGCGAACGCCGCGTTTCAGCAGCGCGAGCGCGAAACGGCTATAGGCCGCCTTGTCGGAGGCCGCGACTTCACGATAGTCGCGCGCCGGCGCATCGAGCCCGAAGGCAATGTGGAACATCAGCGGGAAACCCACGACCTGAGCCTTGATGCCCTCCTCTGCCAGGATATCGCGGATACCATCTTGAAGACGCTGGCCGTGAGCCGAGCTGCGCTCGTAATGCTCCGGAGTCAGGGCCTGCTGCGTCGCGACCATTGCCGCCATGGCGATCGGCTGCGCATTAAAAGTGCCACCATGCAGCACGCCATCCGCAAACAAGTCGATCAGGTCGCCCCGCCCGGCGACCGCCGCCACCGGAAATCCGTTGGCAATCGCCTTCGCCAGGATCGTCAGGTCTGGCGTGACGCCAAAGCGCTCCTGAGCACCGCCGCGACCAAGACGGAATCCGGTGATCACCTCATCGAAGATCAGCAGGGCGCCATGGGCGCGGCAGGCCGCGAGTGCGCCTTCCAGATAGCCCGGCAGCGGTGCGATGGCGCCCTGGTTGCACATGGCCGGTTCCATCATCACCGCCGCGACGTCGCCACGGGCAAGGCGTGCCTCGAGCGCAGCGAGGTCGTTCCAGCCGAGGATCGAAAGACCGTCGCCTGCGCTGGGGTCCTGTCCTCGGCTCCCCGCGACGGGTGTCGGCGCATCGCTAGGACCAGCCGCATTGAGGCCGGGCGCCGTCGACCACAGGATGTTGTCGAACCAACCGTGATAATGCCCCTCGAACTTGACGATGGTGCTCCGGCCCGTCGCCGCGCGAGCCAGGCGGATCGCGGCCTGCGCCACCTCGGAGCCCGATGAACCGAAGCGAAGCCGCTCGGCACTGGGAATGCGCTCGCAGATCAGCTTCGCCGCTTCGTGCTCGATCGGCGCCTGGCCGGCAAACAGGATGCCTCGCTCCGCTTGGCGCTGCACTGCCTCGATGACCCGGGCCGGGGTGTGGCCGAGCACCGTTGCCCCCATTCCGCAGTAATAATCGATGATGCGGTTGCCATCGACATCGATGAGATAGGCGCCCTCGCCCCGCTCGAAGACGAGCGGGCCCGGCGCCATGCCCAGCCTGAAATTGCTGTTCACGCCGCCAGCGATGTAGCGCGCATTCGCAGCGATCTGCCGCGCCGATTCCTCAAAACGCAGTGTTGCTGCTGGTCCGCTTCCGTTCGCTCGCACGTGCCTGTTCTCCACTGCCGATCTGTTGAGCAGACCAGAGCGCCTGAACCGTGTAAAGGAACGCGGGTTTCACCTTGCGGAATTTCCAGGAACCGGCTATCCGAAGCCTCACGACAGCCAGTATGCGGGGCGACCATGCCGAAGAGATCGGGCAACCCTTACGTCGTGCAGCCCGTGATGAAGGCACTCAAGGTGCTGGAATTCGTCGCGCGCCACGGTCACGAGATCGCGCTCACGACCGTCGGACGAGAGCTGCGGATTCCGAAGACGACGACCTTCCGCTATCTGCAAACGCTGACTGAGGCCGGCTTCGTCAGCCACAACCGCGAGACCGACAAATACAATCTCGGGCCACTGCTGCGCTCGATCGCGCGTGCCGATGCGAGCTTCAGCAAGATCCGCCAGCTCGCGCGCCCGGCGATGGTCGAGCTGATGAACGAGTTCAACGAAACGGTGAATCTCGCGGTGAAAGGGAACGGCACGATCGTCTATATCGACCTCATCGAGGCCAACCGCTCGCTGCGCATGCAGGCGCGGATCGGCGACAGCCATCCGATGCATTCGACCGCGCTGGGCAAGGCGATCCTCGCCTTTCTTCCCGAAGCAGAAAAGCTGCGCCAGCTCGACCAGCCCCTGACCGAACGAACCGGGCGCACGCTGCTTGAGCGCGAAGAGATCGAGCGCCAGCTTCGGCAGGTTGCGAAGCTCGGCTACGCGACGGAAATCGGCGAGAACGAAGACGGAGCCATGTGCGTCGGCGTGCCGATCTTCGACGACAATCACTATCCCGTCGCGGCACTCAGTATCTCGGCACCGTTGATGCGAATGCCGCGGCCCCTCGCGGCGAAAGCGGGAATGCGACTGCGCGAGGTCGCCGCGCATATCTCCAGCCATCTCGGCTCGCAGGCCGCCATCGCGTCGACCTGACAGGCATTGCCGGCGTCCGCCCTGCAGACCCAGGGCGGGGTGGGATCTCGCCATCCGCACCATCGTCAATGATATTCTATGCGCGGATCGATCCACGCATAGAGCAGGTCGATGATCAGGTTGACCAGCATATAGCCGACCAGGATCACCATGATGCAGCCCTGGATCAGCGGGTAGTCGCGGGTGCTGATCGCCTGGATGACCAGGCGTCCGAGCCCGGGATAGGTGAAGACCGCTTCCGTCACCACCGCACCGCCGATGAAGTTCGCCATCATCAGGCCGACGATTGTAACGAAGGGGAGCAGCGCGTTGCGCATGATGTGCAGGCCGACGACGCGGCTTTCGGGCAGCCCCTTGGCTCGCGCCGTACGGACATAATCCTGCTTCGCTTCGCCGATCAGCGACGCGCGCAGAAACCGCGCGAAGATCCCGGAGACATAGATACCCAGCGTCAGCGCCGGCAGGATGAGACTGCGCAGCGCATCCACCGGCGATTCCCAGAACGGCACGTAGCGCGAGGCGGAAGGCAGCCAGCGCAGTTCGACGGCGAAGAGCAGGATCAGCAGGATGCCGAGCCAGAACGTCGGCACGCCCAGCGCCAGCGCGCTCCACCCACTGAGCAAGCGGTCGAGCCAGGAATTGGGCCGCACGGCGCTTCCAACCGCGACGGGGATGCCGACAAGCAACGCCACAAGGATCGCGGCGACCGCCAATTGCAGCGTTGCCGGCAGGCGCTCCCCGATCAACGCCAGAACCGGCTGGCGGCTATGCAGCGACAGGCCGAAATCGCCGCGCACCGCCTGGCCGAGCCAGTCGAAATACTGGATCAGCATCGGCCGATCGAGGCCATAGCGCGCAATGGTGGCTGCTATCTCCTCCGGCGAGGCATTCTCGCCAACGAGCACCGCCACGGGGCCCCCCGGTACAGCGTAGATCATCGCGAATATCGCGAATGATGCGAGGAACAGCACCGGCAGCATATGCAACAGGCGGCGCAGCAGATAGCTCGTCATCGGCCCCTGCGCTCCGGCACGCCGGTATCATGCCTGTCGAGCAGGGCCGTCAGCGCACGGCCGATCGTGTCGAAGGAGAGGATCGTCAGCGTCAGCACGAGACCGGGCAGCACCGCGTAGGTTGGCGCCTCGTGCAGATAGGACTTCCCTGTTCGCAGCATTTCGCCCCAGCTCGGCGTCGGCGGTGGCACTCCGACTCCGAGAAAAGCGAGCGCCGCCTCCAGCAGGATCGCTATCGAGGCGAGCACGATCGCCTGCACGACCAGCGGACTCAGCGCGTTGGGCAGGATGGTGCGGAACATGATGTAGGACGAGCCGCCGCCGAAGCTGCGCACGGCCGTGACGAAATCGAGCTGGCGCAGAGCCATGACCTGCGCACGCGCGATCCGCGCGAAATTCGGTATTCCAGCAATGCCGACGGCAACCAGGGCGGCCGCCTGACTGCGGCCGAGCACCGCAATGAGCGCCATGGCGAACAGGATGTTCGGTAGCGCCAGCAGCACATCGATGCAGCGCATCAGCACCGAGTCACGCCAATCGCCGAAAAAGCCGGCGACGAGCCCGATCGGCACGCCGATCAACGCAGCGATAACGACAGCGCCGAAGGCGGTGACGAGTGACGTCCGTGCGCCATAGACCACCCGCGCCAGGATATCGCGTCCAAGCTCGTCGGTACCAAACCAGGCGGAAGACGATGGCGGCATCAGCGAGTCCGCCAGGTTCTGCGTCAACGGATCCAGCGGGAGCACATCGGCAAACACGGCCGCCAGTGCCACTAGCAGCAGGAAGGCGAAACTCAATGACGTGCTGCGACGGGCCGAGAGCCGGCGCAGCACCTGCAAGGTCGATCCCAGCATCGCGCTCATCGCATCGCGCCGCGCAGCCATGGGCTGCGTGACGCCGCGATTGCAGCCGGGCGAAGGCGTCCCGCCTCGCCACCCCCCATTACTTGAACCCGATCGTCCGCGCGACGAAGAGGTTGTCGATCTCGAGCGTCACCCCGGCGACCTTGTCGGAGGCAACGATCAGGCCGACCTCGTAAGAATTGGTCGGTATCGCGAAGGCTTCTTCCACCAGCACCTTGTTCAGATTGTCATAGGATGCCTTGACCTCAGCTGCTCCGCCCGACGCACCATCAACCTTGGCAATCGCCGCGACATAGGTCGGATGCGGGTGCGGGTCCTTGAGAATCGGATTCTGGGAGGTCCGGTAGATCGAGTTCGTCGTTACCCGCGACGGGAATTTCTGGACATTGCCGACCGCGCCGAAGACCGCAGCGAAATCGCCGCCCAGCAGGGCGCTGACGAATTCGGCCCCCTGGCGGATGTCGAGTTCGATCGGAATCCCGACCTTGCCGAGAGAGGCCTGCACGATCTGGCTGATCTGAACGGAGGCCTCGTCGCTGCCGTTGACCAGCATCTTCCAGTCCTTCATCTCGGCTGCCGAGAGGCCGGATGCGGCAAGCAAGGCCTTCGCCTTGTCGAGATCGTAGGCATAGGCCTTGGTGTAGCTGGCGTCGAAGGCAGGACTTGCCGGTGCCCAGGGCTGCGCCACAACCTCGCCCATGCCGGCATAGCCGACGCGCAGGATGCCCGCTCGATCCATCAGGTGGTTGAAGGCCTGGCGGTAGGATTTGTTGCGGAAGGGGCCGCGTGTCGAGTTGATACGGAAAACCTGAACGAGCTTGCCCGGGCCGGAAAAGACCTGGTAGCCCGCGCTTTTGAGGCGCGCGGCGCTGCGCGAGGAGCCGTTATAGATGATGTCGACGGCGCCGGACTCCAGCGCCGCGCTCGCCGCCGCATCCTCGCTGAAGACAGTGAAGACGAGATCCTGCACGATCGGCTGCTTCTCGCGCCAGTAGTTCGGATTGGCCTTGAGGCGCAAGCCCTGCCCGACTGCGCGGCTTACCAGGGTGAACGGTCCGGTACCGGCCGGAACCGTCTCGACCGTATCGATGCCCTTGGCCTCGATCGGGATCAGGAACTGCAGCAGATCGAGGATCTGCCGTTCCGGAACCGGGGCCTTGAAATTGATCACCACGGTCCGGTCATCGGGCGCCGACCAGTCCTTCACGATCGACATGGTCGAGAAGACGTTCTTGCCGCGCTTGGGGTCGGCTCCCTTCTGCAGCGTCGCCAGCACGGAATCGGCCTTGAACGGCGTGCCGCTATGAAAAGCCACGCCATCGCGCAGTTTCACGCTGACCGAGGTCTTGTCAGGCGCGATCGTCCACTCGGTCGCCAGGCTCGGCTCCGGCTTTCCCTCGGGCGTATACTCGATCAGGCTGTCATAAAGGTTCTTGATGACATGGAAATTGACAGTCGAGAGCTGCTGCGGATCGTAGTTGGCGAGCTCGCTCAGCACTGCGACACGCAAGGTGCCACCCTTCAGTTGCTGCGCGGCGGCCGGGAGTGACATCGCCAGGGGAGCTGCTGCAGCCAGGGCGATGCCCCCTATGCAGAATTGACGTCGCGATACGGTGGTCATCCGGCACACTCCCCTTTTTGGTTGGTCTTGGTGTCAGCTCGTCCCCGCTCCTGGCTGGGTCGAATGCGCCCGCCAGTCGCTTATTGTTTCAAGTGGATAGACGGGGCGCGGAATCCGCGCCCAAGGCAAGGTGAAGACGTCCGACTGCCCGGGCCCGCGCGTATCGGCACGAATGACCTGCGAGGAGATCGGCGCGAAATACTGGAAATTCGACGCCGTCTTGAGAACGGCCATCTTGTAGTCCGCGAGGTCGACGCCGAAGGCTTCGTAGACGCCCGGCACATTGCCCGCGACACCGCGCAATTCGCTGATCAGGAGCGTCACGGGCCCGACGTCGAAAACGACGACACGGCCCATGTCGACCTCATTCTGGTGGTTGTAGATCAGCGGCACAGGCCCGCCTCCGATCCGCCGGACCGTTCCGGTGACCTCGAGCGGCGTAAAGAAGGCCGGCGCCGCATCGCCCCCCAGTGGCAGGGTCACCCGTGCGCCCTCCCCGGCCGCGACCAGCGTCGCGACGGCCTGCGGCGAGATCAGCGGGATCAGGGCGCGGCCGCCGATGCCGAGCCTGAGGATCGCTTCCAGGATCAGGTTGCTGTCGCCGGCAGAGCCGCCGAAGACAGTATCGCCGGTGTCGCTGAGCACGACCATGCCGCGCTCCGCAGCATCGGCCTTGCGCACGGCCTCGTCGACCGAGACCGCCTCGCGGACCTGGAAATCATCGCGCATCGACCAGGCCAGGTCGGCGAGCTCGTCGGCCAGCGTCTCGGCCAGTATCTCGTCGCCATCCGTGACGATGATCGTCGACCATCCGCCCTCGGCGACATCGAGCCAGGGCTGCATCGGATAGTTCGACGCCTGCAGCACGCGTTCGTCGGCCTCGAGCTCGCGAGCCCGATCGAACCAGCGCTTCATCGGTCCCTTCGAAGTCAGGAACTGCTCTTGATGCGAAAGCAGCGGAATCTTGCGCCAGGCCATCACCGGCCGTCGCTTCTCGCTCAGGATCTTGAGCAACAGCGCCGTCCCGATCTTGCCGGTATCGAAGACGTCGTGCGGCTGGGTCCGGTGCCCGACGATCGCCGTGCAATTGGCCACGATCTTGTGGGTGATGTTGGCGTGGTGATCGAGGCCAAGCAGGATCGGGACATCGGGTCCGAGGATCGAACGGCAGAGCTCGGCCTGCTCGCCCTCGACATCGTCGATTCCCTCGGCCGCGGCGGCACCGTGGAGCTGCAGGACGAGCCCGTCGATCGGACCGACGTCCGCAAGCCCGGCCCGAATCTTGTCCTGAAAGAAATCGAACGCTGCGCGTGTGATCCGGCCGCCGGCGACGCTCCAAGCCCTTATGATCGGGATCGTCTCGACCGGAAGACCGGATTCAGCGACCGCTGCATAGTGACCGCCGATCTGCCCGATCTCGCCGAACTGATGCGCGATCTCGGCCCCTTCGTACAGGCCGAACGCTTCGAAATCCGCGAGCGTGGTCGGGACAGGATTGAAGTCGTTCGTTTCCTGCACAATGTGAATCAAGGCCAGGCGCACAGATTCCCTCCCGGAAAACGACGGTTCGCCGGCCGCAGCGGCAGACGATGTCTATTGGTCGCACACCTCGTTATTGAGCGCTCACGCCAGTTGAACCTGCCGCAATCCGCGAAAACACGGGAAAAACGTACTGACCGCATTATTCCGGGTCAAGGATTCCCTGTTTCGCAAGAAGAAACCGCCCGATCTTCACGCGGTGGGTGAAACGGCCTCCTCGACCTCATCTCGCTCGCCAGGCCCTGCCTACCTGCTCGGCCAGTAGCGGCACGAAACGCCGTGGCCAGCCGCGACTTCGTGCCACTCCGCAGTGTTGCTGCTGGCATGATCAGTGCCATGGACGCAGCCCCCGCCATCGCCCTCGAGAAAATGCAGGTCCGGGGGCGCCCGCCGGAGCCGCTCGCGTTGGCGGACAGGATCGGGCACCGGCACCGCATCCAGCAATACGCGCGTATAGGGGTGGGCAGGACTGTCATAGACTTGAGCGGCGCTGCCCATTTCGACGATCCGGCCGCGGAACATGACCGCCACGCGATGGGCGACTTCGCGAACGATCGCGAGGTCATGCGCGATGAACAGATAGGACAGGCCGAGCCTTTCCTGCAGCGACTGCAACAGGGTCACGATCTGCGCCTGGGTGCGGACGTCGAGCGCCGAGACCGGCTCGTCGCACACGATGAAATCCGGATTGACCGCGAGTGCCCGGGCGATGACGACACGCTGGCGCTGCCCACCGGAGAATTCGTGCGGATAGCGTTGCATCATTCCCGGGTCGAGGCTGACGAGGTCCAGAAGCTCCGCAACGCGCTCCTGCAGCCGGGCAGGAGGCACCGAACGATGCACCAGAAGCGGCTCGCGCAGGATCTGTCCGATCGTCATCCGCGGGTGCAAGCTCGAATAGGGGTTCTGCAGCACGAATTGCATATGGCGCCGCATCTGCCGCAATCGCGTGGCCGACATCGTGGTCAGCTCCTCGCCGAGCAGTCTCACCGAACCGGAATGCGCCTTCTGCAGCTGCAGGATGGCCCGGCCTGTCGTGCTCTTGCCCGAACCGGATTGGCCGACGAGCCCCAGCGTCTGGCCAGGGCCAATATCGAAGGACACGCGATCGACCGCCTTCAACGCCTTGCCCTCCCCCCGCGCCGGGAAGCGCACCGACAGATCGCGGACCTGAAGCAGCGGCCGCGGCAGCTCCTCGACGATTGCAGCGGGATCGAGAGCGGTCATCGCACCTGCCCGGCGCTCTGGAGACGCGGCACGGCATCGAGCAGGGCGCGCGTATAGGCATGCTGTGGTGAGGCGAAGACGCTCTCGATCGTTCCCGCCTCGACGATCTCACCGCGATACATCACATTGACCCGGTCGACCATGCCGGCGACGACGCCGAAATCATGGGTGATCAGCATCAGGGCCATGCCGCGCTCCTCCTTCAGCCGCAGCAGCAGGCGCAGGATCTGCGCCTGCACGGTCACATCGAGCGCTGTCGTCGGCTCATCGGCGATCAGCAGGTCCGGCTCGCAGGAGATGGCCATCGCGATCATGACACGCTGGCGCATCCCACCCGAGAACTGGTGCGGATAGTCGTCGAGGCGTCGCGCCGCATCGGGTATCCCGACCTGGGCGAGCAGGTCGATGCAACGTTCGCGCGCCGCCTTGCCGGACAGGCCGGTATGGTGGCGCAGCATGTCGGTCATTTGCGCGGCGATGCTCAGCACCGGATTGAGCGACGTCATCGGATCCTGGAAGACCATGGCGATGCGCCGCCCACGCAGGGCGCGCATCTCGATCTCGCTCTTGGCCAGGATATCCTGCCCCATGAAGTTGACCTCGCCGCCAAGCACGACAGACGTGCCTTCGGGGGTGAGCCGCATCAGCGCCTTGGCCGTGACGCTCTTGCCGCAGCCGGATTCGCCGACGAAACCAACCGCTTCATCGACGCCGATATCGAAGGAGATGCCGCGTACGGCCTGGATGACCTCCCGGCGCGTGGTGACGCTGGCGGTAAGGCTGCGCACGCTCAGGAGCGGGCCGGTGCCGATCATCACACGCTCCCGACATCGAGCACGTCGCGCAGGCCATTGGCCAGGACGATGAAGGTCAGGGTCGCGAACACGATGGCGGCGGCGGGTCCGATCACGGTCAGCGGCGCCAGTTCCATGAATTGGCGCGCCTCGGACAGCATGCCACCCCAGTTCGGATCCGGAGGCGGTGGACCGAGCCCGAGGAAGGAAAGGGCCGTGACCGTGAAGATCGTCTGAGACAGGGTCAGGCTGGTCGCAACAAGGATCGGGGAAACCACAAGCGGCAGGATATGGTGAAGAACCAGCCGGAATTCGCTCATGCCGATGCTGCGCGCCGCTTCGACATGGTCCCATTGCTTCACGCTGAGCACGGGCGCGCGCACCACCCTGGCCATTGCCGGCGTATACACGATGGCGATGGTGAGGATCAGATTGGGAACGGTCGGTCCCAGGGCCGCAACAACCGCGATCGCGAGAAGGAGCACCGGGAAGGCGAAGACAACGTCCAGAACGCGCATGATCACGTCATCGACCAGGCCGCCCAGATAGCCGGAGAGCAGCCCGAGAACGAGCCCCCCGACGAGTGCGATAAGGACGGCCGTGATCGTGATCAGCAGCGTCGTGCGGCCGCCGACGATCAGCCGGCTGAGGACATCGCGACCAATCGAATCCGTGCCGAGCCAGTGGCGCGCGCTGGCTCCGGCAAGCGAGTCGGGCGAGGTCGCGGAAGGATCGAACGGAGCGATGAAGGGCGCGAAGATCGTGACGATCAGCATCGCCGCCAGCATCGCCAGCCCGATCCCAAGCAGCAGGCCGCCTTGCGTGATCCGCGGTGCCTTGACCGCGCGCGACCCAAAAGCCTGCTTCTGAACTTCCTCCTGCAACCCGGCCCTCACAGCTGCACCCGCGCATCGACCCGCGCATAGGCGATGTCGATCATGGTATTGACCACGACCACGATGGCGGCAGCCGTCAGGACGATGGCCTGGATCACCGGATAGTCGCGGCTGTTGATGGAATCGAACAGGTATTGGCCCATTCCGGGAATGGCGAAGATGGTCTCGACCAGGATGCTGCCGCCGAGCAGCGCTGCGATCTTGAGGCCGGTTGCGGTGATGACCGGCGTCAAGGCGTTGCGGACGAGGTAGTCGCGCAGGATCCTGCCGGGAGGCAGCCCTTTTGCGCGGGCGACCATGACGAAGTCCTGGTTGGCCACCTCGAGGACGGCAGCGCGCGTGTTCTCCGAGATCGTGACCGAGACCGCCAGCGCCAGGGCAAGCGCCGGCAGCAGCAGGCTGCCGATATTGGCGAGCGGATCCTCGAGGAACGGCGTGTAGCCGAAGATCGAGATCTGCGGGAAATAGAGGCCGAAGAGCAGCACGATCAGCGTTGCGACCACATAGTTCGGCACAGCCAGCATCACGCCATTGTAGAGCCGGACGATCCAGTCGATCGCGCCCCGCATTCGGGCCGCGGCAAGCCCCGTCGCTACTCCCATCACCATCGAGATGATCGCGGCGAGCAGCGTCAGCTGGAAGGTCACCGCAAGCCGATCGAACAACTCCGCCCGAACCGGTTGGCGCGTCACGAAGGACGTGCCGAGATCACCGAGGAGGGCATGCCCGAGCCAGCCCCAATATTGCGCCAGCAGTGGCCGATCGAGCCCAAGGTCCTGGCGGATCGCCGCCAGAACCTCCGGCGCAACGCTTTGCGAACCCGCGGCGGCGATAGCGAAGTCGCCTGGCAGAGCCCGCATCATCGCAAAGGCGATGAAGGAGACTGCCAGCAGGATGGCGAGCATCCAGGCCAGGCGGCCCAGGACAAAGCGCGTCATTGGCCGGCGCCCAACGTGCCGAGAGGGAACACGGAAGCTATTTTTTCAGCCATGCGGTGCGCACGAAGGAGCGGATATTGGCCGCGATCGGGACGTAGTCCCTGACGTAGTTCCACCAGATCTCCCAGCGGAGCGGATACTGGTAGACCTGGATGATGTAGGCTTGGTCGGCGATATGGCGCTGGATCGCCATGTTCTTGGCCGCACGCAGGCCGAGGTCGAGTTCGGCGCGGGCTTCCAGGATCATCCTGTCGAGTTCGGCATCGTTCGATCCGGTACCCTTGCCGGTAGCGCTGTCCGACTTGATGTATTGAAGAGTGGCGTCCGAGTCCGGCGTCCAGGACAGGGCGACCGAAAGCAGTGTCGGCCACGTACCGGTGTTCCACATGGTCAACAGCGGCGCCGTCTCCATCGGCATCAGCTTGACCGTGATTCCCGCCACCTGCCATTGCTGCTGCAGGATCTGCGCGCAGGCGACGTCGAGCGGATTGGCGGCGACGATGATGTAATTGCCGAGATCGATGCCGTCGGGATAGCCGGCCTCGGCGAGCAGGGCCTTCGCCGCAGCCGGATCATGCTTGTAATAAGGCAGTTCCCCGGTGCCGTCATAACCGCCGACCTGGCTTTCCGGGATCATCGCGCCGATCTTGCCCGAACCACCCAGGATCGTGTCGAGGCAGGCCTTGCGGTCGGTCGCGAGGCTGAGCGCGCGCCGCACCCTGACATCGTTCAGGGGCTTGGCCTTCATGTTCAGCCAGACCGGAAAGGTCCGCGAGGTCTGCCCGGGAGCAGAGACCAGATTGGGAGAGGTCCGTGCGATCGCCGCCGCGACCTTCGGGTCCTTCAGCCAGGTCATGTCGATCGCGCGGGATCGCAGCGCCGAGGTCAGCGTGGCCTGGTCCTTGTAGAACTTGAACACCACCCTCGAGAGATGCGGCTGCCCCTTCTCGTAGTAGCCCGCATGCGCGGTCAGCGAGAATTGCAGGTTCGGCTGATAGGCCTCGAATGCGAAGGGGCCGGTCCCGACGGGCTGAGTGTTGAGATTCTCGACGCCGGCCGGGACGATCGCACCGTTGGGGCTGGTCGCCAGATTGCTCAGGAACGCCGCATCCGTCGCGTTCAACTGGAATTTGACGGTGTAGGGGTCGATGACGGTGACCGCCTCGATGCTGGAATAGAACGCCCGCAAGCGGCTGCCGGAAGCCGGGCTCAGGATGCGGTCGAAGGTGTGCTTCACATCATTGGCCGTGAAATCCTGGCCGTTATGGAATTTCACGCCCTGACGCAGCCGGAAGACATAGGTCTTGGGATCGGGCTGATCGTAGCTCAGCGCGAGGTCCGGCTCGATCTTCATCTGCGCGGTCCAGCGCAGCAGCCCCGTATAGATCAGGCTGGTGAAATCATAGGAGGAGAACGCCGTGAGCGTGACAGGGTCCAGCCCGATCGGGTCGGCATCGGCGCCGATGGTCAGCGTTCCACCCGAAACAGGCGCCTCGGCCGCAGCCTCGCCGGTCATGATCGCTGGCGAAAGCGCCATCGCACCGCTGGCGAGGACAAGCCGCAGGAGACTGCGGCGCGACAGCTCCTCCGCCATCTCCGGCTCGGGGGCGATCATCGGGAATGACGGAGGCTTCACGAACGATCCTTCCACACATGATCAGAGGGCATGATTTCGGCCTGAAGCCTGCAAGACGCTGATCTCCCATCAGCGCCCGCCGCATGAAGCGCGGCACCTGTCGGCGCCCGCTTCTGTCCATCCGCAGACCATCCCTCTCTCAAATCGAGGCTATGAGTCACCCGAATTCACGTCAAGGATTCCTGGTTTCACAACAAGAAACACAATGTCCACAAAGGGCCCATCAGAAGAACGTCCTCACGCCGCCGCGCACACCGTAATTGTCGTCGACGAGCATCAACAGGGCCCATTTGTCGAAGGTCGTGCAGGGATGCCCGATGCCGAAGCCGACCATGTCCCCAACTTGCAGCGGGCTGTCTTCCGGCGTGCCGAGATGACAATGCTGATCATTGAGCGCGAGAACCGTGTGCGCTGCCGGCATTGGCTCGGGCTTGCTCATGCCGTGACGGAACCAGTGCAGCGGGACCGGCATGCCCGCATCGTAGCTGATGTCGCGCTTTCCGACGGTAAGCAGGCTACGCCCGCGCTCGGGCCGGGACTGCACATAAGCCCAGACCTCCAGAGCCGGCTCGAGGCCGCCCGCCGGCAGGGTCAGGCTGGTTTCCATGACGATGCGCCGGAATGCATTGGCATAGGCTGTTGAATCATGTGTCAGGTAGCATCCCGAGCGCAGCACTTTCACGATCGGTCGCGCAAAGGACGCCGCGTTCAGTTTCTCCCCGACACGGTCGAACAGAGAGGTTCCGCCAGCGCTCAAAACCATCGGATCGGCACCGAGGAGCCCCTCGGATTCAGCCGCCAGCGCCACCCCGATCATGTCGTCGAGCAGACGGTCTGCACCGGCGGCGACACTATGCAACCCCTCGAAACACTCGAAGCCGGCGAGCTGCAGCCCGTCCGCCCCGCTGATGGCACGGGCAACTGCAATCGCCTCGTCTCGGCTGCGCGCGCCGGTCCGGCCGCCCATGAAACCGATCTCCACAAGGATACGCAGCGGATTGCCCGATGGCGGCGGAGCGCGTCTGGCCGCCTCCGCCAGCAATCCAACGCCTTCGACGCTGTCGGCGAGGCAGTACAACGCAAAGCCTTCATCCATCACGGCGTCGAGGCAGGCGGCGATCTCCAGGCGCCCAACGGGCTGGTTGGCAAGGACCACGCGCCTGACACCGAAATGGCGGCATACCTGAAGTTGCTGGATCGTCGCCACGGTGATGGCCCAGGCGCCGTCGGCGATCTGCAGATCGAAAAGCTGGGGCGCCATGGTGGTCTTGCCATGGGGCGCGATCACGAGGCCATTGCCCGCCGTGAATGCGCTCATCCAGTCGCTGTTTCGCCGCAACACGCTCTCGCGGATCACCGCGAGCGGAAGCGGCAGGTCGCCGGCCAGAATATTCCAGCCCTGCGTCCCGATATCGCCCAGGCGCAAGGCCGACATGCCGGGCGGCAGCCCCTTGCTCAGCCCATCGAGGCTTTGATTGTCGATATCGGTGAGTGACAAACGCGGCAGCGCGCGGCCGGGAGCAGTCAAAGCCATGGGTTCGGGTCCAGCGGCGAGAACGGGCGGCGGAGCTTGGTGTAGGGGATCTTGCTGGCATCCGGCGGATATGGGCCGCCGCTGTCGAGATAGAGAATGCTCGCCGCGATCGGCGCAAAGGCCGCATGAAAGTGGTTAGAGGATTTGACGACCACGACACGCTTTGCGGCCAGATCAATACCGAGATTGGTGAAGACCGGAGGGCTGAAGGTCTGCGCGCGGGTCGATGCGAGGACGATATCGAGAGTACCGATACGGATCGCCGCAGCCGCCCCGAGCGAAACCCAGCTCTGCGCGAAGGGCACCACCAGGTCGGGCGTCGTGCCTGTGACCAGCACCGTCGCATCGATCGGCCGGCCCGACGACGGCGCAGCCTTTCCCGCAAAGCGCAGGGAAATCTCGGCTCCGACCCCGGCCGCCCGGCACAGGCTCACGGCGACAGGGTCCCAGAGCGCTCCGATCGCGGCCGGCACCTCCGGCCGCCCGAGCAGCGCCTCGACCATCACCGAGGAATCGCCAGCGACGCCGCCGCCGGGATTGTCCCAGCGATCCGCGAGGATGACGGGGCGGCCATCCCGCGCCAGTGCCAGCGCCGCCTCGATGCCTTCGTCGGGCTTGTAATGCTTCGGCGCCGCACCGCTTGGGCCCCAGCGCAGGATTTCCAACCCGAGCGTCTTGGCAAGCGCCGCCGCCTTGTCCGCGTCACCATCCGCGATGACCAGCACTTTCGTGCCGACATCCGCCACATCCGCCGCCTGGAAGCCGTGAGCGACCGAAATGCTCAGGATGCCGTCCCGACCTTCCATCGCCTTGATACGGTCGACGAAACCGCGGCCGGGTTCGCGGCTTGTCATGAAGCTCGCAATTCCGCGGCAGTCAAAGACAGCGCTGACCGGTTTCACCTGCGCACGCGCTGCCCGCAGGCAGAGATCGAGCAGATCCTCGGCCCGATCGAGAAAGTCCGTATGTGGAAACTCCTTGAAGGCAACGATGATGTCGGCGGCATCGACCATCTCAGTGGTCAGATGGCAATGCATGTCGAGCTCGGCCCCGATGATGCAGTCGGGACCGGCAAGCGCTCGTGCGCGCGCCATCAGGTCGCCCTCGCAATCGTCGTAGTCGCGCGCGACCATTGCACCATGCAGCCCCAGCAGCACGATATCGACGGGAAGCGCGGCTCGAATCTGGCTAAGGATTTCATCCCGCAGGCTTTCGTAGCCTTCGCGCGAAACGAGCCCTGCAGGCTCCGCCCATGTCGCCGTACCCTCGATCAGGGTGTAGCCCTCGCTGGCGGCGCGGCGGCGGGCGGCGACCATCGGCGCCGAGCACAGCGTCGGCGTTTCCGGATGCGTGCCGGGCGGACAGTAGAAGGCCGCCTCAAAGGCGCTGCGATCGACGAAAAGCGGAGCGAATGTGTTGGTTTCTGTCGCCAGCGATGCAACGAAGACGCGCATGCAGATAGCCCCCGGCTCGGCGACACGAAGCAACCGCACCGTCCCGCTCTCCACGCCGATCTAACGGGAGGTCGCTTCCCCCTGTCAAAGCAAGCTGGTTTCTCCAGACGGAATAATGGCGCCTTGATCCGGAACGATCCGGCGTCCGAAATGGCGCCACGCCGCTTCCTGTCGAGATTGGTTTCGCCCGCATGCCACGACCCCGCCGCATCCTGCTCGCCGCGCTGTTCCACGAGACGCACAGCTTCGTCGACGAGATTACGACTCTCGCCGACTTCACGATCCGGCGCGGCGGCGAGGTGTTGCAGCGGCGCGGGGACGGTTCCACCCTCGATGGTTTCCTCGAGGTGGCCGAAGCCGAGGGCTGGGAGGTCGTGCCGACGATCGACTACACGGCCCTGCCCTCGGGCACCGTCGAACAGGCTGTCTTCGACCGCTTCCGAGACGAGTTCGACGCAGGGCTGAGGGCAGCGCTCGCGGATGGCGGTCTCGACGGCATCTGGCTCGCGCTGCACGGTGCCATGGTGACCTCGAAATGTCTCGACCCGGAGGGCGCCTTGCTCGCCCATATCCGTGCAGTGCCCGGCTGCGAGAGCCTGCCGGTCTTCGGCGTCTTCGACCTCCACGCGAATTTTACGGCGGCCATGGCTGCACATGCCAATGGCCTCGTCGCCTATCGCGAGAACCCGCACACCGATGCACGGGAATCAGCCACGCGCTCAGCCCAACTGCTCGCGCGCGCCCTCAACGAAAAGAGCCTTCCGCGCATGTTTTCATGCAACGCCCCTGTCGTCTGGCCGCCGACGGGGACCGCAACAGCCGACCGGCCGATGCGCGAGCTCGAAGCCATGGCTCGCGCGATCGAAACCGAACACCCCGCAATCTGGGCAGTCAGCGTCATCGGCGGCTATTCATTCTCCGATGTGCCGGAGGTCGGCGTCGCATTCTGCGTGGTCACCACGGGAGCCGAAGCCGAAGCACGCGAAGCCCTGGCGCGGCTCACTGAAACGGCTGTGAGCTTGCGCGCATTCGGCCTGCCGAGCGAATGGGATCTCGACGGCGCCGTCGCGGAGATCCAGCGTCTGCCGGGCGGCCCCTATATCGTCGTCGAGCCGGCCGACAATATCGGCGGCGGCGCGCCGGGCGACGGCACATCCGTGCTGCGGGCCTTCTTGCGCCATGAGGTCGAAAACTGTGCCGTCGCCGTTGCCGACGCGGCGGCGGTTGCTGCGCTCACCGGCGCCAGGCCGGGCGATATCCGCAGGATCTCAGTGGGCGGCAAGGGGAGCGCCATCGCCGAAGGCCCGGTCGAGATCGAGGCCCGGTTCGTCAGTTCAAGCGATGGCGAGTTTGCGCTGGAGGACCTGAACAGTCATCTGGCAGCCTCCCAGGGCGCCCATTTCAGCATGGGGCCCTGTGCGGTGGTGACCACTGGACGCGGGATCAGCGTGCTGCTGACCAGCCGCAAGACGCCGCCTTTCGACCTTGCGCAGTTCCGCTCGCAGGGCATCCATCCGGAGACGCTGAAGGCGATCGGCGTCAAGGCGGCCGTGGCGCATCGGCGTGCCTACGACAAGATCGCCAAGGGCAGCTACACGGTTGCGACGGCCGGCCCCTGCACCAGCAAGATCGCGTCGCTGCCCTACACACAGCTCCGCCAGCCCGTGTTTCCGATTCATGGGGATGACGCGCCGGACGATCGTTGACTGGCGCCCCGATACCAGAGGCCGACGCGCGCTCAATGCGCGCGTGCTGCCGATAGGCTCATCCGGGTGTATCACCTATGGACGCGGCCCTTGGCAGCGAGTTTGGAGAACGATCATGGATGAGGACCGTTTCAACATGGCCGTCCGGAAGTTCCTGAAGGAGGTCGGGGTGACCTCGCAACGGGAGATCGAGCGCGTCGTACGCGAAGGAGGCGTGCAAGGACGCGTTGTGCGCCTGCGCATGTCTCTCACGTCAGACGATGTGCCCTCGCTTCAGCATAGTGTCGAGACAACCATCGACCTCCGCTGAAGTCGGCTGGCGGAGTGACCCAGAAGTGCCGCCAGGGGAGCATCGGTAACCCATTGCTTCCCCTTGGTTGCCGAGGTCAATGCGCTCGCTTTCGCGAGCATTCGCCCGTTCAAGGCGTAACCCGGTGATCGCGGATGGCCTCATGCCATACTCCAAATCTGTGATAACTAAGCAAATTTCGACCTCTAATAGAATTTAATCAGTTCCGTACACAATTGCCTCAGCGATTTGACATAGGCATTATTGAATAGAAAAATTGCCTCCCCAAAATAAATCGGAATCTCCGGCAATCCATCTATATCGACCTTTGTTACATTTGGCTCCTGCTCCCCCAGGCACCATTCCGGAATGATCGCAAAGCCGAGGCCGGCCTCGACACATCGCTTGACGCTCGAACTGCCCGACGTCGAGATCGCGATCTCCATTTCGGAATCCTGTGGCCTGAGATAATCGACCGCGAGATTGCGAAGGAGCTGGCCTGGCTCATAGGTCACGAACGGCCGGCCTGTGGCCCAATCCTTGATGCTGTTCGGCGAAGGAGGGGCCCCCCAGGACGTCGGGAAGATCAGCGCCGGCCGATAGGTGCAGACGAGGTGCTGCGGAACGTTCGGGTCCCCGAAATACCGTTCGGTGATGCAGACATCCAGGCTGCCGTCCTTGATCAGTTCCGGGAGCGACGTGTCGCGCTCATAAGCCACGATCTCCACCTGGGGGTAACGCTCACGGAAGCGGGCCAGGACCGGAGGCAGGAGATAATAGAAGATGGCTTGCGGAAGCCCGATGCGCAGGACCGGACGCTCCTTGTCCAGGGTGCGGTCGAGTCGGGCGAGCATCGTGTCCAGCTCAGGCAGCAGCAACTTGTAGAGGCTGCGTCCGCGCGGCGTCAGGATGACCGTCTTCGCGCCCTGCTCCGAGACCACAAGGCGCTCTCCCAGAACCTGCTCAAGCCGCCGGACATGATTGGCGGCAGACTGATAGCTCATGCCGAGCTTGCGCGCGGCTGCGGAATAGGAGCCGTCACGCGCAACGATGAAGAACGTTTGGATGAGTGTCAGGTTGGCGTCACGCATGGCAGCCCTTCCCAGGAAAGCGACCTGCATGTCCCACAGCCAAAAGCTTTCCGCCACTTTCAAACAATGAGGCAAGTCGGGCCCGATCATTTGGATCGACCGGCGGGGCGAAGCGGAAGAGGTTCGGCGCACGTCTTCCGGGAAACAAGATCGCCGTCATGGCCCGCCCTTCCTCAATGCATGTCGCCGTAGTTGGCGCAGGAATCGTCGGCGCTGCCGCCGCCCATTTCCTCGCAGCCGCGGGCGTAAGGGTCACGTTGCTGGATGCATCAGGCCCGGCAGCCGGAGCGACCGGCGCATCCGACGGCGCGGTCTCGGTGGCGAGCAAACGCCCGGGGCCCATGATGGACCTGGCCCGTCATGCCAGGGCCTTCTATGGCCAGTTGGAAGCCGAAGGCCTGTTCAACGGGCTGTTCCATCGCCGTTCCACCTTCCTGATTGCGCAGAACGCCCTTGAAGCGGAGCTCGTGTCGCAGCACGGCGCCGACCTCGCCCTGGCCGGCGAACGCGTGATCGAGGTCGCGCGAGCCGACCTGGTGAAGCGCATCCCTGGACTTGGCGACGGCGTGACGGCTGCACTCGAAATTCCCGATGACGGCCACGCGCTTGGTTACCAGATCACCGCGCGCCTGCTGCAGCGGAGCGACATCGACGTGCGGCGCCGGGCACCGGTGTCCGAGATCGTGGTGCGGGATGGTCGTGCCGTCGGCGTCGCGCTCACGGACGAAATCCTGTCGGTGGATGCTGTCCTTGTCGCGGCCGGTATCGGATCGGCCCATCTCTTGAATCTCGGCGACATTCTCATCCCCCGCAAGGGACAGATGATCGTCACCGATCGGGCAAGCACCGGGCGCCCCGCCATCGACGGGCATCTCATGGCCGCATCCTATCTTGCGGCCAAGCGTGGCATCGTTCTGGACAGATCGCATATCGGCCTCGTCATCGATCCGCTGGTCACCGGCCAGTTCCTGCTGGGCGGAAGCCGCGAGGACAATCGCAGCGATCATCGGACCGACGCGGTGACCGTGTCGGCCATCCTGCGTGCAGCGCTCGCTCTCTATCCACCGCTCGGAGCACGGCGCGTGGTGCGAACATTCGCAGGTGTGCGCACCGCCTCCCGCGATGGGTTGCCGATCATCGGCAGGCATCCGCATGTCGATGGGTTCGTGATCGCGACCGGTTTCGAGGGCGACGGCATCTGCCTTGGCCCCTTCATGGGCGAGTCAGCGGCGCGAATGATCCTGGACCGGCCGCCCGCCGCGGATCTTTCGATGCTGACGCCCACTCGCTTCGCCAAGGGCGGGAGCACCGCATGATGACGCGGATATTCTGGAACGATTATGTCGTGCCCTTCCGCCCTGGCGAGACGATCGCAGCTGCGTTGGGCCGGGCTGGCATCATCAACCTCGGCCCGGCGGGCGGCCCGGCACGCGGGCGTGTCTTCTGCGGCATCGGCGCGTGTCAGGCTTGCGTCGTCGCCATCGAAGGAGGTGCACCGGTCGAAGCCTGCCTGACGCTCGCCCGGGATGGGCTGAGAATCGGGTCCATGCCTGCGGTGGTGGTGTCGCATGAGTGACGCTCCGATTCTCGTCGTCGGCGGCGGACCGGCAGGAACCAGCGCCGCGGCCACTCTGGCCGAGGCTGGATTGCCTGTGCTTCTGGTCGAGCAGCGCGATCAACTGGGCGGCGCGATCCATCGCCAGGCAGCCCGCGGCGCAACCCACGCCGTGCATGCGCCCGCGCGGCACCGACGCAACTGGGCCGAGCTCGCACAGCGTGTCGACGCTGCCGGCAGCCGCATCGAGTTGTGCACTGGCACCGTCTTCCTCGGTGTCGACGGAGATGGCCGCCATCTCTTCGACGATCGGGAGTCTGGTAGGGTTGTTGCCCGCAGCGTCCGCGCGGCGGTCATTGCGGTCGGAGCGGTTGAGAAGATCCACCCGTTCGAAGGCTGGGATCTGCCGGGTGTCATGACCGCCGGCGGCGCCCAGGTCCTGCTCAAGGAAACCGGCGTTCCGCCGACCGGGCCGATTCTGGTCGCCGGGACAGGCCCCCTCCTTCTTGCCGTGTCCGCACAGCTTGCCAAGGCCGGTAACCCGCCGGTCGCGGTGTTGGAGCGGGGCCGTCCGTGGGTTCGCTTCAACTCGTTGCTGCGAATGGCCTGGGCAGGACCGCAACTCGGCGAGGCGGTCTCTTATGCCGCCACGCTCCTGTCCCATCGGGTCCACTACTGGACAGGAGCCGACATCCTCTCCGTTCGCGAGGATGATGCGGGGTTGGAGATTCGGGTCAGGCGCAATGGCACGGTTCATCGCCTCCGCGCCCGGCATATGCTGGTCCATGACGGCATCGAACCCAACCGGGTCGGCATACCCCTTTCTGATCCTGGCGGGGCCGTTCCCGTTGTCCTTGCCGGCGACGGGCGTGAAGTCCTCGGCGCGGACGCAGCCATTCTGGATGGTCGCCGCGCAGCTCGCGAAATCCTCGCGCGTCTGGGAATGCGGCTTCCCGACGAGCCAGGCGAGGCCAGGCTCACGGCAGCGCGGAATGTCCAGGCCGCCCTCTCCGACCTGTTCCGTTCTGCCTTGCCGGAGCCCACGCCGGAGACGCTGATCTGCCGCTGCGAGGCGCGTCGCCTCTCCGACTTCAGATCGCTCCCGGACGATGCCTCGACTCGGGAGATCCGCCTCATGGGGCGGTTCGGGATGGGTGTCTGCCAGGGGCGTTTCTGCGGCCCGACGATCGCTGCCCTGCGCGGCGAGGCCGTGCCTTCGGCCATCCCACCACGTTGGCCCCTGCGGCCGGTGTCCTTGGCAGCACTTGCCGACCTGAAAACAGACGATCTGGAGTCCTAGACCGTGACCATCACCCTTGTGAAACGTCCCGCAGCCGCAACCGCATCCTCACAGATCGAGGTGTTCAATCCCTACTCGGGCGCCAGAATTGGTCAGATCGCGGTTGCCGATGAGGTCGCGGTCGCAAAGGCCCTGCAAGCCGCGCGCAGGGCGTGGCGGGAGTTCCGCTTCAGCACCCCGGCGGAACGCAAGGCCTTGCTCTATCGCCTCGCGGAGCTTCTCGCTGATGAAGCCGACGATATGGCCAAGATCATCTGCGCCGAAGTCGGCAAGACGATCGCGGAGGCTCGCAATGAGGTCCGCCGCGCCCAGAATACGTTGCGCCTGTCCGGCGATGCAGTGACCGTGCTGCACGGCGAGGTGCTGCCGACGGCGATCCTGCCCGGCGCGCCCAGCAAGCTCGCGTCCATCACCTACGAAGCCGCCGGCGTGGTCGGGGCGATCACGCCCTTCAACTATCCGCTCAACCTGCTCTGCCACAAGCTCGGTCCAGCGATCGCGGCCGGCAACGCGGTCGTTGCCAAGCCGTCACCGAAGGCGCCGCTCGCAGCGGAGCGCCTGGCCGAACTCGCTGCCAAGGCCGGCTTTCCCGCAGGCCTGTTTACCGTCGTGCATGGCGGGGCCGAGGTGGCCGCGACCATTGCCGGCGGCGATATCGACATTCTGAGCTTCACGGGCGGCCCCGCGGCCGGGCTGGCGCTGAAGAACGTATCCGGCCTGGTTCGATGCCTGATGGAGCTTGGCGGCAACGATCCGCTGATCGTCATGCCCGATGCCGATCTGGATCGCGCAGCCGAAGTCGCCATCGGCCATCGTTTCGAAATCGCCGGGCAAAGCTGCGCTGCGGTGAAGCGCCTCTTCCTTCACGACTCCATTCGCGAAACCGTGCTGGAGCGGATCCGCGAGAAGATGGCAGCCGTCCGTACGGGCGATCCGGCCGATGCGGACACGGTCATGGGCACCGTCATCGATGAGCCGGCTGCCATGGAAGTGGAGCGGCGGGTCAGGCTGGCCATCGCCGAGGGCGCAAAGCTTCTGGCGGGCGGCGTCCGGAAGGGGACGCTCTTTGCTCCGACGCTCCTCGACGACGTGTCGGAAGGCACCGACCTCGTGCGCTCCGAAACCTTCGGCCCGGTTCTGGCAGTCCGTCGCTTCAGCGATGTCGGCAGCGTCATCGCCGAGGTCAGCGACAGCATCTACGGCCTCCAGGCCGGCGTCTTCACCAACGATCATGCATTGGTGAAACGCTTCTCGCGCGAACTGCGCGTCGGCGGCGTGATGATCAATGAGGGCCCGGATTTCAGGGCCGAGAATGTGCCGTTCGGCGGGATCAAGTCCAGCGGCCTGGGGCGCGAGGGCATCCACATGACCTTGCGGGAAATGAGCGAGACCAAGGTCGTCATCGACTGAGGCTTCGGGGAAAGGACAGTACCATGATCGATAAGCAATTTCGCCAGCGCATGGCTGGCGTCTTCACGGCCCTCGTCACGCCATTCAGGAACGGCGCCGTCGATGCGCCCGCGCTCGAAGCCCTGATCAAGAAGCAGCTGGAAGCGGGTGTGGCCGGCCTCGTGCCGGTCGGCACGACCGGCGAGGCCGCGACCCTGAGCGACAGCGAGGCGGAGGACGTCATTCGCACCACGGTCGCAGCAGCCAAGGGCCGGGCCTTCGTGATGGCTGGCGCAGGCTCGAACGCGACGAACCTGGCCATCGGGAAAGCCCTGCGCGCGCAGGCGCTGGGCGTCGACGGCCTCCTGATCGTCACGCCCTATTACAATAAGCCCTCGCAGACTGGTCTGTTCGACCATTTCTCCGCCATTGCCGCGGCAGTGGAGATCCCGATCATGCTCTACAGCGTACCGGGACGCACCGGGGTCGAGATCGCGCCGGATACGGCGGCGCGCCTCGCGAAGGCCCACGCCAACATCGTCGGCATCAAGGAGGCCGGCGGCAAGGTTGAGAGGATCACCGAACTGCGCCGCGCCCTCGGTGAGGAATTCGTGATCCACTCGGGTGACGATGGGCTCACGCTTCCCTTCCTCGCGGTCGGTGCCGACGGCGTGACGAGCGTCGCCTCGAACCTGCTGCCCAACGACATTGTCGCTCTGCACAAAGCCTGGGTCGCTGGCGAGACAGACAAGGCGCGGCGCCTCCACGAGGCTCTCTTCGACGTCGTCGGACACCTCTTCATCGAGAGCAATCCGGCTCCCCTGAAGGCAGCACTCGCACGCGCCGGAGACATCAGCGCCGAAATGCGCGCGCCGCTTGCTCCGTTGCGGCCGGAGAGCCTGGCGGCCCTCGAGGCGAGCCTCAAGACCTATGAGGCGGCCGCCAACATATAAAAAAACCGGTAGGACACGGGGCTACTCTCGCATTGTTCGCGAGGGTGGCTCGCCTACGCTGCCATCAATCCGGTTATCGGAGCAAGGCCGAGCATATCGGCGGGGAACGGAGCTAGACCACATGAAACAAGTCGTTCGGGCCATCTGCGCCGCCGGCCTCTCGCTGCTGGCACTTTCAGGAACCGCCAGAGCCGAGGACACCGTGGAAGCCGTGCGCGCTCGCGGCGTTCTGCGTATCCCGGGAATCCTCAATGAGGATCCCTATTTCAACAAGGATCCCCGGACCGGCGAATGGCGCGGCTTTGCCATCGAGATGGCCAGGGACATCGCCAAGACGCTGGGCGTCAAATTGCAGGTCGTGGAATCGACCTGGCCCAATTCGATCCTGGACGTGCAGAGCGGCAAGGCCGATCTGGCCCTGGGCGTCACGGCAACGCCACAACGGGCGCTGTCGGTCGCGTTCTCGCAGCCGACCTATTTCAACAGCTTCGTCATCGTCTCGCCGAAGCCCGAGTTGTCGAAGCGGAGCTGGGCCGAGCTCAACGATCCCAAATACACTTTTGCCGTCGATCTCGGCTCCTCCCAGGATCTCATCGCGCAGCAATACCTGCCGAAGGCAAAGATGCTTCGGTTCAAATCCCGCGATGAAGCGATCGTCGCCGTTGTCACCGGCAAGGCCGACGGCCTCGTGAATACGATGCTCAACGGCCTCGTCATGGCCAAGAAGGCGAGCGGCATCGGTAAGGTCATGGTGCCACAGCCCGTGCTCTCCACTCCCTCGGTCGTGGCGATGAACTGGGGGACCGACGAGAAATGGAAGGCCTTCATCTCCTCCTGGGCCGAGTACAACCGTCGCATCGGGAACAACCAGACCTGGATCGTGAACAGCCTCGAGCCGTTCGGCATCACGCTGGACGATATGCCCGAAGGCTTCGGCTTCGGCGGCTGAACTCCCAGGCGGCCCGCGAGGGCCGCTTCCACGGAAGGCTGGAGAGAACATGTACACGTGGAGCTTTGCCCCGATCCTCCAGGCGAGCGATCTCTTCCTGCTGGGGGCGTGGATCACCGTCGTCTATACGATCGGCTCGATCGCGCTTGGCCTGGTCCTCGGCCTGGCGGTCTGCTTCGCGCGGCTGTCGGGCAATGGACCGCTGAACTGGTTCGCGCAGGGTTTCCAGGAGCTGTTCCGCTGCACTCCCCTGCTCGTGCAGCTTCTCTGGATCTATTACGCCTTGCCGCTAATCCTCGGCATCGACATCCCGAACTGGGCAGCGGCGATGACGACGCTGTCGCTCTACGCGGCCGCCTTCTATGCCGAAGTCTTCAGGGGCGGCATCGTCTCGATCGACAAGGGGCAATCCGAAGCAGGCGCAGCGATCGGCATGTCGGGATGGCAAGTCATGCGCCGGATCGTTCTTCCGCAGGCGATCCGCAGGATGATGCCCGCCTTCATCAATCAGTCTGTCACGCAGTTCAAGAACACCTCGCTCGTCTCGGTCATTTCGGTCGCTGACCTCACCTATATGGCCACCGTTGTGAACGGGCAGACCTATCGCCCGCTGGAGGCCTATACGGCCGTCGCGATCCTCTACTTCGTCATCCTGTTCCCGATCACGAAATTCGCCGACGTCGTCGAGCGCCGCATGCGCGCGGGCAATTGAGGAAAGGCGTTCCATGACCTCCAAGCCTTCGTCGACCTCGACGCCCTCGTCTGCTTCGTCCGGCTCCCTCCTGGAAGCCTCCGGCATCACCAAGAACTTCGGTGCCCTGAAGGTGCTCCACGGCATCGACCTGGCCGTGAAAGCCGGTGAGGTGCTCTCGATCATCGGCCCGTCCGGCTCGGGAAAGTCCACCTTCATCCGCTGCATGAACATGCTGGAAAGGCCTGATGCCGGCGATATCATTTTCCGCGGCCGGCGCGTCGGTCCCAAACATGTCGGCGACGCCCATTTCATGGGTCAGGGCGAGCTGCGGCGCCATGTCGGTATGGTATTCCAGCACTTCAATCTGTTTCCCCACAAGACAGTCCTGGAGAACGTGATCGAAGGACCGGTCGTCGTGCAGCGCAAGTCGCGGGCCGAGGCCGTCGAGATCGCGATGGACTATATCGCAAAGGTCGGGCTCGCCGAGAAACGGGATGCCTGGCCGAACCAGCTTTCCGGCGGACAGAAGCAGCGCGTCGCGATCGCGCGGGCCCTGGCCATGCAGCCGGATGCCCTTCTCCTGGACGAAGTCACAAGCGCGCTCGACCCCGAATTGGTCGGAGAGGTTCTCGGCGTCGTACGCAGCCTCGCTGATCAGGGAATGACGATGGTCATCGTCACCCATGAGATCTCGTTTGCTGCCGACGTCTCGGAGCGGATCGTCTTCATGGAAGCCGGGCGCATCGCAGCGGAGGGCTCACCGACCGATATTCTGCGCAGCCCGAGCAATGAGCGCCTGAAGGCGTTCCTGTCGCGCTTCCATGCCTGATGCGCCGATGACGAGGCTTGAGGAGAAACACCGCCCGTTCTCTGTGGTGATCGTTGGCGGCGGCAGAATTGGCTCGGCACTGGCGGTCCTGCTGCGCGAGGCGCCGGAGTTCGACGTCGTGATCGTGGATCCGACGGAGCCGGCTCGGGTGAACGCTCGCACTCTCAATCTGCGCCTGGTGGATATCGATCCCGGGAACGCATCAAAGCTCGACAGCCTGCTGGCCCGATCCGACGCGGTGGTGGCCGCACTGCCATCATCCGCGACGCCCCCCATAGCTGCGGCCGCCCGGCGCAGCGGCGTGCATTACCTCGATCTGAGCGATGATACGCCCGGCCTCGATGCGGTTCGACGCGAGGCCGGGTCGGCCTCCAGCTGCTTCGTTCCGCAATGCGGTGTATCGCCAGGACTGATCTCGCCGCTGGTGCTGGACCTTTTGTCCAAGGGTGCGATGCACGGCGAGGTGAATGTCCGGATCGGCACCTTGCCACGGCATTCGACCAATCGGCTCGGCTACGGCCTGACATGGGATGTCGATGCCTTGCTGCGGGAATATCTGCAGCCTTCGGCGGCGTTGATCAATCGCAAGGTCACGAGCCTGCCTCCCCTGTCCGAACAGGAGCAGCTCCGTCTCGATGACAGTCTCTACGAGGTCTTCGTCTCCGGAAACATCCCCCTGAGCCTGTGCACCTATCTGGAGGGGCGCGTCGACAGCCTGGTCTCCCGGACCATCCGCTATCCCGGCCATCTCGACCATATGAAGTTCCTGCTGGACGATCTGAAGCTGCGGCATCGGGTCGATCTGCTGCGGAACCTGTTTCTGAATGCGCTTCCCGAAATCGACGACGACCGGCTCCTGATCTTCATCACGGCTGCAGGGATGCGGAACGGACGGCGTATCGAACACAGGTTCGCGCGCCACGTCGTTCCCACGACGATCGGCGCCGTGTCGTTGAGCGCGATGCGGCGCACAGCAGCATCTCATGTTGCAGCCGTCCTGGACCTGATCCGGGAGGGGCGGCTGGGTGGCGCTGGGCTGATCGCTCAGGAGGATATCCCGATGGACGCATTGCGCGCCAATCGCTTCCTGTCATGGTTCTTCGACGGGATCACGACCGCCTCCGCCGCGCACTCGAGCATGGAGACGGCATCGTGAACGGCACTCTCACTCCCCCGCGGACAAACGGCGTCGTCGCCGATCTCGGGATCGGCGTGCTCATGCTCGACACGCAGTTCCAACGCCTGCCCGGCGATATCGGCAACGGGACGACATGGTCGCTTCCTGTTCAGTTTCGCGTCGTGCGCGGCGCGAGCCCGACTGCGGTGGTCCACGGGCAGGCCGCCGGATTGCTTGAACCCTTCATCGATGCAGCGCTCGAACTCGTCGCGACCGGGGTGCGCGGCATAACCACGAGTTGCGGCTTCCTGGCGCTCCTGCAGAAGGAGATGGCCGCCGCGCTACCGGTGCCGGTCGCGACAAGCAGCCTGCTCCAGGCGCCGGTGATCGAGGCGATGCTGCCTGCCGGCCAACAGGTCGGTATTCTCACCTTCGCTGCGGAAGCGCTGACACATAGGCACCTCGCCGCAGTTGGAGTCAGGCCGGACACGCCAATTGAAGGCCTCGCGCGGGAGAGCCTGTTTCGCCGCGTCTATGGCGGCCAGGGCGGGATCTCGGATTTCGCGACGCTTGAGCGCGAAGTCGTCGATGCGGCGTTAGCCCTCGTGGCCAGGCACCCCAATGTCGGAGCGATCCTGTGCGAATGTACCAACCTGCCGCCTCACGCCGCTGCGATTGCGGAGGCAACCGGACGCCCGGTCTTCGACATCATCGGCTTCATCGACTGGTTCGCGCGCAGCCTGACGCCTCCAAGATATGTGCGGCGTTGAGAACCGGCTCATTTCTCCTTTGGTTCTGACGAATCATCGTCGGCGGGGTTCGCCGTGGCCGCGAGGCACAACGGACGCTCGGCAACGATGCGTCTCAAGAGAGTTGTACTCGCGCATTCCGTCTTGACGTCTCCTCCGTTTCTCCCTTGAATCTCCAGGCGGGGGCGTTGCAGGGCCGGTCATGCTGCGCGCTATTGTCGTTTTCGTTATGGCGCTGACACTCGCGGCGCCCGCCCAGGCCTACGACAATGCGGTGAGCCGCGGGCTTGCCGATTTCCTCAACATCTTCAGCGAACAGCCGATCCCGCGCCAGATCGTGCCCTGGGGCAGGCAATACCCGCCTGGCACGATCATCATTTCAACGAGCCAGCGGCGGCTTTTCTACGTGCTCGGGAATGGGCAGGCGATCCGCTATGGCGTCGGCGTCGGGCGGCAAGGCTTCAGCTGGTCAGGGACCAAGATCGTCACGAGAAAGCGCGAATGGCCGGATTGGCGGCCCCCGGCACAGATGCTGAAACGCCGGCCCGATTTGCCGCGCTACATGCCGGGCGGCATCGACAATCCCCTGGGCGCGCGGGCGATCTATCTCGGATCAAGTCTGTATCGCATCCATGGCTCCAATGAGCCCGATACGATCGGGGCTGCCGTGTCATCGGGCTGCATCCGGATGACCAATCGCGACGTCGTCGACCTCTACGACCGCGTCAGGACTGGAACCAAGGTCGTTGTGCTGCGGTGACGGGATGCCCCCTAACCACAGCGTCACGAGTTCCCGGCCGGCCGGGAGGGCAAGCACGCGGTCGCCACGCTGCGCGGTGGGAAGTGTCCCGCATGCTTCACGAGAGCCGCCGGCCGCAGGAGCTACAATCGCAATCCGCCGTCGACCGCGATCTCGGCACCGTTGATATAGGCTCCCTCGTCGCCGCAGAGCAGCAGCGCCACTCCGGCGCAGTCCCGTGGCGCGCCAATCCGCCCGAGCGGGATACGCTCCTGGACCACCGCTTCATAGACAGGGTCTGCCAGCACGGCGCGGTTGCGATCGGTCAGGATCGCGCCCGGCTTGATCACGTTGAAGGTGACATCCGGAGCTCGGACGGTGCGCGCGAGATTCAGGATCATGCTGGTCTGCGCCGCCTTGGTGGCGGCATAATAGAGGCAATCGGCATTAGGCCTTGCCTCCTGGACGCTGCCGATCGCGATCACCCGGCCAAAGCCGCCCGCGATCATGCCGGGCAGGAAGGCCTGGATCAACCGCACCGTGGCATGGAGATTGACTTCGCTCTGCACCGCCAGGGCGCGATCACTGACAGCGTCCCACCGCTCCCTGAGCTCGGCTGAAGCACACAGTACCAGGATGTCGGGCGCAAGGCCTTGTGCGCTCAGGTCATCCCGCATTCGGCCCGGCGCGGCCGTGTCTGCAAGGTCGGCGATGAGGCCGCTCGCCCTCAGCCCGCTTGCATGGAGTGGGGCAAGCGCCGCCTCGTTTGCCGCCGCATCACGATCATGCAGCACGGCATGCACCCCAGCCCGCGCCAGTTCCGACGCCACAGCCAGCCCAATCCCCCGTGCCGCGCCGGTGATGAGCGCGACGCGACCTTGAAGCATTTGCACCCGCCTAGCCGAGCAGCGGGCGAACGCGCTTCACCGCGTCGTCCATCGCCTGTTGCGGCGGCTTGATGCCGAGCACCGCGGCCTGCGTCTCCTCGATGAAGATGTCGTGGGCACGCGCCTGCTCGTCGAAGGCCGGAAGGTGAATGCGAGAGGCTTTGAGCGCGGCCGCCTCGTCGGCCGCATAGGGCATCGCGGCAATCAGCGCCGGGTCGGCATAGGTCGAGATCCGGACCGGACCGTTGCCATTCAGTGCCATCGCCTTGGTGCCGGCCTTCGACGAGAGAGCCCGGATGAAATCCCAGGACAGCGGCTTCTGCTTGCTGTTCCTGGGGATCACCAGAGACCAGAACTCGACTGTCGGCGCAAACGCGACCTTGCCGACGAGGTCCGAGGCCATCGGCGGCGGCAGCGACTTGAAGCGCCCGCCATATTTGCCCTTGGCCGGATCATTGTAGGTCACCAGCCGGGCGAAGGGGTTGATCGTCATCGCCGCCCGGCCCTGCTGCATCCAGGTGGTGATCTCCTCATTGTTGACGGTCGCGAAATTGCGCGGCAGCACGCCCGTCTTGTAGAGATCGGCAAGTACCGTCAGGGCCTTCACCATCGGCGCCTCGGCCGCGACGAGCTTGCCATCGCTGGTCATGTAATCGCCACCGAGACAGCGGGCGAGCGTCAGGAAATTGGACGCGAAGACCGCGGTGAAGGCGAGACCGTTGACCTGCGTGCCGTCCTCGCGCTTGAAGGTCAGCTTGCGCGCCGTCTCGATCAGTTCCTCGAAGGTGGCGGGCAGCTTGGTGATGCCGCGTTCTTCCAGCAGCGCCTCGTTATAGATCAGCGCATTGGTGGCATGGCGAACAGGAATGCCGTGCAGGGCGCCGTCGACCTTCAACGGATCGACCAGCCCAGGAGCAAAATCGGCGAAATCCTCGATCGGCGCGTCCTTCAACAACGTATCCAGCGGCTCGAACAGCTTGAGATTGCGCGGCACGGCGCGGCCATTGAGCAGATAGGCGACATCGATCGAGGTCTCGGCCAGCGTGACCTCGCGCAAGAGACGCTCATGGATGGCGTTGACATCGCCGAAGGTAACCCAGTTGACCGTTGCACCTGCCTGCTTGCGCCAGGCTTCAGTGGCATCGCCACCCGGGCCCGTCGTAGCCGAGGTCTGATGGACGCGGTGCCCGAGCGACGTCACCGTCCGAGCCTGAGCGAAGGTTCGCCCCGGCAGGGCCAGCGACGTGGCGGCTCCGCTGGCGAGCAGGCCGAAGCGGCGGCGCGAAAGAGTGCGAATGTCCATGGCGTTCCTCCTGATGGTGCTCCCGCGCTGTGCCGCGCGGTTGTCAGAGATGGTTCAGGCCGGCAGCAGGGGCTGCACGCGCTTGACGAGCGAGGTCATGGCCTCCTCCGGCGTCTTCATGCCGAGTACGGCGGCTTCGGCCTCTTCCTTGAACAGGTCGCCGGCACGGGCCGCCTCGTCGAAGGCCGGCAGCGGCACACGGGCGACCTTGAGCACCTTCAGCTCTTCCGCCGCATAGGGAACGGTGTTGGCGAATCCGGCATCGGCATAGGTCGAGGCGCGCACCGGACCATTGCCGTTGAGAGCTGCCTTCAGGGTCGCATCCTTCGCGGTCATCGCCTTGATGAAGCTCCAGGTGAGATCCTTGCGCTTGGCGTTCCTGGGGATGACCATGCCCCAGAACTCGACCTTGGCCGGTGCAGCTTCATATTTGCCGGCCAGTGTCTTCGAGGCTGGGACAGCGACCGTCCTGATCTTGCCGGGGAATTTCGACTTCTGCGGGTCGTTGTAGATGCGATTGCGGCCCATGCTCTGCAGGCTCATCGCGGCACGCCCGGTCTGCATCCAGACATTGACGTCCTCGGGCGAGAGCGTCGCGAAATTGCGCGGGAAGGCACCGGTCTCGAACAGGGCGCGCAGGAGCTTGATCGCGTTCAACATCGGCGGCTGGTCGGCGACGCATTTGAAGTCCTGCGTGATGAAGTCGCCATCCCAGGCACGAGCGATATCGATCACGTTCGGGTAGGTGACGCCGGGCATGCACAGGCCGACGACCGCGGTGCCGTCGCTGCGGCGATAGGTGCAAGCCTTGGCGATCTCGACCAGTTCCTCGATGGAGGCCGGCGGCTTTGAAAAGCCCTTCTCGGCCAGCAATTCCTCATTGTAATGCAGCCCGGATGAGGCGTGGCGGAACGGAACCGCGAGCTGCTTGCCGCCAACCTTCATGCCCTCCATCAGGCCAGGGAAGATATCCGCCGGGTCTTCCAGCGGATCGCGGCTCAGGTAGCCGTCGAGCGGCTCGAACAGGTTGGCGGCACGCGGGATCACTTGCGTGTTCAAGACGAAGCCGACATCGACGGTGCTTTCCGAGAGGCTTGCCTCACGAAACAACCGCTCCTGCAGCGGACCGGTATCAAAGGTCGTCCACTGGATCGTGGCGCCGTTCTTCTGCGCCCAGTCCTTCGTGATGTCGCCGCCCTGGGCACCGGTCGCGACGGTCTGCATCACGCGATGCGCGAAGACGTTGAAAGGACCGCCCTGCTGCGCCAAGGCCGGAGCGGCGCCGGCAAAGCTCAGGCCGATGAAGCCGCCCAAAACCTGCCTACGGTCCAACCCTGTTCCTGCCGTCATGAGTATCCTCCCCGAGTGTCGCGAGTTCCGCGATGGCGGCTTCTGCCGCTTCGAAATGCTTGTTCATGGCCGCTTCCGCCGCCGCGGCATCACCCGCGCGGATCGCCTCGACGACACGGACATGGCGCTCATAGGTCTTGCGCCAGTCTGCCTGCGTGCGGGCACTGCGCGAGTTGAAGATCTCCATGACTTCGCGGATCACCGGACGAAGGCCCTGGATCTGGAGGTCGAGCAGCCGGTTGCCGGAAGAGGCGGCGATCGCCTCGTGAAAGTCGAGATCAGCCTCGATCCAGCGCGGCACGTCGCCAAGCGACGCCTCCATGCGCGCCAGGATACCGGCCAGGCGCTCGATATCGGCAGGCGAGCGACGCTCGGCGCTATAGCGGGCGATCGGCGGCTCGAGAATGCGGCGCAGTTCGACAGCCTCGGTGAGCCCGGTCTTGCTGCCTCTGACGGCGAAACGGAAGAAACGGTCGAGCGGAGCGGCATCGAGCGCCTGGACGCGTGTGACCTTGCCCTGCTGGATGTTGACGACGCCCATGGCCGCAAGCTGGCGGATGGCCTCGCGCGCGATCGGCTTGCTGACACCGAAGGAAGCGGCAAGGCGCGCCTCGGACGGAAGCGCATCGCCCGGTTTCAGCCTGCCATCATGGATTGCCTGAGTGATCCGCGCGATCAGCGCATCACCCAGCCGCGTCGGCACGACATCGGAGGCGCCAAACGGGTCGCTGTCGATTTCGGGCAGTGTCGCGGCTTCGGTCATTCGTATCCTCCACTTTCATGATTGACAGATACAGAGCAGGTTTGCAACTGATCAACCTATCAGTTAGGTTGATCAGCCTTCGCGCAAACCAGGGACCGATACCAGATGACCGGCCGCAGCATTGCCAGGATCGTGTCCCATCCCCTGAGAGCGACACTCGAGAAGACGCAGCGCACCTCGCAAGGCGACTATCCCGCGATCGAGCTCGTTGTCGTCGAGGTGACGACCAGTGACGGCATCACCGGCTACGGCGAGGCGCTCGCGCGCCGCGGAGCCGCCGGCTATGCGCGCCTGATCGACGATGCACTGAGCCCGCGACTGATCGGCAAGGATCCGGCAGATCGGCGGGCATTGTGGAAGCTGATGCGCAACGCCCTCTCTGGGCGGCCCGGCGGGCAACTGGTCGAAGCGATATCCGCTGTCGACATCGCTCTCTGGGATATTGCCGGCAAGGCAGCGGGCGAACCGATCCACAAACTGCTCGGCGGCATGGGCCGCCGCCGCGTGCCGGCCTATGCCTCATCGATCAACTGGCTCGACGACGCGACGGTGGAAGCAGAGGTCGCAGCTGCGCTGAAAGCCGGATTCCGCGAGATCAAGATCAAGCTCGGCCATCCCCTGAGGGACGCGATCGCGCGCGCAAAATTCATCCGCACGCTCGCCGGTGACGATATCGCCCTCTATGTCGACGCCAACTGGGCCTATGACGTCGACGACGCCATGATCGTCGGGCGGGCGCTGGTCGATCTCGGCTATGGCTTCTTCGAGGAGCCGATCGCGCCGCATGATCGCGCGGGCTATGCCCGCCTCGCGCAACACCTGCCGATCCGGCTTGCGGCCGGAGAGAGCGACTATGTCGCGAGCGAGGCGCTGATGATGCTGCAGGACCGCTCGCTCGGCCTGATCCAGCCGGACGTCACGCGCTCGGGCGGCATCACCGAGACCTGGCGCATCGCTGAACTCGCCGCGAGTTTCAACACGGCCTATGCGCCCCATGTCGGCTGGTCCGGCGCGATCTGCGTTGCCGCCAGCCTGCAGCTCGCCGCCGCGGCCGAGAGCCTGCGGACCTTCGAGTGCATGGTCTACGCCAATCCGCTGCGGGACAGCTTCACCATACCGGTCGTTGGCGAAGGGTATCAGCTCGTCGACGGCATGCTCGATGTGCCGCAAGGTCCAGGACTCGGCATCGAAATCGACCGCGAGATGCTCGCGCGCCACCGTATCGCCTGAGCGTCATGGCAAGCCGCACACCCCTCTCCGCCCTCGCGCTCGTCACCCCGGTCCAGTTGATGGTCGGCGGTATCATCTTCCTGCCGGCGATCTACGTGTTCTGGCTCAGCCTGAACCAATCCTCCTTCGGTCAGGCCGCAAGCTTCGTCGGCCTCGCCAACTACGCCAAGGTACTGGGCGATCCCTATTTCTGGCGGGCCCTGATCAACACGGTCATCGTCGTTGCCGTCGTCGTGCATGTCGAGCTGCTGCTCGGCCTGCTCATGGCGCTGTTCTTCGCCTCAGGAGTGCCCTTCCGGCCGCTTCTGCTTGCCATCGTGCTCGCGCCCTATGCGGTCAGCGAGGTCTCTGCGGTGGTGATGTGGCGCTATCTGTTCGAACCCGATGTCGGAATGATGAGCCAGGCGCTCGCCTGGTTCGGGCTGCCACCGATCGAATGGGCGGTGAAGCCGTCGCATGGCCTCTTCATGGTCTCGCTGCTCTCGATCTGGCTGCATCTGCCGTTCAGCTTCATCATCATCTACGCTGCAAGGCTCTCCGTCCCCGACGAACTCTACGAGGCCGGCGCCATCGATGGTGCGACCCGCTGGATCGCGTTCCGCCGCATCACCTTGCCACTCCTGATGCCGGCGCTGCTGATCGCCGCCCTGTTCCGCTACATCTTCGCCTTCCGGCTGTTCTCCGAGGTCTGGCTGATGACCGGCGGTGGCCCGGCGCGCACCACCGAGGTGATGGCGGTTTATCTCTATCTCGAAGCGTTCCGGTACAACTCCTTCGGTGCCGCGGCCGCGACCGGCTGGTTGCTGGTGCTCGCTTCGCTCCTGCTGGCGCTGTTCTACCTGCGCTCTCTCTATCGGGAGATGTTCAGAAAAAATGCGTAAGCGCTCGCTTCCCCTGGCGATCCTGAAGGCCTTCGGCGTCCTCGCGATCGCCGCCTGGTCGATCCTGCCGATCGCGCTGATCGTGATGTCGTCCTTCAAGTCGGACCGGGACATCTTCTCGTTGACCTCGCGGTTCAGCTTCACGCCGACCCTGGCCAATTACGAACTGCTCTGGAGCCGCTGGGGCGACTTCTTCCATGGGCTCTGGAACAGCTTCCTGGTCACCTCGGGAGCGACCGTGCTTGCCGTCGCGGTCTCGCTGCTCGCCGGGTTCGCCTATTCCCGTCACGCCAGCCGAGGCCTGCAGGCCAGCGCCTTCTTCCTGATCTTCATCCGCCTGATCCCGCCGATCGTGATCACCCTGCCGCTCTTCCCGGTGGTGAACTGGCTCGGGCTCAACGACACGCATCTGATCCTGATCGTGCTCTATGCGACCTTCTTCGTCTCGCTCGGCACCATCGTGATGCGCACCTTCATCGACCAGATCCCGCGCGAACTCGACGAGGCGGCGATGATCGACGGAGCCTCGCAGTTCCAGATCATCCGGCGCGTCATCTTCCCGCTGGCCGCGCAAGGCATGCTCGCAGTCGCGGTCTTCGTCATCGTCTATGCCTGGAACGAGTTCCTCTTCGCCTTCATCTTCACCACGACCAAGGCCAAGACCGCGCCGCTGGTCGTCGCCGAGATGATCGGCGCGGTCGAGGGCGTCGAATGGGGTGTGCTCTTCGCCGCCTCGGCCGTCCAGCTGCTGCCGGTGCTCGCCTTCGTCATCCTCATGCAGAAGCACCTCGTCGCGGGCCTGACCGCCGGCGCGGTGAAGGGGTAGGACCAATGACCTCGACCAGTTCCCAACTCGACGACATGCGCCGTGCGATCCGCGAGGCGGATCCGCAGCTCAGCCGCTTCGATCCCTTGCCCCGCATCATCTGCCTCGACGATTTCGACCGCGGCATGTGCGGCTGGACCCAGCTCGTCGGCAATTACGAGGACACGCTCGATGCCATGCTGCCGGGCTATGCCCAGCATTCGCACGCCATGCTCTCGACGCTGCCGAACTGGGATTTCGGTTCGCATGGCGGCGTCGACGGCTCCTATGCCCTGAAGATCGCGACACGGCCGAAGAAGGGCGCGCAGAACGTCGCAATCAAGCGCCTGACCTTCCGCAAGCCCGGGCCGATCCGGCTCGAGGCCTATTTCACCTTCAAGCCGGAAGCGACGGAATTGCAGCTCTCAGAGACCGATATCCGCTCGTTCGGCTTCCTCTACGATCTCCAGGTCGGCGACCAGCATGGCGCGGGCGGCGAGCGCGTCATGCCGCATCTGCGCTTTCTCAATGCGCTCAACGGAAAACATGTCCAGAAATGGCAGTTCAAGCGCCGTACCACGCCGATCAAGCCGATCGGCTCCGCTGGCAAGACGATCTCGCATTACCATCTTTCGCCGGATGACTGGGAGGACCTGCCCGGCGGCGAGCAGCGGCTCTGCTACAACGAGATTCCGACCAAGGTGAACTGGCACTATCTGCGCTTCGATTTCGATCTCGCGACGATGCGCGCCACCGGCTTCCAGGTGAACGACCGCAGCTTCGACATGAGCACCTACGAGTCGATCCGCATTCCGGCGATGAAGAACCTCTGGTGCATGCTCAATCTCGGCTTCTTCGCCGAGACCGACACCGACAAGCGCGCCTTCGCCTATCTCGATTCCGTTTGCCTGTCGGGAGATTTCTGATGCTTCCCGAGAACCTCACCGCCATCGTCGCCCGCAACGAAACCTGGATGGGCGAGGCCGCGACCGAGCCCTACGAGGCCGGCTGGGCAAAGGAAGCCATCGTCTTCGTGAGGGCCCTGAAGCCACCCAAGGGTACGCTGCCGCAGGCCCGTATCGAGATTTCGGCTGACGGGCTGCATTGGGCTCCCGAAGGTTCGCTCTTCGATCTGCCTGCGAGCGAGAACGCCGTGACCTTCCAGCGGCTCGCGCATTTCGGGAACTTCCTGCGCGTTGCGGTCTCCCTCTCGACCGGAGCGGAAATCACCGTGCTGGTGAGCCTGCATTTGAAGGCGTGACCGCACTGTCCGCCGCCAACGGCCCCTGCACAGAGCGCTGATTGTTCCTGGCGCAGGGTCGAAGGTCGGCCTTCGGTCCCCGCGAACGGAAGCTTGAGAACAGCAGGTTGGCCGTCAATCCGGCCAACGCTTGAGATACGCAGCCCGGCGGCCCCGGCGCTCCTGCAGCGACGTGGCGATGATCTCATTGCTGCGCAGGGCGGCGCCGAGCTCGTCGGCCAGTCGATCGGCGACGATATTTTCCTGGCCTGGGTGAAGGTTGCAGGGATCAAGATAGAAGAATCCGTGCTCGACCTCGTGATCGCGCACAATGACCGGCGGCTCCCCGCGTGCAAGCGCATCGGCAAGGTCCCAGGCCGTGATATGGGCGACCTGCGGTTCGACGGAGAGCTTGAGCCGGTCGAGCGGATTGTTGGTCGGATCAGGCTCGATCTCGACTCGGATGCCCGGCCTGTCGGCCAGCCGTTCGCGCCACAGCGTAAGCGCGGCCTGCTCGCGCTCCCGGATGGCGGCGTGGTCCCGCTTCTCCCAGGCCTCCAGCGCAGCGATGGTGCCGACAATGCTCTCCTTGCCGACCTTCATGCCGCGGCCGATGCCACCGTTCTGAAGAAAGGCCGACCGTACGAGTTCCTTGCGACCGGCGACGATGCCGGCTGTCGGGCCACCGAGGAATTTGTGAGCGGAATACAGCGCGATGTCCGCGCCGGCGGCCAGGAAGCCCTGGAGATCGTATTCCGAAGCGGCATCGACGATGACCGGAACCCCCCTCGCCCGGCAGATTGCAGCAAACTCTTCGAGCGGGAGCTGCCCGTAGCTCACCGTGTGATGGGACACGACATAGACCGCAGCAGCGGTCCGCTCCGAGATCGCCCCTGCCAACTGATAGGGCCGCACACTCGTGGCCTGCCCGACGGGCACCACCCTGGCGCCAGCGAGCGCAATGCCTTGCTCGACGGGAGCGCCATAGCTCACCATATGCCCGGTCATGATCAGGACTTCATCCTTCAGGCCAGCCGTATCGGGCAGTCGTTCGACGGCATAGAGGTCGCTGCCCGTCATCGCCGCCGCCACCGCAAGCGTGATGCCGGCCGAGCAGGAGGCCGTGACGAATCCAGCCTCGGCTCCGCACAATCTGGCGATGACGCCGCTCGCGATCTTCTGAAGCTCGTCCACTTCGACGAATTGCGGCATGACCCCGGCCATGGCCTCGATGGCCTGCGGGACGATGATCGAGGCGCCGAGCCCCGTCATCGTTCCCGACACATTGATGATTGGGCGGAGACCGAGCGCCTTTCGGGTATCGGGTTTGTTCATGGCGTTCCTCCGGGAGCATGGTTACGGTAAGGGGTCCGCGGAATCGCGTGACGGAGAGCTGGCAGATGAAGGACAGTGAGATTGGCGTGGCGTCCGCGCCATCCGCCACTGGGCCGCGGCGCACGCGGGTCAGCGGAATCGAGCGCTCGGTCCAGATCCTTGACTATCTCCAGGAGACGGCGCGGCCGGCGACGGGCTACGATATCGCCCGCGCGGTCGGGGCGCCCCTGTCCACGGTCTATTCGATTGTCGAGGAACTGGTCGCCAGGGACCTGCTCTCGCGCAATGGCAGCGTGGTCTGGCTCGGCCCCAAGCTCTATCATTACGGCCTCGCCTACGCGCGCGATCTCGAGATCATCACGGTCGCCACCCATGAGATGCACGTGCTTTCCCGCGAGGTCGGGGAGACGGTCCAGATCTGTGGCCGCGACGGGGACATGATGGTCGTGGAGGCGATGGCCGAGGGGCCCGGCCACTTCAGGGTCACGTCGCGGATCGGAACCCGGGTGCCCCTGAACTGGACCGCCTCGGGCCGACTCCTCGTCGCCCATCTCGATTTTCAGGACCGGCTGGCGCTGTTCCGGCGCTGCGCCAAGGCCTCGCCGACGGGGCGGGCAACGGTCGACCCGGTCTCGCTCGCCGAGCAATCCGACGAAGCGCTGGCCGCCGGCATTGCTGTGCAGGCGGGCGAATCCGACTATGCCGTGGCCTGCATCGCGGCGCCCGTGCGCAACAATTCCGGAGATTGCGTCATCACCATCTCGATCGTGCTGCCGGAATTCAAGGTCCAGGAAGAGCCCTCCCGCTTCGCCGATGCAGTCCGGAGCGCGGCACAGCGCATCGAGGCAAGCCTTGGCTGGCAATTCCGGCAATAGCATCATGAGACTGCGACGACCGCTTCGATCTCGACGGTGATGCCGCGCGGCAGCGAGCCGAACCCCACGGCTGAACGGGCGTGCCGGCCAGCATCGCCAAAGACCGCAACGAAGAGGTCCGAGCAGCCATTGATGACGGCGGGATGATCGGTGAAATCTGGCATGGCGTTGACCATGCCCAGCACCTTGACGATGCGCCTGACCTTTCGAAGGTCTCCGAGCGCCGTATGCAGCACCGCGATGAGGTTCAGACCTGTCAGGCGCGCATGAGCGTAGGCTTCCTCCACCGAAACGTCGGCGCCGACCTTGCCCGTGTGGATGCGGCCGTCCTCATGTGTCGGGCCCTGACCGGACAGGTAGAGCAGCGTGCCTTCCCGGACATGTGTCGTGAAATTGCCGATCGGCATCGGCACTTGCGGCAATTCAAGACCGAGTTGTGCCAGTTTCTCGTAGGGCGAGATCACAAGATCGGAGTGAGGAGCAGGATCGGACGGAGGAGACGGCATCGCTGAACTCTGTCGGAGTGGGTTCCGGGGCGCTGGCCGGCCGCTCAATGAGCATGCCGAAAGGCGGCGAAGCGCGAGAGGAAAGCCCGCAATCGTTCGTTCGACTGCTCGTCGAAAACGGCCTTCGGCGGCGCGTCGATCGCGATCAGTCCCTGGTCGGTGAACACCACACGGTCGGCGACCTCCCTGGCGAAGGCCATTTCATGGGTGACGAGGATCATTGTGCGGCCCTCCGCGGCCAGTTCCTGGACGACCTCCAGCACCTCGCCGACGAGCTCGGGATCGAGCGCGGAGGTTATCTCGTCGAGCAGCAGGACCTTGGGCTCGATCGCAACCGCTCGCGCGATGCCGACCCGCTGCTGCTGCCCGCCGGACAATTGCGAGGGCAGCGCATCGAGCTTCTCGGCGAGGCCGACGCGCACGAGCCATTTCTCGGCAATCTGCCTTGCCTCGCCTTTGCTCTTGCCGCGCGACTTCATCAGCCCGAGCATGACGTTCTGGGCAGCAGTCAGATGCGGAAACAGGTTGAACTGCTGAAACACCATGGCCGCGTCGACCCGGATGCTGGCGAGTTCCCGGTCGCTGCGCCGGCGCCGGCCGGCGCCGCCATCCCGATAGCCGACCTCCACGCCATCGATCCGGACCGAGCCGCCATCATATTCCTCGAGGAAGTTGATGCAGCGCAGCAAGGTCGTCTTGCCACTTCCGGACGGACCGATGACGGCGATCACCTGCCCCTTGCCGACATCAAGATCGATGCCCTTCAGCACCTGGTGCGCGCCGAAGGATTTGGTCAGGCCCTTGATGCGGATCACCGGCTCGTCGGGCGTCGCGATCATGATCGTCCTTCCGCTCAGATGAAGCGCTTCTCGAGACGCCGGCTCAGCGTCGAGAGCGGATAGTTGATGGCGAAATACATCAGCGCCCCCATGACATAGAGCGGCAGTGCCACATGGGTCCGCCCGATCACCTGCTGGAGCGCGAGCATCAGGTCGACGATGCCCAGCAGGGACACGAGGGACGAGCCCTTCACGGTATCGACGACGCTGTTGACGAAGGGAGGCAGGAAGCGTCGGATCGCCTGCGGCGCAAGCACATGGACGAAGCGGTCGACGAGGCCAAGCCCGATGGATTTCGCTGCTTCCGTCTGTCCTGTGGGGATGGACTGGAAAGCGCCGCGGGTGATTTCGATGACCTGGGCGGTCTTGAAAGCCGTCAATGCCACGATCGCGGCGGTCAGGCTCGGCAGGTTCACCTTGATCGCCGGCAGCCCGTAATAGACGAAATAGAGCAGCACCAGGATGGGAACGCCGCGCACGAAGTCGGCATAGATCCGGATCGGAAATCGCGCCCAGAGCGGCCCGAATGCCAGCACGCAACCGAGCGGGACGCCGATCAGCAGCGAGAGCATAATCACGCCGGCCGAGACCAGGAGCGTGATGCGCAAGCCATCGAGCAGAAACGGAATCGTCTGCAGGAACAATGTCATGGGCGCTCACCGCGTGATCGCATAGCGCCGCTCGGCCAGTCGCAGCAGCAGCAGGATGGCGTAGCTGGTGACGAGATAGATCGGCGTCGCGAGCAGGTAGACCTCGACCGTACGGAAGGTCTGGGTCTCGATCCAGCGCATGCCATAGGCAAGTTCGGGCACGGCGATCGCGGAAGCGATCGAGGTGTCCTTGAACAGCGAGACATAGGTGTTCGAGAGCGACGGCAGCGCGATCCGCAGCGCCGTCGGCATCCGGACATGGACGAGTACGCCGGCGGGCGTCAGACCGATTGCCTTCCCGGCCTCGATCAGCCCTTTCGGCACGGCCTCGAACCCGGCGCGCAGGACCTCGACCAGATAGGCGCCGGAATAGATCGCCAGCGTCACCACGAACGAGGTGGTGGCGTCATATTGCAGATCGATGGCGCTCGGCACGCCGTAGAAGACGAGATAGACGAGCAGCAGCAACGGGACGTTGCGGATGAACTCGACATAGCCCCGGATGAACGGCCTGGCCCAGCGCGGCCCATCCATTTCGACGAGCGCCAGGACCAGTCCGATCACCATGCCGATCGCAATCGTCGCGATTGCGAGCTCGATGCTGAGCAGAAGACCTTCAAACAGCTTGGCGGAATAGCGCCAGACGATCGCGAAATTGAAGTGGTAATTCGTCATGCGGGAAACCGCCTCGTCGCGGGCCGTGCAGGCGACTTCGCCGCCCGGCTGCACACGAGCGGCGAGCGCACAGGCCGGCGAAGGGTGACCGCGAAAGCCGCCGTCAGAATTTCGGCAGCCCCGTCTCGCGGACTGGCGGCGTCAGACCGAAATAGTCGTTGATCGCAGCATCGAATATCTCGTTCTGGTGGCCATACATGGCGATCCCGAAGGTGGTGTCGACGAAGCGCACCCAGTCCGGATCGCCCTGGCGCATGGCCGCGCCATAGAGCATCGAGTTCCAGGACTTGCCGGCATCGGCATATTTGTCGGGATGGCGCTTCGCGAGCCACCAGACGGTCGAGAGATCGACGGCCGCGGCGTCGGCACGCTTTGAATCGAGTGCCAGCACGACATTGGCCTGGCTATCGAGCTGCATGACCGTCGCCTGCGGCAGGACCTTCTTCACCGATGCTTCGGCATCGACATTCTGCAGAATCGAGACCCGCGCCGCGGATCCCGCCTTGAGCAGGGCGTCGAAGCTCTTCTTGTCGCTGTCGGGGCGCGTCAGCAGGGCGATGCCCTCGACATAATAGGGTCGGGAGAACGCGACGAGCTGCGCGCGCGCCGGCGACATCGTCATGAACTGGATGACGATGTCGACCTTCCCGGTATTGATGTTGGGAATGCGCTGAGCCGCGTCCTGACGGACGAACTCGACCTTCTTGTCGTCGTCGAAGAGCCCCTTCGCGAGGATCCGCCCCATGGCGATATCCATGCCGACGAGTTGGCCCTTCTCATCTTCGAAATGCCAGGGAGCGTTGGTCGAGCCCGTGCCGACGATCAGCTTGCCACGATCAAGAACTGTGCGCAGCAGGCTGTTGGGCGCGGCCTGAGCGGCCGCCTGCCGGGCCGAACTGGATGCGGCGGCAAGCGCAAGACCACCGACAAGGCCGGCCTTGAGCAGGTTCCGTTTGCTGTCGACGACATCTGTCATAGCGGCACGCTCCCCTTGCGCGAGGCGGTTGGCCTCGTTTGGTATTTATTCTATAATTACAGAATAAGAAGCATAACTATGTTAGCCTAATTTTGATCGACGGAGCCTGTCAAGCGACGTTCGGAAGTCGCCGGCTGAAGTGGTGCGAGGAGGCCAAGAGGAGGCGAGGAGCAGGCCTCGGCACGCCAGAGTCCCAAGGCGCACGTTGCGGCGCTTCTAAAGGCGTTCGGCCGTTTGATTTCGAGCCCGAGACCAGATCCGCGGCCGGCTGAATTCAACGTCGCGTTCGACACCACTGAGCGGCCCGGGATTGCCGCGCCGGGTCGTCAGGCCGGCTTCTCCGGGAATAACGCTTGATGCCTCAAGCCCGAAACGTCGCAGAAGCCGAACCAAAGACCATCGCCGCTAGGAAACAATCGCGGCCGTCAGTGCATTGCTCGCGCGGACGAGTTCGGCCGGCGCCAGCCTGACCTGCAGGCCACGGAGTCCTCCATTCACGAATACATAGGGCTCCGAGACGGCCGTGATCTCGACAAGGATCCTCAGCTTGCGCTTCTGACCGAATGGGCTGACACCCCCAACCTTGTACCCTGTCAGCCGCTCCGCATCGCTCGGCGCCAGCATCCGCGCGCTCTTGCCTCCAAGGGCAGCAGCCACCCTCTTCATGCTTGCCTCGCGGTCTGATGGGAGAACCAGGCAAACTGGTATGGTGTCGACCTGCGCAATCAGTGTCTTCAAGACGCGATTTGGTGGTTCGCCCAGAGACTGGGCCGCCTGAAGACCGACGCGATCGCTGTTCGGGTCATATTCATAGGTTCGGAGTTCGAAAGAAACGCCGCCCGCTTTCAACGCCACCGTGGCAGGTGTGGATTGTCCCATAGCCTTCAAACCCTGGGCGCTTTGGCCGCGCCGGAAATCCACCTCCATATAGGATCCAGGGCCCCGCGAGCATCCCTTCTTGTGAGCCCAGGAGGCAATGCGGGCATGACTGGAGGAGGTGTTTCCATGCGCGCTTCTACTCGGCAAGCCGTACGAAGCCCGCGCCTTTACGGTCGCCTTCGAACGCAAGCACGGCGAGCTTCGCAACAGCGCCACACCCTCTTGAAACCCCAACCGTTCAAACTAGCTCTCTGGGATCAGCCACGGAAGGAGAGATCCGATGACCGCGGTGACTGAACTCAAACCGGAAACACCCAGCGTCTGCATCACCTGCCATGAGGATTATCGGTACGCCCTCCTGCGCATCGGCCAGATCGAGGATGCTCAGGCCAATTCGGCGAAAGCCCGCGAATTGCAAGCTCTCAGGGCTGCGATAGTTGACTATGAGATGCGCAAGGCATCGCGCACGAAGGGACCGGAGGTGACTGTCGCGAAGTGACGGGCTCGGCAATCACCGGAACAACGCCCGCGCCCTCGAACGCGTCCAGGGCCTGATCGGCTGCATCAAGGATTCTGGCGAGGAAGGCGTGTTGAGGCTCGTCGTCACATCAACCGGTCGCGAGGACCACGTATCAAGGGCGCGTGACGAGCCGGCTGTGAATACGTTTCAAACTGATATCGAATGATGAGCACAGATCAAGGAACGGGGGTGAGAGAATGCCGCAGAAGCCGACACGCGAGTTTGCAGTGATCAAGGTGAAGCACGTTACAGTCAGCGCAGACACGACGCTGGGCGCCGTAATCGCCTTGGAAGTCGATGGGAAGAACGAAATCTCGCTTTTCATGGTGCCAGAAGTTCTTGCCTCGCTGGAGGCCATGTTGGCTAAGGCCAGTCTCGAACAGGCGCGTCACCACCCAGTTCAGTAGGCAGCCGTGCCGCTGCCTCACCAGAATAAACCCGGCCCGCAAGCATCGGAACTGGGCAAACCACCGCGACGAGTATTGCAAATAGAACGTTCGGCAGGTTAAATGAGACCCAGGCGCAATATTCTGATTTGGAAAAAGCCATGGCCAACGAAGATGAAAATTATATTGATCTCACGGCGATGGTTATTTCAGCCTACGTCGCGCACAACAATGTCCCTCGCAGCGATCTCGTGGGCTTGATTGCGAGCACGTATTCCGCGTTCGCGCAGCTCAGCGCCAGACCCGAAATACCGCCAGCACCGGTCGCGCTCGTACCAGCGGTTCCGATCAAGAAATCGGTAACGCCGGACGCCATCATCTGCCTGGAAGACGGCAAGTCTTTCAAATCCCTCAGGCGTCATCTGGGTACGGCCTACAATCTCACTCCCGAGCAATATCGCACCAAGTGGGGCTTGCCCTCGGACTATCCGATGGTCGCACCGAATTATTCCGAGGCCCGGGCCGCTCTTGCAAAGGCATCAGGCCTGGGTCGCAAGGCCAAGGCGCCCTCGCCGGCCGCGCCTGTCGTCGCGAAGCCGCCACGGGCAAAGCGTAGCCCGCGGTCGGGCTCCAGCGCCTGACCCAGCCGGCGAGCCTGTCCGCCATTGGCACCTGCCATTTCGGCGCTTTCGGAACCTTGGATTTCTGGATGACCGCAGCCTTTTGGAGCGCGGGCGATCCAGAAATCCGGAATTCGGCATCGCCGGTCTCTGGCCCGCCGATGTTATCGCTTGTCGGCGCTGGATAGTTTGACAGCAGCCTCAGCGGGCGTGGCGGTGTCGATGCTGACAATGACCGACATGCCGGGCGCCAGATCCTCGGCCAAAGGCTGGTCCTGGTCGATGGCGATCCGAACCGGCAGCCGCTGCGCAATCTTGGTAAAATTGCCGGTCGCGTTGTCGGCCTTCAGGATGCTGAACTCGGAGCCCGTGGCTGGCGAGAACTCCTGGACATGCCCGGTCAACGGGGCGTGATGCAGCGCATCGACCGTAAAGGTCACCGGCTGGCCGATCTTCATCCCGGAAAGCTGGTTTTCCTTGAAGTTCGCGATCACCCATTTCCTGGCCGGAACCAGTGACGCCAGTTGCGTGCCAACAGCAACATATTGCCCGAGCCGCACGCCGATCTCGCCCATCTTGCCGTCCTGCGGGGCCAGGATGCGGGTGTTCTGCAGATCGATCGCGGCCAGTTGCACCGCTGCCTCGGCATTGCGCACGGCGGCCTCCAGCCCGGCACGCCCGACGATGATGGACTGCCGATCCTGCCGGGCGACATCGAGGGCTGCTTCGGCCTGGCGTAGGCTGGCGCGGGCCTGGTCGAGCACCAGACTGGCCTGATCGGCGGCGCTCTGCGTCGAAATCCCCTTCTCGCGCAGGGCGAGAATGCGCCCGGCATTGGCTTCCGCGGTTTCGACCGCCGCCTGCGCACTGGCGATCTGGGCCTCGCCCGAGCGCTGGCGCGCTTCCGCAGCGCGCTGGGATTGATCAGCATTGGCCAGATTGGCGCGCTGGCCGGCAAGAGCAGCCTGCGCCTGCCACAGGCGCTGCTCGTAGATCCGGTCGTCGATCTGCACGATGAGGTCACCGGCCTTCACCGTTTCGAAGTCCTGAACAGCAACCTCCTTTACGTAGCCCGCCAGTTGCGGGCTGATGATCGTGACCTGGCCTTTGACATAGGCGTTCTCGGTGCTCTCGACCGAGCTCGCGAAGGGCGGCAGCCGCCAGGCGTAGAGCACGAGCAGCACACCGGCTGCTGCAACCAGCAGCGCAATCAGGGCTCGAGGTGAGCGAATGGCTTTCGACATGATGGCTGGTTTCGGTTCAGAGGGCTTCGGCCGGGCGCGAGAAGAACCAGGCGCTGCGCAGTCTTGCGTAGAGCAGATGGATGATCAGTCCGCCGAGCGCGGCTCCTGCCAGGGCCGCGATGAGCAGGAATGCGTCGTTATAGGCGAGGATATTGGCTTCGCGGCTGGCCTGCTGGGCGAACAGGGCGACGCCCTCGGCATTCAGCAGCCGCCCGTCGGTGAGCAGCTTTCCATAGACTGCCGAAAGCTGCCTCACCCGCTCCGCCACCGCCGGGTCGGACAGCGAGAAATGTTCGACGAGAAGGCTGGAATGGAACTTCTCGCGGAGCGTGACGAAGCTGCCGAAGAAAGCCGAACCGATCAGGCCGCCCAGACTCTGCGTGAAGAGGAAAACCACGATGAAGCTGGTAATAAAGGCCGGCCCCTGCCGGAGCGCAGCCATGAGACCGGTCAGCATCGCCGGAGGCAGGAACAGCGCGCCGCCAAACGCGATCAGGGCCTGGCTCAGATACATGTTGTCCGGCCGCGTCAGATTGGTCGCCTGACTATCCATGGCGGCACCGGCGCAAATGCAGAGCAGCGCGACGCCATGCAGCAGCGGCACGCGCTCGGGCTTGAGAGTGGCGCCGCAAAGGAGCCCGCCGCACAGCGAAGCCAGCAGGATCACCACATATAGCCCCCTGCTCTGCTCATTGAGCAGGCCAAGATTCTGGAACAGGGCGAGTGCACCCGAAGTCTGCTCGGACAGCACGATGCGGAAGACCAGCAGCACCGTCGTGATATGGAGCATTTCCCGGCTCATCAGCCAGCGCACATTCAGCAGCGGCGTCTCGCGATTGATCTCGATTGCCACCGCAAGCCCGAGCGACAGGATTGCCAGGGCAAGGCACCAGCCGATCCAGGGTGCTTCTAGCCACCAGACCAGGCGGCCCATCACCAGGATGACCGCGAGCAGGCCAAAGCCGATCGCGATCAAGGGGTAGCTGATGAAATCCAGCCGCTGCAGGACCTTCGCATGGGGAATCGGCGTCAGCGGCAGATAGAAGATCACGGCAAGCGAAATCAGCGCGAGGCCGATCGCCATCGTATAGAGGCCCTGCCATTGACCGATATCGAGCAGCATCGGCGAGATCAGCCGCGCCAGCGTAGGGGTGATCGCGGAGCAGGTCAGCGTCAGGCTCAAGCCCCATGACATCTTCCTGGCCTGAGGAAAGGCCTCGAGCATGTAGAGGAAGCCGAGTGTCGATATCGGCGAGGCGGCCATGCCCGCGAGGAAGCGGACCCCGATCGCCGAATGCAGATCATGCGCGAACAGATGCAGAAGCGAGGCGGCGACGAAGATGCAGATGCCGAGCTCGGCGAAGCGGCGCAGCCCGAACTGCGTCCGGACCTTGGTCAGGATCAGGGTCAGGCTGACATTCGGCGCCATATAGGCGGCGATCAGCCAATTGATCTCAAGCTGAGTCGCCCCAAACGCCCCCTGGATCTGATTGGTATTGGCAGCCACGAAGTTCATGCCGAGGCCCTGTGTGCCAATCAGAAGGGCGGCGGCCGCGACATAGGCCGCGGCAACGGCAAAGGACTTTGCCGGCAGCAGAGCCGGGCTCTCAGGGCGGGAAGGCTCTTGGACGTTCGCAGATGAAGGATCTGCTTCGGGCCGCGCTTCCGTTTCGTTGGTCGTAGCCATGGCCATGGGCCTCAGGACTGAGGCTCCATATTGCGGATCATCTGCCGAAGCACGCGGATCGCGATCTCGAGTTCGGCAGGATCGATCTCGCGCAACACGTCGCGGCCGATCTCGCCGGAGATCTCCTCGATCTCCTCGACCTGATGCTGCGCGGCGGGGGTCAGGCTGATCTGTTTCGCCCGCCGATCGCCGTCGATGGCGCTTCGCTCGATCAGGCCGTTCTTCTCCATCCCGTCGAGCAGGCGCACGACGGTCGGGCCCTCGACCTCCAGCAGACTGGCGAGTTCCGTCTGATTGATCGCCGGACAGCGCGAGAGATGAAGCAACGCGCGCGCACGCGACAAGGTCAGGCCGCGCTGGCGCACAAGGCGATCGAACAGGGTTCGCAATTTGCGGCCGGCCGTCGACAGCTCCGTCAGGAAGCTGCGCTCGAATCCAGGTTGGGCATCGTCCATAGAACGCATATATGTAGTATACTATCTATTAGTCAAGCACCCAACCAAAAGACATTCGGACGAACCCAGGCGCAGGCCGACAATCCGTCGGGGATACCCGAGGCTATGAGCGCAGCGGTTTTCCTTGCCCAGCCGGTAGACTATTTCCGACACAGCTCTATAATTGTCGACAATAGGCAATAATTCGAACGCAAGGGCGGAGCCGTCTGATGAAAACCTACAGGATTGCCGCCATTCCCGGCGACGGGATCGGCGCCGAGGTGATCGAGGCGGGTCTCGAAGTCCTGTCGCTCTGCGCCGTCCGGTCCGGCAGTTTCGCGTTCGACTTCACCCATTTCGATTGGGGTTCGGACTACTTCAAGCGCCATGGCCGGATGATGCCCGAAGACGGGCTCGACCGCATCCGCGATTGCGACGCGATCTATTTCGGCGCCGTCGGCGCGCCCGATGTGCCCGATCATGTCACCCTATGGGGCCTGAGGCTGGCCATCTGTCAGCCCTTCGACCAATACGCGAATGTGCGCCCGACGCGCATCCTGCCGGGCATCGAGCCGCCCCTGCGCGGGGTGGCTCCGGATGATCTCGACTGGGTGATCGTGCGCGAAAATTCGGAGGGCGAATATGCCGGCCAGGGCGGGCGCTCGCATCGCGGGCTACCCGAGGAGATCGCGACCGAGGTCTCCATCTTCACCCGCGGCGGGGTCACGCGCATCATGCGCTTCGCCTTCGAAATGGCGCGCTCTCGTCCCCGCAAACTCTTGACCGTCGTCACCAAGTCGAACGCACAGCGCCACGGCATGGTGATGTGGGATGAGATCGCCGCCGAAGTGGCGCGCGAGTTTCCCGACGTGACCTGGGACAAGATGCTGGTCGACGCCATGACCATCCGCATGACACTGAAGCCGCGGAGCCTCGACACGATCGTCGCGACGAATCTTCATGCCGACATCCTGTCCGACCTCGCCGCAGCCCTCGCCGGCTCGATCGGCATTGCCCCCACCGCCAATCTCGACCCCGAGCGCCGCTTTCCCTCGATGTTCGAGCCGATCCACGGCTCCGCCTTCGACATCACCGGCAAGGGCATTGCCAATCCGATCGCCAGCTTCTGGTCCGCCGTGATGATGCTCGACCATCTCGGCGAGGCGGACGCAGCCGCGCGGCTGATGCGCGCAATCGAGCGCGTCACGGCTGACCCGGCAAACCACACGCCGGATCTCGGCGGCGCGGCGATCACGCGCTCGGTGACCGATGCAGTGCTGGAGGCACTCCGCGGCGACAATCTCGCTCACGCCGCCAGCTGACCGGCGCCCTGCGGATAGCGGCATCGTCGCGACCCGCCCGGCGGTTCAGGCGGCGACGCGGACTGTCGCCAGTCGGCTCGCAAGTTCGACGGCGCTCTGGAGCGCGCCGGGCGAGGCCACTCCCTGGCCGACAATGTCGAATGCTGTGCCATGCGCTGGCGTCGTGAAGACGACATCGAGCCCCGCCGTCACCGTGACGCCGCGATTGAAGCCCCTGAGCTTCGTCGCGATCTGGCCCTGGTCGTGATACATGGCCACAACGCTGTCGAATTCGCCGGCGAAGGCACGAATATAGACCGTATCGGCCGGATAGGGCCCGGTGCAGCTGATGCCTCCAGCCGCGATCCGCTCCACGGTCGGCCGGATTAGCTCGATCTCGTCGCGGCCGAACAGGCCGTTCTCGCCGGCGTGAGGATTGAGTGCGGCCACCGCGATGCGCGGGCTGACGATCCCGGCGCGCTTCATCATCCGGTCGACAAGTTCGACCGCATCGGTGATCGCGCGCGCATCGATCAGGTCGAGGGCTTCGCGCAGCGAGACATGCGACGTCACCCGCGACATCCACTGGCCGTCGAGCACGTTCATTTCCGAGAAATAGCCGTGATGCCTGAGCAGATGCGCGAACAACTTGTGCTCGTCGGGAAAGCGCCAGCCACCTGCGAACATCGCGGCCTTGTTCAGCGGCGCGAAGGTGATCGCATCGAGCTGCCCAGCCTGCGCCATGCTGATGGCACGGGCCAGCGTCTCGCCTGTGATCCGGCCGGATTCCGCCGATATCTGCCCGCGCCCGAGTTGAGCCGGATCGGCATTGCCGAGATCGACGAGCGGGATCTCGGGAGCATCCCAGTCGATCTCGTCGCGTTCAGTCACGCCGGTCCAACGGAGCTGAACACCGGCATCGCGCGCGCCCTGCTCCAGCACGCGACGATCACCAATCGCAACGAGCCGGACATGCTCGCGATAGCGGCCTGCGGCGAGAACCTTGGCCGCGATCTCGGGACCGATGCCGGTCGCGTCTCCGAAGAGGAAGCCGAGGCGAGGCTTATCCTGCATGGCGGCCATGACGTCCCTCAGATTAAAGATGCTTATTGTCGACAATATGATATTCATCGCATGGGATCCGATGAGGAGCAATGCCGATGATGCTGGAACGATCAGAACCCGGGGCGAACCTGCCGCCACTCCTGCCGCATGGCAGCGTGCTGATGGCAGGATTCGAGCGGCGTAAACTGCGCACCCGCGGCGCCGAAATCGAGGTGGCCATAGCCGGAAGCGGGCCGCCCTTGCTGCTGATCCACGGCAACCCGCTCAATCTGTCGAGCTGGCACAAGATTGCGCCATCGCTGGCTCAGAGCTTCACGGTGGTCGCGACCGACCTGCGCGGGTATGGCGACAGCTCCAAGCCCGACGGCGGCGAGGATCATGCCGGCTACAGTTTCCGCGCGATGGGCGAGGACAATTTCGACGTGATGGACGCGCTCGGATTCGACCGTTTCGCAGTCGCCGGGCACGACCGGGGCGCGCGCGTCGCCTTCCGCATGGCTCTCGACCAGCCGGACCGCGTCACCGCGCTGGCCGCTCTCGACATCGTGCCGACCCATCATGTCCTGACCAATGTCAGCCTCGGCTGGGGGCTTGAATCCTACCACTGGTTCTTCATGGCGCAGAAAGCGCCGTTTCCCGAGCGGCTGATCTGCGCCGATCTCGACTATTACATCCGCTACAAGCTCAACAAGAAGGGTGTCGGGCTCGAGATCTTCACGCCCGAGGCGCTGGCTGACTACGCGCGCTGCACGACCCCGGAGCAGATTCACGCCGTCTGCGAAGATTATCGCGCCACCGTGACCCTCGACCTTGCCATGGACACGGCGGATTACGGCAAGCGCAAGATCGCCTGCCCCGTCCTCGTCCTGTGGGGCTCGAACAGCCATTGCGGCCGGCATTTCAAGCCGCTCGAAGCCTGGCAGGAATGGGCGGACGGCGTGCGCGGCTGGGCCATTCCGACCGGGCACTATCCGGCCGAGCACCGACCCGACCTCGTCTACGCCGCTTTCCATGACTTCTTCTCGGGACGTGAGCCCGTGCCCTACGCCGAAGCCGCCTGATGCCGGCGCTCGATCCGCAGGAAGCGAAGCGGAGGCTGCACGCACCCGGGGAGATCGCCTGTCTCGATTTGCGCGAACAGGGTCAGTACGGCGAAGGCCACCCCTTCCTCGCCGTGCCCTGCCCCTATAGCCGGCTGGAGGCGCTGGTCAGGGTACTCGTGCCCCGCCGCGACGTGCCGGTCGTGCTGGTCGACGAGGGCGATGGGGTGTCCGAGCGCGCCGCAACGCGGCTCACCGCGATGGGTTACAGCCGTATCGACTGGATCGCGGGCGGCGCCCCAGCCTGGGCGGCGGCCGGATACACCCTGTTCAAGGGCGTGAACCTGCCGAGCAAGACGCTGGGCGAGCTGGTCGAGGAGCATTGGCACGTGCCTGCGATCGGTCCCGACACTCTCGACGCCTGGCAGGAGCAGGGCCGCCCGCTGCACCTCCTCGACGGTCGCTCAGCCGGCGAATACACGAAGATGACGATCCCGGGCTCGCGCTCCTTTCCGAACGGAGAGGCGGCGCATCGCTGGGACGCACTCGCCCCGGGGGAAGCCCCCGTCATCATCAACTGCGCCGGGCGGACGCGCAGCATCATCGGCACCGCGGGCCTGGCGCTGATGCAGCCGGGCGCAGTGGTGCTTGCCCTGGAAAACGGGACGCAGGGCTGGGCGCTCTCGGGCCGTGCGCTCGCGTATGACTCTGCCGCCGGTCCTTTGCCGCAGATCGACCGCGCGGCAAGCCGCCTGCGGGCCGACGCCTTCATGCGCACGCATGCTATTTCGCGGATCGACCGCCTCAAAGCCGAAGACCTCGCCGGAGAGCCCGGCCGCACGACCTATCTTCTCGACATGCGCGATCCGGCCGAGCACGCGGCCACGCCGCATGCCGCGGCGGCCTCAGCGCCAGGAGGCCAGCTCATTCAGGCCACGGACCACTGGATCGGCGTCCGCCGAGCGCGCATCATCCTGGCCGACGATACCGGGTTGCGCGCGGCGCTCGCTGCGTTCTGGCTGCGCCAACTCGGCTACGAAACCTATGTGCTTCCCGATATCGAGTCCTGGCCGGCCGACTGGCGCCTGCCGGTATCCGAACCGCCTCCCGACCTTGTCGCACCACCTGCAATCAGCGCCGATGAGGCGATCGAGCGCGCGCAAGCCGGAGACCTGCTGCTCGACCTGCGCGGCTCGCTTGCCTATCGCGCCGGCCATCTGCCGGGCGCCGCCTGGTCGATCCGGCCGCGCCTGCCGGCCGTGGCGGGCCGGCATGTGCTGCTTGCGGGAGACGAGACAGCAACCGCGCTCGCCAGCCGCGACCTCGCGGAATGCGGCGCGACATCGGTTCGCCGGGTCACAGGCGACGCAAGCGATTGGCGCGCGGAGGGGCTTGCCCTCGACAGCTCGCCCGACGCCCCCGCGGACGCCGACGCCATCGACTTTCTGTTCTTCGTGCACGACCGGCACGACGGCAATCTCGATGCCGCGCGGCGCTATCTTGCCTGGGAGCTCGGGCTGGTCGCCCAGCTCGACGCAGACGAACGCGGCGAATATCGGCTCGACACGCTCGACCTCAGAGCCTGATGCAACATTTCGGCATCGGGCTCAGGATCATCGGAGCGGAACGCGTATCCGGCCCGCTGATCTAACCGATCGCCCTGATGATCGCCTCGGTCATGCCACGGGTGCCGGTGGTGCCGCGGATGTCGCGCGTGCGCGTCTCGGACCCCGAGAGCGCGGAGCGGATCGCCTCTTCCATCGTGCGTGCGGCCTCCACCGCCTGCGGCAGGGATCGGACCCGGCCGAGATGCTCGATCAGCATCCGCGTCGACTCGATCATTGCATAGGGATTGGCTACGCCCTTGCCGGCAATGTCGGGCGCCGAACCATGCGTCGCCTGCGCCATGGCGAGGCCGCCCTCGCCGATGCACAGGCCGGGCGCCATGCCGAGCCCGCCGACCAGCCCCGCGGCTTCATCGGTCAGGATGTCGCCGAACATGTTCGTCGTCACCACAGTGTCGAAGCTCTGCGGATCGCGCACCAGGCGCATTGCGAAGGTATCGACGATCACCTCGTCGATCGTGACATCGGGATAATCCTTCGCCGCCTCGTAGCAGCTCTCCACGAACATGCCGCAGCCGAGCTTGAACACCGTGTTCTTGTGCACGAGCGTCAGGCGCTTGCGCCGCGACCGGGCGATGTCGAGCGCGGCACGGGCGACCTTGCGGCTGCCCCTGCGCGAGATGACGCGCACCGAGATTGTCAGGTCGTCATTGGGCCGGAACTCGCCCGAGCCCATCACGACATTGCGGTCCGGCTGGAAGCCCTCGTTGTTCTCGCGCACGATGACGAGGTCGACATCGTCATAGATGCAGCCGATGTCGGGGTAGGATCGCGTCGGGCGGACATTGGCGAACAGGTCGAAATGCTTGCGCAGGATCGGATGCGGATTGATCGCGCCCGGCCCCTTTGGATAGGCCTGATGACCGATCGGCCCGAGGATGAAGCCGTCGAAGGTGGCGAGCGTCTCCAGCGTGCCATCCGGCAGCGTCGTGCCGTGGCTATCAAGCGCGGCGCGGCCGATAGGCATGGGCCGCCAGTCGATGGCGAGTCCGTGCCGGGCGGCCGCTGCGCGCGTCACCTCGACCGCAGCCGGGACGATCTCGTGGCCGATATCGTCCCCGTTGAGGACGCCTATGGTGAGCTTCGCCATGGTCAGAGCCGCAAAGACGCCATCAGGCGCTCGATCGAGGGCAGAGTGTCCAGGTCGCGCACCATGGCGATCACGTCCTCGATCCGTTCCCGGCCGAGACTGGCGAAGCCCGCGGTTTCGCGGAACTTGTCCGAGACCTCCTCGTAGCTCATCGGGTTGGCCGGACTTCCCTTGCCGAAATCGGCCCGGCCCGAGATGGTCCGGCCATCTTTCAGCGTAATGGCGATGAGGGTCGTCATCTTGTCGTAACCGGCGGCCTCGGCCTCATCGTCCACCACGAAATCGACCCGCTCGATCATCGCCTTGACGTCGGCGCGGTTCACCACCCCGTCGGTGAATTCCGCAAGGCCGGCTTTGCCCTCGATCAGGAGGATCGCCATGCAGAACTCCATCGAGAACTTGGCCTGGAGCTCGTTGGTCGGCCGATGGTGGATCAGCGCGTTGGGCATGTTGTGGTTGGTGCCGATGCGGACCCGCTCCACCGCGTCCGCGGTGATCCGGTTCTCGCGGATGAGACGCAGCATCTCGGTCATACCCGGGTGGGTCAGCGAGCCTGAAGGATGCGGCTTGATCGAGATGCCGGGCGCCGCAAAGGTCCAGGGCGCCCCGAGCTGATTCAGGATGGCGCCCGCGTCATAGCCGCCGCCGGCAGCCCGGAAGAAGCCACGCGGCGCCTCCAGGATCTTGTCCGTGGCGCTCCAGCCATATTCGGCGAACTGCGCCGCCGCGACGCCGCTCTCCGACGAGCGCCCGGCATGGAAGGGCTTGGTCATCGTGCCGAAATTCTCGCGCAGTCCGGCCGACTGACTGCCGGCGATGGAGAGCGCTCGCAGGGTCTGGTCGAGGTCGAGCCCCATCAGCCTGGCGCTGGCCGCCGCTGCCGCGAAGGTGCCGCAGGTGGCCGTGGCGTGGAAACCGGTCTGGTAATGCCGCGGGTTGATCGCCTCCGCGATCTTGCACTCCACCTCGACGCCAAGATGGTAGGCGAGCATCACATCGCGCCCGCTGGCGCCTTTCGCCTCGCCCATGGCAAGCGCCGCCGGCAGCGCAGGTGCGGTCGGATGGGTGAGGAGCCCGTAGACCCGGTCCTTGGCCACGGCAAGCTGGGTATCGTCATAGTCGTCGGCGTGAATGCCGACGCCGTTGGCGAAGGCCGCGAAGCGCGGCGCAACCTTCAGCCGCGAGCCGATGACCGTGGCCGGTCCAGCCGCCAGGTTCAGATCGGCGAGATGGCGGCGCACATATTCGCCGCTATGGGCGACCGAGCCCGACAGCGCCAACCCGAGCCCGTCGAGGATCGATTTCTTGCCGAGAGCGACGACATCGCCGGGCAGATCCGCCAGCGACGCATCGCAGATGAAGGACGCAACATAGCGCGTCAGACCGTTTTCCGAGGGCGAAAGGTTATCGGGCGTCTTCATGGCGTCCTCCAGGCTAGGCCATCAGCCTCTAATTGTCTTTTGCTGATTGTCAACAGTTTAAGATCCAATGGCGTTGCCCGGCTCCGACTGATAGATTGAGCCAATCACACGGAACCCAGTGCATGAGCCTCGATATCGATTCCGCCCTGCAGCTTCGCCGCAACCAGTCCCTGACCTCGATCATCCGCCACGAGTTGGAGCAGATGATCGAACGGGGCGAACTGAGTGCCGGCGAGCGCCTCAACGAGAACGCGCTCGCGGCCAGGCTGGGTGTCAGCCGGGGGCCGATCCGCGAGGCATGCCGGGGGCTCGAGCAGAGCGGGCTGGTGAACGTCGTGGTCAACCGCGGCGTGTTCATCCGCGCGCTCGACGGGCGCGAGGCAGCCGAGCTCTACGAGATCCGCGCGGCGCTCTATGGTTTGGCAGGCAGATTGCTGGCGCCGATCGTCACCGACGAGCAGGTCGCCATCCTCTCCGGCTATGTCGCGGAGATGGATGCCGCGATGGCAGCAGGCGACCTCAACAGCTTCTATCCCGGCAATCTGCGCTTTCACGAAGCCATCGTCGAATTCGGCGGCAATGGCCGCCTCGCGGCCGAATGCGCCGCCATCCACCGCGAGATGCACCTCCTGCGCCGCCGCACCCTCGATATGCCCGGTAGGATGACGACCTCGAATGACGAGCACCGCGCGATCCTCGAGCGGATCGCGGCACGCGACGCCGTCGGCGCCGAAGCTGCACTGGAGGAACATGTCCTGATCAGCCGCAGCGCATTGTTCGGCCCGCTCGGCCATTACCCGGATACCTGATCAGCCGCGGACCGGTGCGACTCTCACTCCGCCGAGGAGCGGCAGGCGGTTGGCGAGGAACACGACCGCGAACGAGACCATCAGCAGCATGATCCCGAGCACCGAGATCGCGCCGAGATCCCCGGATTCGTTGAGGTCGTAGATGATGACCGACACGAGCTTGGTGTCGGCCGTGGTCAGCAGGATTGTCGCCGAAAGCTCGCGGATCGTGCCGATGAACACGAAGCACCATGCCGCCACGACATTGGAGCGCAGCAGCGGCGCGGTGATGGTTCGCAGCGTCGTCATCCGCGTCGCGCCGAGGATGCGCCCCGCCTCCTCCAGCTCGACATGCACGCTCTTGAAGGCGGACGAGAGCTGCTGGTAGCCCGCGGGCATCTCGATGGTCAGGAAGGCGATCAGCAGGATCCAGAGCGTGCCGTAGAGCGGCAATATCGGACTGGAATAGCTGAGGAAGAGGCCGACACCGAGGACGATGCCGGGGATCGCGACCGGTGCGGTCGCGAGATAGCCGAGCAGCGGAGCCCCGCGCGAGCTGCCGCGGGTTACGAGATAGGCCACGACGAGCGCGATCGCGGTGCCGATGGTCGCCGTGAGGAAGCCGAGCAGGAACGTATTGCGCAGAGCGAGCTGTGTCGCCGAGAACTCGAAGAACACAAACCAGATATGGTGCAGCGTGAAGCTCTCGAAGGTCAGCGGTTCCGCCACCGTGCGGGTGAGCGCGGTCTTCACCAGCGCGGCATAGGGCATCAGCACTGTCAGCGACAGGACGAGGAAGGTGAAGCCGAGCGCCAGCCATTTCCAGCGCCCGAGCACCGTGATGCGCGCGCTCCCGCTCTTGCCGCCGACCGTGGTGTATCCGCGCCGGCCGAGGATGCGCCGCTGTGTCCAGAGCAGCAGGATCGTGACCAGAAGCAGCGGCAGCGCCGCCGCCGCTGCGAGCCCGGGCTTGGGCGGATACTGGAACAGGCTCCAGATCTTGGTGGTGATGACGTGGAAATTCGCCGGCAGGGCGAGGATCGCCGGCGAGCCGAACATGGTCAGCGCCTGCAGCACCGCGATGAGGGAGCCCGCGAGCATGGCCGGTAGGACGAGCGGAACCGTCACCTTGCGCAAGGTCGTCCACAGGCCGCCGCCAAGGATGGCGGACGCTTCCTCGAGTTCGGTCGGAACACGCTCGAGTGCGTTCGTCACCAAGGTGAAGACGTAGGGAAACGTGTAGCAGGCGATCGCGAAGACGAGGCCGGACAGGGTGTAGATGTCGACGAGGTACTCGTAAGGGTCGAGGTCAAACAGCCAGCGGTAGACGGCGTTGATGATGCCGCTATTGGGCGCGGCCAGGATCTCCCAGGCGATTGCGCCGAGGAAGGGCGGGGTCACGAAGGAGGCCATGACGAGCCCGCGCACCAGCGTGCGGCCCGGCATGTCGGTGCGGGCTACGATCCAGGCCAGCGGGGTCGCGATGGCACAGGACAGCACCCCGACGCTGAGCGCCATGGTGATCGCGACGATGAATGGCCGGCGCAAAGTTGCATCGCTGACCAGCGCCCTGAAGTTCGCGAGGCTGAGGCTGCCGGACTGATCGGTCACGGCATAGTAGCCGAGCCAGCCGAGCGGCAGCACGACCAGCACGGAAAGGACGACGGTCAGCAGCACGAAGATGGGCCGCGACCAGTCGATGGCGACGCGGCGTATGGGAACTCCGGACACGATCCCGGTTATCGCAGTCATGAGGATCTCCGTGCGCCGCCGGCGCGCCAGCGCCGGGTGCAGCTCTCGTCATAGGGCGATGCACGGCGCGCAGCTTCCGCGCCGTGAGGTCCGCGCGGAACGGATCAGGTGCCGAAATACTCTTCGTATTTCTTCTTGATCATCTCGATATTGGGCTCGAGCTTCACCGGATCGGAATAGAGCAGCTTGATCTTGGAAAGCGGCGTCCGCGTCTCCTTCTCCTTGACGCGCGGGTGGAACGAGCGCAGCCCGCCGGAATCGCTGTTGAGCTGCTGCGTCTCCTGGTCGAACAGGAAGGAGTAGAACAGCTTCGCGGCATTGGGGTGCGGCGCGTTCTTCATTATCCCGCCATGACCGATGGCAATCGGCGTGCCCTCCGTCGCATAGACGATCTCGACGGGAACGCCGGACTCCTTGAGCATGAACATGTTGTATTCGTTGCCGTCGGCCTCGATCGAACGCTCACCCTGGGCGAGTTTCTTCGGCGGCTCGGTCGATGACTGGACCTGCATGATGCGCTGCTTGCCGAGCTTCTCGAAGAACTCCCAGCCGAGCGCCCGACTGAGGACGTCCGTGCCGGTCATCACCGTGCCGGAATAACCGGGATGGGCCTTGACGATGCGGCCCCGCCATTTGGGATCGAGCAGGTCGGCATGGCTCTTGGGCGCATCCTCCGCCCTCACCTGCTTGCTGTTGTAGCCGATGACCGAGAGATGCGCCCGATAGGCCGCATAGTAGCCGTCGGCATCCTTGGCCTCCTTCGGCCAGTCCTTCGCGACTTCGGCCGGCACGGCCTGGGCCAGCCAACCATTGCGCTTGAACAGGACGAAATGCACCGCGTCGGAGGTTTCGACGACGTCGGCATTATGGATCGAGCTGCCATATTCCTGGCTGAGGCGCTGGAACACGCGCTCGGAACCGGAACGCTCGACCTTCACCTTGATGCCGGGATATTTCGCCTCAAACGCGCTGCCGACCTTTTCGGAGACCGCCACGTCGGTCGCAGTGTAGAAGGTGACCGTACCTTCCTTCTTCGCCGCCTCGATGAGCTCCGGCGTAACCTGATAGGGGGCCGGTGCCTGTGCCAGAGCGGGTATGCTTCCGAGAGCCGTCGAGAGCAGAAGGCCGGCCACCACGGATCGTCTGTCGAACATTGGGCGTGTCATTCTCGTTCCTCCTCATTGTTATGATGTTGGCGAGATTGCTTTCGCGCCCCCGGTTCAGCGGGCGAGCGCGCGGCAGTGCTCCTGTGGAAAGTGCAGCCAGACCGGTTGGCCGCGGTCGATGGCAAGATGCGGTTCGGCAACCGTGCGGATTTGCGCGCCGCCGGGAAGTTCGATCAGGTAGTCGCGATGCGAACCGAGATAGACTTGGCGCAAGACCGTGCCCTGCGCCCGGTTCGGCCCGTCGCCCTGCGGCTTGGCGTCCAGCACGATGTCATGGTGGCGCACCGAGACGACGCCATCCCCGCCGGCCGAGAAATCGCCGGTGCCGCAGCGAAGCTTCAGCGGGCCGCACTCGACCGTATCGGCATCGAGCCAACGGCCCTTCAGGATGTTGGTGCCGCCGAGGAAGCGCGCCACGAACTCCGATTGTGGCCGCTCATAGATCTCTTCGGGGCTCCCCGCCTGCTCGATCCGGCCCTGGTTCATCACCACGATGAGATCGGCCGTGGTCATGGCCTCGGCCTGATCGTGCGTCACATAGACGGTGGTGTAGCGATAGGCGTCGTGGAGGCGGCGGATCTCGAAACGCATCTCCTCGCGCAGATTGGCGTCGAGATTGGAGAGCGGCTCGTCGAGCAGCAGGATCTCGGGCTCGACGACGAGCGCGCGCGCCAGCGAAACGCGTTGCTGCTGCCCTCCGGAGAGCTCTCCCGGATAGCGTTCGGCCAGCGGCTTCAAGCGCGTGACGTCGAGGATCTTGTCGACGAGCCGCGCGATCTCGGCCGACTGCATCTTCCGCAGCGACAGGCCGTAGCCGATATTCTCGCGAACGGTCATGTGCGGCCAGAGCGCGTAGCTCTGGAAGATCATCGACATGCCCCGCCGCTCGGGCGGCTCGCTCCAACCGGCCGACGAGATCGTGCGCCCGCCGACATGGATTTCGCCACCCTTGGGCGTGATGAAGCCGGCGATGAGCCGCAGCGTGGTCGTCTTGCCGCAACCCGACGGCCCGAGCAGGCAGACGAGATTGCCCTTCTCGACATTCAGATCGACGCGATCGACCACCGTCATCGCACCGTACCGCATCGTCAGATCGGCAAGTTCCAGAAACGCCAATGCATCCTCCCAGACGCGATATCGCCTGGACATCCGGGGTCCGGGCTTCGTTTTTCTGGATCGGCGGCGAGCAGGGACGCCTGCTCCGCCATCCCAATTTGGATACGAGCTAAGTGCCAATCCTGAGGATTGTCAACAATAAGCATTCTACGATCAACCCTGGGCTGCGCTTGAACGGTTGTGCAGTGGGCCGACCCGATCGTTGCGCCTCGGCGGCAGCCGGCAGGTCCAAGTCCCGATATCGGTCTCCGGCGGCGTGGACCTGCGCCGATCTGTTCCCTCCCCGAGACGCGCGACAGACCTCATGAGAGCACGGCAACCTCAAAATTGCAAACTGTTGACAGTTTTCTGTAGACGCTGATATCAGAGCCTATGACCATTCCAGACGATGCCCTGACCATTCTGAGGACACGCTCGCTTTCGGGTGTGCTCGAACGCGAAATCGAGAGGGCGATCCTTGCCGGCGACATTCCGCCGGGGAAGCGGGTCAACGAGAACCATCTGGCGATCCGCTTCGGCACCAGCCGCGGCCCGGTGCGCGAAGCGCTGCGGGCCCTTGAGGGGCTCGGCCTGGTCGAGCTGATCCCCAATCGCGGCGTCTTCATTCGCCAGCCGGCGGTCGAGGAGGCCATCGAGATCTACGACGTGCGCACGGTGCTGTTCGGTCTCGCCGGCAAGCTCCTGGCCGAGCGGGTCAGCGAGGCGGAGGTGGCGCGGTTGAGAGACTATCTCGAGCAGATGGAAGCGGCGGCGCGCCACCGAGACTTCGACCGCTACTACCCGCTCAACCTCGCCTTCCACGAATTCATCATCGATGCCTGCGGCAATGGCACGCTCGCCGCGCAATATCGCGGGCTGGTCAAGAAGCTGCACCTGTTCCGTGCCCGCAGCCTGGTGCAGGGCGGCGGCCTGGAGGTTTCCAACTCGGAGCATCGCGAGATGGTCGAGGCCATCGCCGCCCGCGATCCCGAGCGTGCCCAGCGCGCCCATTCCGACCATGTCGCCCGCGCCAAGGCGCGCCTGCTCGCCGCCTACGAGAAGACCGAGGCACAGCCCACGCGTCTGACCAACTGACGATCTTCGTTCAAGAGAAAGCCGGATACGCCATGACCGAGCTCAATCACGTTACTGCCTCCGCCGTCGCGTTCATCGAGAGGGCGAGCTATGACGATCTGCCAGTCGAGGCGCTGCGGATCGGCCGGCGCTGCATCATCGATACGCTTGGACTCTACCTCGCCGGTGGACTTGAGGACTCGGTGCGCATGCTGGCCGCCGATGCCGCGGAAACCGGCGGCAAGGCCGAGGCACTGCTGATCGGCCATGGCCATACCCGCGTTCCCGCGGCTCTGGCGGCGCGCGTGCTTGGCACTGCCGGCCATGCTCATGACTGGGACGACACTCAGGTTTCGAACGACCCGCGCCACGTCTACGGCCTGCTGACCCACCCCTCGGTGCCCCCGCTGACCGCTGCGCTGGTGCTGTCGCAGCGCCTTGGCGGCGTTGACGGCAAGCGCCTCATGCTCGCCTTCCAGACGGGGTTCGAGGTCGAATGCAAGATCTCGGAATGGATGACGCCGCGCCATTATCGTCGAGGCCATCACAGCAGCGGCACGGTCGGCACCTTCGGCGCCGCCGCCGCCGCTGCGAAGCTGCTCGGCCTCAAGGGCGCAGAGCTGGCGCATGCCCTCGGCATCGCGGCGAGTTTCGCTGCCGGCATCCGCTGCAATTTCGGCACGATGACCAAGCCGCTTCACGTCGGGCGCGCTTCGGAAAACGGCGTCACCGCGGCCCTGCTCGCTGCACGCGGCTTCACCGCGGACCCAGCGGCGCTCGACGGCACCTGGGGCTTTTTCCAGGTGATGGGCGAGGGACTTTCTGAAGAGAAGCTGCCGCAGGGCTTCGGCGAGACGCTGACGATCGCTGAGCCCGGCATCAGCATCAAGCCCTACCCTTCTGGCATCCTGACCCACCAGTCGATGGACGCGATGCTGGCGCTGGTGCTCGCGCATGACCTCAAGCCCGAGCAGGTCGAGCGCATCCGTTTCTTTGCCGGCAGGAACATCCTCGAGCCGATCCGCTATCCGCTGGCGCAGAACCACCTCCAGGCCAAGTTTTCGATGCCCGCGCTGCTCTCGATGATCGCGCTCTGTCGCCGCGCCAGCCATCACGAGTTCAGCGACGCGTTCGTGGCCTCGCCGGCGATGCAGGACATGCAGAAGCGCACCGAAATCCTCAACGACCCCGAAATCGATGCGCGCGGCTACGACAAGATCCGCTCGCGCATCGAGGTCGAGACCAAGGACGGCCGGACCCTCGTGCAATGGGCCGACGAGCGCTATCGCGGCGGCCCGGACAATCCGATCAGCGACGCCGATCTCGAAGCCAAGTTCCGGATGTGTGCCGAGGGCGCGATCACCGATGCGGCCCAGAACCGGCTGCTCGATCTGGCCTGGGGCGTCGACGCCCTGCCGCGGATCGAGATGCTCGTCGAGCAACTCGTCTTCGACACCACCCCGGCGGTCCGGCCACTGCGCAACGCCGCGCAGTGAGACGGTCCGGCGCGGACAATCTGCGTCGCCGCACGAATCGAACGAGGCCTCTCCGAAGCAGGGAGGCCCATTCATCGATCTCAGGGAGAGAAACCATGCGACATCTGGCCATCGCCACAGCCGTCGCCACCAGCCTCTCGGCCTGGTCGGCAGGCGGCGCCGCCGCGCAAACGCCGGTCGACTACCCGCATAAGGTGGTGACGCTCGTCACCCATTCGAGTCCGGGGGGCGGCAGCGACGTCTTCCTGCGCGAAATGGCCAAGCACCTGCCGAAATACATCAAGGCGACCTTCGTCATCGAGAACGTGCAGGGTGGCAGCGGAGCCCGCGCCGTCTCGCGGCTGGCGACGGCGCCCGCCGATGGCAGCGTCTTCTACGCGACGACGCCGACCTATATCTACACATCGCTGCTTTCGAAGACGCAGCACGGCTACAAGGACGTCGAGCCGCTGGCGAACTTCTTCACCGACTCGGAAGTGATCTACACCCGCACTGATGGCCCCTACAAAACCCTCAAGGACGTGATCGACAAGGCGCAGACCTCGCGCGGGCGGTGGGGCGCGGCGAACCCGGCCTCACTGGAGCGCCAGGCGGCCGAGCAGCTCAAGAAGGCGGCAGGCGTGTCCCCCGCCGTGGTCTCGCATGAGGGCGGCGGAGATCTGATGATCAACGTGCTCAACGGCACGCTCGATATCGGCATCGGCGAGATCCCGGAACTGCGGCCGCAACTCGAGGCCGGCAAGATCCGGTTGCTCGCGACCTTCGACGCCAAGCGCATGGAAGCCTTCCCCAACGTCCCGACGGTGAAGGAATCCGGCTACGCGATCGCGCTCGACAAGTTCCGTGGCCTTGCCGGCCCCAAGGGGGTGCCGCCGGCGATCACCAAGATCTGGGACGAGGCCGTGCCAAGGATCCTGGCCGATCCCGAGTACCAGAAGGTCTACAGGACCGAGAGCCTGGTCGCGAACTTCATACCCCACGACCAGTACCAGGGCTTCGTCCAGAATTTCGGCACCGTCACCGAAGCTTTCCTGAGGGAGAACGGCGTCCTGAAGTGACGCCGCACTCCAGCGACCATGTACGCAACCCGTCGGGAAAGACCGTAGCATGAGCGGGCGAACAGCTCCGAAGGATCTGGCAGGGGGGCTCGTCGTGCTCGCCATCGCGATCCTTTACTACCTCGGCATCGGCGACATCGCGGAGAGTTCGCTCGCCGACGATGTCGGCGCGGGCGGATTGCCGCGTATCCTCGCCTTCGTCCTGGCCGGGTTCGGCGTGGTCCTGGTGGTCCGCGCCATCATCGAGGGCGCACTGGCGCGGACGCCGACGCCTGCCGCGATAGTCGCTCAACCCGGGGATGACGACCCGATCGCGCCGCTCCCGCGCGCGCTCGGTTTCCTCGGCTTCGGTGCGGCCTATGTCGTGCTCGTGCCGATCATCGGCTACCTGCCCGCCATCGCCCTCCTGATCGGAGCGATCGCTCTCTTCGAGGGCGCGGCGGCGAACTGGAAGACCGCGCTGATCGCGATCGGCGGGGCCGTCGGCTACTGGGCGATCTTCGTCAAGCTGCTCGGCGTGCATCAGCCCTCCGGCTGGTTCTTCTAAGGGGACGATGATGCATTCGCTCGGAATCGCATTCGACCTCCTGTTCGGCTCGCCGATCATCCTGTTTTCGATCGTCGGTCTGATCTGGGGCATCATCGGCGGATCGCTGCCCGGTATCTCCGCCTCGATCACCATGGCCCTGCTGCTGCCCTTCACCTATGGCATGGCGCCGGTGCAGGCGATCGTGATGCTGGCTTGCACCTATATCGGCGCCGAATACGGCGGCTCGATCCCCGCCATCCTAATCCGCACCCCGGGCACCAACTCGGCTGCCGCGACCGTGATCGACGGCTACGAGATGAAGAAGCAGGGCCGGGCCGGCGAGGCACTGGGGATCTCGCTCTGGTCCGGCGTCATCGGCAGCCTCTTCGGCCTGGTCATGCTGATCATGCTGACCGAGCCGCTCTCCTGGGTCGCACTTGCCTTCAGGCCAACCTCCTATTTCGCGCTCGGCATTCTCGGCCTTAGCGTCATCGCCTCCATGACCAACGGCTCGCTGCTCAAGGGTCTCGCCGCGGCAGTCGTCGGGCTGATGATCTCGACCATCGGCACAGACCCGATCTCGGGCGTGACGCGCTTCACCTTCGGTAGCCCGGAGCTGCTCGGAGGCGTCGAACCCGTCCTGATCATGATCGGCATCTTCGCGGTCAGCGAATTGATGATGCAGTCCGGCTCGCGGGACATTGGCGGTCTGCGTGAACAGGTCAAGGTCCGTCTGCCCAGCCTAAGCATGATGAACAGGCTCAAGCGCTCGCAGTTCATCGGCTGCCTGCTCGGCACATTCGAGGGGCTGACCCCGGGTGGCGGCGGTTCGATTGCGGCCTTCCTGTCCTATAACGAGGCCAGGCGCTGGTCGAAGGAGCCGGAGAAATTCGGCAAGGGATCGGAGGAGGGCGTCGCTGCGCCCGAGACCGCCAACAACACGGTGGCCAGCACCGCGCTGATCCCGCTGCTCTCCTTCGGCATTCCGAGCTCGAATTCGACTGCGGTGCTGCTCGGCGGCCTGCTGATCCACGGGCTGCTGCCGGGGCCGCGCCTGTTCGAGCAGAATGCCGATGTCGTGGTCGGACTCTATCTCGGCTCGTTCATCGCGACCCTGGCGCAGATCGTCGTCGGCATCCTGCTGCTGCCCGTTTGCGTCTGGCTGGTGAACCGGCCGCGCGCCTATCTCGCCGGCTTCATCCTCGCCTTGATCCTGTCGGGCATCTACACGCTCAACACCTCGCTCGCCGATCTCGGCATCGCGCTCGGCATGGGCCTCGTCGGCTACTTGATGCGTCGCGCCGGCTACCCGTTCCTGCCACTGATCCTCGGGGTCGTGCTCGGTCACATGGTCGAGTCGAGCTATCGCCGCTCGCTGCTCCTCTCGGGCGGTGACCACGCGATCTTCCTCGAAGATCCGATCGCGGTCGGCCTGCTGCTCGCATCGGCCGTCTTCGTCACCCTCTCGCTCGTCCGCGAATTCCGCGACGCGCGCAATGCCAAGCCCAAGGATGCGCACGCGTGAACCACCAGACTTCGATCACCGGTGAGCCAGTCGCGCTGCGGCTCGCCAGCTTCGCTGCTCATGCAACGGTGAGCCCGAAGGCGCGGGAGACCGTCCGCCTGCTGCTGCTCGACGTCGCCGGGCTTTGCGTCGCGGCCCGCGGCACCGACTATGTCCGCGCCGCCCTGGCCTCGACCGCATCGTCAGGCAAGGCAACCGCGATCGGCCATGCAGCGGCCCTGGGCCCCTATGACGCAGCGCTGGTCAACGGCACCGCGGCGCACGGCGAGGATTTTGACGATACATTCGAGGGCGGGCCGATCCATGCCGGCGCGGTGATCGTGCCGGCCGTACTGGCAGCCGCGGAGCATCGCGGGCTGTCGGGCGAAGCGGTGCTGCGCGGTGTTGCAGTCGGCACCGAGCTGATGTGCCGGATGAGCCTGGTGACGCCGCAAGCGATTCACAAGGCCTGTTTTCACCCCACCGCGGTGATCGGCGCTCCCGCAGCTGCCGCCGCGGTGGCGAGCGCGCTTGGCCTGCCACCGAAGTTGATCGCGCATGCCATCGGCGTCGCCGGCAGCCTGGCCTCCGGCATTATCGAATATCTAGCCGACGGCAGCTGGACCAAGCGCCTCCATGCCGGTGCGGCAGCGCAGGCCGGCATCCGCGCCGCCTTGCTGGCCGAGGCCGGCTTCCTCGGGCCCGCAACCGTGATCGAGGGCCATCACGGCTTCTACCGCGCCTTCGCTCCGTCGAAGGCACCGGATTTCGCGCCGCTGCTCGACGGGTTGGGCGAGAGCTGGGTGCTCGAGACACTCGCCTTCAAGCCCTATGCCTGCGGGACGATGACCCAGCCCTTCGTCGACTGCGCCATCGCGCTGGCGAAGCAGGGCGTGACGGCCGAGGACATCGTCAGCCTGGAATGCGAGGTCGGCGAAGGCACCGTGCACCGGCTCTGGGAACCGCTCGCGCTGAAGCAGGCGCCGCCCAACGCCTATGCGGCAAAATTCTCGACGCCCTATTGCGTCGCTGTCGGCTTCAGCGACGGCGGCGCCGGACTGGGGCAGTTCACCGAGGAGCGCGTCGGGGAAGCGAACGTGCGGGCGCTGGCCGCCAGGGTTTCTTATGTCGTCAATCCCGCGGACGAGTACCCGCGCAATTTCAGCGGACATATCAGGGCGATCCTCAAGGACGGCACGGTGCGCGAGATGCGCCAGCCGCACATGCGCGGCGGGGCGCATGAGCCGCTTTCCGCTGCCGATATCCTCCAAAAATTCCATGACAACGCCGCCTTCGGCGGCTGGGCTCGCGAGCGCTCCGAACAGGTAGCCGGCGCGCTCGACAAGATCGTCATCGGTGGTGGTTTCGATCTCACAGCAGCGCGGGGCTGAGCGATGGCTGAACTCGACGGCAAGGTTGCCCTGATCACCGGAGCAGCCCGCAATATCGGCCGCGCCATCGCACTCGAACTCGCCGCCGGCGGGGCGGCGGTGATGGGCGTGGCGCTCTCGGACGAGACAGGGCTTGGCGAAATGGTCGCGGCAGTCGAGGCCGAGGGCGGCCGCGCCGCCTGGCGACTGGCCGATGTCACCAAGCCCGACTCCGTACGCGCCGCCATCGAGGCCACGCTCAAGCGCTTCGGCCGGATAGACATCCTCGTCAACAATGCCGCAATCCGTGGCGAAGTGGCCTTCGACGCGATGACCCTGGCGCAATGGCATCAGGTGCTCGGCGTGACGCTCGACGGCCCGTTCCTGTGTTCGCAGGCGGCGCTGGACGCGCTGACTGCGAGTGGGGCAGGCGCCATCATCAACATCGGCGGACTGACAGCCTATACCGGCGCGAAGCAACGCGCCCATGTCGTCACCGCCAAGGCGGGCCTCGACGGTCTCACCAAGGCCCTGGCGCAGGAGCTGGCCGAGCGCGGGATCACCGTCAACCTCGTCTCCCCCGGCCTGATCGATACGGTGCGTGCCGGTCATTCGGCGGCCGAACCTGACCATCACAAGCACCGCACCACCCTGGTTGGACGCCGCGGCCGCCCGCAGGAGGTCGCGGCGATGGTGCGCTATCTTGCTGGGCCGAACGGGCGCTATCTCACCGGCCAGACCGTGCATGTGAATGGAGGGGCCTATCTGCCATGAGCCTCGCGGCTGACCCGGCCTTGCTTGGATCGGCTGTGCAGGCGGCGACCGCTCTTGCCGTCGGCACGGCCGCCTTGGTCGGGTCGCTGCTGAGCGCGCTGACCGGCTCGGGCGGTGCGATCGTGCTGTCGCTGGTTCTGGCTCCCATCATCGGCGTCGGCTCGGTGGTGCAGACGATCAGCGTTGCGATGCTGCTCAGCCATGTCGCGCGCGTCGGCGCATTCCGGAGATTGATCGACTGGCCCGTCACAGGGCGCATCCTGTCGGCGGCGATCCCCGGCTGCCTTGCCGGAGCGGTGCTCTATACCCGGCTTGACGAGGCGGCGATCGGACTGGTGCTCGGCATCTTCCTGATCGCCGTCGTAGTGCTCAAGCGTCTGTTCGCCGGACGGCGCTTCGAGATCGGGCCGACCGGCGTGCTCGTTGCGTCGGCGATCTTCGGCTTTCTCTCGGGCACGACGATCGGTGGCGGACTGCTGATGATCCCGATCCTGCTCGGCGCCGGGCTTGGCGGTGCGGCGCTAGTCGCAACCGATGCGATCGTCGGCCTCACCATGCACCTGACCAAGACACTGGTCTTCGGGCAGGCAGCAGTCCTGAGCAGCGCGCAGGTCTGGCTCGGTGCGGTGATCGGGCTTTGCATGGTCCCGGGCGCCTGGCTCGCCAGGGCGCTGCTCGCCCGCATCCCGCTCAAGATCCACGCGCTGTTGCTCGACGCTGTGGTTGCGTTCGGCGGCGCCTCGTTTGTGGTTCAGGCCCTCCGGACCGGAGCTTGAAACGAGATGCAACTCCGGTTCCCGCGCACGATCGGACGCTGCGTTCTGGCCGGACGCCGACGGTAGCGCGCCCACGAATGCCAGCTGCATGAAGGAGACTATGCGTTGACGAGTGACGAAATTCTGTACGAGGTCGACGGCGGGATCGGGTGGATCACGCTCAACCGGCCGCAGGCGCGCAACGCGCTGACATTCGCGATGTATGATCGTGTCGCCGAGATCTGCTCCGATCTCGAAGGCCATGGCTCACCAAAGGTTCTGGTCCTGACCGGGGCGGGAGAGAAAGCCTTCGCCGCCGGCACGGACATCTCGCAGTTCCGCGCCTTCGACAATCCGGAGGATGCGCTGGCCTATGAGGCACGCATCGACGGTGCATTGCAGAAGATTGAAAGTTGCCAGGTTCCGACCATCGCGGCGATCTCGGGAGCGGCAACGGGCGGAGGCGCCGGCATCGCTTGCGCCTGCGATCTCCGGATCGCGACGCGCAACGCCCGCTTCGGCTTCCCGGTGGCGCGCACACTCGGCAATTGCCTGTCCATGAACAATTATGCGCGGCTGGCCACCCTGCTCGGACCGGCGCGGGTCAAAGACATCGTCTTTACCGCGCGGCTGATGGATGCCGACGAGGGCCACCGCATCGGTCTCTACACTGAACTCGTCTCCGACCATGCCGCGCTGGTGGAGCGGGCAAAGGAATTGGCCACGACCATTGCTGGCCACGCACCGCTGACCCTACGCGCGACCAAGGAAGCGATGCGACGGATCACCAGATCCGACCGCACACGGGAAAGCGACCTCATCCTGATGTGCTATATGAGCGCCGATTTCCGAGAGGGTATCGAGGCCTTCCTCACCAAGCGCACTCCGACCTGGCAGGGACGCTGAAGCTGGATGAGTTCGGATGATTGGCCGAAGCTGCGGACTCGGTAAAGAGACTGCTTCTACGCTGACTGGGTTTCGTCGGCCTTGCCCCGGATCACATAGGCCGCCGCCCCCGCGCTCATCAATGCAAGGCAGAACCAGGTCAGCGCGTAGACGAGATGCGTGTTGCGGAAGCTGACCTGTGTCATCCCGCCCTGCGGCAGCGGGCCAGGCTCGGAGACGGCGTCGGCATCGACGAAATAGGGTGCGACCTCTCCGACGCCCTGTGCCTGCGCGATCTGCACGACATCGCGGGAATACCAGCGCCCGGCGGCGGGATCATTCGCACGCAGGAAGCCGCCACCGGGCTCGCTCAGCCGCAGCAACCCGATGGGACTCGCCGCTTCGCCGGCAACCTTGCGCCGTTCGTCCGGCCCACGCCGCTCCTCCGGCAGGAAGCCGCGATTGACGAGAACGGTAAAGCCGGCATCCGTTCGAAATGCCGCCAGCACCCAGAAGCCGGGGCCGCGCTCTGTCACCGCCATCGTCAGCATCTCCGGCACGGCGAGATAGCGCCCCCGCAATGCAACGCGGCGGTATTCGTCGGCGGCGCCCAGCCTGCCCCATTCCGCCGGCCCGGGCGCGGCCGCTGGCGGCGCGTGAATGCGTGCCTCGACGCGGGCGATGAGATCGAGCTTCCAGGCCCGCCGCTGCATCTGCCAGATGCCGAGCCCTGCGAAGATGAGCGCAAGCACGCAGGCTGCGGCGACAAAAACGACATGCGCCGTGCGCGGTCGGCGCCCCTGCCCCGCGTCCTGTAACGTCACGACGCCGGCCTCACATCCTGTGCATGTCGCTCGGCATCATGTTGGCGTTGAGGTGGTACATGACCCACAGCGAGCCCGAAAGCACGATCACCACAATGATGATGGTGAAGATCAGCGCCATCATCGACCAGCCGCCTTCGGAGCGGCCGTTCATGTGCAGAAAATAGACCATGTGGACGACGATCTGCACCGCCGCGAAACCCATGATCACGAGCGCGGTCAAAGTCGCGTGACCGAGCACGTCATTCATGACGAGCCAGAACGGGATCGCGGTCAGGATGACCGAAAGAACGAAGCCGGTGATGTAGCCGCGCAGGCTGCCATGGGGAGCGCCATGGGCGTCCCCGTGCTCGCCATGCGGCTCGGCGTGGTTCTGGCTTCCGCTCATTTCAGCACGCCCATCAGGTAGACGAAGGTGAAGACGCCGATCCAGACGATGTCGAGGAAGTGCCAGAACATGCTCAGGCACATCAGCCGGCGGCAATTGGCTTCGATCAGTCCGTGTCTTGCGACCTGCCTCATCAGCACGACCAGCCAGATCAGGCCGAAAGTGACATGCAGCCCGTGCGTACCGACCAGCGTGAAGAACGAAGAGAGGAACGCGCTGCGCATCGGCGTCGCGCCCTCGTGGATCAGGTGGGCGAACTCGTAAAGCTCGACCGCGAGGAAGCCGAGGCCAAACAGGCCGGTCACGACGAGCCAGCCCTGCATTGCGGCCTGCCGGCCCTTTTCCATCGCCAGCATGGCGAAGCCATAGGTGATCGAGGAGACCAGCAGCAGGCCGGTATTGACCGCCACCAACCTGAGATCGAACAGGTCGGCGCCGGACGGCCCCGCCGCATAGTTGCGCCCCAGCACCCCGAACGTCGCGAACAGCACCGCGAAGACGAGGCAATCGCTCATCAGGTAGATCCAGAAGCCGAGCATGGTCGAACCGCCGGAGTGCTCGTGCTCCTCTTCCGTGACGTAGAACGTCGGGGCGCCGTTCGAAACCTGGACCTGTGCTGCCGCCTTCGCCATCGTCGTTCCTCAGGCCCGTGCCAGCAGCTTGCTGCGCGAATCCTCCTCGCGCAGAACAGTCTCTGCCGGGATGTGGAAGTCGCGGTCGTAATTGAAGCTATGCGTGATCACGCTCGCCACGGCGCCCACGAAAGTCAGCGCTGCCAGCCACCAGACGTGCCAGATCAGCGCGAAGCCGCAAAGCGTCGCGAAGCCCGCGATGACGACACCGGCCCCGGTGTTCCTCGGCATATGAATCGGCCGGAAGCCAGCGAGCGGTCGCTGATAGCCGCGCTTCTTCATGTCGGACCACGAGTCATGGTCGTGGATCACCGGGGTGAAGGCGAAATTGTAATCCGGTGGAGGCGAGGACGTCGACCATTCCAGCGTGCGCCCGTCCCAGGGGTCGCCGGTCGTGTCGCGCAAGGCATCGCGACGGATGATGCTGACCGCGATCTGGATGAGGAAGCAAAGGATGCCGAACAGGATCAGCACCGCGCCGATTGCCGCGATCACGAACCAGATCTGCAGCGAGGGGTCCTCGAAGCGGTTCAAGCGGCGGGTCACGCCCATCAGGCCGAGCACATAGAGCGGCATGAAGGCGACGTAGAAGCCGACGACCCAGAACCAGAAGGAGAGCTTGCCCCAGAACGGATCGAGCTTGAAGCCGAAGGCCTTCGGAAACCAGTAGGCGATACCGGCGAAGATGCCGAAGACGACGCCGCCGATGATGACGTTATGGAAATGCGCAACCAGGAACAGGCTGTTGTGCAGCACGAAATCGGCCGGCGGCACCGCGAGCATCACACCGGTCATGCCGCCGATGACAAAGGTCAGCATGAAGGCGATGAGCCACATCATCGGCAGCTCGAAGCGGATGCGGCCGCGATACATCGTGAACAGCCAGTTGAAGATCTTCGCGCCTGTCGGGATCGAGATGATCATCGTCGTGATGCCGAAGAAGGAGTTCACGCTGGCGCCCGAGCCCATCGTGAAGAAATGGTGCAGCCAGACAAGATAGGACAGGATGGTGATGACCACCGTCGCATAGACCATCGAGGCATAGCCGAAGAGCCGCTTGCCGCAGAAGGTCGAGGCCACCTCCGAGAAGATGCCGAAGGCCGGCAGGATCAGGATGTAGACCTCGGGGTGCCCCCAGATCCAGATCAGGTTCACGTACATCATCGGGTTGCCGCCGAGATCGTTCGTGAAGAAATTGGTGCCGACATAGCGATCGAGCGTCAGCAGCGCGAGCGTCGCCGCCAGGATCGGGAAAGTCGCGACGATCAGGACATTGGTGCACAGCGACGTCCAGGTGAAGACGGGCATCTTCATCATGTCCATGCCGGGCGCGCGCATCTTGATGATGGTCGCCACCAGGTTGACGCCGGAGAGCGTTGTGCCCACGCCCGCGATCTGCAGCGCCCAAAGGTAATAGTCCATGCCCACCCCGGGCGAGTAGGCGGCGCCTGAGAGGGGCGGATAGGCAAGCCACCCCGTCTTGGCGAATTCGCCGATGAAGAGCGAGGCCATCACCAGCACGGCGCCCCCCACCGTCATCCAGAAGCTGAAATTGTTGAGGAACGGAAAGGCGACATCCCGCGCGCCGATCTGCAACGGCACGACAAAGTTCATCAGTCCGGTGACGAAGGGCATCGCCACGAAGAAGATCATGATGACGCCATGGGCAGTGAAGATCTGGTCGTAATGGTGCGGCGGCAGGTACCCTTCGCTACCGGCAAAAGCGATCGCCTGCTGTCCCCGCATCATCAGCGCGTCGGCGAAGCCGCGCAGCAGCATGATGACGCCCAGGATCATGTACATGATCCCGATCTTCTTGTGGTCGACGCTGGTGAACCACTCGTTCCAGAGATAGCCCCAGGCTTTCATTCGCGTGATCAGCACGAGCAGCGCGAGGCCGCCGAGCACCACGACAGCAAAAGTCGCCACCAGGATCGGCTCGTGCAGCGGCAGCGCTTCGAAGGTGAAACGGCCAAACACCAGCTTCCACCATTCGGGATAGGAGGTCATGGATCCCTCGTCTCGCTAGCGGCGACCATCTCGGACGCGGTTCAGTTGGCGACGCGGGCGGTGAGGCCCGCGGTACCGTAGACGTCGGCGGGAGTGCAGATCGCCGTGACGAAGGGGCGCGGCGGTATCGGCTGCCCGCCCCGGCGGATGCTCTTGTCGTATTCGAGCGCCATCACGGTCGAGATCCCCTCCTTGCCGCCCCCGCCCCTGGCATCCATCGCCATCATGTCGCGCGTGCACATCTTGGCGCGATCGACACACATGTTGAGGATGGCCTGGAACAGGTCCGGCGCGACATCGCGGAACTGCCGCGTCGGCTCGCGCTCGCTTGGGCGTTCCAGCACGAGATATTCCTCGCGTCCGAGCGGCCCGCCCCTTTCGCGCGTGGCTCGGGTCCAGGCCTCGAAGCCCTGGCGGTCAACGCCGCGGAAACGAAAGCGCATGTCGGAGAAGCCGGCGCCGCTGTAATTGGCCGAGAAGCCCTCGAAATCGCCGGGATGATTGATCACGGCGTTGAGCTTCGTCTGCATGCCCGGCATCGCATAGATCTGCCCCGCCAATGCCGGAATGAAGAGGGAGTTCATGACCGTGGAGGACGTGATCCGGAATTCGATCGGCTGGTCGACCGGCGCGACGACCTCGTTGAGCGAGGCGATGCCCTGCTCCGGGTAGAGGAAGAGCCACTTCCAGTCGAGCGCCACCACCTGGATGACCAGCGGCCCTTGCGGCGGTGCGTTTTCGCTCATCCTTGCAGCGGCAGCCGGCTTCGCCGCGCTGATGCGCCCGAGCGGCCGGTAGGGGTCGAGCAGATGCGTGGCCATCCAGGTGATCGCCCCGATGACGATGATGATCAGCAACGGAACCGCCCAGATCACCACTTCGAGCGGCAGCGAATGGTGCCAATCGGGATCATAGGTCGCGTTGGCGGAAGCACGGTAGCGCCAGGCGAAGAACACCGTCAGCGCCATCACCGGCACGATGATAAGGAGCATCAGCGCCGTGGAGGTCAGCAGGAGATTTCGCTGCTGGACGGCAACATCGCCCGACGGAGCCAAAAGCACCATCTGGCAGCCGCCGAGCATGGCGAGTACAGGCAGAATCGTTAGAAATCGAAGGATCCGCAAGAGACTCGAGACCTCCCTGCCGCCGGAACAACCTTCTCTATGCCCATTCCTTCGCATCACCCATCAGACAATCTGTCCCATTGCGAAGGTTTGACGGGTATCTGCGATCCACCGTATCCATTTGCATGAGGTGCGGGCAAGCCCGTACGATCCGACCCGCCCGATAGCGAGGGGTTCCCGGTCATGAGCGCTGAGGCAGCGAACCATACATCGGGTCACTTGATAGACGAGCACGGGCGCGACCATGTCTCGCCCGGCGAAATCGCGATCGGCGTGATCATCGGCCGGACCTCCGAATATTTCGACTTCTTCGTCTTCGGTCTCGGCTGCGTCCTGGTCTTTCCGGAGCTGGTATTCCCTTTCGCCGACCGGCTGACCGCAACGCTCTATGCCTTCGCGATCTTCGCGCTCGCTTTCATCACCCGCCCGATCGGCACAGTGCTATTCATGGCCATCGACCGTCGCCACGGCCGGGCAGCCAAGCTGACCGTTGCGCTCTTCCTCCTCGGCGGCGCGACGGCCGCCATCGCCTTCCTGCCCGGCTACGCCACGATTGGCATCTGGTCCGGCATCATTCTCGCGATCTTCCGACTCCTGCAGGGCATCGCACTCGGCGGAGCCTGGGACGGGCTCTCCTCCCTGCTCGCCCTCAATGCGCCCGCCGGCCGCCGCGGCTGGTATGCCATGCTGCCGCAGCTCGGCGCGCCGCTTGGCTTCATCCTTGCCGCCGGGCTGTTCGCCTATTTCGAAGGCTCGCTGTCGAGGGAAGATTTCCTCGACTGGGGTTGGCGCTACCCCTTCTTCGTCGCGCTGACGATCAATGTCGTGGCGTTGTTCGCGCGGCTGCGGATGGTTGCAACCCAGGAATTCGCCCAGCTCATGGAAACCCGCGAGCTCATGCCCATGCCGGTTCTCGAGTTGGTCAGGGCGCGCGGCAGCACCCTCATCCTCGGCGCCTTCGTGCCGCTGGCGAGCTTCGCGCTGTTCCACCTCGTCACCATCTTCCCGGTGAGCTGGATCAACCTTTTCACCGAACGTTCGGTTTCGGAATTCCTGATGGTGCAGGCGGCCGGCGCCGTGGTTGGCTTCGGCGCGATCGTCACCTCCGGTTTGATCGCAGACCAGATCGGCCGCCCCAACACGCTCCTTGTATCCGGCGGAATGATCGCCCTCTTCAGCCTGTCGAGCATCATCGCGCCGCTGCTCTTCGGCGACAGCCTGGCGGGACAGACGATCTACGTGATCATCGGCTTTGGCCTGCTTGGGCTCTCCTACGGCCAGACTGCCGGCGCCGTGGCCTCGAGCTTCGGCACGCAGTACCGCTATACCGGCGCAGCCCTGACCTCCGATCTTGCCTGGTTGCTCGGCGCCGGCTTTGCGCCACTCGTGGCGCTGACCGTCTCGAGCCAATTCGGGCTCGCCTGGGTTGGCGTCTATCTGCTCTCGGGCGCGCTCTGCACGCTCGCGGCGCTCGGGATCGATCGGCGGCTTGAGGGGCGTTACAGCTGAGCCGACCACGACACGAACGACGATATTCGTCCGAGGAGGGACGCCGTCGCTCGCCAGTTCGGTGCCGAGCTGGGGCGGTCGGAAGAGCCTGGAATGGTCCGAAATCGGTGCCCCGCCAACCCCTGCGGCTAACGGGTCGCACGCCGTGTTGCGCGCACCACGGTGGGAGCCGTAACCGCCCCCGCAGCGCCCCCAACGACCGCACCGACCGGGCCACCCACAAGTGCGCCCGTTCCCGCTCCGGCAGCGGCACCACCGATCCTCTGCTGGGTCGTGTTACAGGCGCTCGCCGCCAATGCGGTGAGTAGCAATAGCGTCATCACTGAAACCTTCATCGCGCGTCCTCCTGAATGCGCAACGTCCCTGGACGGTAGCTGTTCCGGCCCGCGGACCAGCCGAGTGGCAGTCTCATCGGCTTTGCAATCCCAGAACGGGCCGCAGCATCTGAACCGTGACGGTGCCGCATTCTGCGCGATCGCCGGCGCTTGGCAGCGGCGGGCCTTGCGGTCGACACGAGCAGCAAGACCCATGCTGGGCACCGCGGAGGCTCAGCAGGTGATCGAGAGACTTGAACGCACGACGACTCCGCCCCGCACGCCTGCGATACGCGCGTGGCGCCGAATGGGGCATAACCGCGCTAACGGCGCCGAGATCATGGGAAGGTCAGGAGCAAGAACGATGCGGTAGCCGAATCGCTCGCTGGCGAAACGACACGGGCTCGCCATGCGTGGCCGCGTTAAGGCCGACAACACCATCGGCCTGCGGTCGAGTGGAAAGCGCTGAACCGTGCTTTAATGGAAGCTTACAAATGGCCCTGAAAACGGGCGGTAAGCAGCACTCCTGAGAAGGAGCTAAATAATGGCGCGCCCGAAAGGATTCGAACCTCTGACCCTCAGATTCGTAGTCTGATGCTCTATCCAGCTGAGCTACGGGCGCGTATCAGGTGGCTCGGCCGTGGCCGCGTCGATCTGATGTGGCGGGAATAACCGCAACGCTTCGGCTTGGCAACCCCCGTCTTCCCGGAAATCTGACATTCCCGGGGATGAGGGTGCGAGCGCGCTAAAACCGCTGCTCAGTCTTCGCGCGAGCCGCCACCGCCAATTGCGGCAACCTCGGCGCTTTCCTGCCTCGCCTGCTTCGCGGCCCGGTTCTTCGGCAATTTCTCGGCAATGCCGTAGAGCTGTTCGCGCCGGTCCATCTCGCGCCAGACATCCGCGGGCGCGATACCGATCTCGCTCCAGAGCACAACGAGATTGTAGATCAGGTCGGCGCTCTCCAGGATCACTCGCTCGCGGTCGGCCTGAACCGCTTCCAGCCCGACCTCCACCGCCTCCTCGGCCAGCTTCTTGGCCATTTTCGGCAGCCCCTCGCCGATGAGCTTGGCGGTGCGCGAAAAGGCCGGGTCGCGTGTGCGCGCGGCGAGGACCGCAGTGTGAAGCTTGAAAACCGAATCAACCATATCGCGAGCCTCACCCCCTCATGTGAGCATTTCGTGACAGGGAGCATCAGGCAGCACGCGGCGCGAATCACTCCCCAGGAAATGGTAGAGCAAATCGCAGGGGACGAAATGTTTGTTTCACGCCAAGACGAACTTGGAACGATCAGTCCGCTGCGAAGGGGGAAAAGGACCGGACCACGTCGCGATAGACGGCCTGTTTGAATGGAATGATCAGATCAGGCGTCTCTTCCAGCCGTGCCCAGCGCCAGGCTTCGAACTCTGGCTTGTGCCCGCCAGAGGGGTGCAGGATATCGATCTCGCTGTCGGGACCGTCGAGACGGAAGGCGAACCATTTCTGGGCCTGGCCGCGCCAGCGGCCCTTCCAGGCTTGTTGGCCGATATCCACGGGAAGATCATAGCTCAGCCAGACCGGCACCTCAGCCAGCAGCGAGACGGAGGTGACATTGGTTTCCTCCTGCAGCTCACGCAGCGCCGCCTGATAGGGCGTCTCGCCGGGATCGATGCCACCTTGCGGCATCTGCCAGGCAAAGCCCGGCGCAACATGCTCGCGCTTGGTCTTGTCGGCTCGCCGCCCGACGAAGACGAGCCCGTCGCGGTTGAACAACGCCAGCCCGACGCAGGGGCGATAGCCGGGAGGCGGCTCGGTCATTTCAGAGAACCTGTTGTGGAGGGGTTGCGCAGTCCGCGGGCTGCGCTGACCGGCACGATGACGAGGCCCTTGGCTTCCAGCGATTTGGCCCAGCGCGCGATGCGCTCGATCGAAACCGGCAGCGCGCTCGCCGCTCCAATCGCCACACCTTGTTCGCGCGCCAGAGCCTCAAGCCGCTGCAACTGCTGGTCGATCTCATCAGCCCGGGTGACCGTATCGATCACCCTGTCGACCTTGAGTGCCGGAATTTGCGCCCGCGCTGCCGCATTCGCGAGCTGGCTGCGCGAGGAGGAGCCGTCGTCGATGACCATCAGCCCGCGACCGGCGATCTCGCGCAGGACCGGTGACAGGGCGTTCTCATCGGCCGTCAGCCGGCCACCGAGAAAATTGACGATGCCGACATAGCCGGTGAAGCGACCGAGCACCCAATGCAGCCGATCGAGATTCTCAGCCGCCTTGGGGCCGGCGAGCAGGGTGTGCGGCCCGGGATCGTTGTCGGGATAGTCGAACGGTTCCATGGGAACCTGCAGGAAGACCTCATGGCCGTCGCCACGAGCCCGCTGCACGACGCGCTCCAGCTCGACCCCATAGGGCGCGAAGGCCAGCGAAACCGCGCCAGGCAGCTGTGTGATCGCATCTGCCGTACCGTTCTGGCTGATACCCAGCCCGCCGACGAGGAGCGCAATGCGGCCGGCCGGCTTGGTCTCGGGCGCCGGACCTGACGGCCGGGCATAGACCTGCATCGGCGTCGTGCCGTCCGGTCCCACCTTCGGCAGAAGGCCGAACCGGCTGCGTTCGACCAGCCGGTTGTCGGGGGCCGGCGCGAGCTTGACCTCGCCGCTGTCGGGAATCGTGATGACGATCGCACCGGGAACATCTGCCCCCGGGCGCACGACGGTCACCCCTGATTCGGTTTCAAGCTGGCGCGCAGTGGACGGGGAGCGCGGATCTCTGACATTGGGTTCGACCGCCGGTGCAGCCGCGATCTCCCGTGAGGGCTGCCTGATCTCGATCGCGGCAGTCGCCATCGGCTCGCCCCCGTCGGGGTCACGACGGAACAGCAGGATGGCAATCACTGCAAGCGCCGTGCATCCCACCGCCCCGCTCAAGGCGAGCGACAGCAAGCGCGTCCACGGCTTGCCGTGGCGCACCGGGCGATCCTGCCCCAAGGGCCGGTCGAGCTCGGTAAGCGGCGTTCCGGCCAAGGGCAGCCGTCCTCAGCTGTTCGAAACGGACCCGAATCAGCGGCCCGCACGCCTAGTCTTGGCGCGTGCGGCGCCAGCAGTCGAGAGCGCCGGAGAATGGCGCTCTCCTCGCAGTCGGATGGAAATCAGTTCGGCTTGGCGGGCTCTGGGGTCGGAACCGGCCCGGCAACGTCCTTCTTGACGCCCCGCAACTGATTCAGCGCGGCAAGCAGCTGCGTATCCTTGGTCGGATCATTCGGCACATAGGAAGCCGAACCCGACTGCTCGTCCTTGCCGTCGCCCGACTTGAGATGGCCCTTCAGCGAAGCCTCGCCCTTGTTGTCCGTCAGCTTGTCCTTGAGCTCTGGCGGAATTTCCTGGACGACCTCGATATCCGGCGTGATGCCCTTGGCCTGGATCGAATTGCCCGATGGCGTGTAGTAGCGCGCCGTGGTCAGGCGCAGGCCGCCATTCGAGCCGAGCGGGATCACGGTCTGCACCGAGCCCTTGCCGAAGGAGCGCGTGCCCATCACGGTTGCGCGCTTGTGATCCTGCAGGGCGCCGGCAACGATCTCGGCCGCCGAGGCCGAAGAGCCGTTGATCAGAACCACGACTGGCTTGCCCTTCGTCAGGTCGCCCGACTTGGCGTTGAAGACCTGGGTCTCCTCGGCATTGCGACCGCGCGTCGAGACGATCTTGCCGCGCTCCAGGAACGCGTCCGACACCAGCACCGACTGATCGAGCCTGCCGCCGCGATTATTGCGCAGATCGATCACATAGCCCTTGATCTTGTCGACGCCGATCTCGGCATTGACCTTGTCGAGCGCCTTGCGCAGGCCCTCATAGGTCTGCTCGCTGAAAGTGCCGATGCGGATATAGCCGACATCGCCTTCGACCCGCTCTTCAACCGCCGGGACGACGATGGTGGAACGGGTCAGGGTGAACTCCAGCGGATCCGGCTTGCCCGGGCGCTCGATCTTGAGCTTGACCTGCGTGTTGATGATGCCGCGCATCTTCTCCACGGCCTGGGTCAGGCTCAGGCCCTTCACCTGGTCGCCATCGATCTCCCTGATGATGTCGTTGGCGAGGATGCCGGCCTTGGAGGCGGGCGTGTCCCGAATCGGCTTGGCGACCTTGAGGACGCCGTCCTCCATCGTGACCTCTATGCCGAGGCCGCCGAACTGGCCGCGCATGTCCGTGTCCATGTCACGGAAGCTCTTCGCATCGAGATAGGCCGAATGCGGATCGAGCGAGGAGACCATGCCGTTGATCGCGGCCTCGATCAGCTTCTGCTCGTCGGGCTTCTCGACATAGTCGGTGCGGATCTTCTCGAAGATGTCACCGAACAGGTTGAGGCTCCGATAGACCTCCGCCGAAGCCGCGACCGCACTGGTCGAGGACAACAGGTGGGTCTGTGTCGCCAGACTGGTAAGGCCCGCGCCAACGATCGCGCCGGCGAGAACGAGGGAGACCTTGCGCATCATCCGCGAACCTTTTCGCTTTGCAATTTCGTCCACCACGGTGTCGGGTCGATCGAAACGCCGTCTTTTCTGAACTCTATATAGAGAACCGGTTCCCCGGTCCCCGAACCTACGATCGTCGCGGCAGCTTCCGACGTTTGACCCATCATCGCAACCGGTTCCCCGGCAAGGACGAATTGGTTCAGCGACACGTCAATCCGCTGCATGCCGGCCAAGAGCAAATAGTACCCCCCACCCGCGTTCAGGATCAAGAGTTGCCCGAAGGAGCGGAACGGCCCGGCATAAACAACCCAAGCGTCGGAAGGCGCCGAAACTAGGGCATTAGGGCGGGTTGTTAGCGAAATTCCGCGCGTTGTGCCGCCAACGCCGTCATTGTCACCAAAACCACGCAATTGTGATCCGGCGGCCGGCAGAGGCAGCATGCCGCGTGCTTCCGCGAAAGCAATCTTCGGGGCGAGCCGGGCCGGATCCTTGAAAGCGAGCGCCGCCATGCGCTGTCGCTGCTCGCGGGTCTCGGCCTCCAGAGCCTGGCGCGCCGCTTCCGCGGCGCGATTCGCGACGGAGATTTCCTTCTCGATCCGCTCGACGAAATCGCGCAGACCCTTCGCCTGCATCGCAAGCTCTCCGCTCATCCCGCGCTGCGCCTCGATATCCTTGGCCGCACTGGCCTCGCGCTCGCGCCTGGCGTCGATCAGCGAGGCAAGGCGCTGACGCTCGCCTGCGAGCGTTTCCAGCTCGCCGGTCATGGCCTTGCGCTCGTCTGCAATCCCGCCGCGCAACCGCACCAGCTCGCCAAGATCAGTGCTGAGGATCTCGATCTCCTGGCGCAGATCGGGCACCACAGCACCCAGCAGCATCGAGGCTCGCACCGCCTCCAGGATATCCTCCGGCCGCACCAGAACGGCTGGCGGCGGCCGGCGGCCGATCCGCTGCAGCGCCGCCAGGACTTCGCCGATCAAACCGCGGCGCCCCTCGAGCGAGCGCCGGATCGCGGTTTCGCTGGTTTGCAGAAGCGCCAGCCGCTCCTCGATCGCGCCGATACGACGTTCGACACCTTGGGTACGGGCTGTCGCCTCGAGCAGCGCCTTGTTGAGACCAGCCCGATCGGCTCGGATCGTGGCGATCTCGGCCTCCAGTTTCGTTCGCGCCTCGGCATTGCCCGCCAGCCGTTCCTCGATCGCCTTCAACTCGGCTTCGCGGGCCTGCTTCTCCGCCAGCTTCTGCGCGATCTCGGGCGCCGCGCGATCCGGATCGGGCGCCGGCTCCTGGGACTTGGCCGGCAGATGACCGAGACCGAGCGCGAGCCATAGCAAAGCGGCGCTGCCGAGGCGGCGCGAATTGGCTCGAATCACTGATGCGACGGACGTCATGCGCGATGATAGGGATGTCCGGCAATAATCGTCATGGCCCTGTAGAGCTGCTCAAGCGCAAGCACGCGCACGAGCTGATGCGGCAGCGTCAGGGCCCCGAAGGCCAGTGTCAGATCGGCGCGATCCCGAATGCTCTCGTCCAGCCCGTCCGCGCCGCCGATCACGAGGCTTGCGGTGCCCGTCCCGGCGTCTCGCGAGGCTGCGATCCTGCCGGCGAAGGCATCGCTCGTCAGGCTCCTGCCACGCTCGTCGAGTGCAATCAACAGCCCTGGCGAGAGCTTTGAAAGGATGGCGGCAGCTTCATCGCGCTTGCGCTCTTCAGGCCGCCGCGCCCGGCTTTCAGGCAGCTCCATGACATCGGGCCCAGTCAAGCCAAGGCTGCGCCCAAGACCATGGCTACGTTCGCGGTAGCGCTCGCAGAGGTCCCGCTCCGGCCCGTCCTTGAGCCGGCCGACGGTGATGATGGCGAGCCGCACCGGAGATCTGGGTCAGCCGACGAGCCGCTCATTCGGGCGGTCGGCGCCCCACATCTTTTCCAGATTGTAGAACTGGCGCACTTCCGGCCGGAAGACATGGACGATGAGATCGCCCGTATCGATCAGCACCCAGTCGCAGGCAGGCATGCCCTCGACTTTCGGCGTCGGCAGTCCCGTCTTCTTGAAGGCCTCGACGAGGCTGTCGGCAATCGAGGCGACATGGCGGTTCACGCGCCCTGACGCGATGATCATCGCGTCAGCCAGCGAAGTCTTGCCAACCAGGTCGATGACGGTGATGTCCTCGGCCTTCATATCTTCGAGAACATGGATTGCGAGGGCCACGCTGTCGGCGGACGGGTTTCCGGGGACAGCAGCCTGGGGAAGCGGCTTCGGCTCGGCTTCACCAAGGGTTTGACGGTTCAGTTCCGTATCCTCACATGACGACGCGCTCTCAGCGCGACGATCCTAAATTAAGCGATATGAGGTCGAAATTCAATCGCGACCAGCCAACTGGCGCAAATGGGTCGAGGACAGCTCCGAGCGCCGGCCATGCAGGAACACCCAGGCGGGGGGCTCCAGCAGCGGCAGGGCGGCCGCCGCATTCTCGGAAACTCGCCAGCGCGACAACCAGTTGGCGGCCGGCGAAGCCACCGCACGATGCGTCGATCCCGGGCGGTCGATCACGGCGATCGGCATCATCCGGGCAATGGCGCGCCACTCGTTCCAGCGATGGAAACCCGCAAGATTGTCGGACCCCATGATCCAGACGAAGCGGACGCCAGGACAGCGCAGCTTGAGCGCGCGCAGGGTATCGGCAGTATAGCGGGTGCGCAGGCTCGCCTCGACCCCGGTGACATGAATGCGGGCGTGATCGGCAAGCTCTTGCGCCGTCGCTATTCGTTCGCCGAGCGATGGCAGGGCCGCGTTGTCCTTGAGCGGATTGCCCGGGGTGACTAGCCACCAGACGCGGTCGAGTTGCAGCCGACGCAGCGCCGTCAGGCTCGCCATGCGGTGTCCGTCATGCGCCGGGTTGAAGCTCCCGCCGAACAACCCGATCCGAAGGCCCGGTGCGTGGGGCGGCAGACGCAGATCCTCTGCCCTCACGGCCGGATCTGGCCGCTGCCATGAACCCGGTATTTGAAGGAGCAGAGCTGCTCGACACCGACCGGCCCGCGCGCATGCATGCGCCCCGTCGCGATGCCGATCTCGGCGCCGAAGCCGAACTCGCCGCCATCGGCGAACTGGGTCGAGGCATTATGGACCACGATGGCTGAATCGACTTCGGCCAGGAAGCGCCGCGCCGCCGCCTCATCGGCGGTCACGATTGCATCCGTATGGTGCGAGCCGTAGCGCTCGATATGCGCGATCGCCGCATCGAGCCCGTCGACCACCTTCACCGCGATGATGCGGTCCAGATATTCGGTCGCCCAGTCCGCCTCCGTTGCGGGCGTCACCTGCGGATTGGCGGCCTGTGCGGCAACATCGCCACGCACTGCGCAGCCGGCCTCGACCAGCATCCTGAGGAGCGGCTGCAAATGGGTCGCCGCACATGTGGCGTCGACCAGAAGGCTCTCGGCCGCGCCGCAGACGCCGGTACGGCGCAGTTTTGCGTTCAGCACGATCGCCTTAGCCATGTCGAGATCGGCCGCACCATCGATATAGACATGGCAGTTGCCATCGAGATGCGCGAAGACCGGCACACGCGCATCGCTCTGGACACGGGCGACCAGGCTCTTGCCGCCACGCGGCACGACGACATCGACGGCGCCGCCGAGCCCCGCCAGAATTTCGCCGACGGCTGCGCGGTCCCGTGTCGGCACCAGCTGGATCGCGTCGCCCGGCAGCCCGGCAGCTTCCAGCCCCTGCCGGAGCGCTGCAGCAATCTCGGTCGACGTGCGGAAACTATCCGAGCCCGCGCGCAGGATCGCGGCATTGCCGCTTTTCAGGCAGAGCGCGCCAGCATCGGCGGTGACATTCGGGCGGCTCTCGAAAATCACCGCGATGACGCCAAGCGGCGTCGCCACGCGCTCGAAGGCAAGGCCATTGGGCTGGGTCCAGCTGGCGAGAACCCGACCGACGGGATCGGGCAGCAGGGCGATGCTCGCAACCGCCTCGGCAACCGCCGCGAGCCGGGCCTCGTCCAGCATGAGGCGGTCGATGAAGGCGGCGTTCTGGCCGGCGCCTCGCGCCTCCTCGAGGTCGCGTGCATTGGCGGCGAGGATCGCCGGCGCGCGCTCGCGCAGGGCCTCGGCCATCGCCATCAGCGCCGCGTTGCGCTGCTCGGCCGATGCAAGCGCGACGAGCCGAGCGGCGGCGCGGGCCTGCCGGCCGAGCCCATGCATGACCGTGCCGATATCCTCTTGGCTGTCACTTGCAGAAACCACGCGCAGCGCGCCTTCGCCAGTCATCGTCAACTCACCCGTTTCCCCAGCCCGGCGACCTTAGCCGACACCGAGCGCCATGTCGTCACGGTGGATCATCTCGGCGCGCCCGGGATAGCCGAGGATCGCCTCGATATCTCGCGAGGCCTTGCCAAGCACGAGCCCCGCCTCCCCCGCATCATAGGCCACCAGCCCGCGGCCGAGCACGCGCCCATCCGGATCACGAATGAGCACGGCATCGCCACGCGCGAACTCGCCCTCGATCCGGCTGACGCCGACGGGCAGAAGGCTCGCGCCGCCGCGCAAGGCCCGAGCGGCCCCTGCATCGACATGCAGGGTGCCGCGCGGCTCGAGCGAGCCGGCGATCCAGGTCTTGCGCGCCGTCGCAGGCGTTGAAGCCGAAAGAAACCAGGTGCAGCGCCCGCCAGCCACGATCGCACTGAGCGGATTCTTCGTCCGCCCATCGGCGATCAGCATATGGGTGCCGCCCGCCGCCGCGATCATGCCCGCCTCGATCTTGGTGCGCATGCCGCCGCGGGAGAGCTCGGACGCTGCTCCGCCCGCCATGGCCTCGATCTCGGGCGTGATCCGCTCGACCAGCGGGATATGGCGCGCAGCCGGGTCCCGCCCCGGCGGCGCCGTGTAGAGCCCATCGATATCGGAGAACAGCACGAGCAGGTCGGCGCCCGCCATGGTCGCGACACGTGCGGCGAGGCGATCATTGTCGCCATAGCGGATTTCGGTCGTCGCGACCGTATCATTCTCGTTGATCACCGGAATCGCGCGCAGATCGAGCAGGCGGCCAAGCGTGGCGCGCGCATTGAGATAGCGGCGGCGCTCCTCGGTATCCGCCAGCGTCAGCAGGATCTGGCCGGCCGTCAGCCCATGATGTCCCAGCGCCTCGGACCATGTCCGCGCCAGCGCGATCTGCCCGACGGCTGCGGCAGCCTGGCTTTCTTCGAGGCGCAGCGGGCCGCTCGGAAGTCTGAGCACGGTCCGGCCGAGCGCAATCGCCCCCGACGACACGACAAGCACATCGGCGCCGCGTAAGTGCAGTTCGGCGAGATCCTCGGCGAGCGCGGCGAGCCAGGCCTGGCGCAGCCGGCCACGCTCACGGTCGACCAGCAGGGCCGAACCGACCTTGACCACGATGCGGCGGAACTGACTCAGCGACGGCGTGTTCACGGAGAAGACCAGGATCGAGTAACGGAAGCGAGGATTGCCTGTTGGCGAAAACCCGACACTTGTAAAGCGCAGCGCTGCCCGTTCGGCTATGCATGCCCATGCAAAAGCATGCCTGAACCCCGGCAATTGCATTGACATTCACTGTTCGAGAGGCCATATGGCGGCCGTCGATATTCGGCCGAACGCCGCGGTCCTGCGCATGTCAATGTGCCCGCCGACGACCTTCCCCGCTCAGATCGAACAACCGGCGCGCGGCCTTCTGGTGCGCTTCAACATGACGCTGCGAAGATTTCGCTGGATCTCGGGCCCGGGTTCAGCGCGATGTTTTCGCATTTCGAATGAAGGAAACCAGGATGCAGGTTCTCGTCCGCGACAATAACGTCGACCAGGCGCTGCGAGTGCTTAAGAAGAAACTGCAGCGCGAAGGCGTTTTTCGTGAGATGAAGCGCCGCTCAGCTTATGAGAAGCCATCCGAGCAGCGCGCCCGCGAAAAGGCCGACGCCGTTCGCCGCGCCCGCAAGGCTGCTCGCAAGCTGGCTCAGCGCGAAGGCCTCATCGCCGCGCCGAAGCCCAAGGCGAAGCCGACCCGCGCCGCAGGCGCAGCGCCTGCGCGCTGATTACAATACACATCCGGCCCGTTCTGGATTATTGCCCCCGCGGGCTCGCGAATTAGAGCCCGTTCAACCCAAGAAGGTAGACCTTGAAGAACCCGAACGACCGCAGCTTCACTGATCGTCAGTCCAACTCCGCCAATGCCAAGAAGGCGCTGCTAGAGCGTTTCCAGGCACGGCCGAAGGCCGATGACCCGATCATGCAGCAGCGCCGCGCGGAGCGCCAGGCCATTGCCGATGCACGCGCTGTCCGCGACGCCGAAAAGGCCGCTGCCCGCGTCGAGGCCGAGCGCCTCGCGGCGATCGAACGCGCCGCCCAGGAGGAAGCCGAGCGTCAGGCCGAACTGGTGCGTGAGGCTGCCCGCAAGGCCGAACAGGCCAAGCGCGACGCCGAGCGTCCCCGCAAGGTTCTGCTCGAGGCTGTACAATACATGCAGATGCGCGCCGCCGGCAAAGGCCGTCGCTGAGCAAAGCCTCCCGAGGTCGCAGGACCTCGAGCTTTCGATGACGACCCAGGAATGAGCCGCGCATAACGCGCGCCTCATTCTTTCTGTTTTGGCAATGCTCCTCCTTCACCGCGACGAGCAATCGCACTTTATCTCAGCAGCACAAGAGCCGCCCTTCCGGGCGCGCCATGGCTCGTTCCCGGCCCTCCCCCCCGCAGGAATGCTCCGGAAATCGGCCGTTTATCGCCGGTTTGCGGCGCGGGTCGGCCGCCCCTTCCCCCCGCTCCGCTCACGCAGCGGCACTCCCTTGCCCCTGAAGCGGCATAGCCGGCTCCCGTCTTGCCCAGTTGCAAAGGCCATCGCGATCAGCGATCTAAGACCTTAGTATTACGCCTATCGCTTGCCACGGCAACTGAATACAGCAACTCTGGGATATCGCGGCCAGCAGGCAGCAATAACGACACGCCAGATACATGGCGGCGCCACCAGGGAGGGAATTCATGACTACGGAGACCGCTAAGCCTCGCTCGAATCGTCGCAGCTTCCTCAAGGTCGCAACACTTGCGGGCGCTGGTGCCATTGCCATGCCCCAGGTCAGCCGCGCGCAAACGGTGACCTGGAAGTTCCAATCCACCTGGCCGACCAAGGACATCTTCCATGAATTCGCCGGTGACTTCGCCAAGCGCGTCAATGACATGTCCGGAGGCCGGCTGAAGCTGGACGTACTCGCGGCGGGCGCAGTCGTCCCCGCTTTCCAGATGCAGGATGCGGTCGCGGCCGGCATTCTCGATGGCGGGCATGGCGTCTGCGCCTATTGGTACGGCAAGAACAAGGCGTTCTCGCTCTTCGGCACACCTCCGTCACTCGGCTGGGACGCAACCAGCTTCCTGGGATGGATGAACCATGGCGGTGGCTATGAGCTCTATAACGAGCTGGTCGGCCAGACCCTGAAGCTCAATCTCGTAGGCTTCCTCAGCGGGCCGATGCCCTGCCAGCCGCTTGGCTGGTTCAAGAAGGAACTCAAGACCCCCGATGACTTCAAGGGCCTGAAATACCGCACAGTCGGCCTAGCCGCCGATCTGATGAAGGAAATGGGGGCCGCAGTCACGATTCTGGCCGGCGGCGAGATCGTGCCGGCGCTCGAACGCGGCGTCATCGACGGAGCCGAGTTCAACAATCCCTCCTCCGACTCGATCCTTGGTTTCCAGGACGTCGCCAAGGTCTACATGCTGCAAAGTTACCATCAGGCAGCCGAGAGCTTCGAGCTCATCTTCAACAAGACGAAGTTCGATGCGCTCGCCTCCGAGCAGAAGGCGATCATCAAATATGCGGCGGAGGCAGCCTCCTCCGACATGATCTGGAAGGCGCTCGACCGCTATTCCAAGGATCTCGACATGCTGCGCTCGAAGGGCGTCAATGTCGTTCCGACTCCCGAGGTGATCCTCAAGGCCCAGCTCGTCGCCTGGGACAAGGTGCTCGACAAGCTCTCTGCCGAAAACGCCTTCTTCAAGAAGGTGGTCGAGTCGCAGAAGGCCTGGGTCAAGCGCACCGTTGCCTATGAACGCGTCAACACACCGTCGCGCGAACTGGCCTTCACCCATTTCTTCAAGGCCTGAGCCTCTGCCCGCATCCAAGCGCCCGCCGGCCGTGTTCGGCCTGGCGGGCGTTTGCGCCGACAAGCTGCGTAACGCGCCGTGGAGAATCTGATGGGCGTCATCCTCGCGATCGACAAGTTCAATACCGCCATCGGGAAACTCGCCGGCTGGACGATCCTGATCCTGACCCTGGCGATCAGCTACGAAGTCTTCTCGCGCTACGTGTTGCGCGCGCCGACCGAATGGGCCTTCGACGTCAGCTATATCCTCTATGGCACGCTGTTCATGCTGGCCGGGCCCTACGCGCTCGCGCGAAACGCCCATGTGCGTGGCGATTTCCTCTATCGCCAATGGGCCCCGCGAACGCAGGCCGGGCTCGATCTGGCGCTCTATTTTCTGTTCTTCTTCCCCGGCATCATCGCGCTGGCCTGGGCCGGATACAAGTTCGCCGCCTTCTCCTGGATGATCGGGGAGCACTCCTCGAACTCGCCCAACGGGCCGCCGCTCTATCATTTCAAGTCGCTGATTCCGATCGTCGGGGTCCTGATGTTCCTCCAGGGGCTCGCCGAGGTCGCGCGCTGCGTCATCTGCCTGCGCACAGGCGAATGGCCCCCCCGCCTGCATGATGTCGAGGAGACCGAGAAGCTCATCCTCGAGGAAGCCGCAACCCGCGAGGGATCGATTTGATGTTCGGACTGGGCAATCCCGAACTGGGCGTGGTCATGCTCGTCCTGTTCATCGTCTTCATCATGCTCGGCTTTCCCATCGCCTTCACGCTGATGGCTCTGGGCGTCGGCTTCGGCTACTGGGCAATGGGCGACAATGTCTTCGCGCTGGTCGTGCAGCGAGCCTATTCGGTCATGGCCAGCGACGTGCTGGTCTCGATCCCGCTCTTCATATTCATGGGCTACATCATCGAGCGGGCGAACATCCTCGACAGGCTGTTCCACTCGATCCAGATCGCGCTCGGCAACGTGCCTGGCTCACTCGCTATCGCGACGCTCGCGACCTGCGCGATCTTCGCGACCGCGACCGGTATCGTCGGGGCGGTGGTCACGCTGATGGGGCTGCTCGCCTTCCCGGCCATGCTTCGGGCCGGCTACGATGTGAAGCTCTCGGCCGGCGTCGTCTGTGCCGGCGGCTGTCTCGGCATCCTGATTCCGCCGAGCGTCATGCTGATCCTCTATGGCGCGACAGCGGGCGTCTCGGTCCCGAAGCTCTATGCGGGCGCGCTCTTCCCCGGGCTGCTGCTCGCCGGCCTCTATATGGTCTATGTCATCATCCGCTGCACCCTCAACCCGGCGCTGGCGCCAAGGCTGCCGAAGGAACAGACGGACGTGCCCTGGAGCAAGGTCATCTGGGCGCTGATGACCAGCTTTTTTCCGCTCACCATCCTGATCATGTCCGTGCTCGGCGCGATCTTCTTCGGGCTCGCGACGCCGACCGAGGCCGCCGCCATCGGTTCGCTCGGCAGCCTGATCCTGGCCGCGGCCTATCGCTCGCTCTCCTTCGGCAAGGTCAGGGAATCGGTCATCCTGACGGCGCGCACCTCGGCGATGGTCTGCTGGCTCTTCGTCGGCTCCTATATCTTCTCGTCGATCTTCGCGATTCTCGGCGGGCACGAACCGATCAAGGATCTGGTCACGGCATTGAACCTGTCGCCGACGATGTTCCTGATCGTCGCGCAGTTGATCATCTTCGTGCTCGGCTGGCCGCTGGAATGGACCGAGATCATCGTGATCTTCGTGCCGATCTTCCTGCCGCTGCTGCAGTTCTTCAATATCGACCCGCTGTTCTTCGGCATCCTGATCGCGCTGAATATCCAGACCTCGTTCCTCTCCCCGCCAGTGGCGATGGCCCCCTTCTATCTGAAGGGCATCGCGCCGCCGCACGTGACCATCAATCAGATCTTCTCCGGCGTGATGCCCTATCTGCTGATCGTGCTGTTCGCGATGGTGCTGGTCTATGTCTTCCCGGGAATCGCGCTCTGGTTGCCGAAATATCTCTACGGCTGACACGACCGAGAACCCTGCGGGCAGGACAGCAACCTACCCGCGCTTGCGGCCCCGCTTGTTCGGGGCCGCTGCCTTGCCTACAGATCAGGGGCCCTGCGAGACGTGCTGGGACGGAGGGCGAGGTTCCGCCCGTGACCCGAGGCCTCATGACCACGACGCCCACGCTGGTTCCGGAAACCGCCAGCCCTCAGCCTGGTCGCAAGGGGCGACTGCATGGCGCCACGGTCGCAACGCTGCGCCGGATGATCATCACCGGCGAATTGCCGGCCGGGCAGAAGCTGCGGGAGCAGGAGATCTGCGAACAGCTCGGCGTCTCGCGTACGCCGTTGCGGGAGGCGCTGCGCACCCTGGCCGCGCAGGGATTGGTGAGGTTGACGCAAAATCGCGGCGCCGAAGTCGCCTCGCTGACCCTGGACGATATCCTGGGGCTCTACGAGGTCGTCAGCACCCTGGAAGCCCTGGCTGCGCGGCTCGCCTGCAAGACCATCTCGGACGAGGCCGTCGCCGAGATCGGCATGCTGCATTACCGGATGATGCGGCATCAGGCGCGCGCCGAGCAGCTGGAGTATTTCGCGCTCAACCAGCAGATACATCGGGCGCTTGTCGAGGCGTCCCGCAACGCAGCCCTGCTCGAAGCCTGGGAAGGATTGTCCGCCCGCATCGAGCGCGCGAAATACCTTCCGAACCTGCAGCCCACGCGCTGGAAAGCGGCGATGCAGGAGCATGATGCGATGCTCGCCGCCCTCGTCTCCCGCGATGGCGAGGGCCTGGCCCGGCTCATCGAGGTCCATTTTGCCAATAGCCTCGCCGCCATCCTCGCTGCCGCGAGCCCGGCGGCGGAGGAAGCGCCGGAAACGCCAACGCGGGAGGGCGATGATGGGCGCGAGGCGCCCTGACAGGCTGCCCTATCGCCCTTGCCAGCTGGGCGCGCGCTTGGCCAGGAAGGCTTCCATGCCCTCGCGGAAATCGGCGCTCATATAGCACATCAGGACGAGATCCTCGTCATCGGCATGGCCGCGTGCAGCGGCGATCCGGCGCAGGCCTTCCTTGGTGGCCCGCATCGTCAGCGGCGCGTGGCCCGCGATGGTCTGCGCCAGCTCTGCGACCCGCGTGAGCAGAGCCGCATGATCGGCCACCAGTTCACCATAGAGGCCGGCGCGGTGGCCTTCCTCCGCCTCGATCAACCGAGCCGTGAAGACCATGTCCTTGACCCGCGCGGGCCCAAGCAGCGAGGCAAGCCGGGCGAGGTTGTTCATCGACAGGCAGTTGCCGAGCGTGCGCGCGATCGGGAAGCCGAAGCGGGCCGACTGTGTCGCGACTCGGAGATCGCAGGCACAGGCGATGGCGGCTCCGCCGCCGGTCACGGCGCCCGAGATCGCCGCGATTGTCGGAATCGGGCAGCTCTCGATCGTGGTGATGATCTCCTCGATCCGCGTCTCGTAGTTGAGGGCATCCTCTGGCTTGGCGAAGGCACGAAACTGCGAGATGTCCGTGCCTGCAGCAAAGGCTTTGTCCCCGGCCCCGGTCAGGACCAGCACCTTGGGTGAACCATGGCCCTCGATGTCGCCGCAGATCGCGGCGATGCGGTCATACATCCCGAAGGTCAGCGCGTTGCGGGCCTGCGGACGGTTGAGGGTGATGGTGCCGACCCCGTCCTTCAGATCGTAGAGAATCTCGTCGTTCATCAGCCCACTGCTCCTTCAGATCGCCCCGGCTTCGCGCAACCGCGCGACAGCGCCCGAACCGTAGCCGAGTTCGGCCAGGATCTCGGCATTGTGCTCCCCTGCCTCCGGCGTCGGCGACACGACGCCGGCGGGTGTCCGCGACAAGCCGACCGGCTCGCCCACCACCCTGAAATCCCCAAGGATCGGATGGCTGACCGGCTGTGCGATGCCGAGATGCTGCACCTGCGGGTCCTCGAACATCTCGTCGACGGCATAGATCGGTCCGGCCGGAACGGCATGCTCCTCGAAGGCGGCAAGCCAATGCGCCGAGTCCCTCTGGGTCAGGATGCTCTCGATGATGACCCGCAGTTCAGGGCGCTTGTCGTAGCGCTTCTCCATGCTGTCATAGACCGGGTTGTCGCCGAGTTGGGGATGACCGATCGCCTTGCAGAAGGAGCGCCAATGGCCCTCGGCGCCGACCCCGATATTGATATGGCCGTTCCTCGTCGCGTAGACGCCCATCGGCGTCGAATAGGGGTGATCGTTCCCGGCCTGCGGCGGCACCGTCCCTTCGACCAGGAAGCGCGCAGCCTGGAAATCCATCATCGCGATCTGGGCTTCGAGCAGGGAGGTCTGGACCCACTGACCGAGCCCCGACGTCTCGCGCTCGGCGATCGCAACCAGCGCGCCAAGCGCGCCATAGAGGCCCGCAGCCGAATCTGCGACGGCAATTCCGGCCCGTACCGGCCCCTGCCCCGGCAAGCCGGTAACAGACATCATTCCGCCCATCCCCTGGGCGATCTGGTCGAAGCCGGCGCGGGTCCGGTAGGGACCGCTCTGGCCGAATCCGGAGACCGAAACCAGGATCAGGCGCGGATTGAGCCTGTGCAGCGTGTCGAAATCGAGCCCGAGCCTGTCCTTCACGTCGGGGCGGAAATTCTCGATCAGCAGATCGGCACTCTCGATCAGCTTGAGCAGGATCGCTTTGCCCTCGGCAGTCTTCAGGTTCAGCGTCAGCGAGCGCTTGTTGCGGTGCAGGTTCTGCATGTCATAGCCATGCCGCGCACCGCTCATGTTCTCGTTCGGATCGAGCCCCGGCGGGCTTTCGACCTTGATCACATCGGCACCGAAATCCGCAAAGACGCGAGCGCAGGTCGGCCCGGCCCGCACACGGGAGAGATCGAGAACACGCAGTTTCGCAAGGGCGGTGGAAGGCGTCGGGCGGGGCATGGCTCGGCAGGCGTTGGCGACAAGGACGCCGACTATGGGTGCGCCTCGGCAGGGCGTCAACGCCTCTCATATTTTGCATGCAAGGCCATGCCGATGCAGGCGACCTCAACCAATGCATTCGGAATAGACCTAAATATCCGAAAAATATGTATGCAAGCTATCGCCGAAGCTTAAGCCGCGGGATCACGTCCGCTTCGCCGCGCCTGTTCTCGTCGGGCTTTCCAATGCAACAGGATCGCTGGCCGGAAAGGTCGCCCGAAGAGCATCGTTCAGATCGGAGTCCTTGCCCTTCCCGCGTTCCGCCTTCCGTTGCTCCGCCCGCTCCTGGCGCAGGCTCTGGGCGGCCGGACTGGGCTTCTTGACTGCGCTCGCCATGACATCCCCCGCTTCGGATCCCGATTGTCGCGATGCGCGCCGGGACACGAGATGAAACGCTCCTCCCGCTGCGGCGTTCCATAGGCCGGCCGCTAGGCCCGCCTTTGCCCATAGGCATGGTGCACGATGCGGCTGAATGAGCGATAGAGCTGTTCGAGCCGATCGAAATTCCCGCCATCCTGCGTGATCGGCCCGGCGCTATTGGCGATGGCGACCAGTTGCAGCGCGATATCACCGCGCGGGATGTCGTTCGAAAACTCACCCCGTGCCACGGCCTGATCTATTCCGGCAACCACGAGGTTCTCGAGCGTCGCGCCGAATTGCGCCAGCGCCTCACGCGCCTTCGGGCCGATCACATCCTGCTCCAGCCGCATCCGGCCAATCAGGCTCCAGGGATTGGCGGTCGTGGCCGTTGGATTGTAGCGGAGATAGCGCTGACGATTCGACTCCATCATGCCATGGATCTTGTCTTCAAAGCTCTTGTCGCTGCGCCAGTTCGCCTCCCAGTTCGCCAGCGTCTGCTCGACATAGTCGACGATCACCTCTTCGGCGAGGTTGAGCTTGTTGCCGTAGTAGTAGTGGATGTTCGCGCGCGTCGTGTTGAGGACGTCTGCGACATCCCGGAAGCGGAAGCCCTGGTAGCCGTTGCGGATCAGGAGCTCTGCCGAGATTTGCTTGATCTCCTGCTTCATATCTCACTCCGCCGCATCAATTGCGCCCTTCTGGAGCCGTTTCGTGCCGCCGTCCAGTGTGCCGCGTCGCGGATGGATCATCTCGCCAGAACGCTTCTGCATTGGCGCCATGCCAGATCGCGAAAGGGCTGGACGCAAGCCGGTAGCGCTCCCATCTGCCACGGGCGCGGCATGATGAGCCGGGCGTCGATACGCAGGAGCGCTGCATGGTTGATTTCTCGGTCCTCGACCTCTCCCCGGTGATCGAGGGGCAAGAGCCCGGCGACGCTCTGCGCAATTCTCTCGACCTTGCCCGCCACGCCGAGGCGCTCGGCTATCGCCGCTACTGGGTCGCCGAGCATCACAACATGGTCGGCATCGCCAGCGCCGCGACGGCGGTGGTGATCGGCTATCTCGCCGCTGGAACCAAGACCATCCGCCTCGGCGCCGGCGGCATCATGCTGCCCAACCACGCGCCTCTCGTCATTGCCGAGCAGTTCGGAACGCTGGAATCGCTCTATCCAGGCCGGATCGATCTCGGCCTCGGCCGCGCTCCGGGCACCGACCAGCGCACGGTCCGGGCCCTGCGACGCGACCCGATGGCCTCGGACAGCTTTCCGCAGGATGTGCTCGAGGTGCAGGCTTTCCTCGCACCGGTACAGCCCGGGCAAGTGGTGCAGGCCGTGCCAGGGGGAGGCACGGAGGTGCCGCTCTGGATCCTGGGTTCCAGCCTGTTCGGCGCGCAGCTCGCTGCAGAACTCGGCCTGCCCTACGCCTTTGCCTCGCATTTCGCCCCAGACGCGCTGATACAGGCGCTTGCGATCTACCGCGAGCGCTTCAAGCCCTCGGAGCAATTGGATCGGCCCTACGCGATGCCGGGCATCAACGTCATTGCCGCCGATACGGATGAAGAGGCTCGCTATCTCTTCACCTCGGTCCAGCAGCGCTTCATCGACATGATCCGCGGCACCCGCGGCAAGCTGCAGCCACCGATCGACGATATCGAAAGCTACTGGTCCCCGGCCGAGAAGGCACATGTCTCGCAGATGCTGCGCTACGCCTTCGTCGGCTCGCCGGAAAGCCTGAAGCGTCAGCTCGATGGGTTCCTGGATGCGACGGGGGCCGACGAGGTGATGGTCACGGCGCCGATCCACGATCACGGCGCTCGCAAGCGCTCCTACGAGATCCTGGCCGGCATCGTTCCGACCTTGGCCAGAAACCAGACCAAGGCCGCGTGAGCATCATTGCACCCGTGAGATGCTGACGCTGAGACTGGCGCGTCGCGAGGCGCGCCAGAGATTGAGGGCGAGCGCCGCGAGGAAGAAGCCGGCCTGGACCACGACGATGCATGGACCGGTCGCGGCATCGAGATGAAAGCTCAGGAGCGTGCCGAGCACGCTCGATACGGTTGCAACGCCAGTGGCTACCAGCAGCATCCGGTCGAACTGGCGCGTCATGAGGTAGCCAATGGCGCCCGGCGCGATCAGCATCGCAACCACCAGGATGATGCCGACCGCCTTGAGTGCCGCGACGATCGTCAGCGCCAACAGAATCAGCAAACCGAAATGCAGCGCTGCGACCGGCAGGCCAATGGCGCGCGCATGAGCCGGATCGAAAGAGACGAGCAGAAAATCGCGCCGCTTCGCCAGCATGATCGCGATGGTCGGCACCGCGATCAGCGCCGTCTCCGCGATATCGGCCCAGCGGACACCCAGCATGTTGCCGAACAGGATGTGCATCAGGTGCTGGTCGCTATCGACCTTGACGAAGAGCACCAGCCCCAGCGCAAACATGCCGGAGAAGACGATGCCCATCACCGTGTCCTCCTTCACCCGGCTGTTCTGCTTGAGGTAGCCGATACCGACGGAGCAGCCGAGCCCGGCAGCGAAGGCGCCGATCGCCAGCGGCAAGCTCAGGATATGGGCGAGCACGATGCCGGGCAGCACCGCATGCGAGACCGCGTCGCCCATCAGCGACCAGCCCTTGAGCACGAGGAAGCAGGAAAGCACCGCGCAGACGAGGCCGACCAGCACCGCGACGATCAGCCCCCGCTGCATGAACTCATGCGCGAACGGCGAAAGGAACCAGGTTTCGATCAGGCTCATGCGGCGTGCTCCGGAAGGGCCCGGGCCGCCCGGCGCGCTGCGAGCCGGCCGTGCTTCGGCGCGAAGATGAACGCGAGCAGAAACAGGACGGTCTGGAAGACGACGATCAGCCCACCGGTTGACCCGTCGAGAAAATAGCTGGCATAGGCGCCGATCGCGCTGGTCGCGACGCCCATCGCAACCGCAATGATGATCAAGCGACCGAAGCGGTCGGTCAGCAGGTAGGCGGTTGCGCCCGGCGTCACCACCATGGCGATCACGAGGCAGGCGCCGACCGTCTGCAGGGCTGCCACCGTGCAGGCGCTGAGCAGCACGAAGAAGAGGATTTTCAGCCGCGTCGGCGAGAGCCCGACGCTGCGTGCCTGGTTCTCGTCGAAGAAGACCAGCATCAGGTCCTTCCAGCGTGCGATCAGGATCACCAGGGAGACGAAGGCGATGATCGCGACCTGGACGACGTCCTCGTCGGAGATACCCAGGATGTTGCCGAGCACGATCGACTGGACATTCACCGAAGTCGGGTTGATCGAGACGATCAGCAGCCCCGCAGCAAAGAACGTGGTGAAGACGATGCCGATCACCGCATCCTCCCGCAATTGCGTGCGCACCCGGACCAGGGACATGGCGAGCGCCGCCAGCAGGCCGGAGAGGAAGGCACCGGCGGCATAGGGCAGCTTCAGCAGATAGGCGAGCGCGACGCCGGGCACGATCGCATGCGCCAATGCGTCGCCCATCAGCGACCAGCCCTTGAGCATCAGATAGCAGGACAGGAAGGCGCAGACGCCGCCAACCAGCGCTGAGACCCAGATGGCCTTGACCATGTACTGGTAGGCAAAGGGTTCGAGCATGAGGTCGATCACCGGACAACATCCCTGCTGGCGTCGACAACCACCTCGTGATCGCGCTCGCCATAGAGCACGAGCGGACGTTCGTCGTCGGTCAGGACGGTGACGCGCCGGTCGTCGGCATCGTCATGGAGTTGCGCGCCCCCTAGCCGGAAATGCCGGAGCACGCCCCCGAAGGCCCGTTGCAGATTGGCTTCCGTGAAGGTGGTCCCGGTCGGGCCGGCCGCAAGAACGGTCTTGTTGAAGATCACAACCTGGTCGCAGAAATCCGGGATCGAGCCGAGATTATGGGTCGAAACCAGCATCAGCCGCCCTTCGGATCGCAATTCCCGCATCAGGCCGACGATCGCATCCTCTGTCTTGACGTCGACACCGGTGAAGGGCTCGTCCAGCAGGATGACCTGCCCGCCCTGAGCCAACGCCCGCGCGAGAAAGACGCGCTTGCGCTGACCGCCGCTGAGTTCTCCGATCTGGCGGCGCCGGAAATCCACCATATTGACGCGCGCGAGCGCCTCCTCGACGGCCTCCTTGTCGGCGCGCCGGGCCATGCGCATCAGGCCCATATGGCCGTAACGTCCCATCATCACGACATCGTCGACGAGAACCGGAAAGCTCCAGTCGACCTCCTCGGACTGCGGCACATAGGCGACGAGCCCGCGCTTCAACGCCTGCCGCACCTCCAGTCCCGCGATCGCGACGCGGCCCTGAGCCGGCTTAAGAAATCCCATGAGCGTCTTGAATAGGGTCGACTTGCCCGAGCCATTGATGCCCACCAACGCGCAAATCGTGCCCGCACCGAGGGCAAAGGAGGCATCGTTCACCGCGGTCACGCCATTGCTGTAGCGCACCGTCACGCCCTCGACCGTGATCGAGGGTGCCAGACCAAGCGCGCCCGGTCGGCCAGTCACATGAATGTTCACTGCCCGAACCCCTTCGCGATCGTGTCGACGGTTGCCTCCAGCAGCTTCAGATAGGTCGGCACCGGCCCGTTCTCGGCAGAGAGCGAGTCGACATAGAGGACGCCGCCATAAGCCGCTCCGGTTTCGCGGGCGACCTGCTTGGCTGCCTTGTCGGAGATCGTGCTCTCGCTGAAAACAGCGGGAATCTTGTTCTTGCGAACGAGGTCGATCAGGCGCCGCACCTGCTGCGGCGTGCCCTGTTCATCGGCGTTGATCGGCCAGAGATAGGCTTCCCTCCAGCCAAAATCGCGCGTGAGATAGCTGAAGGCGCCTTCGCTGGAGACGAGCCAGCGCCTGCCTTCCGGCACCTTGTCGAGCCGGGCTCGCAACGGCGCGTCGATCGCCTTGATCTGCTCGGAATAGGACGTCGCGTTCCTGGAATAAGTCTCGGCATTCGCGGGGTCCGCAGCCGCGAGCGCCTTTCGAATGTTCTCGACATAGATCAGCGCGCTCGCCGTCGACATCCAGGCATGCGGATTGGGCTTGCCCTCATAGGGCCCCTCCTTGATGCCCATCGGCACGATGCCTTCGGTCACGACCGCGCTCTTCACATTCTTGACGTTCTCGAAGAAGCGCTCGAACCAGCGCTCGAGATTCAAGCCGTTCCAGAGCACGAGATCGGCCGATTGCGCCTTCACCACATCGAGCGGCGTCGGCTGATAATCATGAATCTCGGCACCGGGCTTGGTGATCGATTCCACGATCGCTGCGGTGCCCGCGACGTTCTGCGCGATGTCCTGGATCACCGTGAAGGTCGTGACGACGCGCAGCGGCTTGGTCTGTCCCCCCTGAGCCAACACCACCTGGCTCGTTGCGGCAGATCCGGCCGCGAAGGCAATGGCGGCGGCCAGAATCGTGAAGCGGCGACGCGAAGGCATGATCTCTCCTGCTACAGGCTCGATCCGTTTAGCTAATGCAAATCACTTGCATCTGTCAACGCAATTGCGAATGATTTGCGATAAGCCTCAATTTTTGCGAATGCGTCTCAACATGCTATCCCGATGGCATGAAGGGAATCGACAAACGGGTAGCCCTCTTCGAGGAGGAGCTCAGGCGGGCGGGACTGCGAATGACGCAGCAGCGCCGGCTGATTCTGCGCGTGCTGGCCGAGGCCGACGACCACCCCGACGCCAAGGGCATCTTCACGCGCGCCTTCGCGCACGACCCGACCCTGTCGCTGTCGACGGTCTATCGGACGATGAAGCTGCTGGAGACTCAAGGCGCGATCGAACGCCACGCCTTCGAGGACGGCGTCTCGCGCTATGAGCACGCAGACCAGCATCATCATGATCATTTGATCGATGTCGAGACCGGTCAGGTCGTCGAATTCTCGTCGCCGGAGATCGAGGCACTGCAGGCCAAGATCGCGGCCGAGCTCGGCTATGAGATCGTCCGCCACAGGCTCGAATTGTACGGGCGGAAGATGCCCGGCACCAGCAAGCGCAAGGACGTTGCGAAGGCTGACTGAGCCGCCATGGTCAGGCGTGTCCCGACCATTACCGTCTCCCCGCAAATGCATCCTCAGACGTCATGCGCGCCACAAGGCCGGGCACGATGTCCGAGCGATCAGATCATCTGACCTTCTTGCGTTTGCATCGGCGCGAAAGCCGCTATCCGCTCTTCGCACCGATGCTTTGGCCGACCTCAACCCGCCTTGCGCTTGTTCTGACGGTTGGAAATCAGGTCGTCGACCACGGCCGGATCGGCCAGCGTCGACGTATCGCCGAGCGCGCCGAACTCGTCCTCGGCGATCTTGCGCAGGATACGGCGCATGATCTTGCCGGACCGCGTCTTCGGCAGGCCGGGCGCGAACTGGATCAGATCCGGAGAGGCGATCGGACCGATCTCCTTGCGCACATGGGCGACCAGTTCCTTGCGCAGCGCCTCGCTCGACGCCTCTCCCTGCATCAGCGTGACATAGGCATAGATGCCCTGCCCCTTGATGTCGTGGGGATAGCCGACCACCGCGGCCTCCGAAACCTTCGGATGCGCGACCAGTGCCGATTCGACCTCCGCCGTGCCCATGCGGTGGCCGGACACGTTGATCACGTCGTCGACGCGGCCGGTGATCCAGTAATAGCCGTCTGCGTCGCGCCGGCAGCCGTCACCGGTAAAATACTTGTTCGGATAGGTGGCGAAATAGGTTTCCTCGAAGCGCTTGTGGTCGCCGTAGACGGTGCGCATCTGGCCGGGCCAGCTCTCGGCAATCACCAGATTGCCTTCGGTCGCCCCCTCCAGCACCTTGCCCTCGGCATCGACGATCTCCGGCTTGACGCCGAAGAAGGGCCGCGTGGCCGAACCGGGCTTGAGCTTGGTCGCACCGGGCAGCGGCGTGATCAGGATTCCGCCCGTCTCGGTCTGCCACCAGGTATCGACGATCGGGCAGCGATCATCCCCGACGACGCGGTGATACCACTCCCAGGCCTCCGGATTGATCGGCTCGCCGACCGAGCCGAGCAGGCGCAGCGACTTGCGCTTGGTCTTCTTCACCGGCTCCTCGCCGGCGCCCATCAGCGAGCGGATGGCAGTCGGCGCCGTGTAGAAGATGTTGACCTTGTGCTTATCGACGACCTCCCAGAAACGCGAGATCGTCGGATAGGTCGGGATGCCCTCGAACATCAGCGTCGTCGCGCCATTCGCCAGCGGGCCGTACACGATATAGCTGTGCCCGGTGACCCAGCCGACATCGGCCGTGCACCAGTAGATGTCGCCATCATGGTAATCGAAGACGTATTGATGCGTCATCGAGGCATAGACGAGATAGCCGGCGGTGGTGTGCAGGACGCCCTTGGGCTTACCCGTCGAGCCCGAGGTGTAGAGGATGAAAAGCGGGTCCTCCGCCTTCATTTCGACCGGCGGACAATGCCCGGAGACCTTCGCCGCCTCCTCGTGATACCAGACGTCACGCCCCTCCTGCATCGCGACATCGCCGCCGGTCCGCTTTACCACGATCACGGTCTTGACGGGGGCCTTCTCGGCCGCCGCATCGACATTGACCTTGAGCGGCACCTTGCGCCCGCCGCGCAGGCCTTCATCCGCCGTGATCACCACGTCCGAGGTCGCATCAGCGATGCGACCGGCCAGCGAATCCGGAGAGAAGCCGCCGAAGACGATCGAGTGCACCGCGCCGAGCCGCGCGCAGGCGAGCATGGCATAGGTCGCCTCCGGGATCATCGGCATGTAGATCGTGACGCGATCGCCCTTCTTGACGCCCTGCGCCTTCAGCACATTCGCGAACTTGCAGACCTCGGTATAGAGCTGGCCGTAGCTGATCTTCTTGGATTCCGACGGATCGTCGCCTTCCCAGATGATGGCCGTCTGCTTGGCGCGCGTCGCCAGATGCCGGTCGACGCAGTTGTAGGAGACGTTCGTGGTGCCGTCTTCATACCATTTGATCGAGACCTTGCCCGGCTTGTAGCTGACGTTCCGCACCTTGCTGAACGGCTTGAACCAGTCGATCCGCTTGCCGTGCTCGGCCCAGAACTTGTCGGGGTCCTTGATCGAGGCCGCGTACATCTTCTTGTATTTGGCGTCGTTCAGATACGCCTTTTTGGCCCAGGCGGCCGGCACGTCATAGATCTTGTCGGACATAGAAGACTTCTCCCCGGACTTGGACCGCATCAGCCCATCTTCGTCGCGGCTCATGGCATGAGTGCCGGATTCCTCGGCAAATAACGACCGCTTCTTTCGAATTGCGCGCATCATAAAGCGCGAAAGAGCGGCGGCAAGCCGCGCGCCCTCGCACTTTGGTTTCAAAGACTTTTGGCGAGGGTCGGAGAGGTCGGCAAGGCGCAATATTGCCCGTTATCGCGCACTATTGGCCGTCATTGCCGCAACCGACGCGGCCCTGCCATGCGCTCGACGAACCACTCGAACGGCCCCTTGCTGAAGGTCCGCGACCATAGCGACGCCAGCACCAGCAGCAACGCATAGATGACGGCTGCCGCAAGCATGCAGGCCGCCGGCCCGAGGCGCCCGTAAAGCCCAAGACCATAGCCGAGAAAGATCAGCACGCAGACGATCGACTCGGACATGTAAAGCGAAAGGGACAGGCGGCCATCCGCCTGAAAGATCCGGCCGATGCGGATGCCGAGCGGCCGGTTGAAGAAGCTCAGGCCGGCGCCGATCATCACCAGGCTCATCAGCGGCGGGAAGACGCCGCGCAGGATGAGCTCCGCTGCAGCAAAGGCCGGTTTCGCCGGGCCGGGAGGCGCCATCGCCACCGCAGCGTAAGCGACATTGCCGACGAGGGCGGGCAGCCAGAGAAAGCGCGCCAACGCCGCGCCCGGTACGGCGAGGCTGCTCAGCGAGGCGGTGCCGAGATGGCGGAAGGCGGCCATGCCGAGGAAGAACATGCCCGCGACATGCGGCAAGGTGATCAAGGGTGCCAGCCCGTAGAAGATCGCCCATTCCATCAGCCGATAGCGCGCGATCGCCAGGAAATCGCCGGAACGATGCACCGCAACGACGGCGGCATCCGCACCGGTGGCCGGATCGGGCTCGACGATGCCGACGATTGCAAGCAGGGCATGGGTCAAGATCGCCAGCAGCCACGTCAGGGCAGCCGCCTTGAGCAGACGTCCCAGCGACCAGCGCGCCGCGAGCGGCAGGATCAATCCAAGAAGCGCGTAGGCGAGAAGGATGTCTCCTGCGAAGAGCAGCAGCCCATGGGCGACGCCGAGCAATCCGAGTGCGAGCAGGCGACGCCGATAGCGCCCTTCGCCATTGGTTGCGATCTGCCGTGCCGCGCCATAGCCGAACAGAAACGAGAAGATCAGAACGAACTTCGCTTCGAACAGGGCCTGGATCAGGAACACTGCAAGACGATCCAGGGCGCCGGGAAAGGCGGAGCGCCACCAATCGCCGCCGAAACCGAACGGCATGGCGAAGAAGGGCAGGTTGACGACGAGGATGCCAAACAGGGCGATGCCCCTGATCGCATCGATGGCCGGGTCGCGCCCCGGTGTCGCGCCAGACGCAGGTGTCATTGTGCGGTCTCGGTCAGCGTCAGGAGCGCCTCGCGCGCAGCCGCCACATCGGCAGGGTCGAGCTTTGTGACGAACGCGCCGTCGACGGCAAGGCGGATGGCGATCGCCAGCCCGCGCGGCAGACCATCGGAACAGGCGGCTTCGAGCCAGCGACGGTCGGCACTGAGCAGGGGCACCAACGCCGGCGACTCCGGTGGCAATCCGGCCAGCAGGATCCCGAGCAGCCGATCGACATCGCCTCCGTCAGTGAAAGCAATGCGGATATAGGCGCGCAGCCAGCGGCCCGGCCCATCGGGTTCGGCATTGCTCGCGCGTTCCTCGGCGATCGCAAGATCGACAAGGCTGACGATGCCCTCGACCAGAGCGATGAGAAGGCGCTCCTTGTCGGGGAAATGGTAGAGAATACCGCCCTTGCTCACGCCGGTTTCGGCTGCGAGCCTGTCGAAAGTCAGGGCGTCGATGCCGCCCCCGACGACGATCGCGCCCGCTGCCTCGAGCAACGCCGCCTTCTTGCTGCTACGCAAATCGAACCTCCATAACTATACCGTCCGGACGGTATAGTTATGGCTTCACCTCTGCGACCGCAAGAGGGGCTCAGAGCGCGCTATATTTTCAGAGCCCGCCCATCTTGCAGACCAGTGCCCATTCATCATCGGCCACCGGTTGGACCGAGAGGCGGAAGGACGTGACCAGCGCCATCTTGGCGAGTTCCGGCGTGGCCTTCACCTGAGCAAGGGTCACAGGCTTCGGCAGCGGCTTCACCGCCTTGAAGTCGACATAGACCCAGGGCTCGCCCGGGTTGGCGATATAGTGCTCCTTGATGACCTCGACGATGCCAACGACCTCGAGCCCCTCGTTCGAGTGGTAGAAGAAGACCTGGTCGCCGAGCTTCATCGCCATCAGGTTGAGCTTGGCCGTATGATTCTTCACGCCATCCCAGTGCGTGCCCTTGGCACCCGCTTTGACCTGGTCGTCCCAGGACCAGACGGACGGTTCGGATTTGACCAGCCAGTGAGCCATCAGACGTCATCCTCTTTCGTCGGAGCAGGCGGACGCAGCGCGGCCTCGCCCTGTTCGTTCCAGAAACGCACCATCTCGCGCGTCAGCGCTGCATAATCCTGCGGGCCGAGTTCGACCCTGACCTCGCCTTCGCCGAAAGGCAGAATCAGCACGAAGCGGTGGGTGTCGTCGCCGCGCCGCCGTCGATGCTGGATTACCGGCCCGGCGGGCACACGCCCGGCCAACGCCACCGGCATGCTCTCGGCAACCAGCTCCGAGCCGGTGGTCTTCCGTACCTCGGCAACGCCGCGCGCCACCCGCTTGCTCAGGTCTGACCAGTCGCCTGCCATTGCTGCCTCTGCCACTTAGCTGCGTTACGGTCGGATCTCGACCGGAGTCCCTTGCGCAACCCGAGCCCAGATCCCGCGAATCTCGGCATTGGTGACCGCAATGCAGCCATCCGTCCAGTCGCGGCCGAGGTGCAGGCGGCCCAGCCAGCCAAGTCCGTTGCGAATGCCATGGATCATGATGTCGCCACCGGGGGCAACACCTGCCCGCTTGGCATCCTCACGATCCAGACGATCAGGATAGGAGATGCGAAGCGCGAGGTGATAGCGGCTGCGCGGGTGCTTGAAATCGATGTCGTAGACGCCTTCCGGAGTCCGGCCGTCGCCCTCCTTCACCTTGTCGCCGACCGGATCCGAACCCAGCGCCACCGCATACCGTGCCAATACGCGACCATCCCGTTCCAAGGTCAGCTGGCGTGCGGCTTTCTCTATGAGGACACGGGTCGCCTGTTCATCGGGAGCCGCGAGTTCGGGGACCGTCCGGGCGATCTGCAGGAACTCCAGCCCCAGGGCAAGCACGAGACCTGCGCTCAACAATAGGAGCGCGCGTCGCAGAGGCTTTCGCGCCAACTCAGTTCTCCGCCCGGACCGGTCGCGCCAGCAATCCCGTGACCGCTTCGCGAACGCCAATGCGTTCGGCGATAATGGCCGCAACGGCCTCGGCGATCGGCGTCTCGATGCCGCGTGCCTGCGCCATCTCTGCCAAGACGGACGTCGTGAAGGCACCCTCGGCCAGTTTGCCTCCAGCGGCTTCGGTCGGTGTCTTGCCCTGGCCGAGCGCCAATCCATAGGCGAAATTGCGTGACTGCGCCGAAGCGCAGGAGAGCACGACATCGCCCAGCCCCGAAAGCCCCATCAGCGTCTCCGGCTGCGCACCAAAAGCCTCGCCGAAGCGCCTGAGCTCGGCAAAGCCGCGCGCCACCAGCGCGGCACGGGCGCTCTCGCCATAGCCAAGCCCGATCGCGATCCCCGCTGCGATCGCCAGCACGTTCTTCGCGGCTCCGCCGATCTCGACGCCACGGATGTCGACGCCGTGATAGATGCGAAAGGAGGCAGAACTCAGCGCCTCGGCCAGATCCTGCGCCAGATCCGCCTCGCGCGCTGCCAATGTCAGCGCCGTCGGCAACCCGCGCGCGATATCGGCGGCGAAGCTCGGACCGGACAGGATGGCCGGGACCGCACCGGGCCAAAGCTCGGTCACGATTTGCGTCGTGAACAGCCCGCTCTTCTGCTCGATGCCCTTGGCCGCCGAGATCGTCGGCACGCCATCCGGCAAGGCTTGCGCGAGCGCAGTGCAGACCTGTCGCAGCGCCTGGGTCGGAACGGCGAGGATCAGCGCCTGTGCATCGGCAAGCGCGGCAAGGTCGGCAACCGGCGATACGGCGTCGGGCAGCGTCGCGCCGGGCAGGCGCGGCACCTCTCGACGCTCGCGCATGGCCGCGATGGCCTCGGGATCACGGGCCCAGAGCAGCACGTTGCGCCCAGCCCGCGCCGCGGCCAGAGCCAGTGCGGCACCGAAGGAGCCGCCGCCAACGACGCCGATCGTCTCGAAGGCCTTGCTCATCTCGGCGCGCTCACGTCGCTCACGGATCACGCTTTGGCCTTGAGCTCGTCCAGCGGCCAGCGTGGCCGGGCAACCGCGCTCATGTCGTCGACAAGCCCGAGCCTCAGCCTCTCGAGCCCAGCCCAAGCGATCATCGCGCCATTGTCGCCGCAAAGGGCAACCGGTGGCGCGACCATCGGCAGGCCGGCCTCGGTCGCAAAGCGGGTCAGTCCGCGCCGGATGGGCTGATTGGCGGCAACGCCACCGGCGACCACCAAGGCCGTGGGCATGATCCCGGCCCCACGGCAGGCGCGCAGGCCCGCTCGCGTGCGGTCGACCAGCACGTCGACGACCGCTGCCTGGAAGGAGGCACAGAGATCAGCGACATCTCGGTCCGAGAGCGGCGCAATGCGTTCGGCCACCAGCCTGACCGCGGTCTTGAGGCCGGACAGCGAGAAATCGGGATTGGGGCGCCCGGCCATGGGCCGCGGAAACTCGAAGCGTTCGGGATCGCCCTTCTCGGCTTCTCGCTCGACCGAGGGGCCGCCCGGATAGGCCAGGCCGAGCATCTTTGCGATCTTGTCGAAGGCCTCGCCGACCGCGTCGTCGATGGTTCCGCCCAGACGCAGATAATCGCCGACGCCGCGCACCGCCAGGAGCTGCGTATGTCCGCCCGAGACCAGAAGCAGCAGATAGGGAAAGGCAACGTCATCGGTCAGCCGCGCCGTCAGCGCATGGGCTTCGAGATGGTTCACCGCAATGAAGGGGCGGCCGGTCACCAGGGCAATCGCCTTCGCCGTGGTCAGCCCGACCATGACGCCGCCGACCAGACCCGGCCCGGCGGCAGCAGCGACAGCGTCGATCTCGGAGGGCTTGAGTCCGGCATTCGCGAAGGCGCGAGCGACGATGCGATCGATGGCCTCGACATGCGCACGCGCCGCGATCTCCGGCACCACGCCGCCATAAGCCGCATGTGCGGCGATCTGACTCAGGATCTCGTTGGACAGGATTTTGGCTTCGCCGGCGCGATCGACGCCAACGATTGCAGCCGCGGTCTCGTCACAAGTCGTCTCTATCCCCAGAACGCGCATGATCGATCGACAAATCTCGGACAGGTTTCGGCCGGAACAGGCCACAAGGAGAGGCGGGCGGAGCTCCGACGGTTTCACGCCGGAGATTCCCTCGTATAGTGCGCCACGGAGCATAAGGCCAAGAGGCCGTGGAGTTCGCCGGCCAGCGGCCGGTATCAGGAAGACGCAAAGAGAATGAACGAGATCGCAGCTTCGGTTCGCGGACGCCAGGCCGGCCGCTTTGTCATTGGCACGCGCGGCAGCCCCCTGGCGTTGGCGCAGGCCAATGAGTTCGCCCGCCGCCTCGCCGAGGCTCATGGCTGGGCAAAGGACGAGCTGCCGCTCGAAATCATCGTCACGACGGGGGACTCCATTCGCGATCGTCCCCTCTCTGAGGCCGGCGGAAAGGGTCTGTTCACCAAGGAGATCGACCAGGCTCAGATCGAGGGCCGGATCGACTACGCTGTCCACTCCGCCAAGGATCTTCCCACCAAATTGCCCGACGGCCTCACCATCGCTGGCTATCTCCCCCGCGAGGATGTGCGCGACGCGTTGATCGCGCGCGGCATTTCCCGCGTGGCAGACCTGCCGCAGGGCGCTGTCGTCGGTTCGGCCTCGCTGCGCCGCCAAGCCATGCTGAGGCGCGCCCGGCCCGATCTCGAGATCGTCCTGCTGCGCGGCAATGTCGCAAGGAGGCTGGAGAAGGTGGCGAATGGAGAGATCGACGCGACCCTGCTCGCCATCGCCGGACTGAAGCGGCTCGGGCTCGCCGACAAGGCGACCGGCATCCTTTCCATTGAGGAATCGCTTCCGGCCGTCGGCCAGGGTGCGATCGCCATTGCGGTTCGCATTGGCGACACCGCGAGCGCGGAGGCTGTGCAGCCGATCCTCTGCCGTGACACCGGCATCGCACTCGCCGCCGAACGCGCCTTCCTGACCGAGCTCGACGGTTCCTGCCGGACACCGATCGCCGGTCATGCCACGGTCGAGGGCGACCGCTTCCATTTGCGGGGACTGCTGCTCTCGCCCGACGGCACGGCGATGGCCGAAGATAGCTGCAGCGGTCCCGTCAGCGAGGCCACGGAACGTGGAGCCGAACTCGGACGCGCCTTGCGCGCCAGGGCTCCGGCGGGGATCTACTCATGAGGCCGGGCGTTCCATGAACGCCAACGACGCGACAGGAGGGCGCATGCGCGTATTCGTGTTCAGACCGCAGGCGGATGCCGAACGCAGCGCCCGCGCGCTCACCGCCCATGGCCATGAGCCGATCGTGGCGCCGCTCTTCGACGTGGTCCGTCTCTCCGAGCCTGTACCCAAGGGTACATTCGCCGCCCTGATACTGACCAGCGGCAATGCGGTACCGGCCCTCGCCGATGCCCCACAGGCCTGGCGGGATCTGCCGGTTTTCACCGTCGGAGCACGGACGGCCGCGAAGATGCGCGACGCCGGTTTCGAGGATGCCCGCAGTGCCGATGGCGACCGCAACGACCTGATCGCTCTGGTCCAGCGCAACATCCCCACGCCGGCACGGCTGCTTCTGGTCGCTGGCCGGGACCGCCATGACGATATTGCGGAGCGCCTGGGCAAGGCCGGTTATGAGATCGCGAGCTGGACCGCCTATGCTGCCGAGGCCAGGCCGAGCCTGCCCGAAGTGGCGGCAGCCAGCCTGCGGGATGGGCGCGCCGAAGCCGCACTTCACTATTCACCACGAGGCGCCCAGACTTTTCTCACCCTGACACGCGCCTCCGGTCTCAGTGAACAAGCGCTCGAACTGACGCATGTCACGCTTTCGGCGGAGGTTGCGGCTCCCTTGATCGCAGCAGGCGCCAGCACGGTTCTGGTTGCGGAATACCCCGAAGAGGCAGCCCTGCTGGCTGCGCTGGATCAAGTGACCGCTCGCAATCGTCGCGCTGGGGGTGTTAGACAGGCCGTGACCGCGCCGGCCGGCGTCGAGACGGACAAGGATGCGATGAGCGAGCCGCAGACAGCCACGCCGCGCGGACGCCACCGGCGAACTCCCCCGACCATCGACGGCAAGGTCGAGGAGGCAGTGACCGCTGCACCAGAGGCCGCTTCGACAGAGACTGACCAGCCTCCCCCGGCAGCCACGCAACCCAGTGAATTCGCACCGGGGAGCACATCTCCGGCGCCTGAGCCCGCTGGCTTGGCTCCATCCGAGCCTGCGCCGCCCGTTTCGGGTGAGCCATCTCCCCCTCCGCGGCTGCCATGGGCTGCGCTGGCCGCGACCGGCCTGATCAGCGGCATCCTTGGGGCGGGTCTCATGACGCTGGTTGGTTCCCGCGCGACGCCCGATACCGGCGAACAGCAGATCGCCGAGCTGAAGGGGCGCCTCGAGACGCTGCAGCGCACGACGACCAATCTGCAAAGCGCAGTCACGAGCCTGCCCCAGCGCGCGGCGCTGGAGGCGCTCGATCGCCGAATCAGCGCAACGTCGGAGGCCGCCGCCAATGCGGCCACGGAGGCAAAGACCGCTGCCGCACGGCTGGCAGAACTCGCAAACGCTCCCGCCCCGGCCACGGCAGAGAACAGCTCGGCCATCGCCGGGCTGACGCAACGCCTCGGCACTGTCGAGACGCTCGCCAAGTCCGCGGCCTCGCCGAGCCCGCAGGCATTCGCCGCCGCGCGCATCGTGCTGGCCGAACGCATCCAGGGTGCGCTTGCTGCAGGCAGGCCCTTCTCGGCCGATATCGCAGCTCTCGGCAAGGGTGGCGGCTCGGCCGAACAGCTGGCCGCCCTCTCCGCCGTCGCCACGACCGGCGCACCGACGCAGGATGCGCTGCTGGCGCAATTCCGGGTTCATCGCGCCATGTTCGATCGCGAAATGACGCCGGCCGCCAAGGATTGGCAGGATCGTCTGCTTGGGCTCGCCAGCAAGGTCGTCACCATTCGCCCGGTTGGAGATACCGGTGCAAACGATCCTGCGACGTTGGTGATCCGCCTGGAGAACGCGCTTCTGCATAACGAATTCGGCAAGGCCGCCGGCCTCTGGGCTCAATTGCCCGAGCCGGCGCGGCGGGACAGTGCCGAGTTCGGCACCGGCTTGCAGAAGCGCGCTGCCGCGGACGCCGCGATCGGCAGGATTGCACAGGATGCGGTTGCCGCGCTCGGCGCGGGTGGCTGACGGAGGATAGCGTTCAATGGTTCGCGTGCTGCTCTATCTCTTCGTCATTGCCTGCCTCGCGGCTGGCGCCGTCTGGCTGGCCGATCGCCCCGGCGAGGTCTCGGTCCTCTGGCAGGGCTACCGCATCGAGACGAGCGTCGCGATCGCGGCGATCGGCGTCATCATCCTGGCGTTCCTCGCCATGCTCGCCTGGGCCGCAATGCGCTTCGTTCTCGGCCTGCCCTCCGCCTTCAGCTTCGCCTCGCGAGCACGGCGTCGGGCGCGCGGCTTCGAGGCCGTTTCCCGCGGAATGGTCGCGATCGGTGCAGGGGATCCGGTGGCCGCCGGCCGCTACGCCGTCGACGCCCGCAAGTTTTCCGGCAACGAACCGCTGACCCTGCTGCTGGAAGCACAAACCGCCCAGCTCTCGGGCGATCGGGGCCGGGCGGAGGCCGCCTTCAAGGCCATGCTCGACAAGCCGGAAACACGGGTGCTCGGCCTGCGCGGTCTGTTCGTCGAGGCCCGGCGCCGCGGCGACATGGCGGCTGCGCGCGCTTTTGCGGACGACGCCGTGCGGCGCTCCCCCTCGCTCGCCTGGGCCAATGACGCGCTGCTCGATTTCCACACCAGTGCCGGCGACTGGCAAGCGGCACGCACGGCCGTCGAACGCCGCGCCGCCCTGCGCCTCGCCGACAAGGCGGATGCCAAGCGCCAGCGCGCTGTGCTGCTGGCGGCGGAAGCCCTCGACGCGAAGGGCAGCGAACCGGAGAAGGCCTTGGCTGCCGCGCTGGAAGCGACAAAACTCGCTCCAGGCCTCACGCCCGCGGCCGCCCTGGCAGGACGCATGCTTGCCGAGCGGGGTGATATCCGCAAGGCAGCCAAGCTACTGGAGGCTGCCTGGCGCGAGGTCTCGCACCCAGATATCGCCGCCGCTTATCTCGATGTGCGCCCTGGCGACAGCGCGCAGGACCGCCTCGCACGGGCCGAAACGCTCGTGAAGCTGCGCCCAGCCGATCCGGAAGGCGTGCTGGCTCTCGCCGGCGCGGCGATCCATGCCCGTGATTTCGCCAAGGCCCGCCAGGCGCTGAAGCCGTTGTTGGCGGGCGGCGCATCCGTTCGCGTCTGCCTTCTCATGGCCGAACTCGAAGAGGCCGAGCATGGTTCGGCCGGTCGGGTTCGCGAATGGCTCTCTCGCGCCACGCGCGCACCGCGTGACGCGGCCTGGGTCGCGGACGGGCTGGTCTCTGACCATTGGCTGCCTGTCTCGCCGATCTCGGGGCGCCTCGATGCTTTCGTCTGGACTGTTCCTCCGGCGACACTCGGCAGCCAGGCGCCGGCGATCGACGATGTGCTGGCCGATCTCGACGATTCCGCGCCGCTGCTGGAAGGGCGCGCCGAGACGGTAGCGGCTGTCGAGCCCGCTAAACCGGCGATCGAGCAGGCAACGCTCGTCGCAACAGAGTCTGCGAAAACCGAGCCCGCGAAGCCTGCAGTTGACGAGAAGCCTGCGACGGAACCTGTCGCCAAGGTTGAACCGGCCGTCGCTGCCAAGCTCCCAGTTCCGGTCATCGAGACGACAGCGGCTCCTGCGGCCGCAGCCTCGGTCCGCGATCATCGCCCCTCCCCGGTGATCTTCCCGGTCTCGCACGCACCAGACGATCCGGGGCCCGAGGACGCTCAACCCGCCGCAGCCGCCAAGGCAAAATTCCGCCTCTTCGGCTGATTGGCGAGCGTGCTGGCCGGGCGCGCGCCGCATCTGCATGGGCGATCGCGCGAAAAGGGGTGCGGGTCTCCCTCCCGCCCCTTATAGCGGTCTGCATGAACACCGAACCAACTGCCCCACTATCGACCTCCTCGGACAACGCAGAGGGCGTCAGCCTGCATGTCGCTCCGGAGCAGGCAGGAATGCGCCTCGACAAGGCGCTCGCCATGCTTGCCGGCGAAATCTCACGCGCCCGCCTGCAGCAGGTCATCCGGGAGGGCGGAGTGAGCCTCAACGGCGCGATCGCAGGCGATCCGAGCCGGAAGGTCGCCGCCGGCGACGTCCTGACCCTGGTCATGCCCGCTGCCAGGCCGCCTGCGCCCGTGGGCCAATCGATCCCGCTCGAGGTCGTCTACGAGGACGATGCCCTGATCGTGATCAACAAGCCCGCCGGTCTCGTCGTCCATCCCGCGGGGGGACATGAGGACGGCACGCTGGTCAACGCGCTGATCGCTCATTGCGGAGACAGCCTCTCCGGCATTGGCGGCGTCCGGCGGCCCGGCATCGTGCATCGGCTCGACAAGGACACAAGCGGGCTTCTCGTCGTGGCCAAGACCGACAAGGCGCATCAGGGGCTTGCCAAGCAGTTTGCCGACCATGGCCGCACCGGGCCCCTGGAGCGCGCCTATCTGGCGCTGGTCTGGGGTACGCCGCGCCGGCCACATGGCACGATCGAGGCCGCGCTCGAACGCTCGCACCGCAATCGCGAGAAGATGGCGGTCGTTGCCGAGGGCCGCGGCCGCGAGGCAATCACCCACTTCACCGTCGTGGAACGCTATCCGCCGCTGCTTCGCGGACAGGAGGAAACCGAAGCGCTGGCCAGCCTGATCGAGTGCAGGCTGGAGACCGGGCGCACGCACCAGATCCGTGTCCATATGAGCCATCTCGGCCATCCCCTGCTGGGCGACCAGCTCTATGGCTCCGGCTATATGACCAAGGCGAGCCGCCTTCCCGGCGGCGCACGCGATGCGCTGGCCGCCCTCGGCCGGCAGGCGTTGCATGCGACGGTGCTTGGCTTCGCCCACCCGGTGACGAACGAAGAGATGTATTTCGAGGCTCCTCCGCCGGTCGATTTTGCAAATCTGCAAGCGGAACTCGCGGCCCTGTGAGCTAATCTGGCCACTTCGCCTACTTTCCGCCAAGCTCGGTTGGCATATAATGAGGCTTGGATGCGGATGGCTTAAGGGGCGCCGCATGGGGCCGGGCTCGACGAACCGTCACACGGTTTGCGCGTTGGTTCAGGCACATCATCCAAAAACCTGCGCGAGGGTCGTTCGCGCGGTTGGCTTGCCGCGAAGCGGGAGCCAGGAAAGGAGAAACGAGCATGGCGATTGCATCGCTGCCCGTCATGTCCGCGGAGGGCGGACTTTCACGTTACCTCGAAGAAATTCGCAAGTTCCCGATGCTGGAGCCGAGCGAGGAATACATGCTCGCCAAGAGCTGGCGCGAGCATGGCGACCGCGATGCGGCGCATAAGCTCGTCACCTCGCATCTGCGGCTGGTGGCCAAGATCGCCATGGGCTATCGCGGCTACGGTCTGCCGATCGGCGAAGTCGTATCCGAAGGCAATGTCGGCCTGATGCAGGCGGTCAAGCGCTTTGAGCCCGACAAGGGCTTCCGTCTTGCAACCTACGCCATGTGGTGGATCAAGGCCTCGATTCAGGAATACATCCTGCGCTCGTGGTCGCTGGTGAAGATGGGCACCACCGCCAACCAAAAGAAGCTGTTCTTCAACCTCCGCAAGGCGAAGAGCAAGATTTCGGCACTTGGCGAGGGCGACCTCAAGCCGGATCAGGTCAAGACCATAGCGACCAAGCTCGGCGTCAACGAGCAGGACGTCATCGATATGAACCGCCGTCTCGGCGGAGATGCGTCGCTGAACACGCCGTTGCGCGAGGATGGCGAGGGCGAATGGCAGGACTGGCTCGTCGACGACAGCGAGAGCCAGGAGCGCCGCCTCGCCGACTCCGAGGAAAGCGATAACCGCCACCAGGCGCTGCGCGAAGCGCTGACCGTGCTCAATCCGCGCGAACGCCGGATCTTCGAGGCTCGCCGGCTGGCCGATGACCCGATCACGCTCGAGCAACTCTCCGAGGAATTCGGGGTCTCGCGCGAACGCGTCCGGCAGATCGAGGTCCGCGCCTTTGAAAAGGTGCAGGAGGCAGTCAAGAAGGCCTTGACCAGGATCGAAGCACCGCGCGCCGCCCTGCCCGCGAACTGAGACCTTAATCCTTCGGCAGCACGATGCGAAAAGGGGGCGGTGACGCCCCCTTTTCTGTTCAGTAGAGCGGCGCCAAGGGCTGCAGGGGCAGCCGGAACGGCCCGAGATAGACCCGGCCCTCGCGCAGGACGACCGGCGGCAGAGGCGTAAGCCCGGGTGTGCCGGCGCTCGGCTTGCCACCAAGCAGTCCGCCAAGACCGGCGGCAAGACCACCGAGCTTTATGCCGCCAATCCGGTCGATGCCCGCCACGCCGGCATCGATCTGACCGGACATGCGATGCGTCTGGTCGAGCAGCAGACGCCCGCTCGCCTCGAGCCGGGCAGCCCCCTTTGTCATCAGCAGTCGCATCAATTCGACCTGCCCGCCGGTGGTGCGCCAGGCTTCGAGTGCCTCGGGATTGAACCCGGCCTTGAACGCCAGCGACTGGGTCAGGCTAGCCTGCATCTCGACATCACCTGGTTCAGTGGTCCCGAGCAGCGCATCGAGCGCGGGCAGCACCGAGCCCTTCGCTGTCAGCGCAAGATCTGCCACCTGCTCGGTCGCAAAACGTGCCGGGTTTCGGCGCAAATGCACATCCAGCTGATTGGCGCGCCAGGTTTCATTGCGCGCGCCCGGCGCCGTCAATGTCGCATTCGGCTCGATCAACACCATGGAGAAACGCTCGGGCTCGCGCTCCTTCAACGCCAGGCTGGCCTCGAGCTGACTCCAGCCGAGATCAAGTTTGCGGCCTTCAGGCAGGGCAGCCTGCAGTGGCCCCTTGACCTCCAGGATGACGAGGCCGGGTGAATAGATCTGCCCGACCGCCACACTCGGGCCGGTCTCGACCTTGACCGTATCGCCCCAGCGCGACGAGGTCAGCGTCAGCCCGGCGCAGCGAACCTCGATCCGAAAGGGAAAGCCTGCGACGGAGCGATCGCTGCAGGTCCATGTGCGGCCCATCTGGGCCTCTCGGGCGACAGCGCGATCGAGCCCCTCGACCACCCGCCCCTTGACGAAGAACCAGAAGCCGGACCAGGCCACGGCCAGCAGCACGAGCAGGGCGAAGGGCGCATAAAGCCAGAAGCGGCCTCGGCGGCGCTCGGAAGGGAGGTCGGTCATGCGGCAGCGATCCATTGCGCGAAAGCGGCGGGATTGTTAGCTCCCGCTCGCAGGAAGCGCCAGACCCGCCATTCTCTCGGCCGATTCGGACGCTTCCTTCGTCAAGCAGCTTCTGACGGCGAAACTGTGGGATAACGATGACAGCGAATGCAGCTTCTGACGATCTCTGGGTCTTCGGCTACGGTTCGTTGATCTGGCGCCCCGGCTTTGCCTTCGAGGAAAGCGTGGCGGCCCGGCTCAACGGATATCACCGCTCGCTCTGCGTCTTCTCGCATGTCCATCGCGGCACGCCGGAACGGCCGGGGCTCGTGCTCGGACTGGATCGTGGCGGAATTTGCCGGGGGCTCGCCTTCAGGGTCGCGCCCGCCCACGCCGCCGAGACCATCGCCTATCTGCGCGAGCGCGAGCAGGCGACCTCCGTCTATCTCGAACGCCATCTGCCCGTCAGGCTCGAGGATGGCCGCCGCATTCGGGCGCTGGTCTATGTGGCCGACCGCAGACACCTGCAATATGCTGGCCGACTCCCGGCCGAGGAATTGCTCAAGCTGGTGCGTCAGGGCCGAGGTAGCTCCGGCGAGAATCCCGATTACGTCCTGCGCACGCATGATCATCTGCGCAAGATGGGCATCTTCGACCCGGTCCTGAGCCATCTGGCTCATGTGCTGGCCCCCGGTCTGCCCGAGCCGCGGCCGCCGCTCTGAGCCTCACACCTGCGGCATCAGGTCGAGCAACGCCGCCCGGCGGCTCAAGCCGTCCTCGGCGAGCAGATGGATATGGATCTCGCTCGCCCCTGCCAGCACGACCGAACGGCGCCAGCGCGTCAGCGCCGCTTCAATCCCGAAAGGGCCGCTCTCGCGCGCCGCGATGATTTGCCGGTCCTCGGATACCGCCAGCAGCACGGCATCACTGAAGCCGAGCGCATGATCGTCCGTGACCGAGAAGACCGAGGCGACATAGCGCCGCCCTGATCGACCGCGCCAGGCGGTGAAGCGACGCTCGCCCAATCCCGCGGCGCTGCGGAGCGGCATTTCGCGCGCATCCGCACCGGGTTCGATGCTCCATTCGTCCAGCTTAAGGGCGAGAACAGGCATTTGTTCCTCCTTTGTTCTGAACAAAAAGAGAACAAATTTGATCGCCTGTCAAGCATGGCCCGCCTTGTAGGCAGGATGCCCACCGAGGCTCGTCTAAGCGAGGGGGTCCTGCCCGATCCTGGCGAGTTCGCCACGCCCCGTAGCGAGCAGCCTGTCGCTCGCAGTCTCGATGCGCTCCTGCAACTGCGCCTGGAAAGCTTCCTTCGACATGCCGGGCAGGATCGGCGGCAGGATCTCGACGCGAATCGTTCCGGGCCGGCGCAGGAATTTGCGGCGCGGCCAGTAGAGCCCCGAATTGAGCGCAACCGGTACACAGGGCACGCCGAGCTCGGCATAGAGATGCGCGACGCCGAACTTGTAGGCCGGTGGCGCCCCGGCCGGGCGGCGCGTTCCTTCGGGGAAGATCAGGAGCTGGCGGCCGTTCTGGCCGAGTTCGACCTTGGCGCGGCGGGTCACATGCGAAAGCGCCCGTGCCCGCGCGCCACGATTGACCGGGATCATGCGCATCTTCCACAGGCACCAGCCGAAGAACGGGATCCACGTCAGTTCGCGCTTCAGGATAAAGACCGGATCCTGGAAGATGGTAACGAGCGCGAAAGTCTCCCAGAACGACTGATGCTTCGCAGCCACCATCATGCCGCCCTGCGGAATATTCTCGAGACCGGTAATCTCGTAGCGGGTTCCAGCCGTCACTCGCATGAGCCACAACGCACTGCGCGCCCAGTTCAGGGCGACCGCCAGCATATAGCGTCGCGGCAAGGCAAGCGCGGGCAATGCCCCGAAGATCAGCCACAGGATCAGGTTCAGATAGAACAGGACGTTGAAAAGGAGCGAGCGCAGAACGAGCATGGCGCGCAAAGAGCGCGCCGGCTCGCCGACGTCAAGCGCCGCGCTCTTCCACCCCCAGCCGCGTGCGCTTTTCATTCTCGGGGCCGAGCACGCTGGCAGGTTTGGATGAGACCGGCTTTCGCCCGCCGATGATCACCGACAGGCGCGATGTTTCCGGATCGTCCTCCAGCATGCTGCGCAGCCGCGCCACCAAGTATTTCACATATTCCGGGACGAGCACCTTGGCGACGCGCCATTCGTTCCACCAACTCGATGCATCGATATGCTCGGTCACCACCGGATGCGGCACGACGCGAACGCCTGGCATGGCGTGGCTGAACTCGGCCAGCGCCCGCGGCATATGATAATTGGAGGTGACCAGCAGCAGTGACTTGAAGTCGTGCCGGCGGACCCAGCGCCGTGCCTCGATGGCATTGCCGATGGTGTTGCGGGCGCGATAGTCGAGATCGACGCAACAGCCGAGCAGTTCGCGCGCAGAGGGGTTGAGCTTCGCAAGTTCCTCGCGGCCCGTGCGCTCGTTGACACCGCTGATCAGCAAGCGAGAGCCGCGCTCGGCCCCGAGCAAGCCGATCGCATCGCCAACACGCTGAGCCCCGCCGGTCACGACGACGATCGCATCCGTGCGCGGCGCGACCGCCGGCTCGCGCTGTTCGATCCTGGCAATGAACCCGGCATAACCACAGGCGAGCGCAATCGCGAGCAGGGCAGCAACGGCAAGCGTCAGGCGCCATGCCCAGACTCCTGCGGAGCTCCTCCTGCTCGTCGCGGTCGGCGACATCGCGTTGTCCCCACCCCTCACCGGCAGCTGTCCGTGTCTGATTCCCATCATCACCATGTCTTGCCAGGCTAAACTGGCAATCGGGCATAAGGGCGACGTGAAAAGCCGTCCTTCGCCTCAGAGATTAAGACTTCACTACCCCAGCACCCGCAAATAATGGCGCACGGTAAACCGCGAAACGAGACCGGATATCGCCGCCACCACCATCGCCACCAGAAGCACGGCGGCATAACCCGACCAGCCGATCTCGAAAGCCCCGAACATGGCCTGAATCTGCTCTGACCCAGGCGAGGAACTCCAACTGGACGCGAGCCAGCCGAGAATGGCGATGGCCACGATCGCAGCAAGCCCTCCAGCCGCCCCTCCCTTGAGCCCGAGCCTGACGAAACGCGCCTGGAATTCCCGCGCGATGAAGTCATCATCAGCTCCGACAAGATGCAAGACCTCGACACTGTCACGGCTGCCGGCCATCGCCCCGCGCGTCGCAAAGGCCACCGCCAGCGCCGCGGCAGTCAGGACCAGCAGCACGACGACGACACCGGCAAGGATGATGGTGTTGGCCATGGTCGAGAGACGGCGCAGCCAGAGGCGGTGATCGTCCAGGCTCGCAGTCGGGACGTCGCGCCGCAGCGTTTCCTTGAAAGCCGCAATTTCCGCGGAGTTGCCGCTTCGCAATTTCAACACGATCAGCCGCGGCACCGGCAGCTCGACGAGATCGAGCCCCGCGCCCAGCCAGGGCTCGAGCAGCTTGTCCGATTCGGCCTTTGGGACGGCGCGAACCTCGTCGACGCCGGCAACGGCACGTGCCATCTCGACCGAGCGCGCGACGTCGCTCTCAATGTTGCGGCGCGTGTCCGGCCTGATCTGGATCGTCATCTCATTGGCGACTGCACCGCGCCACTGCTCCGAGGCATGCGCGGCGAGCAGCGCCGCGCCGGCACTGAGAGCCGCAAGAAAGGTCAGGATCGCAATCACGGCGACCAGCGCCCGTCCGGCAGCCGAATCGACCGGGACCAGCGGCTGGTCCCGTCGGAGATTGAGCGGAAGCGCGCGTTCACGCGGCTCCCCATCCTGCTCGAAGTCAGCCGTCGACATGAAGATGGCCGTCGGCAATGACAAGGCGCGGAGCATCATAGAGCTCCATCAGCGCGAGATCATGGGTTGCGATCACGACGGCGGTGCCGAGCGACTGCAATTCCATGAACAGGCGCAGCAACCGCCGGCCGAGCGCGGGGTCGACATTCCCGGTGGGCTCGTCCGCCAGCAACAGCTCCGGCCGCCCGATCAGGGCGCGCGCGATCGCGGCGCGCTGCTTCTCGCCGCCCGAAAGAATGGTGGGTACGGCATGCATGCGCTCGCCGAGACCGACCCAGCGCAGCAGCTCGACGACCTCGGCCCGGTAGCTCGTCTCCTCCTTGCCGAGCACGCGCAGCGGCAGCGCGACGTTCTCGTAGACGGTGAGGTGGTCGAGCAGGCGAAAATCCTGGAACACCACCCCCATGCGACGGCGAAAGGCCGTGAGCGTCGTCGCATCCAGCCGCGACACATCCTGGCCGAACAGGTTCACCAGCCCACGCGTCGGTTTCAGCGCCATCAGCACGAGCCGGATCAAGGTCGTTTTGCCGGCGCCCGACGGGCCGGTCAGATACTGGAACGAGCGCGGCGCGATGCTGAAGTTGATGTCCTTCAACACCTCCGGGCCCATGCCGTAACGCAGACCGACATTCTCGAACCGAACCAAGCCCTCGTCCCTTCGGAGCAAGCCCGGCAGTCGCGGGCATCCCTTGCGAATCTCGACCGCGATCCTACACCGCAAGCCGGTGCCGGCGGAAAGCCGGCCTATCTTCAAACCATGCAGTACAGGTTCTTCACGGGGCGTTAACCATAAATCCCTCCAATGGGTCGAGACCTCCACAAGCCGCACGCGAGAGCTTGAATCGCACTGCGCCCGGGAAGAAATCTGCAGCGGCACGTGAGTCACGCGTACCGGTGCCCTTGCGAAAGAGTCATTCGCCAAACCATGCTGATCGTCTGTCCGTCCTGCTCCAGCCAATATGAACTCGATGCGGCCAAACTTGGCCCGTCCGGGCGCAAGGTGCGTTGCGCCAAATGCGAGACGCGCTGGCATGTCGAGGCGGAGCCCCAGCCGGTCGCATTTCCCGATGCGCCGAGCAGCGAGGAAACGACCGCGCTGCTCGACGAAGAGCTGCGCCGCGCAGCCGAGATCGAGGAACAAGTGTCCGCGCTCGCAGCCGAGCGGGCAGCCCTGGCCGAAGGCAATGAGCCAGGCCGCCCTGGGGCCAGGCCGCGCGGTCGCCGTTCGGCGCGCACAGGTCGAAAGCCCGTTCCGCTGCCGCTGGGCACCCGCCTGCGAACCATGGCTGCGCCGACGCTCGCGATCGGCGGTCTTGCCGTGCTCGGGCTGCTTGTCTGGAAGCGGGATATGGCGGTCCGCGGCGCTCCCCAGCTCGCTGTCGTCTTCGAGAAGATCGGCCTGCCGGTGAACGTGCGCGGCCTCAGTCTGACGGGCATCGAGAGCGGGGTCGTGCAGGACGCGCAAGGTCGCTTCCTGGTGGTCGAGGGCGACGTCACCAACATCACCAAGACCGTCGCCAAAGTGCCGCAGATCGAGGTTGCAGTGCGCGATTCGGCCGGCCAGACCCTCTATACCTGGGCAACAGAGCCGCCGCGCCCGACCCTGGAACCATCGGAGCTCGTCCGTTTCCGAGCCCGGCTCGCGGCCCCCCCGGAGGCCGGTCAATCCGTGTTGGTGCGCTTCACGGCCGCCAAGTCGGCCGGGATCGCCAGCGCACGCTGATCAGACAACGGTGGAGGTTGCCCGCGCCTTCACCTCGCCGCACTATCCCGCCGCAAGCGATCGTATAAACCTGCGATTAGAACCAGACTGCGCAGCACGCTGCGCCAAAACGGGCGCCGGCAGCCGGCGAGACCCGGAAGGACATTGACGACGATGACTCAGCCCCAACGCATCCGGGTGCTCTACGAAGAGGCGGCGATCGCCAAGCGGAATGAGGAAATGGCGCACGAGATCGCTGCCGCCTACCCGCCCGACCTGCTGGTCGTCGCAGTGCTCAAGGGCAGTTTCATGTTCGTCGCCGACCTCATCCGGGCGATGCATCGCGCCGGCATGACGCCGCAGGTCGAATTCGTCCATCTCTCGAGCTATCGCGCTGCAACCATCTCCTCCGGGCAGGTTGAAATCCTGCGCGACGTGCAGAGCGATGTTCGTGGCCGTCAGGTGCTGCTGGTCGACGACATCCTCGAATCCGGCCGAACCCTTGCCTTTGCCAAGGATCTGCTGGCCGCCCGTGGCGCATCGCGCGTTTCGACAGCAGTGCTTCTGGAGAAGCCGGCCAAGCGCGCCGTCAATATCCAGGCCGATTATGTCGGCTTCGACTGTCCCGACTACTTCGTCGTCGGCTACGGCATGGATGTCGCACATTCCTATCGGCAGCTGCCCTATGTCGGCGTCATCGAGACCGCCGATCAGGCCGGCCTTCCGGGTATCTGAGCGATGTCACGTATTCTGGTCGTCGACGATGAGGAAAGCCTGCGCGCCCTGGTGGCGCGCGGTCTCACGCTTGACGGACATGTCTGCATGATGGCGGGCGACGGCGCCGAGGCGCTGGAGATTCTCATGGCGGAGAAGGGGCGTTTCGACCTCCTGCTCACCGATATCCGCATGCCGCTGATGGACGGAATCGCGCTGGCGCTCGCCGCCAAGCAGGAGTTTCCGGACCTGCCGATCATGCTGATGACGGGCTATGCCGAGCAGCGTGAGCGCGCCAAGAGCCTGGAGGCGATCGTCTCGGAAGTGATGACGAAACCCTTCACCATCGCCGAATTGCGCGCCACCGTCATGCGCGTGATCGAGCGCTCGATCGGCTGAACATCGCAATTATCCCGGTATCACGCTCTCCGGACGATTCATCGGGCCAGAGAACGCCGACCTTTGGCGATAGCCGCAGACTTTCGTCGCGGCATTTATTGCAACCGAGTTGCAGCTGCATTGACGGGTTTTGCTCGACCTGTCATCCTGCTCTTGCAAATGAATTGCAGGTCGGGGTCGAGCATGACAATCGATGTCGTGAGCACGTCGAAGGATGTCGCGGACGCGGCGCACCCCGCCGGGTGGCAACGGCCGCGGGGTGATCCGTCGCTGCTGGACGTCTTTCGATCGATCCCGGTTTCGGCCAAGGCCACTCCCTGGCGCAAGTTCCTCACATTTCTCGGGCCGGGCTATCTGGTGGCCGTCGGCTACATGGACCCCGGCAACTGGGCGACCTCGCTCGCGGGGGGCGCGCAGTTCGGCTACACGCTGCTGGTTGTCGCCCTCGTCTCCAATATCATGGCGATCATCCTGCAGTCGCTTTGCGCGCGGCTGGCGGTCGCGACCGGCAGGGACCTCGCCCAGGCCTGCCGTGATGCCTATCCGCGCTGGGTCTCCTGGCCGCTCTGGATCTTTGCGGAACTGGCGATCTGCGCGACCGATCTCGCCGAGGTCATCGGCACGGCGATCGGCCTCAACCTGCTCTTCGGGATTCCGCTCGAAATCGGCGTATTGATCACCGCGCTCGATGTCTTCGTCATCCTCTGGCTGCAGACCAAGGGCTTTCGCTGGATCGAAGCCTTCATCATCACGCTGCTCGGCGTCATTGCGGCCTGTTTCGCCGTCCAGATCGCGCTCGCCGACCCGGACTGGGGCCAGGTCATTCGCGGCTTCGCCCCGACGACCGACATCGTCACCAATCCCAACATGCTCTACCTCGCGCTCGGCATCATCGGCGCGACGGTGATGCCGCATAACCTCTATCTGCATTCCGGCATCGTGCAGACCCGCGCCTATGGCGGCAGCCTGCCGGAGAAGCGTGAGGCGCTGAAATACGCAACACTGGATTCGACCGTCGCCTTGATGTTCGCGCTGACCATCAACGCAGCGATCCTGATCCTCGCCGCCGCGACCTTCTACAAGACAGGTCAGAACACCGTCTCCGAACTCGGGCGCGCACATGAACTGCTCGCCCCGCTGCTCGGCGCCTCGATCGCCCCATCGCTTTTCGCCGTTGCGCTGCTCTGCTGCGGCCTGAACTCGACGGTGACCGCGACCATGGCGGGACAGATCGTCATGGAAGGCTTCATTGACATCAAGCTGGCGGCTTGGCTGCGCCGCCTGGTCACGCGCCTCGTCGCCATCATTCCCGCGATCGTCGTGACGATCGTCTATGGCGAAGCGCAGACCGGCAAGCTGCTCATCCTCTCGCAGGTGATCCTGAGCTTCCAGCTGCCCTTCGCCATCGTGCCGCTCGTCATGTTCACGGCGTCGCGCAAGAAGATGGGCGAACTGGTCTCGCCGCGCTGGCTGACGGCGAGCGCCTTCGTCATCGCGGCGATCATCATCGCCCTGAACGTCAAGCTGATCTTCGACGTCGCCTTCGGCTGAACCGAGCGGAGATCTATCGGTTCAGCCACCAGATCGAGATTGTCAGCACGGTCGCGAAGGACACCCAGGCGGCATAGGGCCAGAACAGGTTAGCCGCGAGACGATCGAGCGGCGCGAAGCGCTTGATGGTGACCAGGATCATCGCCAGCAGCGGCAGGATCACCACGATCCCGATGAGCGGGCTCTGCATTCCGAAGAATGCGAATGACCACAGCACGTTCAGCAGAAGCTGGACATGATAGGCGATCAGCGCCCCGGACTTGCCGGGAGCCTCCGCTGGCAGCCTGAGGATGCGGTAGACGCTCAACGCCATGCTCGCAAACAGCGCCGTCCAGACCGGCGCGAACAACCAGTTCGGCGGGTTGAATGGCGGCTTGGCAAGTGTCGCATACCAGCCTGGAATCTGCGGGACCGTTACCGCGCTGCCCAGCAGCGAGGCGGCGACCACCGGGACGATCGCAATCAGAAGATCACCCCAGATCGGCCTCGGCGAAGGCCCGGCCTTGCTCGACAAAGTGCTCATGCCCCCAGCATGGGGTGCGTCTGCGGTATCGGCAAGCCGAGACCCTTGCGCCAACCCCCGTGCCTGCGCCAGATGGACATTCCCGTTCCTCATGGAACCTTTCCGGAATCGCTCCATGACCAAGCGCCCGCTTCATCCCCGTTCGCTGGCCGCCCAGGCCATGGGCAAGATCGATCCGCTCACCAAGGGCGTCGTGACGCCGATCCATATCGCCACGACCTATATCCGCGACGAGGACAACGGTTACTCCTCCGGCTTCGTCTATGGACGCCCGGACAACGAGACGGTGCGCGAGGCGGAAACCGTGCTCGCGATGCTGGAAGAGGCGAAGGCAGGGGCACTGCTCTTCAGCTCGGGCATGGCGGCCGCCACGGCTGTCTTCCAGGCGCTCTCGCCGGGCGATCATGTCGTCGCCTCGAAGGTGATGTACTGGGCGCTTCGCTCCTGGCTTCTGACCGAGGCCACGCGTTGGGGACTAAAGATCGAATTCGTCGAGACAGACGATCTCACCGCGCTGAAGGCCGCCGTGAAGCCAGGCGTCACCAAGCTGGTCTGGGCCGAGACGCCCTCAAACCCGCTCTGGACCATCACCGACATCGCCGCCGCGGCCGAGATCGCCCATGCGGCCGGTGCGAAGCTTGCCGTCGATTCGACCTGCGCGTCTCCGGTCCATACCCGGCCGCTTACGCTCGGTGCCGACATCGTCATGCACGCTGCCACCAAGGTGCTGAACGGCCATTCCGACGTCGTCGCCGGCGCCCTCTGCGCCCGCGAGGATGATGCCTTCTGGAACCGCGTGAAAACCGTCCGCAAGATGCAGGGCGGCATTCTCGGCCCCTTCGAGGCCTATCTGCTGATGCGCGGCATGCGCACCCTGCACGTCCGCCAGGAACGCCAGACGGCCTCCGCCATGACGCTCGCCCAGAAGCTCTCCGCCCATCCGCTGGTGGCCCGTGTTCTCTATCCCGGACTGCCACAACATCCCGGCCATGACATCGCGGCGCGCCAGATGCAGAACGGCTTCGGCTATATGCTGTCGATCCAGGTCACCGGCGGCGAGAAGGCGGCGATCAAGGCGGCGGCGCATGTCGAACTCTACAAGCGCGCCACCTCGCTGGGCGGCGTCGAGAGTCTGATCGAGCATCGCGCCTCGATCGAGGGCGCAGGCTCGCCCTGCCCGGTCGATCTGCTTCGCCTCTCGACCGGCATCGAAGATGTCGAGGATCTCTACAACGACCTCGACCAGGCGCTGAAGACCGGACACGCCTAGAACCGGCGCCCCCGGACCATAGCCCGCAGGCGCACGCGCCCACCCTTTCCGCCGCCTTTGAGCGGCGGCGGAAAGGGTCCCGAATTGCCGGTCGTTCGAGCAGCCTCAGGGCTGGAACAGGCCGCAGCCGTGGGAACGCATGCGTCGCCTTGAATGGTATCGTGGCCGCACGCGCTTGCCGCGTGCGAACGGCACGGCCCGCCTCTTCCGCGGGCGGCGTCGTGAAGCCATGGGAGCTCAATCTCCGGGCTAGCCCGGGCGCGACCGCGAAGCCCGTCGGCGCCGACCGCCAAGCGCGATCCTTCCGAGCGTGCCGGCGGACAAGTCTCGTGATCGATCCGGTCGATCGTCACAGGCCTGCAACAGCCGATCGTTAGCTCTGCGCGGCATCAGCGAGGAGATGACGCTCATGACCGGCCAAGCCTTTGCAACGAATCGCCGCACGCTTCTGCTCGGCCTTGGCGCCGCAGCGTTGATACCGCAGGCAATGCCTGCCGCCGCGCGCAGCCTGCCGGCTCTTCCGACCGCCAATCCCGGCACCGATACGAGCTACTGGAACACAGTTCGCGGCCTCTACAGCGTCACGCCCGACATGGTGAATCTTGAGAACGGCTATTGGGGCATCATGGCCGAGCCCGTGAAGGCCGAATACAAGCGCCTGACCGACTTCGTGAACTTCGAGAACACGGTCTATGCCCGCAGCAGGATCGGCGCCGATCTCGACAACGTTCGCACCCCACTCGCCGCATTCCTCGGCGTGGCGCGTGAGGAGATCGCGCTGACGCGCGGCGCAACCGAAGCGCTGCAGGCCCTGATCTCCGGCTACAACAGGCTCAAGCCCGGCGACACCGTGCTCTATGCCGATCTCGACTACGATTCGATGCAGTATGCGATGAACTGGCTGAAGGCCCGGCGCGGCGTCGATGTCGTCAGGTTCGACATCCCCGAGCCCGCCACGCGCCAGGCAGTGCTCGATGCCTATGATGCGGCGCTCAAGGCCAATCCCAGGACGAAGCTTCTCCTGCTGACCCATATCAGCCATCGCACCGGCCTGATGATGCCGGTCAAGGAACTGGCCGCGATGGCCAAGGCGCGCGGCGCCGATGTCATCCTCGATGCCGCCCATAGCTGGGGCCAGGTCGCCTTCCAGGCCCGGGATCTCGGCGTCGATTTCATCGGCTTCAACCTGCACAAATGGATCGGCGCGCCGCTCGGTGTCGGCCTGCTCTACGTTGCCAAGGATCGGCTCGGCGATATCGATCCCTATATGGCCGACGAGGATTTCAAGGCCGACGATGTCCGCTCCCGGATCCATACCGGCACGCCGAACTTCGCCGCGCAGCTCGCAGTCCCCGCCGCACTCGCCCTGCATCAGGAGATCGGCCCGGAGGCCAAGGAGGCGCGCTACCGCCACCTGCGCAATCACTGGGTCGCCAAGGTACGCGAACTCAAGGGCGTCGAGATCCAGACCCCGGACGATCCCGGCATGGTGGCCGGCATCACCTCGTTCGCCCTGACCGGCAAGCGTAGCCCTGCGGAGACCAATGCGATCGTTGCGGAGCTGCGCGACAAGCACAAGGTCATGACCGTTCGCCGCGGCGGCGTCGCCCAGGGCAACACGATCCGGATCTCGCCGGCCCCCTACATCATGGAGGCGGATCTCGATCGCTTCGTCGAGGCCCTGGCGATCGTCTCCGGCAATCGCGCGGGATAATCCCTCGGCCCGCGGGAGCGCGGAACGCGGCCGCGCCGCATCCTCAAGAGGCGACAACGGGGTGAGGCGCGTTGCCGATCCCCGTTCTCGCTTCTCCCTCCCCTCGGAGGAGGAGAGTTTCAGGCCTTCGCGACCTTCTGATAGTCCTTGACGTCGGAGAAGGTGATCTCCGGGACGCGCTCCGCATCGTATTTCAGTGTGAACTGGGACGAGGCCATGAAGACCGGGTCGCCATCGAGGTCGTCCGCCATCGAGGACGGCTTCAGCGCGACGAACTTTGCGAGCGCCGCCTGATCGTCCGAGGAGACCCAGCGCGCGATCGCGAACTGGCATGGCTCGAAATCGACGGGCAGCGAATACTCGACATCCATGCGCTCCTTCAGCACGTCGAGCTGCAATGCGCCAACCACGCCGACGATCGCCGGCGCGCCGTCATGCGGCAGGAAGAGCTGGACGACCCCCTCCTCCGCCATCTGCTGCAGGGCCTCGCGCAGCTTCTTCGCCTTCATCGCGTCCTTGAGCTTGACGCGGCGCAGGATTTCCGGCGCGAAGCTCGGCACGCCCTTGAAGACGATGTCCTCGCCCTCGGTGAGCGTATCGCCGATGCGCAAGGTGCCATGGTTCGGCAGGCCGACGATGTCGCCGGCAAAGGCCTCTTCGGCAATCGAGCGGTCGCGCGCGAAGAAGAACTGCGGCGCATTCAGCGGCATCGGCTTGCCCGTGCGAACCAGCTTCGCCTTCATGCCGCGCGAAAGCTTGCCCGAGCAGACCCGCATGAAGGCGATGCGGTCGCGATGGTTCGGATCCATGTTCGCCTGGATCTTGAAGACGAAGCCGGTCATTTTCGGCTCCTCCGCCTCGACCGCGCGTATGTCCGCGACCTGGGCGCGTGGGCTCGGCGCATGCCGGCCGAGCGCGTCGATCAGGTCGCGCACACCATAGTCACGCAGCGCCGCACCGAAATAGACCGGCGTCAGATGGCCCTCGCGGAAGGACTCCAGGTCGAACGGCTTCAGGCCCTCGCGCGCCAGGAAAACCTCCTCCCGCCAGGTCTCGGCAAGGCCGTTCGGCAGGAGCTCGTCGAAGAGCGGATCGTCCTCGCCCGCAACGGGCGTTCCCGCATCGCTCTCGTCGCCCTTCTGGTTGCGACGGAAGGTATTCGAGGCGAAATCGAGTGTCCCGACGAAGTCGCGCCCGCGCCCGACCGGCCAGGTCATCGGCGCGACGTCGAGCGCCAGCGTCGTCTCGATCTCGTTGATCAGGTCGAAGGGATCGCGCGTCTCGCGATCGACCTTGTTGATGAAGGTCACGATCGGGATATCGCGTAACCGGCAGACCTCGAACAGCTTCTTGGTCCGCGCCTCGATACCCTTGGCGGCGTCGATCACCATCACCGCGGAGTCGACCGCCGTCAGCGTGCGATAAGTGTCTTCCGAGAAGTCCTCGTGGCCCGGCGTGTCGAGCAGGTTGAAGACGTGCCCGCCATACTCGAAGGTCATCACCGAGGTGACGACCGAGATGCCGCGCTGCCGCTCGATCTTCATCCAGTCGGATGATGTCTGGCGGCGGCCCGCCTTGGCGCGCACTTCGCCGGCAAGCTGAATCGCGCCGCCGAAATAGAGCAGCTTCTCGGTCAGCGTCGTCTTGCCGGCGTCCGGGTGCGAGATGATGGCGAAGGTGCGCCGGCGCGCATGCGGCGCAACGGCGGTCGCCGGGGCATCAAGGGTGGAGATATCGGTCATGCCGGTGTCAAGACAGGAAGGGCGCCCGCTGTCAATCATCCGCAGCACGACTCCGATGCCAACCGCCCCCTGGTGGGCGCGCAGATCACCAGGGATTAACCATTCGCAGCCATCATCCGGCGCCGCGATCACATCTGCGCCAGCTGCGGCGGCGCTCCAACCCACGAGCGGATGGCGTCCCTGCGCAAGATTTCGAGCCAGATCTTCGGAGCCGTTCTGCTTCTTGCCGTCACTGCCGCTCTGGCCACCATCCTCGGCGTCCAGGCGCTCGGCCGCTACGCGGCGATGACGGACGAGATGCAACTCGCATCACGCCGCGTGCTCATCGCGGAACGTATCAACGGATTGGTCAACGCCGTCGTGATGGAAACGCGCGGGCTCTATATGAGCCGCGATTCCGCCGATGCCGAGCGTTTCGCCCAGCCACTCCTGGATGATCTGGCTCAGATCCATGAGGTCATGGACGATTGGCGCCCTCTCGTTCAGGCCGAGGACAGCGCAGCCTTTGCCGCCGTTTCCGATCAGATCGAACAATTCATCCGCTTCCGGCGCGAGACGGTCCGGCTCGCGCGCTCGGAAGGCCCGTTTGCAGCCGACAGGCATGGCAATAACGAGGTCAACCGGGCGAACCGCAAGGCCCTGAATGAAGCGCTGAAGCACATCGCGATCCTCAACGACGTCAACAGCCGCATCATTGATGCCCGTCTCGACGCGCTGCAGGACAGCAGCGCCCGGCGCCAAATGATCATCGGTGCCCTGATGATCGCGGCCGGGCTCGCCCTCGCACTCTGGATCGTGCACCGGCGCGTTTCACAGCCGCTCAGACGGCTGGCGGCAACGATGCGTCGGTTGGCGCAGTCGGAACCGGTCGCCGCGATTCCCCTGGCCGCACGCCCGGACGAGATCGGCGACATGGCCCGCTCGGTCGTCGTCTTTCGCGACAACGCCATGGCGCGCGCCGAGCTCGAAGGCGCTGCTCGGGTAACCGAGACGGCCCGGGCCGAGCGCCAGATCAGGATCGACGAGCTCATCGGCAGCTTCGATGCCAGGATCGACGCCGTGCTGAAGACGGTGAGAGCCGGCTCGAGCCAGATGGAGAGCACGGCCCGGACGTTGAACGATGCTGCAACGGCCGCAACCTCGCAGGCCGCGGACGCTCGCGCTGCCTGCCTCGATGCCGCCGACAGCGTTCGCAATGTTGCCGCGGCCTCGGAACAGCTCTCCGGCTCGATCGCCGAGATCACGGGGCGCGTCGCCAAGGCCAATGGTGTCGTTGGCAATGCTGCGCGCGATGCCATCAGCGCGAGCGCGAATGTCGCCAACCTGACCTATGCCGCCGAAGAGATTGGCAAGATCGTCTCGATGATCCGCGACATTGCCGCCCAGACCAATCTCCTCGCCCTCAACGCCTCGATCGAGGCGGCACGTGCCGGCGAGGCCGGACGCGGCTTCAGCATCGTCGCTGGCGAGGTGAAGACCCTGGCGAGCCGGACATCCCAGGCGACGGACGAGATCGCCGCCCAGATCGCGGCGTTCGAGACCGAGACACGCGGCGCGGTCGCCGCGATCGAAGCGATCGCGGCGGTGATGGCCGAAGTGGCCCAGCACACCGTGGCGATTGCGGGGGCGACAGAGCAGCAGATGCAGGCAACCGCGCAGATCGCCCGCAACGCGCAGGCGACGTCGGATGGCACCATCCGCGTCTCCCGCAAGATGGAAGGGGTCACCGCTGCATCCGAAGAGACCATGCTCTCGGCAAGTCAGGTTCTGAAGACGGCCGAAAGCCTGAGCCGTGAAGCGGAGACGCTGCGGGGTGCCGTCGAGACCTTCTTCTCTGACGTGAAGGCGGCCTGAGGCCGGCTCAGGTCTTCAGGCGATATCCGGTCCGGAAGATCCAGCCGACCGTCGCAATGCAAGCAGCGAGGAAGATCAGCGTCATTCCCAGGCTGACCACGATGCCGACCTCGGAGACGCCGAAGAAGCTCCAGCGGAAACCGCTGATCAGGTAGACGACCGGGTTGAACAGCGCCACCGTCCGCCAGATTCCCGGCAGCATGTCGATCGAGTAGAACGACCCGCCGAGGAAGGTCAGCGGCGTCACCACCAGCAGCGGGATCACCTGCAGCTTCTCGAAGCCGTCGGCCCAGATGCCGATGATGAAGCCGAACAGGCTGAAGGTCATCGCAGTCAGGAACAGGAAAAGCAGCATCCACAGCGGATGCTCGACCCTGAGCGGCACGAAGGCCGTCGCCGTGAGCAGGATGATCAGGCCGAGAAAGATGGATTTCGTGGCCGCCGCGCCGACATAGGCGATGACCGCCTCCCACCACGCCACGGGCGCCGAGAGCAATTCATAGATCGTACCGGTGAATTTCGGGAAATAGATCGCAAACGAGGCGTTGGCGATGCTCTGTGTCAGCAGCGAGAGCATGATCAGGCCGGGCACGATGAAGGAGCCATAGGCGACGCCGTCGATCGCCTGCATGCGTGAACCGATCGCGGCACCGAAGACGATGAAATAGAGCGAGGTCGAGATCACCGGTGAGACGATGCTCTGCAGCGGTGTGCGCCAGGTGCGCGCCATCTCGAAGCGATAGATCGCGCGCATCGCGTGGAGATTGATAGCCATGATCAGTGCCGCTCCCTCACCAGGCTCACGAAGATGTCTTCCAGCGAGCTCTGGCTGGTGCGCAGATCCCTGAAGCGGATACCTGCGGTCGCGAGATCCTGCAGGAGCGCGGTGATGCCCGTCCGCTCCGCCTTGGTGTCATAGGTGTAGACCAGTTCCTCGCCCTCGGCCGCGAGCGCCAGATCATAGGCCGCAAGGCCCTCCGGCACTGCGGCTAGCGGCTCCTGCAGGGAGAGCGAAAGCTGCTTCTTGCCGAGCTTGCGCATCAGCTCGGCCTTGTCCTCGACCAGGATGATCTCGCCCTTGCTGATCACGCCGATCCGGTCGGCCATTTCCTCGGCCTCCTCGATGTAATGCGTGGTCAGGATGATGGTGACGCCGTCATCCCTGAGGCGGCGCACGAGCTTCCACATGTCCTGGCGGAGCTCGACATCGACGCCCGCCGTCGGCTCGTCGAGAAACAGGATCTGCGGTTCATGCGCCAGCGCTTTGGCGATCAGCACCCGCCGCTTCATGCCACCGGAGAGCGTCATGATCCTGTTGTCCCGCTTGTCCCAGAGCGAGAGATCCTTGAGCACGCGCTCGACATGGGCCGGATTCCGCGGCAGGCCGAACAGCCCGCGGCTGAAGCTGACCGTCGCCCAGACGGTCTCGAAGGCATCGGTGGTCAACTCTTGCGGCACCAGCCCGATGCGGGCGCGCGCGGCCCGATACTCCTTGATGATGTCGTGCCCATCGGCGAGCACACTGCCCGATGTCGGGTTCACCAGTCCGCAGATGATGCTGATCAGCGTCGTCTTGCCGGCGCCGTTGGGGCCGAGCAATGCGAAGATCTCGCCGCGGCGGATTTCCAGATCGACCGATTTCAGCGCGCTGAAGCCGGACGCGTAAGTCTTGGACAGGTTGGAAACGCGGATGATGGACATGGCCACGATATAGGGGAAGCGAGGGACGGATGCGACCGCGCCGCCATGCGCCGCGAGCACGTCACCAGACCATATGACGACTGACTGATTTCGTCAGTAGTAAAATCAAAATGGCCGGGACAAGCCCGGCCATCCCCGCTCCTCGCTGGCAAATCGTCTCAGCGCATGAAGAACCAGAGCAGGATGATGACGGGAATCGGCACGCCAAGCAGCCAAAGTGCAATCGAACGCATTGGAACAGCCCCTGAAAAATGATCGTGCTGGTGCAACGTCTTTGGGCTGCCGAAGGTTCCGCGCCCCATCCTCCCGCCTCGGCCCACCCTCACGAAAACAGCGTCGCGCTTCCATGCCAGAGCGGTCGATAGCCATTCGCGAGGGCCGCGATCGTCGCAGGCGGCGTCAGCACCAGGACGGCCCCCGATATCCGCCGCCGTCGCTCGATATATCCGTCGGGAGACCAGAGCAGCGCGGCCTCACCGCGCAAGGCCAGCCACTCGCCGGGACCAGCCTCGATCATGGTGCCATCAGGCAATCCAGCGGCCTGGAGTTGGTGCTTCTGCTTGGCTCGCCCGATCCGGCGCTCGCCGTCGAGAATCCGGTCGATCTCGGGGAAAAGCGGCACGGACATGAGACCGAGGCCTCGGACCAGCGCCGCGCGATAGCCCAGCGCATCCGCCCGCCGGCACTCCATGCAGGGCCGGTGCCCGGCCGCAAGCGCCGTCACCTCGTCGCAAAAGAACAGCTCGGTGTAACCCTTGCCCCAGACCTGTCGCCGTCGCCCCTTGAAGGACAGCACGCAGCAGATCCACTGCCGTGTCGCATACGACCGGATCGGTATGGCCTGCGTCTGCGGATCGTGAAACCGGCCACCACGATTGCCGAACAGCAGGCCACGCGCAGGGTCGCGGGCGAGCGAGCCGTCGGGCCTGACACGGTTGGGCAGGGGCATGGGGGCTCCGGATGGGTTCTCTCGTCAGAGCTTGGCACGACATGCTGCCGGATCCTGTCGGCAGCCTTCTCCCCTCCCTGCTTGCGGCACCATGCCCATCTGGCCGGGCACGGAACTTTACGGCAGTCTTGCCCCTCTCGGGAGCGGTCGAATGGGCGTCGGGGCGACATGATCCAGCACCAGAACGGCGGCCTCGTGCCGCACCCGGACCGCGCGGTCATTCTCGCCGAGGTCCACGCCCGCCCCTTCGCGCCGATCGAAACTCCGCGCCGCCTGCTGCATTTCGCCTTCCTGACCAATGCCGCCCAGGCAGCGGCCGACCGCGACGCCTTGGCGCGTTTTTGCTCCGAGCGCGGTGTGACGCCCCCGGCGGAAGGAGCCAAGCATCATCGCGCGCGCGTCGCGGATACTGGCTTGCGCTGGGAGCAGCATAGCGAGTTCACGACCTATAGCTGGGAGTTGTCCGCGCCCGAACGCTCCGCCTTCGTTCCCGCCGCAATCGATCTGCAGCATCCCATGCAGGGGTTGCCACAGCCCGGCCCGCACCTCGTCTCGATCGACCTCCATCTCCTGCCCGCGATCGGGACCGGGGAACTCGATGCAATCTTCGATCCCGCGAGCCTCGCCGCGTCCCTGGTCGATCATTCCGGCGCGATTGCGGCAACCGATTTCCGGGTCGGTGCCGGCGGTTTCGTCCGCATTCTCCTCCTCGACCGCGAACTGACACCGTCCCGTTCGGGAGCCTTGACCCAGAGGCTTCTGGAGATCGAAACCTATCGAACCTTGGCGCTGCTCGGCCTGCCGGAGGCGCAGCGCATCGCGCCATCGGTGCGCGCCACGGAAGAAACGCTGGTCCGTATCGCCTCGACGATGACCGCAACGGAGGGCCTTGTCTCCGACAATGCGCTGCTCGACGAGATGACCGCGCTTGCCGCGCGTCTCGAATCCGAGGCGGCGGCCACGAACTATCGCTTCGGTGCGAGCCGCGCCTATGACAACATCGTCCAGCAGCGCCTGATCGCGATCGGCGAAACGCCGCATGCCGGCTGGCCAACGCTCGCAGCCTTCCTGTCGCGGCGGATGGCGCCGGCGATGCGCACCTGCCAGATGCTGCAGGAGCGCCAGAGCGACCTGTCACGCAAGCTGGCGCGCGCCGCCAACCTGCTGCGCACCCGCGTCGATGTCGCGCTCGAGCAGCAGAACCGCGACCTGTTGGCGGCCATGAACGAGCGCACCCGCCTCCAGCTCCGGCTGCAGCAGACGGTCGAGGGCCTCTCCGTCGCGGCGATCGGCTATTATGTCGTCAGCCTCTTCGGCTATCTCGCCAAGGGCGCGAAGGACGCCGGATTCCTGCCCATCGACGTCGGCATGGCGACAGCGCTTTTCGTGCCCATTGCCCTCATCGGCGTCTGGTCGGCGGTCCGCCGCATCCGGCGCGGGCATAGCGAAGAGAGCTGACCGCGAGCCGCGCGACTCCTGACACCTACTGACATCGAGTGCCGTCAAAACTCCCGCCATCGCCCTGACGACGCACCGTATCGGGAGCGCCGTCCTCATGATGGAGAGAGCCATGTTGACCGTCTACCATGCTCCGCAATCGCGTTCCTTCGGTGTGCTCTGGCTGCTGGAGGAACTCGGGCAGCCCTACCGGATGGAGATGATCGACATTCGCGGCAAGAGCGGCGCGCCCGAAGACTACCGGGCCATCCAGCCTCACAAGAAGGTCCCCGCCATCGTCCACGACGGCATCACCGTCACCGAGCGTGCCGCGATTTGCATCTACCTCGCCGACGCTTTCCCGCAGGCTGGTCTCGCGCCTGCGCTGAGTGACCCTGCGCGCGCCGCCTATCTGACGTCGCTGGTCTACACCGACGCCGTACTCGATCCGATCATCGCGACCAGGGCGACCAACATCGAATACGTCCCGCAGCATTTCTCTTTCGGCTCGCACGAGGACGCCGTCGCCTATCTGGAGAAGCGCCTCGGCAATCATGACTTCGCGGCCGGCGACCGCTTCACCGCCGCCGACACCCAGCTCGGCAGCGGCCTTCATTTCGGCATGAACATCATCGGCGCGCTGCCGCGCCTGCCTGTCTTCGAGACCTATCTCGCTCGCGTATTCTCGCGGCGGGCGTTGCAGCGCACCCTCGAGAAGGATGGTGTCCTTGAAGAAGGGCAGGTCGCCTGAGCACAGGTCTCGGGGACCGGTCGATCTTGCATGCCGCGGCTGCCGCCATGCCCGCCAGAACCGGCGGGGAACAGGGCATGCGAGATCCGCGAGACTTGTCCGCAAGGCCTCAGCATCTTCTTAAGGTTACGGTGAGGTAAGGTCGCTGACGTAAGGCATTTGAAGTATTTTCAGCCGCATTCAGGGCCCGTCAAGAACGCGGACAAATGCTGCCCCGATGAATTCCTACATACCCCTGATTCTGTTTACCGTGCTGACCAATGCAGCCGCACAACTGATGCTGAAACGGGGCATGACCGGCATCGGTAACCTCGATATCGCGAATGACGGACTGATTTTGACCATATTTCGGGTCGTCTTCAACCCCTTCGTCTTCGCCGGCCTCTGCACCTTCGTGGTCAGCATGGCCTCGCATCTGATCGTATTGTCCAAGGTACAGATCAGTTACGCCTACCCGTTCCTGAGCCTCGCTTATGTCGTGGTCGCGGTCTACGCCTACTTCGTCTTCCAGGAAGACCTGAGCCCTGCCCGCATCGCCGGCATTGGCTTCATCGTCCTTGGCACCATCTTCATCGCACAGAGCTGAGTCATGATGGACCTGATCGCACGTTTCGTTCTCCGCCTCGGCACCCTGTTCGAACCGCCCGAGAACAGGCCCGCCTTGCGCCCGGTGCCCGTGCCGGTCCGTGACCGGCGCCCTCGCCTTCCCGACACGTCGCGCTGACGCAGCTCACCATCGAACCGGCGGCAAACAGAGCATGAAACACATCATCATCGGCGGAGACGGCTTCGTCGGCTCGCATCTCGCAGCGGATCTCGCCGCCATGGGCGCGGAGGTGCTGGTCGCGGATATCCAGAAGAGCGGTCACGCTCACTATGCGACGGTCCCCTTCCAGACGATCGACGTAACCAGAGCCGAGAGCGTGGAGAGCATCCCGCTCGGCCAGGATGATCTCGTCTACAATCTCTCGGCCAAGATGCTCTCGCCGATCGTGACCCGCAGGGAACGCCATGATTTCTTCTGGCCGGTGAACTATCACGGCACCGCCAACATCCTGAACTGGATGGAGAAGCGCGGCGCCAACAAGCTCGTCCACTTCACCACGGACATGATCTACGGCCACTCCATCACCGTGCCGCAGGACGAGACCCATCCGGCAAAGCCCCTCGGCGAATATGGCGAGAGCAAGCTCGCCACCGAGACCCTGGCGCAGACCTATCGCGACAAGGGTTTTCGGATCCCGATCTTCCGGCCACGCCTGATCATCGGCCCGGGCCGCCTCGGCATCCTCGTCAAGCTCTTCCGTCTGATCGACATGAACCTGCCGGTGCCGATGATCGGCGGCGGCGGCAACCCCTACCAGTTCATCTCGGTGTTCGACTGCGCCAGCGCCTGCACCGCAGCCTGGAAGGCCGACTTCCCCAACAGCGCCTATAATCTCGGCTCGGATGATCCGCCGCCGGTGAAGACGCTGCTGGGCGACCTGATCAGGCATGCCGGCTCGAAATCGATCCTGCTGCCGACCCCTGCACCCTTGGTCAAGTTCGCCTTGAACACGCTTGACGCGATCAACCTGCCGATCATGGACCCGGAGCAGTACATGATCGCCGACGAAATCTGCATTCTCGATACCAGCAAGGCCAAGCGCGAGCTCGGCTGGGCCCCGAAATACCGCGACGAGGATATGCTGCTCGCCGCCTATACCGAATATCGCAAGAGCAAGGGCGAGCAGAGGAGCAAGGCCGCATGAGCATGCCCGCTTTCAGGAACGACGATTCCCCCGCCCGCCCGAAGCTGATCAGCGTCGAGGAGGCCAAGCAGCTCGACGCCGCACAGGTGAAGGAGCTCTTTGCCAACCATATCAATCCCGGGCAGCTGCACTTCCTCAAGCTGCTCGGCTTCGACAAGATCATCGTCGATCGTGCCGAGGGCATGCATTACATCACCCGGGACGGACGCAGGATCCTCGATTTCTTCGGCGGGTTCTGCTCGGTCGCCTTCGGCCATAACCACCCGCGCATCATCGCCGCCCGGCAGAAGTTCCAGGACGAGAACCGCCACGAGATCTGCATGGCGTTCATGTCGCAATATGCGGCCGCCCTGGCCAGGAATCTCGCCACGATCTCGCCCGGCGATCTCGACATGGTCTTTCTCGGCTCGACCGGCTCGGAGGCCATGGAAGCTGCGCTGAAGGTCGCGGAGCAGGTTCAGGGCCCCGGCAAGTCGAAGATCCTGCATGCCGCGAACTCATTTCACGGCAAGACCAAGGGCGTGCTCTCGGTCACGGATTCGACGCTCTACCAGTCCCAGTTCAAGCTGATCGAGAACCGGGTCAAGGTACCGTTCGGCAATATCGAGGCCGTACGCCTGGCGCTCGAATCCGACCCGGCGATCGGCATCGTCGTGATGGAGACGATCCAGGGTGGCGGCGGCATCGTCGAGGCGCCCGAAGGCTTCTGGCGCGACCTGCGCGCGCTCTGCGACAAGCACGGCGTGCTCTGGATTGCCGACGAGGTCCAGTGCGGGCTCGGTCGCACCGGCCAGTTCTTCGCCTTCGAGCGTGACGGCGTCGTGCCCGACGTCACCGCACTCGCCAAGGCTCTCGGCGGCTCGAAGGCCGCGATGGGCGCCATGATCGCCCGGCGCGAGCTCTACATGAAGGCCTATGGCAAACCGAAAACCGCGTTGATCCATGCCCAGGCCACCTTCGGCGGCATGGGCGAGGCCTGCGTCAGCGCGATCGAGGCCCTCAACGTGCTCTATGAGGAAGACCTCATGGGCAACGCCAAGCGCCAGGGCGACTACCTGATCGAGCGGCTGAACATCCTTCGCGCCAAGCACCCAACCCTACTCAAGGAAATCCGCGGCCGCGGCCTGATGATCGGCGTCGAGTTCCAGGACATCAGCGAGGCCATGCCTTTCGGCGTCAAGCACATGGTCGCGCTGCTCGACGACAAGCTGAAGGGTTCGCTCTGCGGCTTTGTCGGCGCGCTGCTCTTGAAGGATTACGACGTGCTCGTCGCCTTCACCGAATACAACCGCAACGTCATCCGCCTCGAACCGCCGCTGATCGTGACACGCGAACAATGCGACCAGTTCATCGAGGCACTCGACGACCTGCTCTCGCGCGGCATCACGCGGATCGTCACCGATTATCTGCGCAAGGTAGCGACTGCGAAGAACTGAGCGCCCTGCCCAGGCAGCTCCCCAGGGCCGGCATGCGCCGGCCCTTTTGCGTCGGAGTGCCTGCTGACATAAATCCGTCGCCGCATGTGCAGAACTCTCCCTCCCGCAGCGTCAGTCCGGTGAGCCATGTTGAGCCATCTCTCCTTCGGTGTGTCCGATCTCGCACGGGCGATCGCCTTCTATGATGCTGCGCTGGCGCCGCTCGGGCTCGTGCGGGTCTGGACGGTTTCCGATGGAGCGGGCTACGGGCCACCGAACGGCGGCGACCTCCTGGCGCTGAAGCTGCAGGCCGGCCCGGTCACCCCGCCCGGGCCAGGTTTCCACCTCGCCTTCGCGGCCGGCTCGCGTCAGGCTGCCGACGACTTCCATCGGGCCGCGCTTGCCGCGGGCGGTAGGGACAATGGCGCTCCGGGGTTGCGACCGCGCTACGCACCTGACTATTACGCGGCTTTCGTCATCGATCCGGAAGGCTATCGGCTCGAAGCGGTCACCCGGGCAATGGTCTGAATTGCCTTCAGCCCGCGGTCACGCGGCGCCAGAAGCCGGATGAGAAGCCCGGATCGACATGCCGGGCAAAATCCCGCCACTGTGGGAAGGATGCCTCGAAGGTTGCCGGCGACATGCGAGCATCCTTGTAAGGGTTCACCCGCCCGCCGGCCGCGATTGCCACGCGATCGAGCTCATCCAGCAGCTTGAGCGTCCGCTCGCCGCGATGTGGGAAATCGAGCGTCAGCGTCGCGCCTGCAACCGGAAAGGACATGATGCCCGGCGAGGGCACGTCTCCAAACAGCTTCAACACCGTCAGAAAGGATGCCTCGCCAGCCGCGAGTGTCCGCCTCAGCATCTCCTCGACCGCTCTGTGTGCGTGAGCCATCGGCACCGCGCATTGGAACTGGCGCAGGCCCCGCGGGCCATAGGCGCGGTTCCAGTTGTTCACGCGGTCGAGCGGGTAGAAGAACGGCCGATAGGGAATGCGCCGCGGCTCCGGCGAGCGCGGCTGCGCGGCCCGGTAGAGCATGTTGAAGGCGCGCAGCGTCAGGCGGTTGATCAGGGGAAAGGGAGGATTGATCGGGAATGGCAGCGGGCGCGCAGTGCGCGGCTGCGGCAGCTCCGACGCCGGTGCGTGATTGGCCCGGAAAAAGACGCCGCGCCCGAAACCGGTCCCACCGGCAAGCGAGTCGATCCAGGCCACGGTGTAGTCATGCGTTGCATCGGATTCCACCGCGACCTCGAAGAAGCGGCCGAGGCTCGGAAAGTGGATTGCCTCCTGGCGCATTTCAGCGGATGGGATCGGCATCAGCTGCAATGTCACCTGGGTGATCAACCCGGTCAGCCCATAGCCGCCGATCGTGGCCGCGAAGAGCTCCCTGTTCATGTCGGGCGCGCAGGTGAGCCGGACTCCATCCGAACGTGCCAGCTCGAAGGCACGCACGTGCCGCCCGAACGTGCCGGCGCGATGGTGGTTCTTGCCGTGCACGTCGTTGGCGAGCGCCCCCCCGACGGTCACAAAGGCGGTGCCCGGCGTGACCGGCAGAAACCAGCCCAGCGGAACCACATGCTCCAGGATGGTGTCGAGCAACACGCCGGCTTCGCAGGTGATCAGCCCGCTTTCGCGATCGAAGGCCAAGATCTGATCGAGGCGGCGCGCCGCGATCAGCCCACCGCCATCATTCAGGCAGGAATCGCCGTAGGAACGGCCATTGCCGTAAGCGAGCACCGTGGATGGGTAGCGCCCGGGCTCGGCGCTCCAGACATCCGGCATGATGATCTGCGTATTCCGGGCGATCAGGCCGCCCCAGGACCGGTATTCGGGTGCTCGTCCGGTCACGGCAGGACCGTCGCTGCGACCATGATCAGCAGCACCAACCCACCCGTTACCTGACTGCGCCAGTCGCGGATCATGAAGACCAGCGGATCATCCGGCATCTGGCCCCGGCGGGCGAGAAACCAGATCCGCGCCATTTGATAGAGAATGACCGGGCAAACCAGCCAGATGATCTCGGGGTGGCGATAAAGCTGCTTCACCGCCGCGCTGTCGACATAGAGTGCCATGATCAGCGCACAGGTGCAGCCCGAGGCCATGCCGAGCTGCGACAGCGCCTCGATATCCTCGGCCTGATAGCCGCGGCCAGCCTTCTTCAGTCCGGACTGATCCTGCGTGATCCGCAGCTCCGCATAGCGCTTCACCAGCGCGAGGCTGAAGAACAGGAACATCGAGAAGGCGAGCAGCCAGGACGAAACGGGAATCGCCGCCGCGGCGTTGCCGGCCAGGATGCGCAGGGTATGCAATGCTGCAAGCCCAAGCACATCGACCAGCAGTTTGCGCTTGAGAACGAACAGATAGAGCAGCGCCAGCACCAGATAGGCGGTCAGCGCCAGGAGGAACATGCGCGGCTCAGGCACGAACACCGACGAGGCGAAGGCCGCGATCATCAGCAGTGGTACCGCAGCATAGGCCTGCCTCGCGGTGATCTCGCCGGCAGCCAAAGGACGCTTGCACTTGGTCGGATGGCGGCGGTCGGCCTCGACATCGACGATATCGTTGAGGAGATAGATCGCCGAGGCGAGCAGGCTGAACGCGATGAAGGCAACCGCCCCGTGACCGAGCGCCGCGAGATCGAACACATCATGGTTCAGCAGGATGGGGACGAAGACGAGCCCGTTCTTGAGCCAATGATGCGGTCGCATCGCTCGGATCATCGCGCGAACAGACATGTCAAAGCCCTTGTCCACCTTTCAGGGCCCCCGGTCGATCGAACGATGATCGTCATGGCTTCCCGTGCGAGGCGAACAGGAATGGCCTCGGCGCGTCCTGCTATGGCGGTCAAATCCCTAAACCGCGGTGGAAATCGGGTCCGCCGCGCCGAGATTCAACCGCCATGCTTAATGACTGGCTGACGATAGGTCAGATATCCAACACGGCGCACGCCCCCCGAATTCAGAGGACCTTCTTCGCGGCCACAGCGGTGATCTCGATCGCATATCCCGGCGAAGCGAGCTTCGCCTCCACCGTTGCGCGCGCCGGCGCGCTGCCCCGGGCGACCCATTTGTCCCAGACGGCGTTCATCTCGGCGATCCCAGCAATATCGGTCAGGAAGATCTGAACGCTCAGAATCCGGTCCTTCGCGCTGCCCGCGGCTTCGAGCGTCTCCTCGAGCAGGGCCAACACCTCTTCGGTCTGCCGTGTCAGTGTCTCCCCTTCGGTCTTCTCCGCGACATGGCCGGCGAGAAAGACAATGCCGTTGAAAATGGCGGCATCGCACCACCGTTCCGTCAGGCCTACACGTTCGATCGACATGGCTCGGTATCTCTCTGGTTGCTTGAATCGTGACGGTACTTCGCGTTCGGGAGACCCGGCCCGGTCTCGGGATACACCCCGAGACAGACGTGCCAGCCACTGCGCGATCTCGAGGGCTACCTCATCTCACCGAGATACGCGGTCGCGTCGATCTCGACGAGACAGTCGGGCGAGCCGAGGCCATTGACGATGCAGGACACGCGATGCGGCGAATCCTCGGCGAAATTGGCGAAATAAACCTCGTTCATCGGCTCCCAATAGGCACGGTCGGTGACATAGACGGTGCACTTCACGATATCCGTCAGGCTGCCGCCTGCCTCCTCGAGGAGAGCACGGATGTTGTCGATGCATTGCTGCGTCTGACGCCGTGCGTCGCCGACAGCATATTTGCCCTCCCTGTCCATCCCGACGCAGCAGACGAACATGAAGTCCCCGGCGACCGTCGCCTGGGCGAAGGGAAGCCTTCCCTTGAAGACACGGTCGGAAGAGATCGTACGCTTGGGCATCGTGAACCTATGGAGTGGGAGTTGCGCGGCAGCGAGCCGCGATCAGGCGCCGTCGCGAGGCCTGCACAAGCCAGCAACGGCGCCGGAGCCGAGCCTAACCTGTGGTCAGAAGCCGAGCCAGGCGGATCACCCAGTCCAGTCTCAGATTGCTGTGGGAGAACTGGCGTCCCGGAAGGGATTCGAACCCCTGACCTACGGTTTAGGAAACCGTTGCTCTATCCTGCTGAGCTACCGGGACGCACGTGAATGCGTTTAGCATAAAGCGCATGCGGGTGAAGCCTCTTGTTGCGATCATGCTGAGTCTCGTTGCAGCGGCGGGCAATGCCCTGGCGAACGATCCTTGTCCCGGCTTGTCTCCTGAAACGCCGGCAGTTCGATTGACTGGAGCCGATGCCCGGGGCGATCTGCTGCTCGGCGATGGCCGGCGCATTCGCCTTGTCGGACTGGCTCCCAGGCAGGACGAAACGGAGACCGCACGGTTCGCGTCAGCCTTGGCGGCATGGCAAGGCCGTGATCTCAAGCTCGTCATCCTGGCCGAGCCCGATCGCTGGGGCCGCATCCCGGCGCGCCTGCTGGCCGATCCGGATGCACAGGGGGCCGCACCGCTCGATCTGTCAGCGGCCCTCATCCGAAGCGGCGCGGCCTGGCATTTGCCCGATTCCTTCAGCAGCCCCTGTGATGCGCTCTTGCGGGCAGCTGCCTCGAATACCGCCCCATCCTCGCGACAAACTCGCCATAAACCGGCCAATCTCGTCGATGGTCACGATATTGCCGCGTTGAAGGTGCACGCCGGCCGGGTCATCGTGCTGGAGGGGCGGATCGCATCGATCGGCGAGCGACCGCAGCGTTCCTATCTGAATTTTTCGCGCCGGCGGGGAGCCGGTGCGTCGGTCGTCGTGTCGAGGAGGCTCTGGCGGGAGATGCGGGAGGTCGGCTGGACCGCCAGGACACTGACGGGTAAACGCGTGTGGGCGCGCGGCGTACTGAGCGGGCCGGATGGATTGTCGCTCGAACTCCCCTCCCGCGCAGCCCTGGAACTGATCGATTAGAACCATGCTGGCCTTTCGCCGACAGACTGTGTCACGCCCCATGGCGCGACTGGGCGCCCTGCTCCTGCCCGCCCTGCTGCTTTCCGGCTGCTTCGGCGACCAGAGCGTCCTGCCCCCGCAACCGGCCGATGGCGAGCTTGCCCCGCGGCTGAGCACCTTCCAGCGCGCGTCGGACCGCGAGCATTTGCGACTGCTGGCCGCCTTCGGCGGCGAGTATCGCGCGCCGAACGCTCGGGCCCAGCTCAACGAAGTCGTCGCCCGGCTCGTCAAGGCTGGCGAAGGGCAGATCGGCAGCTACGAGATCACCATCCTGAACTCGCCGGCGGTAAACGCCTTTGCCCTGCCGAACGGCCGGCTCTACGTCACGCGCGGGCTGCTGGCGCTCGCCAACGATACCAGCGAGATCGCTTCGGTGCTCGCTCACGAGATCGCCCACGTCACCGCCCATCACGCGATCGAACGGGCGGAGGCCGAAGCCGAATCCGCGCTTGTCACGCAAGTCGTCACGCAGGTGCTCAACGATCCGGCTGCTGGCGCCTCCGTTCAGGCGGGCTCCAAGATCTCTCTCGCCCGCTTCTCGCGACAGCAGGAACTGATTGCCGACCAGATCAGCGTCCGCAACATCGCGCGCGCCGGCTACGATCCCTATGGAGCGGGCCGCTTCCTGGGCGCGCTCGGCCGCAATACCAGCTTCCGCAACAGTGGCCAGGGCCAGAGCGGCAGCGAGAAGCGGCTCGATATTCTCTCCAGCCATCCCTCGACCCCGGAGCGCGTCGCCGCCGTCACGGCGTCCGCCCGCCAGATCGGTGCACCGGGGCTTGGCGAGCGCGACGCGGCCCGCTGGCTCGCCGCGATCGACGGCATCGCCTATGGCGACGACCCGAGCGATGGCGTGGTGCGAGGCCGGCGCTATCTCAACAGCACGTTGCGCATCACCTTCGCTGCCCCCGACGGGTTCGACCTTGAGGCGGCCCGCGACATGGTCATTGGTGTCAGCGGCAACGGCGCCCAGGCGCTGCGTTTTGATTCGGTCACGCTCAAGCCAGGCCAGACGCTCGAATCCTATGTCGCCTCCGGCTGGATCGACGGGGTCGAGACCGGTCCCGTTGAGAAGCTCGACCTTGACGGCCAGGCCGCCGTCCTGGCCAGCGGCAAGGGGACCGACTGGACCTTCAGGCTCGCCGCCATCCAGGCAGGCAATCGCGTCTATCGCTTCATCCTGGCGGCCCGCGGCAGCAGCGATCCGGAGCGCCCGATGCGCGCCGTGCTCAGCAGCTTCCGGGTCCTGACTGCAGCGGAAGCACAGGCCACGAAGCCTCTGCAGTTGCGGATCGTCAGCGCCTCCGAAGGCGACACGCCTGCAACGCTGGCCGCCCGCATGGGGACACATGAGCGCGCGTTCGACCTCTTCCTGCTGCTGAACGGGCTCGATCGCAACAGCAAGCTGACGCCCGGCCAGCGCTACAAGATCGTCGCCGAATAGGGACTGCCCGCGCGGGCAGTCCTAGCTTTCCTTGCTGCAGCATCGGGCGCCACCGACGGAACCGGCGTGATCGGCCTCTGCAGGCGCCCCCTGCACCGGCAACAACCTTGCCGGCGCCGCTTCCGAACTGACTGGCTGCAAGGTACTCCATGGGCGCTCGCCCGATCTGGCCCAGGTCCCGTGGGGTCACGCAGATCAAGGCCCGCCTGCTGATCCACCGGACCGCGCGCGATGGGCGGCCGGTCGAGCAGCTGCCGGATCACGAGAAGACGCCCAGGGCCGCCAAGCCAGCCTGGGAGCGCTTAGTCGCCCTTCTCCCGCGCAAAAACCGGAGCCGTCTGGCCAAGAAAAAACCCGGCGGTTGCCCGCCGGGTTGATTGGCATCATGCCGGAGGAATCGCCTCAGGCGGCTTCTTCCTGCAGATCGTCATTATCGCTTTCGAGATCGGCATCAGCCGGGTCGACCTCGGTGCCCTTGGCCGCACGACGCGGCGACTTGGCGAGCTGGCCTTCGATCTTCTTCAGCGCTTCGGTCTCGGTCACGTCGTCGACGACCGCGATCTCACGGGTCATGCGGTCAACCGCAGCCTCGTAGAGCTGACGCTCGGAATAGGACTGCTCGGGCTGCGCCTCGGAACGGTAGAGATCGCGGACGACCTCGGCGATGGCGACGAGATCGCCTGAATTGATCTTCGCTTCATATTCCTGGGCGCGGCGCGACCACATGGTGCGCTTGATCCGGGCGCGGCCGGTCAACGTCGTCAGCGCCTTGCTGACGATATCGGTATCGGCAAGCTTGCGCAGGCCGACGCTTATTGCCTTGGCGGTGGGAACGCGCAGCGTCATCTTGTCCTTGGCAAAGCTGACGACGAAGAGTTCAAGCTTGAAGCCGGCAACCTCCTGCTCTTCGATCGCCGTGATCTGGCCGACGCCATGGGACGGGTAGACGACGAACTCGCCCGTCTTGAAACCCTGGCGCACAACAGCTTTCTTCGCAGTGGACATGCCGTTACGACTCCTGACGGGACCGCTTGAGACGGCCCACGATGACACGTCCCCGGCCGGAATGACCGGAGACACTCTGCCTGATGCGTTGTAATCCCGACCGAGCGGTCACGGACCCGCAGCCTCACGCTCCCTCAGCCGATTGCTACTTGACCACCGAACACGGAAATCTCCACGCTCCGGCCTTCTGCCGGAAGCCTTGGTCATCCCGTATCTATGGGGGTGCCCCGTTTATGAATCCTCGCAGGGGCAGGCGGAACCAATTCGACTGCACGAAAAGGTGTATCACAAAAAACACGCCGAATCAAAGGTAAACGCCGATTAACACCGGAACTGCTTGTCGCAGCGCCGGTGTGCCCATGCTTCGGCCGCTCCCCCGTGGGTGAGATTCAGTCGCCTTCGCCGGGGTTCGGCGAGAAATGCTCTTCGAGCTTTCCGGGCACGCCGTCGAATTCCTTGGCGTCGGCCGGTGGGTCCTTCTTCTGGGTGAGGTTCGGCCAGCTCGACGCATATTTCGAGTTGAGCTGCAGCCAGCTCTCAAGGCCGGGTTCGGTATCGGGCTTGATCGCCTCGGCCGGGCATTCCGGCTCGCAGACACCACAATCGATGCACTCGTCGGGATGGATGACGAGCATGTTCTCGCCTTCATAGAAGCAGTCGACAGGACAGACCTCGACGCAGTCCATGTACTTGCACTTGATGCAGTTTTCGGTGACCACATAGGTCATGTCGCCAGTCCTTCCCGGTCCATCCTGCCGGATCATAAAGACCCGGAAGGCGGGTGTTTCAAGGTCGATATCGGGGCCGCGGCAGAAAGAAAAATCTCTTCCAGCCAGCTCCGAGAGGAAACTCCTCCTGAAGCGCCCAAGCCTGCCCTGGCAGGCCTATCGAACCGCTCCCGCGCTCTATCCGCTCGGATCGTCCTCCGCAAGCGGCGCGTCGCCGCGCATGCTCTCGCCCAGGCGCTCGTAGAGCCGTTGCGCTTCCTCATAGGGACCGCGCCTGCTGCCCAGAGCAAGCAGGCGCACCACCATGGTCTCATGCACCAACGCCAGCGTCAGCACGTCACCGAGCTTGAGGCCAAGCGCTGCATTCACGGCGCGCCGACCATTCACGCGGACATGGCCGTCATCCACCAGGCGCACGGCGACCGAGCGCGTCTTGGCGAAACGCGCGAACCAGAGCCACTTGTCGAGACGCTGGCGATCTTCCCGCAAGGACAGCCTTTCCGCTCAGCCCCAGGTCAGTTTCAGCCCAGGTCAGTTCTTGCGCCCGCCGCCCTCGAGCTGGGCCTTGAGCGCCGCAAGCTTGGCAAACGGCGAATCCGGATCAGGCTCGCGCTCGACCGGGCGCGGCTTTGATGCCTGCTGGAAGCGCTCGCTGCCCCGCTCCTCGCGGCGTGGACCGCCAGGGCGTCCATCACGCTTGAAGTCCGGGCGCGGGCCACGCCCCTGCTCTGGACGGCCATTGCGCTGCGGCCGGCCATTGCGCTTCTGATCCCCGTCGCGCGGCTGCGCATCCTGCCGGCCGGCATCGCCTTGAGACGCGTTGGCGGCAGCCGGACGGCTACGATCGCCTTGGCGGCGACGCTCGTCGGGCCGGCCGTCACGGCTCGGGCGCTCACCACGGCCTGCGCCAGGCTGACGCTCGCCCTGAGCGCCATCGCGGCGACCGCGCCCGGCATGCTCCGGCCTGCGCCCGCCCTGGTGACGATGCGGCCGCCAGACCTCGATTTCCTGCACCTCGGTCGCAGCAACGACGTCAGCTGCAGCCTCGGAGGCAACGGTCTCCGACGCAACGGTCTCAAGGGCCAGTGTCTCGGACACAGGTGTCTCGTCGGCAGGTGCCGGCAGAGCAGACATGGCATCGGCTGGCACCGGATGCGCGGCCTGCTCGAGCTCGGTCTCCACCGCAATCGGGGCGTCGGCCGTTTCAGGCGCGGCAGCCTCCAGCGAGGCAGCCTCGGCGGTCTCGATGTCAGCGGTAGCCATGGGCTCGTCGACAACACCGGCGCCGGCCTCATCGGCCCCGACCGTCGCAACGGCCTCGTGCCCAGCTGGAACGTCCGTTGTGTCCGCCGTCGGTGCCTCAGCGACCGGAGCGGCAGCCGCGACCGGTGGCTGCGCCAGCGGCACTGTGATCGCCGGTCCCGGACGCTTGGCCGAGACATAGCCGAGGGAGCGCAGGATCGAGGCGAAATCCTCGCCCGCACAACCGACCAGCGAGGTCATGGCACCGGTCACGACAAAACCGTCCTGATCGGCCGCGCCGGTGGGCGGCTGGCCCTGGGTCAGGCCCGGGCGATAGGCGATAGCTGGCCGGATCAGGTCAGCAAGCCGCTCGAGGATATCGACACGCACGGCGCGCTCGCCGCAGACGCGATAGCCGGCAGCGCGATAGAGGCCCTTCGGCACCGCCTTGTCGACGGCAAAGGATGTCCGGCCCGAGGCTGCGAGATGGGCAATATCGTCGAGGCCAGACGTATCGGGTCCGCCATGCTTCAGCGCCCAGAGCTGGGCCGCCAGCGCGCGCGGCGCCGGCTTCAGCAGGGCGGGGACGTATAGATGAAAGGCTCCGAAGCGGATGCCGAGCTGACGGAGTGCCGCGCGGCCCTCCTGATCCAGCGTCTTCATCTCCTCGCCAACCTTGGCGCGCTCCAGCACGCCCAGCGACTCCCCGGCCTGATAGGCGATGCCGCGCGCGATGCCGGTGACATTCTCGGCATTCTCGAGCAACTGCAACGCACCAAGCAGACGGGCGATGTGGTTCTTCAGCCAGAGAGTGAGGCGCGCGTCGACCTGCTCACGCGCCGGTCCGGTCAGGTGCTCCTCGACCAGCAAGCGCAGGCGCGGCTCCAGAACCTTGTCGCCGGCGACAAGCCGCGCGACCGGCTCACCGATCCAGCGCACCAGCCCGTCATGCGAAAGCACGAAGGCATCATCAGCCGCGAGTACGACACGCGCGGCGCGCGCCTCGATCTCGCTGGCAAGCGCCTTCATCGCGGCCATGTTCAAGGCTTTCGCCTCGGGCCCGCCAGCCTTGGGATCCGCCGTGAAGCGAAATCCCTGAAGCATCCCGACATGCTGTCCCTCGACGAGCACGTCGCCCGTCGTGGTGACCTCAGCCTCCAACATTGCATTCTCCCGCAAACGACGCATCAGCACGCTCGTGCGCCGATCGACGAAACGGCTGGCTAGCCGCTCGTGCAAAGCGTCCGACAGTTTGTCCTCTACAAGACGCGCCACCCCCTGCCAATGCTCTGGATCAGGTAACCAGTCAGGACGGTTTGCGACATAGGTCCAAGTTCGGACCTGCGCAATGCGGGCTGACAGCGTGTCGATCTCGCCATCGGTCCGGTCAAGCGCATCGAGTTGGGCACGATACCAGTCCGGATCGAGCCGTCCGTGGCGCATCAGGCGAAGATACAGCGTGGTGGCGAGATCAGCATGCTGCATCGGCGCGATCTTGCGATAATCCGGCAGGCCACACACCTCCCAGAGCCGCTCGACTGCTGCACGGCCCTGCGCCAGCGGCCTGACATCGGCATCGCGGGCCAGAACCTCCAGCGTCGTCATGTCCTCCGCGATTAGCGCACGGGTCAGCCCCTGCTCCGTTGGCTGGACGTTCAGGCTGGCGATCAGCCCGTCGACGGAGCGCAGATCGAGATCGGAATTGCGCCATTGCAGCTGCCGCACCGATTCAAAACGGTGATTCTCGATCGCCTCGACCAGTTCGGCGTCAAAGGGCGGACAACGCCCGCTCGTGCCAAAGGTGCCGTCGCGCAGATGGCGGCCGGCGCGCCCGGCAACCTGGCCGAACTCCGCGGGGTTCAGCTTGCGGAAATGATGACCGTCGAATTTCCGGTCCGACGCGAAGGCGATGTGATCGACATCGAGATTGAGACCCATGCCGATCGCGTCGGTCGCAACGAGATAATCGACGTCGCCCGACTGGTAGATCTCAACCTGGGCATTGCGCGTGCGCGGCGAGAGCGCGCCGAGCACCACGGCCGCCCCGCCCTTCTGCCGACGGATCAGTTCGGCGATCGCATAAACCTCCTCGACGGAGAAAGCGACGATCGCACTGCGTCGTGGCAGGCGGGTGATCTTCTTGTCGCCGGCAAATGTGAGTTGCGACAGGCGTGGGCGCGTGACGACGTTCACGCCGGGAATGAGCTGCTCGATCAGCGGCTTCATGGTACCCGCGCCGATCAGCATCGTCTCGGCCCGGCCGCGGCGGTTCAGCAGGCGGTCGGTGAAGACATGACCGCGATCGAGATCGGCAGCGAGCTGGATCTCGTCAATCGCGACGAAATCAACGGCGAGATCGCGCGGCATGGCCTCAACGGTGCAGACCCAGAAGCGGGGCCGCTGCGGCTTGATCTTTTCCTCGCCGGTGACCAGCGCCACCGCCTCGGGGCCGACCTTATCGACCACGCGACCATAGACCTCGCGCGCCAGCAGGCGCAGCGGCAGGCCAATCATTCCGGTCGGGTGCGCCACCATCCGCTCGATCGCCAGATGCGTCTTACCGGTATTGGTGGGCCCGAGAACTGCTGTGACACCCTGCGCACGAACCGAGGGCGGAAGAGAGCGTGCTGAAATCAAGACGCGACCGATCGTTTCCTTTGGGCCCTTGCCGGTAGCAGACACCGAGGAAAGCGTCCTACCTTGGCACAAGCTGGAGCGCCGAAATTAAGCTGCGGAACGAGTCCTGAACGAAGCAAGCCCGAATCGCTGACTCCGACAGAATCGGGTTTCGTTCACGGCAAGATATCGCGGGGACGGCCGCGCGTACCACCATATCTGGAATCGTGACACGAGCTTGATCCACTCATTTTCGCGACCAGCGTAAACGGCCGGGCGCCGACAGTGCTCCGCGCTATTTATGTCGTGCTCACGGCGAAACGAGGGGCAGCCTCATGTTTTCTGCCGACGCAACAGCGCGGGATCGGTGTGAACCACCGCCCCAGCGCGGTGCGGGCAAGGCCAGCCCGGCTCGAAGATGTCCAACCACGCGGCACTTCATGCCGCGACCTATCCAAAACCGCTGCTCTGCGGCGATCCAGGGGCGCCGGTTTTCCTGCCGAGGCGGCACATCTCGCCGCGCGCCTGCTCGGTTGCCATTTGATCAATTGCGGCGCCGGCGCGCGGCGAGATGCGGGAGAAGCAGCCCGGCGCGACCGAGCCGCTCAGTTCTGCCGCGCGGCCGTGGTGGTGGTCGGATCGACCTTGAAGCTCGATGCCTCGATCACCGCCGTCCCGATCATGGTCTTCACCGAGATGCGGATCGGCACCATCACATTGGTGCCGTTGACGGGGGCGAGCCAGGTGTTGATCTCGCGATTCTCGGTCATGAACTTGGTGCTCGGCCGCAGGGCCCGATGCCCTGCGATCGGCACATAACGCGCCTGGCAGATCGTGACCGGGCCGCTATAGCCCTCGAGCTTCACCTGGCGCGAACCGGAATAGCTCAGCTTGATGTCATAGCGCGCGGCGCCGTCGAAGATCGGCAGCGTCCGGTTACAGGCGGCACCGTTCCCGCCCTTGCCCTCCACAGGCATCAGGAAGGCACTGATCGGATCAACCACATTGCGCTTGTGGCTCTCGTTGAGCGGCACACGATCGGGCTTGTCGTCGATCGGCGGCGCAATATCCACGGCCTGCACCGTGCCACCGTCGAGGGCCATGCGCACGGTACGGCTCTCGCTTGAGTTCGCCGACGAAACAGCGAAGGTTGCAGGCGACAGGCGCCCGCCATGAAGATTGCCGGTTGCCGCCCCTGAGCCGCGTCCGCCCGTGAAACTGCCGACCAGACCCGTCATCTTGGCCACGATATCGAGCTTGTAGCTGCTGCCGTCGATGCCGCCGCTGAGATGGGCGGTGCCGAGCGTCAGGCCGAGCAGGGAGACATCATATTTGGCCTCCAACGAGGCAGCCGCCGCTGACGACGCCCCGATGCCGGAGGCCAGGGCCAGCGCAGCAAGACCAAGTCCGGCCAGGGACGACGCGATGGCGGGCTTCATCCAACTCCTCCGGACGGGCATGCTTCGCACCGGCATGCACTGCGAATCGGTCCGAATCGTGACCCCTTTTGCAAAGTTTGGCGAGTGGCAATGCCGCCACGCCGCCGCCGCCCCGATCGTGCTATGGAATCTGTCGCGGTCCTTGACGCCGCAGCCGGGCTTGGCTATAGACCCGCGACTTCAATTTGACTTCCGGTGCTCGTGGGCCGGCACGTCGCGTGTCGGCATTTTTGTTTGAGACAACCGGTTCCAAGGGAACGATATCATGGCTCGCCGTTGCGAACTGACCGGGAAAGCCACCCTCACCGGGCACCTCGTCAGCCACTCGAACCGCAAGACGAAGACCGTCTTCCGGCCGAACCTCGTCAATGTCACGCTCCGTTCGGACGCGCTTGGCCGCTCCGTGCGCCTGCGGGTCTCGGCGAACGCCCTGCGTACGGTCGATCACCGTGGCGGACTTGACGCTTTCCTGGTCAAGGAGCCGGCAGGCAACCTCTCGACCGGCGCACTCACGCTGAAGCGTGACATCGAGAAGAAGCTCGCGACCAACTGAGCGCGCGGTTTCTTCACGGAATGAATGAAGCGGCCGAAAGGCCGCTTTTTTCGTTTGCATAGAAGGCGAGTGGTCAGCCCTGTATCGTCTGTTCACGGTGCTTGGTCGCCGGCACATTCAGGACTCGTGCTCGCCGCAAGCGCGAACATGACGTTACGCGGGCCCCCTTACCCCAACTCGAACTCCAGCAGCACGGTGCGCTGCAGGAAGGAAAAATTGTCGTCCGAGATCAGGGTCAGAACCGTCTTGCCCTGCTCCTGATGGACGCAAAGCCCTTCCATATTGTCGATTTCCTGGCCGAGATCGGCCTCGATCAGGGAGGGGCCATCGAGCATCGCACCTGGCCGGAGGCTTGCGCCGGGAACGCGGCGAATGCGCATGCCGACACCACGCAGAGGCTTGTACCAGCGCTCCAGCAGCAGCATGTCGCCGCCGGGCAGGAAGGCCAGATCGGTGATGTCGAAGCCGCCATGGCGCCGTACCTGAAACAGGCCGGGCTGCCGCCCCCCGATGATCACGCCGAGCGTCGGTTCGTCCTCCCCGCCCGAGCGCTCGGCAATGGCAACGACCGCGCCCGCAAGCGGTTGCCCGGCCGGAACAACACCAATCGCCTCCAGCCCGCGATTGCTCGGCAGGCGCTTCACCTCGCGCGGGACCGGGACGATGCGCGCACGCGCCTCGACACCGTCCCGCGACCAATCGAAACGCAGGACGTCATGCGTCCGCTCGACGCCGATATAGGCGACGCCATCGGCGATCGTGAGGCTCTCCGTATCGAAATAGCGCGAACGATGCAGCGGGCGCCCGGAAGCGCCGAGGATTGGTCCGAGTTCGGCCTGCTCGAAGCGCACGATCCGCCCCTTCTCCGAGACAGTCTTCGTCGTCAGCCAGAAACCGTTATCGGTGATCGCAACCAGATCGACGCCGTTGCGTGAGCGCCAGAGGCCGGAAAATCCGCCGAAGCGCGGATGGTCGCCGCGCAACACCAGCCCGCCCCGGAAATTGAGCTGACCGAAGCGGCTCTTGCCGGGATTGCGCGGCTCGAAAGCATCGAAGCCGCGCACGCTGATGGTGAGCTCTCTACGGCCCGGCTCGATGCTCTGAGCCTGAGCGGCAGGCAAGCCGAAGCTGGCGGCGCCCAGCCCCAGGAGAACGCCGCGTCTGGTCAGCCTCATTGCATGCGACGAGAAACCGGGGCCTTGCCAGCGGTGGGACCGTCCTCCTCGAAGAGCTCGGCCAGCTTCTCCGTCATCACCCCGCCGAGTTCCTCCGCATCGACGATGGTGACGGCGCGGCGATAATAACGCGTCACGTCATGGCCGATGCCGATGGCGATCAGTTCGACCGGCGAGCGCGTCTCGATCTCGGCGATGATATGGCGCAGATGCCGCTCGAGGTAATTGCCGGCATTCACCGACAGCGTCGAATCGTCGACCGGCGCTCCATCCGAGATCACCATGAGGATCTTGCGCTGCTCGGGCCGCGCGAGCAGCCGCTTATGCGCCCAGTCCAGCGCCTCGCCGTCGATATTCTCCTTGAGCAGGCCCTCGCGCATCATCAGCCCGAGATTCTTGCGAGCCCGGCGCCAGGGAGCATCCGCCGCCTTGTAGATGATGTGCCTGAGATCGTTCAGCCGGCCCGGATTGGGCGGCTTGCCGGATTGCAGCCAGGCCTCGCGAGACAACCCGCCCTTCCAGGCGCGCGTGGTGAAGCCGAGCAGCTCGACCTTGACGCCGCAGCGCTCCAGCGTCCGCGCCAGGATGTCGGCGCAGGTCGCGGCAACCGTGATCGGCCGACCGCGCATCGAGCCGGAATTGTCGATCAGCAGCGTCACGACCGTATCGCGGAAATTCGTGTCCGATTCCTGCCGGAAGGAGAGCGGCTGGAACGGGTCGATGATGATCCGCGGCAAGCGCGAAGGATCAAGCGAGCCTTCTTCCAGATCGAACTGCCAGGACCGGTTCTGCTGCGCCATCAGGCGACGCTGCAGCCGGTTGGCAAGCCGTGCCACCACGCCCTGGAGATGAGCGAGCTGCTTGTCGAGATAGGCCCGCAGTCGGGTCAGTTCCTCGGCATCGCAGAGTTCCTCGGCGGTGACCGTCTCGTCGAACTTGACGGTGTAGGGCTTGTAGTCCGTTTGCGGCCGGTCGTTCTGGCGGCCCTCGCGGGGGCGCGGCGCCTCGCCCGCCTCCTCGGATTCGGAGGAATCATCCTCCTCGTCCCAGTCGCCGGCCGGAGCATCGGTGGCTTCCGACGCCCCCTCCTGCAGTTCGTCGGTCGCATCCTCGCTGACCTCGACCTCCGAACGCTCGCCACCGCTTTCCTGCTCGGCCTCGCCATCCTGCTGCTGCTGATCTTCGGAGGACTGGTCCTGGTTGTCCTCGTCCTCTTCCTCGTCCTGGCCCTGCGAACTCTGCTCGGCCATGTCGAGGGACGCCAGCATATCGCGCACCGTCCGTGAAAAGGCGCGCTGATCCTCGACCGACTGCGACAACCGGTCGAGATCGGCGCCGGCCTTCGCCTCGATCACGTCGCGCCAGAGATCGACGATCTTGGTCGCGGCCTGCGGCGGCTTCAGCCCCGTCAGGCGCTCACGCACCATCAATGCGAGAGCGTCTTCCAGCGGGGCGTCGGCCCGATCGGAGATTTCCTCGTAGCGGCCACCGCGATGGTAGCGATCTTCCAGCATGGCGGTGATATTGCCGGCCATGCCGCTCATCCGGCGCGAGCCGACGCATTCGACCCGGGCCTGCTCGACGGCGTCGAAGACAGCACGCGCCGCATCGCCCTCCGGTGCGGCACGGCGGTGGATCGAGGCGTCATGACAGGCGAGCCTGAGTGCCATCGAATCCGAGTGGCCGCGCAGGATCGCGACATCCTGGATCGTCAGCTTGCGCGGCGGCTCGGGCAGGCGAGCGCGTTCGCCAACCAGCGACGGCTTGTCCGCCGCGAAGACGATTTCCATCTCGGGCTTGCGCGCGATCGCCTTCATCGCACCGGAAATGGCGCGCTTCAGCGGCTCTGCTGGTGCTTCCTTGGGCTGACCGGGCTTACGATTGGAGATGGACAAGGCGGAGCCGTCCTTTGACTTGATGCTAGCGCGAGCGCCCGTCGAACATCGTCGACTCGAGTTCGGCGGGCTCGACACCCTCGAGGCAGCGGACATTCACCGCGGCCATCGGCGTGCCGTCCGGCATCGAGCCGCGAGCGAAGGATTCGATGCCGCAGGTTTCGCAGAACAGGTGCTGGATCTTCTGCGTGTGGAAACGGTATTCGGTCAGCGCATCCTCGCCCTTTTCAAGGGTGAAGGCCGTCGCCGGCGAAAAGGTCAGGATCGAGCCGCGACGCTGGCAATAGGAGCAATTGCAGGTGATCGTCCGGTCGAGACTGGCCTCGACCGTGAATCCGACTCGCCCGCAATGGCAGCTCCCCTGATAGCGCGCGCTCGCCATAACCCGCTTCCCCTCAGCTCAGAACGACGTTGACCGCGCTCTCCGGCAATTCCTTGCCGAAGGAGCGCTGGAAGAACTCCGCCACCAGAGTGCGCTCCATCTCGTCGCACTTGTTCAGGAACGTCACCCGGAAGGCGAAACCGATATCGCCGAAGATCGCGGCATTCTCAGCCCAGGTAATGACCGTGCGCGGGCTCATGACGGTCGAGAGATCGCCGTTCATGAAGGCGTTTCGGGTCAGGTCGGCGACGCGGACCATCTTGTTGACGATGTCCTTGCCCTCGGGCGAGGCCTGATAGTGCTTCGACTTGGCGAGCACGATCGCGACTTCATTGTCGTGCGGCAGGTAGTTCAGCGTGGTCACGATCGACCAGCGGTCCATCTGGCCCTGGTTGATCTGCTGGGTGCCGTGATAGAGGCCCGACGTGTCGCCGAGGCCGACCGTGTTCGCCGTCGCGAACATCCGGAAGGCGGGGTGAGGACGGATGACGCGCTTCTGATCGAGCAGCGTCAGCTTGCCGGACTGCTCCAGCACGCGCTGGATCACGAACATCACGTCCGGACGACCGGCGTCGTACTCGTCAAAGACGAGCGCGATATTGTTCTGCAGCGCCCAGGGCAGGATGCCGTCCTGGAACTCGGTGATCTGCTTGCCTTCCTTCAGCACGATCGCGTCCTTGCCGACGAGATCAAGCCGCGAGACGTGGCTGTCGAGGTTAACGCGCACGCAAGGCCAGTTGAGGCGGGCCGCGACCTGTTCGATATGGGTCGATTTGCCGGTGCCGTGATAGCCCGAGATCATGACGCGTCGATTATGCGCAAAGCCCGCGAGAATCGCGATCGTGGTGTCCCGGTCAAATCGGTAGTCGACGTCGAGATCGGGCACATGGGCGTCAGCCTGCGAGTAGGCCGGCACTTCGAGATCGGAGTCGATCCCAAAAGTCTGGCGCACCGACAGCTTCATATCGGGAAGGCCCTGGGCAATCGTCGTCGTCATTGTCTTGTCTCCGGGCGCAGAACAGTGCCGGGCGAACCACCGGTTGTCCCACTGCCGACCGAAAGGGGAGGCGTACCAAACCTAATTAGTGCGAAAGCGTCGGAGCGGCAATTCGCAAACCGCCGCAACGGCAATACGCAGGAGGCATGTCACAAAAGACATGGCGAGCGCTCAGGCGCGTTCGGCCAGCAGCTTAGCAATGACCGCGACGGAGGTTTCGGCCCCTGCCCTGTCGATCGTGAGCGGTGGGGCCGCACCGGCCCCCAGCATCTCCGTCACCGCTTCCTCCAACCCGATCGGTGTCAGCGAATCAGGTCCGGACAGGCGCAGACAGCGTGCGAGGCCCGCACGCTCCATCGCCTCGGCGCGGACCGCCTGCTCGGTCTCGTTTCCGGCATCGAAGGGCACCACGATGGCCGGCCGCCCGGCGCGGACCAGATCGAGCACCGTGTTGTAGCCGGCCTGGCTGATCGAAAGCGCACATCCTGCAAGCAGTCCTGGGAAATCCGGTCTCGCACGTTCTACGCGGACATGCGCCGGGACCTTGCCCTCCAGCTCGGCGAATTCTGCTGCGCCAATCCCCTGACCGCCAAGTATACGCCAGCGCCTGCGATTGCCCATCCGCGTCGCAGTCGCGATGACAAGCTCGAACAACGGCAAGGCTGCAGCCGAACCACCTCCGGACACCACGATCTCGCCCGGCTCCAAGGGAGCGGCGCGTTCCTCAGGCCCTGTCAGGTAACCGGTGTAGCGCAGCTTTCGCGCCAGCTCTGGCGCTACCGGCCAGGACCGCTCCAGCGGCAGGAAGGCTGGATCGCCATGGACGAGGACCGCGTCGAAATGTGTCGCGATGCGCTCTTCGGCCTCACGGATGCGATCGCCGCGCGGCGTCACCAGGACATCCCGCACCGAGGACAGAACCAGAGTCCTTGGATTGGCCGCCCTCGCCACGCCGATCAGGCCGAGAAATTCATCGGCCAATTGTCGGCGTCCAAACGGAAAATGCTCGGTGATGACGACATCGGGCCGGTGCTGCGCCGTGAGATCGGAGAGCATCCCCCGGCGCGAGGCGCGATAATCCTGCGAAACCGGGTTCCCCTCAGGATCGAGCAGATTCCGGAAGTCGACGCCCTCGACCCTGACCGGCGGCAACTGGGCGAAGGTGAACGGACCGTCCGGGACGGATCGTTGGGCGGCCCCGCCACTGACCAGCATGGTTTCGAATCCGGCAGCCCCAAGGGCACGCGCAAGATGTGTGGCCCTGACAAGATGACCGCTGCCGAGCAGGTGTGTGACGGCGATCAGAGCGCGGGGCGTCATGATCGCCGCCGGTTCGCCGCTTTCAGCAGCATCGCCTGGACGCGATCGAGTCCCGCCGCTGCCGAGAAAGCCTGCGCCAGTCTCTGGAAGGCGGCCTGTCCAAGGGCTGCGCGCCGCATGGGGGATGACGCCAGATCAGCCAATTGCCGCGCCAGTGCCACCCGATCGCCCGGCGCGACGAGCACACCTTCGACGCCTTCGCGTACGAACTCGGGAATGCCTGCGAAATCGGTCGCAACGATCGGCAGGGCCTGGCTGGCGGCCTCCATCACGACATTGGGCAGACCATCGCGATCACCATCGCCCGCCTGCCTCGAGGGCAATACGAAGAGATCCGCCTCGCGCAGGGCCGCGATCACCTCCTGCTGCGCCTTCGGCCCCGCCCAGGTCACCCGCTGCGCCAGTCCGAGTTCTGCCGACAACGCCTTCAACGCAGCGAGCCTTTCGCCGCCGCCGATATGGGTCAGCCGCCAGTGCAATTCTGCCGGCAGCGCCGCCAGAGCGCCGAGCAGATCGTCAAAACCCTTCTTCTCCACCGCCCGGCCTATCGTGATGAAACGCACCGGATCGGCGGGGTCGCGACCATCGCGCATGGCCCGCGCAACCGGAGGCGCGGGAAACCGCGCCAGGTCGAGCCCGTGATAGAGCAGAGCGACCTTGTCGGTACGATCCGCAAGCCGGATCAGCTCCGCATGCCCATCACGGGTGCAGGTGACGCCCCAGGCCGCGTCGGCGATCTTTTCGCGCTTCTCCCAGTCCGGGGTCGTCCAGATATCCTTGGCATGGGCAGAAAAGGACCAGCTCAAACCGCGCAGCAGCGCCGCGTAACGGATCACCGAGGCCGGCGTGTGCAGATAATGAACGTGCAGATGGTCAATGCTATCAGGGAGTTCCCGCGCCATCACGCAGGCCTGACCGAAGCGGCGCACCCTGTTGCGCGTCGGATCACGGGCAAGATCGCGCAGGAAGACCGGCAGGAGCCGAAGGAATCCTGGCCGGAGCAGAGCCCGCCCGATGCCGCGCAGCACACGGCCCGGCTCGTCATGCAGATATTCCGGCAGGTAGGTCACGGGCGCCGTGATCTGCTTGTGCATGAGGTGGCGCGCGCCATCCGTCGGCTGACGCAGCGACCAGATCGAGAAGGGCAGCCCGCGCTGCTGCAGGCCCAGCAATTCCTGCGCGATGAACGTCTCCGACAGGCGCGGATAGCCCTTCATCGCAATCGCGATCCGCGGCTGCTTCGCCTCGCTCATCGCCGGCCGATCAGCATGAAGCGCGTATAGTTCTTGCTCGGCAGCGCACCGGAGAAATGGATCTCGGACAGTCCGACCTGCTCCTTGAACGCTTCAAGGCTGGCGACGCAGCTCTTGTGGTCCGGCTCGCGATAATAATCGTTCGACTGCAGCAGCACCGGCAGGCCGGGCGGCAGCGACGCGACCCAGCCGGGCACATCGGAAAGATGCTCGCAGCTCGTGTTGATCACCAGGCCTGGCTGCTCCCGCTCGCTCGTGAAATCGAGCTGCATCATATCGGCGGTGACAGCGCTGAAGCGCTCCTTGGCGACATGGCGGCGGTTCAGGCGTTGGGCGATCTCCGCACAAGCGGGATCGCGGTCGAGGCTGACGACCTTGTCGAGGTCGAGTCGCGGATCGTCCAGCAGCAGAGCCCCGAGCACGCCGTACCAGGCCCCGAGCACCCAGACCGGCCCGTCGGGACGCGGCAAGGTCTCCGCCAGCGCGTCGACCAGCCAGCGCTTGGACGCGATCTGCTTGTGGTTGAAGGCGATCCAGAGTTCTGGCGGCATCCCCTGCCCGATCAGCCGCGCCAGATCGGCCACGACCCTGTTTCCAGTCAGGGCTGCGACACCGCGCAGAATGTCGTAGAAGGCGTCCGAAGGCGTGTCGGTTGTCATGCCGTATCGCGAAGGGGTGGGATGAATTCGGCCGGACCATATGCAAGCCCGGATATAAAGGCCAGTCACGAGAATGACGGCGCAATGGCCCCTTCGGGGACCTTGCTGCCCCATCTTGCCGGCCCCGGCGCCTGCTTGAGGCAGGTCCTCGCCGCGCATGCGGTGCGGCACTGCCCGCATATCGTGGAGATCGGTGGCGCCGGGCTGCCAATCACGGGCTTTCTCACGCATTCCCCGCAATCGGTGACGGTGATCGACCCGAAGATCCCGGCTTTCAAAGCAGGCATGCTGAACGGTAAGCCCTGCACGGTCCTGCATCAGGCCGCCAAGCTTCAGGCCATCGCGCTTGCCCCGCCGAAACCCTATGCGCTGGTACTGCTCGGCCTGTCGCTGAAGCCCTTCGGGGGAGCGGCGGCAACCGCGCCCGAACTGCTCGCCCTCGCGGAGGCAGCTGAAACCCTTGTGATCGACTACGCGCTCGATCTGGAACGCGCCCTCGGCCAGATCGGCGCGATCACGGCGACACGGCCGGCTCCGCCTCTCATCGATCTCGCCATGACCATCGACGATCCGGCATTGCGCAGCGCCGGATATGACCGCCGCCGCTTCCTGGTCTATGGCCCGCTCTGAGCTTCAGACGTCCTGATTTTCGGGCTTCTGGTCAGCCTGTGTCTTGGGGCGCCGTCCAGCTGGTTTCGCGGGGATGGGCGTCTCCGTGGGCGCCCGCCGCTCCCCATTGCCAGCATCCTGCGTCGCGCCTTGCGCGGCCACTGCGCCGGCGTCCACCGCGTCAGCCTCATCTGCAGCATCGATGCGCGGCGTCCTGGCGAAGCCATAGGCCGCCATCGGCGCATCCCGGCCCTTGATCATCACCTTCAGGGGAACGGCTTCCGCAAAACTCCGGCCGGTCACTGCAACAGTCGTCTCCGAAACCACGATATCGGCGAGAACACGCCGTGTCGCGGCCTCGAACTGGCTCGCGATCGCCACCGTCTCGCCGACCGTGATCTCATGCCGACCGAGGCTGTCATTCTCGACCGCGCCGACCACAGCCTGGCCGGTATGGATGCCGATGCCGATCCGCAGCGGCAGCGGCAGGGCCGCGCTGAACTCACGATTCAGGGCGTCGACCGCCCGCACGATGTCGCCAGCAGCCGCGATCGAAGCCAGCGCCGCCTTGGCCGGGCTGGCTTCCAGGCCGAACACCGCCATGAAGCCATCGCCATAGAGAGCATCGATGCGCCCACCATGAGCGATGATCGCCTGAGCCATCTCGTCGAAGAAGCGATTGAGCAATCCGATCAGCTCATGCGGCAATTGCCGCTCCGACAGCGCCGAGAAAGCGCGCAAATCGGCCACCATCACGGTCAGGCCGCGCCGGGCAATGGAACTATCCAGTTCGACGGCTCGTATGGCCGATCCCAGTTTGGATGCGAGCAGCAACTGCACCTGCAGGTCGTCGCGCGGTCGGATCTGGCAGGCGAGGCGGACACGCGGCGGCGCCGAAATCCGCCGGAGCAGCTTCGCCTCGTTCGGCCCTGGCGCCGGAAGCTCATCCGCACCATCGAGGACCAGCACGCGGCAGGTGGCACAGCGCGCGCGCCCACCGCAAAGCGCCGCATGGGGAATATTGAAGCGCCGGAACAGCTCGAGCACGGTTGGTCCGGGCACGACCTTGCGCACGCCATGGCCGACGAAGCGCACCGTGATCGCACGGGTCGTCCGCACCCGGAACTCACGGAAGGCAACGAAGATCGCGAAGGCGCCGACGAGCCCGAAGAAGCTGCTCTTCACCCACATTTCGTGCCAGTTGGACATGGCCGAGCGGGCGTCGCTGCGTGCCTCCGGCGGCAGGGCCATTTGCACCGCCTCGCGCGCAGCGACGGAGAAGCCGATCAGGGCAAGAACCGGAATCAGGATCGCGACCAGAAGAAAGGGATCGCGCCATCGCGCGTAGCTATCCCGGCTGCGCAGGATGAAGTGCAGCCCGATCATGCCATGCGTCCAGACCAGGAGCAGGAGCAGAGACTGCGCCAAGGCGTGCCCGGGCCAGAGCCGTCGCAGCACCGCGTGGTAGCTCTCGTCGATATGGAAATAATGCCCGATGATCCGGGTGCTGACGATATGGTCGACGAGAAGCAGGGGGATGGCGAGGCCCAGAGCGATCTGCAGGATTTCGCGCACCGGCATGCGGAAAGTCCGGCGCTGCGCGACCCGCACCAGGGCAAAGAGCGGGTGAACGATCAGAGCGCCATAGAGCGCGACGGTTCCCGGCCAGGAATGCCAGATTGCGTAACGCCATTCCTGCACCTGCTCCATCGCCGCGAGACCGGCGATCCCCACGGCATGGTTGAGGAAATGGGTCGTTGCGAAGGCGAGCAGGATGAACCCTGACACCAGGCGAATATCCCGGCTCCAGGACGAAACCTGGTTCATGCCGGCATCGAATCCAGGCGAACGCTTCGTGCCGGTCTGCGGCAGACTCATGAGCTTTCCCGTGTCCTCAATGGACCTTCTCGCTATGCAGGACGTAATTGGCCAGTCGGTACAGGCGCGAGGCCAGATCACGGGACAGCGCAACGCTGAAATCGGGGACGGTGCCGAGCAGTTCGAAGAACAGATCCTTCGGCAGACGCAGCGCGCAGACTTCGGTCTTGGCGACAGCTTCGCCGAGATAGGCCTGGTCGCTCAGCATCGGCACGTCGCCGAAGATGCTTCCCGTCTCGAACTGGAAGCGCTTGGCGGGGCGTTCACCCTCCATGTGGAGGAGCTCCACCTCCCCCTCCAGGATAAAGTAGACGCCTTGCGGCCTCTCTCCTTCCCGGATGATGACGGTCCCCGGCTCGAAATGCAGGCGTTCACCCATCAAGGCCACAAGCTTGAGCCGTGGCGCCGGCAGGCTGCGAAAGAGCGGTATGCACCGCAGGCAGGCGATATCGCTCTCGAGCGTCATTGTCGCACCTCTACCCCCTCGGCGACCCGCAATGGAGGCGAAACGGTTCGATGTTCCGTTTCGTCCTCGCCATCGCTGTCGCCGTCTTCAATCACGCCGAAGGATCCGTTGAACACGAGCCTCGGCGAAATGTCTCTGGCGAGACTACCATCACCAAGAAGTAGAAACAGTGTCATCCCGGCACAATGCTTGCGCAAGCGGCTGATGATTTCGTCACCCTTGTTCGTCGTGGCAAGCAGCGCGCTCGGATCGAGAATCGCGATCTGCGGCACCTTGATCAAGGCTTGGGCGAGCGGGATCGCGAGCCGGATCCGGGCCGGCAAGTAGCGACCGCGCAACCCGCAATCGGTGTTCAGTCCGACGCGATAGAGCGAGCCGTCCAGACCTGCGCGAGACAGCGCCGTTCGCATGATGTCGGCAACCTTGCGGCCGGCATCGCTGATGCCGAAACCGATACGCCCAAACAGGAGATTGTCGCGGATGCTGGCACCATCCATGACGCGCTCGGGGTCATAGAAATCGACCGAATTGGCAGCATCCGCCGGCAAATGGGCCTTGAAACTTGCCCGCGCACGCAAAATCCGCCGCCGCAGGGCGTCATCGAGCAAGTTGAGGCGGTGCTTCGGCTCGATATAGCCGAGCGCGAGCGCCATCAGGTTTCGCTCCGTTTCCGGATCGAGCGGGCTGCGCATATCGTGCTTGGCCAGAACGGAGGCCAGGCCCTTGAGCATCTCGAAGTCGAAGTTCGTGCCAAAGGAATATCTTTCGAACAAGGCATGGCCGGCCGGCAGTCCCTCGAAGATCTCGACCACCGTCGAGACGATGCGCGCCCCCACTTCGACGAGCGGCTCGATCAGCGCTTCGGCCTGCATCAGGGCGCGCGCATAGGGCTCCGCCAGCAGGGTATCATTCGCGAAACGCGCGCCCTTGCGCGCCCCGAATATCAGATTCTCCGCAATGGTCGCGTTGGCATTGTAGCGTTTGGGATCGAATGTCTCGACCAGTCCGGCAAGCTTGCTCTTGGACAGTTCCGCCGCCACGACCTTGCGGGCTTCGGTGATCCTGTCGATGATCGACTGGTCGAGCGGCAGGACGACCTTGCCGTCCAGTCCGAGTTCGTAGACGTCCTCGTCGCAGCCAAGGACCTCCAGAATCCGCTGGATATGCGCTTCAAGCTCGGCGGCGTCGGCGAGCCCCACCCCTTCATAGTCGGTCCAGTCGGCAGCAAACGAGAAGGGCGTATTGCCGGAACGGACCGCTTCCATCAGCCGCCTGTGCTCTTGCGGCGTGATCGGTTCCTTTGGCTTCAGGCTCGGCCGCCGGCGCCTGAGGGGCAGCAGGATGTTGTCGCGCAATGTGCCGTTGATGATCTCGACCTCCTGACCGGCATAACCGATCAGATGGCTTGCCTTCTCGACCGAAAATCGCGAGAGGCTGATCCTGTCGATCAGGACCCGTCCCGAATAGGACATGATCTGCCGTCCGAGGATGCGGCCGAAGACGTCGCGCGCGCCCCCGGGCGGCCCGATGACGGCAACGACGCTGGGACGGGGCACCTGAAACGACAAGGGCGACAGCAGCGGCTGGCCGCGGTTATCGAGCATCTGGACACTGTCGAGCCTGATCTCGCCCTTGTCGGGCAGGTTCGAACAATCCTCCTCCTCGTCGAGCACCATCGTCTCGTCAGGGTTGAACTGGCCGACGACCTGTTCGTACTTGATGGTGACGTCGTTGCGCTGCTGATCCCAGTCGATCAGTTCCTTGATCGGCGGCGGCAAATCGCGATAGGCCGCGATGACGGCAACGAGCTGGCCGATATCAAGCCGGCCCTGCAGGGCGAAATAGCCCCCGACTGCGTAGAAGAAGAATGGCGTGATCTGCGCCAGCAGGTTGTTGAGGAACTTGACCGCGAATTTGCGCTTGTAGAGCGCGTAGCGGATGTCGAAGAGGTTGCCGAGACGTCCGGCAATATCCGACTGCATGTAATTGGTGACACCATGCCCCTGGATGGTCGGACCAGCATCGACGATCTCGCCGATCCGCCCCGCAAGCAGACGCGATGCGATCTGCCGTTCGCGGCCAAGCCGCAACTGCTCCCGGCGCAGGATCGGAATGATGATCGCCTGGGCGATGACGATGACCAGTGCGATCGAGCCCAGCCAGACGCTTTGCACCATGATGAAGACGAGCGCCGTCAACGCCTGGCTGAGCAGGAAGACCGGCTGGATGAAGGCATCGCCGACGAAGCCACCGACCGGCTCGACCTCGTCCTTGATCATGCTCGCCACTTCGGCCGGCTTGACGGACCTGATGTCCTCCGGCTGGAAGCGCATGAGCTGGCTGAACAGGTCATAACGCATGCGCCTCAGCATACGTTCGCCGAGGATGCCCTTGCGCACGTTGATCACGTACTTGAAGACGCCGTTGATCAGCACCAGTACAAGGAAATAGAAGCTCAGGCCGAAAAGCAGCCCGAGTTGGCCGACCTGGAAGCCATCGAAGAGATGAATACTGCCGCCACCGAGCATCTCCGGCCAGTGCAGCGTGATGTCCATCAGCGTGGTGCTGGTATTGCCGTCCTTGAAGGCTCCGCCCTGGATCGCATCGTTGACGATGCGCTTTGGCACGACAAACGAGACCCAGTTGAATGGAATCGAGGCAAGGATGATCAGCAGGACGACGATCTGTTCGCCACGGCTCTTCTGCCAGATGTAACGAAAGAGGTTCGTCTCCAAGGGACGTCCTGTCTGGCGGACCGGATGGTGCACCGCTTATTGAGTTTCGCGTCATATGTGTGTCAGTCACGGCGCTTGCGCAATGTCGCAATGCGGCATGCCCACGGCTTGCTTGGCCCCCGGCCGCATGTTTCGATCACAATGCGCGGAGGGACAAGGATGCGGCTGAGAGGTGTCGGACGCCGGTTGGCGGGGATTGTCCTGCTCGCGCTGGCAACGCCGTCATTTGTTGCGGCCCAGGACGGATCTTCGCTGCTCCTCAGGGATGGCTTCGGTGCCGGGCGCTTCGCGCCCGAAGGCGGCCTCTACTACAAGGACAATGCCGAACAGCGCGCCGGGCAGGTGACATTTCAGGAGAAAGCCACCCCGGATGGCAGAGGTGCGCTGACCCTGTCGGTCAAGCCGCTCTGCGCGAAGGGCGCGCGCAACTGCAGCGAAAGGGCCGAGGTCTGGGAGAAGCCCGAGGTCCTGGCAAGCTACGATCAGACGGTCTGGCACGGCTTCGCCATACGCCTCGACGATCCCGTGCCGCAAGACGATGCCCGCTATGTCATGGCGCAGTGGAAGCGCCAGATCACGCCCGGAGCAGACGGAGATTATTCGCCCTTTCTGGCGCTCAGGCTGTTTCAGGGGCGGCTTGGTGTCACCGTAGAGACCGACATGATCGAGGTCTTTCCGATCGGCGGCGCAGAACGCCCAGACGGCTGCCTCCCCGGAGAGGCCCTGGCCGTGAACCGTCGTGTCGCGCGGCAGACCCGCGCACTGGTTGCGCTCGAGACCGGCGGCACGCGGGCCGACTATCCCGCCTATTTCAATGCCTGCGCGCCAGCAATCCAGGTGACCCATCACGCCGGGCTGCCGCCTGCTCGCGCGGGCTGGATCGACTTCGTCTTTCGCTCAAGCCCCGGCCCGCAGGGCAACGGCCATGTCGAGATCGTGGCGAACGGCCGACACGTCGCCACGATCAAAGGCCCGATCGGCCATCGCGGTCCAGGCCTCGGAAAGAAGCAGTATTTCAAGTTCGGACCTTACCGCGCCGCCAACGAGGGCTCGTGGAGCGTAAGTTACGACGATTTCCGGCGCGGGCCGCGTTGCGCGGATGTCATCCGGAACGGGCAATGTCCGCCGGAATGAGCGCGCGCAAGACAGAGATTGGCAAGACGCAACTTTCCACGTCTAGTGCCAGGGGACCCGGTGACCCGGGAGTGAATACGGGGTTCAGGCGTTAGCAGCTCATGGATATCTTGCGGATCAGCGATTTGCGGATCGGCTTCACGGTGCACGGGTTCGCCCGGGATGTCGTGAAGGGGGTCAGTCTGCGTGTCCCCGCGGGGAAGACTGTTGCCCTTGTCGGCGAGTCCGGATCCGGCAAATCGGTGATCTCGCAGGCGATCATGGGGCTCCTGCCCCGCGCGGGCGCCGTCACCGGCGGCGAGATCCTGTTTCGCGATCCGCTCGACCGGGGCACCGTGATCGACATTGCGGGCCTGACCGCCGAAGGCGAGGAGATTCGCGCGCTGCGCGGCGGCCGTATCGGCATGATCTTCCAGGAGCCGATGTCCTCGCTCTCACCGGTGCACACCATCGGCAACCAGATCGAGGAAGCCCTGCAATTGCATCGCCCGACCGATGATGCTTCGGCACGCCGGCAGATCGAGACGATGCTTCGGCGCGTCGGCTTCAAGGACCCGGTGCGCGCCTACGGCTATTACCCGTTCGAGCTTTCCGGCGGCCTGCGTCAGCGCGCCATGCTCGCTATGGCCCTGATCTGCCAGCCTGCCCTGCTGATCGCGGACGAGCCGACCACTGCTCTCGACGTCACCATCCAGGCCCAGGTGCTCGACCTGATGCGAGATCTCCAGGCCGAGATGGGCATGGCGATCCTGCTCATCACCCATGATCTCGGCGTCGTTGCCAACATGGCCGACGAAGTCGTGGTGATCTATCACGGCGAGATCATGGAAAGCGGTCCTGTCGAGGATATCTTCCGACGTCCGCGACACCCGTATCTCAAAGCGCTGCTGAAAGCCTCGCCGCATTTCGACATGCAGGAGGGCGAGCGGCTGGTCGCATTGCGCGAGGCACGTGCCCAGCCTGCGGCAACGCCGCATGCCGCCCCGCCCATCTCCCGGCCTGCCAATGCGCCGCCCTTGCTGAGCGTGCGCCAGTTGCGCAAGACCTACACCACTGGCTCGCGCGGGTTCTTCAGCAAGGGCACCCAGGCGACGGTGCTTGCGGTCGACGATGTCGGGTTCGACATCGCACGCGGCGAATGTCTTGGCCTCGTCGGCGAGAGCGGCTGCGGCAAGACGACCGTCAGCAAGATCATCATGCGCGCGATCACGCCCGATGCCGGGGCGGTCACCTTCAATGACGGGTTCGGCCCGACAGACGTCCTCTCCCTGCAGGGCGAGGAGCTGCGGCGGTTTCGTCAGCGAGTCCAGATGATCTTCCAGGACCCGGTCTCGTCTCTGTCGCCGCGCATGACCGTCATGAACATCCTGCGCGAGCCGCTGGTGATTCACGAGCGCGGTGACGGCGCCGAGCAGACGGCCCGCGTGCGCAGCCTGATGGAGAGCGTCGGGCTCGATCCGCGCTTCCTCAGCCGCTACCCGCATTCCTTCTCCGGCGGCCAGCGCCAGCGCATCGGCATCGCGCGCGCGCTCGCGCTCGATCCGGACCTGATCGTTTGCGACGAGCCGGTATCTGCCCTCGATGTCTCGGTGCAGGCGCAGATCCTCAACCTGCTCAAGGACCTGCAGGCCGAGCGCGGCCTCACCTTCCTGTTCATTTCGCACAATCTCGCCGTGGTGAATTATATGGCAGACCGCATCGCGGTCATGGCCAATGGCCACATCGTCGAACTCGCGCCGCGTCACGCGCTCTTTGCCTCACCCGCGCACCCCTATACGAAAGCCCTGCTGCGCTCGGTCCCCTTCGCCGATCTCGACCGCAAGCTCGATTTCAAACTTGTCGCGCCCGGGGGTGCCTCCGATTACAGCCATTGGGCGCCGGCCTTCAGACCGGAACCCGGCGTCAGCCTCGAGCCGCTATCCCTGGGCGAAGGCCACTATGTCCTGGCCCGTCCGGAAGCGAACCACAGGGAGTTGGTCTGATGACATCCCGCCGGCAGCATCCCACACGCCGTACCGCTCTCCTGCTCGGTGCCGGCGCCCTTGCCGCTCAGGGTCTGCCGCGCGGAGCGCTCGCCCGCGAACCCAACCCGATGGATTTCATCGACAGCCCATACTGGGCGGAGAAGGTGGCGGCTGGCACCATGCCGGTGATCGCGCTTCGCCTGCCGGAAGACCCTCGCGTGATCGATGTGTCCGGCCCCGACCGGTTTCCCGGGCGGCATGGCGGCACGATGCGCATGCTGATGGGCGACCAGCGCGACATCAGGATGATGACGCTCTACGGCTATACCCGGCTCCTCGTCTATGACGATAATCTCGAGCTCGCCCCGGATGTCCTGGAGGCTGTCGAGGTCAAGGATGGACGCATCTTCACCCTCAGGCTGCGGCGGGGGCATCGCTGGTCTGACGGCAGCCCCTTCACCACCGAGGATTTCCGCTACTGGTGGGAAGACTTCGCCAATAACCGGCGGCTCTCTCCGGGCGGACCACCCCAGGCGATGCTCGCGGGCGGCGAGAAGCCCATCTTCGAAGTGCTGAGCGAGACCGAGGTCCGCTACAGCTGGAACAAGCCGAACCCGATCTTCCTGCCGTCGCTCGCCGACGCTCAACCGACCTATATCTTCATGCCTTCGGGCTATCTGAAGCAGTTCCACGAGCGCTATGCCGACAAGATCACGCTCTATGCCCGCGTCAAGGCGGCGCGCGTCAAGGACTGGGGCTCGCTGCACGAGCGGTTCTCACGCATGTACAGGCCCGAGAATCCCGATCTGCCGACGCTCGACCCCTGGCGCAATCTGACATCGCTGCCCGCCGAGCAGTTCGCTTTCCAGCGCAACCCCTATTTCCACCGCGTCGACCAGGCCGGGCGGCAGTTGCCCTATGTCGACGAAGTGACGATCACGATTGGCACGAATTCGCTGATCCCCGCCAAGACCGCAGCCGGCGAGAGCGACCTCCAGGCGCGCTATCTCCGTTTCGACAACTACACCTTCCTGAAAGACGCCTCGAAGCGGATGAATTTCGACGTCAGGCTCTGGAAGCGGGCCGAAGGCTCCTGGTTTGCGCTGATGCCGAACCTGAATGCCATCGATCCGATCTGGCGCGATCTCAATCGCGATGTCCGTTACCGCCGCGCCCTCTCCGTCGCGATCAATCGCAAGGACATCAACCAGGTGATCTTCTTTGGCCTTGCCAAGGAAAGCGGCAATACGGCACTGCCCGAGAGCCCACTTTATGACGCAACCAACGCCAATTTGTGGATGCAAGCTGACCGGGCGCTTGCCAACCGCCTGCTCGACGAGATCGGCCTGACCAAACGTGCCCCGGACGGCATACGGCTCCTTCCCAATGGCCAGCGCCTTGAATTTACCGTGGAAACCGCCGGCGAGAGCACCGAAGAGACGGACATCCTCGACCTGATCAAACAGGATCTGCAGGAGGTCGGGATCAAGATCTACCCTCGCTCGACCCAGCGCGACGTCTTTCGCCGCCGCATCCTGGCCGGCCAGACCGTGATGTCGGCCTGGGCGGGCATGGACAACGCGCTGGTCGCGGCCGAAATGGAGCCCGATGCGCTCGCCCCGACGTCGTCGATGCAGTTCAACTGGCCACGTTGGGGCCAGTTCCTGGAAAGCGGGGGCCGCGAAGGCGAAGAGCCTGACCTGCCCGCGGCGCAGGAGCTGGTCAGGCTCTACCAGGCCTGGCGCAGCAGCGTGACCCATGATGAGCGCAGAACGATCTGGCGCGCGATGCTGAGGATCAATGCCGAGCAGCTCTTCACGATCGGCGTGGTCAACGGCACGCTCCAGCCGGTCGTCGTCTCGCGCAATCTGCGCAACGTGCCCGAAAAGGGCCTGTACAGCTTCGAGCCAGGTGCCTTTTTTGGTCGCTATATGCCCGATACTTTCTGGTTCGACGATGCTCAGGTGAAGAGCTGACCGATGCTGCTGAAATATATCCTCAAGCGCATCCTGCTGATGGTGCCGACGCTGCTGGTGACCAGCGCGTTGATCTTCACCGTCATCAACCTGCCCGAGGGCGACTATTTCGAGACGCTTGCTGCCGAGATGCAGGCCCAGGGCGAGAAGGCCGATCTCAGCCGCATCGAGTTCCTGAAGACGGAATACGGTTTCGACAAGCCGCCGATCGAGCGCTATTTCCACTGGGTCACCGGGCTTATGCGCGGCGACATGGGTTATTCCTTCGAATATCAGCGCCCGGTGAGCGAGATCGTCGGGGACCGATTGCTGCTGACGATGATCGTTTCCTTCTTCACCATCATCTTCACCTGGGTCGTCGCCTTCCCGATCGGCATCTATTCCGCCACCCATCAGTACAGCTGGGGTGATTACGGCCTTACATTCCTCGGGTTGATCGGGCTTGCCGTGCCGCATTTCCTGCTGGCGCTGGTCTTCATGTATTTCGCCAATGTCTGGTTCGGCACCTCGATCGGAGGGCTCGTCGATCCACAATATCTCAACCAGCCGATGAGTTGGGCAAAGCTCCGCTCGGTGCTGGAGCATCTCTGGATCCCCGTCATCATCATCGGCGCCGGCGGCACCGCCGGCATGATCCGCGCCGTACGCGCCAACTTGCTCGACGAACTCCAGAAGCAGTACTACGTCACCGCCCGCGCCAAGGGGCTGCCGCCCGGCAAGGCGTTGCGCAAATATCCGCTGCGCATGTCGCTGAATTTCTTCATCTCCGATATCGGCGACATTCTGCCCTCGATCGTCTCCGGCGCGGAGATCGTCGCGATCGTGCTCTCGCTTCAGACGACCGGTCCGCTGCTGATCCGCGCCCTGCAGGCGCAGGACATGTACCTCGCTGGCTCCTTCCTGATGTTCCTCTCATTTCTCACCGTGATCGGGGTGCTGATCTCAGACATCGCGCTCGCGATCCTCGATCCGCGCATCCGCCTCCAGGGAGCGGCCACCAAGTGAAGCCCGCTCTCCCGCCAGACGGCGCGCCGCTGCTGCATACCGCCTCGACCGCGCCGTTCGAACCCTATGCCGTCGAACGCATGACGCCTGAGCAGGAGCGCGTCTACCTCGCGTCACAATGGCAGTTGATGTGGTGGAAATTCCGCAAGCATCGGCTGGCGGTGATCTCGGGCGTCTTCATCATCCTCATGTATCTGACGGTGATATTCGCCGAATTCCTGGCGCCCTATCATTACACCACCCGCAATACCGACTTCATCCGCGCCCCGCGGCAGGAGGTGCATCTCTTCCACGAAGGTCGCTTCCTCGGCCCCTTCGTCTATCCCTATACGCAGCGTCTCAACATGGAGAACCTGAAGCGCGAATACGATATCGACCGCAGCCGACCGCAGCCGATCCGCTTCTTCTGCCGGGGCGACGACTATGACTTCTGGCGCCTGGTACCTGGCAACCTCCACCTCGTCTGTCCCCCCAAGGACGGCACGCTGTTTCTCCTCGGCACCGATCGGCTCGGGCGCGACATGCTCTCGCGCATCATCTATGGCGGCCGAATCTCGCTCAGCATCGGCTTGCTTGGGGTCGGCGTCAGTTTCATCCTCGGCGTCATCATCGGCGGAATCGCCGGCTATTACGGCGGCAAGATCGATCTCTTCATCCAGCGCGTGATCGAAATCGTGCAGTCCCTGCCGCATATCCCGCTCTGGCTCGCGCTGGCCTCGATCATGCCGCCATCCTGGAGCCCGGTGCTGGTCTATTTCGGCATCACGATGATTCTCGGCCTGATGGACTGGACCGGTCTTGCCCGTGCGGTCCGCTCGAAGCTGCTCTCGCTACGCGAGGAAGACTATGTCGTGGCCGCCCAACTGATGGGCGCCAAGCCTGCGCGTATCATCGGCCTGCATCTCGTGCCGGGCTTCATGAGCCATCTCATCGCCTCGGCCACCATCACAGTGCCGAAAACGATCCTGGGCGAGACGGCGCTCAGCTTCCTCGGACTTGGGCTCAGGCCGCCGATCACCAGCTGGGGGGTGATGCTGAACGAGGCGCAGAACGTCAATGTGGTGGCGCTCTATCCCTGGTTGCTCTATCCGGTCGTTCCGGTGATCCTGATCATCCTGGCCTTCAACTTCCTTGGCGACGGCTTGCGCGATGCGGCCGATCCCTACCGCTGAGCGCGCCGCCACCTCCTGCTCGCGGACCTGACATCCTGTGCGGATCGCATTTCACACGCCGCTCAATGCGTATGAGGACGGCAGGATTTCCGGTGACCGGCGCATGGCGCACCAGCTCGTCGAGGCGATGACGCGGCTCGGCCATGCCGTTGTCCCGATCGCGAACGCGCGCTCCTATATGCGCAGCTCGGAGCCCGCGCTCCTGGATCAGCGCCTCGCCGAGGCGGCCGGGCGGCGCGAGGCCTTGCTGACCGCCTGGGAGACCGACGGCAGCCGGCCGGAGCTCTGGTTCACCTATCACAGCTATTACAAGGCCCCCGACATGCTCGGGCCGGAGATCACGAAACGGCTCGACATTCCCTATGTCGTCGCTGAGGCCAGCGATTCCGGCCGGCGCTCCGAGGGGGAATGGGCCCGGCATGTCGCACTCGCCCGGCGCGGCTTCCGCGCCGCCGACCTGCACTTCTGCTTCACCGAGCGTGATCGTGGCGGCGTCGAGTCCCGCTCCACGGACCGCACGCATTTCCTCGGGCTGCCCCCGTTCATCGCCCTGGAGCCCTCCACCCCCCAGCGCCGATCCGATGCCGCAGCCGCGCGGCTGATCACCGTTGCGATGATGCGTCCAGGCGTTAAGCTCGAAAGCTATCAAGCACTTGCCGCCAGCCTCTCCCGCCTGATCGATCGTCCCTGGACCCTCACCATCATTGGCGACGGACCCGTGCGCGATATGGTCGAAGCGGCCTTCGCGACCCTGCCGCGCGAGCGCATCGAATGGCGCGGGGCGCTGGATCGCCCTGCTGTCGGCGCAGCGCTGACGGAACATGACATCTTCGTGTGGCCCGGCATCGGCGAAGCCTATGGCCTGGTCTATCTCGAAGCCCAGGCCGCGGGTCTCCCGGTCGTCGCCTTCGACAGCGGCGGCGTCGCAGCCACCGTCCGGAATGGAGAAACCGCGCTCCTGGTACAGGATGGCGACCTCGCGGCTTTGGCAACGGCGTTGGCGCAGCTCGTCGAGAACAAGGACCGGCGCGAAGATATGGGGCGCGCCGCGCGAAACTTCGTGCTTCGGGAACGGACGCTCGACCGGACGAGCGAGATCATCTCGCACGGTCTCGCATTGGCACAGGCGGCCCGCGCCGCACATCAGGTCGCGCGCGCAGAATCGACGGGGTCATGAGCAACCCGATCTGGGCTCCCCTTCTCGCCGAACTCGACCGCTGGGGCACCGAGGGCCGGCGCCTGCGGCTCTGGCTTCGCGATGACGACGCGATCGCGCCCAGTCCGCAGCTCGACAGGCTGGCAGCCCTTGCCGAGCATTTCGATGCGCCCGTGCTGCTCGCGGTCATCCCCTTCCTGGCGCAACCCGCTCTCTGCGAGCGCTTGCGGAGCGCTCCGCTGCTGCAGCCCTGTCAGCATGGCGCCTGGCACCGCAATCACGCGCCCCAGGGCGAGAAGAAGTCCGAGTTCGGAAGCCACAGGCCACGCGAAATCGTCATCGCGGAGATCGCGGCAGCGCGACGTCGGCTTCTTGATCTCTTCGGCCCAGCCCTGCTGCCTGTCTTCGTCCCCCCGTGGAACCGGATCGAGAGGGATATCGCGTCAGAATTGCCGGAGCTCGGCTTCAGCGGTCTCTCGTGCTTCCGCCATTTCAGCTTCGCGGCGCCCCGCGGGTTTTGCGTCCTCAACACCCAGATCGACATCATTGACTGGCATGGCGGCCGAATCGGTCGACCGGCCCCCGCCATTGCCGAGGAGATCGTCACGGAACTCACACGAAGACGTGAGGCGGAAATAGGGGAAAGCCCACTTGGCCTGTTGCTGCATCACCGCGACCATGACGCAGGGGCCTGGGCCGTTCTCGACGCCTTGCTCGGCTCAATGGTCCATCACCCCGCCGTGGAGTTGGTCGGCCTTCGACAGTTGTTTTCGGGCTTGAACACTGCCTAGAGTGAAGCTGCGACGCCGGGTGAGCGTCCGCCACCTGGCGAAGCCGGACTTGGATGGACGCGCGTGTGGCGCTATATCCGAATCCGAACAGTTCTAGGTGCGTTCGCCCTCGCTCGAGGTCGTTTGGCCGTTTCGCGGAGGGCGAGCCGTCTATGCCGTATAACGTCATCGACATCGGCGGCGGCGGCGACCGCGCCCCGCGTAGCCCTCAGGCCCCGAGGGTGCTGATCTACAGCCACGACACCTTCGGTCTCGGCCATATCCGCCGGTGCCGCGCGATCGCCAATTCCCTGGTCGCCAGCTATTCTCATATATCAGTAATCATCGTCTCGGGCTCGTCGATGATTTCGAGCTTTCAGTTCGGCGACGGCGTCGACTATGTCCGCGTTCCCGGCGTCGAGAAACAGGATGACGGGGGTTATGCCCCACATCATCTCAATCTCGATCTCGGCGACACGCTGCGCCTGCGCGCCGACCTGATCAGACAGACCGTGCTGTCCTTCGATCCGGACGTCGTGATCGTCGACAAGGAGCCTGTAGGCTTGCGCGGCGAGCTGCTGTCGTCACTCGAGATCCTGCGCCGGCGCGGTGCCCGCATCGTGCTCGGGCTGCGCGACGTGCTCGACGAACCCAGCAAGGTCCTTGAGGAATGGCGGCACAGCGGCGCGCTCGATGCGCTGGGTTCGGTCTATGACGACATCTTCGTCTATGGGCTGGAAAGCGTCTATCAGCCGCTCCAGGGACTGCCGGACCAGCATCTCTTCGCCGACAAGATCCGCTATACCGGCTATCTCAAGCGCGCGGTCCCCAGCCCGATGCCGCCGACCCGGCACCCGAAGATCACCAAGGGTCCTTTCATCCTGGTCACCCCCGGCGGCGGCGGGGACGGCATGGGTCTGACCGACTGGGTGATTTCGGCCTATGAATCCGACCCGACGATCGAGCTGCCGGCGCTGATCGTGTTCGGCCCGTTCATGTCGCGCGAGAAGCGCAAGGATTTCGCCGAACGGATCGCTCGCATCCCGAAGCTCGAAAGCCTCGGTTTCGAGCCGCGCCTCGAACTTCTGATGAACCGCGCTCACTGTGTCGTCGCCATGGGCGGCTACAACACGTTTTGCGAGATCCTCTCCTTCGACAAGCCGGCGCTGATCGTGCCGCGTGTCCGGCCACGGCGGGAGCAGAGCATCCGCGCCGAACGCGCCGACAGCCTCAAGCTTGCCACCATGCTGCACGACCCGCTTCAGGATGGTCAGAGCACGCGCGATCCGGCGATCATGGCCGCTGCCCTCCATGCCCTGCCCAAGCGCATGCCGCCGTCTCAGGCCTTCGTGCCGAGCCTGCTCGACGGCCTGCCCGCCATCAACCGCGCACTTGCCGACGATCTCTCGATGCCGATCCGCGGCCGGGCGCTGGCTCAGAACAGCGCGGCGGTCAGCTAAGCCTCGCGCGCGCCGTGCTCCACGGCCGCGAAGAGCCCCCGCAATCGGTTGAGAAAATGGGCTGACAAGGCTGCGGAAACTTCGCAATATATCAGCCACGAAGAAAGACGGTGCCGCACCGGCACCTCTTCATCGGAGATGCTTCTCAATGGCGCAGCTGCTCTTCAAGAATTTCGCCATGCTCGAACCCGACCATGGCGAATTGCGCCGCGGCTACGAATTGCTGGTCGAAGGCGACACGATCCGCGAGGTCTCCGACAAGCACATCAAGACGGCCAAGGCCGATGTGATCGATTGCGGTGGGCATACCCTGATGCCCGGCCTGATCGACAGCCATGTCCATGTCTTCCTCTCGGAAGTCTATATCCGCGCCATGGAAAGCATGCCGCTGACGCTGATGACGGCGCGCTCCGTCAGGTTGATGAAGGGGATGATCGATCGCGGCTTCACCTCGGTGCGCGACACCGGCGGCGCCGATTGGGGCATCAAGGAAGCCGTCGAAAAGGGCGATATCTCGGCTCCGCGCCTGTTCATCGCCGGCCAGGCAATCGGCCCGACGGGCGGCCACAGCGACCCGCGACGGCGCACGGATTTCGGCGCCCGCTGCCATTGCTGCAACGCCATGGCCTATACGATGAACGTCTCCGACGGCGTTTCCGCGGTGAAGAAATCCGTACGCGAGCAGATGCGGCTGGGTGCGGACCACATCAAGATCATGATGTCGGGCGGCGTCGCCTCACCCTATGACCCGCTGGATTCGATGCAGTTCAGCGTCGACGAGGTGAAGGCGGCCGTCGAAGAGGCCAAGGCTTTTGGCCGCTATGTCTGCGCCCATGCCTACACGCCCGAGGCCATCACCCGTGCCGCGCAATGTGGCGTGCGTGCCATCGAGCACGGCAATCTGATCGACGAGGCCTCCGCCAGGCTGATGGCCGAGAACAATATGGTGCTCACTGCCAATCTCGTCGCCTATTATGCGATGAAGGAGCGTGCGGCCGAGTTCGGCATGACCGGGGATATGCTGGCCAAGAACGATCTGGTCATCGACGGCGGCCTGCGTTCGCTCGAAATCTGCAAGCGCGCCGGGGTCCCCGTCGCCTATGGCAGTGATCTGCTCGGTCAACTCCAGGTCGATCAATCCCGCGAATTCCTGCTGCGCAGCGAGGTTCTCTCCCCGATCGAGATCATTCGATCCGCGACGACCGTCGGCGCCCATCTGCTGCGGATGGAAGGCAAGCTTGGCACGCTGCGTGCAGGTGCCTTTGCCGACATCATCCTGGTCGATGGTGACCCGTTGAAGGATCTCGGCCTGTTCCAGAACCAGGGCGCGGCCCTGTCGGCGATCATGAAGGGCGGGGTCTTCCACAAGAACCGCCTGCAGTGAGAATCAGGCGGGGACAATGGGTCGACAAAAACCGGCTTGATTGTTTGTAAGTTGAACCGCAGCCTGCAGTCGAAGCGGATCGAAGGGCGGAGGGCATGGCAGTGACGAGCCGGCAGCGATCGCAGAGCGACCACCACACAGCATGCCCGTCGCGGCTGGCCGATGGCCGGGCTGGATTCGCCGCTTGAGCACCGCGCAGCGCCCAAGCTTCGGCCGAATCGCGCTGAACGGCGCAGCCGGCCTGTCATTGGGTTTCATCCTGCTGCCGCTGGTCTTCGTGATCTGGCTCGCCTTCTTCCGACAGGAAATTCCGTCCTTCCCGCCCGAAGGCTACTCCCTGAAATGGTTTGCGGCCGTTCCCGGCCAGAAGGCCTTTGTCGACGGCTTCATTCTCAGCCTGCAGGTCGGCGTGCTAGCGACCTTGATCGGACTGGCGCTCGGGGTGCCGGCGAGCCTGGCACTGGTTCGCCACCGCATCCCTCTCGGCCCGCTGGTGAATACCCTGTTGCTGCTGCCGCTGGTGATGCCCGGCATCGTGCTCGGCACTGCGCTCTATGTCTTCCAGATCGAAACCGAGATCGCGACCGGCTGGCCGGTTCTAGGCTCGGCTGGCGGCCTCATCGCGGCCCATACGCTCGTGGTCGTGCCCTGGGTCGTGAGGCTGGTCACGGCAAGCCTTGCCGGCTTCGACCGCACCATCGAGGAAGCTGCTCAGAATCTGGGCGCCGGTCCCTGGAAGACCTTCTGGCGCGTTACCTTGCCAAGCATCCGGCCGGGTATCGTGGCAGCCGGCCTGTTTGGCTTCGTCACCTCTTTCGGCAATCTCGAAATGAGCCTGTTCCTCGTCGGACCGGGCCGCACCACCCTTCCGATCGCGATCCTGCAATATCTCGAATGGAAGATCGATCCGACGGTTGCTGCCGCCTCCGTCATCCAGATCGTTTTGATCGGCACCGCGATGATCATCACCGACCGTTACGTCAAGCTGAGCCGGGTGGTCTGACCCATGGCGCGGCTCTCGCTCACCCATCTCCAGAAGGTCTATGGCGACTTCAACGCCGTCGACGACGTCACCATCGACATCTCCGATGGCGAGTTCCTCGTCCTGCTCGGTCCGTCCGGCTGCGGCAAGACCACAACCCTGCGCATGGTCGCCGGTTTCGTACCGCCGAGCGCCGGCAAGATCACCATCGGTGAGCGCGATGTCACCGTGCTGCCGCCCTGGAAGCGCAATTGCGGCCTGGTCTTCCAGAGCTATGCATTGTTCCCACATCTGACCGTCGCCGAGAACGTCGCTTTCAGCCTCGAGATGCGCAAGGTGCCTCACGCCGAGCGCGCGCCGCGCGTGGCCGAGGCGCTCCGTCTCGTGCAGCTCTCAGGCTTCGACGAGCGTTACCCGCGCCAGCTCTCGGGTGGCCAGCAGCAGCGCGTGGCACTCGCCCGCGCGCTTGCCATGCAACCCGACGTGCTGCTGCTCGACGAGCCCCTCTCCAATCTCGACGCGAAACTCCGGCAGGAGGTCCGGGTCGAGATCCGCGACCTGCAGCGCAAGCTCGGCCTCACCACGATCATGGTCACTCACGACCAGGAGGAAGCGCTCACCATGGCTGACCGGCTGGTGGTGATGGAGAAGGGCAAGGTCCGGCAGATCGGCAATCAACGCGAACTCTACGAGAGGCCAGCGGACCGCTTCGTGGCGGGCTTCATTGGCCGTAGTGCCTTCCTCGACGGGGAAACCACCACGCCTGGCCGCTTCCGCAGCCGTGGCGGCCTGGACATCAACGTCGGCGCGGCGGCCGGCACGGGAGCGGCGACGCTCGCGCTTCGGCCAGAGCGCATCTCGGTGGCAGCCGAAGCCGGAACCTGCGTCAATCGCTTCGAGGCCCGTGTCGAGCATGTCTCCTATCTCGGCGCGCTGCTCGATATCGACGTCCGGCTCTCCGAGCACGACCGGATGCTGCTGCAGCTCCCGAACCGCCAGGGCGGCATCGAGCCGAAGCCGGGCGATACCATCACGATAGGCTGGGCCGAAGACGCCGGGCTCGTCTATCCGCGCGAGCCGTAAGGCCATGATCAGGAAAGGCGCATTGCGGCTCTCCGTCCGAACATGGCTCGATCACGGTCTCTAGTTCGACAGGCGTCCAACAGGGGAGAACTCACATGAACGCGATCAACAGACGCCATGTCCTGCAAGGTCTTGCTGTGGGAGCGAGCGCCGCGGCGCTGGGAGGCACGGCCTTGGCCCAGTCAGGCGGCAAGGTCGTGGTCGGCACCTGGGGCGGCGACTATGCCCGCCTCCTCACCAAGAATATCGAGGATCCGATCCTCAAGCCCAAGGGCATCGAGGTCCTGCAGGATCAGGCCGGCGACGCCCCGCGCCGCGCCAAGATGGTCGCCGAGCGTCGCCTGCCGCGCGGCACGGTCGACATCCACGGGCTTTCGGCTGCCAATATGTACGAGATGAACGAGGCAGGCGTCGTGGAGCAACTCGACTTCTCCAAGATCCCGAACGCCAAGAACCTGCTGCCGACGATGAAGTATCCCTATGGCATCGGGCACATCTATTCCGGCAACGTCGTCATCTACAATCCCAAGCTGATCAGCCCGGCGCCGGCCGGATTCAAGGATTGGCTCGACCCCAAATGGGGCAACAAGATCGGCTTCATCGACATCCAGTATCAGTCGATCATGGTCGCCGCCTCGATGGCCGCAACGAACGGCGCCAGCATGAACGACCTCGACAAGGCCAAAGAGGTGCTGCTCGCGGTCAAGAAGGCAGGCGCGCGCGTCTACCCGACCAACGAGGCCTTCGCCCAGGCGATGAAAAACGAGGAGATCGGCATCAGCGCGATCTGGAAGGCGCGCGTCGTCCAATGGCAGGATGCCGGCATCCCCTGCGAGGCGGTCTCCCCGGTTGAAGGCATCCCGGCCTATGTCTCCGGGTTCGTGATCCCGAAGAATGCTCCGAACAAGGAGAATGCCTACGCCTACATGAACGCCATGCTCGAGAAGGCGCCTCAGGAGGCCTTCGCGGTCGACATGGGCTATAACGGCACCGTCACCGGCCTCAACGTTGCGCCCGCTCTGCAGAAGCGTATCGGCTTCACGCCCGAGGAGGAAAAGCGTCTCAAAGATCTCGACTACGGCTTCCTCGCCAAGAACGATTCGGCGATGAAGGAGTGGTGGGACAAGGTCTTCAAGGCGTGATGCGGCCATGAGCACGACTGCCCCAGAAGCTGTTGCGGGCGGCCGCACCGGACTGGCCGGGGCGCTCGTCGTGCCCGCGACCATCTTCGTCGCGATCGGGCTGGTCGGCCCGGTCGCGATCCTGTTCCGCTATTCGCTGAACCAGTTCATTCCCGGCCAGTTCATGGTCGACGGACTGACCATCGAGAACTACGTCAAGTTCTTCACCGACACCTATTATCTCAACGTGCTCATGCGCACCGTGCGCGTCGCGGTGATCTGCACCATCGCCTGCCTGATCATGGGCTTCCCCCTGGCCTATGTTCTGGCTCGCACGGAAAGCCGCTTCAAGAACCTGCTGATCATGGCCGTGGTGCTGCCCCTTTTCGTCGGCAACGCCGTTCGTGCCGCCGGCTGGATGACCGCTTTCGGCAACAGGGGCGCGCTCAACGCTTCCTTGATGGGGCTCGGCCTGATCAATCAGCCGATCGAGATCATGTTCACCGAAACGGCCGTGATCATCGGCATCGTTGCGGTCAACCTGCCCTTCATGGTGCTGACGCTGCAGAGCGTGATCGAGGGTATCAACCGCAATGTCGAGGAGGCGGCGTTCAGCCTGGGCGCCGGTCCGGTCACGATGTTCCGCCGCGTCCTCTGGCCCTTGGCACTCCCCGGGATTCTCGCCGGCACGATCCTGACCTTCATCCTGGCGATGAATGCCTATGCGACCCCCGTCCTGCTCGGGGGCCCGAAATTCCAGACGATGGGGCCACTCGTCTATGGTCAGTTCGCGCAACAGAACAACTGGCCCTTCGGCGGCGCGATTTCCTTCATTCTGATGACGGCGACACTCCTGTTGACTGTCGCAGCCCATCTCATCGTACAGCGGCGTTATCGCTGACGCCGCCGCCGGCCGAGGCGGCATGTTGTCGCCGGTCTCAGTGGCGCTTTCACTGGCCAAGCGCGCGGCGGCCCTCTAAATCTCGCGCATGACCATTTCCGGATCGCTCGTCCCCATCGCAGTCGGCGCCGTCGCCCTGGTGCTGTTGCTGGGCCTCGCCAACATGCTGCGCGGCGGTAGCGCGAACACGTCGCAGAACCTCATGCGACTGCGCGTGGTGCTGCAATTCGTCGCGATCCTCGTGATCATCGGCGTGCTCTGGTGGCGCGGGGGCTAGGCCCTCCTCACTTTTCAGCGGGTGCGCCAGCTCTGACTGACGGTGCGTAAGCTGTTGATAAATCAGATATTCTGAATAGCTCGCCAGGCGGCTTAGCCGCGCTTGCCGCATTCTGGACACGAGTCTATGCGTTTCACTAACGTCCGTTCAAACGATAAAAAGAACCTGTAGCCCATGCCGCGCGTCGCGTTGCTGATCCTTGCCGGCTTCCTGGCTGCCTCGCCTGCCCTGTCGCAGTCGCAGGCTTTGCCTTCCGGAGTTTCCAGCTACGCCCCCGCAACCGAAACGCCCATTCCGTCCTGGGAAGCGCGCCTCGGCATTGCTCCCGCGAATCCGGGCGGACGCGAAAGCGGATTGCTGAACTTCAACGGCGAGGTAGTGACCCCGCGCGTCATCCCGCTGAACGACCGCATCGCCTCGGCCTTCGTGCCGCGCTTCCATCTTGGCTCCAGCATCAATTTCAACGGCACGCGCTATGCTTATGCCGGCGCGACCTGGACCGTCGATCTCTCGAAGAATGTCTTCGTCGAAGCCAGCTTCGGCGCCGCCGTCAATGACGGCAAGACCGGCGCTGTCGTCCCGGAGAACCGGCTCGTCGTCGGCTGCGACACCGGCACGCGCGGCGCTGCGGCACTCGGCGTTCGCCTCAGCGATCGCTGGAGCCTGATTGCGACACTCGAGCAATTCGGCACGACCGGCTGCTCCGACAAGGACAAGCCCCGCGGCCCCGCCAATTTCGGCGCCAAGCTCGGCTACACCTTCTGATCTTTCGCCAGAGCATCGGCCCGAAAAGTGGTTTGCGGCTTTCGGGAAAGCCGATGCAAACACAGAAGAGTATATCGGCAAGGCGCAGGCTGCGGCCCTCCAAGCCTTCCGTTGCCGACGCGACGCGCTATAACGCGTCATGGTCAAGCTGAATCGCATCTATACGCGCACCGGGGATAATGGCACGACCGGGCTCGCGACCGGCCCGCGCCGGCCGAAATATGACCTGCGCGTCGCAGCCTATGGCACCGTCGACGAGACCAATGCCTGCATCGGTCTGGCACGGCTGCATGCCGCAACCGAGGAGGGCGAGGTCGATGCCATGCTCGGCCGGATCGCCAACGACCTCTTCGATCTGGGAGCCGATCTCTCGACGCCCGACACCGGAGAGCCGCTCGCGTATGAACCGCTGCGCATCGTCCAGGCTCAGGTCGACCGCCTCGAAGCGGAAATCGATCAGCTGAACGCAGCACTTGCACCGCTACGCTCCTTCGTCCTGCCCGGTGGAACACCGGCAGCCGCCCATCTTCACCTCGCCCGCACGGTCAGCCGGAGGGCCGAACGCCTGATGGTAGAACTGGCTCAGACCGGGGGCGAGCGTGTCTCCGCGCCGGCGCTGAAATACATCAACCGGCTTTCGGACTTCCTCTTCGTTGCCTCCCGTTTCCTCAATGCCAGGGCCGGGGGCGATGTGCTCTGGGTTCCCGGGCAAAACCGCTAGAGCCGGACATGTTCGTACCGCTGCATGATGGCGTTCCGCTGCGCTTCATGCGCGCGCCCTATGTGACCTACGCCCTGATCTCTGCCTGCATCGGTATCCATCTCGCGATCTGGATCCTGCATGAACCACCGGGCGAGATCGCCGTCATGGCCGGCTTCGGCCTGATCCCCTCCGTGTTCTTCGGCACCGCGCAACTGCCCATCGAGATCTTGCAGGCTCCGGCCTGGCTCACCCTGTTCAGCAATGTGCTGCTGCATGCGAGCTTCGCCCATCTCGTCGGCAACATGCTGTTCCTCTGGGTCTTCGGCGATAATGTCGAGGACGCGATGGGCCATTTCCGCTTTTTGGCCTTCTTCTTTCTTTGCGGCCTGGCCGGATCGCTGGCGCATGCCGTCATGAATCCTGAGTCGGAGCAGCCGCTGATCGGCGCATCCGGAGCGATCTCGGGCGTCATCGCCTCCTATCTGATGCTCTATCCGCAGGTGCGGATCTGGGGACTCGCCTTCAAATGGATTCCCCTGCACATCCCGGCGATGTATGCGCTCGGTGCCTGGATCCTGTTCCAGTTCATGTCAGCCTTCGTCGACCCGCAGGGCAATGTCGGCTGGTGGGCGCATCTGGGCGGGCTTGCCACCGGCGCGGCGCTGACCCCGATCTTCATCCATCGCGGCGTTGGGCTGTTCGGGCGCGCCGCAAGAGGGTGACGCCCGCGACTTTCGCGGCGTTGACAAGCCTAAACAGCCATCGCTACGGTCCCCCGGCATTCCAGCCGAGAGCCACGATGCCGTCATCCTGCCGCGTCGCGCGGCGCGGCCTCGATCGTATCTCTCCCGAACGGTGAAGCGACGATGAAGATCCTTGTGCCCGTAAAGCGGGTTGTCGACTACAATGTGAAGATCCGCGTGAAGGCGGACGGCTCGGGCGTCGAGCTCGCCAACGTCAAGATGTCGATGAATCCGTTCGACGAGATCGCCGTCGAGGAAGCGTTGCGCCTGAAGGAGGCCGGCAAGGCGACCGAGGTTATCGTCGTCTCGATCGGCCCGGCGCAGGCCGCGGAAACCATTCGCACGGGTCTAGCCATGGGCGCCGATCGCGGCATTCTGGTGAAGGCCGAGGGCACGGTCGAGCCGCTCGCCGTCGCCAAGCTCCTGAAGAAGATCGTCGAGCAGGAGAGCCCTCAGCTCGTCATTCTCGGCAAGCAGGCGATCGACGACGACTGCAACCAGACCGGCCAGATGCTGGCCGCCCTGCTCGGCTGGCCGCAGGGCACCTTCGCGTCCAAGGTGGTGGTCGGCGATGGCTCAGTCGATGTCACCCGCGAGGTTGACGGCGGCCTGCAGACCGTCGGCCTGAAGCTGCCGGCGATCGTCACCACCGATCTGCGCCTGAACGAGCCGCGCTACGCCTCGCTGCCCAACATCATGAAGGCCAAGAAAAAGCCGCTTGATGAGACCACCGCCGAAGCGCTCGGCGTCGACATCGCCCCGCGCCTCAAGGTCCTGAAGACCGCCGAACCGCCGAGCCGTTCGGCCGGCGTCAAGGTCGGCTCGGTCGCCGAGCTGGTTTCCAAGCTGAAGAACGAAGCAGGAGTTCTCTAAAATCATGACGACGCTGCTTCTCGCCAAGCACGACAACAAGAGCCTCAACGAGGCCACCCGCAAGGCCCTGACCGCCGCCAAGGCGCTCGGCGCGCCGGTGCATGTCCTGGTCGCCGGCACGGGCTGCAAGGCGGTTGCCGAGGCCGCCGCCAAACTCGACGGCGTCGAGAAGGTGCTGCTGGCCGACGATGCTGCTTACGAGCATCGGCTTGCCGAACCGCTCTCCGCCCTCATCGTCTCGTTGGCCGGCCCCTATGACGCGATCGTCGCGCCCGGCACCACCACCGGCAAGAACGTGATGCCGCGCGTCGCTGCCCTGCTCGACGTGATGCAGATCTCGGAAATCATCAAGGTCGTCTCGCCCGACACCTTCGAGCGTCCGATCTATGCCGGCAACGCGATCCAGACCGTGCAGAGCGGCGAGGCCAAGAAGGTCCTTACCGTGCGCGGCGCGTCCTTCGCGGCGACCGGCGACGGCAGCGCGACTGCGCCGATCGAAGCGGTTGCCGCCGCCGAGAATGCCGGCACTTCGAGCTTCAAGGGCGAGGAAGTCGCCAAGTCCGATCGTCCGGAGCTCGCTTCGGCCAAGATCATCATCTCGGGTGGCCGCGCGCTCGCCTCGGCCGAGAATTTCGGCAAGGTGATCGAACCCGTCGCCGACAAGCTCGGAGCCGCCATGGGCGCCTCGCGCGCCGCGGTGGATGCCGGCTATGCCCCGAACGACTGGCAGGTCGGCCAGACCGGCAAGGTCGTGGCGCCGGACCTCTATATCGCCGTCGGCATCTCGGGCGCGATCCAGCATCTCGCCGGCATGAAGGATTCGAAGGTCATCGTCGCCATCAATAAGGACGAGGAAGCGCCGATCTTCCAGATCGCCGATTATGGCCTCGTCGGCGACCTCTTCACCATCATGCCCGAGCTTGAGGCCGAGCTCGCCAAGATCGGGCGCTGACCGGATCGGCCGCTGACGCGAGCGGCACGAATGTGATATCCGGGCCGCTTGCTCTGCGGCGGCCCGCGTCGCTTTCACGATGAAGGCGATCAGACGAAAGATGGATCAGGACATGTCGGACCAGGCGATCAAGACGATCGGCATCATTGGCGCGGGGCAGATGGGCAACGGCATCGCACATGTCGCGGCCGTCGCTGGCTTCGACATCCGGCTGCACGACCTCGCCGAAGACCGTATCAAGGCCGCACTGGCGACGATAGACGGCAATATGGCGCGTCAGGTCGCCAAGGGCGCGATGGATGACTCGCTGCGGCGCGACGCCATGGCCAAGATCGTCGCGACGCCGACCCTGGAAGGGCTTGGCGACTGCGATCTGATCATCGAGGCCGCGACCGAAAGCGAGGAGGTCAAGCGCAAGATCTTCACCGCCGTCTGCCCGCATATCAAGCCGGAGACGATGCTCGCCTCCAACACCTCGTCGATCTCGATCACCCGGCTTGCCGCGGCGACCGACCGGCCGGAGCGCTTCATCGGCATCCATTTTATGAATCCCGTGCCGCTGATGCAGCTCGTCGAGCTGATTCGCGGCATCGCCACCGACGACCATACCTTCGAGGCGGCCCGCAGCTTCATCAGCAAGCTGCACAAGACAGTGACAGTCTCGGAGGATTTCCCGGCCTTCATCGTCAACCGCATCCTGCTGCCGATGATCAACGAGGCGGTCTATACGCTCTATGAGGGCGTCGGCTCGGTCGAGGCGATCGACACCGCGATGAAGCTCGGCGCCAATCATCCGATGGGCCCGCTTCAGCTTGCCGACTTTATCGGCCTCGATACCTGCCTTTCCGTGATGCAGGTGCTCCATGATGGCCTGGCGGATTCGAAATATCGCCCCTGCCCGCTGCTGGTAAAATATGTCGAGGCCGGCTGGCTGGGCCGCAAGACCAAGCGCGGTTTCTACGATTATCGTGGGGAAAAGCCGGTCCCGACCCGCTGACCGGTATTCCAACCCGGTATTAGGCCGGGTATCGCCCCAGAATTCGGAATGGATGGTGTCGGCCGGCTCGAGGCCGGCCACCATGACGCATATCAACTTCGCACTGCGGCATCTTCACATTCCTGTCGTCTCGCGCGTACATTGAGCTGCAAGCAGGATTCGTCCTGCTTCGATCAGCGGAGGTGCGACGGGTTTGACGGCGCATGTGATGCATCCGATGGCCTCTCCGGATGGCTGTCCGGCTCTGGTGCTCAATGCCGATTTTCGGCCGCTGAGCTATTACCCTCTCTCGCTCTGGAGCTGGCAGGACGCCATCAAGGCAGTCTTCATGGACCGGGTGAACATCGTCTCGGAATACGACACGATCGTGCACAGTCCGAGCTTCAACATGAAGCTCCCCTCGGTGGTCTCGCTGAAGACCTATATCAAGCCCTCCCGCACGCCCGCCTTCACCCGCTTCAACGTCTTCCTCCGCGACCGCTTCTCCTGCCAGTACTGCGGTACGCGCGACGAACTGACCTTCGACCATGTCGTGCCGCGCTCGAGAGGCGGACTGACGACCTGGGACAATGTCGTCGCGGCCTGCTCGCCCTGTAATCTGCGCAAGGGCGACAAGATGCCAACCGTCGTCGGCATGTTGCCGCTGCAGAAGCCCTTCGCACCGTCGGTCAACGACCTGCACCGCAACGGCAAGCTCTTCCCGCCGAACTATCTGCACGAGAGCTGGCTCGACTATCTCTACTGGGACTCCGAACTCGAACCCTGAGAGGGTTGGCGTGGATTATCCGGCTTGCTTCGAGGCCTTGATCAGGCCGAGCAGGGCCAGGGCGGCAAGCCCCAGCGAAGCCAGCGCATTCCAGCCTGCCAGCGACAATCCGAGGAAGCGCCACGCTGCTTCGCCGCAGGACACCACACGCGTGGTCTGAAGCTGCTTCATGAAATCCTGGACGCCTGCGGCAGCCGCGGGGGCACCGCCGCCGCAATCATTCGGGCCGAGGAACCAGCCCCATTCCACGCCGGAATGATAGGCGCCGAGCCCGGTGCTCCAGAGCATCAGCACGGCGAAGCCCGCAAGCACTGTCAATTGCAGGGCACGCGAGCGAGCGACCACCAGCGCCACCGCGGCAAGCGCCATGGCGGCGTAATGTGGAATGCGCTGCTCGAGGCAGAGCTTGCAGGGCACGAGATGCCAGACGAGTTGCGACCACCATGCTCCGGCGATCAGGGCCGTCGAGCCGAGACCGAGGAGCAGGATCAACCGCATCGGGCGCATCAGGGTATCGAGCCGGGAATCGCTGCCAGGCATTGGATCGTACCACTCAGAACAGGTGCTTGAAGGCGAAGAAGCCGCCCACGATTCCGACGACCAGGACGATCATCGCCGTGGTGAAATGCTCGTCGAGAATCCGCCGGATCGGCCCCCCGAATCGATTGAGCAACCCGGCCAGAAGATAGAACCGTGCGCCGCGCGTGATGATCGAGAGTACGACAAACCAGAGCAGATCGTATCCGGCAAAGCCCGAGGTGATCGTCACCAGCTTGTAGGGGATCGGCGTCAGTCCCTTCAGCAGGATGATCCAGGCACCATACTGCGCATAGGCTGCCCGAAAAGCCTCGACCCCATCGCCATGGCCGTAGAGCCTGATGATCCACTGACCGAGCGAATCATAGAGCAGCGCGCCGATAGCGTAGCCGAGCAGACCTCCGAGCACCGAGGTCACCGTACAGATCCCGGCATAGAACCAGGCCTTCTGGGGCCTGGCGAGCGCCATCGGCACCAGCATCACGTCGGGCGGAATCGGGAAGAAGGAACTTTCCGCGAAAGAGACCACACCCAGCGCATAGGGTGCGCGCGGGCTGGCCGCGAGCGCCATGGTCCATTCATAGAGGCGTCGAAACATGCTCATGCACCGGTGCGCGCCGCCCGATGAGGGCCGACATGCGGCTGTTCAGTCCTCAGGAGCGGGCAATAGCCGTTCCGCGCGCCTGAGCGCGCAAGGGCCATCTTCCGGCGAGCGCCGCCGGCCCACCGGGCTGGCCTCGCTATCGAGGCTGTCTAGCCTCGATAGCGTCAGGCTGTCCATCATTCACAGCTCTGCACAATGCCTGCTCACGATCCGTTGACCGCGCGCGCGCCATCGCTATAGTCCGCCGGCCCATTGAGGGCATGTACCGCGGTCGAAAGACCGGCGGCTTCATGCTTGGGCCCCTGTGGCGGAATTGGTAGACGCGCTCGACTCAAAATCGAGTTCCGCAAGGAGTGCTGGTTCGATCCCGGCCAGGGGCACCATTCCTAATTTGCGAATCGTTTTGGCCTGGGCCGCCCGTTCACGGCGGCCTCACGGTTGTCGTTCGATCCAATGATGCGGATTCGATCTCCATGACGTTACCCCCGTTTATATCCGGCGCTGGGTTCGTTTCCGGCGATTTTGGAGCCCATGTGAACTGGTGAAGCGTCGTGCTCGCGCGGCCCTGCGGAAGGATGCCGTCATCAAGCTCTCCCGGGGACAGATGATCCCGGTCGGCCGCGATGTCGCGATCCACATTCAGCCATGCATCTTGAAGGAAGATGCGATCCTGATAGACGGTCGAGGCTAAGATGCGGAACAATTTCGACGCGTCATTCGGTACACAGGGGGCCGCGCCGGGGATGATCTACAACCTGCAATTGCTCAGAGGGTTGGCGGCGCTTGGAGTGAGTTTCTACCACACCGATTTCCAGATCGTCCGCGGCATCTCAACTGAATTCTATGGCGTGTCCATCTTCTTCGCGATCAGCGGCTTCATCATCACCCATGTGACACGCCAGGATAGCACTGGATTCCTGCTCAAGCGCCTTGTCCGAGTGGTGCCTCTCTACTGGATCGCAACTGCGGTTTTCTTCGTTTTCACACCCGATACATGGTCGCACCTGCTCGGGAGCCTTCTGTTCGTTCCGGCCGACAAGCCGCCGGTGCTGCGCGTCGGTTGGACCCTCAACTATGAAATGTTTTTCTACGTCGTGTTTGGCGTCGGGCTCGCGATGAGCAAGAGGTGGGCGCCACTGATCGCATCGGTAGTCCTGCTGCTCCTGCAGGCGGTTCAGCATTTTGCCCCATGCGGGCCGGTCTGCTCGACCTATGGAGGGAGGGTGACCGGCTTCTTCGTGATCGGCATTGCTCTCTACTATGTTTGGCTTGCCGCCCGGCTCTGGATGCCTCCGTTGCGCAGGACAATGAAGGTCGTGTCCGCGATCGTTGCCGGCGGCGTCGTTACGATCTGCGTGGCGTGGCACGAGCCGCCAGCGGCTGTGGCGTTCATCATCGTCACCGCCGTTCTCTTGACCGCACTCTTGGCGGAAGCGTCCGGACTGGCCTGTCGGAATCGGGCCCTGCTTGCCCTCGGCGGCATGTCCTATTCGCTCTACCTGACCCATCTGATGGTGATCGAACCCATGCGGATCGTAGCCACCAGGCTGCCCTGGCTCGATCAGGCGCAGAGCGTTCCGGTCATGCTCGCGTCTGTCGGCATGAGCGTATTGCTCGCCTATCTCGTTTATCGCTTCATCGAAACGCCGATGCTCGCGGGCTTTCGCGCGATAATCCAGATGCGGCGTCGACCAGCCCCCATGGCGCCCTAACGGCTCCAGTTCGGCGGTCTTTCATCGAGAGCCCACCGCTTCACCGGCCCGAACGGGCTCTACAACCGCCCGAAACGAACTCACCGCTGAACAGAAACGAGGGCCAACGTCAGTTCGGCCCACCCAGGACAAAGGCTGCAAGCTCCAGTACGAGCCCTCCGAAGACCCGCGCGAAGCGCGGATGCCGCGACCGTCCACAAGCCCACCGGGATCGAAACGCACCGGACCCGCAAATTTGAGAGGATGTTGCGAAAGCCAGCGCGCCGCATCTTCTGGCGTATCACACTGCAAATCGATCGATCGCAAAATGCTCCGAACTGATTGGCAGACCATTCCAAGGCGGAGATCCCGGACACGCCTGATTCGGGCTTTTCGTCCCCCAAGGGCAGCGATGCTATCAACGCCTCGTGGACTTTGATAGCTCGCGATTTGCTCGAGCTCGCGCTACCTGTTCACCGCCTTCTATCAATCGACAGGACTACACTCCATGTGTACGCGCTGGCCGGGTTCGCTATGCGTGCGGCAAGAGACGAGGGCCGGCGTAGTCTTACTGGGTTCCTCCGGCATCGAAGCGGGCACAATTGGTTGAACGGGCCGAGCGACCGGCTTCGGGGCCCGTACAGCGGCCGCGGTCAGCTTGGACGCTGGCCTGGTCACCGTTACCGGCTCACGCACGATCGAATCTGGCTTATTCGCCTCCGGCACGGGATCAGAGAGATCGAGAGGTGCAGTCTGCGGCTTCTCCGCTTGAGCAGACTGCCAGGGTCGCCAACTCCCCAGCCGAGCAAAAGTCTCGACCGTCGGCTTTGTGATCGCTTCGACCGTTGGCATCGCTTGTGGCGAGCAACCGGCAACCAGGAAGCCGGCAAGGCCCAAGCGACAAACGAGGTTCACCATGCTGGCCCCTTGTCATACATGTGGCAAAGTTGCGGCATCATGAGCGCGGAATGTAGCCGTTTTGTGCCGCGCTAGGAGAAAGAACCGCCCATCACCCTCGCCTTCAGTCTACGCGCCTCTGAGCGCCACAAACCGGAAGCCGAACTTGATCCTTGCGGTATGGGACGTTCTCCCGCGATCAACCCACAAACGCCTCTCATCGCCCATTGGTAAGTGCTATTCGGGCTTAGATCGCACGCCCCACTTTGAGCACCTTGTCCAAGCGTCTCCTCCGCCCTCAGGCCCATCGAACGGCGCTCTCGGCCACGGCGGTCGCCCACCAAAGGCATCGGGGCTATCGCAGCGCCCGCACCGCGCCTCTGCGAAGCGCCCCGTATACATTCATGACTTGGACCTTGTCCGCGCTGGTCGCTTGGCCTGAGGCCTCGGGCTCGCTAAGCCTGAAACCTGCATCCTGCCCGAGGCTCTCTTGCGTATCCTGCTGATCAATCCCAACACGACCCAGGCGATGACGGATCTCGTCATGCAGGTGGTCGCGCCCCATGCTCCGCCCGATGTCGCACTGCATCCGGTGACTGGCCGCTTCGGCGCGCAGTATATCTCGAGTCGCAGCGCGGGGGTGATTGCGGCCCACGCCGCCCTCGAGGCCTATGCTGAGCATGGTGCCGACTGCGATGCGGTCTATCTCGCCTGCTTTGGCGACCCAGGGCTTCACGCCCTGAAGGAGGTCTCCCCCGTTCCGGTCGTCGGCATGGCAGAGGCGAGTTGCCTGGCGGCCGCGGCGATGGCGCAGCAGTTCTCGATCGTCACCGGTGGCGAGCGCTGGGGACCGATCCTGCATGAATTCGTCGCGATGATCGGCCTGGATGGCCGGCTTGCCTCGGTTGAAACAGTCACTCCGACGGGGGCCGATATCGCCCGTGATCCGGAGGGCTCGATCGCATTGCTCGCAGCAGCCTGCCGTAAGACGGCGGAGCGCGACGGCGCCGGAGCCGTCATTCTCGGCGGTGCCGGACTTGCCGGCCTCGCCGCGCGCGTCCAGCCACATCTCGATATTCCGGTGATCTGTTCGGTCCAGACCGGAATGAAGGCGGTCCTGGCTGCTCTCAACGGCGGTACGGCGAAACCGGCGAGCGGTGATCTCGCCTTTCCGGCTGCCGTCGGGAGCGTCGGCCTGTCGCCCGCGCTTGCGGCCCTTCTCGCTAGGTCCTGAACGGAGGAAGGGCCTGAACCGGGGAGCTGCCGCCGGCACGCTCAGCTCAGCAGGAGCGCCGAGCAATAGAGCCCAACGCCAAAGACGATATGTCCCGCGATATTCATGGCGCGGATTTGGCCGGCATTCGGCTTCTTCGACGCCGCGATGCCCGCGCCCATTCCCGGCTGCAGGATGAACCAGCCGCAGCCGACCGTGACGAGACCGACGATCAGAGCAGGTGCGAGGCTCGGATTGCGGGCCCAGTCGAGCCCCCAGATCGCCAGCAGGATCGCCGCGAACAGGATGCCGATCAGGTAATGCGCGACCCAGCCGAGCGCGCGTTCGTTCGCCACCGGCTCGGAGCGTCCAATATCCTCATGCGCCAGTCGACCTTGCGCCAGATGGCCGAACCAGCGCCCGGTCATGGCCCAGTTGGGAGCCGGCAGGCCGAAAGCGCGGTTCAAGAACTGGGCCCAGAGATCAAACAGGATTGTCGCGCCAACGCCGATCAGCACCGCGCGCACAAGAACCTCAAGCATCGCATATCCCCGGAAACCAGCCATGGCGCGTCGGCCGTCGCGCCTCGGCGGCAATGGAAGGGAAGAGGCCCCGCGAGGTCAATCGCAGGGCGCGTTTTTCCCGCGCCCGCTGTGCAAGGGAGCCATGCGCGGTGCAATCAATGAGCGATACCCCACCCTTGGCGGAACACAGGGAGCACCGAGGCCGTTCCCTTCAAGAGACCAAACGGGGGACAGCGGAACATGGCAGTAGAAACGACGGTGAAAGCACGCGCAGGCGGTCCTCATGGAGCCGACGAACTGCCCTCGGTTGTCGTCACCAGTTATAATCTGGAGGTTCGCGACGAGGACGGCTTCGTTGGCGACAAGGCCAAACGTGGCGCATTTCTCGACCATCTCGACGCCCTTCGCGAGCACCTGCGCCGGACCGGCGACGATCCCATCACGGTCGACTCCGACAAGATCGGCAAGAAGGAGCTCGATGCGCTGCTCGGCGAAGGCGAGCCGCGCGAGGCAGCTCTCATCCTCGGTGCCATCGAACGCTACGCCCAGTCGCTGGCCTTCGTCATTCGCCGCTTCGTCAGGCTGAAGCCCTGGAGCGCCGTCGAGCGTATCGTGGTCGGCGGCGGTTTCCGCCAGAGCCGCGTCGGTGAGCTCGCCATCGCACGTGCCGGCATCATCCTGCAGACGGACGGACACAGCATCGACCTTGTGCCGATCCGTCATCATCCCGACGAGGCGGGGCTGGTCGGCAGCGCCCATCTTGCACCGAAATGGATATTCGAGGCCTATGACAGCCTCGTCGCCGTCGATATCGGCGGCTCGAATATTCGCGCTGGCATCGTCGAGTTGCGCCAGGACAAGGCACCAGATCTTGCCAAGGCCAAGGTCTGGCAATCCGAACTCTGGCGCCACGCCGACGAGGAGACCAATAGGGACGACGCAATCAAGCGGCTCGGCAAGATGCTCGATGCCCAGATCAAGCAGGCCGGCAAGGCGGGCCTCCGCGTTGCTCCCTTCATCGGCGTCGGCTGCCCCGGACTGATCGAGCGGGACGGCTCGATCGACCGCGGAGCACAGAATCTGCCTGGCAACTGGCAGAGCAGCCGGTTCAACCTGGTCGAGAGCATACGCGACATGATTCCCGAAATCGGCGGGCACGAGACGACGGTCGTGATGCATAACGACGCGGTCATCCAGGGGCTGAGCGAGATGCCCTCGATGCAGGATGTCGAGCATTGGGCAGTGCTGACCATCGGCACCGGCCTTGGCAATGCAAGCTACCAGAACCGGACGAAGCCGAAGGGCCGCGACAAGACCAAGAATGGAAAGACCGGCGACAGGAAAGGCTGAGCGTTCAGCTTCGCTTTGCCGGCAGCGCCCACATCAGCCCACGAGTGATGATGGCGGGGAAGACAGTGAGATGATCCTCGTCCTGGATGATCTCCGTGGTCAGCTTCAGGCCGGGATAATTGTGCGAGCGCAGCGCCTTCTCGAATTCCTGCAGGTCGGCGATCATGTCGAGCTTGCTGCTATAGCGCGACGAGGCCTTGCTGATCGTCTCGAAGGAAGCGATCGCCATCAGCACATCGGCCTTCAGGTCCTTGTTCGTCTCGGCATAGGCGCGCTCGCGCGCAAACATCACCTTCTGGTCGTACCAGAGCGAAGGGCTGCCGATGATATAATGCGAGAACATCTTCGGCTCGGTCAGCAGAATGTGGACACCGAGCAGCCCGCCATAGGAATGGCCGGCAAAGATGCTGCGATGGGTGTCGGTGCGATAGGTCGAAGCGACGAAGGGCATCACCTCGTCGGCGAGAAAGCGGCGATAGGGCTCGGCCTCGCCGAAGACGGGCGTACGGCCGGATTCGTCCTTGGTCCTTTCGCCATTGGGCGTCGGCGTGTAGTCGCGGCGCCGGCTGAACTGCGGCGTGTCGCCGACCGCGTAGGAGAGACCGACCAGGATGAATTCTTCCAGCCCCTGGCCGCGATTGCCGACTCGGCGGGCAATGCTGCGCACCAGCGGGAAGGCATAATCGGCATCCGTGAGGAACAGCACCGGAAAGCGCCGGCGTGGCGAGGAGTGATAGGAGGCCGGCAGGCTGACATAGATCTCGTAGTCGCGCTGCAGCGTCTTGGCGTGGATCGTCCGGACCTCGGTGTCCTTCAGAACGAAGGGCGCGGGATTCGAGGAGACCGCCGCAGCGGCCGGAGGTTCGGGAACCGGCTGGGCAACGGCAGCGCTGGCGAATCCGAAGGCGGCAAGCAGAACAGGCAGGCGAAGCATTCGCCGCATCTCCGACATGAATGTGCCGGGATCGTGACCGTTCTCCGTCCATCCGCCAAGAGCTAACGCCGCATGGCCGGCGTCTCGATCGGCAGGCCGCGGGCACGCGCGGCAAGATAGAGTTCGAGCGCCAGATATTCCGGCGCGCCATAGTCGAACTGCGTCGCCCGGACGCCGAGCGAGCAGGCGCGCAGGCGCCGATGCAGCGAACCGACGCCGTTCCATTCCAGCCGATAGGCCGGATATCCGGTCCCGGCGCCATGGCTGATCGTGTCGCCGCGCAACTTCTGGCCAACCAGCCCGTCATGGCATTGCTTGCAGGAGAGGTTGAGCTGGCCCTGGCGGCGCTCGAAGAAGGCTCTGCCCGCGTCATAGAAGGGTTGTGCCGGACCGCGGGTCTCGACGTCCATCGCCAAACCCCGGGACAACGAAGCGACATAGGCCGTCAGCGCCAGAAGTTCGCCGCTCTCATAGCCGAAGGCCGGCTGCTTCTGCCGCTCCACGCGGCACTGTTCGATGCGTCCCTCAAGATTCAGGAGCTGCCCGGTGCCGGCATCCACCTGCGGATAATGCGTCGCCGCGCCCCGCAGGCTCTTCTCCGGCTCGGCATGGCACTGGCTGCAGGCCTGGCTGGCCCCTGGCTTGCGGCTGAACAGTTCCTGACCCTGCTCGACCCAGAACCAGCCCGGGTTGCGCGTCGGATCATCCTGCTGCCGGCGCAGATCGGGCGACAGGAAAGCGCTCCCCGAGGTGATCTCTTCGCCACCCGCGGCTGTGCCGAGCAGCGCGAACAGGAGCCCCAAAGCCAGCTTCAGCCGCATCGCCCGGCGCTCACGTCACAGTCAGTCTGGCCGTCCGGGTGAAGACCGCTCCGCCATCCTCGCGCCATTCGAAGACGATGTCGCCGGTCTCGACCGCGCGCGTCGTGAAGGAGACGAAGGGATTGGCCGAGACCCCCGTATACATGTCGAGCCGGAAGATCGGTTCCCCGGAATAGGTCGCCGTCAGCCGGTTCAGGATTTTTCGCGGGACGGTGCCACCCTTACCATCGGACTGGCCGCCGCGGTCCATCGGATGCCGCGTCAGAACGCGGATCTCGATGATCTCGCCGGCACGGGCTTCCGCCGGCATGCTGATACGGGCGTTGAATGCCATCGGATCTCCCTTCAACCGCCGTCGATGCAGGCGCTCAACGTCACCACGACATCGGCATCGCTCATGAGATAGCCCCCCGTGCTGAGCGCAGCGACGACCGTGACCTTCTGCGAGGTCGCCAGCCGCAAGGTTGTTGCGACCTCGGCGCGGCCGGAGCGGGGGCCAAGATGAAACCGCGCCATGTCCGGGAACGGGTTCTTCTCGGCGATGAGATGAATCCAGCGGACATGATCCGCCTCCGTCATCGGGCTCTCGACCACGATCCTCGTATCGACCGAATTGCCGTTCTCGACGAGCGCCGGAATCTCCAGCGTGATCCTGCCGCGCTCCGGCACCGCGCCATCGGTCAGCCGCGCGATCAGCTCCGACAGCGCCGGCTGCGTCGCAGCCATCACCGCATTCGGCAGGGCGGCAAGGCCGATCCCGGCCGCAGCGCCGACAACGATGTCACGCCGGCTCGGGGCGGACTCAGAATGTCTTGAGAGAGGCGAGATAGGCAACGACATCCTCGATCTCCTGCTCCGACAGAGCCGGCTTGCCACGATAGGCCGGGGCGACATCCTGCAGGCCCTCGGTCCGGTAATAGGGCGGCATTACCGTCTCCGGATTGAGCCGCGATGCATCGACCAGCCTCAGCCTGATCTGCCCGGCGTCAAGCCGCGCCCCGATGCCGGCCAGTGGCGGCCCGATCGCGCCCTGGAACGGCTCTGCCGGATCCGCCCCCTGATGGCAGATCAGGCAATTGCCGCGCTCCCGGTCGCGCAGGATGGCCTGTCCTCGCGCCACATCACCGGCACGCGCGCCGAGGGCCTTTGGAATTGCGTCCCCGACGACGGCGTAGGGCTCCAGCGCCGCGCACGGCCGGGAGCAAGCCAGTCCTCCGAGCAGGAGGGCTGTGGCGAAGCCGAGGCGCGTCATGCGCCGGGCCCTAGGCCTTCCGCAGATCCATGTTCTTCAGCGGGACCGAACGCACACGCTTGCCGGTCGCCGCGAAGATCGCGTTGAACACCGCCGGGGCGGCAACCGCGATCGTCGGTTCGCCGACGCCACCCCAGAAACCGCCGGATGGAACGATCACCGTCTCGACCACCGGCATCTCATCCAGGCGCAGCACGGTGTAGGTGTCGAAATTCTCCTCGACCATGTGCCCGTCCTTGACCGTGCACTCGCCATGGAGCGCCGCCGAAAGGCCATAGACGAAGGAGCCCTCGACCTGGCGCTCGATCTGGGCCGGGTTGACGGCATGGCCCGGGTCTGTCGCCGCGACGATGCGGTGAATCTTCAACTTGCCCTCTGCGCTGACCGAAACCTCTGCGACCGCCGCGACATAGGAGCCAAAGCCCATGGTCTGGCAGATGCCGCGATAGACCCCGGCCGGCAGGGCCTTGCCCCATTCCGCCTTCTCGGCGACCGCATTGAGAACAGCCAGATGCTTGGGATGGTTCTTCATCAGCGCCCGACGGAATTCGAGCGGGTCCTTGCCCGCCGCATGGGCGAGCTCGTCCATGAAGCACTCGAGATAGATCGTGTTCTGGTTCAGGTTCACGCCGCGCCAGAAGCCCGGGGGCACATGCGGATTGCGCATCGCGTGGTCGATCAGCAGATTCGGGATGCCATATCCGATCGAAGCCTCCGGCCCAGGCGGGTTGAGGCCCTGGAAGACGGCAGGGTCGCGCCCGTTCTGGATGTTCTGCGGGAAGATGCCGGCAACGATCGACTGGCCGGAAATGCGCATGTGCAGCCCGGTCAGATTGCCATCCTTGTCGAGCCCGCCCGTCAGCTTGCACTGCGTCACCGGGTGGTAGCGGCCATGCAGCATGTCCTCCTCGCGCGACCAGACCAGCTTGATCGGCGTGCCGGGGATCTGCTTGGCGATCGCAACCACCTGCCTGACCCAGTCATGCACTGCGCCGCGCCGGCCAAATCCGCCACCGAGATCGATCTTGTAGGCCTCGCATTTGGCGATCGGCAGTCCCGAGGCCTCGGACGCTGCGGCCAGCGCCGCCTCGCCGTTCTGGGTCGGAGTCCAGACCTCGCAACGTTCCGGCGTGTAGCGCGCCGTTGCGTTCATCGGCTCCATCGTGGCGTGATTCTGGAACGGATAGGAATAGACCGACTCGACGACGCGTGCCGCCTTGGCAATCGCCCCCTTCGCATCCCCGACCTGGTTGCCGATGACGGCTTCGGGCGCATCGAGACCTTCCTTGAGCCAGGCCGCAATGCTCTCGCTCGAGACCTTGGCATTCTCGCCATTGTCCCACTCGATCGGCAGCGCATCGAGCGCCGTTTTCGCCTGCCACCAGGTCTCGGCGACGACGGCAACCGCCGTCTCGCCCACCGGCACGACATGCGTCACACCCGGCATGGTCTTGACCTTGGCGGCGTCAAAACTCTTCACCTTGCCGCCGAAGACCGGGCAGTCCTTGATTGCAGCATTGAGCATGCCGGGCATCTTCAGATCGATGCCGTAGATCTTGGCGCCATTGGTCTTGTCGACCGTGTCGAGCCGTTTCAGCGGCTTGCCGGCAATCGTCCAGTCCTTAGGCTCCTTGAGCGGGATATCCTTGGGAGCCTCGAGCTTCGAGGCCGCCTCGGCGACCTGCCCGTAGCGCAGCGAGCGGCCTGACGCCTTGTGCGTGATCACGCTCTTCTCGGCAGAGCATTCCGCTGCCGGCACGCTCCACTGGTTCGCGGCAGCCTGGATCAGCATCATTCGTGCCGCCGCGCCGCCCTTGCGGACATACTCATGCGATTCCCGGATGCCACGGCTGCCACCCGTCGAAAAATTGCCCCAGACGCGGTTGCGCGCGACGTTCTGGCCCGGCGTCGGATATTCTGTCGTCACCCTGGCCCAGTCGCAGTTCAGTTCCTCGGCGACGAGTTGGGCGAGCCCCGTTAGCGTCCCCTGCCCCATTTCGGAGCGGGCGATGCGGATCACCACCTTCTCGTCGGGATGGACCACCACCCAGGCATTGATTTCCTTGACCGCCCCCTGGGCCATCGCCTCGCCAGCGAACGGTATGGCAAAGCCGAAGGTGAAGGCCCCGGCCGCCGCAGCGGAGCCGGCGAGCATGGTGCGGCGGGACAGGGTCGGAGATGTGTCAGCCGAGGCAAAGATCATGTCTTCCTCCAGATTCCGGTAGGGAAAGCAGGGGAGCAAGGGCACCTGGCCCGTCGCGCTCGACCCCACCCAGGCAAAACGTGAAACATGCGGACCGACGCTCAGTCGGGCCGACGCGATGAGGCTCAACCGCGGCCGAGCGTACCGCTGGCCGCCACATCCAGAATCGCCGCCTTGACCCGCGTATAGGTGCCGCAACGACAGATATTGGTCATTTCATTGGCGATATCCGCTTCGCTCGGCTTGGGATTGGCCTGGAGGAGCGCAACGGCGGCCATGATCATGCCGCTCTGGCAGTAGCCGCATTGCGGAACATCATGGGCGATCCAGGCCTTCTGGACCGGATGCGATCCATCCGGCGAAAGCCCTTCGATGGTCACGATCTTCTGTTCCGCCGAAACGGCGCTCACGGGGAGCGCGCAGGAGCGCGTCGCGACCCCATCGATATGCACGGTACAGGCACCGCATTGCGCGACGCCACAGCCATATTTCGTTCCGGTCAGGCCGATCTGTTCCCGTATCACCCAAAGCAGCGGCGTGTCGCCATCGACCGCCACATCCAGCACTTTGCCGTTTATGCTCAGCTTCGCCACCGCAACCTCCCGGTTCGATTTCAGAAGAATGGCGAGAGAGCCAGCGCGCCTCGCCAGAAGTCCACCATGCCAACGGGCACGCGGACAGATTGTATTTAGATGAGATTGAAATCCAGAAAGCGACCTTGGGCCAATGCCAAAAGTGCGAGCGCCGCGCCCGTTTCCCAGGCGCCACGCTCCGGGTTGACCTCTGCGACCTAAGCGGGATCGACCCAAAAATGCGCAATCAGCCCCCTGATTGCCATGATCACGTCCTGATTATCGACGATCAGGGCCATCATCGCATTTCGCTGACTGCACCATTTCTCACATCAATGTGATGAATCAGGCGTCAGTTCAGCCTCCCCAGCAACAAGGTGCCGTCCTTGCCCCATCCGACGCATTTTCCGATCTCGCCTTGCCTTACGCAGCTGGAGAGGGCGAGGTGCGGCATCGCGTCGAATCAGCCTGAACGAGCCAGGATCGCCATGACGGCCCGCGCCCTCCGAGAGGTTTCCATCGCCACAGCGTGGCGCGCCGCACTGGCAGCGCTGGGGCTTCTGGCCATGGCCCTGATCTTCGCCGCACAGAGCTGGGCCCAGGCGCCCGATCCAACCCCGGCCAGGACCCGTCTCGACGCAGCGCGTGCCGAGCTCGCCCAGATCGAGACCCTCTTCGCCAATCCGAATGCGACCGATGCCGAGCTGCAGCGGCACCGGCTCAGGCTGCAGCCTCTGCTCGAACAGCTCCGCCACATCACCGAGGAACAGGCTCCGAAGACCGAGCAGGCCAAGCTGCGCATCGAGCAGCTCGGCCCCAAGCCCGACGCAAAGGCGCCTGCCGAATCCGCCGAAGTCGTCCGTGAGCGCGAAACGCGAGAGAAGGCGTTTGCGGACGCTGACGAGACTTTGAAGATCTCACGCTCGGCCCTTCTCCAGGCCGAACAGCTTCTGGCCAGCATCGGCGACCGACGCCGCGACCTCTTCGCAAAGGCCTTGTTCGCGCCGGGCCCCGCCATCGTCAGCCCGGAACTCTGGGGCGCTGCGCTGTCGACCTCGCCCGAAGATATGCGCGCATCCGGGCTCATCTTCGGTGACTGGCTCTCCGTCGTCGCCGAAGCATCCAGCACCGCCCGCGGCGCGCTGGTCGCCTTTGCCTTCCTCGGCGCGATCCTGCTCTACGTTGCCCGCGCCCGCTACCTGCCGCGCTTTGCGGAACGGCTCGACCCGACCAGCGATACCAACAGCCTGCGCTGCCTTCACGTCGCGCTCGCCCATATCGTGGCCGGCGCGGCCCCACCGGCGCTCGCAAGCTGGCTGATCTATGCCGCGCTCAAGACTGCGGGCCTCCTGCCGCCACGCATCCAGCCGGTCATCTGGGCGATCGTCGTCGGGCTCGCGATCTTCGCTTTCGTCCAGGCATTGGCCGACGCGCTGTTTGCTCCCCACAAGCCACAGCGACGCCTTGTCAGCGTCATGGACTCGACGGCCCGGACAGTGGTCTGGATCGCCGCATCGCTCGCACTCGTCGTATCAACCGGCAAAGTGCTCGAGGCTTGGCTCCAGGCCATCGCCGCCAGCCTGGCATCATCGATTGTCGTCCGCGGCGTGGTCGTGCTCGTTTTCGCGGCGGTCCTGATCGCCGGGCTTTACCAGCTTCGCGATGACAAGGAAGTCGAAGAGGAGGCCTGTCTTGGCCCCTATGTGGCGGTCGATGGCGCCTCGCTCGGACCGATCCGCATCTTCGGCTGGATCGTCGGCCTCGTCATCGCATTGGCTGCACTGACGGGCTATGTCGTCTTCGCCTCCTTCCTGACCGAGCAGGTGCTCTGGCTCGGCATCCTCGCCTGTCTGTTCGTCCTTGCCTACCAGTTGCTCGATCTCGGCATCACCGAGCTCCTGACCGGCAACGGACATTTCGCGCTGACCCTGAAGGCCGGCGTCGGCATCCGCGGCTCGGCGCTGCAGAAGATCGCCGTCATCGTCACCGGGCTGCTCAAGCTCGTGCTGATCGTGGTGACGCTGATGCTCGCGCTGGCCCCCTGGGGCCTGGAATCCGTCGATTTCCTGACGTCGCTGCGCGCCGCCTTCTTCGGCTTCCAGGTCGGCGGCGTCACGATCTCGCTGTCCTCGATCATCGTCTCCGGGTTGCTCTTCGCGCTCGCCCTGACGGCGACACGCGGCGCCCAGGGCTGGCTCGAAGGCAAGTTCCTGCCGACGACGCAGCTCGATACCGGCCTGCGCAACTCGATCATCACCGCCGCCGGCTATCTCGGCTATGCCGCAGCCGTCGCGCTCTCCGTCTCTGCGCTGGGTCTCAGTCTCGAACGCCTGACCCTCGTCGCCAGCGCCCTCTCCGTCGGTATCGGTTTTGGCCTGCAGTCCGTGGTCTCGAATTTCGTCTCGGGGCTGATCCTGCTCTGGGAGCGCCCGATCCGGGTCGGCGATCAGGTCGTGGTCGGGGACGCGGAAGGCATCGTCAAGCGCATCAATGTCCGCTCGACCGAGATCGCGACCTTCGATCGCTCGACCGTGATCGTGCCAAACTCCAACCTCGTCTCGGGTGTGGTCAGGAACCGGGTGCGCGCCGATCGCACCGGCCGCTCCCTGATCTCGATCACCGTGCCGAGGTCAATGGACGCGTCCGCCGTGCGCACGATGCTGGCCGAAGCCGCCCACTCCCATGGCGACGTGCTGCAGAAGCCACCGCCAACCGTGCAGTTCAAGAAGATCGGCACCTCGACGATGGATTTCGACCTGATCTGCGTCGTGGCCGACGTCGATATCGTCGGCCGCGTCACCAGCGATCTCAACTTCGCGATCCACAAACGCCTCACCGAAATGGAGGCTCCCGCGGCTGGTGCGGAGCTGCTCGTCAAAGGCCTCGACGGCATCGAGCAATCGCTTGGGGACATCGCCGCCGCCGTCGGGCGCGAAACAAAGCCTTCGCATCGCAAGAAAGCCGTAACCACCGCGCGCGCATCAAGGCCCCGCCTTCTCAACGGTGAGACGGGGGAGGAGGAGCCGGAGGAGCAGGTGCGGCGCGAAACCACGCCCGCGCCCGAACCGGCCAAGGATGCGTCCAAGGACGACAGCAAGGAATGATGCGATGCCCAAGCCTTTCCGTGCAGCCGCCGCGGCGCACCGGACCATGACCTGCCCCGCCCTTGTCGCCGGTGCGCTCGCCGTCTTCGGCATTGCCGGCTGCACCGAGCCTGCCCGGACCAGCCAGCCCGCCTTCTACCGCGATCTCGGCTCGCCCTCGGCCCGGGTCGATGCAAACGAGGCGCGCGCCATGATCTCGGCCTACCGGATGAACCACGGGCTCGGCACGCTGAAGCTTGATCCGGCCCTGGTCGAGGCTGCCGAGCAGGAGGCCGCCGCCATGGCCTCGGCCGACAAGCCCGTTCAGGCCGAAGCCGTCAAGGCGCGGCTGGCGCGGGCCGGCCAGCCGGGAGCGGAAGCCAATCTGTCGGCCGGCTATCGGCGGCTGGCCGAGGCTTTCTCGGGCTGGCGCGACTCGCCTCAGCACGACCGTGTCATGAAGACGCCGGGCGCCACCCGTATGGGCATTGCCACCGCCTATGCGCCAGGCTCGAAATATCAGGTCTACTGGGCACTGATCCTTGCGCCTTGAGGCAAGGTTGGCGCCCTGAGGCGATGCTGCCTCAGGGTTTCGCGCCGAAGGGCAGCGGCGGTGCATCCGCCTTGAGGACGATCCCGACACGCCGGTTATAGGCGAGATAGGGATTGTCCTTGATCAGCGGCTCGGTGTCGGCCTTGCCGGTGACGGAGGCGAAGCGGTCATCCGGGACGCCCGCATTGCTGAGGATCTCGCGGACGGCCGCGGCACGCGCCACGGAGAGCTCCCAGGGATTGCCTTCCGGTGCCGCGCCGGGACGTGGCGCGGCCGTATGGCCCGTAATCGCAATCTTGTTGGACATCCGTCGCAGCGTCGGGGCGACAGCCGCGAGCAGCTTGCGCATGCGCTCGTTCGGCTGCGCCGAGCCCTCGGCAAACATCGCCCGCCCGTCCTGATCGACGAGCTGGATATCGATGCCCGCCTCGGAAACCTCCACCAGAATATTGCGCGAGAGCTCGGCGATCTCCGGCATCTCGCGCAGGGCCTGCCTGAGCGAGGCGGCCGCGAGCGCAAAGCCGCGGTCATGCGTCGCCGAGACCAGGCCGTCTTCCTTCTGCTGGTTGTGATTGGGCGCAGTCGTGTCGGACGCATCGCTGAGCGGCCGGATATAGGCGTTCTTGATGTGGGTCTTGGTCGGGATGCCGTCGACCTCGACGATGCCGGCGAGCCGCATATCGGTCTGCGTGCCGAAGGCCTCGCGCATGGAGCCGGCGACGATCTGAAGCTTGTTCTTGTCCTGGCTCGAATAGGCCGCGACCATGACGAAGAACGCCATCAGCAGCGCCATCAGGTCCGCGAAAGTCACGAACCAGCCGTGACCGCCATGGCCTCCTCGATTTTTCTTCGCCATCGCTCAGGCTTCCGTCAGGCGGCTTCCGCCATCTCGGCCCGATGATGGTCGGGCAGATAGGCGAGCAGCATTTCGCGGACCAGCGTCGCGCTCTTGGCGTCGCGCATCTGCAGGACGCCGTCGATGATCAGCGTGCGCGAGATCTCCTCTTCCTCGAGCTTGATGTGCAGCTTGTCGGCGATGGGGAGCGTGAACATGTTCGCGACCATCGCCCCGTAGAGCGTCGCGAGCAGCGCCGTCGCCATGGCGGGGCCGAGCTTGGACGGGTCGCTCATATTGGCGAACATCGTCACCATGCCGAGAATCGTGCCGATCATGCCCCAGGCCGGAGCGCAGTCGCCGATCGCGCGATAGACCTTCGAACCCTCGTCGAGCCGCTGCAGGAAGTTGTCGCGGTCACGCTCCATCGTGTCGCGGATGAACTCCTTGTCGTAGCCGTCGGCGATGTAGCGCAGGCCCTGGGCCAGGAACGGATCCGAGACCTCAACGCTTTCCAGCGCGACGGGGCCGCTCTTGCGAGCGATCTCGGCAACGCGCGTGATCTCGTCGATCAGTTCGCGCGGATGGATCGAGCGCATCGTGAAGGCGAAGCGGAAGCCCATCGGAATGCCATGGGCAATCACGGAGAACGGGAAGCGCAGCATGGTCGCGGCCGAGGCGCCACCGAAGATGATGATGGCGGCGTGCTTGTCCCAATAGGCGGCGAAATTGCCGCCATCGATCATGATCAGCGAAATGATTGTCGCGATACCGCCCAGAATGCCGACGCCGGTTGCGATATCCATTTAAGCCACCCTGATCCACGCAGATCCAGCATCCGCGCAGCGCCCTGTCTTGGCAGTCTGGTAACCATAGCGGGACCGGTTTGAACGAAGCGTTAAGCTTGAGCACTTGCTCAGGCCCGCGCGTCGGATAATGCTCCCCGGATGTCACTGTTTGCGCTCTACGCCCGCGTCCTCGGCGAACTCGGCCCCGAAAAACGGCTGGGACTGATCCTTGCGCTCGCCAATATCCTGCTGGCGGCAGCAGCCTTCGCGGAGCCGATGCTGTTCGGCACCCTGATCGACAGGTTGACCAGTATCCAAAGCTCCGGCCAGCGACCAAACTGGAGCGACATCAATGTCCTGATCGCGGCTTGGGTCGGCTTCGGGCTCTTCAATATCGGAGCCAGCGTCTTCGTCGCCCTTCATGCCGACAGGTTGGCCCATCGCCGCCGCCTCGCCGTGATGGCTGATTATTTCGAGCACGCCCTGACGCTGCCTCTGGCGTACCACACCCAGACCCATTCGGGCCGGGTGCTCAAGGTGATGCTGGAAGGCACCAGCGGCATGTGGGCGCTGTGGCTCTCATTCTTCCGCGAACACTGCGCCAGCTTCGTCGCGCTCTTCATCCTGCTGCCCTTCACCCTCTGGAAGAACTGGCAGCTCGGACTGCTCCTGATCAGCCTCGTCGTGCTCTTCGGCACTCTCACGGCCTTCGTGCTGCGCAAGACCGAGAAGCTCCAGAGCAATGTCGAAGGCTACCACTCCAACCTTGCCGAACGCGCTTCGGACGCGCTCGGCAACGTCCCGGTGATCCAGAGCTTCACCCGCATCGAAGCCGAGGTACGCGGCCTGCGCTCGACCATCGCCAGCCTGCTGGAAGCGCAACTTCCGGTGCTATCCTGGTGGGCGATCGCGACCGTGGCGACCCGCGCCTCGGCGACGCTCACCGTACTGGCGATCTTTGTCGTCGGCACCTGGCTCCTGATGATGGGGCAGACCACCGTCGGTGAAATCGTCACCTTCATGGGCTTCGCCACCATGCTGGTCGGCCGGCTTGAGCAGATCGTCTCCTTCGTAAACTTCATCTTCATGCAGGCGCCGAAGATGCGCGAGTTCTTCGGGGTGCTCGACACCATGCCGGCCGTACGCGATCTCCCGGGCGCGCCCGATGCCGGCCGCCTCGAGGGCCGCATCACCTTCGATGACGTTTCGTTCTCCTATGACGGCAAGCGCGCGGCCGTCGCCGATGTATCCTTCACCGTCGAGCCCGGCGAGACCATCGCCATTGTCGGTTCGACCGGCTCCGGCAAGTCGACCACGCTCGGCCTGCTGCACCGCGCCTTCGATCCGCAATCCGGCCGTATCCTCGCCGACGGCAGGGACATTCGAGAGATCTCGCTGCTCAGCCTGCGCCGCAATATCGGCGTCGTCTTTCAGGAGCCGATGCTCTTTGCCCGCTCGATCCGCGAGAATCTCACCGTCGGCAAGCCTGACGCGACCGATGCCGAAATGATAGAGGCGCTCGACCGGGCCCAGGCGACCGAAGTCATGGCTCGCCAGACCGATGGGCTCGACACCCTGGTTGGCGAACGCGGCCGCACCTTGTCGGGTGGCGAGCGCCAACGCCTTTCGATCGCCCGCGCACTCCTCAAGAACCCACCGATCCTGATTCTCGACGAAGCGACCTCCGCGCTCGATGCTGCAACGGAGGTGAAGCTCCAGAAGGCGCTCGACGAGGTGATGAAGGGCCGCACGACTTTCGTCATTGCGCACCGCCTGGCCACCATCCGCAACGCCAACCGGATCCTCGTTTTCGAGCAGGGCCGCGTCATCGAGATGGGCTCCTTCGACGAACTCGTCGCCAAGGGCGGACGCTTCGCCGCGCTGGCGCGGGCGCAGTATCTCGTCGCCGACAAGCCGGCCGCCATGCTGGCAGAGGATGCGGTCAGCCCGCTCGCCCAGAAGCTCGCGGCCGATTGACCGCGCTGCCCCGGACGGCCTTAGATCATCGGACCGGATCTCCGACCCGGCCGGTGATCTAACCTTGTGTGCATCGGCTGTGCCGAAAACCGCAATCCACTGTTCGGACCGATGCCTTAGCGCGGCCTCTCCTTGTCCGGTTCGTGATGCAGGCAGGGATCGAGCTTCACATGGTTGGGGCCGACCCGTTCGTAGCTGCCGCTGGCCACGACTCGATCGCCGAGCTTGCTGCCATTCTCGGCATAGGTGACGCACAGAACCTGCGGATCCGGCGCACGACAGAGCGCGAGATAGACCAGCGCCCCGTCGGAGCGAACCATGGTCAGCTCTCCCTCGACCTGGATGGTTGTGAGTTCGCCCTCCTTGTCTTCGAGCCCGCGCAGCGCCTGCCGCAATTCGGAACAGGCCGCCCGTAGGCTCGGCTCGGGCTGAGCCCTGCCGTGATCCGCCGGAATCAGGGCCACAAGGAGGGTGGTGCCGCAGAGCAGCGAACGAAGAAGGCGCTTGGTCATGCCCCAGCTGTCGCGCCGGTTTGCGGCGGCATTGCGAACGGGCTGCAGCGATAACCCCTGAGGTAATCGACTTCATTCCGCCTGCAGGCGAAGGTCGCGACATCGGCAGGCCAGCTTGGCTGCGAAGAAGGGGATCCCACGATGAAAACCTACGCCATGGCCCACCTCACCCACGTCGCCCTGGGACCTGAGATCATTGGCTATCTCGAAGGCATCGATGCGACGCTGGCACCGTTCCAGGGGCGCTTCATCATTCATGGCGATCCACCGGAACTGCTGGAGGGCAGCTGGTCGGGCGACCTGATCGTGATCGAGTTCCCGAACCGTGCCGCCGCGAAGGCCTGGTACGAATCAGAGGCCTATCGGGCGATCCTGCCCTTGCGTATGCGCAACTCGACCGGCGCGGTCTTCTTCATCGATGGTGTTTCGTCCGACCATCAGGCGACGGATGTGCTACGCCGACAGTGAATACTTGCGAATGAGGCGCGCTGGCGCCAACGATCCTCCAACGCCGCGCGTATATCGCTTGGTCCATCACCCGGTCCTCGCCGGGCCATGTCTCGTTTATCGTCCGCCTGCCACAAGATTGGGTCTTTGTATTTGACCAGCATGATCATCCGCCTCACCTGCGCCTGGGCCTCGGTCCTTGCCTATCTGTTCTTCGGCAAGACGATTCTCGGGCAGCTCGGCTCCCCCTTGCTGTCCATGCTGATCTTTGCCTGGTTGCTCGGCATCATCGCGTGGTCGGCCATCGGCGTCGTGCACGAGGCGGAGGAACTGGCGCACAGGCTGGGCGAACCCTATGGCACGCTGATCCTGACGCTCTCGATCGTCATCATCGAGGTGGCGCTGATCGGGGCCGTGATGCTGGGAGCGACCGGGGCGCCGACACTCGGCCGCGACACGATGTTCGCCGTGCTCATGATCGTGCTGAACGGCGTCGTCGGCATAGGGCTCATCTTCGGGGGCCTGCGCCATTTCCAACAGAGCTACAATCTGCAGGGCGCCACCGCCTATCTGGTCGTAATCATCCCGCTGACGGTCATCGCGCTGGTCCTGCCGAATTTCACCACCTCGACCAGCGACGGAACGCTGACCAACTTGCAAGCCATCTGCTTCTCGCTGTTCACACTGGCGCTCTACGCGTCCTTCCTGATCCTGCAGACCGGCCGCCACAGCGGTTTCTTCGTCGAGCCTGACATGCCGGCACGCAGCGGCGAAGTGCTGCATCAGGTCGAAGAGGCCGGGCACGCCGCGTCCGGAAGCATCCTGCCCAATATCGGCCTGCTCCTGGCCAATATCCTGCCGATCGTCATCCTGGCGAAGAGCCTGGCGGCCGTGCTCGATTTCGGCATCGCCAAGCTCGACGCCCCCCCGGCGCTCGGTGGCATCCTGATCGCGATGGTCGTCTTCACCCCGGAATGCATCACGGCCCTGCGTGCGATCAATGCCAACCAACTCCAGCGTGCGATCAATCTGTGCTTGGGCGCGGCAGCCTCGACGCTTGGCCTGACGGTGCCTGCCGTGCTTGGCATCGGCCTTCTCACCGGTCAGCCGGTCACGCTCGGCCTGTCGGCCACCAATATGGTCATTCTGGCGATGACGCTGATGCTGAGCACGCTGACCTTCACCGGCTCACGCACAACGATGCTGGAAGGCGCCGTGCATCTCTGCGTCTTCTTCGTTTTCCTGGTGCTGGTGTTCAGCCCGTAGCGGCCAGCGCCAGCGCCAAGGGGGTGATCCGGAGCGAGGTCACGCGGTTACGGCTCTTGCGCACCACCTCGAACTTGAAGCCGTGGAAGGTGAAGGCCTGCCCGGCCTCGGGGATGGTGCGGGCCTCGTGAATGACGAGGCCCGCGATTGTCGTCGCCTCCTCGTCGGGCAGGTCCCAGTCCATCGCGCGGTTCAGGTCGCGGATCGGCACTCCGCCGTCGACGACCACCGACCCGTCCACCTGCTGGCGCAGGCCCGGCACCGCGATGTCATGTTCGTCGCGGATATCGCCGACGATCTCCTCGAGGATATCCTCGAGCGTCACCAGCCCCATCACCTCGCCATACTCGTCGACGACAAGCGCGAAATGGGTCTTGCGCGCCAGGAAGGCCTTGAGCTGATCGGGCAGCGAGGTCGTGACCGGGGTGAACCAGGGCGCGAGGGCGATCTGCGCCACGTCGAGCTTGCCGGCATCCCCGCCGGCAGCATCAAGCGCCCGCAGCAGGTCCTTGGCGTGCAGGATGCCGACAATGTTCTCGGGCTTGTCGCGCCATAGCGGCATCCGGGTATAGGGCGAGGCCAGGACCTCGCGCACGATCGCTTCCGGTCCTATGTCGAGATTGATCGTTCGCATCTTGGTGCGGTGGATCATCACGTCCTCGACACCGAGCTCCCTCAGATCGAGCAGGCCGCCGAGCATGTCACGATCGGCCTTCTTGACCGCGCCCTCCTGGTGCATCAGGTCGACCTGACCACGCAGCTCCTCATTCGGTGAAAGGATCGATTGGTTCTCGTCGATGCGGATGCCGAAGAGGCGCAGGAAGCGCCGAACAAACCATTCGATCGCCAGTGTCAGCGGGCCCAGCACAGCAACGACCCAGGCCACCGGCCGCGCCAACCACAGCGCCGCCTGGTCGGGCTTCGCGATCGCCGCCGTCTTCGGCATGATCTCCGCGAAGATGATCACGAGGACTGACATCACCGCCGTCGCATAGATCACCCCGGCGTCACCGAATATTGCCACCAGCACGCTGGTGGCAAAGGCCGAGGCGCCGATATTGACGACGTTGTTACCGATCAGCATGGCGCCGATCAGTCGCTCCCGCATTGCCAGCAATCGCATCACGATGCCGGCACGCCGGCTTCCCGCCTTTTCCAGTGCAGCGATGCGGGCCTTCGAGGCAGCCGTCAGCGCGGTCTCGCTGCCGGAGAAGAAGGCCGACAGCAACAGGCAGATCAGGACGATCAGCACCGCCAGCCAGGGGTTGATGTTCTCGAGCATGGGCCCAGCGTGCTCAGGCGGCCGCGAGTTCGGCCTCGATGAAATCCCTGACCTCGTCCGCCGCGACGCCCGGTGCGATGAAGCTTTTGCCGATGCCGCGCGCCAGGATAAAGGTCAGCACGCCGCGCTTGACTTTCTTGTCCTGGGTCATCGCAGCAACGATTTCCTCGGTGCTGCCCGCCCCGCCTGGCACCTGCTGCAATCGGCTCGGCAGGCCGACGGCATCGAGATGCGCCGCAACCCGCCCTGCATCCTGCCCCGAACAAAGCCCGAGCCGCTGCGAGAAGCGGAAGGCGAGCGCAAGGCCGATCGCCACGGCCTCGCCATGCACCAGCCGGCTCGCGTCATATGCGGTCAGGCGCTCCAGCGCGTGAGCGAAGGTGTGGCCGAGATTGAGCAAGGCGCGGTCCCCCTCCTCGCGTTCGTCCCGCGCCACGATTGCCGCCTTGGCGCGGCAGGATACGGCGACAGCATGATCGCGCTCGGGGCCACCTGCAATGATGCGGCTCCAGTTGACTTCGCACCAATCGAAGAAATTCGGGTCGCCGATCAGCCCATATTTCACGACCTCGGCATAGCCCGCCTTGAACTCCCGCTCGCTCAGCGTATCGAGCAGCGCCGTGTCGGCAATGACGAGGGCGGGCTGGTGGAAGGCGCCGATCAGGTTCTTGCCATGCGAGGAGTTGATCCCGGTCTTGCCACCAACGGAGGAATCGACCTGCGACAGCAAGGTCGTCGGGATCTGCACGAAGCGCACGCCGCGCCTGAGCACGGCTGCTGCGAAGCCAGTCAGGTCGCCGACCACCCCGCCACCGAAGGCGATGACGAGGTCGTTGCGCTCGATCTTCGCAGCGAGCAGCGCATCGCAGAGCGCCGCGAACCGGGCATAGGATTTCGACGCCTCGCCGGGCGGGATCTCGATCCGCGTGGTCGCGACCCCGGCCTGTTGGAGGCATGTTTCAAAGGCGGGCGCGTGCAGCCCGGCAACATGCTCGTCGGTGACCAGCGCCGCCTTGGCGCCAGGCGCGAAGCTGGCGATCAGGCTCGCCGCCTCGCAAAGCTGGTGGCGGCCGATATGGATGTCGTAGCTGCGCCCTTCGAGCGCAACGGGAACCACGATCCGCGCGCCGGACTTCTCGTTCGCAGGTTTGGTCATGTCTTCGCTCTCAGCAGCTCAAAGGTTCTCAAGGGAACGCAAATGGCGATCGAGCGCGACTATCGCCTCCTCGACGACGACCTCATGGGGATCGTCGCGCGAGGTCACCGTCACATCAGCCAGAGCATAGACCGGTTCGCGCTCCGCCAGCATCCGCCGCATCGTCGCTTCAGGGTCGGCAGTCTGCAGCAATGGCCGGTTGGAACGCTTGCGCACCCGGCGCATCAGCACGTCGGCATCCGCCTTGAGCCAGATCGAGATGCCAAGCTCGATGATGCGCTCACGCGTTTCCGCGTTCATGAAGGCGCCGCCCCCGGTCGCGAGCACGAGCGGCGCGCGCGTCGCCAGAACCCGGCTGATGACGCGCCTCTCGCCATCACGGAACTCGGTTTCGCCGCGCTGCGCGAAAATCTCTGGAATCGTCATGCCGGCCGCGGTCTCGATTTCGACGTCGGCATCGACGAAAGGCAGGCCGAGCCGCGTTGCCAGCCGCCGCCCGACCGAACTCTTGCCCGAGCCCATCATGCCGACGAGCACGACCGCGCGCTTCCCGAGCAGACTGCGCAGCTCGGAATTGTCCAGGTTCTCGATGGGGTCGGCTATTGTCATCGCGGCATGTCCTCGCAGCCGGTCTAGCATGAGCTGTCAGCCGACGTCATGCCCTCACGACGCTGATGAACCGGTCTGCACTTGCGCGAACCGCCAGGCATCGGGAATAACCGGATAGTCCTGAATCGGGGCAAGGTTCCAGGAGACATCCGGCCCGTGCCGACCCTCTTCAGATTCATCGCCTTTCTCGCCATCGTCGGCGGGCTGATCTTCGCCGGGATGGTCGCGCTGGTCACCTTCGTCCAGCCCGAGCAGCGCGAGATGGTCGAGATCGTGCCACCGTCCAAGCTGCAGCAGCGATGAGCCGGCTGGCTCGCAGCCGGATCACGGCCTTTCTCGACATGCTCGCGGCAGAGCGCGGCGCGGCGAAGAACACGCTCGAGGCTTATGAGCGCGACCTCGACGACTATACCGGCTTCATCGCCGGACGCGGTGACCTCGGCTCCATCGTCGCCCAGGACATCCGGGACTGGCTCGCCGATCTTGCCGCCCGTGGATTGAAGGCGTCATCGACCGCGCGCCGGCTTTCCGCGGTGCGCCAGTTCCATCGCTTCCTCTATACGGAAGGGCTGACGGGCGCCGACCCCTCCGCCGCGATCGACGGACCAAGGCAGGGCCGGCCGCTGCCCAAGGTCGTTTCCGTCGCCGATGTCGATCGCCTGATCGAGACGGCGCGGCTCCTCAGCGAACGCGATGGTCTTTCCCCGGCGGCACGGCTGAAGGCCCTGCGCATGCGCTGCCTGATCGAAATGCTCTACGCCACGGGCCTGCGCGTGTCCGAACTGATGGCGTTGCCGCTCTCAGCGGCAACGACGCGCGAGCGCTTCCTTGTCGTGCGCGGCAAGGGCAACAAGGACCGTCTGGTGCCGCTGAACGACGCCGCCCGCGAGGCCGCACGCAGCTATCTGGAGGCCCTGCGCCAGGCTGGAAGCGCGGACGGCCGCTGGCTCTTCCCGTCCGACGGCGAGAGTGGGCATCTGACGCGCCAGGCCTTTGGCCGCGACCTCAAAATGCTGGCCGGGGCAGCCGGCTTATCCGCGGCGCTGAGCCCGCACGTGCTGCGCCACGCCTTCGCCAGCCATCTGCTGCAGAACGGTGCGGATCTTCGCGTCGTGCAGGAACTGCTCGGCCATGCCGATATCGCCACGACCCAGATCTACACCCATGTCCTCGACGAGCGCCTGAAGAGCATGGTGCGCGACCTGCACCCGCTGGCCGACGAGAGCTGATCGCCAGGCCCCGGGAAGACCGGAATTGCGAGGCCGCCCCGATCAGCGCGGGCCTTCTGCAAGGGCAAGCGTGCCGAGGCGGGCGGCGACGGCCCTTGCCGCCATTTCGAGATCTCGGGGCCCTGAGCGGTGATCGAAAGTGCGCCAGGTCAGGGCGCTCTGGATCGGCGGCAGATCAATCTCGATGAACTCGACGCCAGGATGGGCGAAGTAGTTCCGGGCTCGCGAGGTCAAGGTCATGACGCATTGGCCGGCTGCGACCGCGACCAGCCCTTCTCGCACCGTCGCGATCTCGGGACCGTTGGCGATGGCCTGCCCCGACGGGGTCACACGCGGAAAATGATAGTTGCACCACTCGTCGGACGCTGCGCCGGCGGGCAATCGGACCATTCGCTCGTATTGCAGCTCTTCTGGATCCACCAGCTTGTTGGCCGCCAGGCGGTGTCCGCTCGGCACAACGAGCGTGCGTGCATCCTGGAAGAGAATGGCGCCTCGCGTCAGGCTGTGTGTCGCAAGCGGCAGCCGCGCCAGCGCCACGTCGACCTTCCCGTCCAGGACCGCCGATCCCTGGTTCAGATAGTTGAGCTCGACGAAGCGGAGCGAGATGTCGGGACGAGAGCGCGCGAATTCCGCAACCACCGCCGATGTGAGCTCGTAGAATCCACCGCCGAGATAGCCGACGAGCAATTCCGTCTGCTGGCCCTGAGCGCGTTTGCGCGCATCGCCAAGCGCCGCCCTGAGAGCATTGACCGGCGGTTCGAGATCCTTCAGCAGAGCTTGCCCGAGAGCTGTGAGCGATACGCGCCGGCTCGTCCGCTCAAACAGCCGACCTCCGAGATGGCTCTCGAGAGATTTGATCGACTCCGATACGACGGATTGCTTCACGCCCAGTGCTTCGGCGGCCTGGCCGAAGTGCAGCCGGTGAGCCACGGCCAGGAAGCACTCGAGTTTGCGGAGATCCATGGCACCTGATCAATCGGAAATGCCGATTGATAAAGATGTTCTGCGGCGTTGATCAAGAGGCACCATTCGCCAAAACCTCTTGAAAATGCACCCGCTCCCGCAGCCAGCGCGAAGGCGGATCAGGAGGTCACGCGAATGGACGTTTCAACCACCCCCGTGGAATTTCGCGTAGGCGAGGACGTCGTTCGCGGCTCCATCTATCTGCCGTCGACGAGCCAGCCGCTTTCCGCCGTTGCGCTCGGACACGGCTGGGGAATGGTCGCAGGCGGCGATCTTGAGGACTATGCCCGCGTGATTGCGGCAAAGGGCATCGCCTGCCTGACCTTCGATTATCGGCGGCTCGGCAAGAGCTCCGGGCTGCCCCGGCAGGAGATCGATCCCGCCTGGCAGCAGGAGGACTACAGGACCGCGATCACCTATCTGTGCGCACGCCCAGAGATCGATGCGCAACGCATCGGCATCTGGGGGACCAGTTATAGCGGCGGCCATGTCCTCGCAGTCGGGGCTACCGATCGGCGCGTAAAATGCGTGGTGAGCCAGGTTCCGACGATCAGCGGCTACCTGTCCGGCCTGCGGAAGGTGCATCCGCGCCACGCCGAGACGCTCCAGCGCTTCTTCGCGGATGACCGGTTGGCGCGCCTGAACGGGCAACCCCCAGGCACGATGCGCGAGGTCGGGCAGGACGAGGGGCCGGACGTCGCCTATCCCGGCGCGGAATCATACGACTACATGATCGGCCAGGCCGCGCGCTGCCCCGAATGGCGCAACGAAGTGACCATCCGCTCTCTCGAACTCGCGCGCAGCTACGAGCCCGGTCAATGGGTGTCGCGGATCGGGCCCGCAGCGCTCCTGATGATCGTTGCCGACAACGACCTTCAGACGCCGACCGATCTTCAGCTCGACGCCTTCACGCAGGCGCGCGAGCCCAAGGAATTGCTGCTGCTCCAGGGCGGCCATTACTCCGCTTACCAGCAGCATTTCGGGACCACGAGCAGCGCGGCAGCGCGCTGGTTCTCGACCCATCTCTAAACAGAACGGCCGAAGAGCCATCAGGGAGGAATTCATGTCAGCCGATATTCTGGCGGGCGGCGAGGCCGCGCGTCCGCATGATCGCGTCGCCAGGAGCAAATCGCTCCAGTCGCTCCGAGCAGCCGCCGTCGGGAATCTGCTCGAGTGGTTCGACTGGACGCTCTATGGCACCTTCGCCGTCTATCTCGCAGCCAACTTCTTCGAGAAGACGGACTCCGCATCCGCGCTGCTCTCGACGCTCGCCGTCTTTGCGGTTGGTTTCGTTGCGAGACCGATCGGAGGCATCATCTTCGGGCGTTTCGGCGATCGGATCGGCCGCAAGAACACCCTGATCGTGACGATGTCGACGATGGCTGCGGCCAGCCTGATGATCGCCCTCATCCCCTCCTACGCGAGCATCGGGATCTGGGCGTCGGCACTGTTGCTGATCGCACGCCTGCTGCAGGGCCTGGCGCATGGCGGAGAGTCCGGCGTCTCCTATGCCTATGTTGCAGAGATCGCTCCCGCCGAACGGCGCGGCCTTTGGGCAAGCAGCGTCTTCATCAGCGTGACGCTCGGCGTCATGGCGGCGACCCTCCTCGGTATCGTGCTGACGTCGCTATTCTCGCCGGCGGACATGATGGCCTATGGCTGGCGTCTCGGCTTCGCCTTCGGTGGTATCCTCGGTCTGTTCGCGCTCTACATGCGCCGCGCCGCGCATGAGTCCCCGGTCTATGACGCGGACGAAGCCACACCTGCGGTTGTCGCGCCGATGAATGGCCGCGACAAACTCCAGATCCTGCTGAAGGTGGTCTTCTTCTCGGCCGGCTCCAATGTCGCCTACTACACCTGGGTGACCTTCGCTCCGAGCTTTGCGATCTCCGCGCGCGGAATGGATGCCCGCGGAGCCTTCATCGCGAGCCTGCTCGCTCAACTCGTCGTTCTCTGTCTGCTGCCCTTGTTCGGGCACCTCGCAGACAAGGTCGGCCGCAAGCCGATGGTGTTCATCTATGGGCTCGGACTGATCCTGGCTCCGATCCCGGTCGCAGCGATCCTGACAAACGAGCCCTGGACCCTCTTCCTCTCTCAAGGCATCGGCCTGGCCGTCTGGGCGATCATCGCCTCGATCTACCCGACCCTGATCGCAGAGCAGATCCCGACCCAGCAGCGGGCGCTCGGAGTCGGCTTCCTGTCGTCGCTTTCGGTCGCGATTTTCGGAGGCACGGCCCCTTATCTCAACGCCTGGCTGAGCTCGATCGGACTGTCCTGGGTGTTCTCGCTCTACATCATGGTCCTCGGCGCCCTCGCCGTCATCGCCGCCATCATGATCCGCGAAACCAGCGGCGTGCCCCTCAGCCAGATCCGCAGCGGTCGCTGACCAGCCGGGCCGCCCAGCGTGCGGCCCATTTTCCAGGAACGGGATTATGCAAGATTGCCAAAAGGCCCATCGGGGCAAGATCGCCGTCGTGACCGGCGCGAGCGGCGGTATTGGAGCAGCTATCTGCGCAAAGCTGAATGCAGAGGGCGCCAAGGTCGTTGCGCTCGACCGCCAGGATGGAACAGGGTCCGCCGGCATCGATCGCCGGATTGTCGACATCGCGAATACCGCCGCCTTGCAGGACACCGTCGCTCAGATCGCGTCCGATCACGGCCGCATCGACATCTGGGTGAACAACGCGGGCTTCCTGGAGCGCCAGGCTGCGCTCGACATTACGGTCGAAGACTGGAGCAAGTCGATCGGCGTCAATCTGACGGCAGCGTTCTTCGGGGCGCAAGCTGCTGCGCGGGTCATGAAGGACAGCGGCGGAGGTTCGATCATCAACCTGTCGAGCTATGCCGGCCTCAAGGCCCGGCCCAACTGCGCTCACTATGCAGCTGCCAAGGCCGCAATCGCTCATCTGACATCATGTCTCGCCATCGAGTGGGGGCCCCTGAACATTCGCGTGAACGCCATCGCCCCCGGCTATATCGAGACCCCGATGAGCGCATGGATGCATGCCGACCCCGAGCAGAAGGCGATCTATCTCGGTCGCACGCCACTCGGACGCATGGGGCAGCCGACAGAGATCGCGGATTCCGTGAGCTTCCTCGCTTCCGATGCCGCCGGCTACATCACCGGCCACGTTCTGGGTGTCGACGGAGGCATCGGCAGGTCATGAGTTCGTCCTTCTGGCAGGATCGGGTCTTCGTCGTCACCGGTGGGGCAAGAGGGCAAGGCGCAGCCGAGGTATCCCGCCTTCTCGCAGTTGGCGCGAAGGTCGTGGTTGCCGACGTGCTCGGCCCCGACGACCCGCATTGGTCAGTGCTCGGTGGCACGACGGACAGGCTGTGTGTCGTCACGGCCGACATATCGCAGGAAGAATCCTGGGCGGAGATCCTTGCTGCTGCCGGCACGCTTGGAGGCTCGCTCTCGGGGCTCGTCAACAACGCCGGCATCACGCTGCGCAAGACCGTCACGGAGACCACGCATGACGAGTGGCTGGCTGTGCTGAACGTCAACCTCAATGCCGCCTTCCTCGGCATCCGGCACCTTGCGCCGCACATGGCCGACGGCGGGTCGATCGTGAACGTGTCTTCCACAGCGGGACTCACCGGCTATTTCAGCGCCGCCTATACCGCCAGCAAATGGGGGCTGCGCGGTCTGGCGAAGGCTGCTGCCATCGAACTGGCGGCACGCGGAATTCGGGTGAACACGATCTGCCCGGGGCTGGTCGATACCCCGATGATCAATCAGCCCAATGGAGGCTACGACGCTCAGCGTGCAACCGCCTTCTTCGAAGGGAACCGGATGATGACGCCGCTCGCGCGTGGTGCCGATCCGGACGAGATCGCCGGCGCGGTGATGTTCCTGCTCGGACCCGATAGCCGCTTCATCACCGGCACGGATCTCGCCGTCGATGGTGGCATGATCGGCGCCGGCATCTACACGAAGATCGGGCGCGACGTCGGGACTGTGCAGCCCGCCTAATCGCAACACGCCTCCGTCCTTCATCGGCGATGCAACCTCGATCGCTCAGGTGAAAGGCCGTTGCATGAGACGACATCGTCTGTTAAACGTTTTACAGTTAAACGTTTAACAGGCTAATGCGGTGAGCGCAAAGCGGATCACGATCAAGGAGGTGGCGGCACTCGCCGGCGTGTCGATCGCCACGGTGTCGAACGTCTTCAGCGGCAACAAGCCGGTCAATGCCGATCTTCAGCAGCGGGTCCAGAAGGCGGCGCGCGAGCTGTCCTACCAGGTCGACCGCGCTGCCTCGCAGCTTCGTTCGGGGCAGGCAAAGGTCGTGGGCGTGCTCGTACCAGACCTGGACGACGTGTTCTTCACCTCACTGGTCTCCCAGCTCGAAGTAATGGCGCAGGCAGACGGTTATGACATCATCGTCGCCAGCTCGCGTGACGATACCGCTTTGGAACAATCGCGGCTGCGTGCCCTTCTCGCCTGGCGGCCTTCCGGCCTGATCGCGATACCCTGCAGCGACAATGTGCCCGCAGGACTCGAGCGCGAGATCGGTCGGCTGCCGCTCGTTTTCGCCGATCGCGTGCCGCCCGAAGGCTGCATCGTCGACACGGTCGCGATCGATAATCACGAAGCGGGCGAGATCGCGGCAAGACATCTGCTGGGCAGGGGCCATCGCGACATCGTCGTCGCGGCCTCGAGCCTCGCCATTTCGCCGATCCGCGAACGCACGCGCGGCGCCTGCGACCTGATCCGGGCGACGATCGGCCGCGAGCCAACTGTCGTCGAACTCGGTTCCAATGGCGAACGCGGGGCTGGCGCCTTCCTGCATTGGCTCGAGCGGCACAAGCGGCCGAGCGCAGTCATCGCGCTGACCAACGTCACAACGCTGAGCGCGCTGTCGGCGTTGGCTCGCCTGCGGCTCGATATCCCTGATCCGGTCTCCGTGGTGGGGTTCGACGACTATCCCTGGATGAGCGCGCGCAAGACTGGCCTCACCGCAATCCGGCAGCCTATCGCGGAGATCGCCGCAGCCGCCTGGCAGCGCCTGCGCGCGCGCATGGCGGGGGACGGATCGGCGCCGCAACGCATCGTCCTGCAGACAAGCCTGCAGGTCCGCGAGTCCGTTCGCGATCTCGGGCCCGGCGCTGCCGATGCTCGCGACAGCGATACCCCCGAACCGCTTCTGAACCCGGAGACGACGATCTCTACGCCCAAAGCCATGCATTGACGGACAAACTCATGTCCGCGCCACCGGGCCAAAAGAGCCCGGGTCGAAAGAATTCCTGGAGGAAAGAGTGCAGTCTGAAAGAACGGCACGGATTCTGCCGCTGCTCGCGCCGGTCCATCTGCTCATCCTGAGCGTGATCGTGCTGCCGTCGCTCTACGTGATATGGCTCAGCCTGAACACCTCGAGCTTCGGCCAGGCACCGAGCTTCGTCGGGGTTCAGAACTATATGCGCGTCCTCGCGGACCCGGCCTTTCACAGCGCGCTGCTGAACACGGTCGTGCTCGTCGTCGTGGCCGTCCATCTCGAACTGGCCGTCGGGCTCGGCATGGCGCTGCTCTTCGCCAGTGGCCTGCCGTTTCGCCGCTTCCTTCTCGTCGCCGTGCTCGCGCCCTATGCCGTCAGCGAGGTCACCGCCGTGGTGATGTGGCGCTTCCTGTTTGACCCTGATGCCGGGCCGGTCACGCTGGCCTTGCGGGCATTGAGCCTGCCGACGCTGGATTGGTCATTCGAGCCGTCGCACGCGATGGTGCTGATCGGGCTTCTGACGGTCTGGCTGCACCTGCCCTTCACCTTTGTGATCGTCTATGCGGCACGTCTCGCCATCCCCGCCGAGCTCTACGAGGCGGCGCGGATCGACGGCGCCACGCGCTGGCAGGCCTTCCGGCGCGTGACGCTGCCGCTGCTCGGCCCGGCGATGCTGATCGCGCTGCTCTTCCGGTACATCTTCGCCTTCCGCCTGTTCTCGGAGGCGTGGCTGCTGACCAAGGGCGGCCCGGCGCGTTCGACCGAAGTCGTGGCGATCTATCTCTATCAGGAGGCATTCAGCTTCAACGCCTTCGGGTCGGCGGCAGCGACAGCCTGGATCATGGTCGTGGTCTCGCTGCTGCTCGCGGGCGGCTATGTTCTTCTGCTGCGACGGGGAGGCATCTCCCATGCGCATTGAGCGTCTCCTCGTCGGGGCCGGCAAGGCTCTCGCTGTCGCCGCGATCCTGTTCTGGTCGCTGTTCCCCATCCTCTTCATCGCCATTTCCTCCCTGAAACCAGGTCAGGACATCTTCGCGGTCCCGCCGAAATGGCTCTTCACGCCGACGCTGAAGCACTATGCCGAGCTTTGGCGGTCCTGGGGTGTCTTCTTCGAGGCTCTGCTGAACAGCCTGCTGATCACGGTCGGCGCAACGCTGCTTGCCATCGTCGCCAGCGCCTGCGCGGGCTATGTCTATTCCCGCCATTCCAGCCGATGGCTGAGCGCCAGCATCGTCGGACTGATCGTCGTACGCCTCATCCCGCCGATCGTGGTGACGCTGCCGCTGTTCCCGATCGTCAACGCACTCGGCCTCAGCGACACGCATCTCGTGCTGATCCTGCTCTATGCGACCTTCTTCGTGTCGCTGGGGACGGTGCTGATGCGCACCTTCATGGACCAGATCCCGCGCGAGCTCGACGAGGCCGCCTCGATCGACGGCGCCAGCCGCATGACGATCCTGTTCAAGGTGATCGCGCCGCTGGCGATGCCGGGCGTTCTCGCCGTCGCGGTCTTCGTGATCGTCTTCTCCTGGAACGAGTTCCTGTTCGCCTTCATTTTCACGGCGACGCGCGCCAAGACCGCGCCGCTCGTCATCTCGGAGATGATCGGCTCCATCGACGGTGTCGACTGGGGGATCCTCTTTGCCGCCTCGACGGTGCAACTCGTGCCCGTCCTGCTCTTCGTCGTCTTCATGAACCGCTATCTCGTGGCCGGCCTCACCGCCGGTTCGACGAAGGGGTAGCCAATCAAAAAAGGGAGGAAGCCATGTCGAACAAGCCTGCAACAGACGTAACACGCCGCGGTTTCATGGCCGGGGCAGCCGGTGCCGCAGTCGCGCTCGCAACAGGGCCGGCTCTGTCCGCCGGCAAGACGCTGAACGTGCTCAGCCACAAGGTCCATCAGACCGTGCTTGGCAGCGGCGACGGCGATCTGCTGAAGGACTGGCGCAAGGCCAATGAGGCCGAGATCACCTTCACGACCTTCGACTCCAACCCGCTGCAGGACCGGCTCTTCCGGGAAGCGAGCCTGAAGGAGACCGAGTACGGCGTCGGATATCTCATCGACAACCGGCCAACCTCGCAGATCGCCGCGCTGTTCGAGCCGCTGGACGCCTATCAGAAGCAGGACCCGATCGAGGATTTCGGGGATATCGCGCCTGGTCTCGTGCAGGGAATGACGGTGGACGGCAAGCTGATCGGCATTCCGGTGCGCCATGCGACACAGGGCCTGTTCTACAACGAGGCGCTGCTGGAGGAAGCGGGGATCTCGGCGCCGCCGACGACCCTTGAGGAACTGATCGAGCAGGCGAGGAAGACGACCTTCACCTCCAAGGCCGGCACGCCGGTGACCGGCATGGTGCTGGCGAGCGATCTCGCCGTCTTTCCCGTGATGTTCGCCCGGGCCTATGGCGGGGACTTCATCAGCCCCGACCTCAAGCTGGTTCCCGACCGTGCCGCTCTCGAAGGCGGGCTCTCCGCCTTGCGCGGCATGTTCGAATCCGGCAGCCTGCCGCGCAGCTATGCGACGACCAAGAACGACGATCAGGTGACCTGGCTGCAACAGGGCCGCGCCGCCTTCACCGTCCTGCCTTTCGCCCGCGGCGCGCAGCTCAACAATCCCGAGCAGAGTAAATTTGCGGGCAAGATCAGGGCGGTCGAGTTCCCGATCACCGCCGGTCTCAAGGGCAAGATGCCGATGGCCGCCGTGGTCGAAGCCTGGGCCATGTCGATCCCGAAAAACGCCAAGGACAAGGCGCTAGCCTGGAGCTTCATCAAGGAGGTGTCGAGCAAGCGCGTGACGCTTGGCATGGCCGTCAATGGCAATGGCCCGGTGCGCGTCTCGACCTATGCCGACGAGGGCCTGAAGGCCAAGAACGCTCTCGCCGCCATCGAGGCCAAGGTGCTGGCGACGGCACGCGGCGCCTTCCCGCCATTTCCCGATGCGGCCCGGGCGCAAGCGACATTCCTCGAAGAGGTCCAACTCGCCGTGCTCGGGCGCAAGCCCGTCAAGGACGCGGTCAGCGCCATCATCGAACGCGTCAAGCCGATGATGCCGGCCTGATTGAACGATAACGGCCGGCGCCCCGGCGCCGGCCCCGCAACTGGATCAAGCAATGCCAATGGAAGGAAATCGCCACATGTCCACCACCGGGGTTCGCTTCATCGAGGAGCCGGCGCGCTCCATCCCCGTTTCAGCCGATTATGACGTGCTCGTCGTCGGCGGCGGGCCGTCCGGAATCACCGCCGCGCTGGCCGCAGCCGAGGACGGCCTGCGCGTCGGGCTCATCGAAAGCCGCAGTTTCGTCGGCGGCAACATGACGATCGGCCTGCCGGTGCTCGGCTTCCTCGGCCAGAAGGGCAACCAGATCATCGACGGGCTGCCGCAGAAATTCATCGAACGCCTGCGCAAGGAGCGTGATGGCGCAAGCGAGCACCGGCCCTGCCCGCTGCATATGGGCATCACGCTGGTGGAACCCGAAGCGGTCAAGACCGTGGCGCTCGAGATGCTGACCGAGGCTGGCGTCGATGTGCTGTTCTACACCTTCTTCGCCGGAGCGCTTGTCGAGAACGACATCATTCGCGGCATCATCACCGAGAGCAAGACCGGCCGCACCGCGATCCTCGCCAAGGTCGTCATCGACTGCAGCGGCGATGCCGATGTCGCCTATAGCGCCGGAGTGCCCACGGAAAAGGGCAATGCCGATGGCGGCATGCAGCCACCGACGCTGATGTTCTGCCTGGCCGGCGTCGACACCGATGCGCTTCGAATGAGCATCGCAAATGCTCCGCCGGAAGCACGCACCTACCTCACCGACTTCATTCCCGCCGAGTATTTCGGCCAGAATCGGCAGTTCATCGTCGTCGGCATGCGTGAGCTCATGGCCAAGGCCAAGGCCGAGCGCGGCCTGCAGATCCCAAATGAGCGGACCATCATCATCACCGGTCTGAAGAAGGGCGAGGTCTGGATCAACATGACCCGCGTCAAGGGCACGGATGGAACGAACGCCCGCAGCCTGACCAAGGGCGAGATCGAAGGCCGCGCCCAGATCGATGATATCGTCACCTATCTCGTCAATTACGTGCCGGGCTTCGACAAGGCCTATTTCACCAAGACCGCACCCTTCCTCGGCATCCGCGAGACACGCCGCATCATCGGCCAATACGTGATGACCCAGGAGGACGTGCTGTCCTGTCGCCATTTCGACGATGCGATCGCGGTGGCGAGCTATCCGATCGACATTCACCGCCCGTCCGACGACGGCTGTACCCTGATCTGGTGCGGCGACTGCTACGATATTCCGTACCGCTCGCTGGTCCCGCAGAAGATCGGCAATCTGCTGGTCGCCGGACGCAGCATCTCCGCGACGCATGAGGCCATGGGTGCGATCCGCGTCATGGCAACCTGCATGGCAATGGGCGAGGCGGCCGGGCGCGCGGCCAAGATCTCGGTCCGCGGCAACCGCCCGCCGGCCGATATCGACATCGAGGACCTGCGCCGCCAGCAACTCGAGCGCGGCGTCTACCTGCGTAATCCCGATGGGTCGCGTGCCGGGTCGCCAAATCGCGCCGCAGCCTGACCGCTCTGCACGGGGCGGCCGATGCCGCCCCTTCCGACAGGATCGCGAGGATATGACCGAGCATTTCATTGGCATCGATGTCGGCACTGCGAGCGCCCGCGCGGGAATCTTCGACCGGAACGGGCGCATGCTCGCGACGGCGAAGCGCGGCATCGCGCTCTATCGGGATGGGCCGGACATCGCCGAGCAATCGAGCGATGACATCTGGAATACGGTCTGCGCCTGCGTGCGCGAGGCCATGGCGATGGCGCGGCTCGCACCGGAGGCCATCGCCGGCATCGGCTTCGATGCGACATGCTCGCTGGTCGTGCTGGGGCAGAGTGGTGTTCCCCTGCCCGTCGGCCCCCATGGCGACCCAGACCGCAACATCATCGTCTGGATGGACCACCGTGCGCTCGACCAGGCCGAACGCATCAACCGCACGAACCATCCGGTCCTCGCCTATGTCGGCGGCACGATTTCGCCCGAGATGGAGACACCGAAACTGCTCTGGCTCAGGGAGAATCTGCCCGCCACCTATGATGCGGCCTGGCAGTTCCTTGACCTCGCCGACTTCCTGTCCTGGCGGGCAAGCGGCTCGCTGGCGCGCTCGACCTGCACGGTGACCTGCAAATGGACCTATCTCGCGCATGAAGCGCGCTGGGACGCAGGCTATTTCCACCAGATCGGGCTCGGCGATCTCGCCGACGAGGGCTTCGCCCGCATCGGCACGGAGATCGTTCCCGGAGGCACTGCGCTTGCGCGGGGACTGACCGAAGAGGCCGCGGCCGAACTCGGGCTGACGCCGGGTACTGCCGTCGCGGCGGGATTGATCGACGCTCATGCCGGCGGTGTCGGCTCGGTTGGTGTGTGCTCGTCGCACGGCACGGCCCTGACGCGCATGGCCTATGTCTTTGGAACCTCGGCCTGCACCATGGCAAGCAGCCAGGAGCCGATCTTCATCCCCGGCATTTGGGGGCCTTACTTCTCGGCGATGGCGCCTGATCTCTGGCTCAGCGAGGGCGGTCAATCCGGTGCCGGCGCCGCGATCGAACAATTGATCGGATTTCATCCCGCCGTGCCGGAAGCGCAGCACCGGGCCGCAGCGGAAGGCTGCACATTGCCGGACTGGCTCGCCGCGCAAGCTGGGAGGCGGGTGGGTGCCCCTTCGGAGGCCGCGCATCTTGCCAGGGGGCTCGTCGTCGTGCCGGATTTTCTCGGCAACCGGTCACCGCATGCCGATCCACAGGCACGGGCCCTGATCGCCGGCCTTGGCATGGAGCACGATCTCGACCATCTCGTCGCGCTCTATGTCGCCGGGCTGACGGGCATCGGCTACGGCCTCCGGCAGATCATCGACGCCAGCAGCGCCAAGGGAGCGACGATCGAAGCGATCGTGCTCAGCGGCGGCGCCGGCCGTACGCCGCTGATCCGGCAATTGCTCGCCGACTGTGCCGGGCTGCCCGTGCTCGTTCCGGAGGAGGTCGATCCCGTCCTTCTCGGCTCCGCGATGCTCGGCGCGACGGCAGCCGGGACTTTTCAGTGCCTCGCGCAAGCGATGGTCGAGATGGCGCCCGGTGCCCGCGTCTTCGCCCCGGTTGGCGGCGACATCTCGCGGCTGCACGACAGACGCTTTGCTGCCTTTGAAGCGCTGCAGGCAGCCGCGCGCGCAGCGCGCGATCTGCTGCAGGAGACGAAAGATCATGCCGTGTCGGAGGCGATGACGTGACGCAGGAACTGGCCGGAAAAGTCGCCGCGATTACCGGCGCCGCATCGGGAATCGGATTGGCCTGCGCGAAACGTCTGCTTGCGGCCGGCGCGCGCGTCGTTCTCGTCGATCGCGACCGCGAAGCACTGGCCCGCGTCACCGAACCTCTTGGCGCCGAGGCGATACCGCTTGTCGTGGACTTGGCCGATGCGGTCTCCGTTACCGGCATGATGCCGCAGATCCTCAGCCTGGCAGGCCAACTCGACATCTTCCACGCCAATGCCGGGGCCTATGTCGGCGGCCCCGTCAGCGACGGAGATCCCGACGCCTGGGATCGCATGCTGCATCTCAATATCAATGCCGTCTTCCGGAGCATCCACGCGGTGCTCCCGCACATGATCGCGCGCAAGACGGGCGATATCCTCGTCACCAGCTCGATCGCCGGCATCGTGCCGGTGGTGTGGGAGCCGATCTACACCGCCTCCAAACACGCGGTGCAAGCCTTCGTTCATACCCTGCGCCGCCAGGTCATTCCGCATGGGCTCCGTGTCGGGGCGGTCCTGCCGGGTCCGGTCGTGACGGCCCTCATCGCCGACTGGCCGCAGGAGAAGCTCGAGGCGGAACGAGCCAGGGGCGGCCTGATCGAGGCAGAGGAGGTCGCCGAAGCCGTGCATTTCATGTTGACCCGGCCACGGAACGTCACCATCCGGGATCTCGTGATCCTGCCCCAGAGCACCGACCTCTAGCCGGCGTTCCGGACACATCAACCGGCTGCCTTGCAGCCAGGAGGAAGGCGAGAGCAGAAAGCGCTCGCCCGGTCCTGGTTTCTGGTCACCGCGTCATGGCAATCAGCGTTTCTCGCGTGAGCTGGCGGGCCATCAGCGCCGGCAGGATGTCGTTTTCCGCGGCAAGATCGCGCCCATAAAGCGCCGAGAAGATCTGGAGGCCGGCCTCGTGCAAGGGTGTCGCGACGCCGCATAGGCGCCCGAGCGTGACCAGGGGCGAGAGCCCGAAGGGCACGTCCTCGAGCGTATAACGCGTATCGATCGTGGCCGGCCCGAGCGTCGGCTCCTGGCTGGCTGCCAGCAATTTCGCGGTCTCGCCGAGGGCTGCATCGGGAAGGCCATAGGTCAGCGAATAGTGCTCGCGCATGGTGCGGACCTCGACACCGAACGCCCCCGCGATGGCGAGGCGTTCGGCGTCGATCGCCTCCAGGAGCCGCCCCACAGCCATCGTCATGTGCTCGCTCTGGCCCCAGGCCTCGGCCTTCTCCATGCGGGTGAAATTGCAGAGGGCCAGCGCCATATGGCTTTGCGGATTGACGTTGCTCAGCGCCACGGCCAGCACATTCGAGATCGCACGGAAACGGTCACCGAACAGCGCCTTGCAGACATCGAGTCCGCGCTCGGCCGCTTCCGTCGGCAGGGTCGACATATCGACCTTGCCGCGCAGCGTTGCGATCTTCACGGAAGTGTCGCTGGTCTGGCGCGCGCGCAGCACCGTCGTGCTCAACGCCACGACCGGGACATCGAGCCCGCGATCCGCGATCAACCGTGCCAGATAGATCGCGCCCAGCGAGGCGTGCGAGCTGATCACGACCGTCTGGCCCGAGACGAAATGCGGCGCCATAGCGTCCATCACCGCCTTGTGTCCGTTCGCAGGAAGCGCGATCAGGATCGCATCCGCCCCTGCCAGCGCGGCAGCGCAATCCATGGCGATGGTCGGCTTGAATTCGCCGGCGACAACACCCTCGCTCCGCAGCGGCTGCCCCTGGGCGAGCGCGGCGGTGCGGCGGCCGGATGGCGACCACAGCCGGGCTTCATGACCGTTCTGGATCAGCAGCGCTGCACTCGCATAGGCGATCGCGCCTGCGCCCATGATGGCGATTTTCATGTCCTGTCCTCGTCGGGAATGTCAGTTGAAGAAGCGGGCGGGCCGGAATTCAGCCAGTTCGGAGCGGGTGCGGCCGCGCACGACTTCGTCGGCGATGGCTTCGCCGAGGAAGGCGCCGAGCGTCACACCGCTATGCGTGACGGCGACATAATAATGGTCGAGCCCCGGGACCGGCCCGACGGCCGAGAGCGTGTCGCGTGGAATCGGTCGGATCGCGATGCGAACGGCCTCGACCTCGACGGAGCGCAGGGCCGGGATTGTCGTCTTGGCGCGGGACAGCAGCTCCTGCGCCTGGGGATGCGAAGGCAGAGAGGCAGCGTCGGCGGCAACCAGCCGGTCGAGTTCGTTTGAGCGCAGCAGGAAGCGTCCGCCGCCATCGGGTCGCATGTTGAGCAACGGGGTACGCAAAGCGCTGCGAAGGGTCACGCCCGCCGGCGGGGTGTAGGCGACAAGGCCGACCGTTGGCGCGAGCGGAACCTGATGTTCGCTTCGGTTGGCGACCTCGTTGGACCAGCGCCCCGAGCAGTTCACCACGATATCGGCATGAATCGGGTCTCCGCCCGCGATCTCGACGCCATCGCAGCGCCCGCCGCTGACGATCAGCCCCGTCACCTTGGCGTTGACGAACCTTGCGCCATGACGCTCCTGCGCAGCAGAAACAAGCGCGCCGGCATAGGGCACGGCGTCGAGCCAGCCATCCCGAGGATAGTAGATCACCGGCGCATTGCCGATCACGTCGGGATCGATTTCCGGCTCGAGCTCACGAACCTCCTTCAGGCTGAGCAGCTCGGCCGGGTAGCCCCAGTCGATCAATTGCCTGAGCTTCACCAGCGGGTCGGTGCCGTCACGTGCGCCGGCTTCGGCTTCCGCATTCTGCCATTGCAGCACGCCGGGGCGGTGGTACCAGTTCGCCCTGGGAAACTCGGCTAGGATGTCCTCATGGGCCTGCCGGCCGGCGAAATTCAGCTTGTAATAGGCGTGGGAGGTCAGCTTCTCGCAGGCATTGACCCAGGCATAGGTCACGCTGGAGGTGCCGCCACCGATCCGCCTTTCCTCGACGATGGTGACCGCCGCACCGGCCTGGGCAAGGCGATAGGCGACCGACGAGCCGATGACACCGGCGCCGACGACGATGGCTTTCATCTTGAATGTCCTTGACGAGTGAGAAGAGGAGGCGCGGCGGCCGGGCCTGTCCGCGCTTGCCGGTCAGCCCGGCTAGTCAGCCTTTGCCGACGAGCATGCGGTCGAGCCCGTAGATGCGGTCGACGAGGACCATCAGCAGGAAGGTCAGCAGGATGACGACGGTCGAGACCGAGGCGACGAGCGGATCGATCGATTCCTCGATGTAGTGGTACATCTTGACAGGCAGCGTCATCGAGGACGGCGTCGCCACGAACACCGTCATCGTCACCTCGTCGAAGCTCTGGATGAACGAGATCACCCAGCCGCCGGCGACGCCGGGGATCATCAGCGGAAACACCACCCGCCGGAACACGGTCCAACTGGAGGCGCCGAGCGAGATCGCGGCGCGTTCGATCGCCGGGTCGGCCGCGGTCAGGGCCGCGAGCACCAGCCTCAGCCCATAGGGGAAAATGATCAGCACATGGCTGGCGAGCAAGCCCGCGGTCGAGCCAGTAATATTGACCTGCGTGAAGAAGCGCAGGAACGCGACGCCGAGCACGACATGCGGGATGATCAGCGGCGACAGGAACAGCCCGACCAGGGCCTCGCGTCCTGGAAAGCTGTGCCGTGCCAGGGCTAGAGCGGCCGGGACGGCGAGCGCCATCGCGCAGGTCGCGGCGACGACGCCGAGCACGATGCTCATCCAGAAGGCGGAAACGAACTGCGGATTGGCCAGGATGGCCCTGAACCAGCGCAGCGAGAACGAGCTCGTGGGCAGCGAGAGCAGGTTGCTCGGCGTCAGCGACATCCACATCACCACGATCAGCGGTGCCAGCATGAAGATGACGAACAGGCTGTGGCAGAGGAGCGCGACGGGGCCGTTGCGGTTCATTGGGCAAACCTCGCATAGCGCCGCTCGAGCAAGCGGTTATAGGTCAGCATGATCGTGGCGTTGACGATGAGCAGCACGATCGCGATCGCCGCACCGAGCGGCCAGTTCAACGTGCCCAGGAACTCGTCATAGGTGGCGGTGGCGACGACCTTGAGCTGGCGCCCGCCGATGATCGCCGGCGTCGCAAAGGCGCTGGCGGCGAGCGCAAAGACGATCAGCGATCCCGACAGGATGCCGGGCACGATTTGGGGCAGGATGATCCTGATGAATATCGTCGTCTCGCCGGCTCCGAGCGACTGCGCCGCACGAACGACCTTGGGGTCGAGCCGTTGCAGGGCGGCCCAGACCGAGATGATCATGAACGGCACTGCAACATGAACGAGCGCGATGACGACGCCCTGGATGGTGTAGAGCATCGGAATCGGCGCGCTCGTCAGGCCGAGCCCGGACGCGACATTGTTGATCACACCGTTGCGGCCGAACAGGAGCGCCCATCCGAGCGTGCGCACCACGACCGAGATCAGCAGCGGGCTCAGCGTCACGATCAGGAAGATGGAGCGCCAGGGCGCCCGCATTCGCGACAGGAAATAGGCTTCGGGCGCACCGATCAGCACGCAGAGCACCGTGGTCGCCAGCGCGATCCCGACCGTCCGCAGGAAGATGGTGTGGTAATAGGGATCGCCCAGTGTATCCGCGAAGTTCGACAGCGTCGCCCCGCCGGTCGCCCCCGTCGCTAGGTCGAAGGACTGGAAGCTCAGCACTGCAATCATCACCAGCGGCGTCACCAGCAGCGCTGCGAAGAAGAGCAGCGCCGGCAGACTGAGCAGCAGCGGCACGCGGCTCCTGGATGCCTCAGCCATGGTGCGCGTCCGCGATGAGGGCAGCGTCCTCGGGCCGCCAATTGAGCCCGACATGGTCGCCTTCGTTGAAGGCTGGTGCGCCGCGATGCGGTTCGGACGACAGGACCGCGCCAATGGCTGTCTCGACGGAGAACAGCCACGAGCTGCCCTGGAAGACCCGCGATGCCAGCCGGCCGTGGAGAAAGCCGTCCTTGGGCGGCACGAGCCTGACCTTTTCCGGGCGTAGTGCGATCACCACCGCGCTGCCTGCCGGAAGCGAGGGCTGCGCCGCGCCGGGCACTGTCGCCTCGATGCCGTCGATCAGAATCGAACAGCGCCCCCCCTCCACCGAGGCGATCCTTGCCTTGAGCTGGGAGGAGCGGCCGACGAAGCACGCGGCGAAATGGCTCGTGGGCGCGTCATAGAGCGTCAGCGGGTCGGCGAGCTGGACGATCCGCCCGGCATCCATCACGGCGATCCGGTCGCAGGTCGCCAGCGCCTCGGCCTGATCGTGGGTGACCATGATCGTCGTCGTGCCGACACGGCGCTGAATCGCCCGGATCTCGACCTGCATCTCCTCGCGCAGCTTGGCATCGAGATTGGAGAGCGGCTCGTCAAGCAGCAGAAGCGCAGGCTCTATGGCAAGCGCACGCGCCAGTGCGACACGCTGCTGTTGCCCACCGGACAATTGTCGGGGGTAGCGATCGGCAAGATGGCCGAGACGCACCAGGTCGAGCGCCTCCTTGACCTTCTGCTGGCGGGCGGGCTTGGCGATCTTCCGCATTTCGAGACCGAATACGACATTCTCGGCGACCGTCAGGTGCGGGAACAGCGCATAGCTCTGGAAGACGATGCCCATGCCGCGCTGGCTGGCCGGGACACCCCGGAGGCTGCGCCCGTCGAGCAGCACCTCGCCGCTGGTCGGCTCCTCGAAGCCGGCGACGATGTTCAGCGTCGTGGTCTTGCCACAGCCGGACGGGCCGAGCAGCCCCACGAACTCGCCGGGCTCGATCGCCAGGTCGATTCCGTTGAGCGCCGTGAAGGCGGCAAAGCGCTTGGTAAGCCCGCGAAGGGCGATCTTGGCCATAGTCGATGGTGATCCATGAAAACGGCCCGCGCCGCGGGCGCGGGCCCTGGTGTCCGGGGACGAGGGCTAGCGCTCGATCTCTCGGTTCCAGCGCTGCGTCCAGGCGGCCCGGTTCTGGTTGACGGTCGGCCAGTCGATCTTGGCGAGCTTGGAAACGGCCTCGTCGCCGACCGCCAGGCCCGCGGCTTCATCCGCCGTCAGCTCCGTCTTGCGGTTCACCGGGCCGTAGCCCGCGCCGGCAAAGACCTTCTGGATGGCGGGCGAAAGCATGTGCTGAATGAACTTTTGCGATTGCGGCGCCACGTCGCTGTCAACGACGGGACACATCGTCACCATCAGTGCGCCGGCCCCTTCCTTCGGCTCGGCCACTTCAAGCGGCAGGCCCTCCTTCTTCAGCGCGACGGCGCGCGAGCGCGAAATCACGGTCAGCGCGATCTCGCCGCTTTGCAGCAACTCCTCGAGCTTCGGAGCGGAGGGCGCGAAGGTCAGGATATTGGGCCGGATCTTGTCCTTGAACGCTGCGAAGCCGGGCTCGATCTTGTTCTCGCCGCCGCCCTCGGCGCGCGCCACCATGATCAGCCCATGCAGGCCGGTCGTGCTGGCGGCGCCAAGCAGGGCAAGCTGGCCCTTATAGGCGCTGTTGCCGAGGTCGCCCCAGGAGGTCGGCACCGGCCAGCCCTTCTCCTTGAAGATCTTGGCATTATAGACCGGGGTGGTGACGCCGATACCGAAGGCGATGGCCTTCTCGTCCAGTTTCGCGATCGGGTAGACATCGTCCAGCACCGGGGCCTTTTCGATCGGCGCGCAGAAGCCGAACTGCACCGCCTGATACATCGGGCCGTCATCGACCATGGCGACATCGATCTCCTGCTTGCCGCGCTGGGCCTGCAGCTTGGCGAGCGTCGCCGTCGACTGTCCCGCGACATACTCGACCTTGACGTTGTTCGCCTTCTCGAAGGGCGGAATGATCGCGGTGCGCATCAGGCGCTCGAACGAGCCGCCATAGCCCGCGACATACATCGTCTGCTGGGCGCTCGCTCCCGAGCTGACAAGGCCGCCCGTGGCGAGCGCGATGGCGAAGACGGATCCAAGCGAAGTCGAACGCAAAGTGGCCATGCCGAAAAATCCCCTGTTTGGCCGGGGAACACGGCCCCCGTTGCAGCCAAGGGTTGGGGAGCGGCACCCATCTGTCAATTGACTGATTATGGATCACGCCATTCAGATTTGATATGATCTCGCCGTGATTGCGTTGCCGGCGCACTGACCGGGTCGCAACGCTCGGTTAGGCCAACCGTGGCGGAACGAGAATGGAGTGCCCGATTTGGCTCAGATCACCCACAGGCATGCCGAAGCCTTCAACGCGGTCCTGCATGTCGGGAGCTTCACCAAGGCCGCGCGCCTGCTCCGCAGCTCGCAGCCCTCGATCAGCCGGCTGATGAAGGAGTTGCAGGAGGCGGTCGGATTCGTGCTGTTCACGCGCAGCGATGGCCGCACGGTCGCAACGCCCGAGGCGATAGCCTTGCATCAGGAGGTCGAGCGCAGTTTCGTCGGACTCGAACGGATCAGCGAGCGCGCTGCCCAGATCAAGGAGCGCCGGGTCGAGCAGTTGCGGATCGTCAGCATGCCGGCTTTGGCGCACACGTTCCTGCCTGTCGCCCTTGCCGGATTTCTCAAGGACCGGCCGAGCGTCGCCGCCGCGATCCAGGCGCAGCGCTCGGAATCGATTGCCTCATGGGTGTCGACACAGCAATTCGATGTCGGCTTCGCGATGCTGCCGATGGACAAGCCGGGGGTCGAGATCGAGCTGTTCGACCCTGCCATCGGTGTCTGCGTGATGCCGGCCGATCATCCGCTTGCGATGCGGACGGAGATCATCCCGCAGGATCTGGACGGCATGCCGTTCATCGGCAAGGGCGCGGGCAGCTTCATGTCGCGCTCGCTGCAGCAGGTGCTCGACGATGCCAAGGTGCGTTGCGACGTTCGCGTCGAAACCCCGATCGCTGCCATCGCCTGCCAGATGGTGATGCAGGGACTGGGCCTGACCATTGCGGATCCGTTCACGGCAAAAGCGTTCGAACCGCTCGGATTGGTTTCGCGCCCTTTCCGGCCGGCCATCGCCTATAATTTCGGGGTTCTCTACCCCTCGCACCGCCTGCGCTCGCAGTTGGTGTCAGACTTCGTCGCGTATCTGCATCTCGAGCGCCAGAAGGTGCATGGAAAGAGGCTGTAAGCTCGGGGCGCGCCTGAGCCAAACCTGGAATCCCCGGCCGTAGGCAGGCGTCTGCAAGCGCCTGCTCCAGCCAGGGCCCGGTTGGCGCAGTTGCGTCTCAGGTCATTTCAGCACCGGCAGGGTGAACGCAGTCGAGGCCAGGGGAGCCGTGCTAACGAAGCGCTCGGTTCGCCGGCGCGAAACGCACGTTTCCCATCGTAGCCTCGGTCAACGCGCCCCGGAGAGATGCCGAAAGCTGCTTCACGAGTTCCGGTGTATATCGATCGTAGAGAGACTGGTTTGATCGACCCAGCGCATGCTCGCCGGTAAAACTGCCCCCATAGCCCCGGATGACGACGTCCAGCACCTTGTCCCGGACGCGCTCGATATAAGCGGCATCTGGCCGGCCGGGATGCACAAGATTGAAGTGCATGCCGCCGTCGGCAATATGCCCGAAATCGCAGAGCTCGAGCTCGGGGAACTCGGCATTGAGCAGCGGAACGATCTCGGTTCGGAAGGGAACAAGATCTGAGCGCTTCAGGGAAAGATCGAAGGCGATCACATGCCCCGCCGCCTTCAGCCCCTCCGGCAAGGAATGCCGCAACGCCCAAAGTTCCTCCGACCGACCAATCAGCGCATCGGCGAGCAGCGGATCATCCTGCTCGAACAGCTCGGCGAGAACGGTCTCGAGAACGGCTGGGAGCGCGGCTTCATGCCCGCGCTCGGGCCAATTCCGGGTCAGTTCGACGAGGATCGCGTAAGGCGGAATCTCGCCGCGAGCGAACGGATTTCTCAGGCGCTCGACATGGGCAAATGTTCGCTTCATCGCGTTCCGCGAGATCCCCTCGACGGCGCTCAGATACTCGCCGCACGCTTCCTCGAGCGCCGTGAGCAGGAGGGGAATGGCCTCATCGTCACGCGGCACGAGCAACGCCGTCGCGACCTGTCGCGGGACGCGCTGCACTTCGAGAACCGCCCTTGTAATGACGCCGAAGGCCCCGCTCGTCCCGACGAAGAGATGTTTCAGGTCGATATGGGCGTTGTCTTTCCGGAGGCCGGTCGTGAGGTCAAGGATGGTGCCATTACGATCTGGAAGCACGACCTCCAGACCCAGAACCTGTCGCCGCATAGCGCCATAACGGAGGAAGCGAGCGCCACCGGTGTTCGTGGCAACCATGCCGCCAACCATCGGATCTGCGCCGAGATCGATCGGCAGAAAGAGCCCATGCGTCGCGAGGGTCTCATTCAGCGTCGACAAGCGAACGCCGGCCCCTACCATCACTGTGCGATTGGTCAGATCGATTTCGAGCGGAGCGCTCAGGCGGTCGACGCTGAGAACGACCTGCGTTCCCGACTGATCGGGAGTGGATCCCCCGACCACACCCGTGTTCCCGCCTTGAGGCACGAGTCGAACGCCATGCGAGACCGCATAGGCGACGACGCGGGACACCTCTTCGGTTGTCCCGGGCCGGACGACGAATAGCGCCCTCCCTTCGTCATACCGTGCTCCGACCTCGTATCGGCGCATGTCGGCAGCGTCGGTGACCAATCCCTTGGTCCCGACGATTGCGCTGATGGCGTCAAGATGTCTGGTGTCGCTCATGTCTGTGCTCGATCGCTGGCAAATCCGGGCGTGTTGATCGGAACCGTTTGGGAACTCTCGTCCCGTCAGACGGATTCGCTTTGCGTGCACCGGCCACTGATTGTGCCTGGCCTTGCCGACCTAAGGTCAACAGGCGGAGTTCGGTCCGGGCGGGCTCGGCCGGCAGCCCTGCCCGCCCGGGGGCTCTCAAGATCCAGTCCGTCAATCTCCTCCATCGACGGGATTATTGCGGAGGCGACATGTCGGACTTGAACCATTTCATCGACAGAGTCTTGATCGTGCCATCCGCGAGTGCCTGCTCGATCGCCTGGTCAAAGCGTTGCTTGAGCTCGCCATCGTCCTTGCGCAGGCCGATCGCGACGCCACGACCAAGGAGCCCGCCGCGAAATGACGGCCCCGCAATGGTCATGCCGTTCAGTTCCTTCTTTTCACGCGACGACATCGCAGACGCGTAGTCAACGAACACCGCATCAATGCGACCTGCGGAGAGATCAAGATCATGCTGCTCGGCCGTCTTGTATTCCCTGATCTCGATGTCTCCCTTGAAGTAGGTCTCCAGGAATGCAAGCGCGTTGGTCGATGTCTGCACGCCGATCGTTTTCCCCTTGATCAGCTTTTTCATCTGCTCAATCGTGTTTTTGCCGTCGTCGCTGAGAGACGTGATGTCGATCAGCTGTCCGCTCTTGGGAAGATTGAGCGTTTCGCGATCGGTCATCGTCGCGAAGACGTGGCGGCTCGTGGCGTACGGCCTCGAAAAGCCGATCACCGCCAGCCTTTTGTCGGTAATATTCATCCCCGTCATCACTGCGTCGTGCTTTCCGGCTTGGAGAGCCGGGATGATGCCGGCCCAGTCCTGGCCGACGACCTTGCACTTGGCATTCATCCGGCGGCAGAGATCGTTCACCAGCTCGACGTCGAAACCGCCGAGCTTCCCGCTCGGCTCGGTGTAGTTCCAGGGCATGAAGGCCCCTTCGGTTGCGATGGTGATCTCCCTTCCCTGCTGTGCTTCCGCGGCAGTAGCCAGGAATGCGCAAGCGCTCAGCGCCAGCCAGCCCAGTCGAAATCTCGGGTTGTTCATCGTGTCCCTCCTAACGATGCTCAGAGATGAATTGTCGAAACCGTGGCGATGTGGGTGCGCTGAATACTTCGCCAGGCGGCCCGTCCTCCTCCACCATCCCCTTGTGGAGGAACACCACACGGGACGAGACGTCCCGAGCAAAACCCATCTCGTGCGTGACCACGAGCATGGTCCGGCCCTCTTCCGCCAGCGATCGCATGACGCGCAGAACCTCGCCGACGAGCTCAGGATCGAGCGCCGAGGTCGGCTCGTCGAACAGCATCAGCTGCGGCTTCATGGCGAGGGCGCGAGCGATGGCAGCACGCTGCTGCTGACCGCCCGACAGATGAGCTGGATAATGGTTACGCTTGTCGACGATGCCGACCTTCGCAAGCAGGGCCTCGGCCTCGGCGATGCACTCGGCCCTCGGTCGCTTCTGCACATGGATTGGCGCCTCGATGACGTTCTCGAGTACCGTCAGATGCGACCAGAGATTGAAGCTTTGGAAGACCATCGCAACGCGGGAGCGGATACGGTCGACCTGGGAGCGATTAGCCGGCTCCGTGCGTCCGTTTCTGCCCTTGCGCAACGCAATGACTTCACCGCCGATCGCGATCTCGCCGGCGTCGGGCGTCTCCAGCATGTTGATGCACCGAAGCATCGTTGACTTGCCGGAACCCGACGAGCCCAGGATTGAGATCACCTGCCCCTCGGCTGCATCAAGCGAAATGCCGCGCAAGACTTCCAATGAGCCGAAACTCTTGCGCAGATCGCGCACCGACACGGCAGGCGTAGACAGTAAGGTCACCGATCGACTCCGCTGCTGATGGCCGGATCGAGGCGCTGGACAGGCACGGGCGCGTCCCGCAAATGCGGGGAAAGCCGGTGTTCAAGGGCCTGTATTGCCCGCGTCACGACGAAATTGAGGATGAGGTAGATGGCGCCGGCGCAAATGAAGATCTCGATGGCACGGAAGGTCTGCGAAATCAGCTTGTGCGCAATGCCGGTGACTTCCATCATCGTGATAATCGAGGCCAGCGATGTTGCCTTCACCATCAGGATAATTTCATTGCCATAGCCCGGAAGCGCCTGACGGATAGCAATCGGAATGATGATCCGGCGATAGAGGAGAAACGGCGACATCCCGCAGGCGCGCGCCGCTTCGATCTGACCTCGCGGGACCGACTGCAGCCCTCCGCGGATGATCTCGCTCACATAGGCCGCGGTATTCAAGGTAAGGGCGAGCAGTGCGCACCAATACGGCTCGCGGAAGAAACCCCATAGGTTCAGGGCTTGCAAGGCCGGCCGAAATTGCCCGAGCCCGTAGTAGATGAGGAAGATCTGAACAAGAAGGGGCGTTCCGCGGAACACGAACACATAGGCGCGCGCGAACCAGTCCAGAACTGGCATCCCAGACATGCGCATCGTCGCGAGGGCCATCGCTACGACCAGGCCCAGTGTGACAGATGAAAACGTGAGCTTAAGTGTGAGGGGAAGTCCTTCCAGCAGTTTGAGGAAGGTTTCGCCCATGAATGCGGCGTCCATCACGCGATTCGATCCTCAGAATGCTTGAGGTTGGCCGGCATGTGAGCGTGCTGCATTCACGCTCTCCGGACGCCGCGCATCGCGTAGCTCTCGGCACGCCGAAATCCCCAAGAGGAGACCGTGGTGATTGCCAGATAGAGCACGGCCGCGGCGAGATAGAAGCTGAACGGCTCACGCGTGGACCCGGCACCAATGGCCGACTGGCGAAGCAGTTCGACAAGCCCCGTGACCGAGACGAGAGCAGACTCCTTCAAGGCCAGTTGCCAGACATTGCCCAGGCCCGGAATGGCATATCGCAGCACCTGCGGTGCGATGATGCGACGGAACATCAGGGCGCGATGCATGCCCACGGATTTCGCCGCCTCGATCTCACCCCGGTTCAGCGCCGTGTACGCTCCTCGAAAGACCTCCGACTGATAAGCCCCGGAGATAATACCGATCGCAGTCGCACCCGCGGCAAAACCTGACACTCCGACGAAGCCCCCGGGGCCGAAGAGCCCCGCGATACTGCTGAGCAGAGCGCTTCCCCCGAAATAGAAGAGGTAGATGATGAGGAGATCCGGAATGCCGCGAAGAATCGTGGTGTAGGCATCGGCCGCAGCGCGAGCGACCGCACCGCCTGACAGCTTCACCCAAGCAACAAGACCTCCGATCACAGAACCGAGGAGGAAGCCGCATGAGGCGACCGATAGGGTCACACCGGCAGCAACCAGCATCGCCAAGCCCCAACCGTCGGAGCCCAGGCTCATCAGCGACAATGTCGACATAGGCAGCGTCTCGCGGGGTCAGGCGGACAAGACGCTCATGCCAAGCCCGGAGCCGACGCCCGCGGCTCCAGGGGACCTCCATCAGAGTCCCCTTTGCATCCGCCATTCGAGTCGTATGGCAATTTGATCGCGCTCACGTCAGCCTCCCCGGATACTGCATTTTTTGTTCTTGTCTTGGACTTAACAAGCGTTTGGTTGTCGGACAAAAAACATACTGGGAGATGGGCGTCAAGCGCGGTTGCGTTCCGCCCGGCTTTCCGGATCGCGAAACCTAAGCGGCGCGAAGAAAGTGCCCTGGATCGAGTTACACAGCTAGCAGTGTGGGCCTTTCATAGGATTCATGTGAAATTGACACGCTCCGTTTGGAATGGAGCAGAGACCTGCCTCGATGAGGTGTCGCCGCGGCATGAACAATGGCCGCATTCCAGCGTCGATCAAAGTTGCCCGACAAATATTCCTTTGATAGTGATTGGGTGAAATGAAAACCAAGAGCGCCGGATCCACGCCTGCCGAAGAGCCTCGTCCCTTGCGACGGCCGAACCTTGCCGAGCAGATTGCCGGCGATCTCGCGGCACGCATCAGTGGGGGCGAACTCGAGATCGGCCAGAAATTGCCGACCGAGTTCGTACTCTCACGGAGCATGGGTGTCAGCCGAGCCGTCATCAGGGAAGCCATCTCGAGACTCAAGCAGGAGGGGCTGGTCGACGCGCGCCAGGGCAGCGGCGCCTTCGTGACGAGCATGCGCGCCGCGGGATCGTTCCGGCTCGATCCACGAGAGATCGAGAATAATCGCGAGCAGCTGTCGCAGGTCTTCGAATTGCGCCTGACTCTCGAGGGTGATGCGGCGGGCTATGCGGCGCTAAGGCGTTCGGACAGGGACTTGCTCGCGCTCTCACAGTGTCTCCACGCCATCGATGCGAATATCCGCGATGGGGATGATGGTATTGACGCTGACTTCGCCTTCCACAGCACGATCGCCAAGGCGACCGGAAATGCGTTCATTCTCGAGCTGGTCGATCTTCTTGGAGCGCAGCTCAAGAATTCTGTCCGCATCGCCCGTCTGAATTCTTCCTCCTATGTCGGCCGACCGGAGGCAGTGCTCATGGAACATAAGGAAATCTATGACAATATTGTCGAGCAACGCGTGGAGGCGGCGCGCAGCGCCGCCCGGCGGCACGTCATGAACGCGGCGAAGCGGCTGGGCCTCTCGGTCGGCTTCTAGACTCGCGCAAGGGAGGCGGATGCCCGCGCCCTGCCCCATGAGAAGCCTCAAAATCCCTCGGTCTCCACAGAAGATCCATGCCAATCATGAACCTGGGCGCTCGGCGCCCGACCCTTCCGCGCTCGGGCCGCTATTGGTTCGCCCCCGATGCCTCGATCATCGGCGACGTCATTTTCGATGACGACACCAGCGTTTGGTTCGCCGCCGTCATCCGGGGCGACAATGACCGCATATCGATCGGTGCCGGATCAAACATTCAGGACGGCGCCGTACTCCACGTGGACACAGGATATCCTTTGGCGATCGGCGCCTCGTGCACGGTCGGGCACCGCGCCGTTCTGCACGGCTGCACGCTTGCCGACCGGGTTCTCGTCGGCATGGGTTCGACCATTCTGAACGGCGCCGTCATCGGAGAAAACTGCATCGTCGGCGCAAACGCTCTCATCACCCAGGGCAAGCGCTTCGAGCCGAACTCGCTGATCGTGGGAGCCCCTGCCAAGGCGGTGCGGTCGTTGACGGATCAGGAGATCCACGACATCGCGGAGACCGCGGCGGAATATGTCTCCAACCATCGACGCTTCATCGCGGAGATGGCAATTGACCATCCAGCGCGGAGCTCCCTGCATCTGGTCTGACGCCGACGAGGTCAAGCGCCATGGTGGCATAGAGCCCGGCCGCTTCTTTCACGGAAAGCCTGCCGTCGCTGCGATACCAGGTGATGACGCCGTCACACATCGAGATGATTGCGAAGGCGGCGAGTGATACGTCCTCGACCGTAAACACACCCGCCGTGACTCCGCCCTGGATGACACGGCGCAGATTCTCGGTGTGCCGGCGCTGCAAGACACGCATGACGCCGCGCTGCTCATCGGAGAGAAACTCGACCAGCGGACCCATTCCCAGGAACGTCCGGTCATAGACCCGGGCATATTCGATCTTCTCGATCTGATAGCGAACATGCGAGGCCACCAGCGCCGCGAGTTGGCGCTTTGGGTCGGGAGCAGCTTTCGCGACGGCTTCCTCGGTCGTTGCGAGGAAATCCCGTTGATTGTCCTCGAGGACGGCGAAAAGCAGCGCCTCCTTTGAGGAGAAATGGTGATAGAGGCTGGGCGCGGTGATGCCGAGTTGCTCCGCCAGGAGGCGCATGCTCACCCCCTGATAACCGCGCTCACCGAACAGCAGGGTTGCGGTGCGTACGATCGCATCCCTGCCGCTCTCCCGTTGCTCCGGTCTAAAGCTCGTCGTCATCCATCGCTTGTGCACTGGATCCCATGAGAGTTCCAGCCAGGCGTCGCGGCTCGGGCCAATCAGGCGATATGGGCCGTGCTTCCCAGGATGGTTTCGATGCAGCGTGACCAGTAGAGCAGGCGCGCATCTTCCTTCACGCGGCCGACCACCTGGAAGCCGAGCGGCAGGCCTGCTGGTCCGCGAGTCACCGGCAAGGTGATCGAAGGGTTGTGCAGCAGGGACCAGATGCGGATGAAGGCGGAGCTGCCGGTGCTCGTCGCTTCCGGTGCCTCGCCCAAGGTCGACGGCATGACGAGCACGTCGACATCGCGCGCGAGATCGTGGAAGGCCCTGCGGCAGGCGTCCGCGGCGTCGAGCGCACGCGCATAATCGTCGGCGGAGTAGCTCTCGCCGAGTTCGAGGTATTCGATCAGTTCGCGGTCGCACTTGTCCGCATGATGGCGCTTGATGTCGGCATATTCGCGCGCCAGATCATAGGCCATGATCACATCCTGCGCCTCGCCGATCGTCTCGAAGATCGCAGGCATGACCAGCGACTGGACGGTCGCACCTGCCGCTTCCAGTTTGCGCAGATTGTCTTCGAAGATGGCCAGCGCAGCGGGATCGGCCTTATCGAAATCCTTCGTCCTCCAAACGCCGACGCGCATGTCGGTACGCACGGATGTCGTTGCATCGAAGCGCGGATCGCCGGTGAAGCCGCGCATGAAGAGCGTCGCGTCCTCCACCGAGCGACAAATCGGCCCGATGACGTCGAGCGGGCGCGAATAGGTCCTGATGCCGACATAAGGGATGGCGTCGAGCGTCGGCTTGAAGCCTACTGCTCCGCAAAAGGCGGATGGCCTTAGGATGGAGCCGGCCGTCTGCGTACCGATGGAGATCGGCGTCATGAAATCGGCAACGGCGGCGCCGGAGCCGGCCGAGGAGGCCGCCGGCGTGCGCGTCAGATCGTGTGGATTGCGTGCGGGTCCCGGCAGCATGATGGCATGCCGCGAGACTGTGTTCTTCCCAAGGATGGTGAAGCCGAAATTGCGCGCCATCGAAACCACCGGCGCGTCGGACTGCGGCTGGCGGCGAGGAAATATCTCGGGATCGCCCAGCTCAGTCGGCATGTCGGCGGTGTCGATCGTATCCTTGAGCCCGAGCGGGACGCCGTCGAACAGGCGGCTGCGGCCGTTCCGGTCGAGAGCCCGCGCGTGAGCAAGGGCGGCGTCGGCATTCACATGGACCCACGCCTTGACGCCGCCATTGCGCTCCTCGATGCGCTCCAGGCAGGCGCGTGCCCAGGCTTCGCAGGTCAGTGTCCCCTGATCGAGTGCTCGCAAGCCCTCGGTCGCGGTGAGCATGGCCGTGCGCGAGGCAGCCGGCCGCTTGGCCGTCACCGGCCGGTCGACGGAAGAAATATCCATTGTGCCTGTCCCGTTTCTAGACGTGCGTGGAGGGTGCGTGGGGCATTGCCGCCTGGGATTGGCCGCGTCCGATATAGACGTCGCCCATTTCCTCGTTGGCGAGCAGGCTTGCTCCTGTGTCGGACAAGACGATGCGCCCCGCATCGAGGATGTATCCGCGGTCGCTGAAGGCGAGCGCCTGGCGCGCCCGTTGCTCGACCATCAGCACCGCGACATCGGCCTGCGGCAGCCGCTTGACCTCCTCGAAGACCTGGTCGGTCAGCGCCGGCGACAGCGCCGCGGACGGTTCGTCGAGCAGGATCAGGCGCGGCGAGGACATCAGGGCCCGCGCAAAGGCGAGTTGCTGACGCTCGCCGCCGGAGAGGTTTTCCGCATAGGTGCCGCGCCGCCCCGCCAGAGCGGGGAAGAGATCGAACATGTCGCGGATCCGCGCGCTCTTGCCAGGCGCGTGTTCCACGACCTGCAGGTTCTCCAGCACGGTCAGGGTGCCAAAGACGTTCCGGACCTGCGGCACGTAGGAAATGCCGATGCGGACGCGGTCTTCGATCTGCAGCTTCATCAGATCGATGCCGTCGAACACCATCGTGCCGGCGATGCGCGGCAGGATGCCCATCGCCGCCTTGATGAGGGTCGACTTGCCGGCGCCGTTGGTGCCAGCGATCGTGACGATTTCCTTGGCGCCGACATGCATGTCGATACCGGTGATGATATCGACGTCGCCATAACCGCCTGACAGTTTGGCGATTTGCAGAAGGCTCATATCACCCCTCCCATATAGGCTTCACGCACGCCCGGATCGGCGAGAACCGCGTCAGGCGTGCCACTGGCAATGACCCGGCCACGATCCATCGCGTAGAGTCGGGGTACGATGCGCGCGAGCTCGGCGAGATTGTGCTCGATGATCAGGACAGCGATACCGCGCCGGTTCAACTCGACGATCCGGTCGCAGAGCTGCTCGATCAGAACCGGGTTCACTCCGGCGAAGGGCTCGTCGAGGAGGATGCATTTGGGTTCGAGCATCAGCAGCCGGCCGATCTCAAGCAGCTTCTTCTGGCCGCCCGAGAGCTTGCCCGCGAGTTCGTCCGAGACGCGCGCGAGGTTGAGGAAGGCCATCACCTCCCGCACGCGCTCGGCCAGTCGCTCTTCCTCCTGCCGGATCGCGCCGCGCGCGAAGACCAGGGCGCCGAGCTTCTCGCCACGCTGATCCCGCGCCGCCACCATCAGGTTGTCGAACACCGTCATGTGGCTGAATTCGCGCGGAACCTGGAATGTGCGGGCGAGACCGCGCCGGACCCGCTGATGGACCGGAACCTCGGTGATGTTCTCGCCCTGGAAAACCACGCTGCCAGACCCCGCCGGGATATAGCCGGTGGCGACGGAGAACAGGGTGCTCTTTCCCGCACCATTCGTTCCGATCAACCCGACCAGTTCGCCTTCGCCGACCTCGAGCGAAACATAGTCGAGGGCACGAAAGCCGCCGAAGCGAGCCGTGATATCGGTGATGGAAAGGAGCGCCATCAGTTGCTCCTCCGCGACGATTTTCCGAACAGGCCTTGCGGGCGGTAGAGCACGACGCAGATCAGGGCCATGCCGATGATCCAGATCCGGACGCTCGCCAGTTGGACCTCCGAGACACCGGTGAAGACATCGCGCAGGAAACGCGACCCTTCGAGGAAGCCGACAAGCAGGACGGTTCCAATGACCACGCCACGCAACGATCCGACTCCGCCCAGGACCAGGGCGATCCAGATGTAGAAGGTGATGAGCGGGACGTATTGCTCGGGGCTGATGAAGGTCAGGTAATGGGCCTGGAGTCCGCCCGCGAGCCCCGCGATTCCGGCCCCGATCATCAGGGACCGCGTCTTGAACTGGGCCGGGTTCTTGCCCAGCGCCCTGACCGCAACTTCGTTGTCACGGATGGCTTCGATCACGCGACCGAACGGGCTCCGGATGATGTGATGGATCAGAAGGAAGACCACCGCACAGACTGCAAGCAGAAGCAGGAAGATGCAGAAATCGATCATTCTTGGATCGACCCAGCCGGCAAAGAGCCTGGGGATGCCAGGCAGCCCGTGCATGCCGCGCGTCAGCCACTCCTCTGTCTGCAAGGTCATGCGGACGGCTTCCGAGAAACCCAGTGTGACAATCGCGAGGTAGTCACCGCCCAGCCGCAGCGAGATCATCCCCAACGGGTAGGCGGCAAGGGCGGCGAGCGCCGTAGCTGCCGCCAGAGAGACCGGGATCGGCACCCCCTTCAGGGCAAGCAGGGCCGAGGTGTAAGAGCCGATCGCAAAGAATCCGACATGGCCGAAATTCACCAGTCCGGTGAAGCCGTATTGAAGCGCCAGCCCGCTCGCCATCAGGAGATAGATCAGCACACTGATCGAGATCGCGATGAAATAGCCTTCCATGGCATCACCTCGCTGCAATCGGACGGCCGAACATTCCCTGCGGTCGCAGGAGCAGCACGCAAAGAAGGATCAGGAAGGCGAGAACGACCTTGTAGGCGGGGCCGACGAACAGACTCGCGACTTCCTGCGCGATGCTGAACGTCACGATGCCCAGAACCGCGCCCACAGGGCTGCCGATCCCGCCGAGGATCACGCCGGCAAACATCGGCATCAGGAGTTCCCAGCCGAGCTCGGGCAGCACCACGGCCTTGATGCCCAGCAGTGCACCGCCAAGACCACAGAATGCTCCGGCCACGGCCCAGAGGAAGATCATTACCCTGCGCGCACGGATGCCACTCGCGGCCGCCAGCTCCGGACTATCCGCGATCGCTCTCATGCGACGCCCCGTTGGGGTCAGATACATGACGCAAAAGACCAGCAGGAGCGCGATCAGTGCAGCGCCGACGATGTAGAGATCCGTCGGCAGGATGCGGATTCCGTTGAAATTCCAGGCCCGCACCAGTGGCAGGTCCACGACATACTGGTCCTGCCCGGCGAAGAAGGTGATCGTGCTGCGAACGGCAAAGGCCACGCCGATGGAAGCAATCAGCCGGGCGACATGCGAGCGTTCCGCCAGCGCCCGGAAGACCCAGAAATACATCAACAGCGAAACGGCGGCGGTCATCGTCATCGCGCCGAGCACGGCGATTACGATCGAGCCTCCCAGAAACATCTGGGAGGCGATGGTCGTGTAGGCGCCCAACGTCATGTAGTCGCCGGTGGCCGCATTGGGAAAGCGAGCAATGCCGAACACGAGCGTGATCGCGAGCGCAGGCAAGGCCAGGAGCATCCCGATCACGACGCCGTTGATGACCGCGTTAGCGATCGAGATCCAATCCATCGGTGCGACCTTCCTATGCCGGCAGCTGGCCGGGAATGGTCTCTTTCAGGACGAGCTTGCCGTCCTGAATGTCGAACACACCGAAATCGGGCACCGTCTCGCCATGCTTGCCGAACTCGAGACGCGAGGACGCGCCGTCGTAATCGACCTTCTGCCCCTTGCGCAGGAGATCGCGACCTTCGGCGAAGGAGTTAACCTTGGTGCCTCCGGCCCCGGTGACCGTGCGGATCTGCCCGTTGATGGCGGCGACATCCGCCTGGGTTCCCGCTGCTTCGAGGGCGAGAGCCAGCGTGATCACCATGTCGTAGCACTGCGCGGCAAAGATATCGGGCTCGCGCTTGGTGATCGTCTTGAACTCGGTGGCGAAACGCTTGAACGCGGTATGCTGCTCGGCCGCGACATTCGAGATCGAGATCAGCCCCTCGGTCGCTTCCTTGCCGAGCGCCTTGACGAGGTCTTCGTTGGCGGTCCAGCCGGGCATGATGAACTTGCAGTCCTGGCCGCTCTGGTACCATTCCTTGAGGATGATGGTGGCGTCGGGACGATAGGCGCTGAGCGAGATGACGTCCGGCTTCGACGCAAGGACACGGGCAAGCTCGGTGCGATAGCTGCTCTGATTGGGCTCGTAGATGACGAAGGCGCTGACCTTGCCGCCATTGGCCTCCCAGGCGCTCTTGAAGTAGTTCGCTTGCCCGACAAAGGTCGAGTTGTTGAATGCCATGACCGCGGGGCGCTTGAAGCCACGGCGCCGCGCAACCTCGGCGAAGGCATTCCCGAAGATCGCGTTGGAAGCCTGGAACATCCAGGCGAGGCCCTTCTTGTTCTCCGTGAGCATCTCCGGCGCACCGCAGGTGTTCATCGTGATCAGATCGGCGTCGTTGGTGATCGGCATTGTCGCCAGGCCCACCGAGGACGCCCAGATGCCTACCACCGCTTCGACCTTGTTGATCTCGACGAGCTTCTTGACCGCAAGGACGGCCGCCTCGGGCTTCGTCTGATCATCCTCGGCGAAGAGCTGGAACTTGCGGCCCGCGGCACCGCCTGCGGCGTTGACCTCGGCCACCGCCAGCTTGATCGCTTCCAACATGTAGGGGCCGTAGGGGCCACCGATGCCGGTGATCGAGTTGAGCGCGCCGAGCCGAAAGACTCGTTCCCCCTGCGCGAAGCTCTGGCCTGGAAGTGCCCCTAGGCCCGCGGCGGCGGTCCCTGAGACCAGAAAGGCGCGGCGTGACAGATTGTAAGGCTGTTTCATCATCGTTCCCCTATGTTGGCTTTTGCCGTTATTCTTGGATGGTGGAGGCGGCTTTCCGCCCCGGAGTGACGGTCTACTGAACGGCGCCGCGGCCTCGCAGGCTCGCGATCTGCTCATCCGAAATGCCGAACCGGCGCAGGACCTTGTCGGTATCCTCCCCGAGCAGGGGCGCCGGCTTCCTGATCGCACCTGGCGTCTTCGAGAATTTCGTCGGAATGCCGATCATCCGCATGGCACCGAGCTTTGGATGCTCGATCTCCTCGATCATGCCGCGAGCGATGTAGTGCGGGTCATTCATCGCCTGTCCGAAGTCGTTGATCGGACCACATGGGACACTGGCCTCCTCGCAGCGCGCGATCCAGGTCGCAGCATCGGCGGAGGCGAAAGCCTCTTCGAGCAAGGGCTCGAGCACCTTGATGTTCTCAAGCCGGTCCATATTGGTCACAAATCGCGGGTCAGTGATCAGTTCCGGACGGTTGATCACATCGCGGCAGAGTTTCTCCCAGGTCCGCTGGTTCGCCGCACCGATGATGAGGAAACCGTCGCCGGTGCGCAGCGCCTGATAGGGCGCTGAAACTCGGTGGCGACTGCCCGTCGCCTTCGCCACCGTCCCCTCCGCGAAATAGGCGGCTGCCTCCCAGATGAACCAGGGCAGACCGCACTCGGCGAGCGAGATGTCGATATGCTGACCCTCGCCGGTCTTGAGCTGATGGACATGGGCCGCGATGATCGAATAGGCGGCTGTAAGACCCGCGCCGACATCATAGATTGCGATGCCGGATTTGAGGGGGCGGCCGTCGGGTTCGCCCGTCATGCTCATGATGCCGGTCAGGCCCTGGGCGACCAGGTCGAAGCCGCCCTTCCCGGAATACGGCCCTGTCTGGCCGTAGCCGGACACCGAGCAATAGATCAGGCGCGGGTTGATCTTGCTCAGCGTCTCGTAGTCGACCCCGAGGGACTTCGTCACGCCGACCCGGTAGTTCTCTACCACCACATCGGCCCAGCGAACCATGTCGTAAAGGATGTCGCGCGCCTGCGGATCCTTCAGGTTGAGGGAGATGCCCTCCTTGTTCCGGTTGATCTGCGCGAAACAAGTCGACTCACCGTTCACATAGGGGCCCATCTCGCGGGAATCGTCGCCGGTGACAGGCTTCTCGACCTTGATCACCTCGGCGCCGAGATCAGCCAGGACCATGGTGCAGTAAGGCCCCGCCATGATCTGCGAGAGATCGAGGACCTTCATGCCGGAGATTGGCGACGGACGGCTGCTCATCGGAATTTGACCTGTCATCGTTTTGTCAGCGGCCGACAAAAATCGGCTTGATCTTCTGTCCGAACGCCGCTCGGCCCAGCCGGTAGTCCTCGGTGTCGAAGCACGCATAGGCTTCGTCACTTTCCTCCGGCGTCAGCGTCCCGCCCCGCCGCAGGCGCTGGATGAATTTCTTGTGCCAGCGATTGACCAGAGGCGCTGTGCCAGCGATCCGCTCTGCAGCGCCATAGGCCTCGGCGGAGACGGCATCATCATCGGCTAGGCGGGTCACAAGCCCTTTCGACAGAGCCTCCTCGGCTCCGAAGATGCGCCCCTCGAGCAGGATTTCGAGCGCCGCGGAATGGCCGATGACGGCGACGATGTCCTCAAGCTCCCGGTAGTCCAGCGTGATGCCGATGCGGTTGATCGGCACTCCGAACCGGGCCGAGCGCGCCGCGATCCGGATGTCGCACATCGAGGCGATCTCCAGGCCGCCCCCGACACACGCGCCTTCGATGCAGGCGACGGTCGGGTGACGCAGGTTCTTGAGGCGGTCCGTCATCGCGAGCGTGAAGTCGGCATAGTCGCGGGCTTGCTGACGCCCGTCGCGATCATCGCCGAAGCCGCCAATGTCACTCCCGGCGCAAAAATGGCCGCCGGCGCCCCTGACGACGACGCAGCGGACCGCGTCATCATTCTCAAGCTCGGAGAAGGCCGCGCCGAACGCCTGGTACATCTCCATGGTGAAGGCGTTGCGCTTTTCGGGACGGTTGAGCAGGACCGTCACCACGCCTGTCCCGTCGCGCGAAACCTCGATACCCATCACACGTACTCCAGCAACAGGTCGCTGCCGCGAAGGACAGCACGCCCGTCCAGTTCGAGCGTGGCGTCAGTGAGGATGGTGTCGTAGTGGGCGGCGGCCTTCACTGTGCCGCCGATATAGGCGCTGGTGCCGAGGGCAAGCTGGATCGAGCCGTAAACGCTCTCATCGGACAGCATGGTGCCGTCGAGAACGCAGTTCGGATTCATGCCGACGCCGAGTTCACCAAGGTTATAGACCAACGGATCGTTGAAGCTCTTCAGGAGGTCGCTGAACATGCGGGCCTCGGCTCCGCCTTCGATCGCGACCGCCATGCCCTTCTCCATGTGGATCCGGACCGGCTCGTCATGGATGAGGCTCACGCCTGGAATGCTGGCATTGACGACAATGACGCCCTCCGCTGTCCCCTCCACTGGCGCGAGGCTGGCCTCGAGACAGTAGCCCGCGGAGATGTCGATCGTGTTGGCGAAACCGTGGAGCGCCCGCCCACGTCGCCCGGCGATGCTCATGGTCACGTCCGTTCCGTCGGGACTGGTGACGCGGGCGGTGCTGGCCTGGGTGAAGGCATCGGCCAGGCATTCGATCTGCGGCCGCAAGCCCACGAAATCCGCCTCCCAGCCTTCTGCCAGGAAGAATTCGCCTTGATGCGACTCGGGCAGAACGATGACGCCGACACCGGCGCGCGTCGCCTCCTGACGCGCCTGTGTATGAGCGATGTTGGCGCGGGTCAGTCCGATGACGAGATCCGAAGCCTTCATGGCTTGCGCGGTGATCTCGGACAGCTGCCGCCCGTGTCGTGACGAGCCCTCGATCTGCATGAGATGCACGCCGGCTCCCACCTCGGAGAGGGCGATCGCCAGCGCTTCGACATTATGGTCGGTGAAGAGGTCGTAGAGGACCAGAACCTGGCTGTCTGGCCCGGCATTGCCGAGCAGCTTCACGACCTTGCGCGCATTCTTGAGCTTGAGAAGCGTGTTCATGTCGATCTCAGGCGCTCATTGCCGTTGGGCTGGCACGCCGGTCCGCAGCGGCGACCGCATCGCCGAGAATGTCGAGGCCGCGCTCCAGCTCCTCCGCCTCCAGCGAGAGCGGCCCAAGGAAACGAATGACGTTGCCGTGGAAGCCGGCCTTCACCAGGATCAGGCCGTTGCGATAGCACTCTTCGACGATCTGAGCCGCCAGATCGCCGGCCGGCGCGTGAGATTTGCGATCCCGTACGATCTCGATGGCGCGCATCGCCCCAAGGCCACGCGCATCGCCGACGATCGCGTATTGCTGCGCCCAGCCGGAGAATCGATCCTCGACAACCGCACCGATGCGCCGGGCCTTCTCCTGGTAATCATCCCGTTCCATCACCGCGATCGTGGCCAGGGCGGCGGCGCAGGAGAGCGGATTGCCGCCATAGGTCCCACCCAGACCGCCGACACGCGGCGCATCCATCAGTTCGGCGCGCCCGACCAGTGCAGCGATCGGCAGCCCTCCGCCCATCGATTTGGCGAGCGTGTAAAGATCGGCCTCGATGCCGGCATGCTGTGTCGCGAACCACTCGCCCGTCCGGCAGAAGCCGGACTGGATCTCGTCGGCAATGAGCACGATGCCGTGCTGCGTACAGTAATCGCGAAGCTGCCTCAGGAAGGGCGCAGGCGCGGCGTGAAAGCCGCCCTCGCCCTGAAGCGGCTCGATGATCACCGCTGCGACGGCGTCGGGAGAGACCTCCATTTCAACCAGCCGAGCAAACTCGGCGAAGGCAGCCGCGCTGCAGGCCTCTTCGCTTTCATGGCCGGAGCGATAGAGAACCGGGAACGGCGCGCGGTAGATCTCCGACGCCATGGGCCCGAACCCGCTCTTATAGGCCGGCGCCTTCGCGGTGAGCGACAGAGCCATGAAGGTACGGCCATGGAAGGCACCTTCGAACGCAATGACAGCCTGGCGCCCAGTCGCGCTGCGCGCCACCTTGATGGCGTTCTCGACCGCCTCCGCGCCGGTCGTCTGCAGCATGACCTTCTTCGGCCATGAACCGGGAACGAGCTCGATGAGCTTCTCGGCCAGATCGACATAGCCGGGATACATCACGATATTGAAGCAGGTGTGCAGAAACTGGTCGGCCTGCGCCTTCACGGCCTGCACCACGTCCGGATGCGCGTGCCCGACGTTCAGCGTGCCAATTCCGCCCGCGAAATCCAGGAACGCATTGCCGTCGACATCCGTCAGCTTCGCGCCGGAGGCGTGTGAAGCGAAGACCGGCGGGCCATTCGCGACACCGCGCGCCACAGCGGCGTTCCGTCTGTCGAGCAACGATACGCACTGAGGGCCGGGAACGGCCACTTCTTGCTTCAGCCCCATACGGCTTCCTCCCCGGCGCCCAATCGCCATGGGTGGACTTAAGCGCGTACATTATTTTGTGTCAACTAGATTGCAATTGATTGTACAATCTTTTGTCGAAGAGATTGATCTATCCGCCGTCCCGCTCTATTCGGAGAGCACACACAGCATGGGGTTGAATAATGCCAAGGCCGAAGAGAAAGGCGGCGACTGTCGAAGGCGCCATCGCCGACATGCGCAAGAAGATTTCCTCGCGGGCCATCAGCCCGGGCACGCGGATTCCCGAGGAGGATCTGGCCCAGGCCTACGATCTGCCCCGGGCAAAGGCGCGGGAGATCCTTGCGACACTGGAAGATCGCAGCCTGATCACCCGCGAACCCAACAAGGGCGCGATCGTCGCCGCGGTGGATATGGAAACCACCTATCGCCTCTATGAAGTCCGCGAGGCGCTGGACGGCCTGGCAGTCAGACTGGCGACGTTGAACTCCAAACCCAGCGACTGGGATGATATCAGCGAATTGTTCGGCCCATCCTTCGAGGAGAGTCTGAAGGCAGGCGACATTGACCGTCATGTCGAGGCGATCGAAACGTTTCGCGCCCGGATCACCCAGGCCGCCCGCAACCCCGTGCTCACCGATCTGATCGAGCGCATCTACGACCGCACCCGTGTCACGATCCGTCGAGTGGCGCTCCTTCCCGGCCGCGCCCAGGCCGGCATACTTCAGTATCGGGCCGTGCTGGCGGCGATCATCCGAGGCGACGCCGACGACGCCGAGATGCGCATCAGAGAGCTCAATAGAAGCGCGCGCGAGTACATCGAGCGCTACAAGGATTACGTCCTTTAGCGAAACGTCAGCGGCAAGGCTCCGTCTCGGTCAGGGTGCTCGCACCTGGCTGAGAACAAACAGGGCGAGCGCCGCGAAAGCCCCGACGGTCGCGACCGCGGCCGACAGCAGGAGCGCACCCGCCTCGCCATAGCGCGTGATCGTGGCCGCGTAGGCGATCGGCGCCGTGGCCGATAGCAGGAAGCTCGGGGCCACGAGTGTCCCGACGAAGCGTCCATAGCTCGCCGGATCGAACAGGATGAGCGGCACCGTTCCCCGCGTGATCGTCAGCAAGCCGTTGCCGGCGCCGTACATGAAAGCGAAGACGAGCGCAGCCTGCCATGTCGACATCGCCAGGAAGCCAGCGACGAAACTGACGAGCAGGACAACCGTGGCAAAGAGGTTGAGAGCAATGGGATCGACACGGGCTCCGAACAGGACCTCGCAGAGGCGCGCCGCCGACTGGCCGACCCCACGGAAGCTCGCGGCCATGATTGCAGTCGACGCGCTCAACCCGAGGCCGACCATCATCGCAATCATATGCGCCGACATCCCCGAATTCAGGAAGTTCGCCAGCGTCACGACCAAGGCAAACAGGCCTGCTGCCCAGACCTTCCGACGCGGGGTTTCGATGCGGCCGGTGCTGGACCGGGAGGACGGCATGATCGGCCGCGAGGCGACTGGCAATGTCGTCAGCAGCGGGATCGCCAGCAGAGAAATCGCAGCATAGGCGAACACGGCTCCCCGCCAGCCCAGGGTTTCCGCAAGAGCACTGCCGATCGGCCAGAAGACCGTCGAGGCCAAGCCTCCCAGAAGCGTGATCTGGGATATCGGGCGGCGCGCGTCACTGCCCAGCAATCGCGCCAGGGTGGCGAAGGCAGCGTCATAGAGCGACATGCGCATGCCCAGACCGAGCATGAACCAAGCCGTGAAGTAGAGCGCGAGATTGCCTCCCAGCGCGAGCAGGAGGCAGCCGAGCGCATTGAGCCACGCTCCGCCGATCATGACGGAGCGCCCGCCCCTTCGATCGATCAGTGCGCCGATCGGCGCAGAGCTCAGCCCCATGACCAGGAGGGCAAGCGAATACCCTCCGTAGACCGCCTCCCGCGACCAGCCGGTGTCCGCGACGATCAGGTTCCCGAATGCCCCGATCAGGTAATACGTCACCCCCCACGAGATGAGCTGCGTGAGACCGAGATTGAAGACCGCCCAACGGCGCATCATGTCCGGGCCGATGGATACGAACCGTCATCTGGCGGCGTGTGGGCTCCCTGGCCCAACGCCCTTTGCATCAGCACCGTGTCCAGCCACCCTCCCAGTTTGAAGCCGATCGCCCGAAACGTGCCGACCGGTTCGAAGCCGAGCCTGCCGTGCAAGGCGATCGAGCCGCGATTATCGCTATTTCCAACGACGGCCACCATTTGGCGCCAGGGACCCCTCTCACAGTGGTCGATGAGGGCGGACAGGAGCCGGCTCCCGATGCCGCGCCCTGCCATTCCCGGCGCGACATAGACGGAATCCTCCACCGTATATCGATAGGCGGGCCGGGGCCGGTAGCACGTCGCATAGCAGTAGCCGACGACCGCTGCGTCGATTTCCGCCACTAGGAAGGGCAGGCCGAGATCGAGGACGGCAGCGCGCCTGGCCGCCAACTCCTCAAGCGAAGGCGCGACGGTCTCGAAGCTGGCGAGCCCATGCAGAACATGGTGCGCATAAATCTCCTGGATGGTCTCGAGGTCGCGCTCTTGCGCCGCGCGGATCGCGACCCTGGACGATGAGATGGCCGATGGCCGCGATGGGCATTCCGCCAGACTGGGCATTGTTTCGCTCTTCGAAGATGGGTCCTGGCACCTTCGCTACGCCTCCCCCCGGCATTAAGGAAGATTTGCCTGATTATGCCGAGCATGAGATATTCTTTGGGTGTCCAATCTCAGTCTTGACCAGCTGCAGGCCTTCGTCGACGTCGTGGAGCTGGGCAGCTTCACGGCCGCAGCCGAACGCCGAGGGCTCTCGCAGCCCGCAGTCAGCTTGCAGTTGCGCCAGCTGGAGCGACGTCTGGGAGTGACGCTGATCGAACGGATCGGCCGCAAATGCCAGACGACCCCGGCAGGCGACGAACTCCTGGGCTATGCGCACCAGATCGGCCGCCTCGTCGGCAGCGCGACGGAAGCCATGGCACGGCATGGCAAGGGCGCGATGGGACGTGTCAGGCTCGGGACAGGCGCAACGGCCTGTATCTATCTGCTGCCACCGGTGCTGAAGGAGCTCCGTCGGAAATTCCCGACGCTCGAGATCACGGTCACCACCGGCAACACGACCGATTTTCTCAAGGCCATCGAGGAGAACGAGATCGATGTCGCATTGGTGACGTTGCCTGCGGCAGGCCGCATGCTGGACGTGACCCCGGTGCTCGACGACGAGTTCGTGCTCATCGCCCCGCAGGACATGCCGCTCCCCGCCAAGGTCGACCCCGCGTGGCTCGCCGGACGGCCCGTGATTCTGTTCGAGCCGGGCGGGAGGACGCGCAGCATTGCCGATGCGTGGCTCTCTCAGGCGGGGGTGACGCTCCGGCCCATCATGTCGCTGGGGAGTGTCGAGGCGATCAAGGAACTCGTCGGGGCAGGGTTGGGCTGTGCCGTCCTGCCGGGCATGGCCGTCGCTGGCCACCGGGCTCCAACAGGGGTCGCAGTCCGAAGCCTGACCCCGCCCCTCAAGCGCACCCTCGCAATCGTCGTCCGCCGCGACAAGAAGCTGCACAGGGGGCTCATGGAAACGATCCGCGCGCTGGGCAAGCTGTCCGTCTGAACGGACTCGACAGGGTCTCGCCAGCACCTTTCGGGACATTGCGGGATCGTCGCAGGCGCGACCTTTTCAGGTGGCAGGCCACCCGGCAAAATTCCGGCGGCGAATGTCGGTACAGGGGCTCGAGCTTCGTCCTTGAACCGAAGGGAGGTCTGCAGATGCTCTACACCGTGCTGTGCTACCACGACGAGGATATCACGGCCGCTTGGTCGCGCGAGGAGGAAGCCGCCGTCGTCGATCAGCTGATTGCCGTACACGACAAATGGGGAGGGACGTTCAGGCCGGTGGTTCGGCTGATGCCCACCAATACCGCGACGAGCGTTCGCAAGAGCGGGACACTCGTCACCGACGGTCCCTTTGCCGAGACTAAGGAACAGCTGCTCGGCATCTATGTGATCGAGGTTGCCGATCTTGAGGAGGCGCTCGCCGTGGCTCGCGATCTCGGTCGTGCGAACCCCACCGCCAACTACGAGGTCCGACCGGTGATGACCCTCGTTCCCGACGCGGGCTTGGCCGGGGCCAGCTAGAATGCCCGACCTGGGTCCGATGGACGCGACGCTCGCGGCCGCCCGCCCCCAGGCGGTTGCCGCATTGCTTCGGCACTTTCGCGATCTCGACCTGGCCGAGGAGGCGTTTCAGGAGGCTTGTCTTCGCGCCTTGAGGAACTGGCCGAAGAACGGGCCGCCGCGCGACGCCACGGCCTGGCTGATCATGGTCGGCCGCAACGCTGCGATCGATGCTGTTCGCCGCCGGAGCAAGCTGACCGAATTACCGCCAGAGGATACGATTTCCGACCGCGAGGATGCCGAGCCGGGCCTGGTCGACCGCCTCGACCAGGCGGACTATCGCGACGACATGTTGCGACTCCTCTTCGTGTGCTGCCATCCCGACCTACCGGTGGCCCAGCAGATCGCCATGGCGCTGCGGATCGTCTCCGGCCTGTCGGTGAAGCAGATCGCGCGCGCCTTTCTCGTGAGCGAGACGGCAATGGAGCAGCGTATCGGACGGGCGAAGGCGCGAATCGCCAGGGCGGGCGTCTCCTTTGAGACGCCCGGGCCTCCAGAACGCGCCGCGCGCTTGGCGGCGGTCGCGGCGATGATCTACCTCCTCTTCAACGAAGGCTATACCGATCCCGATCCCCGCAGCGAGCGGTCGAGCCTGTGCGGCGAGGCGATCCGCCTGGCACGGTTGATGCTACGGATGTTCCCCACAGACCCGGAAATGATGGGTCTGCTGGCACTGATGCTGCTCCAGCATTCGCGCCTGCTGGCGCGGTTCGACGCGTTGGGCATGCCAATCCTGCTCGAGGAACAGGACCGCCTGCACTGGAATGGCGCGTTGATCGCCGAGGCGCTTGCGATGATCGACAAGGCGATCCGCCACAGAAGGCCCGGCCCGTACCAGATCCAGGCCGCGATCGCGGCGCTTCACGCGCGTGCGCAACGGCCGGAGGACACCGACTGGGCCCAGATCGAGCAGCTCTATTCGGCACTGGAACGCCGCACTCCCTCCCCTGTGGTGACGCTCAACCGCGCCGTCGCAGTCGCGAAGCTGCATGGACCGGAAGCCGCGCTCGTCCTGATCGCCCCCCTCACCGAACCACTGGCAAGCTACTTCTATTTTCACGGCGTGCGAGGTGCCTTGCTCGAGCAGGTCGGCCGGTTCGGCGAGGCGCGCGACGCCTTCGGCCGCGCCATCGCACTCGCCAACACACCTGCGGAGGCCGCACATATCCGGCAGAATCTCGATCGGCTGGAGAGAGAGGTCGCCGCGCAAAAAAATTCTGCGGGAGATGTCGGCCCGCGGTGAGTGGGATCGTCCTTGAGATGGAGGCAAGCAGGCCTCGGCCAAGGAGACCAGGAATGACCAAGATGATCTTCGTGAACCTGCCGGTGTCAGATCTTGCCGCGTCGACCCGCTTCTACGAAGCGATCGGCTGCCGGAAGAACGATCAGTTCAGCAATGAGAGCGCGTCGTCGATGGTCTGGTCGGACCTGATCACCTTTCAGCTTCTGACGCACGGCTATTTCGCGACCTTCATATCGAAGCCGATTCCCGATGCGCATGCGACCTGCCAGGTGATGCTCTGCCTGTCCTGCGACAGTCGCGAGGAGGTTGATCGCGTAGCCGCGACCGCCGGAAGCGCCGGTGGGAAGGACACTATTCGCGCCCCGATCGACCTGGGCTTTTTGTACAACCGCGCCTTCGAGGATCCAGACGGCCATGTCTTCGAGCTGGCATGGATGGATATGAAGGCCGCGATGCCCGCGGCAGACACCGTGTCGGCCTGACGGCGGCGAGCGAGAAGCAGGTCGCGAAGCTCGGCCCTATCGCCCAGCCGGCATCGCGGCCATGTTGCCAGCCAGCCCTGCCACGCCAGGGCGCCTCGTCAACGGTGATACAAGGAAGGGCGGGCCATTCCCAAATGCGTGACGGGGGCCGGCGCAAAGATCGAGATGGCCTTGGGGTGAACCTTGAAATGGGCCGGCGTTGCAGTGACGATCTCGCCGTCGGTATTGATCGGCATGGGCTTCCTCGTCTCGATGTCGAACTCGACGCATTTCGCTGTGCGAACCTCGCGCCATGCACCATGAGTTCCCGAGCGGAACGAACGCAGCATCAATGCCAGCTTCCCGAGGTTCTTCATCTCGAGGCTGTAGAGGTCGAGATGCCCGTCATCGATCTCGGCGTTCTCCTGCACCACATTGCCACCGCCATAGTGCCGCCCGTTGCCGACCGCGATCTGATAGGTCTCGACATCGATCGCCCGCCCCTTCTCGGTGATGGTCGCGCTGAACCGCGACGCCCGGGTCATGACCTTCATAGCGGCCAGCGCATAGCCCAGCCTTCCGAAACGCCTCTTCAGCACCGGGTCGAGACTTTGCGCGAGCTCGCTGCTCAAGCCGATGCTCGCGACATTGAAGAAGGCATGCCCATTGACCGTGCCGACGTCGACCGGGCGCGTTTCGCCACGCGCGATCACGTCGGCGGCTCCCATAAGGTCCATCGGTATGTCGAGCGTTCGGGCGAGGTCATTGGCCGTGCCCATCGGAATGATTCCCAACGGTAAGCCGCTTTCCATCGCCGCAAGCGCCGCCGAGGACACCGAGCCATCGCCGCCGCAAACGATGACAAGGTCCGCCCTATGGCGCAGGCGTACAATGTCGCGGGCAATCTCGGGCAATGCCTCGAAGGTCTCAACGCTGACACTGAGCCCGCCGCCTTCCAGCCGTTCGAGGAGAGGCGTGATCGACTCCTGGCCACGCCGCGCCTTGGGATTGCGCAGCAGCAGCGCGCGCTTCTGAATCAATTGGCTCATCGGCTCTTGGGTTGGCAGAACATCGGGCAAGGCAGGTGGGGAAGCTGCCCACTGATTTCAACCGCAAGGCTCCATCTCTGGCGGTCCGACCAGATCTTGTCCTGATCGCACGGACCGGCTTCCCGTTGCGCCGAAATCGGACCCCGAGCCCCGCCCGCACGGAAGACGGGCGTGAGGCCATTGGGCCGCCGGGACTCAACCCAAGATTGCGCAAAAGCGCAGGTTGCGGCAATCGCAGATATCGTAAGGTCCGACGGAAACCTCAGGCTGCTTCTGCCGACGGCGGCGGCTCGGTTGGTGTCGAATCCGGTCTCGCGCACAGCGCCAGCATGGCACGCGCGATCTCGGCCTCGCCCATGATCGTCAACGTCGCCCCGCATTTGGTCAGGTGCTCGACCTCCGCATCCGAATGCGCGCGGGCGACGATCGGCAGCGTCGGGTTGTCGCGCCGGGCCTGCTCGCAAACCTGGCCCGCCTCGAAGCTCTGCGGAATCGCCACGAAGAGCCGTTTCGCCCGCGCCACACCCGCAGCCGAAAGGACTTCGGGATCGGCGGCATTCCCGACGATGATCTCGGCCCCATCACGCCTGGCGGCCTCGATCGCATCGGACTGGTCCTCGATCACCAGCAGCTTCTCGCCATGCGCGAGCAGCCCGGCACCGAGCAACGAGCCGACACGCCCGTAACCGACAACGATCATATGCGCGGAGAGCGAGGTCGGCACGATATCCCGCTCCGGCTCAGGCGTCGGGGCGGGAATCGCCGCGCTCTGCTTCGGCTTTGCCGGCTGCGCCTCCGTGCTGATCTTCTCGACGATCGCGAACAGGACGGGGTTGAGCAGGATCGACAGGATCGCACCTGCCAGGATCAGATCGCGCCCCTGCTCGGGCAGGATCGCGAGCGAAACGCCAAGCCCGGCCAGGATGAAGGAGAATTCGCCGATCTGCGCCAGACTGGCTGAGATCGTCAGCGCCACGGCATTCGAACGGCCGAAGGCTCGCACGATTAGCCAGGCCGCGACTGATTTGCCGATCAGGATGATCGCAAGCGTCGCGAGCAGTGGTCCCGGCGCGCGCAGCAGAATCCCCGGATCGAACAACATCCCGACCGAGACGAAGAACAGCACCGCGAAGGCATCGCGCAGCGGCAGGGATTCCTCGGCGGCGCGCTGGCTGAGCGGTGACTCGCTCAAGATCATGCCCGCAAAGAAGGCACCAAGCGCGAACGAGACACCGAACAGGCTGGCTGCCAGGAAGGCGACACCGAGAGCGACAGCCAGCACCGCCAGCCGGAACAGCTCCCGCGAGCCGGTATGGGCGACCCAGTGCAGGCACCAGGGAATGACGCGGCGACCTACAATGAGCATGAAGGCGACGAAGGCGATGACCTTGGCGAGGGTCAGCCCGAGCACACCCCACAGCCCCAGATCGAATTGGGCCGCAAGCGGGCTCGGAGCTCCGGGACGCGCGCCGTTCAGCGCGTCGGCGACCGCCGGAATCAGGACCAGCGCAAGGACCATGGCGAGATCTTCGACGATCAGCCAGCCGACCGCGATCTTGCCCTTCTCGGTCTGGACGAGGCGCCGCTCCTGGAGCGCCCGCAGCAGCACGACCGTACTCGCCACCGAAAGAGCGAGGCCGAAAACCACACCCGCGACCCATGTCCAGCCCAGCAGCAGACCGAGGCCAAGGCCCAGCAAGGTCGCGACGCCGATCTGTACGATGGCGCCGGGAACCGCCACCGCTTTGACCGAAAGCAGATCCTTCAGCGAAAAATGCAGGCCAACGCCGAACATCAGCAGGATGACGCCGATTTCGGCCAGCTGGTTGGCAAGCCCCTGATCCGCGACGAAACCCGGGGTGAACGGCCCGACCGCGACGCCTGCGAGCAGATAGCCGACAAGAGGGGGGAAGCGGAATTTCTGGGCGAGCGCCCCGAAGACGAAAGCAAGGCCGAGGCCCGCGACAAGGATGGCGATCAGCGGGCCGTGATGCATTGGTCTCCCGGAGCGGTGAGTGATGAAAAGGGGGTTGCCAGACCATGGCGGGCGGAAGGCAGAATTTCAACCGCCGCGGGCCAACCTCCTGACTTCAGGGAGCAATATTGGTGCCGTTCGTGCCCGGCGAATTGTCGCAAGGGGCGCTTGCAGCAGCCTGATGGTAAACGGAAACTTTACGAACGCGAACCGCTACGGCGGCGCAACACCTGTGATCAGGGGCGTGGCTTCTCGAGCAGGACCTGCCCTTGTTTTTCGACCCCGAGCTTGAGCTTCTCGGCGAAGACCGCGAGCACCCAGGGCAGCATCACCTCGATGCGGACGAGCGTGTCCTCGACCTCGAGCTTGCCCCTGACGGTATAGCCAAGTGCGGCGACGCCGAACTGGACGGTGTTCCCGTCCCAGGTCTCCTCGACCAGTTGCATCTTCACCATGCCGAGCTTGTCGCGGATCCGGTCGATACCGCTGCGCAACCGCTCGAGGGCGGCTTCACGTCCAAGATCATGTGAAACGGTGATGCTGACAGGCTTGGCCATGGCGCTCTTCAATCAGGACGACTGACTGTCATGTGATGTATCGCCGCCCGATATCCAGAGGCACGCCCGGCCAATGATCTCATAAGACCGGGCTTCGACCGAAAGCGCCTTCCGCTCACCGCGAGAGGGCGCTGGAGCACAGCGAGCGCGCGGCCTGAGTGTGCGCGAGCCACCAATAATTGCGCTCGCTCAGCGCCCGGTGACCGCGCGCAGTGACACGCCACAGGCCATCCGCCGGCTCCACAAGTCCCCGCTGCCTCAGCGACAGCAACACGGCATCGTCGAAGATGAAGTGCTTGGTCTCCTCGTCAAGGCTTTCAAGGGCAATCCATTCCGGGTCGGTCATGATGGGGTTGCACTGCATCTGAAGGTGCTGTGTTTCCATGATCATCTCCTTAGTCGGTCCCGATCGGATGGTGACGACCTCGCATCCAATCTGGGCACCCTCGTGACCGGAAGTCGGCCTCAACAAGCCTTAGCCGGCAGGCTCGGCACATTTCCGTGAACGCGGACGGAACTCTGTCGCTGCAGCATCGTTCAGTTTGCACACCCGAAACGAGAGACTGGAGTGTCCGCGATGGCGACCAACAATGCGTTTCCGCCCGACATGCCGAAGGATTGGGACGAGGCAGAGGACGAGGCCAAGCGTGCCGGCAATACGATCCGCGCCAAGGCAGCCGATCTCGCCGGGACTGTGAAGGACGGCTATGACCGCGCCAAGGACGCGATCAGCGATGTGGATCCTGGCGAGGCAGGACGCTACGCCCAGGAAAAGGGCGAGGTCGCCCTGCGCACCATCCAGCGCCATCCGGTCGTCGCCTTCGGCCTCGGCGCCCTCAGCGTCGGCTTGATCGCCTGGGCGAGCATGCGACCGGCACGGCCGCAATGGGAGCCCGACTACGGGCGCCTGCGCCGGCTCTTCTCCGACTATGGCGGAGACGACATGATCAAAGCAGGACAGGATTCAATGAAAGCCGGCGGAAGCTGGCTGCAATCGTCAGGCAACATCGCCCAGGATTATGCCCGTGATGGCAGCCGCCTGCTGGCGAAACGGACGGAGAAGGAACCGCTTGCCGCGCTGCTTGGGATTGGCATCGCGGTCTATGTGCTCGGCTCGCTGCTGACTTCGTCGAGCGAACTTGCGCCGGCACCGGCGCGACGCCGCAACGCGAAACGCTAAAGCATCGGTCCGAAAAGTGGATTGCGGTTTTCGGGGCAGCCGCTGCAATCGCAGAAGATGACATCATCGGACGGGATACGAGATCCGGTCTGAGATCTAAAAAGGCGACCGGCCGCGATCTGCAGCCGGTCAACCAGTGTGCGCTTCAAATAAAAATCCGGGAGGCCGAAGCCTCCCGGAAATGGACTGTCACCACCAGTAGCCGGGACGGCCATAGTAATAGCCGCGACCGTAATAGGGGCGCGACGCCGCGGCACCGACAATCGCGCCGCCGACGACGCCTGCGGCAACGCCGGCTGTCACCGCACTGGCGGTCTCATTCGATGCACGGCGGTTCTCGACATAATTGGCGGAACGGCACTGCTGATAAGCCCGCGTGCCGGGGCGGAAGCCCTGAGCTTCGCAGGTGACTTCTGCGTCAGCCATCGATTCCTGTGCGGTCTGGCACCCGGCCAGCCCCGCGGCCAGAAGCCCCACGACAATAAGAGAACGCATCAATATATCCTTTTTCAGCCACCCAAGACCGCCAATTCGCATGAAAACTATCGCTGCGGCAACCGTCAAGGCAAACGAGATATTAAGGTTTCCGCATGTGTGGCGTTCCGGATACGCCCGCTATCGGCGGGTCTTCTGCGCCGGCTTTTCCGGGGCGGCCTTTCCTGAACGGGTCAGCGAGGTGATCGCGAGCGCCGGCTTGCCGGACTTCTCCGCGATGAGCTGGTCCTGTTCCATAATGGCCTCGCGCGCCGGCTCGTCACCATCGAGTCCGCCGAGCAGGTCGGAGGGAACCCGACGGTTCGAAGAGCGCGAGCCATCGGAATAGACGATGTCGAACATGACGAACTCGGCATCGAGCGGTTTGGATTTCTTGCGGGCCATGGTCGATCCTTATGCAGAAGGCCGCCGGCGGGGAGCGCGGCGCGATGGGCCTGCGGCCCTTGAGGCGACCTGAGTGAAAGCGGCCCCGGGATAGAACACCTGTGCCCGCGGTTCAATGCGATCATCCGCGGCGGCCTGATTCTCGAAATTGCAGCCAGGCGGCCGATCGTGCGAAATGTGATATGGCCACACACAGGCCTTCAGGAAAGACCCCGATGCTACTGCGCCCGATACTGCTCCTGTCGACGCTCACACTCACCGCTTGCGCCGTTCCGAACTCGCGCTCCAATGCAGTGGTCGTCACGGAGAACAAGGAGATCGTCGCATCCTGCAAGCAGATCGCAGAGATCAATGGCGATTCAACCATAAATCAGACGCTGCTGATCGACAGCGCCCGCGACAGTGCGCTTGCCCGGCTGAAGATCCGCGCCGCCGAAGCCGGCGGGACACATGTGGTCTCACCGGTCGCAGCCCACACCTGGAAGGGACCCAGCACCGCCGGCACGGTCTATAAGTGCTGAGACCATCGCCTGGCTGATCGGCCCCAGGCTCGGATTGCGTCGGGTTTCGTTCCCTGCTTCGCGGCAGCACTACAATAGGACGCCCCGCGGCAAACGCGCGCTCGGTTCAGGATGGACCTAGCCGAGGCGCCGGATGACCTTCTCGCCATTCGGCCAGGGGCCACGTGCGCGCCCGGAGCGCTTCTCATAAGGCAGGTAGCGGTACCCGGACAGCACCGGCGCCGGAAACTCCGGCACAGGATCGAAGATCCAACATTGCCGCCTGATCCGTTCCGCTTCGGTTTGAGCTTCGGCACAGGCCATGATCTGAGAGCGCTCCCAGAAAGCCTCGGCGCGCGACGGCAGCGCGGCGAGGACTGTCGCTGCCGCAAGGCCGGTCAACAAAACTCTGCTCATGAGACAGTCATGGATTGGAGCCTCTTCGGTCTGCGCATCCGTCTCGCATCGTCCAGCATAACATCGTCTGCGTCTTACCGGGTCGTAAACACCACACTCGAAAACCTTCGACTGTCGACCACCACTGCCAAGGGACTCTTCGCTTGACGATGAAACCGAGCCCGGCCCAGCTTCCCTCCATAACGCCATGGGGGATATCGAATCGATGCGGCAGCACGTCTCGAAAGTCGGTGCCGCAATTTGCGTCTTCGCCAGCCTGTCAGCGGGACCGGCGCTTGCGACGGAAGGCGGCGCCAGTCTCTATATCCCGGGCTTGCGCGGACCTCTGTCGGGCCTGGTGCCGCCGCCGGGCTTCTATTTCCAGAATGATTTCTACAGCTATTCCGGTAGCTTGCCGGGTTCCCGCCGGCTCCAGCTCGGCGGCGCCGTCCTCAGCGATGTCAAGGTCGAGGCGCGGGTCAATTTTCTGACACCGACCTGGGTGACTCCGCTCGAGGTGTTAGGCGGCAATCTCGGCTTCGCCGTGACCCTGCCCTTCGGGGTTCCGAGAATCAGCGCTGGCGCCGTGGTTGCCGCGCCGCGTCTGGGACGCGCCTTCGCCTTCAAGCAGCGCGATGCCACCTTCAATATCGGTGATCCCGTCGTCACCAGCTTCATCGGCTGGCATTCCGGCAATTTCCACTGGACGACCGGCGTTGCCGTCAACATTCCGGCCGGGGCCTATCAGGAAGGACAGTTGTCCAATGTCGCGCTTAACCGCTGGATCGGCGACCTCTACGGTGCCGTGACCTATCTCAACACGTCCACGGGACTTGAAATCTCAGCCGCAGGCGGATTTGAGATCAACGGCACGAACAACGCCACCGACTACAACAGCGGCAACGCCATTCACGCCGATTTTTCGATCAGCCAGTACCTGAGCAAGGACTTCTCCATCGGCGTGCAGGTCGGCCATTACCAGCAAGTGAGCGGGGACAGCGGCAGCGGCGCCTCGCTGGGTCCGTTCAAGGGTCGTACCACCGCGATCGGGGGCACCATCGGCTACAATTTCGAAGTTGGTGGCGTCCCGATTTCCACGCGACTGAAGGTCCTTCGCGAGGTCGGGGTCGAGAACCGCCCGCGCGGTACGATCGGGCTCTTTACAGTCGCCTTCCCGCTCGGAGGACAGTCGGCTCCGGCGGCGCCCAAACCGACGATCGTCAAGCACTGACCCACGCCTGGTCAAGAGCCCTGGTCCGTCTGGCGACAAGGAGCTTTGCCGCCGGGGTCGCGCACGCAGCGTCCGCATCATGGCTCTCCTCTCGCTCCGCCAAGGCTGAGCCAAGCGGCGCGCGCTGGTCGCTGTCGCCGACATGCCAGGCTGTGATGCCGGCTGCCCACGGAGAACCTTGTCATTTCCGTCCGCGGAGCCAAGATGTGACGCTGTCATTTGCTGCGGCCGAGCTGGCCTCGCATGACATCATCGCGCCAGCAGCAGGCCCGTCGTGCGAGCGCGGTGTCGACGCCCCGGCAATCCAAGGGAACACCATGATGGACAAGGACTCTGATGCCAGTTCGCGCAGTGCGATCGATGGCGAGATCGGAATTCTCGCACGTCGCAAGATCGAGGCCGGCATCATCGCCCCGATCTACGAGGTCATGCGTGAAAAGCTGGGCGAAGAGTTGGCGCAATCTATTCTCGACACGGCGATCAGGCGGGCCGCCATTGAAACCGGCAAGGCTTTTGCGGCCAAGACCCCCGGAGGTACGACGCTGCGCACGTTCCAGGAGCTCCAGGATCTCTGGACGCAGGACGATGCGCTGACGATCGAGGTCGTCAAGGCCACCGACGCGGAGTTTCACTATAACGTCAAACGGTGCCGCTATGCCGAGACCTATCGGGAGATGGGCCTCGGCCATATCGGCCATTTGCTCTCCTGCAATCGCGACGGCGTCTTTTGCACGGGTTACGACCCGCGGATCTCGCTCGAACGCAGCCAGACTGTGATGGAGGGCGCTTCGCACTGCGATTTCAAGTATCGCTTCTCGGACAAGGCCGAGACCGCCCCGGAGTGAACGGCACTGCGTCGTGCCACCTCGCCTCACCGGCACGGGCATCCGCAAGAAGGGATGCAACCGCAAGCCAAAGTCCGGGAGGGGCCGAGCCAGATTGTCGCAACGAAGGAACGCTGGAGCGGCCTCACGGTTTCCCCCAGTTGTGACTGGCGAAGGGAGCGGCAGATGGCCAGCAAGGACAATGCCCAGCGGGAAATCCGCAAGATCGCCTATGCGCTTTGGATGGAACAGGGCCAGCCGGACGGTCGCGATCGCGAACATTGGGAAGCGGCCAAAGTCATTTGGGCTTTCCGCAACCCCGACGCCGGTGGGAAACAGGACGGCGATACGGCGCTAGAGCCCCGCTCTCACGCGGCTCGACCGTTGCCGGATCGCAGATAGTGCTCGGCTAGCTGATAGTAGCGCTCGGCCTCGATGCGATGACCGGCCAAGGCTTCGGCATCACCAAGTCTCAGGGCACGCTCATAGTGCTGTCGCGTGCCCTGGAGCGGCGCTTGCTCGGTACGCGCGGGCTGCGCCATCCGATGTAGAAGCGGACGCGACGGGGTGGAGTAGGTGCGAGGCATGGTTGCTTCTCCCTATCCTAGGATCTCAGCCACGATCTTGCGGAGTTCCTCACGGCTGAGGCCACAGGGTTCGGGCTTCCAGTTCGGATCTGCCCTGAGCGGGACAGTGGCATTCTTTCTCAAGATTCCGGGGCGCGCACGCGCCTCGGTGGGCTTCATTTCAATGTTCTTGTGCATGTAAGTCCATTCGCCAGGCGGCGAGGCCGCACGGCATTCGTGTTGGAGAATCGTCGAGCGAAATGCATGCGACGGGCGCGCTGCATCGTGGCAGCGATCAAACGTCGAAGGGATACGGATTAAGGCCTCGCGCTCTTTAGAGCCATGGGCCAAGCCGAGCATTTCTAAGTCGACGCCGTACTGTTAGCCGAACAATGTGGCGAATTCAGGTTGCCCGAACACCGATCGAGCGAGTGGTGCAGCTTTTGCGGTAGCCCGGGCCTTCAGCCGGACCACGATCAGGCAAATACGCCCATTGCGCGCCACGCCCACGCAAAAGGCAGGACCTTCGTCGCTTGCCCGAGAACAGGCGCACGCTCAGCATCATGGCCTCCTTTCCCGTGGGGAGAACCAACATGATCGGATGGCTCGTCCTCGTTTTCATGAGCGGGCTTCTGCTCGGCGACATCATCGGAGCGCGTCGATGGCAGCGGCGGGCGGACGAAGCCCTGCAACTTGCAGCGCAGTCTCTCGTGCTCGTCCGGAGCCGCTCCGGACCGACAGGCAACCTGAAATGATGCGCCAAGCTTCGACCCGCAACTGGTCAGATTGCGCAGATCGCATTGGCGCGGTCATCAATGTCAGCGCCGCTGGCAGACAATGCCGCCTGGCTCTCGCCCTTGACGTCGCACGCCATTCAAGCCCTCCCGGCCGCTCCCGATCATGCAGATTCGGTGAATAATCGGTCAGGAGTTGCTGCGGCTGGGGCCAAAGGGGAAAAACGATGTCCGTTCTGTGGAAAGAGGCTGCTGCCCTCCCGAACAGCAGCCTCCTCCCGCAGAACGGCGTTCCCCCGAGATTATTACTAGCCCTGTGCTCTCTCCCGGCTGGCCGCAGGATTCCACACGCTTCGGCAGGCCGACAACTAGACTTTATGCTGCATACCATTGATCTGCGGTGTCGAGCTTCGCAACTTCCACGCGCGTCGCGCCGAGCCTGATACCTCTCCCGTCAGCTGCGCTCGACCACGAAGGTGATGCCCGGGAGACGAGGTTTGCCTGAAGCGCATCGCGGCGCGACGCATCCGGCGCATGCGGTCGCGTGCCTGAAACCGAACGGCGCGGCGATCGATCTGGCGCGCGGGTTTCTGCGATGTTGCTGACTAGCCACCCCAAGCGACACGGCCCGGCCCCTTATTCGAAGGGCCGAGCCTCATTCAAGGCTATGGCGATTCAGCTTACTTCGCGAAGCGGCCTTCATATTTGAACTGCGGCGCCGCCTTCAGCTGGTCCTTGGTGGCGTTGATCCTGGCATTCCACTTCTTGTCCGTCGCATTCCAGGTAATGGCGAGCGCGTTCGGGCTGACCGCAACATAATGGGTGCCCATACCCAGGAAGCCGCCAACCGACAGTATGTAGGAGGCAAGGGAGTTACCGGCGATGACGACATCCTCGATCTCACCCACATTCTCGTCACCGGCATTCCTGACGTTGAGCCCCTTGAGACTGCTGGTGAGGGCGGATGCTTCGTTCACCGAGACGAAGACCGGAGCCTGAGCCGGAGTGGGGGCGGTCTGCGCGAAAGCGGCGCTGGAAAGCACGGTGGCGGCGAGAGCAAGAGCGATGGGGCGCATTTTGGGGATAACCTTCTTGTTGGGCCGCAGGCGGAGACCGCTACGGCGTGACAGAGAGGTAATTCCCGGGGCCCCGATCGGTTCCGCGACTATGTGCAGTGCGACCAGAGGGCTCGCGGCCCGATCGGACCTTTGACGTCTGCGCCGCCCGCCGGGGCATCCGCAGGAGCGCGCGGTTGGCGGGAGCGTCGCGCAGGAGGATCACGATTTTCGGAAAGTGATGATCCATTCGCCGCCTGGGGCGTTTAGCCGGCAGGAGGAACGGCCATGAAACATGATCTCATGCCCAAGGCATTCACCGTGATGCTCGCGACGACCGCGGTAACATCCGCTTCAGCCCAGCAGGCCACGATCGACGAAGCATCCTTTCTGCAGGCCTTCGAAGGACGCTTCACGGGCACCGGAAAGCTCGAGAATGCGGGCGGATCGAGCCATAACCTGAGCTGCAAATTCGACGGCGACCAGCAGGGTTCGCGGGTCACCCTGACCGGCCAATGCTCGACCGCGCTCGTCCTCTCCACCACGGTCAGGATCGATCTGCGCTACGATCCCAGAACGCAGCGCTATGATGGTGAATTCCGGGAGAGCAAGGGCACTGTCGCGAACCTCGCCGGCACGCGTCGCGGCGACAATCTCGCCTTGTCCTTCCGCGAGACGGCGGAGAGCGTTCGTCCCAATCCTCCGGCCACCCTGACGATCAGTCGGCACGCGGAAGGGTTGGCCGTGGCTCTGCGTGCGAGCCAGCCGGGTCGAGGGCAGAACCTGGACCTACACCTCAGCGAAAAATAGGCGCGGCGCTGAGGCACGAGGCTTGTGAAGGACAGTTCGCGTATAGTCTTGCCCTATGACCAGATCTCTTCATCTCCTCGGCGCGATCGCAGCATTGGCGCTCGCTGCTTGCACGGCGGCCGGTCAGCCATCCAGTGCCGTTCCGCCAAGCCCCTGCTCGCCTGAAGGAGTAAAGCGCCTTGCAGCACAGATCGGCAAGAGCGACGCCGAGGTCCTGCGCGCAACCGGCGCAAGTATCGTGCGACGTCTGTCACCTGGCTCGCCCATGACGATGGATTATCGCCGGGAGCGGGTGACGATCGAAGTGGATGGCAGCGGAAAGATCCTGCGGGCGTTCTGCGGCTGACGCTCAACGGCGCTCCCAAGCGGGGCTGCCATGGCTCGGAGCGATGAAACCCCTGGCGGGATAATGGCGGACAGGGAGGGATTTGAACCCCCGATACCCTTGCGGGTATGCCGCATTTCGAGTGCGGTGCATTCAACCACTCTGCCACCTGTCCGCGGTCGCCTTCGGTCGAAGCGGGCTGGTTACTACACGCCGCATCGGACGGTTACAAGTCTCCTCGCTGTCATAAATCCGACGAATCTGACGCCGCGCGACTTGACCTGAGGAGCCGCCAAGACTATCGAGCCTCGTCCGGCGTGGGGAAACCCGCGCCTGATCTCTTTTGCGTGTCCGGCTCCGCGCTGCGGTGTCCGGCATGATCGAAGAGTGAACCCGACCACGTAACGACTGCCAAAAAGCCGTCCCGCATGCGCCTTGCGAGGCCATGACAGGGCGGGGCTGAACATGGAGAACAACGATGTTCGCAGTCATCAAGACCGGCGGTAAGCAGTTCCGCGTCGCCGCGAACGATGAAATCACCATTGCCAAGCTCGAAGGCGAGCCTGGCGATACCGTTGCCTTCGGCAACGTCCTGATGCTGACCGACGGCGAGAAGTCGACGCTCGGCGCGAAGGAACTGGCCGAGATCACCGTTGCCGGTGAGATCGTGCGCCAGGCCCGCGGCGAGAAGGTCATCGCCTTCAAGAAGCGCCGCCGCCAGAACTCGAAGCGCAAGCGTGGCTTCCGCGCCGAGCTGACGATCGTGCGCATCACCGACATTCTCACGGGCGGCAAGAAGCCCGAGATGAAGAAGGGTGACGCTTCGACCGTTGCCGTGAAGGCCGCCGCCAGCGCCGTCAAGGGCAAGGCGAAGGCTGAAGCCAAGGCCGAGGCGCTCGACGCCTCGAACCTCTCGCTGATCTCGGGCGTCGGCCCGACCATCGAGAAGAAGCTGCGCGCTGCCGGCATCACCTCCTGGAACGACATCGCCGCCTGGTCCGAGGCGGACGTCGCCAAGTGGGACGAAGAGCTCAAGCTGCGTGGCCGCGCCACCCGCGAGGAGTGGGTTGTTCAGGCCAAGGAACTCCTGGCCGGCAAGCCCCCGCGCGCCAAGGTCGACCAGGCCGAACAGGCTTCCGGCGAGGACTACTGACAGCTCCTGTCAGGCAGTCTTCGGCTTTCATCTCCGAACCGGTGGCTTTTGCCGCCGATTCGGGTTAGAGAGACAACAGTAGTTTCGAGGTAGGGCGTTATGGCTCACAAAAAAGCAGGCGGCTCGTCGCGCAATGGTCGCGACTCCGAAAGCAAGCGTCTCGGCGTGAAGCGCTTCGGCGACCAGGCGGTCGTGGCCGGCAACATCATTATTCGTCAGCGCGGCACCAAGTGGCATGCCGGCGTGAACGTTGGCATGGGCAAAGACCATACGCTCTTTGCGACGACCAATGGACGAGTCCGATTCACGACGAAACTCGGCCGAGCTTTCGTGAACGTAGTCCCGGCCCAAGAGGCCGCAGAGTAAAAGGCGGATAGGGAAGTTCCTTGATCCGCCGGTTCCATCGAACCGATCGGATCAAGGGCAAGGCCCGACAAGGGTCTCCCGAAGGTCAAGCGAAAGGGGAGATGGGACCAAAGTCCCAGCTCCCTTTTTTCGTTTGCGCGACGGAGAGACCGATGTTCCCCGAATTGACCCGCGACGATGTCTTCCGGCTCGAGACCCGCCGTCTCTGGCTGCGTTGGCCGCGTATGGCGGACGCTTCCGCCATCCTGCGCCAGGCTGGGGAGAAAGCCGTGGCCGAGATGACGGCCTCGATCCCACATCCCTATCCGGCGGATGCGGTCGAGCCCTTCATTTTCGCCATGCGCAAGGGCAATGCGCTCGGCGAGCACCTGGCGCTGGCGATCACGCCGCGCTCCCGGCCGAACGAGCTCATCGGCATGATCGGCGCCCATAAGCAGGCGACCGGCATCCCCTTCATCGGCTATTGGCTCGGCACTCCGCACTGGGGCAAGGGCTACACGACCGAAGCCGCGCAGGCGCTGATCGACACGCTCTTCACCTTGCTCGATATCCCGGCGATCGAGGCGGACACACGCGTCATCAACCCGGCCTCGCGCCGGGTGCTGGAGAAGTCCGGCTTCCGGCAGGAGGGCTCCTTCCTGAAGTCGCTGCCGGCGCGCGGCGGGCTGTTCCCCTGTGAGCAGTACCGGCTCGACCGCTCGACCTGGGCCGCGCTGAAGAGCTGGGGCGCAACGGGCTGGACCCACGCGCCCGAGATCGAGACCCCTGGCGAGTTCTGCGTCGCCTGAAACGAAACAGCCCCGGCGGATGATGCCGGGGCTGATTGCTGTTGGCCGTGAGCCTCAGGCTTACTTGACGAAGTTGCCGCCAAGCTCGTCATCGATATGGACGCGGATGATCTCCTCGAAGCTCGATTCCGCCTTGAAACCGAGCGCGGTCGAACGCTGCGGGTTGAAATTGCGCGGCCAGCCGGCAACGATGCCGTCGATGACCGGATCCGGAACTCGCTTGATCCGCTTCACCACATTCTCGCCGGCGACCTTGCGCAGCGCCTCGATCTGCTCCGCCACCGTGCAGGAATAGCCCGGCATGGTCAGGGTACGGCGAGGACCGATGGCGGCGGTATCCATCGTCGCGGCATGGACGAGGAAGCCGACGGCCGAACGCGGCGAGGCATGCCAGTGCCGGACCTGATCGGAGACCGGCAGCACCGCCTCTTCGCCGTTCAGCGGCTCGCGGATGATGTTGGAGAAGAAGCCGGATGCCGCCTTGTTCGGCTTGCCCGGTCGCACGCAGATCGTCGGCAGGCGAATTCCGACCCCCTCGAAGAAGCCGCGGCGCGAGTAATCCGACAGCAGCAGTTCGCCGATCGCCTTCTGCGTCCCATATGAGGTCAGTGGCGTGGTGAAGAACTCGTCCTCGATCTTCTCATGGAAGGGAGCGCCGAAGACCGCGATCGAGGAGGTGAAGACAACACGCGGCTTGTAGCCGCCGCCGACCTTGCGGATCGCTTCGAAGAGGTGGCGCGTGCCGTCGAGGTTGATCCGATAGCCCTTGTCGAAATCGGCCTCGGCTTCGCCCGAGACGATCGCCGCGAGATGGACGATCAGGTCGGGACGGGACGCGATCAGCGACTCGGCCTCCCCCTCGTTCGACACGTCGGAGACGACGACGTCGAAAATGAAGGGTGCTGCGGCTGGCGCGCTTGCAGCGACCACATCCTGGGCCGTGATCTTTGTGACCGGCTTGCCGCCGAGCTGGCCGTCATGGGCCAACCTTTCGATGAACTTGCGGCCGACCATGCCGGCGCCACCGAGAACGAGAATATGCATGGGGGGTTTCCTGGTGCTTGTTGTTGATCAATGTGGCAGGCGCCCGCCGAGATCATCCTCGATATGGACGCGGATGATCTCGTCGAAATCCTTCTCGGCTCGGAAGCCGAGTCGAAGCGCGCGCCTGGCCTCGAAACCAGTCGGCCAGCCGGCGACGATCTCGGTGACCGCCTTGTCCGGAGCGCGGCGGATCAGATTGACCGCCTTGTCGCCGGCGATGCGCCGCAGCGCCGCGATCTGCTCGCCGACCGAGCAGAAGACGCCCGGCATGGTGAGATTGATCCGCGGGCCGAGGGTTTCGCGGTCCAGCCCCGCAGCATGGAGCAGGAAACCGACGGCCGAACGCGGGCTCGCATGCGTGAAGACGAGGTCGTCGCCGACCGGCAATGACGCCTCCAGCCCGACCAGCGGCTCGCGGATGATGCTGGAGAAGAAGCCGCCGGCTGAGGCGTTCGGCTTGCCCGGGCGCACGGCAATCGACGGGAAGCGGATTCCGATGCCGTCGACGAAACCCCGCCGCGCGTAATCCGCAAGCAGCAGCTCGCCGATTGCCTTCTGCGTCCCGTATGAGGTCAGCGGCGTGGCATGGAACTCGTCCGGGATCACCTGTGGATAGGGCGCGCCGAACACGCCGCTCGATGAGGTGAAGACGAGGCGGGGCAGATAGGCGCCGCCATCCTTCTGTCCTTCCCGGCGGATCGCCTCGAGCAGGGTCCGCGTCCCGTCGAGATTGACTCGATAGCCCTTGTCGAAATCACGTTCGGCCTCGCCGGAAATGATCGCGGCAAGATGGAAGATCACGAGCGGGCGGGCCCCGATCAGCTCCGCAGCGATGGCGCGGTCGGCGAAATCCTCGGTGCGGATCTCGACTTCGCCGTCGAAGCCCCGCGGTGTCTCCGGCGTAACGACATCGCTCAGCGTCAGCTTGCTGATCGCCCTGCCCGCGCGAGCACCGTCCGCCACCAGCTGCGCTGCGAGCTTGCGGCCGACCATGCCGGCCGCACCTGTCACCAGGACGTGCATCGACGCGTCCTTCCCTGCGTCAGAGCGCGAAGCCACCATCGGCAAGATGAATCTGCCCGGTGGTGTAGCTCGACTCGTCGGACCCCAGATAGACGGCAAGCCAGGCGATTTCCTCGGCTGTGCCGAGCCGGCCCATCGGCTGGCGGTCGACGAAGGCCTGACGCGCAGCCGCCTCGGTCGTCTTGGTCACTTTGGCGAGATCGGCGATGCGCTGGTCGAGCGAGGGCGACTGGATCGTCCCGGGGCAGATCGCGTTCGCGCGAACGCCCTTCTTGATGTAGTCGGCCGCAACCGCCTTGGTCAGGCCGATCACGGCCGCCTTGGTCGCGCCATAGGCATAGCGGTTCGGAATGCCGCGCACCGAGCCGGCGCCCGAAGCGATATTGACGATGGAGCCGGCGCCCTTCGACAGCATCCCCGGCAGGAAGGCCTTGGTCGTGCGGTGCATCGACTTGACGTTGAGGTCGAAGGAAAAATCCCAGGCCTTGTCGTCGCAGTCCAGCACGGTGCCGTGGTGAACGAAGCCGGCGGCATTGACCAGGATGTCGATCGGTCCGACCTTCTCGGCGAAAGCGTCGACGGCCTTGCTCGAGAGAACGTCGAGCTTGCGCTTCTTCGCCTTGGGGATTCCCTCCAGCAGCGCGACATCCTTGTCCGTTGCCCAGACCGTCGCGCCTTCCCTGACGAAGGCTTCCGCGATCGCCCGGCCGATGCCCTGCCCCGCGGCCGTAACGACGGCGACCTTGCCCTTCAAACGTCCTGCCATGTCCTTGGTCCTCTTGTTAAGCCGGCTTATTATCAGAGCTGCTTGCGCATATGCGTCAGGCGCCGGTCGGCCAGATCAGTGTGATGAGTGATCGCGAAGCCCAGGCGCTCATACCAGGCGATGCGCTCGGTCAACTTTGCGTGGGTGTAGAGATGCACCGAACCAAAGCCGAGTGCGGCGGCGCGCTCATCGGCAAAGCGCATCAGCAGCAGGCCGAGCTTGCGCCCTTGTGCCCCCGGGGAGACCGCCACGCTCCAGATCGTGAAATCGTCTGGTGAGATCTCGAGAACAAGCGCAGCATCCAGCCCGTTGTCGCCGTCGACAAGCCAGACCTCATGCTCGGCCACGACCTGCGCATAGTCAGCGATCCGCGGCAGGGAAGGCACGCCGATAATGGACTCGTTCGGGGTGTAGGCCGCGTTCTTCACCGCGAGGATGGCGGGGATGTCAGCGAGCGTCGCCCTGCGCAAGGATAGCTCGCCGATCTGGCCCTGAGTTTGGTTGAAGGTGGCGAGCGCCCGCTTCTGACGGCCTTCGGCGTCGAAATTCGCGGGCGCCAGCCAGCGCTGGAAGCCTTGCGCCCGTACCGGCCATTCGCTGTCGAGGATCGAATACCAGGCGGTGTCGCGATTCCTGCCCTTCACCACCATGTGCTGGCGGAACAAGCCTTCGTACTGGAAGCCGAAGCGAAGGGCGGCGCTCTTCGATGGTTCGTTCAGAGCATTGCATTTCCACTCGAGGCGGCGGTAGCCGAGCGAAAAACCATAGGCGCCGCACAGATAGATCGCCTCTGTCGCGACCCGGGTTTTCTGCAGGCTCGGCGAATAGGTGATGTAGCCGACTTCGAAGACGCCGTGCTCGGGCCTGATCTCCATCAGCCAGAGATGGCCCTTGGCCTTGCCGTCGGCCTTGTCGATCACCGCGAAGGGCACGATGCCGGCCTTCGCCGCCATCATCGTCAGCAGCTCGCGATAGCTTTCGCGATCCTGTGGCGGATGGGCCGGCATCCAGGCCCAGATGTGATCGTGCCCGGCATTGGCCTGCCAGATATCGTCGAGATGCCGGTCCGGATCGATCGGCTCGAGCCGGCAATAGCGCCCCTCCAGGACCTTGGCCGGCGGAAAGGGCGGCGCCTTCCAATCGGGGGAAAGGGTCATGGCTCGCCCCGGGCCTGCCAGGCGGAGAGATCGAGAGAAACCTTCCAGCCAGAACCGAGCTCGGCGGCAGCCGCATGCAGGAGAGCTGTCCCCTCCGCCTCCCAGGCAAGCCGCTCGACCTCGTTTCCGAATGCGGACGCCGCCTCGTCCTCCTCGTCGTAGATGGCGTCGAACGCATCCATCCAGGCTTCAAGCCGATCGCCGAACGCTTCCGAGAGACCGGCATCCTCGGCGTCGATCGCCTTGCGCCTGCCCTTGGCGTCGAGCATCCAGAGACCGCTTCGCCCGAGCCATTCGGGCGCGATGACGAGTTCAGTGCTCACGAGCGCGCCTTGAGGTCATCCTCGAAGAACGTGTTGAGCGGGGCCGACGGCCCGTTGCCGGCAAAGCCGGCAAAACTGCCCTGCTCGGTGATCAGGCGGGTCGCCTCGATGAAGGCAGCCCAGGCGGCGCGCGCCAGTGCCGCGCCGATCGAGATGCGCCGGACACCGAGTGCGGCGACATCAGATACCGTCAGGCCGAAATCGCCATAGATCAGCGCGTTGACCGGCTTACCCCCGGCGGCCGCGACTATCGCTGCGATCTGCTCGCGTGTCTTTGGTCCGGGGGCATAAAGCACATCGGCACCCGCCTCGGCATAGGCAGCAATGCGCCTGACCGATTCATTCAGCGGGTCGCCGTGGCCAGTGAGAAAGCACTCGGCACGAGCCGTCAGCAGAACGCCGGAGCCGGTTTCGTCAATTGCCCGACGCGCAGCGCGGATCCGCTCGACCGCGAGCTCGAAGGGATAGAGCGGGACGTCATCACGGCCGGTCGCATCCTCGATCGAGAGCCCGGCGACACCGGTCGCCACACAGGCTTTCACATTGAGCGCGACATCGGCCGGTTCGTTGGCATAGCCATTCTCGAAATCGGCGTTGATCGGCAGGTCCGGTACGGCCTGCACCATATCCGCGATATGAGCGAGCATCATGTCGCGCGGCACGTCCTGATCAGCCCGCCCCTGCGTGAAGGCGAAACCGGCGCTTGTCGTGGCCAGCGCCCTGAAACCCTGCCCGCGCAACCAGCGCGCCGAACCGACATCCCATGGGTTCGGCATGACGAAGCAGCCAGATTCGTGAAGTGCACGAAAGGCAGCGATCTGCGGACTGTCGGTCATTTTAAATCGTTTCAGATGCGAGTTGGCCGAGCGATACCCCATACTGTCCGGGCGCGCGCCGTTTGTCAGCCCTTCACGTCATGCGTCAAGGCTCGGCGCCGATGCGCAACCGGCATGGAGGCCGCTCAATAGGCTGCAATCAGCTCGTAGATGAAAGTCGTGAGACCGGCCGGGCCCGGAATCCTGGAGGCAAGGGTATCGCGCAGGAGCGCAAGCAGTGCGTCCCGGTCTGTGCCGCTGAGCAGGACAATGGCGTGCGCAACGTTCGCATCCTGCGTTGCGGGGAAGGCGGGATGGGGCCTGGCCGTCAGCGTAACGCCTGTTCGGACGGAAAGGACGCCGGAACGCCCGACCAGGTCCACCAGAGCCGGTGGCGGCACCGCTTCTTCACCCCTCCCCTGCCACGTCACTCCGGCGAGATAGCGACCGAAGCCACGTCCGGCCCGGCTCGTCTCGCGATAGACGAAGCGGCTGAACGCACCCATGGCCGGCCGCATCCTGAGCGTTTCCGGAGTCGGATTGGCGAGCAGCAGCAGGTACTCCGGCGTCTCCAGAGCCTCTGCTGCGTCGAGATCGTAGAGCGTCAGATAACGAGCCGCGGCGCCACGCCCCCGGACATAACGCTTCGCAGCGAGGAAGCCCGGCATCGTCAGGCGTTCGGGGACATGCTCGATCCCGTGCCAGGCCTCGTAATCCCCGCGCATCGCGGGATCGACGCTGTTGCCGATCGCCAGGAAGATCGGCCCGGGCCAATCGGCCGGGCCTGACGGCATGCCCGTCATGGCCGCAGGACGATCTTGGATGCGGTGCGATTGCTTGCTCCCGCAAAGGCATCGAGCCCCGCTGCGAGCGGCATCTCTTCACTGATCATCCGCCGGATGCGCTCCTGCTGCGCAGCCATGAGCGCAATCACCCGCGACCATGTTGCCAATGGCGAGCGATAGCTCCCGCGAATCTGCTGGTGCCGCCGCACAAGCGCCGTCAGGTCGATCGGCACCGGACGGGGATGAATCCCGCAGATGACAAGGACACCGCGCAAGGCAAGCAGATCGATCGCCTCCGGCACCACTGCCGGCGCGCCCGCGGCCTCGATGATCACATCATAGCTGACAGGCAGGCCGGCGCGCGTGAGCGCCTCTCGCAAAGTCGTTCCGGCCGTGTCGACGGTGTCGGGAAAGCCGAGTGCCTCGACGGTGGCGAGGCGGACCGCATCATGGCGCCCAGCCACGACAACCCGCGCAGCACCAGCCAGCTCGGCGGCGAGCGCCGCTCCTTGCCCGATCGTGCCCGGCCCGATGACCAGCACCGTATCGCCCGGTTTGACACCGCCCGTATCCACGGCCTCGGTCGAAACCGTCATGGGTTCGGCGAGCGCTGCAACCGTATCGTCGAGTTCATCGGGAAGAGTGATGCAATTCTCTGCCGGAACGGCGGCAAGGGCTGCAAAGCCGCCATTGCGAGCAATGCCGAGGCCGGTCCGCGTGGTGCAGTCCTCGGCCCGTCCCGACCGGCAGCGCTCGCAACGCCCGCACACGACGGAGGGGCGCACCACTACGCGTGTCCCGACCGCGATGCCGTCGGTGCCTTCGCCGAGATGCAGGACGCGGCCAACGAACTCGTGCCCGAGCGTGACCGGCATCGTGGCCGCCATCGCTTCGTACCCGCCCGACCAGTCCGCGATATGGAGATCCGTGCCGCAAATGCCGGCAGCCCTCACCTCAAGCAGCACTTCACCGGGTCCGGCACTCGGCTCGGATATCTCACCGAGCCAGAGCCCGGGCGCGGGAACGGCTTTGCGAAGCGCGAGCATGAACCGCTCTCACTCGACCTTGATCGCAGCCGACTTGACCACTCTTGCCCAGGTTTCGGCATCCTTGGCCATGAACGCCGCGAGTTCGGCCGGCGTGCCCGGCGCCGGCTCGGCGCCGATCTCGACCAGGCGAGCATTCACGTCGGGCCGGCCCAGTGCCGCATTGATCGCGGAATTCAGCACCTGCACCACTTCGGGAGCCGTTCCCTTGGGGGCGACAAGGGCTACCCAGGCCGAGAGGTCGTAGCCGGGATAGCCTTGCTCGGCGACAGTCGGCACATCAGGCAACAGCGAGGCGCGCTTGCCGGTGGTCACCGCGAGCGCCTTCATCGTGCCGCCCTTGACGTGGCTGGAGGCGCCGGCAAGCGTCGAGAACATGACGTCGATATTGCCGCTGATCGCATCAGTCAAAGCCGGCGCTTCGCCGCGATAGGGCACGTGCTGGACCTTGGTGTCGGAGACCAGGCCGAAGAATTCTCCAGCCAGATGCGCGACCGTGCCGGTGCCGCCCGAACCGAAGGTGATCGGCCGCTTGCTGGCCTGGCCATGCGCAGCAAGCTCCTTCATCGTATTGGCCGGATAGGATTTCCCGGCCGCAACCACGAAGGGTAGCTTCGCGATCATCGCGACCGGGACGAAATCCTTCTCCCAGTCGAAGGGCACATTCGCCTTCAGCGCGGGATTGATCACCATCGTGGTCGGCGCAGCGAGCAGCGTGTAGCCGTCGGGCTCCGCCTTGGCGACGGTCTGGGAGCCTAGGATCGTGGCAGCACCGCCGCGGTTCTCGATGACGAAGCGCTGCTTTAGCACGTCGCCCGCCGCTTCGGCCACGACGCGCGTCACGACATCGACGCCACCACCTGCAGCAAAGGGCACGACGAGCTGCATGGCCCGCACCGGATAGGCCTGGGCCCGCGCCGGCCCGGCAGCCGTTGCCGCAAGCAGCCCGAGCGCCGCCGCCATCGCCTCACGCCTGCTCAGGGGGCCCGGCCGAATGGGGGTAAGCGCCAACGGGTCCGTCATGATGTTTCCTCCTGCTCTTATTGCAAACGACAAGGCCATCGATGGGGAGGGGCGACAACAGCGAATCCTGCGCCCCGCGATAGCCTGAGGCTATAGATCAGCCCCGACTTTGGAGATCTCGGCCCGCAAAACCGTCTCGAAATGCTGGATCAGGCGGCTGCGCGCGCGCTCGACATTTCGATGCAGGAAGACCTCGTACTGGGCGGGGTGATCGAGCGGCAGGAGTGCGACCGCATCGCGGTTGGCCGCCAGCGCGCTGAAACGGTCGACGATGGCAAGACCGAGCCCCGCCTCGGCAAGCGCAATCGCGGTTTCGGCGAATCTTGCGACATGCGTCCGCTCTGGGACGACGCCACCGTCGCGCAGCACCGCGTCGACGACCTGACCATGCACGGATTGTGGCTCGAACACGATGATCGGAATGCCGGCCAGAGCCGAGGGCGACAGGCGCTTGGCCGAAGCCAGCGGCCAGTCACGCGGACACACGGCAACCGCCTTGCCCGTCCCGACCGATATGCTCCGAATTCCCGCGTGAAGGATGGGGAACAAGGTGACCGCGCCCTCGCCTTGTGCCGAGAGCAGATACTCCATCACCTGGCTGACCGACAGGATATCGAGATGCAGGCTGAGCCCGGGATGGTCCTTCAGCAGGCTGGCGGCTGCGCGCGGGATCAGGACGCGGCCAATGCTCGGCGAGGCGCCGAGCCGGAGCGTGCCCGTATCGGCCCGTGCCAGCCTGAGCGCCCGCGCCAAAGCGCCTTCGAGCTGGTCGAAGGCGATGTCGACCTCACCGAGAAGACGATGCGCCTCCGCCGTCGGCGTCAGGCGGCCGCCATGCCGGTCGAACAGGGCGAAGGCGCAGATATCCTCGATCCGCCGCACCGTCTTGGTCACGGTCGGCTGGGCGATCCCGAGATCGCGCGCCGCACCGACGATGGTGCGGGCGCGCATCACGGCGCGGAAAACCTCGATCTGCCTCAGCGTGAGCAGCACCGCGACACGCTCTCCCGCCAGGGACGCCCCGCTAGAGCATGCTGCGAAAAAGTGGCAACGGTTTTTCGCATCAAAGCATGCTCTAAACTATAAGAGTCGATCATGTTTTCTGCGTTTGGACGATTCGTCCAAACGCAGCGCGATCTAGTGGTTGTCGCGCGGAACGCCGAACTTCTTGTGGATCTTCTGGTACTTGACCGCCGGCTTCAGCACCATGCCCTCGGAGAGCTCGCCAACGATCTTGCGCTGGATCTCCTGCCAGGGGGTCTGGCTCTTCGGATACTTGTAACCACCAGCCGCCTTCAGCGCGACCCGGCGCTCGTCCAGTTCCTTGTCGGAGATCAGGATGTCGGCCGTGCGCTTCTTCAGGTCGATGCGGACCTTGTCGCCGGTCTTCAGCAGCGCAAGCCCGCCGCCGGTCGCCGCTTCCGGCGAGGCATTCAGGATCGAGGGCGAGCCCGACGTGCCGGACTGGCGGCCGTCACCAATACAAGCCAGCGCCGTGATGCCCTTCTTGATCAGGTAATCCGGTGGCCGCATGTTCACGACCTCGGCCGCACCGGGATAGCCGATCGGCCCGACGCCGCGAATGAAGAGCACGCTGTGCTCATCGATCTCGAGCGACGGATCGTCGATGCGGTGGTGGTAATCCTCGGGCCCGTCGAAGACGATCGCCTTGCCCTCGAAGGCCATCGGGTCCTTCGGGTTCTCGAGATAGCGCTTGCGGAATTCCGGCGTGATCACGCTGGTCTTCATAATCGCGGAATCGAACAGGTTGCCGCGCAGGTTGAGGAAGCCGGACTGCGCCTTCATCGGCTCGTCATAGGCCTTGATGACGCGACGATCGCCGGAGAAGAAGCCTTCGCAGTTCTCGGCCAGCGTCTTGCCGTTGGCGGTGATGGCGGGCTTGATCTTGCCCTTGGCGACGAGTTCGGCAACCACGGCAGGCACGCCGCCGGCGCGGTAGAAATCCTCGCCGAGATATTCGCCGGCGGGCTGCAGGTTGACCAGCAGCGGGATGTCGTAGCCGATCGCAGTCCAATCCTCGTTGTCGAGCTTCACGCCGATATGCTTGGCGATGGCGTTGACATGGATCGGCGCATTGGTGGACCCGCCGATCGCCGAGTTGACGACGATGGTGTTCTCCAGGGCTTCGCGCGTCAGGATCTTCGACGGGATCAGGTTCTCCCAGACCATCTCAACGATGCGCTTGCCGGTGTGATAGGCCATCTCATAGCGGTCGCGATAGGGCGCCGGGATGGCGGCGCCGCCGGGCAGGGTCATGCCCATCGCCTCGGCCAGCGAGTTCATGGTCGAGGCCGTGCCCATCGTGTTGCAGTGGCCGGCCGACGGAGCCGACGACGCCACCAGATCGACGAAGCCGCGATAGTCGATTTCGCCGGCGGCCATCATCTGGCGCGCCTTCCAGACGATCGTGCCCGAACCGGTGCGTTCGCCGCGGAAATTGCCGTTCAGCATCGGCCCGCCCGGCAGCGCGATGGCCGGGATGTCGACCGTGGCCGCAGCCATGATCTGGGCCGGGGTGGTCTTGTCGCAGCCGGTCGTCAGCACGACGCCGTCGAGCGGATAGCCGTAGAGGATCTCGACGAGCGAGAGATATTGCAGATTGCGGTCGAGGCTCGCGGTCGGGCGCTTGCAGGTTTCCTGGATCGGGTGGATCGGGAACTCGAAGGGCACGCCGCCCATCTCGCGGATGCCGTCGCGGACGCGGGCGGCAAGCTCGATATGATGACGGTTGCAGGGCGCAATATCGGAGCCCGTCTGGGCGATACCGATGATCGGGCGGCCCGACTGCAGCTCATCGCGCGACAGACCGAAATTCATGGTGCGCTCGATATAGAGCGCGGTCATGTCGGCATTGGCGGGATTGTCGAACCAGGCCTTGGAGCGCAGCTGCTCCGGCTTGATCTTGCGGACCGACTTCTTCGCTGGCGTCTTGGCCATCCCCGTCATTCCCTCTCGCACCGGCCCGCAGCCTTCGCGCCGCTTCCGCCGTGGTCTTTAAATCGATTTGACCAGCCAATCATGCCGATCGCCATGCGCGCGACAAGAGCCAAATTCGACCAAATCGCGTCACCTGCATTCTGCATACAGCACACAAATTACTTCGCCAATCCGTGCAGATGCCGCCTGCGCAGGAAAGGTCGCGCTCCCGCAGTTTGCAAGTGTTCCAAATGCGCGGCCGCCCGGCAGCCCGCGCAGACGGCGGGCTTGCATCGCCCCCGCGTTTCCGGCCAAGACAGCGCACCGTGCCGGCGCAAAGCCCGTGATAGGGCCGCGTCGTCGAGAGCTTGCAGAGGAAAACGCACCATGACGCTGCAGACCGTCTCCTCCTTCGCCCGGATCGGCGAGGAAAACGCCTTCGCCGTGCTGGCACGAGCGACCGAGCTGCAGCGCAAGGGCAAGGACATCATCAATCTCGGCATCGGCCAGCCCGATTTCCCGACGCCCGGCCAAATCGTCGAGGCCGCGGTGAAGGCGCTACGCGACGGCCATCACGGCTATACGCCGGCCAATGGCATCCTGCCGCTGCGCGAGGCGGTCGCCGCCGACCTGCACAAGCGCTTCTCGGTCGACGTCTCGCCGGAAGAGGTGATGATCGTGCCGGGCGGCAAGGTCACCATGTTCATGGCGATCCTGATGTTCGGCGAGCCCGGCGCCGAGATCCTTTATCCCGATCCCGGATTCCCGATCTATCGCTCGATGATCGAGTTCACCGGCGCGACCCCGATCCCGGTCCCGATCCGCGAGGAGAACGGCTTTGCCTTCTCGGCCGAGGAGACGCTCTCGCTGATCACGCCCAAGACCCGGCTGCTGATCGTCAATTCGCCGGCAAACCCGACCGGCGGCGTCACCCCGAAGGCCGAGGTGGACAAGCTCGTCGCCGGGCTCAGCCGCTTCCCTGATGTCGCGGTGATGTCGGACGAGATCTACGACCAGATGCTCTATGACGGCGAGAAACACGTCTGCCTGCTGAGCTATCCCGAAATTCGCGACCGGCTGATCCTGCTCAATGGCTGGTCCAAGACCTATGCCATGACCGGCTGGCGCATGGGGTTCTCGGTCTGGCCGAAGCCGCTCTACGACAATGCCCGAAAGCTCGCGGTCAATTCGCATTCATGCGTCAACGCCCCGGCGCAATGGGCGGGGCTCGCCGCGCTCACCGGCCCACAGGACGCGGTGCATGCCATGGTCGCCGAGTTCGATCGGCGCCGGAAGGCGGTGGTCGCCGGGTTGAACGCCTTGCCCGATGTGTCATGCGCCGTGCCGAAGGGCGCCTTCTACGCCTTCCCGAATATCTCGAAGACCGGGTGGAAGGCGAAGAAACTCGCCTCAGCCCTGCTCGAGGATGCGGGTGTCGCGACGATCGGCGGGCCCGATTTCGGCGTCCATGGCGAAGGCTATATCCGCCTGTCCTATGCCAACTCGCTGGAGAACATCGAACGCGCGCTGGAGCGGATGAGGAGCTTCCTCGCCAACGCGAAGGCAGCATGACGATGATCACCTGCCATTTGCGCTATGTCGTCGATCCCTACCAGCTGCCGGCCTTCGAGGCCTATGGCAAGCTCTGGATCAGGCTGGTCGAGAAATTCGGCGGCAAGCATCACGGCTATTTCATGCCCTCGGAAGGCACATCGAACGTCGCATTGGCGATGTTCAGCTTTCCGTCGCTTGCGGCCTATGAAGAGTATCGCACCGCCTCGTTCAAGGACGAGGAATGCCTGGCGGCCGTGGCGATGAATGAGAAGCAGCGCTTCATCATCAGCTATGAACGCTCGTTCTTCCGACCGGTCTTCGAAGACGATCAGGGCGCGCGCCGCGCATCCTGATCGCGTCGATTGAAGCAGCGTCAGGCTTTCGCCGCGCTCGCGGCCGCGTCGATATTGGCGACCAGTTCGGCATCGAGGCCGACCGAGCCCGCAAGCCCGGCGAGGAAGTCCTTCTCTGCCGGCGTATCGGGATTGATGGCGATGCGAGCCGCCGTGTAAATCTGCGCCGCGAGCTCCGGCGTTTCCGCGGCCTCGGCAAGGACATCGACCGAAGCCGGATTGGCCATTTCATGGGCGAGCCACGTATTGGCTTCCGGATCGAAACCGGCTTCGCGCAGGCCGCCCAGAATGGCGTTGCGCTCTTCCGTGTCGATATGACCGTCGGCGGCAGCGGCTGCGATCATCGCCCGGATGAAGATCAGAGCCGTCGCCTCGCTTGCGGCCTCCGGCTCGAAACCGGTCCCGGCCGGCGCCGGCAGAACCTCCTGACGCTTCAGATCGAGCAGGGGTTTGCCGGCCTGATGGTTCTGATAGGCCTTGTAGGCGAGGCCGCCGATCAGCGCGAGGCCGCCGAGTTTCGCCGCAGAGCCGGCAACCGAACGCCCTGTCGAGGAACCGAAGAGCAAGGCGCCGAGGCCGCCGAGCACCGCAGTCGCCACGGCCGGATTGCTGCTGAACATCCCCTTGGCCTGCTCGAGCAGCTGGTCGGGTGTCTTGCCGCCGGAGACCTGGCCGAGAACGTCGCTCGCCTTCTGCTCCAGTCCCGTCTGGCGCGCGGCGTCCTGCATGCCCTGCGTCGCCTGGCCGAGCACGCTGCCGACGAGGCCGCCAATTCCACCCGAACCACCGGCCTGCTGAACCTGTTGCGCCAGATTGCCCAGCATTCCGCCGAGCCCCCCGGACTGGCCAGCCTGCTGCCCGGCCTGATTGCCGGCGCTGACCAGCGCGTCCAGGAGTGATTTTGCGTTGAACATCGAGAGGCTCCCTCGTTTAGGCCATTCACCGCAAAGCGGCGGCGTAACCTGCACCCGGGCCACGGGCTTCACAAGCCGCTCCGCATGGAGGGGAACCTTGACGCGATCATGACGAAGGCAACGGCAGGAGCCCCGGCTCCTTCAATGTCTCAAGCGCGATTTCCGAGCGAACCCGCGCGACGCTTTCATGCGGCATCAGGATCTCGTTGACGAAGCGCGAGAGCTCCTTGAGATCACCGACCGCAACCTTGAGCAGATAATCCGCCTCACCTGTCAGGGCATGCGCCTCCAGGATCGCGGGAGTCAGCCTGACGAGATCGCGAAAGCGGCGGGCATTGTCGCGCGAATGCGTGTTCAACGCGACATGGATGAAGACGGTCACCCCGAGCCCGATCGCCGCCGGATCGATCAGCGCGCGGTAGCCGCGGATCGTCCCCTCCTCCTCGAGCCGTTGGCGCCGGCGGGAAATCTGGCTCGCCGACAGCCCGACCTTCTCGGCCAGCGCGCCATTCGTCAGGGAGGCATCCTGCTGGAGCGCATCGATCAGGCGCCAGTCGAAGGAATCGAGACCGCTCACATCGCGCGCCATTGGCGGCCTCCCTGCACAAGCTGTGCGGATCTCGCGCCATGACGCGGCATTTTGCAAGCTTCTTGCCTTCGCCGTGCGCGACCATGTCGGCAATCACATCCAGAGGAGAACGTCATGGGTCCATTTCCGCACGACACCGCCCCTCCCGCTATTTCCGAGGCCAATCCGATGGGAACGGACGGCTTCGAGTTCGTCGAATACGCCCATCCCGAGCCAGAGACGCTCGGCCCGCTCTTCCAGCAGATGGGCTTCACCGCTGTCGCCCGACATCGCTCCAAGAAGGTCACGCTGTACCGTCAGGGTGACGTCAATTTCGTCGTCAATGCCGAGCCGGATTCCTTTGCCCAGCGCTTTGCGGCCGAGCACGGCCCCTGCGCCTGCGCCATGGCTTTCCGTGTCGTCGATGCCAGGCATGCTTTCGAGCGCGCCGTGTCGCTTGGCGCCGAGCCCTATGAAAGCAAGGTCGGCCCCGGCGAACTGCAAATTCCCGCCGTGAAGGGCATTGGCGGCTCGATCCTGTATTTCGTCGAGCGCTATGGCGAGAAGGGCTCGATCTGGGATGTCGATTTCGAGTGGATCGACGAGGCGGATCCGCACCCCGAGCAGGCTGGTCTCTATTATCTCGACCACCTCACCCATAACGTCCATCGCGGCCGCATGGACCATTGGGCAGGCTGGTATGGCAAACTCTTCAACTTCCGGGAGATTCGCTTCTTCAATATCGAAGGCAAGCTCACAGGCCTGATCTCGCGCGCCCTGACCTCGCCCTGCGGCAAGATCCGCATCCCGATTAACGAGTCGCTCGACGACAAGAGCCAGATCGAAGAGTACTTGCGCCAATACAAGGGCGAGGGCATCCAGCATGTCGCGCTCGGCGCTCGCGACATTTACGCCACCGTCGAGCTGTTGCGCCAGAACGCCCTGCCCTTCATGCCGGCGCCGCCGGCAACCTATTATGAGCGCGTCGATGCGCGTGTCCCCAGCCATGGCGAACCGGCCGAGCGGCTGAAGGCCAACGGCATCCTGATCGATGGCGAGGGCGCGGTCGCGGTCGGTTCGAAGAAGGGTCGGATGAGCAAGGTGCTGCTCCAGATTTTCTCCGGCACGGTGCTCGGGCCGATCTTCTTCGAGTTCATCCAGCGCAAGGGTGATGACGGCTTTGGCGAGGGCAATTTCCGCGCCCTGTTCGAGTCGATCGAGGAGGACCAGATCCGTCGCGGCGTGCTGAAGGTCGAAGCGGCCGAGTAACGTTCGCAATCAGGCCACAGGACGCGGCGCGGCCCCCAACGGCAGTGCCGCGTTTCGCTTGTCGCGGGACCAAGACGAGCGTAGCCTCTTTCCAGGATGGCGCACGGAGACAAGTGCCCGTCTTGAGGGATTTCCCATGTCGACAGCAGCGATCACGCGCGGTCATCAGGGTCCCTGGTGGACGCATCTTTATGTCCAGGTGCTGACCGCCATCGCGATCGGGGTGCTGGTCGGGCATTTCTATCCGCATACCGGCGAAGCGATGAAGCCGCTCGGCGACGCCTTCATCAAGGCCATCAAGATGATCATCGCGCCGATCATCTTTCTTACCGTCGTGCACGGCGTCGCTTCGATGGACGACATGAAGAAGGTGGGCCGCGTCGGCGTGAAGGCGCTGCTCTATTTCGAAGTGGTGACGACGCTTGCCCTCATCGTCGGGCTCGTCGTGATCAATCTCTGGAAACCCGGCGTCGGCATGAACGTCGATGTCGGCGGTCTCGATACCAGCGCCATCGCGTCGTTCACGGCCAAGGCGAAGGAGCAGAGCACCATTGGCTTCCTGACGGACATCATCCCGACGACCGTGGTCAGCGCCTTCGCAACCGGCGAAATCCTGCAGGTGCTGTTCTTCGCCCTGCTCTTTGCCTTCGCTCTGCAGATGCTTGGAGAGCGCGGCAAGCCGGTCCTGCACTTCGTCGACGATATCGCCCAGGTCTTCTTCAAGATCGTCGGCATCATCATGAAGGCAGCACCGATAGGTGCGTTCGGCGCGATGGCCTTCACGATCGGAAAATTCGGCATCGGCACGCTGCTGTCGCTGGGCAGCTTCATGGCCGCATTCTACACGACCTGCCTGATCTTCATTTTTCTTGTGCTCGGCACGATCGCCCGGCTGCATGGCTTCAGCATCGTGAAGTTCATCGCCTATATCAAGGAAGAGCTGCTGATCGTGCTCGGCACCTCCTCGTCCGAAAGCGTCCTGCCGCGGATGATGGCCAAGATGAGCTATCTCGGCTGCAAGGAGAACGTCGTCGGCCTGGTCATCCCGACCGGCTACTCCTTCAACCTCGACGGCACCTGCATCTATCTGACGATGGCTGCGATATTTCTCGCCCAGGCTACCAATACCGAGCTGAGCCTGTCGCAGGAGATCGGTATCATTGCCGTTCTGCTGCTGACCTCGAAGGGCGCAGCCGGCGTCACGGGCTCCGGCTTTATCGTGCTCGCTGCGACGCTGGCCTCTGTCGGCACGATCCCCGTGGCGTCGATCGCCCTGATCCTCGGCGTCGACCGCTTCATGTCGGAGGCGCGCGCCCTCACCAACCTGATTGGCAATGGCGTCGCGACGATCGTTGTGGCGAAATGGGAGAACTCGCTCGACGAGCGTCGCATGCAGCGCATCCTCGCCAGGGAGGCCGATTACGACGCCGCTGAGCCCGAGCGCGTCGCCGCGGTCTGAGCGCTGCTAGATCATCGGACCGGATATCGTATCCAATCCGATGATCTAGCTGTGGAGCGTCAACAGGTTGTCCTCGCCGAGAGCGAGTCTGCTGATGGGTGTATTGGCCTGGATGCCGCCATGGGGGCGATGCCAGTTGTAGTGATGGAGCCAGCGCGGCAGCTCTTCGGCTCTGCGATCTGAGTGGGGATAGGGTCTG